>CBDIIE010000014.1:0-352570 GCA_965279605.1 Rhodoglobus sp.
TCGTCGGCCTGTACATCGTCGGACCGATCACGTTCTGGATCTCGCAGGGCCTCGGCGCCCTCGCGAACGGCCTCGTCAACACGGGGCTCCTCCCGCTCGTGTCGATCGTCGTCGAGCCCGCGAAGGTGCTGTTCCTCAACAACGCGATCAACCACGGTGTCTTCACCCCGCTCGGCATCGAGCAGGCGTCTGAGGCTGGCAAGTCGATCTTCTTCATGATCGAATCGAACCCCCGGCCCCGGCCTGGGCATCCTGACCGCCATGCTGCTGTTCGGCCCGCGTGCGATCCGTCCGACGGTTCCCGCCGCTATGGTCGTGCACTTCCTCGGTGGCATCCACGAGATCTACTTCCCGTACGTGCTCATGAAGCCGATCCTGGTCATCGCGGCCATCGTCGGTGGAGCTGCTGGCGTGCTGTGGGAGACGATCTTCAACCTAGGCCTCGTCGGCCCCGCATCGCCCGGCAGCATCATCGCCTGGGCGCTCGTGTCGCCGCCGGACAACATCGTGCTCAACCTCATCGGCATCTTCGTCGCTGCCGCGGTCACGTTCGCCCTCGGCTCCGTCCTCCTCGGCTTCGGTCGCAAGGAGAGCGCTGTCGACGCCGAGCTCGACCTCGAGGCTGCACAGGAGAAGTCGGCTGCAAACAAGAAGGGGTCCAAGGCGAGCGCCACGGCGTAGCCTCGGATCAGTTCTTAACCAAAGGAGATAGGCAATGGCAACCCTCGACGGATCCAGCATCAAGAAGCTGATCGTTGCATGCGACGCTGGCATGGGCAGCAGTGTGATGCTCGCCAGCACGCTCAAGAAGCAACTCGCCAAGAACGGAGTCACGGTCGAGCACTCGCCCGTCGCCACCATTCCGAGCGACGCCGATGTCGTGGTCACCCAGACCAACCTCGCGGAGCGAGCACGGGGCGTCGTTCCTGACGTGCCCGTCATCCCGTTCCAGTTGTTCCTGGGCGACCCGAAGGTTGCCGCGCTCGTCAAGGGCCATTCAAAACGGCACCACGATCGAGGTCTGATCGTGACTGACGAGCAGAAGCCGCTCACCGAACTGCTCGCGGAGGCGTCGATCACCCTCGACGCCTCCGCGACCAGCCGGGATGAGGCGATCCGACTGGCCGGCGCAGGACTGCTGGCCGTGGGCGCCATAGACGCGTCGTACATCGACGCGATGATCGACCGGGAGAACTCCGTGTCGACTTTCATGGGCGAGGGCGTTGCCATCCCGCACGGAACCCCTCTCCGCCAAGGAGTCGGTCAAGTCGGACGCGCTGTCGCTCGTGCGTTTCCCCGACGGCGTCGACTGGGACGGCAACGAGGTGCGCCTCGCGTTCGGCATCGCCGCGAAGAACAACGGCCACATCGCCCTGCTCTCGCAGCTCGCCACCGTGCTCATGGACCCCGACAAGGCGGCCGCCCTGCGCGACGCCACGACTGTCGAGCAGGTCTACGCGCTGCTCGAGTCCGAGGATGAGGACGAGTAATACCCCTTGAAGGTCGCCGTTTTCCACGCCCCCGGAGACATCCGTCTCGAGGACGCCGAGGAGCCGCACGTCTCGGCCGGTGAGGTCAAGATCCGCGTGCGCAACTGCTCGACCTGCGGCACCGACGTCAAGATCTTCCGGTCCGGGCACCCCAACATGACGCCGCCGCAAGTCATGGGCCACGAGATCGCCGGCGAGATCGTTGACATCGGCAACGGCGTCGAGGGCTGGGCCGTGGGCGACCGCGTGCAGGTCATCGCCGCGATCCCGGATGGCACGTGCGAGTACTGTCTCGCCGGAACACCGTCGATCTGCGAGAACCAACTCTCCATGGGCTACCAGTTCCCCGGTGGGTTTGCGGAGTTCATGATCGTCCCGAACGAAGTGCTGCGCGTCGACGGGCTCAACCGCATCCCCGACGGGCTCGGGTTCGCCGAGGCATCCCTCGCCGAGCCGCTCGCGTGCGTGCTCAACGGGCAGGAGCTCGCGCGCGTGGGCGACGGCGACGTCGTGGTGATCGTGGGATCCGGCCCGATCGGGTGCCTGCACGTGCGGCTCGCGCAGGCGCGCGGCGCTGGGCGCATCATCCTCATCGACCTGAACGGGGAGCGCCTCGCCGAGGCCGCTGCGCTCGTGCATCCGGATCTCACCATCGACTCGAGCAAGGCCGATCCTGTCGAGGCTGTGCTTGCCGCAACCGGCGGCAGGGGAGCGGATGTCGTCATCACCGCCGCCGCCTCAGGTGTCGCCCAGGAGCAGGGGCTCCGGATGCTCGCCCGCCGCGGTCGCCTGAGCCTGTTCGGCGGACTCGCGAAAGACCACCCCACCATCACCGTCGATGCGAACCTCGTGCACTACCGTGAACTCACGATCGTCGGAGTCAACGGGTCGAGCCCCGCCCACAACAAGCAGGCGCTCGAACTCATCGCCTCGGGCGCCGTGCCCGTCGCCGACCTCATCACCCACAGACTTCCCCTTGACCGGCTTCTCGACGCGATAGACATCGTGGCGAGGGGCGAAGCCATCAAAGCAACAATCGAACCGTAGGAGCCCCCATGGCCGAGAAGACAGTCACCGTTGCGTCCAGTGTCGGACTGCACGCCCGCCCCGCCTCCCTCTTCGCGCAGGCCGCCGCCAAGGCCGGCGTGCCCGTCCAGCTCACCTCCGCCGCGGGCAAGAGCGTCAACGCCGCGAGCATCCTGGGCGTCCTGTCGCTCGGCATCGGCCACGGCGAAGAGGTCACCCTCAGCGCCGAGGGTGAGGGTGCGGATGCCGCGCTCGACGCCCTCGCAGAACTCCTGGGCACCGACCTCGACAAGGAGTAGGGGGCTCGGGCTACGCTCGAAGGATGACTGAGACGCCTTCTCGTAAGCCCACCCAGATCGACGCGATAGCGGAGGACTGGGTCACGACAATGATCGACCTCGACCCCGACACCGCCATCTGGTTGGGGTTGCCCGGCCGGATCGGTGAGATCGGCGACTACTCGCCTGCGGGCCACGAGCGGTTCATCGTGGAGGCGAAGAAAGTTCTCGCCTCGCTCGCCGCAGCCACGCCCGTCGATGCCGTCGACGAGGTCACCAAGGCCGATATCTCCTTCGAGCTGGGCCTCGAGGTCGAGGCGAGCGAAGCGCGTCTGCAGGAACGCGATCTCAATGTCATCGCGTCGCCCGCGCAGGGCATCCGTGAGACTTTCGATCTCATGCCCACCGCGACCGAGGATGACTGGTCGGTCGTCGCGAAGCGGCTCGGCAATGTCTCGGGCGCCGTCGACGGCTACATCGAGATGCTCCGCAAAGGGATCGCCGACGGTGTGGTTCCCGCTCGTCGGCAGGTTGCCGAAGTCGCGCAGCAGGCGCGCAAGCACGGCGACCCGCTGGGCTTCTTCTTCGACTTCACCGGCGCTGCCGAGCTCGAGGGCGGCGGATCTCTTCCCGAGAGCCTCACCGCGGACCTGCGCAAGGGTGCCGAATCCTCGACCGAGGCCTACGCGCGTCTCGCCGAGTTCCTCGAGACGGAGCTCGCTCCCGCGGCGACCGACCAGGATGCCATCGGCCGCGAACTCTACGAACTGCGCTCGAAGCACTTTCTGGGAGCGACGATCGACCTCGACGAGACTTACGAGTGGGGCCGCGAGGAACTCCAGCGCATGATCGACGAGCAGACCCGCATCGCGGGGGAGATCAAGCCCGGGGCATCCGTCGAGGAGGCCATCGAGTTCCTCGAGAAGGACCCCAGCCGCAAACTGCACGGCACGGATGCCCTGCAGAAGTGGATGCAGGAGACCAGTGACCGTGCCGTCGCCGAGCTGAGCCGCGACCACTTCGACATCCCCGATCCGGTCAAGGACCTCGAGTGCATGATCGCCCCCACCCAGGAGGGCGGCATCTACTACACAGGCCCGAGCGACGACTTCTCGCGCGCCGGCCGGATGTGGTGGAGCGTCCCCGAAGGTGTCACAGAGTTCGACACCTGGCGCGAGCTGACGACGGTGTACCACGAGGGCGTTCCCGGGCATCACCTGCAGATCGGGCAGGCCGTCTACAACCGGGCGACGCTCAACACCTGGCGCCGCCAGCTCGGCGGCACGAGCGGCCACGCCGAGGGCTGGGCGCTCTACGCGGAGCGGCTCATGGAGGAGCTCGGGTACCTGGAGGATCCGGCCGACCGCCTCGGCATGCTCGACGGCCAGCGGATGCGCGCCGCCCGCGTCGTGCTCGACATCGGCGTTCACCTCGGCAAGCCGAACCTCCAGGGCACGGGCGTATGGGATGCCGACTACGCCCTCGCCTTCATGCGCAAGAACGTCAACATGAACGACTCGTTCATCAGGTTCGAGGTCAACCGCTACCTGGGATGGCCCGGCCAGGCACCCTCGTACAAGGTCGGCCAGCGCATCTGGGAGCAGATCCGCGACGGGGCCCAGAAGCGTGACGGCGCCGCCTTCTCGTTCAAGGAGTTCCACAAGCAGGCACTCGACCTCGGCGGGGTCGGGCTCGACACCCTCAAGTCGACGCTCCTGAAGTGAGTGCGACCCTCGGCGAGGCCTGGCTCGACATTGCCGCGCGCATCCTCGCCGAGGGCCGCGAGTCGACCTACGACGGCCTGCCCATCCTCGAGGTCGCGCACGCGACGCTCGTCGTCGACGACCCTGACCCGGATGACGCGCTCATCGCCCTCCACGCCGACCCCGAGCGGCTCGCCTGGATGCGCGCCAACTTCGTCGACCACGCCCTGGTCTCCGAGCTCGGTGACGCGCGGAGCTACGCGAGCCGGCTGTTCGACTACGCGGGTACGGGCGCCGACCAGGTGCAGTGGGTGATCGACAGGCTGACGGATGACCCCACCTCCCGCTCGGCCACGATCACGACCTTCGAGCCGAGCCTCGACACCACGTACATCCCGTGCGTGAGCATGCTGGACTTCTGGATCCCGTCCGAGAAGCTCGAGCTCGTGGTTTACGCGCACTCGATCGACTTCGGCGCGAAGGGGTACGGCAATCTCGTGCAGCTCGCCGACCTGCAACATCGGGTCGCGACATCCCTCGGCCGCCCAGTCGGGTCGCTGACGTTCATAGTGAAGTCCGCGCACGTCTACGCGACGGAGTTCGACTACATGCGCGGTGTGCTCGCGGCCACCTCATGAGGTCGCCGTGGCAGCGCGTCCTCGGCGCGCGTATGGCCGGTCTCGACGCGGGCCTGCGCGCCTACTTCGGTGAGATCCCCGCGGGATATGTGGGGCGGGGCCACGGCGTTCTGGAGGTGATCGGAACACCCCGCCGGTGGTTGTGGCCAGCGCTGGCGGTCCTGGCACGAGACGGCATCGTCTTCCCGGTCTGGGAGCACGCCGTGCCGTTCACGGTGACGAACCGGCCGACGCCCCGCGGCACCCTTCGCGCGACGAGGACCTTCAACTTGGCAGCCGGGGAGGCGGTGATGTCCGACGAGATCGGCGTGACCCGCGCGGGGCTCACCGACCGTCTCGGACGCCACGGCTCCGTCTCGGCCACCTTCGATGCCGAGGTGGTGAACGGAGGGCTGGTCCTCTCGTCGACGAGTGTCTCGCTGAGACTGGGCTTCGTGCGACTTCCGCTGGGTGCCCTCGCACCCCGCGTGACCCTCGTCGAACGCACCGAACGGGACCACCAGCACGTTTCACTGCGCCTGCATCTGCCCCTCATCGGCACCCTGTACGAGTACTCGGGAAGTTTCGTCTACCACGTGGAGAAGGATGTCTGACCGCATAGTCATCGCCGGTGCATCCGGATTCATCGGGCAGTACCTGGCACGCGTCTACCGGGCGCGCGGAGCGCATGTGGCTCTCATCGGTCGCTCGGGACCGGATGCCGCGTGGGCGACATCGCCGCGATCACGGCGCTGCTCGACGGCAGCGACCTGCTGATCAACCTGGCGGGCAAGAGCGTCAACTGCCGATACGGTCCGGCGAACCGCGCGGAGATCATGCGTTCGCGTGTCGAGACCACACGCGAACTTGCCGCCGCCGTCGAGGCCTGCGCGAGTCCTCCGCCGCTCTGGATCAACTCGTCGACCGCGACCATCTACCGGCACGCCGAGGATCGGCCCATGACCGAGTCGACCGGTGAGATCGGCACGGGATTCTCCGTGGGAATCGCGACCGCCTGGGAGCGCGAGCTCGCCGCGGCCCGAACTCCCCGCACTCGCAAGGTCGCCCTGCGCATGGCTATCGTGCTCGGGGACGGGAGCGCCCTCATCCCGCTCCTGCGGCTCGTTCGGTTCGGTCTGGGCGGGCCGCAACTGGATGGGCCGTGGTTCCGCACACGAGGCCGTGTTGCCGCGGGAACCTTCCACGAGTTCCGCGCTCGGTGGGGTCGGCAGATGTTCAGTTGGATCCACCTCGCCGATGTCGCGGGCATCATCGAGTTCCTGCGCGAGCACCCCGAGCTGGAGGGCGCGGTCAACGCTGCGGCGCCTCATCCGGTCGACAACGTCACCCTGATGCGGACGCTGAGGCGCGTGCTGCGGGTGCCCTTCGGTCTTCCGGCGCCGCGGCCGGTGCTCGAGATCGGTACGGCCCTCATCCGCTCGGAGACTGAGCTCGTGCTCAAGAGCCGGTGGGTCGTGCCCGAGAGGTTGCTCGCCGCGGGCTACGAATTCGAGTATCCCGAACTCGAGCCGGCGGTGCGGGCGATAGTTCAGTCGCGCAGCGAGCCCGTTCCTCGGGCGTTGTAGACGGTCGCGTTCGACTCGCCGTAGGCGGCGAATACCGCCACGGCCTCGTCGCGGAGCACGCCCTCGGTCACCGAGATCCCGCGGCGCTCGAGTTCGGCAGCCCAGTCGTCGGTGACCGGACCCTCGTCGAACCCGGTGAGCTGCTCGCACTCCGGGCCGGAGCCTGCGATCGTCAGGTGCCGCACTCCCGACCACACGGTTGCTCCGTAGCACATGGCGCACGGACGCCAGTTGACGACGAGCTCCAGGTCGCGGGTGGCACCGAGGTCCCAGCCGCCCACGGCGACCTGCGCGAGGCTCAGCGCCGTGACCTCGGCGTGCGTCGACGAGAGCCCGGATGACAGCACGACGTTCACTCCCGCAGACACGAGTTCGCCCGTCCCGGAGTCCACCACCAGAGCCGCGAACGGCCCGCCGTTGCCCGCGCGCCAGTTGCGGTCGGCGAGGTCGTTGACGAGGGCCATCCGTTCCTCATCGGTGGCGAGAATCGTCGGGAGAGAGGGGAGCAGGTCGACGAGCCAGGACGGCAAAGTCGCGGAGAAGGACTGGGGGAGGGCCATTCCTTCAGGCTATACATGCGCTAAGCTGGAATGTCGCATTTCTGCGATGTCCTATCCGCCTGCCTCGGGCGAATCACAGAACTATTTCGTCCAGGCCTTCACACTGCGCTTTTCATAAGCGTGACCCATACCGGAGCAACTACTACATGACAATCGTAACGACCGACAGGGCGCCCAAGCAGGTCGCCGTCAATGACATCGGATCTGCTGAAGACTTTCTCGCCGCGGTCGAAAAGACTCTCAAGTTCTTCAACGACGGAGACCTCATCGAAGGCACCGTCGTCAAGATCGACCGGGACGAGGTTCTCCTCGACGTCGGCTACAAGACCGAGGGTGTCATCCCCTCCCGCGAGCTCTCCATCAAGCACGATGTCGACCCGACCGAGGTCGTCCAGGTCGGTGACACCGTCGAGGCTCTCGTTCTCCAGAAGGAGGACAAGGAGGGTCGCCTCATCCTGTCCAAGAAGCGCGCTCAGTACGAGCGTGCGTGGGGCGACGTCGAGAAGATCAAGGATGCCGATGGCGTCGTGACCGGTTCGGTCATCGAGGTCGTCAAGGGCGGTCTCATCGTCGACATCGGCCTGCGTGGCTTCCTGCCCGCGTCGCTCATCGAGCTTCGCCGCGTCCGCGACCTCACGCCGTACCTCGGCCAGGAGATCGAGGCCAAGATCCTCGAGCTCGACAAGAACCGCAACAACGTCGTTCTCTCGCGCCGTGCTCTCCTCGAGCAGACGCAGAGCGAGTCGCGCACCACGTTCCTCAACAACCTCGCCAAGGGCCAGGTTCGCAAGGGTGTCGTGTCGTCGATCGTCAACTTCGGTGCGTTCGTCGACCTCGGTGGAGTGGACGGCCTCGTTCACGTCTCCGAGCTCTCGTGGAAGCACATCGAGCACGCCTCCGAGGTCGTCGAGGTTGGCCAGGAGGTCACCGTCGAGATCCTCGAGGTCGACCTCGAGCGCGAGCGCGTGTCGCTCTCCCTCAAGGCCACCCAGGAGGACCCGTGGCAGGTGTTCGCGCGCACGCACGCGATCGGCCAGGTTGCTCCCGGTAAGGTCACCAAGCTCGTTCCGTTCGGTGCGTTCGTTCGCGTCGCCGAGGGCATCGAGGGTCTCGTCCACATCTCCGAGCTGTCGGGCAAGCACGTCGAGCTCGCCGAGCAGGTTGTCTCGGTCGGCGACGAGGTGTTCGTCAAGGTCATCGACATCGATCTCGAGCGTCGCCGCATCAGCCTCTCGCTGAAGCAGGCGAACGAGGGCGTCGACCCCGAGGGCACCGAGTTCGACCCGGCACTCTACGGAATGCTCACCGAGTACGACGACCAGGGCAACTACAAGTACCCTGACGGCTTCGACCCGGAGACCAACGAGTGGAAGGAAGGCTTCGAGGACCCAGCGCGAGAAGTGGGAGCAGGATTACGCTGCAGCCCAGGCTCGTTGGGAGCAGCACAAGAAGCAGGTCGCCGCTGCCGCACTGCAGGAGGATGTCATCTCCACCAGCAGCGCCGCTCCGGCCGGTGCGTCCTCGTTCGGCAGCGACGACAGCGGTTCCTCCGCTGGCACGCTCGCCGATGACGAGTCGCTCGCCGCGCTTCGCGAGAAGCTGTCGAACAACTCCTAAGCAGTTCCTCGAACGGCCCGTCTTCTTCGGAAGGCGGGCCGTTCGTCGTTAGTCGATCGGAACAAGATCCTTGGATCGACCGCGGCGGAAGCGCCGGAACAGCAGCACGAAGCTCACGATCACCCCGGCGATGGCGAACAGCACGAGCACCGGCAGCAGCAGCGCCAGGATGCTCAGCACAACACTCCCGACATCCTCAGCGGTGCTCACCACGGGTGCTGCGGTACCGCCCGTCGCCACGTTGAGCGCCGGACGTGACACCGACTTGCCGATGTGGGTGGCGAGGGCCAGGAGTATCCCGATCACGATCGGCACCCATGCGAACGACGTGAAGAACTGCGCCGGATCCTGCACCACCGCGGTGCCCGAGCTCGACCCGGTACCGAACGCGATGCCGCCCGCGACGGGCCGCACGAAGAGCTGGATCCAGTCATTGATCGAATCCACGACGGGGATCTTGTCGGCAACGATCTCGATCACGAGCAGGACACCGAGGATGACGAGCACCCACGGGTTCGACAGCCACTCCCACTGGGAGGGCAGGTGCACGAAGTCGAGGAACCTGCCGGCCAGACCGAGGATGAGCAGCGGCACGTAGGCGTTGAGGCCTGCCGCGACGGCCAGGCCGGTGCCGGTGAGCAGTTCGAACATGCGGCTCCTTCGATTTACACGGAGGCTAGCATTGCGGGCATGTACATGATCGCCTTGACCGGGGGCATTGCATCGGGGAAGTCCGTGGTCGCCCAGCGTCTAGCCGGCCACGGTGCGGTAGTCGTCGATGCCGACGTGCTGGCCCGCAAGGTGGTCGAACCGGGAACACCGGGCCTCGCGCGCATCGCCGAGGAATTCGGTCCCCAAGTGATCGCCGACGACGGCACCCTCAACCGACCCGCCCTGGGCGCCATCATCTTCGCGGACGCGGACAAGCGCGCGGCCCTCAACGCGATAACCCACCCCGCGATAATCGCCCTCGGCAACGAGCTGTTCGCCGCCGCGGAGGCCGCGGACCCGAAGGGCGTCGGCGTGTACGACGTTCCGCTGCTCGTCGAGGCCGTGCACGAACGCCCCCGCACGTACGACCTCATTGTCGTCGTCCACGCGGACATCGAGACGCGCATCCGGCGCATGGTCGACCTGCGCGGGATGACCCGTGAGGAGGCCACCCACCGCCTCAACTCGCAGGCGTCCGACGCCGAGCGGCTCGCGATCGCGGACGTGGTCATCGACAGCAACGGAACCCTCGAGCACACCCTCGAGCAGGCAGACGAACTGTGGGAGATGGCGGCGGCGTCCGCCCGTAGCGCACAGGCCCTCTAACGTCGGTGGTGCTGCCTATGCTGAAAGCATGGAGCCCACCCGGTCGGTTCGACCTTTCAAGGTCGTCAGCGAGTACATGCCGAGCGGCGACCAACCGGCGGCGATCGCCGAGCTGGCCCAGCGCATCAATGCCGGTGAGACGGATGTCGTGCTGCTCGGTGCCACGGGAACGGGCAAGTCGGCGACGACGGCGTGGCTCATCGAGCAGGTGCAGCGCCCAACTCTCGTGCTGTCGCACAACAAGACTCTCGCCGCGCAGCTCGCCAACGAGTTCCGCGATCTCATGCCCGACAACGCCGTCGAGTACTTCGTCTCGTACTACGACTACTACCAGCCCGAGGCGTACATCCCGCAGACCGATACGTTCATCGAGAAGGACTCCTCGATCAACGCGGAAGTCGAGCGCCTGCGGCACTCCACGACGAACTCGCTGCTCAGTCGGCGCGACACTGTCGTGATCTCCACCGTCTCGTGCATCTACGGACTCGGCGCCGCCGAGTCGTACCTCGACGCCATGATCGCGCTGCAGATCGGCATGCGGATCGACCGGGAGACGCTCATCCGCAAGTTCGTGTCGATGCAGTACCAGCGCAACGACTACGACTTCTCCCGGGGCACCTTCCGCGTGCGCGGCGACACTATCGAGATCATCCCGGTCTACGAGGAGCTTGCGATCCGCATCGAGATGTTCGGTGACGAGATCGAGGCGATCTACGCTCTCCACCCGCTCACGGGTGACGTCGTGAAGACCATGGACGCAGTCTCCGTGTTCCCCGGCACGCACTACGCCGCAAGCCCGCAGACAATCCAGCGCGCGATCACCTCGATCCAGGAGGAGCTCGCCGAGCGCCTGCAGGAGCTCGAGCGGCAGGGGAAGCTCCTCGAGGCTCAGAGGCTCCGGATGCGCACCACGTTCGACATCGAGATGATGGAGCAGATCGGCTTCTGCAACGGCATCGAGAACTACTCCCGCCACATGGACGGCCGCCAGCCGGGCGAGGCACCGAGCTGCCTGCTCGACTACTTCCCCGAAGACTTCCTCGTCGTCATCGACGAGTCGCACGTGACAGTTCCGCAAATCGGTGCGATGTACGAGGGGGATGCCTCGCGCAAGCGCACCCTCGTCGAGCACGGCTTCCGGCTGCCGAGTGCGCTCGACAACCGTCCTCTCAAGTGGGAGGAGTTCCTCGCCCGCGTCGGCCAGAAGGTCTACCTCTCAGCGACGCCCGGCAAGTACGAACTCGGCATCACCGACTCGATAGTCGAGCAGGTCATCCGACCGACCGGCCTCGTCGACCCGGCCATCATCGTCAAGCCTTCCAAGGGCCAGATCGACGACCTCCTCGAGCAGATCCGACTGCGGGTGGAGAAGAACGAGCGTGTGCTGGTCACGACGCTCACCAAGAAGATGGCGGAGGAGCTCACCGAGTTCCTGGGGGAGCACGGTGTTCGAGTGCGTTACCTGCATTCGGACGTCGACACCCTGCGCCGGGTGGAGCTCCTCACGGAGCTCCGGCAGGGCGTGTACGACGTGCTCGTCGGTATCAACCTGCTGCGCGAGGGCCTCGACCTGCCCGAGGTGTCGCTCGTCGCGATCCTCGACGCCGACAAGGAGGGCTTCCTCCGCTCGGGCACGTCGCTCATCCAGACCATCGGTCGCGCGGCGCGCAACGTGTCGGGCGAGGTCCACATGTACGCGGATGTCATGACCGACTCCATGGCGAAGGCGATCGAGGAGACAGACCGCCGTCGCGAGAAGCAGGTCGCCTACAACCTCGAGCGCGGGATCGACCCGCAGCCGCTGCGCAAGAAGATCGCCGATATCACCGACCAGATCATGCGTGAGGCCAGCGACACGGCGGCCGTGCTCGCGGGCAAGAACGACTCGAGTCGCAAGCGGGCTCCCACTCCAAACCTCAAGCGCGAGGGGCTCGCCGCGCAGGGCGGCAACGACCTCGAGAAGATCATCGCCGACCTCAACGAGCAGATGCTCGCGGCCGCCGCCGAACTCAAGTTCGAGCTCGCGGGGCGCCTACGTGACGAGGTCGCCGACCTGAAGAAGGAGCTCCGGCAGATGGAGCAGGCGGGGCACCTCAAGTAGTCAGTGACCGTCCGGCCAATGTCGGTGGCTTCCGTAGAATGGACAGAGTGTCGATAACCGAGATTGAAGAGCTTGACGAGAGCTCCATGCTGGCCACGATCGAGGGCAAGTCGGCACCCAATGGCAAGCTCACGGTGCGTGGCGCGCGCGTGCACAACCTGCGCAACGTCGACCTCGAGGTCCCGCGCGACTCGCTCGTCGTGTTCACGGGCCTGTCCGGTTCCGGCAAGTCGAGTCTCGCCTTCGACACGATCTTCGCCGAGGGGCAGCGGCGCTACGTCGAATCCCTCTCGGCCTACGCGCGGCAGTTCCTCGGCCAGGTCGACCGGCCCGACGTCGACTTCATCGAGGGGCTCAGCCCCGCGGTATCCATCGACCAGAAGTCGACGAACCGCAACCCGCGCTCGACCGTCGGCACGATCACCGAGATCTACGACTACATGCGACTGCTGTGGGCTCGCATCGGCGTTCCGCACTGCCCGGTCTGCGGTGAGCGCATCGAGAAGCAGACCGTGCAGCAGATCGCCGACCAGCTCATGGAGCTCGAGACCGGCACGCGGTATCAGGTCGTCAGTCCCGTCATCTCGCAGAAGAAGGGCGAGTTCATCGACCTCTTCAAGGAGCTCGCGACGAGCGGCTACTCCCGGGCGATCGTCGACGGCGAGCAGATCCAGCTGAGCGATCCGCCCAAGCTCAAGAAGCAGTTCAAGCACGACATCTCGGTGGTCATCGACCGCCTCGTCGCTGGCGACGACATCCTCACCCGCCTCACCGACTCGCTCGAGACCGCGCTGCGCCTCACCGACGGCCTCGTGTCGATCAACTTCGTGGATGAGACGGGGGATGCAGCCTGGCGCAACTTCAGTGAGAAGCTGTCGTGCCCCAACGCGCATCCCTTGCAGCTCACCGAGATCGAGCCGCGCACGTTTTCGTTCAACGCCCCGTTCGGCGCGTGCCCCGAGTGCTCCGGTCTCGGAACCCGGATGTCGGTCGACGCCGAGCTGCTGATCGCCGATGACTCCGTGAGCATCGCCGATGGCGCCATCCTGCCGTGGACGAGCCAGGGCAAGGGGCTCTTCAACTACTTCGAGAAGCTGCTCGACGGCCTTTCCCGGGACCTCGACTTCTCGCTCGATACCCCGTGGGGCGAGCTGCCCGCGAGCGTGCAGGAGGCGATCCTGCGTGGCAACAACTTCCAGGTGACCGTGAAGTGGAAGAACCGCTACGGCCGAGAGATGAAGTACTCGACCGGCTTCGAGGGCGTCATCCCCTACATGGAGCGCAAGTACATGGAGGCGGAGACCGACGTGCAGCGCCAGCGCGTCGCCGAGTACCTCCGTGAGATCCCGTGCCCGGTGTGCGACGGCAAGCGCCTCAAGCCCGAGGTTCTCGCGGTCACTGTCGACGGCGCGAGCATCGCGGATGTCTGCGAGCTTAGCCTCGTCAAAGCCCACGAGTTCATGCAGAAGCTCGAGCTCTCGGCGCGCGACGCGAAGATCGCCGCGCAGGTGCTCCGCGAGATCCGGCTTCGGCTCGAGTTCCTCATCGAGGTCGGCTTGAGCTATCTCGACCTCATGCGTGCAGCGGCGACCCTCAGCGGTGGGGAGGCGCAGCGCATCCGTCTCGCCACCCAGATCGGGTCGGGTCTCACCGGCGTGCTCTACGTGCTGGATGAACCGAGCATCGGTTTGCACCAGCGCGACAACCGACGTCTCATCGAGACGCTCGTCAAGCTCAAAAACCTGGGCAACACGCTCATCGTCGTCGAGCACGACGAGGACACGATCCGCACCGCCGACTGGATCGTCGATATCGGTCCGGGCGCGGGGGAGCACGGCGGTGTTGTCGTTCACTCGGGCTCGTACGAAGACCTGATCGCGAACACCGCGTCGATCACGGGTGACTATCTTTCCGGTCGCAAGTCGATCGCGACGCCCAAGAAGCGTCGCGCTATCGACACGAAGCGCCAGGTGGTCGTCGAGGGCGCACGTGCCAACAACCTCAAGAACGTGACTGTCGGATTCCCGCTCGGCGTGCTCACGGCGGTCACTGGAGTGAGCGGCTCGGGCAAATCGAGCCTCGTCAACGACATCCTCTACAAGGTTCTCGCGAACGGGCTCAACGGGGCCCGCCAGATCCCCGGCAAGCACACGCGTGTCACGGGTCTCGACGACCTCGACAAGGTAGTGCACGTCGACCAGGCGCCGATCGGTCGCACCCCGCGCTCGAACCCCGCCACCTACACGGGCGTATTCGACAAGATCCGCACCCTGTTCTCGGAGACGGCCGACGCCAAGGCGCGCGGTTACCTCCCCGGCCGGTTCAGCTTCAACGTCAAGGGCGGCCGCTGCGAGAACTGCTCGGGCGACGGCACGATCAAGATCGAGATGAACTTCCTGCCCGACGTCTACGTCGCGTGCGAGGTGTGCGGGGGAGCGCGCTACAACCGGGAGACCCTGGCCGTGAAGTACAAGTCGAAGAACATCGCCGAAGTTCTCGACATGCCGATCAGCGAGGCCGCGGAGTTCTTCGAGGCGATCTCGTCGATCCACCGCTACCTCAAGACCCTCGAGGAAGTCGGGCTCGGCTACGTGCGCCTCGGCCAGAGCGCGACGACCCTCTCGGGCGGCGAGGCGCAGCGCGTCAAACTCGCGACCGAGCTGCAGCGGCGCTCCATGGGCCGCAGCATCTACGTGCTTGAACGAGCCGACCACGGGCCTGCACTTCGAGGATGTGCGCAAGCTCCTCATGGTGCTCAACGGCCTCGTCGACAAGGGCAACACCGTGATCGTCATCGAGCACAACCTCGACGTCATCAAGTCCGCAGACTGGCTCATCGACCTCGGCCCCGAGGGCGGCGCCGGCGGCGGCGAGGTGCTCTCGATCGGCACGCCCGAGCAACTGGCCAAGGTCAAGGGCAGCCACACGGGCATCTTCCTCAAGGAAGTCCTGGAGGGCACGCGGGTCTGATGGCTGCGACCGTCAGCTGGCGCCCGAAGGCGGGCGAGATACCGCAGCAGGCGGGCGTCTACCGATTCCGGGATGCCTCCTCCCGCGTGCTCTACGTCGGCAAGGCGAAGAACCTCCGGCAGCGCCTGAGCAACTACTTCGCCCCGCTCGCGACGTTGCACGATCGCACGCGCCGCATGGTGCTCACCGCCTCATCCGTCGAGTGGACGGTCGTGGGCAACGACTTCGAGGCCCTGCAGCTCGAGTACACGTGGATCAAGGAGTTCGATCCGCCCTTCAACGTGCAGTACAAGGATGACAAGTCGTATCCGTACCTCGCGATCACACTGGGCGACCCGGTTCCGCGCGTGATGGTGACGCGCAACAAGGGCATCCCGAATGCGCGATACTTCGGGCCGTACAGCAGGGCGTGGGCGATCCGCGAGACCGTCGACATCATGCTCAAGGCGTTCCCGATGCGCAGTTGCTCGGACTCGACGTACAAGCGCGCCCAGCAGACCGGCAGGCCGTGCCTGCTGGGGGACATCGGCAAGTGCGCGGCGCCGTGCGTGAAGCGCGTGACCCTCGAGGAGCACAAGTCGATAGCCCTCGACTTCGCGAGCTTCATGGCGGGCAACGACTCCCGCTACGTCACGACCATCACCAAGCGGATGAAGGATGCCGCTGCCGCCCAGGACTACGAGTCGGCGGCCAAGTACCGCGACCAGATCCAGGCCATGGAGACCGCCCTCGCCAAGAACGCCGTCGTGCTCGACGAGGAGGTGGATGCGGATCTCTTCGGCATCGCCCACGACGAGCTCGCGGCCGCCGTCCAGCAGTTCATCGTGCGCGGCGGGCGTATCCGCGGTGTCCGCAGCTGGGTGGTAGACAAGGAGCTGGACCTCGAACTGCCCGAGCTCGTGGAATCCGTCCTGCAGAACGCCTACGAGGATTCGGTGCCTCCGCGCGACGTGTACGTCCCGGCGGTGCCCGAGGACGGCCCCGCGCTCGAGCGATGGCTGGGGGAGTTGCGCGGTCCCGGATCGCGCGTGAAGCTCGGCGTCGCGAAGCGCGGCGACAAGGCGGCGCTCGCCCTCACCGTCGCCCAGAACGCGCAGAACGCGCTGATTCTCTACAAGACGCGACGCAGCGGCGACTTCGTGGCACGGTCGCAGGCGCTCTCCGATATCCAGGAAGCGCTCGGGATGGACGAGGCACCGCTCCGCATGGAGTGCTACGACGTCTCGCACCTGAGTGGCACGAACATCGTCGCGTCGATGGTGGTGTTCGAAGACGGGCTGCCCCGGAAAGACCAGTACCGGCGCTTCAGCATCCCCGAGTCGACGGACGACACCGAGTCGATCCACCAGGTGCTGACCCGGCGACTCGCTTACCTGAAAGACGATGTCCCGGCCCTGATCGACGATCCCGGCCAGGCCGAGGAGAAGCGCCGCAAGAAGTTCGCCTACCCGCCGCAGCTCCTCATCGTCGACGGCGGCCAGCCGCAGGTCGCGGCCGCGAAGCGGGCGCTCGATGAGGCCGGGGTGACGGGCATCCAGCTCGCGGGCATTGCCAAGCGCCTCGAGGAGATCTGGCTCCCCGACTCCGACTACCCGGTGATCCTGCCGCGCAACAGCGATGCACTGTTCCTCATCCAGCGCATCCGTGACGAGGCGCACCGGTTCGCGATCAGCTACCAGCGCCAGAAGCGGCGCAACGACATCCAGTCGGTGCTCGGGGAGATCCCCGGTCTCGGCCCGTCGCGCGTGCGCGAGCTGCTCAAGCACTTCGGCTCGGTCTCTAGGCTCAAGGGCGCGGATGCCGCGGCCATCGCCGAGGTGCGCGGAATCGGTCCGCAGCTCGCCCAGGTCGTCGTCGAAACTTTGCAGCGATAACGACACCGGTAGTCTTGACGAACCATGCCGCCTGAGAGCCCGACACAGGAAATGCTCATCGTCACCGGGATGTCCGGTGCCGGTCGCTCGACCGTGGGCAACGCGCTGGAGGACCTCGGCTGGTACGTCGTCGACAACCTGCCCCCGCAGATGCTCAAGCCCCTCGTGGAGCTCGCCCAGCACGCCGGCAACTCGCTCCCGCGCATCGCGGCCGTCGTCGACGTGCGCGGCGGCGCGATGTTCCAGGATGTCCGCAGCAGCATCGACGCACTGCGCGACTCGATAGTGCTCAGGCTGCTCTTCCTCGAGGCGACGGATGCCACGCTCGTGCGCCGCTTCGAGAACGTGCGGCGCCCGCATCCGCTGCAGGGCAACGGCACCACCCTCGACGGGATCGCGGCCGAGCGGGAGCGCATGGCCGAGATCCGCGCCGCCGCCGACATCGTCATCGATACGACGGATCTCAACATCCACCAGCTGGCCACCGACATCCACGACCAGTTCTCGACCGACGGCGACGCGGGGCTGCGCGTGACTATCGAGAGCTTCGGCTACAAGTACGGGCTGCCCGCCGACGCCGACCTCGTCGCCGACTGCCGGTTCCTGCCGAACCCGTTCTGGATCCCCGAACTCAAGTCGCTCAGCGGCCAGGACGCGGCAGTTCGCGACTACGTGCTCGCGCAGGCTGGGGCATCCGACTTCGTCACCGACTACGCGCGGGCCATGGCTCCCGTGTTCGCGGGCTTCCAGCGCGAGAACAAACGACACGCTACGATCGCCATTGGTTGCACGGGGGGAAAGCACCGGTCTGTCGCGATTGCGGAAGAGCTCGCGACCCGAATCGGCAGCCTGCCCGGCGTCGTCGTCAGCGTTAAGCACCGCGACCTGGGTCGCGAATAGGCCGTCACGGCCCCACAGACAGAGAAGGAGGACCGCGAGTGGCACTCACCGCCGAGGTCAAGGACGAGCTGGCCAGCATCCAGTCGGGCAAGACGACGATCCGCGCTGCTGAGCTCGCGACCATCCTGCGCTTCTCCGGCGGCCTGCACGTGATCTCCGGTCGCATCGCCGTCGAGTCCGAGGTCGACACCGAGCAGCTCGCGCGCCGCGTTCGCAAGGACATCGCCGAGCTCTACGGCGTGCGCGCGGATGTCTCGGTGATCTCCGCCTCGGGAGTGCGTCGTGCGAGCCACTACCTCGTCCGCGTGCTCGACGGCGGCGAGACCCTGGCACGGCAGACGGGGTTGCTGGATGCCCGGCGCCGCCCCATCCGTGGGCTCCCCAACCGCCTGACGACAGGCAGCCGCGAAGAGCTCGCTGCCGTCTGGCGCGGAGCGTTCCTCGCCGCCGGCACCCTCACCGACCGGGCCGATCCGCTGCCCTCGAGGTCACCTGCCCCGGCAACGAGGCCGCCATGGCGCTTGTGGGTGCCGCGGGCCGGCTCAAGATTGCAGCGAAGGCCCGCGAAGTGCGCGGCGTGCACCGCGTTGTCGTGCGCGACGGTGAGGCGATCGGCGCGATGCTCGTGCTCATGGGCGCCGAGCGCAGCGTGGAGGCGTGGAACGAGATGCGCCAGCGCCGAGAGGTGCGCGCGACGGCGAAACCGTCTCGTGAACTTCGACGACGCCAACCTCCGCCGGAGCGCGCAGGCCGCCGTCGCCGCATGCGCGCGGGTCGAGCGCGCGCTCGAGATCCTCGACGGTGACGTTCCCAAGCACCTGCAGTACGCGGGGGAGTTGCGCCTGCGGTTCCGCGATTCGAGCCTCGACGAGCTGGGCCACCACGCCGACCCGCCCATGACGAAGGACGCTGTCGCCGGCCGCATCCGGCGCCTGCTCGCGATGGCCGACAAGCGCGCATCCGATCTCGGCATTCCCGGCACCGACGCGAATCTTCCCCCCGATCTCGACGAGTAATCGCAGGCTGGGAAGGTTCGCGGGAGGCTCCCGGTTGGGGTGACTAGACTGGAAATGTCTCCCCGGCGCGGTCATCAACCGTGTTCTTCGGGGCCTATTGGTAGGAGAAAACGATGGCTGAATACACCCTTCCCGAACTCCCGTACGACTACTCGGCCCTCGCGCCGAGCATCAGTGCGACGATCATGGAGCTTCACCACAGCAAGCACCACCAGGCCTACGTCGCCGGGCGGCGACTATAGGCTGGTGCGCATGACAGAGCCCAGGACAGTGTTGATCACCGGCGGAAATCGTGGCATCGGACGCGCCATTGCCGAAGAGTTTGTCGCGCAGGGGCACCGCGTTGCGGTCACGGCGCGATCCGGCCAGGGGCCCGAGGGAACGCTCACTGTCATCGCGGACGTCACCGATGGCGCGAGCATTGACGCCGCGTTCACTGAGGTCGAGGAGAAACTTGGTGCCGTCGAGGTCGTGGTTGCCAACGCGGGCATCACGAAGGACACCCTTCTGCTCCGGATGAGCGAAGACGATTTCACCTCCGTTATTGACACCAACCTCAGCGGCGCGTTCCGGGTGGTTAAGCGGGCATCCAAGGGGATGCTGAAGGCGCGGTTTGGACGCGTCATCCTCGTCTCGAGTGTGGTGGGGCTCTTGGGCTCCGCAGGCCAGGTGAACTACTCGGCATCCAAGAGTGGTCTTATTGGGATGGCACGTTCCCTCACTCGCGAGCTAGGTGGGCGCGGAATCACGGCCAACGTCGTGGCACCGGGCTTCATCGAGACCGACATGACGGCGGAGCTGCCGGCGGAGCAGCAGGATGCCTACAAGCAGCAGATTCCCGCCGGTCGATTCGCCAGCGCCACCGAGGTGGCCAAGGTCATCACGTGGCTCGCGAGCGACGACGCAGCGTACATCTCCGGTGCAGTCATCCCCGTTGACGGTGGTCTGGGGATGGGGCACTAGGCCTAGCCGCGCAGGCCGAGAAGCGGAAGAACCTGGCTTGAGGTCTCGTACGTCGATAAGAACGCCAGCGAGGTCACGGACGGGCGCCTTAGCGTCGAACCCCACGGCGAGGCCCGAGATCGCCATCATCGGGAGGTCGTTGGCACCATCACCGACGGCAACCGTTGCCGACAGCGGCACGTTCGAGTCCGACGCCCACTCTCTGAGTGTGGTGGCCTTGGCCTCGGCGTCAATGATGGGCCCCTCGAGCCCCGCCGGTGAGAATGCCGTTGTCCACGGCGAGCCGATTCGCGCGCCAGTAGTCGAGCCCCAGTGCCGTGGCGACGGGGTCGAGAACCTCGTGGAATCCGCCTGACACCACACCAACGCGTCCGCCCGCAGCACGCACACCCGCGATCATCTCGGGTACACCCTGTGTCACCCGCACATGCTCTCCGACGGCTGCGAAGACGCTCTCCGGGAGCCCCGCCAACGTGGCGACCCGAGCTCTCAGGCTCTCCTCAAAGTCGAGCTCGCCATTCATGGCGCGAAAGGTGATCTCCTCGACCTCCGCCAGCGAGCCCGCCTCGGCGGCCAAGAGCTCGATGACCTCGTTCTCGATCAGGGTCGAGTCGACGTCAAGCACCACAAGAAACCGGGACATACGTGTTGTGAAGCCTTCCAGGACCGGGGGAGGCAGCTAGCTGACGATAACGCCCTTGCCCACGACGGTGATGCCCGTCTCCGTGACCGTAAAACCTCGTGCCCGGTCGGCGTCATGGTCAACCCCGACGGACGCGCCGGCCTCGACCACAACCTCCTTGTCCAGAATAGCCTTGCGCACGACGGCGTTGGGCATGATTCTGGCCCGTTCGAACACCACCGAGTCCACAACCATGGCGCCCGACTCGACGGTGGTCCAGGGCCCCAAAACACTGCGCTCGATATGGGCACCGGAGAGCAGGGACCCGAGCGAGACGATCGAGTCGATCATCGTGCCGAGATACCCACGGGCATCCCGAACGAACTTGGCGGGCGGCGAATTGAGCTGCTGGCTGAAGATCGGCCATTCGCGGTTGTACAGGTTAAAGATCGGCAGCGCCGAGATCAGGTCCTGGTGCGCCATCGAAGAACGACTCGATGGTTCCCACGTCGCGCCAGTAGAAGCGGTCACGATCGGTGGACCCAGGAACCTTGTTGCGGTTGAGGTCGTACACGCCGGCGAGGCCCCGCGACACGAAGTCAGGAACAATGTCACCACCCATGTCGTGATTGGAGTCGCTTCGTTCGCCGTCACGGATCACCGCGTCGATGAGCACGTCGGCGTCAAATACGTAGTTGCCCATCGAGGCCAGTACCTCACCCGGCGAGTCGCTGAGGCCGATCGGCTTCTCGGGCTTCTCGTGGAACGCCGCGATCCTGGTGGCGTCATCGGGCTCGACCTCGATGACACCAAATTGGTTGGCAAGGGCGATCGGCTGGCGAATGGCGGCGACGGTAAGGCCGAGGCCCGACTCGATGTGTGCGTCAATCATTTGGCTGAAGTCCATGCGGTACACGTGATCCGCGCCCACCACGACCACGATGTCGGGCTTCTCGTCCCGAAGCAGGTTCAGGCTCTGGAGGATCGCATCCGCCGAGCCACTGAACCAGCGTTTGCCGAGACGTTGCTGGGCGGGGACGGATGCGACGTAGGCGTCGAGGAGACCGGACAGTCGCCAGGTCTGCGAGACGTGGCGGTCGAGGCTATGGGACTTGTACTGGGTGAGTACCACGATCTGGCGCAGGCCCGAGTTGATGAGGTTGCTCAACGCGAAGTCGATCAGGCGATACCCACCACCAAACGGCACGGCCGGTTTTGCGCGATCCGCGGTGAGGGGCATAAGCCGCTTTCCCTCGCCGCCGGCGAGGACGATTCCGAAGATCTTGTGTGACGCCATGGTGCAAGACTAGGGGAGCAGGTTGCCTGCCACTAGCGCCCCGTGGAGTACCGTCGAGACATGCGAGTCGATCTGATCACCCGAGAGTATCCACCGGAGGTTTACGGGGGTGCCGGGGTCCATGTGGCCGAGCTTGTTCGTGCCCTGCAGGCTGATGTCGACGTGGTCGTTCGGTGTTTTGGGATGCCTCGCGACGAGCCAGACGTCTACTCCTACCTGGTTCCCCCGGAGCTGTCCGGGGCTAACCCCGCGCTGGCAACGCTGGGGGTGGACCTCGCCATTGCGCAGGATGTCAGTGGTGCCGACCTTGTGCATTCCCACACCTGGTACGCGAATGCTGCCGGTCACCTCGCGAGCATGCTCAACGACATCCCCCACGTCGTCACCGCCCACAGCCTGGAGCCATTGCGTCCCTGGAAAGCCGAGCAGTTGGGCGGGGGATACCGAGTGTCCAGCTGGATCGAGCAGACCGCATTCGAGAACGCCGCGGCAGTAATCGCCGTCAGCGAGGGGATGCGGCGCGACATTCTGAGGTCCTACCCCCGCCTCGACGAGCAGCGTGTGAGTGTTGTGCACAACGGAATTGATCTCGAGCGTTGGACACCTGTCCATGACCTCGACCTCGTGCGCGAGCTGGGCATCGATCCCGACCGCCCCTCGGTGGTGTTTGTGGGTCGAATTACCCGTCAGAAGGGTCTGCCGTATCTGCTCAGGGCGGCCCGACTGCTGCCGCCCGAGGTGCAACTCGTTCTCTGTGCTGGCGCCCCCGACACTCCCGAGATCCTCGCCGAGGTGCAAGCGGGAGTTGCCGCCCTCCAGGAGGAGCGCACCGGCGTGGTGTGGCTCGAACGTCTGCTGAGCCAGCGGGAGCTGTCGGCAGTGCTCACCCAGGCGACAACGTTCGTGTGCCCCTCCGTCTACGAGCCGCTGGGCATCGTGAACCTCGAGGCGATGGCGTGTTCGGCTCCCGTCGTGGGTACCGCAACAGGCGGCATCCCGGAGGTCGTCGACGACGGGGTCACGGGACGCCTCGTGCCCATCGATCAAGTCCAGGACGGCACGGGAACACCGTTGGACCCGGACCGCTTCGTGGCGGATCTTGCCGCCGCGCTCATCGAGGTCGTGAGTGACCCGGTCGCCGCACGGGCGATGGGCGCAGCGGGCAGGCTTCGTGCTGAGCGTGAGTTCAGCTGGTCCACGATTGCGCGTCGGACGACCGACATCTACTCCAGCCTGACCTAGGCTGGAACCATCATGACCAGCGTTCTCCAGCTCACCGATGTCTCCGTCGTTCGCGACTCAAACCCGATCCTTGACTCGATCACGTGGTCGGTTGACTCCGCCGAGCGCTGGGTAATTCTGGGTCCTAACGGTGCCGGCAAGACCACGCTCTTGCAGTTGGCCGCGGCCCAGATGCACCCCACCTCTGGATCCGTGACGGTGCTCGACGACACCCTCGGCAAGACGGACGTGTTCGAGTTGCGCCCACGAATTGGGTTCGCGTCTACGGCCATGGCACGCCGTGTTCCTCGCGATGAGCGGGTGGTTGACGTCATCCTGACCGCCGCGTACTCGGTGACGGGCCGGTGGAACGAGACCTATGACGAGGTCGACGAACGTCGGGCGCGGCGAGTCCTGGCCGAGTGGAAGCTTGATCACCTCGCTGACCGCCACTTTGGTGGCCTCAGCGACGGGGAGCAAAAGCGCGTCCAGATCGCCCGGGCGGTCATGACGGACCCCGAGCTGCTGCTGTTGGACGAGCCCGCGGCGAGCCTCGATTTGGGCGCCCGCGAGGAGCTCGTGCACCTGCTGGGCGGCTACGCCAGTTCCGCGGATGCCCCCGCGATCATTATGGTCACCCACCACGTTGAGGAGATTCCGCAGGGGTTCACACACGCCCTGTTGCTCTCCGACGGCCAGATCGACGCGTCGGGAGTCATCGAGGAAGTCATCACCTCCGAGAACCTCAGCCAGGCGTTTGGGCTGCCCCTTGTTGTCTCCAGTGAGTCCGGTCGCTACACCGCCCGCGCAGCATAAATACCGAGCCTTCTGCTAGGCTAGATAGTCGGCTCGCGGGGGTTTCCCCACGCCATCAGACTTTCTCCATCCAGACATCACAGGGAATCACCATGAAGACCGATATTCACCCCGAGTACGCGCCCGTCGTGTTCCGTGACCTCGCGTCCGGCGCGACCTTCCTCACGCGGTCGACCGTCAGCAGCGACAAGACCATCGAGTGGGAGGACGGCAACACGTACCCCGTCATCGACGTCGAAATCTCGTCCGAGTCGCACCCGTTCTACACGGGCAAGCAGCGCATCCTCGACTCCGCGGGCCGCGTTGAGAAGTTCAACTCGCGCTACAAGGCATTCGGCGGCAAGCCCGAGAGCAAATAGCTCCCAGCCCTACACGAACGAACGGCCGGTCACCCTAGGGTGCCGGCCGTTTATTCGTGTGACGGCAAAAACCCCGTGGCCTAGAACAACGCAGAGCGGCGCTCGACCCACAGGGGGAGCACGGTGTCGCGAGTGAGCGGCGCGAGCTCGACACCCGCCGTGTCGAGCGAGTCGAGCCAGCGCAGCTCCTCGATCTCCGCGGCGGCCACAAGCGGCCCCTGTGCCACCACGGCGAATACCTCGGCACGGATGACTGTGTCCGGTTCATTCGCCGCCTCGGCGCGGAAGCTCCCGAGATACTCCGTTGTGTCGGGGTCGAGAACGAGCCCAATCTCTTCGAGCAGCTCGCGAGTCAGCGCGTCCAATGCGCTCTCGCCGGGCTCGATCTTGCCACCGGCCTGCATAAACATCGACGTTCCACGCTTGCGAACCACAAGAGTACGTCCGTCGGCGTCAGTCACAATTCCCGCGGCAACCCGAAGAACCGTGGGCCTGCGAGCGGGAGCAATCGTGACCGCGGGACTCGAGACCGGGCGGCGGGGAGCCAGAGTTGGCGGTGGCGCCGTTGCGTAGGCGGAGGTGGGTGCCGAGGCCAGGGACTCGAGCGAAAGAACTCCCGTACCGTACAGATCCAGCACGGGTACCGTGAGACTCGGCCGCGGCTCGGGCGCCGGAATCGGTTGGGTGTCAACGAAGGCCTGGGGGTTGGCCGCGGCACGGAGCGGCCACTCGGCGTTGGCCACGTAGTCCACGTCGCCCTTGGTGGTGCGGATGTACTGCTGGAAGCTCTCGGCCTGCTCGCGGTACCAGATCTCCTGTCGACCGTGCAGGTCATCCGCGCTGATGTCGAGCTCGTCGGGATACGCACGGGCCAGCGCGAGGGCGACTCGCCCGGCGGCTATGGCATCCGAGCCCGCATCGTGGGCGTCATCGAGGTCAACGCCGTACAGTTCGGCAGTCACCTCGAGGGTGCGCTTGCCCTTGCGGAATCGGTCAACGGCCTTGTCGAGCACGAGGGGATCAATCACGGGGAACGGGCCGTCGAGCGGCACGAGGTCGTTACGACGGCACTCGCGGTCCAACAGGCTCAGATCGTACGGAGCGTTGTACACCACAACGGGCATCCCCAGCCCAAACAGCAGCCGAAGGGTTTGCGCGATCTCCGCCACCACGAGGGCCGCGGGGCGCCCCTCGGCTCGTGCACGTTCCGTGGTGATGCCGTGAACGCGGGCGGCACCCTCGGGGATCTCTATTCCGGGGTCGGCGAGCCAATCCCACCGGGAGAGGACGTCCCCACTCTCATCGAGAATGGCGATGCATGCGGACACGATCCTCGAGGTGTCGACATCGACCCCGGTCGTCTCCAGGTCAAAGACCCCGATCCGGCCCCAATTGCTCATGACCACAGGGTAGGGGCCGACACTGACAACCCCCGGAACCTCAGCCGCGTGCCGCGGGGGTCAATCGCAGCCAGTAGAAGCTCTGTGAACCCAGTGTGAGGTTCAACGTGCCGTCTTCCGCGATGTCGGGGAACTGCGACCCCCCGAAGAGATCCCAGGTGTCCGCTCCCTCGAAGCCCTGCACGGTGATCCGCGCGGACACCGGAGTGTGCGCAAACGAGAAGACACACAACACGGTCTCGGGCGCGTCACCAAACTGGCTCTCGCTGCCCTCGTACTCGCGCACAAAGGCGATCACCGAGTCGTGGTCGGATTCGACGACCTTCAGGCTTCCCAGACCAAAGACCGGATGCTGCTTTCGCAGGTGAATCATCTGGCGCACCCAGTGCAGTAGCGAGCGTGACTGCGCGAGCTGGGACTCGACGTTGATGAGCGAATAGTTGTACACCAACGACTGGACTGTCGGCAGGAATAGTTTGCCGGGGTCCGCCGTGGAGAAGCCCGCGTTGCGGTCGGGGGTCCACTGCATGGGCGTACGGCTCGAGTCGCGGTCGGGAAGCCAGATGTTGTCACCCATGCCGAGTTCGTCGCCGTAGTACAGGAACGGGCTGCCCCGCAGCGAGAACAAGAGAGCATGCGCGAGTTCTAGCTCGGCGCGTGAGTTATCGAGGAGCGGCGCCAGACGGCGACGGATTCCCACATTCGAGCGCATCCGGGGGTCGTAGGCGTACCACCCGTACATTGCCTGGCGATACTCCTCGCTCACCATCTCGAGCGTCAGTTCATCGTGGTTGCGCAAGAAGACACCCCACGCCGCACCTTCGGGCTCCTCGGTGACCTCGGACAGCACACGCACCAGTTCGCCTGCGTGCTGCGAGCGAAGCGAGTAAAAGATACGCGGCATGACGGGGAAGTCGAAGGCCATGTGACACTCCGGCTCCTCCGCGGTGCCGAAGAACTCGACAACCTCATTGGGCCACTGGTTTGCTTCCGCGATGAGCATTCGGCCGGGGTATTCCCGGTCGACCATGGCACGGATTTCCTTCAGGAACTCGTGTGTCTTGGGCTCTCCTTCGCCGTTGCCCTCGTCGGACTCGAACAGGTAGGGAATGGCATCCAGCCGGATGCCATCAACGCCCATGTCCATCCAGTGCCGGATGATGTCGAGCACCTCCTGACGCACCGCGGGGTTCTCGAAGTTGAGGTCGGGCTGGTGAGAGAAAAAGCGGTGGAAGTAGAACTGGCGGCGGATCGGATCAAACGCCCAGTTGGAATCCTCGGTGTCCACGAAGATGATGCGGATGTTCGGGTACTTCTCGTCGCTGTCGCTCCAGACGTAGTAGTCCCCGTAAGGCCCCTCGGGGTCCTGCCGAGACTGTTGGAACCAGTCGTGCTGGTCGGAGGTGTGGTTCAGCGGATAGTCGATGACGATGCGCATGTTGCGCTCGTGTGCCTTTGTCACAAGCTCCCGGAACTCGTCCACCGTTCCGAACTCGGGCAACACCGTCCGGAAGTCGGACACGTCATATCCACCGTCACGAAGGGGCGACTGGAAGAACGGGGGGATCCACAGGGCATCAACGCCCAGCCACTGCAAATAATCGAGCTTCGAAATCAACCCGGCGAGGTCACCGGATCCGTCACCGTTCGAGTCGTAGTACGACCGCACCATCACCTCGTAAAACACTGCCCTCCGGTACCACTGTGGGTCGAGGGCTAGGCCGGGCAACTGAATGGGGGCGGTAAAGGTCATGGAGCTCCTTGGGCTGTGCGATCGATAGAGTCTAGAGCCCCAATGCAAGCGCTTGTGCAGCCTCGCCTGCCTAGGATGGAGTGCGTGCCCGTTCCCTCGCCGTATGCATCCTTGCTCGCTGCCGTACCAGTGCATTCGGCAACGGTGACCGTACTCGGCAGCGACACAAAGTACTGGGTCTATGGTCCACAGGACGCCCTCACAACCGTTGTGGTGGTACACGGCTATCGCGGCGAGCACCATGGGCTCGAACCGGTGGTTGCTCACCTACGGGGGCTACGAATCATCAGCCCCGACCTGCCCGGCTTTGGTGAGTCGACACCCCTGGTGGGACACCACCACACCATCGACGGCTACTCGGCGTGGCTGTCCGCGTTTGTCGCGCAGCTCGGACTCGAGGGCTCGATCATCCTCGGCCACTCGTTTGGGTCAATCGTCGTCTCCGCCGCGGTCGCGCAGGGACTCGCCGTTCCGAAGATGGTGCTCGTGAACCCCATAGCCGCCCCGGCGTTGTCGGGCCCCAATGGGTTCATGAGCCGGGTGACGCTCCTGTACTACCGTGCGGGTCGCGCACTTCCCGAGCGTATCGGGGCGGCACTGCTGCGCAGCTGGCTTGTTGTGCGTTTTATGAGCATCTTCCTGGCCCAGACGCGCGACCAAAAACTGCGTCGATGGATTCACGATCAACACCACACGTACTTCAGTCGCTACGCCACTCGGGACTCCGTCGTCGAGGGATTCGAGGCATCCATTAGCTCTGACGTCAGCATGTTCGCGCCCCAGATCGCCGCGCCAACACTTCTCATCGGAGCCGACAATGACCCCATCACGACCGTTGCCGCCCAAGAGAAGCTGGCCACCCTGTTCCCGGACGCTCGTCTCGTGATCCTCCACGGCGTGGGGCACTTGGTGCACTACGAGAAGCCCCAGGAAGCCGCGGAGGCGCTCGTCGAGTTCCTCGGCGACGGCTCGGTCGCCGGAGGACACGCGTGAAGATCATCTTCGATTGCCGCTACACGCGGCTCGGGCGGCACGATGGCATCTCGCGATATGGTGCGCGCCTCGTCGAGGAACTCGCGAAGCTGCATCCCGTGACCATGTTGATCTCGGATCGCCGGCAGCTCGAGATGCTTCCCGACTTGCCCTGGGTGATCGGCCCCGACCCCACCGCCATCACTGAGCCGTGGGTTGCCCGCACCGTCAACCGGTACGAACCAGACGTGGTCTTCACGCCCATGCAGACGATGGGGCCGGGGGGCCGGAAGTACGCGCTCGTCACGACCGTTCACGACCTCATCTACTACCGCCATCGCACGCCCCCTCGTGATCTGAACCAGGCCCTTCGGCTCCTATGGCGGGTGTACCACCTGTGGGTTGGTTTTCAGCGTGCGGTCCTCAATCGGGCCGACGCGCACCTCGTAGACTCCGAGACGACCCGTGACCTGATGGTCAGGTACCGCATGACGCGTAATCCGATGCACGTGGTGTTGCTCGGGACCGAGCAACCGAACCCCACGCCGGTACGCACTGCGCCTTCGACCAAGGATCTGGTCTACATGGGCTCGTTTATGCCCTACAAGAACGTGGATCTCCTCGTCTCGGCCATGGCCCAGCTTCCCGGCTACCGCCTGCGCCTGATGAGCCGCATCAGCGATGCCGAGCGCGCCCGCCTCACCAGCCTCGCCCCGGAGGGGAGCGTCGAGTTCCTCAACGGTGCAAGCGACGAGCAGTACGAGGATGCCCTGCGCTCGGCGACGGCGCTGGTGTCTGCTTCACGCGACGAGGGATTTGGGCTGCCCGTCGTCGAGGGTCAGGCGCTGGGAACACCAGCACTGCTCAGCGACACCACGATCTTCCGCGAGATCGGGGGAGAGCCCGCGGGGTACTTCGACCCGGACAGCGTTGACTCGTTCGTCGCCGCCGTTCGCGAACTCGAGGACCCCGCCGAGTGGGAACGACGCTCGCGCGCCTCGACCGAGTGGGCCAAGCGCTACAACTGGCCCGACGCGGCGCAGCAACTCCTGGCGGTTCTTGAGGAGACGGTCGCTCGCCGCTCCCGCTAGCTGACTCGGGCCACGGTGGCGTTGGCGAGCGAGGCCAGGCGGCCGGGGTCCATGGCGAACACGGAGTTGGCGCTGCCCGCCGCGGCCCACACTTCGGGGAGACCGAGCAGGGTCTCGTCCATGATGGTCGTCAAGGTCCTCGTGTGGCCCAACGGCGGAACACCGCCGATGCTGTAGCCGGTGACCTCCTTGACCGAGCGCGCATCGGCCATCACCACGGGAGCGCCGACGAGGGCAGCGACGCGATCGGTGTCCACCCGGTTGGGACCGGACGCGAGAACCAGCACGTAATCATCGCCGGCTCGAAAGAGGAGACTCTTGACGATCGCCGCGACCGAGCATCCGATCGCATCAGCGGCCTGTTGTGCCGTGTGGGTGCTGTCGTCCATCTCTCGCGGCGCGATCTCCACGCCGAGCTCCGCGAGAGTACGTGCATACGCTGCCGCGCGTGAGTCGTTCATGTGGGTACCCCTGCCTGGTCACGTCGTTCGATGGGGTTTTGCTCATCGAGGTCGTCGGTTCCACAGTCCAGCGACTCGACATCGATGGGGTCGTTGAACGCAATGAGCTCAAAACTGCCGTTCTCGTGGCGAAGACTGTGAACCGAGCCGTTCGTAATAGGCCCGTGATCGCCGGTGGGGTCGATCGTGCCGAGTACCGACCGGATAACACCACCGTGGCTGACCACGAGGATCGCCTGGTCGGGATGCGCCTCTGCAAGCTCCATCAGGGCGGGGATCACGCGTCGCGCGACCTCGTGGCGCGACTCGCGTCCGGGTACTGGCGTGTCACCGGGAAAACGCTCGGCCAACTCCGGGTCAGCGAGACCCTCAGCCTCGCCGTACGCCCGCTCCACGAGGGCGGCGACCGGCGTGGGGTCGGGCAGTCCTACCTCCGAAGCGATGATCTCTGCCGTTTCGCGCGCACGAGAGAGTGGGCTCGAGTAGATCGCGTCCCAGTGCCGACTCGACAGAAGACGACCGGTCACCCGGGCTTGCTCGCGGCCCGTGTCGTTCAGCGGGATGTCGGTGCTGCCCTGGATGCGACGCTCCAGATTCCAGTCAGTCTCGCCGTGACGCACGAGATACAGAAGCACGGGAGTTCCTTCCGGGAACTCGGGCAGACCACATGCCTACCCGGCCTCAGCCAGCCTCTCGAGAAGCTCCACGAGCGTCTCGGACGTTCCCGCCTCGATCTTAACGGTCGCTCGAGGGTCGCCCTTGGTGACACCGCGGTTGATGATGACCACCGGGAGCTTTCTGCGACTGGCCTGGTCAAGGAGTCGGATACCCGAGTTCACCACCAGGGAGGAACCGGCCACGATCAACGCGTCGGCGCGGTGGACAAGCGCCCGCGCCTCCTCGAACCGATCACGCGGCACAAACTCTCCGAAGAACACCACGTCGGGCTTGAGTACACCTCCACACACCGTGCACTCGGGCACGGTGAAGGCGTCCACGTCGTCGATCTGTACGTCTCCGTCGGGGGAGAGTGTGACGGCTTCCGGGATATCAAGCCACGGGTTGCTCGCTGCGATACGCTGCGCGACACTCGCCCGGGCGTAATACTGTCCGCAGGTGAGGCAGCGAACCCGGTCCATCGTGCCGTGGAGGTCAACGACGTGTTGTGAGCCCGCCCGAAGGTGGAGTCCATCAACGTTTTGGGTGATGACACCATCCACGATGCCGGCCAGCTCGAGATCCGCCAAGGCACGATGACCTGCGTTGGGCGCGGCCGCAGCGAAGCGCTTCCACCCGAGATGGCTGCCAGCCCAGTAGCGCTTTCGGTAGTCGGGGTCGCTGAGGAACTGCTGAAACGTCATCGGTGTTCTTACCGGCGCGCCTTCGCCTCGATAGTCAGGAATACCCGAGTCCGTGCTCAATCCAGCACCCGTGAGCACGGCGATGGTGCGCCCACGGAGCACCTCGACGGCAGCGTCGACCTGCGGCGATGCCACCGATGCGACGGACGGGGTCGTCATGAGCTGTCCTTCCTGCTGTCTCCAGCCTAGGCACCAAAGTTTTCGGGTATGTTTCGAGACGCTGGCAGTACGGTGGCGTGTCGGACGAATCGTGGGGGAATGACGTGCAGGTCGAACACATCACCACCCTCGACGATCCGCGGCTTTCCGACTATCGCGGACTCACGGACGTGGCGCTGAGGCGCCTCGCCGAGCCGGCCGGTGGGCTCTACATCGCGGAGTCCACGAAGGTGATCGCCCGTGCGCTGGCCGCGGGACATCGTCCACGATCGGTCTTGGTGCAGGCGCAGTGGCTCGCGGACATCGACGAGTTGGTGGGCGCGTACGACATCCCCGTATTTGTGGGGGATGCGGCGCTCCTCGAGACCCTGACCGGCTTTAACCTCCACCGCGGGGCTCTCGCCTCGATGCATCGGCCGAACCTGCCCGATGTCGCGGACCTCCTGGCACACGCGCACCGTGTGGTCGTCATCGAGGACGTCGTCGACCACACGAACGTCGGGGCGATCTTTCGCTCCGTCGCGGGTCTCGGGGCGGACGCTGTCCTGGTGACACCACGCTGCGCGGACCCCCTGTACCGCCGCAGCGTGCGAGTGAGCATGGGGACCGTCCTCCAGGTGCCGTGGACTCGGATCGCGGAGTGGCCCGCGGGAGCCGACCAACTCCACGGCGCCGGGTTTCACATCGCCTCGCTGGCGCTGGCGGACGGCGCCGTCTCGTTGGACGAGTTCGCCGCGAGGGCACCCGAGCGCGTTGCGATTGTCGTCGGGACCGAGGGCGACGGCCTCTCGAGGGCGGCGCTCGACGCATCAGACACTGTCGTCACCATCCCCATGGATCACGGAGTCGACTCGCTGAATGTTGCCTCAGCGAGCGCCGTGGCGTTGTACGCTCTCAGGCGCCGCTGATCTCGTTCCAGGCGGCCAGCTGACGACGCGCCGTGCGGAGGGCCAGCACGTCACGATCATCGCCGGCCCACACCACGGTGAGCCCACAGCGCGCAATGCACCACCTGAGGGTTTTATCTGCGTCGAGTTCCAGCTCGCGAACCACCGAGACCATCCGCTGCTCGAGGACCCGCGCATCGGCGGCTGTGCCTCCGGTCTGCTCGATAAGCGGGTGCACATCGAACTCGGGGTCGCCAATCATCGGCTTCGGATCGATCGCCTTCCAGACGTTCGCGGGCTCGTCCCACAGGATGTTGCCCGGGTTTGCGTCCCCGTGCAGGAACGCGCGGCCCTGATCACCGTCCAGCAGCATCCGCGCATCCGTGAGGGCGGAATACACACGATCTCGGTCCGCGGAGGGGATGTCGAGCCTCGAGCCCGCCTGCGCATTCGTCAGCCAGCCGCCCACGATGTCAGTGATGGATGGCACGCCCGCGGGAGCGCGAGTCCCGTGGAGCCGAGCGAGGAGCTGTGACGCCGACTCGAGCGCCTCTGGCGTCGCGAGTGGTGCACGAGAGAGCGGGATGCCCGGCTCAACTCGTTCGAGAAGCAAGGCCCACGTCCATACGTCTTGGCGGAGCACCCGTGGGGCGAGTAGTGGTGACCAGTACGCAAGCCCCAAGGCCTCGGCCACGGCCTCCGCGTGGGGAAAACCGACCTTCAGTACTGCGTCGTCACCGCTTGCGGTCCTGACAGCAATGGCCGCGCCGGCCTCGCCGCCCGTGAATGCCTCGCCCGGCGTCAGGTTCCAGCGCGCGAGCATGGTGGAGACCAGATCCGCTGCCGAGGCATCCCACTCCACCTTGCTCGGGAACGTCGCCATGGCCGCGAGTTCGAAACGCTGTGCCTCCATGCACAGACCCTACGTGGCATTCCCACAGGGTGCTCCGTGCAGCGCTAGGCTCACCGTGTCCCCAATGACGAGGAGAGGTACATGACCCAGACCACCGAAAGCACACCACCCGGAAAGGGTCTCGCAACGGGCACCCTGGGGCTGTTTGGGTCGACCGTCATTGGGCTTGCATCGACGGCGCCCGTGTATTCACTTGCGGCGACGCTCGGCTTTGTGATTCTTGCCGTGGGCGCCCAAGCCCCGATCGCGTTCATTCTCGCCTTTATCCCCATGTTTCTGGTCGCGTTCGCCTACCGGGAGCTCAACCGGGCGGTACCCGACTGTGGAACGACCTTCACCTGGGCGACGAAGGCGTTTGGTCCCTGGGTCGGCTGGATGGGTGGCTGGGGTGTCGCCGTGGCAGGCATGGTGGTGCTCGCGAACCTGGCTCAGATCGGCGGAAAGTACTTCTGGCTGCTGGTCAACCCGGAGATCGCCGAGAATGACGTGATCGTGACCGGGACCGGCGTTGTATTTATCGCGCTGATGACGTTTATCAGCTACCGCGGGACCGAAATCGGCGAGAAGCTCCAGAACGTGCTGCTGGGCATCCAGTACCTTGCCCTGGCCGTCTTCGTGATCGCCGCCATCGTGGCAGTGACCACCGGAACGGCACCGGCTGGCGCTACCGCGCCGGAGCTGTCGTGGTTCAATCCGTTCGCGTTCGAGTCTGCGTCGGGCTTTGTCGAGGCGATCCTGCTGGCACTGTTTATTTACTGGGGATGGGACACCTGCCTCGCCCTCAACGAGGAGACCAAGGACCCGGAGCGCACTCCCGGTCGCGCGGCGATTCTGTCGACGCTCATCCTGCTCGTGACCTACGTCGGAGTCACCGTGGCCGCGATGGCCTACGCGGGCCTCGGCAGCACGGGACTGGGCCTCGGAAACGAGGACAACGCCGAGGACGTCTTTTTTGCTCTCAAGGATGTGTTGTTTGGCCCGTGGGCCTGGCTGCTTGTGATTGCCGTGATGGTCTCGGCGATCTCATCGACGCAAACCACCATCCTCCCGACCGCACGCGGCACTCTCGCGATGGCCGCCTACCGGGCCCTTCCCAGGCGGTTCGGTACGGTACACCCCAAGTACCAGACGCCCGCGTTCTCAACGATCATCATGGGCATCGTCGCCACGGTCTTCTACGTGGGAATGACCATCATCAGCGAGGACTTCCTCTCCGATACGATCCTGTCCCTCGGGCTCGCGATCGCGTTCTACTACGCCATCACAGGCTTCGCGTGTGTCTGGTTCTTCCGTCGCACCCTGTTCGACTCGGCCCGCAACGTGGTGTTCAGGTTGATCTTCCCGCTGCTGGGCGCCTTGATGCTCACGGCGGCGTTTGTATTCTCCGCGATCGACATGATCAACCCCGACTACGGCTACACCGTGCTCTTTGGCATCGGAGGTGTGTTTGTTGTCGGAATCGGATCGCTGGCCCTAGGCGTGGTGCTGATGATCGTCTGGTCGTTCTTCCCCCGGTCCAAGCCGTTTTTCCGCGGCGAGTCGCTCAACGAGACCACCGAGGTGCTCGTGCCCGAGGAGACCGTACCGCCGAAGAGGTCGGTCGACGGAGGTCGCGCTTGAGGTCGGTCGGCTAGCATGTCCGGATGCCTCTGACCCGTCGCCAGGTGTATCGGCGCCGCCGGATCGTGGTCTTCGGCAGCGCTGCTCTTGTCCTCGCGGCGGGGTTCTACCTGCCGTTGACGCTCTTGGCGCCACTGCCGGGAAGCGAGCCGGTGGTCTCCGAGCCCGCCGTGGTGCTTCCCGGTGCTCCGGCAATCGACTTTCCGCCCTACGGGGCATCAGGTTTTGGCGCGGTCGGCTACGACGGTGTCTTGGCAAGCGCAGGTACTGCCGATCCGTTGCCCATCGCATCGATCACGAAGGTGATCACGGCCCTTGTTGTGCTCGAGGAGCATCCCCTCGAGGTCGGCGAAGCGGGGCCCATGGCGACCTTCACGGCGGTCGACGAGCAGTTTTATGCCGACCAAGTGGCGCAGGACGGTATCGTCGCCCCGGTCGCTGCGGGGCAGACCATGTCGGAGCGCAACATGCTCGACCTTGCACTTATGGCCTCGGCGAATAACTACGCGCAGTCGGTCGCGACCTGGGCGTTTGGCAGCGAGTCCGCATATGTCGAGGCGGCGCGGGACTGGCTGCAGCGCCAGGGAATGACCGGCACGACGATCACGGACGCCACAGGCATCCAGCCCAGCAACACCAGCACTGTCTCCGACCTCATCACCCTCGCCAAGCGTGCGATTGCCAACCCCGTCGTCGCACAGATAGTGGCGACAACGGCGGTCGAGGTGCCCGGCATCGGGCTCGTCGAGAACCGCAACGGCCTGCTGGGCATCGACGGAATCGACGGGATCAAGACCGGCACCCTCGACGAGTCCGGCGCATGCCTGCTCTTCTCCCAGGACATCACGGTGGGGTCGCAGTCCGTCACACTCGTGGGCGTGGTGCTCGGTGGCCCCGATCACGACACCATCAACGCGGCGATCCGCGGGATGCTCGGCCAGGCCGACTCCGGGTTCGTCGATGTCACTCTCGCCGGCGCCGACCAAACCGTCGCCGAGTACACGACCCCGTGGGGGGACAGCGCCCGTGTTGTGCCGGTCGAGCCCGTGACGTCTGCGGTCTGGAGCGGAAGCATCGTGGACGCCGACGTGTCCGTGGACAACGTTCACCTGGTCGAACCGGGGCATGAGGTTGGAACGCTCACGTTCCACGTCGGAGAACAGACCATCTCCGTAGGCCTCGCGGTAGCGGGGGAGATTGATGATCCCGGCCCGTGGTGGCGGCTCAGCAACCCCGGGCAGCTGTTCTGAGGAATTGTGACCTTGTGGAGCCACTGGGAGTTCACCCGAAGTGAGGGCGCAGGCCGCCTGACCCCAGTAGGGTGAGGTTATCTGAGCGATCGCTCGCACCCCGTGGCTGTGAAGTCATTCGAACTTCTGAGGTCACGTGACTGCTTCTTCTGCTGCCGAACCCACCCGTATCGTCCGCACCGGACCACGCGGAATCGGGAATCCGGTGTCCGAGTTCTCCGCCCTGCTTAACACGGTGCGCGACGCGGGACTACTCCGGCGCCGCAGAAGTTTTTACCTGGTGACCTTCCTCACCATCACCACGGCCATGGTGGCGACCTGGTTTGGTGTTGTCCTGCTTCAGGACACCTGGTTCACTCTGCTCATGGCCGGGGCCATGGGCATTCTTTTCACCCAGTACGCATTCATCACGCACGAGCTCGCGCACCGGCAGGTGTTTACCTCGGGCAAGGCCAATGACTTCTCCGGCCGAATTATGGCCGACCTCGTGGTGGGCATCAGCTACTCGTGGTGGATGGGAAAGCACACCCGTCACCACGCCAACCCCAACACGGTGGGCAAGGATCCGGACATCCTTCCCGACTTCATCGTCTTCCGCGAGCAGGATGCCACCGCGCGTACGGCCATCGGTCGGTTCTTCCAGTCACGTCAGGGCTGGTTGTTCTTCCCGGTGCTGTTGCTCGAGGGAATCAACCTGCATCGCCACGCCTTCGCCACGGTGTTCTCTCCCGGCAAGGTAGACAAGCGTGCGCTGGAGATCGTCCTGCTGACGGTTCGGAACGTCGGATACGTGGCTGCCATCTTCGCCATACTTCCGCTGGGGATGGCCTTCGCATTCCTCGGGGTCCAACTGGCCATCTTCGGCCTGTACATGGGAGCCTCGTTCGCCCCGAACCACAAGGGAATGCCGATCTTGCCGCGCGACTCGAAGGTCGACTTCCTTCGCCGCCAGGTGCTGACGAGCCGCAACATTGGTGGCGGAACGTGGGTCAACCACTTTATGGGTGGGCTCAACTACCAGATCGAGCACCACCTGTTCCCGAACATGCCTCGCCCTCACCTGCGTAAGGCCGGCGAGATCGTCCGCGAGTTCTGCGAGAGCCGCAAGATTCCCTACACCGAGGTCTCGATCCTCACCTCGTACGGCATTGTCATCCGTCACCTCAACAAGGTGGGTCTGGGGGCCGACGGAGATCCGTTTGACTGCCCGGCTGCGGGCCGGGTGGGCTACAGCGGTCTCGGCTAACGGAACTCGGGTCGCTTGGGCGTCACGTTGTCACCGGATGATTGGTGACGGATGCGCCGGAGAACCCACGGGACCAGATACTCCCGGGCCCAGCCCACGTCTTCCACGCGCGCTTGACGCCACGAGACTCGGGGGAGTGGCTCGGGCTTAAACGGCTCGAGATCGTTGCCAACGTTGAGCGAGTCGAGCACCATGCGGGCGATCGTGTGGTGCCCGATGGGCGAGAAGTGAAGCCGGTCGGGGGCCCACATCCGCGGGTCGGAGAGTTCGCGAAGCGCCCACATGTCCGCAACGATCGCGTCGTGGCGTTGTGCGATCGCCCTCAGGTTCTCGTTGTAGATCGCCACCTTGCCCCGCACACGACGGAGCACGGGAGTCATGCCGATGTCGGGCCCGTTGAACATCACGACGGTTGCGCCGTCGCTCCGCAGACGCTCGATCATCGTCTCGAAGCGCGCCGCAACGTCGTCGGGGTCGGTGCCAGGGCGAATGATGTCGTTGCCGCCCGCGGAGACGCTAATGAGGTCGGGCTTGAGCGCAAGCGCAGCATCCACCTGCTCGTCGGCAATCTGCTGGAGCAGGCGCCCCCGGATCGCGAGATTCGCGTAAGCGAAGTCGTCTGCACTCTCGCTGAGCACCTCGGCAACCCGATCGGCCCAGCCTCGATTGCCGCCCGGGCTCTGGGGTTCCGGGTCACCGATACCTTCGGTGAACGAGTCGCCAATCGCGACGTACCTGCTCCACGGATGCTGCTGCGTCATGTCTCCAGCATTACTCAGGAACGGCGGCGTACGCCACTTGCGAGGCGGGTGCCACATTGCCCCCCGTTCGGGGAGTGCAAGGATGGGCTGTCGGACCTGAGACCCAGATTCGACAGCAACACAATCGACAGGAGCAAAGACAGTGGGAATTATTGGCTGGATCGTGCTTGGACTCGCCGCAGGAGCAATTGCAAAGGCGATATTGCCCGGAACTCAGGGCGGCGGTTGGATTGTGACCCTGATTCTGGGTGTGGTCGGCGCGCTACTCGGGGGGTTCCTCGGCAGTGTTCTCTTTAACACTGGACTGCAGGACTTCTTCAGCATCACAACCTGGCTGCTCGCGATTGGTGGCGCGATTCTTGTGCTGCTGATCTACGGGCTCGTCACTCGAGGGTCACGCAAGGCCTAGACAACAACACACACGGCCGGGGTGGTGCAAGGACGCATCACCCCGGCCGTGTGTGTTGGTGCTTGTCGCCTGGCACGGGCAGTGCCATAGTGATGTTCGCACTGGCGACTGTCGCCACCTGCGACCTCACAACGTCTTTGGAGACATGACATGGGTTGGTTTTCCTTTCTCATCCTCGGCATCATCGCGGCAGTCATCGCCAAGCTGATCCTCCGCCAGAAGGTGGGCTGGTTCCTCACGATCGTGCTCGGTGTGTTCGGCGCCATGGTGGGCGGCTGGATCGCCGGCCTCATCCCGGGGATCGGCTACGAGAACTTCTGGTCGTGGCAGTCCTGGCTCATCGCCATTGGTGGTGCGCTGCTTGTGCTGGCCATTTACGGCGCGATTCGCGGTCGTCGCAGGGCGTAACCGACGTTTCTTGGCGGGCGGGTGCTTCGGCACCCGCCCGTTTCTGTGTGCGGGGTGATGTCGTCGCCGCCTGCGATGATGGGGCCATGGGCAAGCAGGACGGGAGCGAGCGACAAGTAACCGCTCAGGACGTGGACTCGACGTCCGCTCCGATCCTGCACGTTGACATGGACGCGTTTTTTGCCTCGGTAGAACTCCTCGATCATCCCGAGCTAGTGGGTAAGCCCGTGATCGTGGGCCACAACTCGCCCCGGTCCATCGTGACCGCCGCAACTTACGAGGCACGCAAGTTTGGTGTCAACTCGGCTCTCCCGATGGCCATAGCCCTCAGGCGGTGCCCCCAGGCGATCATCCTTGAGCCACACTTCGAGCGGTACCAGTACTACTCGCGTCAGGTGTTCGCGATCTGCGACGAGCTCACCCCTGCCGTCGAGCGACTGGGAATCGACGAGGCGTTCCTCGACGTGTCCGGGGCTCGCACCGTGTTCGGATCCCCGCTCAAGGTCGCCCAACTGCTGCGAAGCCGCGTGCGCGCCGAGACCGGGCTCGTGTGCTCCGTCGGCGCCGCGGCGACCAAGTTTGTGGCGAAGGTGGCGTCCGGCCTGTCCAAACCGGACGGGCTGCTCGTGATCCCGGAGGACAAAACACTCGAGTTTCTGCATCCGCTGCCGATCGCCAAACTCTGGGGAGTGGGTGCCAAGTCCGAGGAGGTTCTTCGGGGCCGGGGTTTTCACACGATTGGTGATCTGGCACGGACTCCGGTCGACGACCTTCTCCGTCTCCTTGGCGAGGCGGCCGCCCACCGGCTTCACGATCTGGCGTGGGGGCGGGATCCCCGGCGTGTCCAGGCCGGTGCCGACGAGAAGAGCGTGGGGCACGAGATGACCTTCTCGGAGGACGTCGTGGATGCCGCGGTCATCAACCGCGAGCTGCTCCGGATGTCGAACATGGTGGCCGTGCGGCTCCGCAAGCACGGCCTTCGGGCACGGACCGTTGTCCTCAAGCTCCGTTACGAGGACTTCACCACCATCACCCGATCGCGCACGATCGCCGAACCGACGGATCTGGGCAGGCAAATCTACGAGGAGGTACGGGCCATCCATGAGGGCCTGCGTAACGATCGTCCCGTCCGCCTTGTTGGGGTACGTGCCGAGCAGTTACAGGACCCTGAGGGCACCCTGCAGGCCCTGTGGGACGACAGTGAGGGCTGGCGCGAGGCCGAGCAGGTGATGGATGCAGCCAGCGCACGTTTTGGCCGGGGTGCCGTCACCCCCGCGCGCCTGCTCCGTCACGACCCCCACGAGCGCCCTCGACTGGGCCAGCGGGACTAGCCACCCGACTGGGAGCGTCGCAGGTCTCGGGTAACGTCTTATCAAGTGAGCACACCTGCCCTGCCTGGCCCCACCGTGGGCACGTTTGCGGCAGAGCATCTCTCCCCGGCGTACCCCGAGCGCGCCGCGCGCGGCACCGCGTCCAAGCTGCGCGCCTGGCAGGCGGAAGCACTTGACGCCTACTTCGAGCACGAGCCGCGAGACTTCCTGGCGGCAGCAACACCCGGCGCCGGCAAGACGACCTTTGCTCTGCGGCTCGCGGTCGAACTGATCGCGCGCCGTGTGGTCGACCGCGTGACGGTGGTCGCACCCACGGACCATCTGAAGCGCCAGTGGGCCGATGCCGCCCATCGTGTGGGGCTACGGCTTGACCCGACCTACGCCAATGGTGGGGCATGGGGTGGGCGCCGCTACCACGGTATGGCTGTCACCTACGCGCAAGTTGCCGTGCGGGCATCCCTCCATCGTGAGATCACCGAGTCGGCGCGCACGCTGGTGATCCTCGACGAGGTGCACCACGCGGGCGACTCCCTGAGCTGGGGAGACGCGATCCGCGAGGCGTTCGAGAGCGCAACCCGACGACTCTCGCTCACCGGCACACCATTCCGCAGCGACACCTCGCCCATCCCGTTTGTCACCTACCTGCGCGACGAGAAGGGAATCCGCACCTCCCTCACCGACTACAGCTACGGCTATGGCCGGGCCCTCGCCGACGGCGTGGTTCGTCCCGTGATGTTTATGGCCTACGCCGGCAAGATGCGCTGGCGTACGCGGATGGGCGACGAGATGGAGGCGCGGCTTGGCGAGGGCGACACGCAGGATGTCACGGCTCAGGCGTGGCGAACGGCCCTCGACCCCAAGGGCGAGTGGATGCCCTCGGTGCTGGCCGCCGCCAACACGCGGCTCACGGAGGTGCGTCACTCGATCCCGGATGCGGGTGGCCTCGTGATTGCCACCGACCAGCAAGCCGCGCGCGCCTATGCCGCCCTCCTCACCGAGTTGACAGGGGAGCAGCCCACGGTGGTGCTCTCGGACGAGAAGGAGTCCTCGTCGCGCATCGACGAGTTCGCCGCGAGCGAGCGCCGCTGGATGGTCGCCGTGCGAATGGTGTCGGAGGGTGTTGATGTACCGCGTCTCGCGGTGGGTGTCTACGCGACTTCGGCGTCGACCCCGCTCTACTTCGCGCAGGCGGTGGGGCGATTTGTGCGTGCACGACGGCGCGGCGAGACCGCCTCGATCTTTCTTCCCAGTGTTCCGACGCTCCTGTCGCTCGCCACACAACTCGAACTCGAGCGGGACCACGCTCTGGACCGGGAGCGTGACGACGACCAGTTGCTCGACGACGATCTTCTCGAGCGGGAGAATCGCGAGCAGGAGACCAGCGACGTTCTTACCGACGAGTTCACGTGGGAAGCCATCGAGTCCGACGCTCATTTCGACAAGGTGCTGTTTGACGGCGACGAGTTTGGGTCGTCTGCTTTTACGGGCAGCGACGAGGAGCTCGAGTTCCTGGGACTACCGGGAATCCTTGAGCCCGATCAGGTCAGGGAGTTGTTGCGTCAACGCCACGCGCGGCAGCAGCGCCGCGCATCCACTCGACCCAAGGAGGAGCAGCCACCACCGCTTTATCGGACCCTCAAGGAACAGCGCACGCTCCTCAACTCGCTCGTGGGGATCCGCGCCAAGGTGTCGGGCGAGCCCCATGGGCTCATTCACGCCGAGTTGCGGCGCGTGTGTGGAGGCCCCGCTGTGGCACAGGCGACGGTTGCCCAGTTGCAGGCGCGCATCGACTATCTCAGGCGCGGCCTGCGCTCCTAGGGTCGGGCGTTAAATGAAGAACGCCCCGGTATGGACCGGGGCGTTCTCGTTACTGAACTGGTACCCACGACCGCCGTTCCGCTGCATTGCGGGGCAATGTTGCGGCGGTGCGGGTGGGATGCAAGATCAGAGGGGGCGGATGTTCTCCGCCTGGGGACCCTTGGGTCCCTGGGTGATGTCGAACTCAACCTTCTGGTTCTCATCGAGCGAGCGGTAGCCGCTCGATGCGATGGCTGAGTAGTGGGCGAACACGTCAGGACTTCCGTCCTCAGGGGCGATGAAACCAAAGCCCTTTTCCGCGTTGAACCACTTGACGGTACCTTGTGCCATGTAAAACTCCTCCAGGAGCGTTCTTACGGCCCCGACAGTCGAGGCCACATCCGCGCACCCCGGAGAGCTAGCGGACGTGTTGCCAAGGCTATAGCAGTAGTTGCCGTTTACCGCCATAGTTTCCCAAACCGGTAACTAAACGTCATTTACCGGAAATCACGCGAGCGTGTGCGTGGAACCATTCCGAGGTGCTCAATACCGTCGGCAACGATGTTCGTTACCCCCTCTGACGAGCGCTCGAGAGTGCCTCGAACAACCAGCGCAGGGGCCTCACGGACCACCCGGCGATAACGCCCCCAGAGCCCCACGCTGCAGATCACGTTGATAAAACCCGTCTCGTCCTCAAGGTTGATGAAGGTAATGCCACTTGCCGTCGCGGGGCGCTGCCGATGAGTCACCACGCCGGCGACTCTCACCCGACGGCCCGGCTCCGCCGTGGCAAGCTCCGCTGCCGACAGGATGCCCTGCTCACGCATGTCGTCACGCAGATGGGCCACGGGGTGGCTGTCGGTTGAGATCCCCGTCGCCCACAGGTCGCTCATCACCTCCTCGACGCGCGAAGGCATCGCGAACAAGGGGGGCTGCACCGAGACGATGGTGTGCGGCAGGTACTCCGGGCGATCCTGGGCCGCATTGCCGGCGTTCCACAGCGCCTCGCGTCGCGCCAGACCAAACACGTCGAAGGCACCGGCAGCGGCCAGCGACTCCAGTTGGGCGGTGGTGAGGCCCGTGCGGCGCACCAGGTCGTTCATGTTGTGGTACTCGCCACCCCGCTCGCGCTCCGAGACGATGCGGGTCGCAAGACTCACGCTGATTCCCGTCACCTCGTTGAGCCCCAGCCGCACGGCATAAGCCCCGTCGCGGCGGTGGTCGTCGGTGCTGAACGGGGCGCTTCGATCAAAGGGACCCACCGGCGGCTGGTCCCGATCGAGACAGTGGGGGTCTCCCGTGGGAGCCGGGGGAGTCACATCCGAGAGTGGTTCGAGCGTGGCATACACGCCCGATCGGTGGATGTGTGGCCTCAGCACCTCGACACCGTGGCGCCGGGCATCCGCCACGAGGCTCTGTGGCGAGTAGAACCCCATGGGCTGGGCCCGCAAGAGTGCCGCGAGGAACGCGGCGGGGTAGTGCAGTCGCATCCAGGCACTCGCGTAGACCAGAAGCCCAAAACTCAGGGCGTGGCTCTCGGCGAATCCGAACCCCGCAAAAGCCTCGATGCTCGCGTAAATGCGGTCGGCGTCCGCGCCCGTGATGCCGTTGCCCGCCATCCCCTCGTAGAGCTTGGCGCGCAGGCGCTCGATCTTCTCGATGCCCCGCTTGGAGCCCATAGCGCGTCGCAGATGGTCGGCATCGTCCGCCGTGCACCCACCGATATCCACGGCAAGCTGCATCAGCTGCTCCTGGAAGATCGGCACCCCCAGCGTGCGCTCGAGTGTTCCCACGATCTTGGGATGCAGGTACGTCACGGGCTCCTGGCCCGTCTTGCGACGCACGTAGGGATGCACGGCGCCACCCTGGATGGGACCGGGACGTACCAGCGCGATCTCGACCACAAGGTGGTAAAACTCCCGCGGCTGGAGCCGGGGGAGAAGCCCCAGCTGGGCGCGACTCTCGACCTGAAACACCCCAATCGCATCGGCACGACACAACTGGTCATAGACGCCCTGTTCTTCCTTGGGAATCGTGTCGAGGTCGAGGTCCTCGCCGAGGGTGTCTCGCACGAGATCAAAGCAGTACCGCAGGGCGGAGAGCATCCCCAGCCCCAACAGGTCGAACTTGACGAGTCCCATCCACGCGCAGTCGTCCTTGTCCCACTGCACGACGGTGCGCTTCTCCTTGCGCGCGTGCTCGATGGGCACTACCTCGCCCACCGGTCGTTGGGTCAGTACCATCCCTCCCGAGTGAATACCGAGGTGGCGCGGAAACTTCATCACCTCGAGGGCAAGGTCGATGACCTGTTCGGGGATGTCGTGGTCCTGGCTCGAGATGAGCGCGCCCCAGCGTTCCACCTGTTTTGACCAGGCATCCTGTTGTCCCGGCGAATGACCGAGCGCCTTGGCCATGTCGCGCACCGCGAACTTGGGCCGATACTGGATGACGTTGCACACCTGTGCGGCGTTGCGGCGCCCGTACTTCTCGAAGACGTACTGGATCACCTCCTCGCGGCGCTCCGACTCGAAGTCAACGTCGATGTCGGGCTCTTCCTCGCGCATCGTGGAGATAAATCGCTCGAAGGGCAGCTTGTACCGGATGGGGTCGACTGCGGTGATCCCGAGGAGGTAACACACGACAGAGCTTGCGGCCGACCCCCGGCCCTGGCACAGGATGCCCAGGCGCCGCGCCTCGCGCACGATGTCCCACACAATCAGGAAATACCCGGGGAATCCCTTCTCCTCGATCACGTCGAGTTCGCGGTCGATTCGGGCGCGAATCTCATCGGTCAGCACCATACGGCGCTGGGGCACTCCCGCCCACACGAGTTCACGGAGGTAGCTGGCGGGAGTGTGCCCGGGCGGAACCTCCTGGTCGGGCAGGGCAGGCTTGGCGCGGCGCAGCTCGAAGGCGAGCTCGTCGGCGATCACCACGGTGTTCTCAACCGCACCGGGATACCGCACAAACCGCGCGGCCATCTCTGCGCCCGATCTGAGGTGAGCCTGCCCGGATGCGGGGAGCCAGCCATCCAGTTCGTCGAGGCTTCGGCGTGCTCGCACGGCGGCAAGCGCTGCGTGCAGGTGGTGCTGCGCGGGGCTCGCGTAGTGCGCGTTCGTCGTCGCCACCACACGAAGACCACGCTGCTGAGCCAGGGCGGCGAGTGTGTCGTTGTGGCTACTGTCGAGGGGATTGCCGTGGTCGAACAACTCCACCACGACGTTAGAGGGCCCAAAGAGTGACACGAGCCGGTCAAGCTCGATGCCAGCCTGGGCAGGACCAACCTGAAGCGCCTGACGCACGACACCCTTGCGGCAGCCGGTCAGGATCATCCAGTGCCCCTCCGCACGCGCTGCCAGCTCCTCGAGGTCGTACACGGGTCTGCCCTTTTCGCCTCCCGCTAGCTGGCCCGAGGTGATCGCGGCGGCGAGCCGGTGGTATCCCTCCTCTTGGCGCGCGAGAACAAGCAGGTGTGTGCCCTCGGGGTCGGCCACACCGTTTTGTGGACCACTCAGCCCCAGCGACAGCTCGGCCCCAATGATTGTTGCGACCCCGAGCTCGGCAGCGGCCTCCGCCATCCGCGCCGTTCCGTAGAGACCGTCGTGGTCGGTGAGCGCGAGGGCGCGAAGACCCAGTCGTGCCGCCTCCTCGGCCATTTTCTCGGGCATGGACGCACCATCGAGGAAGCTAAAACTCGAGTGCGCGTGCAGCTCCGCGTAGGCGACGGTTGTACTCTCGGTGGATTTCAGAAGCTCGGGCGGTTTGTAGGCCGCGCGCTTCTGCGACCAGGCGGGACTGTCGCCGCCGTCGGCTCCCACCGGGGGAGCAGACCCCGGGCGCGACGAGTCGGAGAGGCGGCGCTCGAACTCCGACCACGGTATCGGGGGGTTGTTCCAGCCCATGAGTCACACCGGCCTAGTCATAACGCGCCTCGGCCCACCAGCCGGAATCATCGAGGACCAGCAACCAGCCACATCCGGTGTCGTCAACGGCCTGGTAGCGCCACGCACGACGCGCCTCGGTGGCAGACCACCACCGCTCGTCGAGTGCCCACGGTCCCGCCCAGGCCGTGAGTTGCAGCGCCCGTGTGCCCGCCGTGAGCCGGGCCGGCGACGCGGTGGGGATGCCCCGCTCGCCCACCAGCACGGTGTCGCCCCGGGCATCCAGCACAGCCACGGGATGCCGTGGCGAAAACACCGTGGCTGGCAACGGGTCGGGCAGCCGGCCCGGCCACGGGGGCGCGGCCGATCGTGTTCCCACGGGACGATCGCCCCACGCGACGAGCTGTTGGCGATCGGCCAGCGTGCGCCCGCCCCCAATCGACGGCATCAGGACCGCACCGTGGCCCAGCATGCTTTGGACCCGCGAGAGCCCGTGGTGAATACGTTCATCGGGCGCCGAGCCCCAGAGTCCGGTCTCATGGTGGGCGATCGCATCCACGGCCTCGGGAGTGACCGAGACTCGGGTGATCCCCGAGCTCAGACCGGCCGAGGATGCTTGCCAGCGGACACGGTCCACCACGTCGCCCGGGCTGAATGATCGTGGATGAAGCCACACTCGCTCGTTGTTCTCGCCCGAGTCGGAACGGATCTCGACCCGAATGGCCGTGCACACGAGCAGGCGTGCGACGAGATCAGTAACAAAACGATCGGCTGCGGTGCGCACACCAAAGGCAACCTGCTCGACGAGTTCCAGTGCAGGCTCGAACTCGACGATGGCCTCAATGTCATCCGGGGGAGTGCGCGGAGTCAGTGGCCAACTGTCGCGGCCCGCGGCAAGCACGTGCAGGCGTGCGCCCTGCGCGCCAAATCGGGTACGAACGTCGTTGTGGTCGAGCGCCGCGAACTGCCCCAGGGTGCGAATGCCGAGCCTCCGCAGGAGGGTGACGATTCCCGCCGCCGACTCGGTTCCCGCCTCCTCGAGAAGTCCCACGTCGAGGGGATCAAGAAACTCGGGAGCACCCCCTGCCGCCACCACTCGAACCCCATCCGCTGCACGACGAGCTGCCTGCTCCGCCGTGAAGATGCCATCGGCGACTCCCGCGCGGGTGCCACCACCGCCGAACTCATCGAGTCGGGCCACCAGTGCCCGTGCCGCCGCCTTCTCACTGCCGTAGTACCGCGCCGCACCACGAACACGAACCGCGCACATCCCCGGACGCAACACCTGGACCCCCGGGGTCAGATCCTCGATTGCACTCACGAGCGGCTCGAAGACACGATGGTCCAGAGCGGCGTCGTACGGCATCACGATGAGCTCGGGGCACCGGGCTTGGGCCTCCCGGACACGCAGGCCACGACGAACCGACTCGGAGCGTGCGGTCTCCGACGATGCCAGGACCAGTCCCTTCTCGACCAGGGCGATCGCGGCATCCCGGGGTAGTCCTGCCGCTGCGCGGGCGGCAGTGATGGGCCAGTCGGGACACCAGAGCACGATGACACGGGGTGGTGTTGCGCTGTTCATCCCGCCACCCGATGGAGCCTGTCGTCTTGTGACATCGTGGGGGTCGCAGTGACCCGACTGACCGTATTGTCTGGGGCGGGCAGCCACAGGCGAGCGCTGCGGGGGCGAGTCGCGAGCCTGCTCGTGACCGTAATAGTGACCTCCCTGGCGGCAAGATGACCGTGCCCCTCGCCGATCCCGTGCCACTGGGACGAGCTGAGCGAAAGCATTGCCTCGCTCTGCGGCCAGGGCCCCAGCACAAACAGGGTGGTGCCACGCTGCCGTAGTCGCGCCGAGAGGCGCGAGACGCTCGAATCCGTGGCTCGGGCGGGCGGACGAGTCACCACCACACCCATAACGTCTGCCACGGCCGCGGTAACCGCGAGCCACTGGTCGCCCGGATGGGGCACCAGAACCACCCGCTCAAGATCGACCCCATACTGGGCTGCGGCCTCTACCCCAAACTCGGGGACACCCACCACGGCGCACCAGATGCCCGCGGCGGAAGGGGCGGCCAGAAGGGTCATGATGAGCATGGCCGAGCGGTCGATGGAGTACGCGGCGCCCTGCTTGAGTTCACCACCCGGTAGCAGCTCGGCAAGTGCCGGGTGGGTGGGGATGCCTCGGCTCTCGAGCGTCGTCGACTGCATCTGGCGGATGCGCGCCTGAAGCTCCTGCACCCGATCGGGTGGGGAGGACGAGGCGAGAGCGGTGGACACCCTTCCATGGTCGAACATATGTTCGATGGTGTCAATTGCTACCGACATTGTGCGGCGTGTCGCCCACACACGGTTCGAGAGCCACCCTAATCCCACCCCCTGTCGCGAGAGAATGGGCCATGACAAAGAACTGGACCCCACTGGCCCTCGTGTGGCTGGGGCTCGCGATCGTTGGCCTGATCGGCACGTGGACCTTCAACATCCTCGCCATCATTGACCAGCGCAACTTCGTGGGGGACTGGGTATCCAGTGGCCCTGCGGTCTCGTCACTGACGGTTGACCTGCTGATCGTGGCCGTCGCAGGCAGCATCCTCATCATCATCGAAGCGCGCCGACTGGGGATGCGCCATGCCTGGCTCTACGTCGTGGGCGCCGGGCTCACCGCGTTTGCCTTCACGTTCCCGCTGTTCCTCGCCAACCGGGAGCGCACCCTCACGGCGACTCGGCGCAGCAGCACCTAGCCGCGGTCGGCGGCCAGCGATAGGGTGGCGCCACAACACAAGGAGGTGTTCGGTATGGTGCCTGAAATCAACTGGCTGGCCGTGGTGCTGGCGACCGTCTCGAGCATGGTGGTGGGCCTGATCTGGTACGCCAGGCCCGTCTTCGGAAACCGCTGGATGCGCCTGGCCAAGATCGACGAGGCCACGATGGGCAACGGCGTGGGGCCCATCATCGCCACGATCATCGTGAGTTTTATCACCGCGCTGGTGCTGGCGGGGGCCTCGGCGATCGCCCAGAACTTCTACGGCGGCAACTTTCTGGTCAACACCCTCGTCACGGGCGTTATTCTCTGGGCAGGTTTTACCGCGGCACGAGTAATCACGCACGATGCGTTTGAACGACGCCCCGCCGCGCTAACCACCCTCACTATCGCCCATGAGCTCGTCACGATCCTCGTGATGGCGCTCATTATTGGGCTGTTCGGAATCAGCGCCGCCTAGGCCGCCGCGGCTGGGGAGGCTTCTTTCGGGGAGCCGGACGTGACTTCGGAGCGACCTTGCTCGATGGGGTCACGGGGTCTGGTGTTGCGCCACGGGAGCTGTTGGCCGTCCGGCCACGCACGATACCGATGAACTCCTCGGTGAGTGTGGTGGCCGAGTCGGTGCGCCACACCAGGGCCACCCGCGTTGTCGGGGCGTCCGTCGCTGGCCGCGCCACAACATCCCGGCGACTGAGCGCGCGCGCGACCGACTGGGGAACAATGGTCACGCCCACGCCCGCGGCGACGAGCTCGATGTCGGCGGCGGAGTCGCCCTCAAACACCGTCTCGCCGTCGAGATCCTGCGCCGAGACCTCGTCAAGAACCGACAGGACGTGCTCCTTGGGCATCACAACCACCGGGCGCTCCTCGTACAGGGGAATAATCCCGAGGTCCTCGCCCTCGACGGGGAGCCTGATAAACGCCGCATCAACGGCGCCCCCGACCACCGCGGAGAGGGCATCCTCGGGCGACAGGGGCCGCAGCTCAAGAGGGGTGCGAGGCATCCGTTCCGCCCAGATCCCTGCCCACTTGCCGGGCGTGACACCCAGGACAAAGGCAACAACGAAGGGCTCGGACACGCGTTCAGGCTACCCTTGAGGCGTGCCAGACCAGACCATGAAGCCCGCCACCGCGGCAAAGAAGCTCGGAATCTACCTGCCGGCGACCCCCGAGTCGTTCCAGGAGGGCGTTGTGACCCGATCCGAGCTCGCCGAGTTGCTCAGCAGCCCGCCCGCGTGGCTCGTCGAACTGAAGAAGTCTGGCCCCCATCCCCGGCAGGTTGTCGCGCAGAAGCTCGGAATCTCGACCTCGGGCTTGGCGCGCGCCGGTGCACCCGACGTCATGACGACGGCGGAAATCAAGGCGCTCCTGGAGAAAAAGCCCGAATGGCTTGTGGTGGAGCGGGCAACACACGCGGCAGTCCAGGAAGAGAACGCCCGCATCAAGACCGAGCGTGCCGCAAAAAAACAACTGGGTGGCGGGGGCGTCTAGCCCTTAACAACAACGGGGCGCCGAGGCTTGTCGCCCCGACGCCCCGCCGATCTCGATTCCGCTAGACGGTCTCGATGGTCAGGTTCTTCTTGCCACTCGCGCGTGCCTGAATGGCTGCGACCGCAAGCATGATGCCGAAGATGATCGCGTAGATTCCCACCGCGAAGATCAGGCCGAGGATCGCAACAAGCGGCGTGACAAAGGCGAGCACCGCAAGGATGATGCCGAACACAATCGACAGCACACCGGAGAAGATTCCCCAGCCCTTGCCCTTGCCCTCGGCGCCGGCGGCGGATCCGATGAGCATCGCGCCGTGGGCGATGTTGTAGAAGACAATCGTCCAGATCAGGAACAGGCCGCCGAAGAGCCCTGCAAGACCCGGAAGGATCAGCGCGGCGATACCGGCGAGAACCGACACGATGCCGGCGAAGAGCAGCCAGCCCCACTTCTTCGAGGTGGAACGCACCCGGATCGCGTGCACAATCTCGGTGACGCCGTCGAAGATGGCGTACACACCAAAGACGATCGCGATGGCGATGAGCGCGTTGGCGGGCCACACGAGAGCGATCACACCAAAGGCGATCGCGAGGATGCCACGCACGAGCACCCACCACCAGGGACCGATGCTGAGCTCGGCAAGAGGCTCAGTGAGTTCCTCGATCGGATCCTCGACGGAGTCCGAGATCGGCTGGGAAGCAGAAGGCGATTCAGTCATGGAAACACCGTATCTCAACGCGAGTGCAAGGATGGAGGTGTGACTCCTCTCGATTTTTCCCCCCAATTCGTGGGCAATGCCATCGTCGTGACCCCCTGATGGCCGAATGTATCCACGGGTTTGAGGGAACCCTGTGCGACCAGTGCTTCCCCAAGGAGAAGCCGGAACCACCCAAACGCCCCACCACTCGATCGTCCACCCGCCCCACTTATCGTGCGGCTGGCGCAGCGCGTCCTTCGCATCCGGCGGCCCTCGTCACCGGCGACGTGCGGATCTACCACATCACCCACGTTCGTAATCTGGCATCGATCATTGCCGCGGGGGAGTTGCGCGCAAGTGCCGAGCCCGCCGTTGACATCAGTTCGGACCTCGCACGCGAGTTGCGTGCGACGGCCGAGACCGCTCCTGGGCGCCCGGTGTCCGGGTTCGTTCCATTTGCGCTCGCCCCGGACTCGACGCCATGGGACGAGCTGCGGCGCGGTGCCGCAGAACCTCGTTGGTCCGCGGCGGCTCGGGCCGCCTCGCCGACGGACTTCGTTTTTCTCGTGAGCACCATCCGCTCGCTGGGTGATGATGCCGTTATTGCCGACGGCGACGCCGCCGGAACGTACACGCGGTTCGCGACAACGGAGGCCGAGAGGGAGCGGATGCTCGTGCGCCTGCACAACGATCCGGACGCTCGCCTGTCGTCCGAGGCCCTCGCTCCGGACGCCTTCGACTTTGGGGCCGTGCAGCTGATCGGAGTAGCCAACGAACCCATTCGTGACGAGGTGCGTTCTCTTCTTGTGGATAGCGGTTTTGTGCCCAAGGTGGCGGTGTACCCACCCTGGTTCGTTCTCGAGGCCTGACCTCCCGCGTAGACTGAGCCACCCGCGACACCTCTGGAGGACACCATGGCCGCTATTTCTCGCTCCCGCCGCTCGGCATCAGGCATTGCACTCATCGTCGCGGGGGCCGCGTTTGTTGTCGGCGCGGTGCTTCCGTTCCTCGGTTTCGCGGCTCCGTGGCTCTACCTGATCGCGTACGCGGCTTTCGCTGTCGCGCTGGTCATCCTGGGCCTCGGCGCGGTAACCAACGTCATCGCACGGATCTCACTCTTTGCCGGAGCGGTCGGCTGGCTCCTGCTGGCGATCAGTGGACTGGGCCTCGGCTTGCCTGCAGTTATTCTCACGGCGGGAGCGATCCTTGCGGCACTGGGAACCCTCATCGGCGCGATTGTCCTCTACACGGGCAAGGAACTCGGCAACACCTCGGCCGGCGTTTTTGTTATCGCGGCCCTGCTCGCACTCGTGTTCTTGTTGACCTACTTGGGGCTGTTCTCGCTGGGGGCGCTCTCGACCCTGCTCGTCGTCGCACTGGGCGTCGCGCTGGTCATCACCGGCGTCTACTTCCGACGCACCGAGCGCAAGCGCTAGCGCCTGCCACGCTAGTCCTCGTCGAGGGCGTCCTCGAGGCTCTCGCCGGTCGGATCATGCGCGTCGGAATCGATCAGGTCTGACCCGCCGATAGGTGTTCCCTGCCACGACAAGAGTCTCCAACCTGTCTCGGGGCTGCCCTCGAGCTCGATAATCCCGGTGTTCTGGATGTCGTGCTCGCCCGCGTAGGACGGCGGCACATTGATGGCGCGGCCGGCAACCCACACCCGAATGGCCGCACCGTGGCTCACCACGACGGCAGAGTTGGCACCACTGGCGGAGACGGAGGCGATCGAGGCGTCGAATCGCTCGAAAAACTCCACACCGTCCTCACCGCCCGGCATCCGTGGAGCCAGGTCGCCCAGACCCCACGCAAAGGCAGTCTCCAGGTAGATACGAACGGCCTCGTGGTCGCGTCTCATCTCGAGGTCACCGGCGAAGATCTCGTGGGTTCCCGGCAGTTGTACCGGTTGTAGCTCCCGCGCCCGGGCGAGGGGCGCAGCGGTCGCATGAGTACGCACAAGAGTCGAGACCCAAATGCCGTCGATGGGCTGGTGGCTCAGGGCATCCGGAATCTGCGCCGCCTGGCGATGACCAAGTTCCGTGAGGCCGGGACCGGGGGCCGCAGTGTCGAGGAGCCCCGCGACGTTACTGGGGGTCTGGCCGTGCCGAACAAGAAGGAGCCGCATCAGCGCCTCAGAAGCCCGGCGCGCTCGGGATGCTTGTCAAACCACTCGGCCACGTACCAGCACATCGGCACAACACGGCGAGTCGAGTTCTTCTCGACGTCGTTCATCGCGAACTCAACGACCTCCGCGGCGAGTCCTTCACCCCTCAGGTGGGGCTGGGTGAAGGTGTGGGTGAAAGAAATCGAGTTCCCGTTGATGCGGTAGTCCGCGACCGCCGCCAGTTGGCCGTCGCGCACCAGCGTGTAGCGACTGGCGTCTGGCTCGTGCAGGAGCTGCGAGGTCACGGCAGGGCGTCTTCGATCACCGACACGATCTTGGGGTCGGTCGGCACCACGTTCGGACGGAATCGGTGGACCTCGCCCGTGGGGGTGATCACGAACTTCTCAAAGTTCCACTTGACCTTGCCGGCCTTGCCCTCCTCGTCGGGGGTCTTGGTCAGCTCCTGGTAGAGCGGGTGCGCCTTGCTGCCGTTGACGCGGACCTTTTCGAACATGGGGAAGGTCACGCCCCACGTGGTCGAGCAGTATTCCTTGATGGCGTCCTCGGTGGAGAGCTCCTGAAGGAACTGGTTGCTCGGAAAACCGAGGACGCTGAATCCACGGTCGCCATAGGTCTTCTGGAGTTCCTCAAGTTGCTCGTACTGGGGTGCCAGACCGCACCGCGATGCAACATTCACCACCAGCAGAACCTTGCCGCTGTAGTCGGCGAGGCTGGTGGTCTCCCCATCGATGGTGGTGAGTGGGATGTCGGTGATTGTGGTCATGTCACCAATGTAACCGGCTCTGCTGACCGCTGGCTCGGAAGAAAGACCAGGTGTATTCGGTATCCTGAGCCGATGCCCGAGAGCCCTCTTCACTCGAGCCCTTACGAGGTGCTCGGCGTCGCGGCATCCGCGTCACAGGATGACCTGCGCAAGGCTTTCCGCAAGGCGATGCGTGACACACACCCGGACACCGGGGGAGACCCGAAGCGGTTTACTGCGGTCCAGCTGGCATGGGAGCGCATTGGCACCCCGGAGGCGCGCGCGGCATACGACTCAGGCCGCCGCGACAGCGACCACACACCGTTCGCCGCCCACACGTCGGTGCCGCGACAAGACACCCGGCCCCGCGCGCGCTCGCACGGGCACCCGGGAGGGTGGCGACGGGAGCGATACCTCGAACAGATGCGGGAGTGGGTCGGCCGTGGCGTTGCCCTCGACGATCCGTACGATCCCGCCCTGGTTCGGAGCGCCCCGAGAGAAATCCGTCACACCCTCGCCGACGCTCTCGCGGAGGAGGCGACGGCCCGAACACTGGCCTCCCTCGGTATTGGATTCACCATCTGGCACGATGTGGCAACGGGCCTGCCCGAGAACAAGATCGATCACGTTGTGCTGGGGCCCTCGGGGCTCTGGGCGATCTTGTCCGAGGACTTCGGGGGCGACGTGAAGACCAAACGGGGAGAACTCGTAGGCCCCGCGCTGGCAGGGGAGCGCCCCGTGCACGAACTGGGGTTGCACTCCAAGGCTCTCGCTCGAAGCCTGCGGGTGAAGTTCACGGGACTTGTCATCGTTGTTCCGGATGACGCGCTAGAGGAGCCCGTGATCACACTGGGTTCGGTGCGCGGCGCGACCGCGCTCGTGGTGCGACACTCCGTGCTGGGCTCAGTCCTGCGGAGCGGAATCGCCACCGCGGCTCCCCTCGGAGGCAATGAGCTCTTCGACCTCCGGACGCGTCTGCAGAGTGGCATCCGCTTCGTCTGAGCGCCGCGCTCGGCTCTAGCCAGCGACCTCCGTGTCAGGGTTCTCACCGAAGTCCGAGAGGTCAAGGTCCTCGACTCCATCCACCGGGACGTCGTCACGGCGGTGCTTGGGGTGACGCTCCTGGTCAGGCTCAAGTCCTTCATTTGCTACTGACATCGTGTCGGTCATCGTGCCTCCCTCGATCGTGTCCGACTACGTTACCCCCGTATGGGGGTGGAACCACAGTCCTACTGGCGTGAGCCTGCCACTCTCGATCAGTTCACACCCCGTTTGCCTGACACGGTGCGAGATCTCGGGGTGCGCCCTATAGGGTGCACGAGTGGCCGACACACCCGCTCTCGCACGACGCCTGGGTCTCGTCGACGCCACCAGTATCGGACTCGGCTCGATGATCGGCGCCGGAGTCTTCGCTGCCTTTACCCCCGCCGCTCAGGCCGCAGGCAGTGGGCTGCTCGTGGGGCTTGTTGTCGCGGCGGTCGTGGCCTTGGGTAATGCCACCTCGTCGGCGCAGCTCGCCGCGGTCTACCCGTCGTCCGGCGGCACCTACGTCTATGGGAGAGAACGGCTCGGCCCCTGGTGGGGGTTCATCGCGGGCTGGGGTTTTGTGATCGGCAAGACCGCAAGTTGTGCGGCAATGGCACTCACGTTCGCCGCGTACGCTGCCCCGGCGGGGTGGGAACGACCGGTCGCCGTCGCGGCAGTTGTTGCCCTCGTTGTGGTGAATCTCCTGGGGGTCACGCGCACGGCGTTCGCCGCCCGTGTCATCGTGGCGATTGTCCTCGTGGTGCTCGCGATCGTGGTTGTGGCCTCGGCCTCCTCGGGGATGGGTGGTCTGGACCTCACGAGCTCCCTCGTCTCGTCGGGGCCGTACGGCATCCTGCAGTCAGCGGGACTGTTGTTTTTTGCCTTTGCCGGCTACGCACGAATCGCGACACTGGGGGAGGAGGTGCGAGACCCGAGCCGCACCATCCCGGCCGCGATTGTGCTGGCGCTGTCCATTGTTGTGGTGGTGTACGCCGTAATTGCCGTGTCGATTCTGTCTGTTCTGGGAGCGGCCGGCGTGGCTGGCTCGTCAGCACCCCTGGCCGACACGGTCGAGGCTGTGGGATGGGGATGGGCTGCCCCGGTCGTCCGCATTGCGGCGGCACTGGCATCGCTCGGTGCCCTCATGGCGCTCCTCGCGGGAATTGGGCGAACCACCCTAGCCATGGCGCGGGAAGGGGACCTGCCACGCTGGCTGGCCGCGGTTCATCCGCGTTTTCTGGTGCCCCATCGGGCCGAGATCCTCGTGGGCCTGATCGTGTGTGCTCTGGTCGCCACGATCGACCTCAGGGGGGCGATTGGGTTCTCGTCGCTGGGTGTCCTGGTCTACTACCTCATTGCGAACACGGCCGCGCTCACCCAGCCACACGACCAGCGTCGGTATCCCCGTGTGCTCGCCATAGTGGGCGCCGTGGGGTGTGTGGTGCTCGTGGTGACACTCCCGTGGCAGTCCATCATCGTGGGGCTCGGCGTCATTGCCGTCGGAATCGTTTATCGACTCCTATCCACTCGCGTCAGGGCGTCGAACACCACAACAGAGCCGTAGGCTGGAGTCTTCGTTTGGGGAAGAGGTAATCGAACACGTGATTCGAGTAATCAGCTACAACCTCCGCAAGCACCGTGCGATCGGTGAACTGGCCCAACTGGCCGAAACGCCCGACCTCGATGCGATCTGCCTCCAGGAGGTTCGATCGGCGGAGCTTCCCGCGGAGATCGGAAAGCTCCATCTGGCCGACTCGACCAAAAACAACCGGCTCGGGCTCGCGGTGTACTACCGCAAGGAGCGCTACGAGCACCTCGAGAGCCGATCGTACGAACTCAAGAAGTCGCTCCACGACCTTATCTTTTCGCCTACCCCGGAGCGTCTGGTGGGCTCGCGCCTGGTCGACCGCGAGAACAACCACGAGCTGGTTCTCGCGTCCTTCCACGCCGCACCACTCACCGCGCTCAACTCGCTCCGCCGCGAGCAGATCAAGGCGGCTCACGAGCTCCTCCAGGAGCTCGGTTCCGGCGCTCCGATCCTGATGGTCGGGGACTACAACTACCCGCTGTTTAAGGACAACCTGGGCGAGCGTGTCGCCAAGACCGGCTACGACCTGTCGCTCAGCGACCGGATGACCTACACCGCCTACAAGTTCTTCCGCGGTCACTTCGACTTCGTGACCTCGCAGGGGTTCACGGTCGAGGGCGTGGAGACGCTGGCTCGGGGTTCGTCTGACCACATCCCGATCCTGGTGACGGCGTCCTACGGCGACCCGGACTACAAGCGCGCGGGCAAAGAAATCTAGCGACACGTGGCTTAAACACTGATGGCGTCACCCGTGGGTGACGCCATCAGTTGTTTGTGCGCGAAGGGGGACTTGAACCCCCACGCCCTATACGGGCACTAGCACCTCAAGCTAGCGCGTCTGCCATTTCCGCCATCCGCGCGCAGTGGATCGTCCTTATTCAGGACTACCGAGGTACGAGAATAGCACGCTGATAGCGTGGTCGGATGACGCCGCACTCCGAGCTCGACGCCACAGCCGCAATTGCCCAAGAACTCATCCGGTTCGACACCACAAACTACGGCGAAGGGCGCTCCAACGGAGAGACGGACGCGGCCGAGTATCTCGGCGCCCTCCTCGCGGACCTGGGCCTGACTCCCGAGTATGTCGATGCGGCAACGGGGCGAACCAGTGTGATCGCTCGTGTGCCGGGGGCGGACACCACCAAGCCGGCATTGGTCGTTCACGGCCACACTGATGTTGTTCCCGCCGATCCCACGAACTGGAGTGTCGACCCCTTTGGTGGTGTGGTTCGTGACGGCATGCTCTGGGGTCGCGGTGCGGTCGACATGAAAAACATGGACGCCATGATCATCACGGCCCTCCAGGACATCCTGGGCTCGGGGCGCCTTCCGGCACGTGAGCTGGTGGTCGCGTTCTTCTCCGACGAGGAGAACGGGGGAGTGTTTGGGTCACACCACGTTGTGTCCACGCGTCCCGACCTGTTCGTGGGCGCCACGGAGGCGATCAGCGAGGTGGGCGGCTACTCGGTCCACCTGAACGGCCAGCGCTCGTACCTGCTTCAGACCGGCGAGAAGGCCCTCGTGTGGATCAAGCTGATCGCTCGTGGCACCGCCGCACACGGGAGCCGCGTCATCCGCAATAACGCCGTCACGAAGCTCGCGACAGCGGTCGCAGCGATCGGCACCCGCGAGTGGCCCGTCCGGTTGACCACAACGACGGAGCTCCTTATTGCCGAGCTCGCTCGCATCATGAACGTTGACCCTCGGAAGGTCGGTCCTGATGAACTCGTGTTGTCGACGGGCACGGCCGCGGGGTTTATTCAGGCAACCCTGCGTACGACCAGTAACCCCACCCTCCTCAAGGCTGGCTACAAGCACAACGTGATTCCTGACGTCGCGGAGGCACTTGTCGACATCCGAACCCTCGCTGGCGAGGAAGACGAGGTTCTGGCCGAGATTCGCGCGCTGATCGGCGAGGACATCGAGATCGTCGTGATGCACCGCGACATTGGTCTCGAGAACAGCTTTGACGGACCCCTGGTGGATGCCATGGTCGGCACGCTGAACCAGCACGACCCGGGCGCGCCTGTGCTGCCCTATCTGCTGTCGGGCGGAACGGACAACAAGGCACTCGCCACACTGGGAATCAAGGGCTATGGATTTGCGCCCCTGCAACTGCCTGCGGACCTCGACTTTCCGGCCATGTTCCATGGCGTGGACGAGCGTGTGCCGCTCGACGCACTAGTCTTTGGCAGGCAGGTCCTGACCGACCTGCTTCTGAACTACTAGGAGTTGTTGGTGGGTTTTATCGAGGCGATCATCCTCGGGCTGATCCAGGGCCTGACCGAGTTCCTTCCGATCTCCTCGTCCGCTCACCTGCGGATCGCGGGTGAGTTTCTCCCGTCGGCCACGGACCCAGGTGCGACCTTCACGGCAATCACCCAACTGGGCACCGAACTCGCCGTGCTGATCTATTTCCGCAAGGACATCGCCCGGATCCTTACGCGGTGGTTCCAGCAGTTTGGTCGTGGTGGCGGAGGCGCACACGCTGAGAAGATTGATCGCTCGCACCCCGACGTGCGGCTCGGTTGGCTCATCATCATCGGGACAATTCCGATCGTGATCGTGGGCTACTTCGCGCAGGACTACATCCGGTCGACGTTCCGCTCCCTGTGGCTGGTCGCGATTGTGCTAATTGTGTTCGGCATCATCCTGGGTATTGCCGACCTGCTCTCCAAGCGCACGCGCGAGATCACCGACATGACCTACCGTGATGGCCTCATCATCGGTGGCGCGCAGATGCTCTCGCTCATTCCCGGAGTCTCGCGGTCGGGCTCGACGATGACCGCCGGACGGTTCCTCGGCTACACCCGACCGGCCGCAGCACGGTACGGGTTCCTGCTCGCCATCCCGGCCGTCTTCGGCAGCGGGCTGTACGAGCTCGTCCACAGCTTTGGCGAGCCCGAGGGTGCGTACGGCTACGCCGAGACCGCGGTCGCCACCGTCGTCGCGTTTGGTGTGGGGTACGCGGTCATCGCGTTCCTGATGCGCTACATCGAGAAGCGCTCGTTCCTGCCGTTTGTGATCTACCGGATCCTGCTGGGCGGCACGCTCCTGGTGCTGCTGTCGCTGGGCATCCTTAGCCCGCTCTAGCCTGCGCGTCCTACGACGACGGCCGCCACGGCTCGTCGCCGGCGGCACCACCATCGGGCTTGTCTCCGCCGCGCCGCAGGTACCGCTCGAACTCCTGCGCAATCGCCTCGCCGCTGGCCTCGGGAGAGTCGACGGTGTCGCGTGCCTGCTCAAGCTGTTCGATGTACGAGGCCATGTCGTCATCGTCTCCCGCAAGCGCGTCGATCCCGCTCTCCCAGGCGGCCGCCTCGGTCACGAGGTCACCGCGTGGGATCACCACGTCGATGATCTCCTCGAGCTTGTCGATGATCGCCAGCGTGGCCTTGGGGGAGGGGGCGTTGTGCACGTAATGCGGCACGGATGCCCAGATCGACATCGTGGGGATGCCTGACCGCTCGGCGGCATCTGCAAGAACCGAGAGGATGCCCACGGGGCCCTCATAGCCGCTGCGCTCGATTCCCAGTTCACCGCGCACGGCCGCGTTCTCGCTGCTCGTGAAAATGGAGATGGGTCGCGAGTGGGGAACATCGGCGAGCATCGCGCCGAGGAACACAATCGCGCCAATCTCGTGCGCGTCGATCACGTCCATAACCTCGCTGGCGAAGGTCTTCCACCCGCGCGACGGCTCGGTGCCCAGCATGAGGTAGATGTTGGAGCCGTTGTTTCCGCTGACCTGGAGCTGGGCATCCTCAGCTAGGGATGCAGCGCGCGAGTCGCTCGGTTCTACCGGCCCGTAGATCGTTACCCCCGGCCACACGAGGGCACGATTACCCTCGTCGTCCGCAGTAATAGAGGGGCGGTTGAACTGGTAGTCGAAGTAGTCCTCGGGGTCCACCTCGGCGATCGACACAAGATCAAGAACATCCTTGAGCGTACGAACCGCACCACTGGCCGCCTCTCCGGCGTCGTTCCAGCCCTCGAAGGCGACCACAAGGAGTCGACCTCTCGCGAATCTGGACTGACCGGGCATCTTCCAAGGATAGAACTACGATTGTCGGTTGTGACTCACACCGCGCCCGCCGCAGTCCTCTGGGACATGGACGGCACCCTCGTCGACACCGAACCGTACTGGATCTCTGCGGAGACCGCTCTTATCGAGTTGCACGGCGGCTCGTGGACCCACGAGGAAGCGATGCAGCTTGTCGGCCAGGGCCTCTGGCACTCGGCGCGCGTCCTGCAGGCCAAGGGGGTGCCGATGACCGAGGACGAGATCATCGATCACCTCACCGACCGTGTTCTCGACCAGCTCGTCGAGAAGGGTGTGCCGTGGCGACCGGGTGCGCGGGAGCTCTTGACCGAGCTCCGGGAGGCTCACGTGCCCACAGCCCTGGTGACCATGTCGATCGGACGGATGGCCCATCACGTGGCCCAGCAGGTGGGTTTTGAGGGATTTGACGTTGTGGTCTCGGGCGATGACGTGACGCACGCCAAGCCCCATCCCGAGCCCTACCTCCGTGGTGCGGACCTGTTGGGTGTCGACCCGGCGCGGTGTGTTGCCATCGAGGACTCCCCTCCTGGGGTGGCGTCCGCTGCTGCCGCGGGAATGGTCGCCATCGGCGTGCCCTTCCTTCTTGATCTCTCCGAAGCGCCGGCGAGCGCACTGTGGCCCACGCTGGAGGGCCGTACCGTCGCAGATCTGTCGGCGCTGGTCGCCGCGGTGGTGCCGCAGTGAGTTCCGCGCAGCGCCGCCAGAGTGGCCCGTTCCGCGTGGGGGATCGTGTCCAACTCACTGGGCCGAAAGGTCGGCTAAACACGGTCACGCTCGAGACCGGTGGCTCGTTTCACACTCATCGTGGTGTCCTTAGCCACGACCTCATCATCGGACAACCCGACGGGTCGGTCGTGGTGTCGAGCAATGGCATCGAGTATCTGGCCCTGCGGCCGCTCCTGACCGACTTTGTGATGTCGATGCCCCGGGGCGCCGCGATCATTTACCCCAAGGATGCCGCGCAGATTATTGCCCAGGCCGACATCTTCCCCGGCGCGACCGTGGTCGAGGCGGGGGTGGGTTCAGGTGCTCTGTCGCTGTGGCTGCTCCGGGCGATCGGGCCCAGTGGCCGGCTGTTGTCGTACGAGCGCCGCGAGGAGTTCGCCGAGGTCGCGCGCGGCAACGTGGGTGCCTTTTTGGGCGCGCTTCCCGAGAACTGGTCCGTCGAGGTGGGCGATCTTCAGGAGCGTTTGGCTGCGACAACCGAGCCCGGCACGGTCGACCGGATCGTGCTGGACATGCTGGCACCGTGGGAGTGTCTGGACGTGTGCGCTGAGGCCCTGACCCCCGGCGGTGTGCTGGTCTGCTACATCGCAACCGTGACGCAGCTGTCACGTGTTGCCGAGGCGATCCGTGGAACCGGTGCCTTCACGGACCCCGAGCCCAGCGAGACGCTCATCCGCACCTGGCACGTCGAGGGCCTCGCGGTTCGCCCCGATCATCGGATGATCGGACACACCGGTTTCCTCCTCACGGCGCGCCGCCTCGCACCGGGTGCCGTGCTGCCCGCCTTGAAGCGTCGCGCCTCCAAGTCGGACTACTCCGACGAGGATGTCGAGGCATGGACTCCCGGCGCGCTGGGGGAGCGGCACGCGAGCGACAAGAGCCTGCGTCGCGCCGCGCGTGAGGCACAGGCCGCCGCCCGCGCTGCGGGGGCAGAGGGCGCCCCGAACGGGCAGTAGAGTGTTTGCGGTGCCGAAGCATGGCACCCACCACGCGAACGTCTCAGGGAGAACAGTGTCAGTGCGTAAGATCGCCAGCGTCATCGCCTCAGCCGGATTGCTGGTGTCCCTGACCGCGTGTGTCTCGGCCCCCTCGACGTTCGCCAACTGTGGGCCATCCGGCAACGCGGCTCTCGTGAGCGCCGAGGGCGGTTTTGGATCGGACCCGGACGCGACCTTCCCCACGCCACTCGTGGGGACCAAGGCGGAGACCGCACAGGTGCGCGAAGGCGACGGCGATCAGGTTCCGCGAGGCGGTGTGGTCCAGGGTGCGCTCAGCCTCTACCTGGGCGAGACCGGCGAGGCTCTGAGCAACCAGAGTGGGCCGCTGACCGGTCTCGAGCTGCTCATCCCGACCCACAGCTCCGTTTTTGTGTTCGCCGAGGCGCTTGAGTGCGCCCGCGACGGCGCTCGAGTGGTCACGACGGGAACCGCCGAGCAGCTGTTTGGTGCGGACGCGCTGGGTCTCGACCCGAAGACGAGCCTGGTCGTGGTCGTTGACGTTGAGGCGAGCTTCCTCGGCAAGGCGAATGGCGCCGACCAGATCGCAGAGTCCGGGCTACCCGCGGTCGTCTTCGCTCCGAGTGGCCAGCCCGGGTTCACGTTCCCGGACTCGCCGGCTCCGACCGAACTGCGGGTCTCGCTCCTCAAGCGTGGGTCCGGCGCCGTGGTCGCCGAGGGTGACAGTGTTGTTGTGCACCACACGTCCATCGCGTGGAATGCCAGCGCGGTGACGGCAACAAGCTGGCAGCCGAACGGCATCCCGATCGTGGTGACGGCCGGTGAAACACAAGCGACCGGCGAGCTCCCGACGGATGTGACATCCACGTTGGTGGGGCTACCCGTGGGCTCCCAGGTGCTGGTTGTTGTTCCTGGAGAGACAGCCACCGTGTACGTTGTCGATGTTCTGGGTATCCAGTAACGTAGCTCCCCTCACGCACGACACAGGCCGGGTGTCACAGAACATAGGATTCACTCGTGCCCAGTTCCCCGCAGAAAATTCCGGTCGAGGAGAGGCTCTTTAGCCTCGTGCTCGCCCTGCTTGCGACGGATGCCGGACTCACCAAGAGCGAGATTCTCTCCACGGTGCAGGGCTACCGCCAGAAGTACTCGCACTCGGGTGACAACGCGAACCTAGAGCGTCAGTTCGAGCGCGACAAGGACGACATTCGTGACCTCGGGGTTCCTCTGGAGACCATCGAGAGCCCAGGCCAGGCGGGAAACAACCAGAACCTGAGATACCGCATCCCGCGGGGAACCTACGAGCTCCCGGCAGACATTCGGTTCTCGCCGGAAGAGACGACCCTGCTGAACCTCGCCGCGATGGTGTGGCGTGAGGGCTCCTTGTCGAGCGAGTCGCGCCGGGCTATCCTCAAGCTTCGATCGCTGGGTGTCACCACAACCGAGCCCGTGCTGGGCTACGCCCCACGCGTTCGTGTGCGAGAGAGCGCGTTCGAACCACTCAGTGAGGCGCTCGAGAAGCGTGTCGTGGTGCGATTCTCATACCTCAAGCCGGGCGAAGAGTCGCCGCGGGTCCGCCTCGTGGCACCGCTGGCGCTCGTCCAGCATCAGGGCCGCTGGCATCTCTACGCCACCGAACAGGAATCCGGGGCGAACAAGACGTTCCTGCTGCGGCGGATCGTGAGCGCCGTCGAACAGACCACCACGACCTTCCCCCAGCCCGACGGTGATCCCGCAGAGGAAGCCCTCGCGGGACTCGAAGCCGTGTGGGCCGCTCGCGTTGCGGTCGTGCAGGTCGAGCCCGGCACGGATGCAGCCACCAGACTCGGCAAACGTCGTGGCACCACCACGTTGCCGTCCGGCGAGCTTGAGCTGCACTACGCGGACGCCAACATTCTCGCCGACGAACTCGCGGGCTTTGGACCCGAGGTGCTGGTGATCTCGCCCCCTGAATTGCGCGATGCCGTGCGTACGCGCCTGACGAGGACGGCGGCTGATCATGGCTGAACGCGCACAGCCACAACGCGCCCAGGACAAGCTCGCGTTCCTCCTGTCGCTCGTGCCCTACCTGATGGATCACGACCGGGTGAGCGTTCCCGAGGTTGCCCGCCACTTCGGTGTCTCGGAGGACCAGATCCGGGATGCCGTACGCCTGATTGGTGTGTCCGGCATCCCCGGCGAGACGGCGATGTACCAGCACGGCGACCTGTTTGACATCGCCTGGGATGACTTCGAGGACAACGACCAGATCGTTCTGACGAACCTGGTGGCCATCGACGATTCGCCGCGCTTCTCGGCGCGCGAGGCGGCCGCACTGATTGCGGGACTCCAGTATCTTTCCGCACTCCCCGAGCATGCAGACCGGGGCGCGATCGCGAGCCTGATGTCCAAGTTGTCGCGCGGTGCATCCGCCGAGCCCAGCCCGGTTGCCGTGGAGGCTTCCGAGACCGACGTGACGTTGCAGCTCGCGCGCCAGTCCGTCGAGAGCGGAGTCCAGCTGGAGTTCGACTACCTGAACTCGCGCGGCGAGTTGGAGCATCGACTCGTCGACCCACTGCGCGTCGAATCCGTGGATGCCGACTGGTACCTGCGTGGGTGGTGTCACCTTCGTGAGGCGGTGCGCACCTTCCGCCTGGACCGCATCTCGAACCCTCACGTCACGTCCGAGCTCATCACCCACGGTGCGACCGACATCGCGCTCCCTGACGTACTGTTCGAGGGCTCCGCAGACGACCTCATCGTCACCCTGGACGTGGCGGCGGGCGCCGCCTCGCTCCTCGCGGACTACGTTCCGGACGGCGCAAGCAGCACGGAGCACAACGGGCGTGTTCGAACCACGGTGCGGGTCTCGCACTACCACGGCCTCAAGCGCCTCATTGCGAGTATGTCGGGCGTGGCCGTCGTCGTTGAGCCGGCCGATGCCCGCGCGATGGTGGCCGAGTGGGCCGCTGCGGGCGCCGCGCGCTACGAGTAGGAGAGCCACGATGATCGAGTGGTGGGGCTGGGTGCTCATCTGGGTGGGACTTGTTCTCGTCCTCGTCATCATGCTTGCCGTCATCGCCTGGTGGTTATTCCGCAAGTTCTTGGTTCTTGTTGACGACGTGGCGAATCTCGCGGAACGCAGTGCCCTCCTCGACATCGCGGAGCCCGAGCTGATTCGCCCCCAGCTCGCGGTTCTTGCATCGGTGTCGGACATCCGGGCACGGGAAGATGCGAGGCGATTCCGCCGCAGCGAACGCCGTCGGATGCGTCGGCAGCAACGTCTCGATCGCGCGCGCTCGATCATCCGTGTTGATGCCACCCGCATGACCTGGCCGCGTGACTGGTACCGCTAGTGGGAGCAGTTGTCGCGGTCATGATCGCGTTTGTGCTGTTGTTCTGGTTCGCCATCGTCGTCCGGCGCCGCGCCCTGCGAACCCTGATCCTGACCACGGGCGTTGAGGTTCCGGGAACCACGTCGTGGACGTGGCCGCGAGGACACCGCACGCCTCACATCGCCGTGACATATACCGACACCGCCGGGGTGACGCGCACGGCGATCAAGGTGCTCGTGAGTGCGGGGGACAGCCAACTAATGGCGCTGCCGGCGCGTGTGGTGTTCGACCCACGGCGGGCGAACAGGGACGACTACGTGCTCGTGGGGTTTGGAAACCACCCGTCAACCTGGTTCCGCGTGAACTTCGCACACGTCGCCGGTTAGACTGGAACTAAAGCTACTGACAAAGGAGCGCTCGTGTTCGGCAACGCGTTTGGCTGGCCCCACCTGATCATCATTCTGGCCGTCGTGCTGCTCCTGTTCGGAGCGCCGAAGCTCCCCGGTCTCGCTCGAAGCATCGGGCAGTCCATGCGCATCTTCCGCAGCGAAGTGAAGACGATGAAGGACGAGAACGGCGGCACCGCAGAGTCCACCGACGTCCCGGCCGATGTCACTCCCACGGAGGCGAGCTCGACCACGCCGAAGAGCAGTACTCCCAAGCCGAAGTCCTGACGCGCGTGGCCACCCGTTCCGGGCGGTGGCGCAACAAGAGCGACGAGCGCATGTCGCTCGGCGAGCACCTCCGTGAGCTTCGCAAGAGGCTCGTGATCTCAGCGATTGCGATCCTCATAACCGCCATCGGTGGATTTTTCCTTGCGCCCTTTGTGATCGATGCGTTGCGTGTCCCGATCAACCAGATCGCGGAGCAGCGCAACGCCACCATCGTCTACACGACCGTGACCGGCGCTTTTGACCTGAGGATCGCGATCTCCTTTACGATCGCGATCGTTGCGGCGAGTCCGGTGTGGCTGTACCAACTCTTCGCCTTCCTTGTGCCGGGTCTGACATCCAAGGAGAAGCGGTACACGTTCGGGTTCTTTTTCTCGGCCGTTCCCTTGTTTTTCCTCGGTGCCGCGGCCGGCTGGTTTGTATTCCCGCACATGGTTGCGCTGCTCACCTCGTTCTCTGCCCAGGAAGACGCGACCTACCTCGACGCCCGCATCTACTACGACTTTGTGATCAAGCTGGTGCTGGCGATTGGTATTGCCTTCGTGCTGCCCGTCTTCCTCGTGCTGCTCAACTTTGTTGGTGTGCTGTCCGCGGCATCCATCATCAAGGGCTGGCGGGTCGCGGTCCTGGTCATCACACTCTTCACTGCGATGGCTACGCCCGCCGCCGATGTTGTCTCCATGATTCTGCTGGCGGTACCGATGGTGCTGCTCTACTTTGCCGCGTGGGCCGTCGCCTGGATGCATGACCGCCGCGTCGCCCGTCGCGCCGCTCAGCTTGAGGAGTCTCTCGCCGCCTAGGCTGGGACCAATGACCGACCAGTTGTCGCCCGCCGAGCGCTACGCGGCCTCGCGCCGTCGTTCCGGCCACCCCGTGCTCGAGTTGTTCCGCGCACGCCAGCGGTTCGAGATGGATCCGTTCCAGCTGGAGGCATGCGCGCAGCTCGAGGATGGCAAGAGTGTGCTGGTTGCGGCGCCGACCGGTGCGGGCAAGACCATCGTCGCCGAGTTCGCCATCTTCCAGGCGATGCAAGGCGAGCGGGGCAAGGTGTTCTACACGGCGCCCATGAAGGCCCTGAGCAACCAGAAGTTCCAGGAGCTTGTCAGCGAGTACGGTGCCGAGTCGGTCGGACTCCTCACCGGAGACACCAATATCAACTCGCAGGCGCGCATCGTCGTGATGACCACCGAGGTGCTGCGCAACATGTTGTACGCGGACTCGGATCTCTTGCGTGACCTGCAGTGTGTGGTGATGGATGAGGTGCACTTCCTCGCCGACAGATTCCGCGGCGCCGTGTGGGAGGAGGTCATCATCCACCTTCCCCAAGCCGTGCGGATGGTGTCGTTGAGCGCGACCGTCTCCAACGCCGAGGAGTTTGGTGACTGGCTTCAGGTGGTGCGCGGGGACACGGCCGTCATCGTCTCGGAGGAACGCCCGGTTCCACTCGATCAGCACATCCTGATGCGAACGAAGCTCATCGACCTCTTTGATTCGTCCGGGCTTGCCGCTACGCACCGCGTTAATCCCGAGCTTGTTCAGATGGCACGCTACGGTGGTCGTACCCTCAGCGCGCGGCAGATGAAAGACGTGGGGCGCTACCACTCTCGCGGCGGTCGACCAGAGAACCAGCGGATGGAGCGCGCCGAGGTGGTGCGACTTCTCGAGTCGAAGAACCTCCTGCCCGCGATCTTTTTTATCTTCAGCCGCGTGGGCTGTGATCAGGCCGTCTCGCGAGTTCTCCGTGCCGGCGTGCGACTGACGACGGTTCAGGAGCGGGATGAGATTCGTGCGATCGTCGAGGAACGCTGCCGAACCCTGCTGGACGAAGATCTCGCGGTTCTGGGCTACTGGGACTGGTTGTCGGGTCTCGAGCGGGGTGTCGCAGCGCATCATGCCGGAATGCTCCCGGCGTTTAAGGAAGTGGTCGAAGAGCTCTTCCAGCGGAAGCTCGTGAAGGTCGTGTTTGCCACCGAAACCCTGGCCCTCGGCATCAACATGCCGGCACGCACGGTGGTGCTCGAGAAGCTCGAGAAGTTCAACGGTGAGGCCCGGGTCCCCATCACGCCGGGGGAGTACACGCAGCTCACCGGTCGAGCCGGTCGCCGCGGGATTGACGTCGAGGGTCACTCGGTCATCCAGTGGGTCGACGGACTCGACCCGCAGGCAGTCGCATCACTGGCATCCCGCCGCACCTACCCGCTGAACTCCAGCTTCAAGCCGACCTACAACATGGCCGTGAACCTGATCGAGCAGTTTGGGCGGGCGCGCACCCGGGAGATTCTCGAATCGAGTTTTGCGCAGTTCCAAGCCGACCGTGCCGTCGTTGATCTCGCTCGCAAGGTTCGCTCGCAGGAGGAGTCTCTCGCCGGGTATGCCAAGTCCATGACTTGTCATCTCGGTGACTACGCCGAGTACTCGGGCATTCGACGCGAACTGACCGATCTCGAACGCAAGGGAATGTCCAATACCGCGTCGCGGGCCGATCGGGACAAACGCCAACGTCACCTGACCGACCTTCGCCGGCGGATGAAGCAGCACCCCTGTCACGCCTGCCAGGAGCGCGAGGCGCACGCCCGCTGGGCCGAGCGGTGGTGGAAGCTCAAGCGCGAGACCGACCAGCTTGCCGCCCAGATTCGATCCCGCACGGGTGCCGTCGCGAAGATCTTTGATCGAGTCACGGACGTGCTCGTCGAGTTGGGGTACCTCGTGAACTCTAGCCGCGACGATCTCGCGCTGAGTCCGGACGGCAGGATGCTCCGGCGCATTTACGGCGAACGCGACCTGCTGGTCGCCGAGTCGTTGCGCCGCGGCTACTGGAAAGCACTCGACCCGGCCTCGCTCGCCGCGATGGCGACAACCCTGGTCTACGAGCCGCGCCGCGAGGAAGGTCAGGTGGGGGACCGCTACCTCCCGAAGGGTCGTTTCCGGGAGGCGTTTGATCACACGGGCACCCTATGGGCCGAGCTCGATGACCTCGAGCGCCTGCATCGACTGCCCGGCAGTCAGCCCCTTTCGACCGGGCTCGCGCTGGCAATGTACCGCTGGGCCAATGGCACCCCGCTGGATGCCGTACTTCGGGAGGCGGACATGGCCGCCGGCGATTTTGTCCGCTGGACCAAACAGACGATCGACCTTCTCGATCAGCTCTCGATCGTGGCCGATGGTGACGTGGGCCGTACCGCACGATCTGCCCTCGACGCCATCCGGCGCGGGATCGTCGCATACAGTTCGGTCGCATGAACTCGGCCTTAGGCTCGTAGCGTGAAGCCGATCTTGCCGCTCTGGGCGGCCCTTCTGGTGGCCGCGGCATCCGGTCCCATCATGGACGCAGGGTTCCCCGACAAGGACGTCTGGCCGTTGACGCTCGTGGGTGTCGCGCTTGTGCTGATCTGTCTGGTGGGCCGCAGGATCGGCGGCTCCCTTCTGGTCGGTTTTATTGCCGGGGCCACGTTCTATTTCACGCACATTCAGTGGGCATCGCTGTTTCTGGGTCCGTTGCCCATGTCGGCGCTGGCCGTTCTCGAGTCCCTGTTCTTCGCGGTGGGTGCCGTCGCAATCACACTGGCGTATCGCTGGGTTCCCGTAGTATTCCCCGGTGTCCCGGGACGCCTGGGACTGCTCCCCGTGGTTGTTGCGGGGTTGTGGACCGCACGCGAGGCATGGGCGAGTGTCTGGCCTTACGGCGGCTTCGCGTGGGGACGCATTGCCCTGTCACAGTCCGAGGGACCATTCGCCCCACTGTTTAGCTGGCTGGGGGTCTCAGGGGTGAGCTTCGTGATGGTGCTGCTCGTCGCGGTCAGCATCGAGGCGACACGAGTCGTCGGGCTTGACCGTGTGGCGCGGCTGGCCCTTCCCGTAGGGCTCTCGACGGCGATTCTTGTCGCTCCCGCCTTTCCGGTCGCCCTCTCGGACTCGATGACCGTCGCTGCGGTGCAAGGCAACGCGAAGGCGGGCTACTTTGATCGACGAGAGCCAGGTGATCTGCTCCAGGCACAGCTCGATGCCACAGCGCCCCTGTTTGGCACAGACGTCGACGTGGTCGTCTGGCCCGAGGGGGCGAGCGAGTACTCACCGCTAACGAGCGAGTACGCGGCTGGGGTCTTTGACTACGTCTCTGAGCAGATGGATGCTCCGCTCATCGCCTGGGCCGTGACCGAGCGTGACGGGCTCACCTACAACACCTCGATCCTGTGGCAGGGAGGGGAGGGGGCGCTCGACCTGTACGACAAACGGCACCCCATCCCCTTCGGCGAGTACATCCCGGACCGTGCGTTCTGGCGCCCGTTCGCGCCGGATCTGATCGACCTCGTGTCGCGGGAGTACTCTCCGGGTACAACGGACATGGTCTTTGACGTCGACGGGGTACTCGTGGGCGTCAACATCTGCTTCGACATCTCGGACGACCAGGTGATGACAGACTCGGTGCGCCAAGGCGCTCAACTGATCGTCGCTCAGACCAATAACGCGGATTTTGGACGCACCGACGAGAGCGCCCAACAACTGGCGATCGCGAGGATCCGTGCCCTCGAACTGGGCAGAACCGTCGTGAACATCTCGACCGTCGGCATCAGTGCGATTATCACGCCAGATGGCCAGACGCTCAGTGAGTTGCCGTGGTACGAGCCCGGAGCGATGGTTGACGACGTCCCCTTGTCATCGACGGTGACACCGGCCGTCCTGGTCGGCCGCCAGATCGAGTGGTTCGTGGCGGGCTTGGGGCTCGGAGCTCTGCTGGTGGCGGGGTTCGTGGTGCGCACACAACAGCGCCCCGCCACCACAAAGGCAACGGGGCGCTGACGGTGCGCGCTTAGGCGCCGATCTTGTCCTGTCCACGGCGGGCACGCAGGTAGTCCAGTCGTTCCTGGAGCAGTTCCTCAAGCTCGGCGCGAGTGCGACGCTCAAGCAGCATGTCCCAGTGGCTCCGAGGGGTCTTAACGTCAGCCTGATCCAACTCGACGGGCTTGCCCTCGCTCGTGAGGAGAACACCCTCTTGCCCCGTCTTGGGGGACTCCCACACCTGGGGAATCTCGGCGTCCGCAGCGAAGATCACCTCGAAGGTGCTTCCGTCTGCGGCGCGGTAAACACTCTTGATACGCGGGGAGAACTCCACACCCTCTTCGCTCTGTAAGCTCTGGGTTCCGAGTCGCATCCCGCGCAAACTCCGGTCTGCCATTGTGTGGCCTCCTATCGTCGCGGTCCGTCTCAGTTATAAACCCCTTAGCTGGGCATAACCTTTCAACAGCGCGACGCTCTCAGGCAGTTCTCAGCAAACGCCGAGGTTTACCGACGAGTGCTCACGATGTGGAGGGCAAGATCCGCGCGGTCCGTGACGATGCCATCAACGCCCATGTCCAGCAGTTCCGCCATGCGCGTGGGGGAGTTGATGGTCCAGACGTGGACTTCGACACCGGCGTCGTGCAGACGCTCGATCATCCGCTCGGTCGTCACGCGCAGACCTAGGGCGCGCTCCGGAACCTGGACCGCAACAAGACCCCGCAGGGCGCGCGCGGTCGCGAGCGGGCGCGCCAGCTTGGCCGAGAGCAAGGCACGAGCGAACCGTGACGCGGATGCCGAACTCGCCACCCCGGGGAGGGCGTCCGCGGCCGCGCGCCTCCGCGCCTCGCTAAAGGAGGTGACGAGAACCCGGTCCTCGGCGCGGAGGTCCCGAATGGCCCGAGTGGCGGGCTGGACCGCGGCGCCCGCCTTCATGTCGATGTTGAATCTCGTCTCGGGGAACGCGTCGAGCGCCTCGCGGAGCGAACAGAACCCTTGACCAAAGCCCAAGTCGATACGACTCAGTTCGGAGAAGGTGAGCTGCTCGACCTTCACGTCACGCCCGGCGAGACGCCGAAGGTCTGGGTCGTGGCACACCACGGCGACACCGTCGAGGCTCGCGTGGACGTCGGTCTCGATGTAGGTCGCACCGGCGGCGATCGCCTTGGCAAAGGCGAGCATCGTGTTCTCGGGCGCCTCCAGCGCAAGTCCCCGGTGCGCGAAAACACGGGGACGTGCGGGGGAGAGGTATGCGCCCGATGGGCTACTTGGGCGCGGGGCCCTTGCCACCGAAGAATCCCTCGCTGATGCCCTTGAGCGCCTCGGTGAGTTCGGACGGAATGATCCAGAGCTTGTTAGAGTCGCCCTCCGCAATCTTGGGTAGCGTCTGGAGGTACTGGTACGCCAGGAGCTTCGAGTCCGGGTCACCAGTGTGGATCGCATTGAAGACCGTGGTGATCGCCTCGGCCTCGCCCTGAGCGCGCAGCACTTGGGCCTTGGCGTCACCTTCCGCCTCGAGGATCGCCGCCTGGCGAGCGCCCTCGGCGGTCAGAATGGCGGACTGCTTTGTTCCCTCTGCCGTCAAGATGAGCGCACGACGGTCACGCTCGGCACGCATCTGCTTCTCCATCGAGTCCTGGATGGAGAGGGGCGGGTCGATCGCCTTCAGCTCGACGCGACCGACGCGGATTCCCCACTTGCCCGTCGCCTCGTCGAGCACCACGCGCAGCTGGCCGTTGATGTTGTCACGGCTGGTGAGCGCTTCCTCGAGGTTCAGGCCACCCACGACATTACGCAGCGTCGTGGTCGTGAGCTGCTCGACGGCGCCGAGGTAGTTGGCGATCTCGTACGTGGCGGCACGCGCGTCAGTGACCTGGAAGTAGACAACAGTGTCGATCGAGACGACAAGGTTGTCCTCGGTGATCACGGGCTGCGGCGGGAACGAGACGACCTGCTCGCGCATGTCGATGAGGGGGCGGAGCCGGTCGATGAATGGCACAAGAATGTTGAGCCCCGGCAGAAGCGTCTTGTGGTACTTGCCGAGTCGCTCAACAACACCCGCATTCGCCTGGGGGATGATCCGGATCGACCGGAAGAGGACCACCAGTACAAAGATCGCAACGATAGCAACGAGCAAGATCACGATAATTTGCCCGAAGATCTGGCCTGCGTCGGTCATGATTTAGATCCTTTCAGCGGGGGAGACCACAGCGGTCGCCCCCTCGATGGCGGTAACGACGATTCGCTGCCCCTCGAGGAGTGGCTCGTGGTCGTCGCGGCGTGCAGTCCAGGTCTCGCCGTTGGCGAGCTTGACGTGGCTGGCGTTGCCCGAGAAGTCGTTGGTGACAACACCGGTGAGCCCAATCAGTGCGTCGACATTGCTACGGGCCGGGTCACCGCCGCGCTTGAGGGCACGAAGAAGTGCTGGTCGGACGGCAAAAAGGAGCAGAATCGACAGCACGCCAGCGATGATGACCTGAAGCCACCAAGGAGCGCCAACAAGGCCAGTGATCAGGCCGCCGAGGCTCCCTAGCGCAAGCATGAGGAACGTGAACTCCAGGGTCGTCACCTCGATGATCGCAAAGATCAAGATGAGCGCCAGCCACACGACCCATGCGTACGTTGTCAGAAAGTCCAGGAGCATGCGGCACCTCTCGTGTGTCGGTGTAACGAAACTATCACGCAGAGGTGACCGGGGGTCGTGGCGTGTTGGTAGGGTCGGATGCTGTGAGTGACACCCCCAGCAACCCTCTCGCCCCCGGCTCGCTTGCCGGCAAGCGTGTGCTCGTAACCGGATCGTCCCGCGGCATTGGTGCCGACACGGTGACCTACTTCGCAGAGGCGGGTGCCCGCGTCGCGATCAACTACCGCAACAAGGAGGCACGCGCGCTCAAGCTCGTCGATCGTCTCATCGAGTCGGGCGCCGAGGCCATCGCCGTGGGTGCCGACCTGACCGATCCCGAGTCGGTTGCCGCCCTCGTCGAGACGGTACGGACCGCGTTTGGTGGTCTCGACATCCTCGTGCTCAATGCGTCTGGTGGCATGGAGAGCGGCATGGAGCCGGACTATGCCATGAAGCTCAATCGCGACGCCCAGGTCAACTTCCTCGAGGCCGTGCGGCCGCTGCTGGGGGAGGGCGCCCGGGTGGTGTTCGTGACGAGCCACCAGGCACACTTCATCAAGACCGTCGAGACGATGCCCGAGTACCTTCCGGTCGCGCTGAGCAAGCGTGCCGGCGAGGATGCCCTACGCGAGCTCATTCCGGGGCTCGAGGCCGACGGCATCGAGTTTGTTGTGGTCTCCGGTGACATGATCGAGGGGACCATCACGGCAACCCTTCTTCAGCGTGCAAACCCGGGTGCGATCGAGGCCCGCAAGGAGGCCGCAGGTCGGTTGTACAACGTGGGGGAGTTCGCGGCCGAGGTTGCCCTCGCCGCCGTCGAGCCAATTCCCGCCAACAACACGCGCTACGTGGGCGACGTTTCCGACTTTCTCGGCGCATGACCACAGCGGGCGTGCATCGGCTCACGAGCCGCGTGCTGCTCTGTGACCGCGAGAACCGCGTTCTGCTGTTCCTGACCAAGGCGCCCGACACCAGTGGAGTCGCCCGCTGGATCACCCCCGGCGGGGGAGTTGACCCGGGGGAGACGCACCACGACGCCGCCGTGCGTGAGTTGTGCGAGGAAACAGGCTTGCGCCTCGACGACCTAGGCGCACCGGTGTGGTCACACGACTTCGCCGTGGAATGGGACGACGCCGATCACGACACCGGGCACGCGGAGTTTTACTTCGCGACGGTCGACACGTTCGAGCCGTCGTCGGAGCACTGGACAGACGAAGAGCGGGTGGACGTGATGGCGCACAAGTGGTGGACGCTGAGCGAGCTCATCGGAACGCATGAGCTCTACGAACCGAAGGAGCTGGTGAGCCTCGTGCGCCGCCAGTTGCCGTCGTGCTGATGACCGATCTGCCTGACTTCACCATCGAAGAGCTCGAGGAGCTCACTCGAATCGACTTCGGCATGTTTGGCAATGATGATGCCGTCGACCTGGGCTTGTGTGCCGTCGAGGTGATCACCGAGCGCAATCTGGACCTTGCGGTAGACATCGTCCTGGACGACTACCTGGTCTTTCGCGTCCGCCTCGGATCCACCGGGCCCGACAACGACCCGTGGCTCGAGGGCAAGGCTGCCGTTGCTCGGCATTTTGAGGAACCATCGCTTTTGGTTCGCCGTCGCCACGAGGCATCCGGGCAGACGGTCGCCGATTTTGGGCTCGATGCCCACACACATCGCGCACACGGCGGATCCGTTCCGTTGCGCGCTGGCGGTCGAGTTGTGGGAACAATCACCGTGTCCGGCGAGCCCGATGTGGTCGACCATGACGTGGCCGCTGAGGCCATCAGGCGTTTTGTGGATCGCTAAGGCCGTGGCTCAGCTCGTCTTACGCCAATTGTCACATCCGATAATGCACATTATGTCAAGTAGTAACGTAGTCATCCGCATATTTTGCAGATAGCCATGAATCGTGTATCCAGTACCCTCCAGCGATCAACATGGCTCTCATCTGCACTTTTCACGTTCTCAGGCGACTTTCGCGGTGCCTTCCATGGGGCATCCATCTTGCGCTGCGACGAGTTCCAGAGACCATATCTGATCAGGAGTTTTCCCTTGCTGTCTGCACATTATGCAGATAGTCTGCACTTTATGCAGACGGCATTGAGTGAGTGATGGTCGAGAAAAGGGGCAGTCTCTCGTTCCTGCCGTTGCCGGATCGCGGCCCGGACAAAGACGCCTTTCTCGCGGAGGTCCTGACCGGCTGGAAGCGCCAGCAATACACCAAGAACTTCACAGAAAAGACAATCAGTCGCAGGATCAATCGGGTCCTCGACTTCTGTGACGCTACGGGAAAATTTCCGTGGGAGTGGATGCCGACGGACGCGGACGAATACTTCTCCCACCTTGTCAACGTCAGAGGTTTGGTCCAGGAGACGATCCGCGCATACCAAAGCGATGTATCGCTGTTCTGCAGCTACGCCACGAGCGAGAGCTACCCGTGGAACGAAACCTGCGGGCGCCTGTTTGGGTCTTCGATGTCTCAGATCATCACAGACCTCAACAAGGCCCGACACACACAGGCCGCGACGATGGGTCCCACGAAGCGAGCGTTCGAGCTCCATGAGCTACAACAGTTCTTTGACTTCGCGGATGACGAAGTTGCCCGCATCATCGGCTCCCACGTCAAGGGCGGCCTGGCCGCCTGGCGAGACGTCACAGCTCTGAAAGTTTGCTACGGGTGGGGTCTGCGGCACGATGAACTTAGAAAGCTCGACATCGTCGACTTCTCCCCCAACGTCAAAGCACCGTACTTCGGCGACTACGGGCTCCTGAGAGTTCGCCACGGCAAGGCCAACAAAGGTGCTCCCAAGAAGCAGCGGACGGTTCAGACGCTCGTCGACTGGGCTGCCGAAGCAGTCGCGGAATGGGTGGAATTCGGTCTTCCCCGATATGGCCAGCCCATGACCCACCTATTTCCCACGTCGACCGGAGGGCTCGTTGCGGAGGGCGATCTCTACAGTCGATTCATTGGCTTCGTGAATACCCTCGGCCTTGACCCCGGGCTGGACATTCACGGCCTCCGTCGGTCTTACGCAACCCATATGCAGACCGTCTACGGCTATGACGCGAAGTTCATCTCAATGCAGCTCGGACACGCGCACGAAGCCACTACGACGATTTACACACTCCCCTCGCCTGACTTCGCTGCCAGTGAGATGGAGCGGGTTCTGAGCAGAGATCTCTTGAGAAGCAAGGGCAAGCTCCTGCTCAAACCAGCGAGAAATCAAGGAAAGGCCTCCCGATGAAGCGTCGGATCGAGTACAGGTTCCACGTTCGCGAGCTGATGGCACGCGCTGGAATTCGAACCAGCCGAGAACTGGTGGAACCACTCCGTGACCGCGGCATTACGCTTTCCGAGTCGCAGATCAACCGGATCGTCGCTCACAACCCGGATCGCATCGCCTTCCAGGTCCTCGTCGCCCTTTGCGACATCTTCGGCGTCGAGATGAATCAGCTGGTCACTTACACCAGCGCTGACGTCAAGACGCAGCGACGCAAAGTCGCCGGCGACGGAACAGACGTCCCGCTGCTAGAGGCCTACCGGCCCGTTCGCGCTCGGATCCGCCGGCCAGAGGATGACTGAATTCAAACCGCGGGGACGACCCCGATCAGCTCGAACCGGCTACACCTGCGATCGATGCGGCCGCGAGACCGGAAAGATCCGCGTTCGCTGGCCGGACGGCAAAATTTGCGGCATCTGCTTCACCGAGGCGGTTCACACCTATGGTGAATGCCCACTTTGCGGGAAGCACCGAATGCTCCCCGGTCGACTCACAACCGGTGAGGACATCTGCACATCTTGCGCCGGAATCCAAACAGCGCTGACCTGCGAGAAATGCGGCATGGAACGGGAGAGATTCCGCAGCGGCCGCTGCATCGTCTGCGTGATCGAAGCCGAGCTCACCGATCTCCTCAGACCAAACGATCCGCCGGATCTCCGTCTGAAGCGGCTAGTGACGGTCCTCACCTCGGTCGATCGTCCCGAAAGCATCTACACCTGGCTCCACAGCAACGGCGGCGTCTCAGCGGATCTGCTACGACGCCTGGGAGCCCGAGAGATTGCTCTCTCGCACGAGGCCTTCGATGCGTTGCCAAAGACTGCCGCTGTTGAGCACTTGCGAGCGATATTGACCCACAACCGCATGCTTCCCGCTCAGGACGACCGTCAGCTGGCCATGTTCGAACAATGGCTGCAAGAGCGGCTCCACGTCCTTCAGGTGACTCCGGACATCCACTCCCCTATCGAACGCTTCGCCAAGTGGCACCATCTTCGGAGGCTCAAGGCGGAGTTTTCTGCCACAAAGAACATGAACTACGCCGTCCGGAGCGCCAAGCAAGAGATCACCGAAGCCGGCAAGTTCCTCAGCTGGCTTCTTGCGACCCATGGCAAGACGAGCGCATCCATCGGCCAAGTCCACATTGATGAATACCTCTCGGAAGGCCCATCGACGAGGAAACATATCCGGAACTTCGTTCGCTTCCTGAGTCGAGAGCGCACGACCAACAGCGTCGACGTTCCTGTCCGGCTTGCGCAAACGACGCCAATGCCTACGCAGCGGCAGCGCATGAACCACATCAAGACCCTGATGGAAGCAGTCAATCTCAACGAATCAACGCGCGTCGCTGGGCTGATTTTCCTCCTCTTCGGCATCCCTATCGGTCGGCTTTGCATGATGACCGTCGACCAGGTCGATGTTCGGCCGACGGGCATCACAATCCTGCTCGGCAAGAATCCTGCGCCCGTCCCCGAGGTTCTGATCCCTCTATTCCTCGCGCATCTGCACGCACGCGACTCCGCCGGCACGGTGAACACGGGCTCGATTTGGCTCTTCCCCGGGGCTAGGGCCGGTAGGCCTAAGTCCCCCAACACCCTTCTGCTGCAGCTCCGAGACGGAATCGGCATCGACATTCAGGGCGTGAGGAACAGGACGATCCGGGGCCTAGTCGAGGAGATCGACCCGAGCTCATTGGCGAAGATGCTCGGCTACAGCAAACAAGTCATGAGCAAGCATGGATCGGCCGCAACGGTTCCCTGGTCGAGTTATGCCGTTGGAAAGAACCCCCGCTTCGCGAAAGAGAAGCCAACCCAGTAGAAGCTCAGTTTCTCGGACCACGGGATCCATAACTCACTCGGCGGAACCGGCGCGCACGCTGAGCGCTGGAGACCGAGCTCGCAACCAACGGGGTCTCATGTCACTTGCCGCGCTAGTTCGGAAGAGTTGACAATGGCGGAATGCCGGATTTGCGGGCAACTCGATATGTGCTCCAGTCGGCGGTTTGACACACTATTCCGGGAACCTCCGCGACCCACCGCCCCGGGATGCGCTGGAGCCGGCGGAATCGAGCCTTCGATGGCGACTCCGCCCAGCCTCTCCCCTCGCTCAGACTCAGCAACCTGTCTTGCATCCCATAGGTTTTGGCACATGTACGTTACGAGACACATGGGACATGCGGAGCGTACAAGGATCCTCCTGCGTGACCGATCGCTGCGCCGATGGACCGCCGCGAGCCGAATGGACTGAAACGACTCGCCGAGCATGCGAGGGAGCCCTTGATGTCGATCGGCGACTCACTGACGAGCCCGAATCGCGGCGCGTTGCGACGCTATGCGGCGTTCAGGCGCGAATCCATCGATTGCACAGTGAGTGGTGTATATTCATTGAGTGCTGACTATAACTCCCCGCCTAGACGTGATGAACCGACTCGGCCGCGCAATGGCCGATCCGACGCGATCGCGCATCCTCTTGACCCTGCTAGATGGCCCGATCTACCCGGCGGCAGTGGCCCGCGAGCTGGGCCTGAGCCCGTCCAACGTCTCCAACCATCTGACCTGCCTCCGCGATTGCGGAATCGTTGTGGCTGAGCCTGAAGGGCGCCGCACTCGCTACGAGGTTGCCGACCCCCGATTGACAGCTGCACTCACTGCCCTGCTCGAAACCACCCTGGCCGTGGATCACGAGGCAGAGTGCCTCGACCCCACATGCATGGTTGAGGCATGCTCCACGACGGAGGCAAGGGCATGATCTTCCTCTCTATCCTGCAAGCAATCGGTCTGTTCCTCGTTACGAACATTGACGACATCATCGTGCTGTCGTTGTTCTTCGCTCGCGGTGCGGGCCAGCGGGGAGCCACGCGGCGAATCCTTATCGGGCAGTACCTGGGATTCGCGGGCATCCTCGGCGCAGCCGTGCTTGTAGCGCTTGGCGCAGGCATCTTCCTGCCTCCTGAGTTCATCCCCTATTTCGGCCTCATCCCGTTGGGTCTTGGACTCTGGGCGGCTTGGCAGGCATGGCGCAACCGGGGCGATGACGATAACGATGACGACGAGGCCAAGATCGCAGGGAAGAAGGTCGCCGTATGGGCTGTCGCCGGCGTGACCTTCGCTAACGGCGGCGACAACATCGGCGTGTACGTCCCGGTGTTCCTGAGCGTCGGCCCCGGCGCTGTGCTCGCCTACTGTGTCGTGTTCCTCGCCCTCGTTGCCGTGCTCGTGATGATCGCGAAGTTCATCGCTACACGACGCCCAATCGCAGAGATCTTGGAACGATGGGAACACGTTCTGTTCCCGCTCGTCCTGATCGGCCTCGGCATCTTCATCCTGGTTAGCGGTGGAGCCTTCGGGCTCTGAGAACCTCAGAACACACAACTGCTCCAGACGTCAACCAACCGACGTCTGGAGCAGTTCCGCGTTCACTCCCCCGACCGACGTCGGTGGACCTGGCGAAAACGATCGGCGGAAGTCGCGAAGCCACCTCCTGGACAGGAACTGCCAGACGCATTGCTGGCATTTGATCGCAAGATGGTGGAGAAGGTCCAGCCTTCCGGCATCGGACGCTGCGCCCCGATGGCGCGAAATGTGTCTTGCATCCCTTGGGATGCGAGACGTCTCGGCGCAGGTCCGCGTTTGCGGGAACCCAATCCTCTCCTCGCTGTCGCGACGATTCTCATAACTATGGCGCATAACCGATGGCAGCTTTTCCGGTACTCAATGTTAGTTACGAGACACTCGGCAAGGAGACGCGCAGCACCGCTGAGCACCGACTTCGCGTTCACTGGCGGGCGCAAAGCAGGCGGTCCCGAATCTCCGGGTGGCAATTGTCCGAACTAGCGTGGCAAGTGACATCTCAGCGATGCTGTCGCAACTGAAGCCCGCGAAGAACCGCATAGACGCCGAAAATAACCGCCACTACAGTGAGCGCCCACGCACCGGTGAAGCCAATCGAGGAACCTGAAGCGCAGTAACTTTCTGCGCCCACTTCGATTGCATAATCGACGCATCGGCCAGTTTGAAATCCGAACGCCAAGAGGGGCACAACTACCACGGCAACGACCGCCGCGGCAAACCAACGTGTACCGCCTTGCCTTCCGGTATGCCTCATGAGCCAACACTAGCGAGGCGTGCAAACACGCCCCATCAGCACAGAGATTGAACATGCCGAAGCCAGACCCATAGCCGAGAACAGATAACTAGGTTCCCCAGTTGAGCGTATTCGGCTCAGGGAGGACTTCACGGTGCCGCAGTCCAGTAGCACAACGCCATCCCCCGCGGAGATCACGTCCGAGGAGCTCGTGCTGCTTCGCCGCGCAATCTGGTTGGCCCAGCAGGCGCGATCTCATGGTAATCATCCGTTCGGCGCGCTCCTCGCGACTCCCGACGGCACAACGATCGAGGCCGAGAACACCGTGCTCACCACAGGTGACCCCACGGGCCACGCCGAGACGAACCTGGTGCGTGCCGTCAGTATGGTGCTGTCCCCCACCGAGCGCCGCGCGTCGACCCTGTATACGAGCACCGAACCCTGCGCGATGTGCGCGGGTGCAATCTACTGGTCCGAAATCGGGCGGGTCGTGTACGCCCTCCCGGAACAGGACCTGATCGCCTTGGTACCGCGAGGCTCAGACGAGCCCACGATGGATCTCCCCTGTCGCGACGTGTTTGCGGCCGGCGGTAACACAATTCAGGTCGCTGGGCCGGCGCTTCTGGAGGAGGCCCGTTCCGTTCACGTCGGCTTCTGGGCCTAGGTGATTGTTACATGAGCATACTTCAGATAACGAGCTTGCGCAAGCGCAGCGCGTGGATGCGGCGCTCTAGTCGGTGCCGAGGTCGAACGCCGAGCCCTCCGATGCCGCATCCGTCGCGCGCTCGAGGGCGTCCTCGGCGCGGGTGGGTGGGGTCGCGTCGTCTAGAATGTCGCTCGCAGCGCCAGACTCCAGCTGGCCTACCAGCTCGGCCGTCGGGCCACCGATCAGTCCCGCTGCGGCGTACTGCTCGAGACGTGAGCGCGAGTCCGCGATGTCGAGGTTCCGCATGGTCAGCTGCCCGATGCGGTCACCGGGGCCAAAGGCGGCATCCCCGACCCGCTCCATGGACAACTTCTCCGGGTGGTAGCTGAGCGCCGGCCCGGTGGTGTCGAGAATCGTGTAGTCGTCGCCACGCCGAAGCCGGAGTGTCACCTCGCCCGTGACCGCCGAGCCGACCCACCGCTGGATCGACTCGCGCAACATGAGCGACTGAGGGTCCAACCACCGCCCCTCGTACATCAAGCGGCCCAGTCGACGACCCTCGGCGTGATAGTTGGCGATGGTGTCCTCGTTGTGAATCGCGTTGAGCAGGCGCTCGTAGGTGATGTGCAGCAGTGCCATGCCCGGCGCCTCGTAGATGCCGCGGCTCTTGGCCTCGATGATGCGATTCTCGATCTGGTCCGATGCGCCGAGGCCATGACGGCCACCGATCGCGTTGGCCTCGAGAACAAGGGCGACTGGATCGGCAAACTCAACACCGTTGATCGCAACTGGCCGACCCGCCTCGTACCGAACCGTCACGACCTCGGTGGCCACCTCCACGTCGTCCCGCCAGGCCGCGACTCCCATGATGGGCTCAACAATGTCGAGACCCGAGCTGAGCTCCTCAAGGCTCTTCGCCTCGTGCGTAGCGCCCCAGATGTTGGCATCCGTGCTGTACGCCTTCTCAGTCGAGTCGCGGTACGGGAATCCTCGTGCGACGAGCCACTCGCTCATCTCGGTGCGGCCACCCAGCTCGCCGACGAAGGCGGCATCCAACCAGGGCTTGTAGATGCGCAGGCGCGGGTTGGCCAGAAGCCCATAACGATAGAAGCGCTCGATGTCGTTGCCCTTGTAGGTGGACCCGTCGCCCCAGATGTCGACGCCGTCTTCCTTCATGGCGCGCACCAGGAGGGTGCCCGTGACTGCCCGCCCCAGGGGCGTCGTGTTGAAGTAGGTCTTGCCGCCCGAACGAATGTGGAAGGCGCCACATTGCAAGGCAACAAGGCCCTCCTCGACAAGCGCGGCACGACCGTCAACGAGCCGAGCCAGGTCTGCGCCGTACTCCTTGGCGCGGTCGGGTACCGCGGCGATGTTGGGCTCGTCGTACTGCCCAATGTCGGCGGTGTAGGTGCACGGGATGGCACCCTTTTCGCGCATCCACGCCACGGCGCAGGAGGTGTCGAGCCCTCCGGAGAATGCAATGCCGACTCGTTCGCCGACGGGGAGAGAGCTCAAGACCTTGGACATGGCATCCAGCCTAGAGCGAGCAGAACCCACCTCGTGTCCGTCGCGTGGCTAGGCTGGCGCCATGCGATGCCCCTGCACCTCCGGGCTCCCGTTCGACGAGTGCTGCGAGCCCATCCACGCTGGACGTTCCGCGGCAGCCACGGCAGAACGTCTGATGCGTTCCCGGTTCTCGGCGTTCGCGGTGGGCAATGTCGACTACCTTCTCGCGAGCTGGCATCCATCGACCCGACCGCACGAGCTCGAGCTCGACGACACCCTGCGGTGGTATCGACTCGACATCCTGGGTCGCGAGGCCGGCGGGATGCTCGACAGCACGGGAACCGTCGAATTCGAGGCGTTTTACCGCTCCCCCGCTGGTGCCGGAAGCCAACACGAGGTGAGCCGCTTCGCTCGCGAGAACGGCGTGTGGATGTACCTGGCTGGTGCGCCCTAGCCACCCCGCGGGTAGTCTCGTGCCAACTCGACGAGGAGGACTGCCCGTGAACGTGGGACGCGAGACCCAATCGACGATCTATCGCAACGGAGCTCAGGGCACCCGCCCGGTGGTCCCCGCGTCCTGGACCGCCTTGGAGGCGGCGGCGCAGCGCGCGATGTCACCCGCAGCGTGGGCGTACGTCGCGGGGTCCAGCGGTGCGGAGGTAACGGCCCGGAACAACCGTGCGGCATTCGACGCCGTGAGTCTCGTTCCTCGCGTCCTGCGCGACGTGTCGGAGCGGGACCTGTCCGTCGAGCTCTTCGGGCGGCGCTACCCCTCCCCCGTGCTCGCGGCGCCCGTCGGGGTGCTTGAGCTCGTGCATCCCGACGCTGACGTCGCCATCGCCCGCGCTGCGGCGTCCCTCGGCATTCCCTACGTCATCTCCACCCAGGCCTCGATTCCCATGGAACGCGTAGCCGAGCTCGCGGGGCCCGCTCCCCGATGGTTCCAGCTCTACTGGAGCAGTTCCGACGACCTCGTCGAGAGCCTTGTGTCGCGAGCCGAGGCATCCGGGGCCTCGGCGATCGTTGTGACACTCGATACCCACATGCTCGGATGGCGCCCGCGCGACCTCGACATCGCCTTCCTGCCCTTCATTCACGGTCAGGGCATCGCGCAGTACACGAGCGATCCCGTGTTCGCGCGTCTCGTCGAGGAGCACATCACTCGCCCGCGTCCGGCCGGGCCGCGCCCGCGTGTCTCCCTCTCAAGCATTCGCACGCTGCTCGACATGACCCGCAACTATCCAGGGGCGTTCATGAGCAACCTGCGCTCCCCCGCACCCCGAGCCGCCGTCGAGACGTTCCTCGACGTGTTCTCCCGATCCAGCCTCACCTGGGACAACCTCTCCTTCTTGCGCGAGCGGACGGCCTTGCCGATCCTGCTCAAGGGGGTCCAACACCCGGATGACGCACGCCTGGCCCTCGACCACGGCATCGACGGGCTGGTGGTCAGCAACCATGCCGGACGACAAATTGACGGCGCAATCGGCTCTTTTTCCGCCCTCCCGGCCATCGTGGAGGTGGTTCGAGGCAGGGTTCCGGTCCTCCTCGACAGCGGTGTGCGGTCGGGATCGGATGTCGCCAAGGCTCTCGCGACGGGGGCCGACGCGGTACTCGTCGGGCGACCATACGTCTACGGAATGGCGATTGCGGGAGCTGCGGGGGCCGAGGCCGTGCTCAGGAACATCATCGCGGAGTTTGACCTGGTCCTGGGGCTGACCGGCCACCGGGCGGCGTCAGAGCTCACCATCGAGAGCCTATGGACAGCTCCATGATCACGGTGCGAGTCGAACGCCCGCTCGGTAGGGTCGCAGAATGACCAGCTTCGTTCTCGCAATCGACCAGGGCACCACAAGCACGAGGGCGATCGTTTTTGATCACGGCGGATCGGTTGTCTCGGTCGGGCAACTCGAACATCAACAGATCTTCCCTCGCGCTGGCTGGGTGGAGCATGACCCCATCGAGATCTGGAACAACACGCGGGAGGTCGTCGGGCAGGCACTCTCGAAGGCCAACATCACCCGCCACGACATCGCGGCCGTTGGTATCACTAACCAGCGGGAGACCACGGTGGTGTGGGACAAAACCACAGGGATTCCTGTCTACAACGCCATCGTCTGGCAGGACACCCGGACCCAACCGATCGTCGACAGGATCGCTCAGGGTGACCTCGATCGGTTCAAGTCGACGGTCGGCCTGCCGCTCGCGACCTACTTCTCTGGCACCAAGATCGCCTGGATCCTCGAGAACGTGGATGGTGCACGAGCCAGCGCTGAGGCGGGAACCCTCCTTTTTGGCACGACCGACTCGTGGCTCCTCTGGAACCTGACCGGTGGTATTGACGGTGGAGTTCACGCCACCGACGTCACCAACGCCAGCCGCACCCTCCTGATGGACCTGCAGACGTGCACGTGGGATGAGAGCATCGTGGCGGAGTTCGGGATTCCGCTATCGATGTTGCCGCGCATCCGCAGTTCGTCGGATGCGTTTGGCACCATCTCGACGACGTCGCTGCTTCGTGAGGTGCCCGTGACGGGAATCCTCGGTGACCAGCAGGCCGCGACCTTTGGTCAGGCCGCGTTCGAGGCGGGTGACTCGAAAAACACCTACGGCACGGGCAACTTTTTGATTGTCAATACGGGAAAGGAGATCGTGCGTTCCACCAACGGTCTTCTCACGACAGTGGCGTACCGCCTCGATGACGAGGATCCCCGGTACGCACTGGAAGGCTCGATCGCGGTGACCGGATCGCTCGTCCAGTGGTTGCGCGACAACCTCGGGATCATCTCGAGCGCGAAAGAGGTCGAGGAGCTAGCCGCGAGTGTCGACGACAATGGCGGTGTCTACTTTGTGCCGGCGTTCTCGGGGCTCTACGCGCCACACTGGCGAGCGGATGCGCGTGGCGCCATCCTGGGGCTTACCCGGTTCGCGAATCGTGGCCACATCGCTCGAGCTGCGCTCGAGGCTACGGCATTTCAGACCCGGGAGGTGCTGGACGCCGTGACCGCCGACTTTGGTGTTCCGATCTCGGAGCTGAAGGTCGATGGTGGAATGGTCGCCAACGACCGACTGATGCAATTCCAGGCCGATCTCCTGGGCATCCCCGTTGTTCGGCCCGTCGTTGCCGAGACGACAGCATTGGGTGCCGCCTACGCGGCGGGACTGTCGGTCGGGTTCTGGTCAGGACTCGACGAGCTTCGAGAGAACTGGCGCGAGGGTGCGCGCTGGGAACCCACGATGACCGACGACGAGCGGGAGAGACTGATGCGCTCGTGGCGCAAGGCGATCTCGAAGACCCTCGACTGGGTCGACGACGACGACGACGTCGTCTAGCGATTCGTCGCTGCCACCCATTCGTCGAGCTTCCGCACTGCCGCACCAGAGTCAACCACGGATGCTGCCCGCTCCAGCTGGGTCGCGAGACGGTCGAGGATCGGCTCCTGCATGACCTCCGGGTCACGGGACAACTCCCATGACACCAGTCCCGCGGCAGCGTTCAGCAGCACGATGTCACGAACGGCGCCCGGTTGACCCTCGAGAACGCCGCGCGCAACCGAGGCATTGTGCGCCGGATCGGCGCCCAAAAGTGCCTCGATTTCCGCTCGAGCGATACCCAGTTCAGCCGGGTCGAGGTCATGTTCGGCGACAACTCCCCTGCTCACCTCCCAGATGTGGCTGTGACCGGTGGTCGTGAGCTTGTCGATGCCGTCGTCACCGCGGTAGACGAGCGCAGTGGCACCGCGGGTCTGGAAGACCCCAACGACCAGGGGAACACGCTCAAGACTGGCAACGCCGACAGCAGACGCGTTTGGTCGGGCCGGGTTACAGAGCGGGCCGAGGATGTTAAACAGGGTCGAGATTCCCAGTTCCTTCCGCGTGGGGCCGGCGTGACGGAACCCGGGATGGAACATTGCGGCGAATGCGAACGTGATGCCCGTCTCGTCGAGAACCTGCGCCACTCGCTCGGGCGAGATGTCGAGGTTGAGGCCCAGGGCCGAGAGCACGTCGGAGGCGCCGGATGCCGAACTTGCGCCACGATTTCCGTGCTTGACCACCGGAACCCCCGCGGCCGCAGCAATCACGGAGGCAACGGAGGAGATGTTCAGAACTGCCCCGTACGGGTCCCCACCAGTGCCGACAATGTCCAGCACATCGGGCGTCACGTCCAGCGGAAGCGCGTTTGCCAGCACCGCGTCGCGGAAGCCCACGATTTCGTCGACGGTCTCGCCCTTAACCCGGAGAGCGACCAGAAGCCCCGCCAGCTGGGCGGATGTTGCCTCCCCTGCCATCACGGACTGCATGGCCCACTCGGCATCGCTGATGGACAGATCCCTACCCTCGACGAGTCCTGCGAGCAGGCCGGGCCACGTTCTCTCATGCGCCATGTCGAAATCCTAACGAGACGACAACGACTGGCCCGACGAATGACAAAACCCCGACCCGGAAATCGACCATAATGGGAGAGTGACCACAGCCTCTCTTTCGCGCTCGATCGGAGCCCCCTCAGTCCAGCGCCCGAATATCGTGGCGGTCGGAACGATCGTGTGGCTGGGTAGCGAAGTAATGTTCTTCGCTGGCCTCTTCGCGATCTACTTCACCCTCAAGGCAATGTCGCCCTTGCTGTGGGAAGAGCAGACCGCAAAGCTCAACATCACGTTCGCAGCAATCAACACCACGATCCTTGTTCTGTCGTCGGTGACCTGTCAGTTCGGCGTTTTTGCCGCTGAGCGGATGCAGGCGAATCGCACCGGAAAGCTCTGGGATCTGCGCAAGTGGGGCATGGTCGAGTGGTTCTTCCTCACCTACGCGATGGGCGCGACCTTTGTGGTGGGCCAGATCTACGAGTACGCCCTGCTCGTCAGCGAGCATGTGAGCCTCTCGAGCGACTCCTACGGGTCCGCGTTTTACATCACGACGGGCTTCCACGGCCTCCACGTGACGGGTGGACTCATCGCGTTCCTGCTGGTGATTGGTCGCGCGTTCGCCGTGAAGACCTTCGGTCACAAGGAAGCAACGACCGCCGTTGTTGTCTCCTACTACTGGCACTTCGTTGACGTGGTCTGGATCGGCCTCTTCCTCGTCATTTACATCCTCAGATAAAGAATCGGAACGAAACGCACCATGGCGAAGAAGACCGCATCCGGACGCCGGCACCCGCTGGCTAGCGTGGCCCTCCTGCTCGTTGGGCTCCTGGCCACCGGCGGCGCATATGCCCTGTTCACCTCGAGCGCAACGGCCGAGACCACCGCAGCACAGGAAGCCCTCGTCGAGGAGGGTGGCAAGCTTTTTGCTGCCAACTGCGCGACCTGTCACGGAATGGCCCTTCAGGGCACAACGCAGGCCCCGAGCCTGATCGGTGTCGGAGCAGCAGCTGTCGACTTCCAGGTCGGCACCGGCCGTATGCCGATGGCAGCGACGGGCCCTCAGGCTGAGGTTAAGCCGCCGCAGTTCACGGCCGAGCAGATCGCCGCACTCGCCGCCTACGTCGACTCGCGTGGGCCCGGCCCGGCAATCCCGGACGAGAAGTACCTGCAGGGTGACGGCGACGCTGCAGTCGGTGCCGAACTCTTCCGCATCAACTGTGCAATGTGCCACAACGTCGCAGGCGCGGGCGGCGCACTCACCGAAGGCAAGTTCGCCCCGCCGCTGAGCGACGTTGACGCCGTGTACATCTACGAGGCGATGATCACTGGCCCGCAGAACATGCCGGTCTTCAACGACCACAACATCTCCCCCGAGGACAAGGCGAACATCATCACCTACCTCAAGTTCCTGGACGAGCAGCCCTCCGTCGGCGGCTTTGGGCTCGGCGACATCGGCCCCGTTTCCGAGGGGCTTTTTATCTGGATCTTCGGACTCGGCGCGATCGTCGCGATCACCGTGTGGCTCACGGCCAAGTCCAACTAGCTTTTCGTCGAACGACGGTGTGAAGGGATAAGAATGGCGAAGGACCACGACTCGAGCAGCAGTGACGCTGCGGGCTCGACCGTCGAGAAGTACGGCGACAACCCGCCGTCCCACGGCACTGCCGTGGTGGTCGCCGATGAGGTGCAGAACCCTGGCTTCCCGCCGTTCCGCCCTCGTGTGACTGATCTGGACCCAGCGAAAGAGAAGCAGGCGGAACGTCGCGTCTCGGCGTGGTTCTTCGTCTCCATCGTTGGCTCGATCTTGGCGATCGTCGCGTACATCGTGTTCCCGATTGCGAGTGACCTCGCGACCGTGCGCATGAACAACCTGTTCCTCGGGCTCGGCATCACGCTCGGCCTGCTGGGTATTGGCATCGGTGCCGTGCACTGGTCGAAGTCCCTCATGGACGGCCACGACCTCGTGGAGCAGCGCCACGGCACCCGCGGCACCGACGCCACCCGCGAGAAGGCCGTCGAGGTCTTCACGCTGGGCAACAAGGAGTCCGGCTTCACCCGCCGCAAGCTCATCCGCAACTCGCTTATTGGCGCGCTTGTTGTCAGTCCGCTGCCCGCAGTCGTCTTGTTCCGTGACCTGGCACCCGCCGAGGACCCGGTTCCGCTGTTGAAGCACACAATGTGGGCCAAGGGTGTTCGCCTCACGCGTGACCCGTCAGGCACTCCGATTCGCGCCTCCGAGGTCACACTGGGTTCCGCTTTCCACGTGATTCCCGAGGGACTCAACGAGTCCGAGCACAAGCTTGAGGAGAAGGCAAAGGCGGCGGTGCTGCTCATGCGCCTCAAGCCCGAGGACCTTCACGTCTCCCCCGGTCGCGAGGACTGGAACTACGCCGGCATCGTCGCGTACTCCAAGATCTGCACCCACGTTGGATGCCCCGTGGCCCTGTACGAGCAGCAGACACATCACCTGCTGTGCCCGTGCCACCAGTCCCAGTTTGATGTTTCGCGCGAGGCGACCGTGATCTTCGGCCCGGCCAAGCGCCCCCTTCCCCAGCTGCCCATCACAGTCGATGACGAGGGCTACCTCATCGCGCGCAGCGACTTTACCGAACCGGTTGGCCCAAGCTTCTGGGAGCGCTCGCTATGACCACGACAGAACAGACCGCTCAGGCCCCCGCGGCCGAGAAGTCGACGGGTATGCGGTTCACCGGCTGGGCGGCGAACTACATCGACGAGCGCACGAGCATCTCGGGCCTGGTCAAGGAGGTTGGTCGCAAGATCTTCCCCGACCACTGGTCGTTTATGCTCGGCGAGGTCGCGCTCTACAGCTTCATCGTGATCCTCCTGTCGGGTACCTTCCTGACGTTCTTCTTCCAGGCATCGATGGTTCCCGTCATTTACGAGGGATCGTGGGTTCCCCTCAAGGGCATCGAAATGTCCGCGGCAATGGCCTCGACGCTCGACATTTCTTTCGACATCCGGGGCGGGCTCCTGATGCGCCAGGTTCACCACTGGGCGGCGCTGCTGTTCGTGGCGTCCATTGGTCTCCACATGCTGCGCGTGTTCTTCACGGGAGCGTTCCGCAAGCCTCGCGAGATCAACTGGGTGATCGGGTTTGTCCTCTTCATTCTGGCCATGGCCGAGGGCTTCACGGGCTACTCGCTGCCGGATGACCTGCTCTCCGGTAACGGTCTCCGGATCATCGATGGCATGGTCAAGGGACTCCCGGTCGTGGGAACGTGGATCTCGTATCTGCTCTTTGGTGGCGAGTTCCCCGGGTTCGACATCGTGGGCCGCCTCTACGTGCTCCACATCCTCTTGCTGCCGGCGATTCTTGTGGCAGCGCTCGGTGTGCACATGTTGCTCCTCGTGATCAACAAGCACACCCAGTTCGCTGCTCCGGGCCGCACCAACGACAACGTCGTCGGTGTCCCGATCATGCCGGTGTTCGCCGCGAAGGCCGGTGGATTCTTCTTCATCATCTTCGGCGTGATCGTGCTGATCGCCTCGCTCTTCCAGATCAACCCGGTGTGGGTGTACGGGCCGTATGACCCCTCCCCTGTTTCCGCCGGTACTCAGCCTGACTGGTACATCGGATTCGCCGATGGTGCCTTGCGCCTTGTTCCACCGGGCTGGGAGGTTGTCATCGGCGGTTACACGCTGTCGCTGAACATTCTGGTTCCGCTTTTGGTGCTGCCGCTGTTCCTCGCGATCGTGGCCCTCTACCCCTTCATCGAGGCGTGGATCACCGGTGACAAACGCGAGCACCACATCGCCGACCGCCCGCGCAATGCCCCAACTCGCACCGCGATCGGCGCGGCCGGTGTGACGTTCTACGCGGTGTTGTGGGCAGCGGCGAGTTCCGACCTGATTGCGACGCACTTCAAGCTGACGATCGAGGGCGTCATCAACGCACTTCAGGTGCTCCTCTTCGTGGCTCCGGTTGTCGCCTACATTGTGGCGAAGCGGGTCTGCCTCGCGCTGCAGAAGAAGGACCGCGAGATCGCCCTCCACGGCTTCGAGTCCGGCCGCATTGTCCGGCTTCCTGGCGGTGAGTACATCGAGGTTCACGAGCAGCTCGATGAGTACGAGCGCTGGAAGCTCGTGAGCTTCACCGACTACAAGCCGCTTATGGTTCGTCCCGACGAGAAGGGCCGCATCACGGCACGCCAGCGCTTCCGCGCCGGGCTGTCCCGCTGGTTCTTCGAGGACCGCATCGAGCCGGTCAAGCAGACGGAGCTCGAGGCTGGTCACCACGACGACCACTAGTTCGTAACAACGAGAATGGCCGCGGGGCAATCGCCCTGCGGCCATTATTCGTTAAGGCTTGGATCCCCACCTGTGCTCTGGTGCTGCGAGTGAGGACGGCCGGGTGCCCTAGCGCGAGGGCAGAGCAGTGGGCAGCCCTGCACGCCTCTCCCCGGCGCTGTGAGCGCGAGCGCGGTCTCAGAGCAAGCCGACAGTCATCAGCACGAACACGGTCTAGCGAGATCACGATCAGAGCGGCGCTGGCACCCTGCTGCCCGCCGAGGTAGCCGCTTCTCACCAGTCTTGCCCCACAAACGCGAAAGCGCCTAACCACCGCCAGAGGCAGGTGGATAGGCGCTAGAGCGCGTGCTTAGCGCGCGAAGTAACCGCGGTAGTACTCGTAGACCCAACCCACAATTGCAACGAGCAGAACGCCCACGCCAATGAAGGAGAGCCAGGGGCCAATTGCGAGACCCAGCACGACTACGGCAGAGGAGGCGGCAAGAACAATCGGCCACCAGCTCCACGGGCTGAAGTGACCCTGCTCGGCTTCACCATCGTCGATGTTGGCATCGAGGCGATCCTCGGGTAGCTCACCACCCTGGGATCGAACAACCAGCATGAGGTAAAAAGCGATCAGCACCGCAAGAATGCCGGAGAGCGCGATGGCGATCGTGCCGACCCACTCGACGTGTCCCGTCGCCAACAACGACCAAACGGTGTACAGCGCTGCTGCAAAGAAGAAGAATCCGGCAAGGATCCAGAACATCCGGAGATTGGTCCGCATCTGAGCTACTTCACCTTCTCGTCGGCAAGGTCGTAAACGGGCGCATCGGGTGCGTCCTTTGCAGGGCCGATGCCAATCGGAACGCCGGCCTCGGGGTGGTTCAGGTCAAACGCCGGCGACTCCGAACGGATGCGCGGGATCGACGTGAAGTTGTGACGGGGCGGCGGGCAACTGGTAGCCCACTCGAGCGAGCGACCGTATCCCCACGGATCATTCACCGTGACTTTCGGCGCCTTGCGGGCCGTGATGTACACGTTGTAGAGGAACGGAAGCATCGAGATCGCGAGAATCGCCGATCCCACGGTCGATATCTGGTTCATCCACGTGACGCCGTCCTCCTCGAGGTACGTGCGGTAACGACGCGGAAGTCCCACAACACCAATCCAGTGCTGGATAAGGAAGGTCGTGTGGAATCCGATGAACAGGAGCCAGAAGTGGATCTTGCCGAGGCGGTCGTTGAGCATCTTGCCCGTCCACTTGGGCCACCAGAAATAGAAGCCCGCGAACATCGCGAAGACGACCGTTCCGAAGACCACGTAGTGGAAGTGAGCCACAACGAAGTAGGTGTCGGACACGTGGAAGTCGAGCGGAGGCGACGCCAGGATGACGCCCGTCAGTCCACCAAAGGTGAAGGTGATCAAGAAGCCGATCGTCCACAACATCGGAGACTCGAAGGTCACCGAGCCTCGCCACATCGTTCCGATCCAGTTGAAGATCTTTACGCCCGTCGGCACGGCGATAAGCATGGTGAGCAGTGCGAAGAAGGGCAACAGCACTGAACCTGTGACGTACATGTGGTGTGCCCACACGGTCACAGACAGCGCGGCGATGGCGATGGTTGCGTAGATCAGGGTCTTGTAACCGAAGATCGGCTTGCGGCTAAACACGGGCAGAATCTCGGAGACAATGCCGAAGAACGGCAGCGCGATGATGTAGACCTCGGGGTGACCGAAGAACCAGAAGAGATGCTGCCAGAGGATCACACCACCGTTGGCGGGGTCGTAGATGTGAGCACCAAACACGCGGTCGGCACCCAGGCCAAACATCGCCGCGGCGAGCACGGGGAACGCCATCAACACCAGCAGCGACGTCACGAGGGTGTTCCACGTGAAGATCGGCATGCGCCACATCGTCATGCCGGGCGCGCGCATCGTGATGATCGTCGTAATGAAGTTCACGCCACCAAGAATGGTTCCGAAACCGCTCAGTGCCAGGCCAAAGACCCAGAGGTTTCCGCCGTAGCCAGGCGAGAAGGTTGTGCTCGAGAGCGGAGCGTATGCGAACCAGCCGAAGGATGCGGCACCCTGAGGAGTCAGGAATCCCGCGACGGCGATCGTGCTGCCGAAGAGGAACAGCCAGAATGCGAACGCGTTGAGTCGCGGGAATGCGACGTCGGGCGCGCCAATCTGGAGCGGCATCAGGACGTTGGCGAATCCGGCGAACAGCGGCGTCGCGAACATCAGCAGCATGATCGTGCCGTGCATGGTGAAGAGCTGGTTGTACTGCTCCCCCGTCGCGACGACGTTCAAGCCCGGAGCGAACAGCTGGGCACGAATGACCAACGCCATCACGCCGCCGAGCAGGAAGAACATAAACGACGAAATCAGGTACATGTACCCGATCGTCTTGTGATCGGTCGAGGTGATCCAATTGACGAGCACGTTGCCCTTGCGCTCGGCCGAAACCGAGATGCCCGGGGTCTGCAGTGTTGCTGTAGTCATCGTGTTCAGTCCTCGGTGCTGGTGCCGTTGCCGGGCAGGTTCTGGTTCACGTTGAAGTCGGCACCAATCTGGCCCTCGCCGCCGTAGGGTGCGTAGTCGCCTGCCTTGAGCCGCTCGATATAGGCGTCGTAGTCCTCCTGTGACACCACCTCGACGGTGAACAGCATGAGCGAGTGGTACTCGCCACAGAGCTCAGCACACTTGCCTTGGTAGGTTCCGACCTTGGTGGGCGTGAAGTACATGTGGTTCGTCTTGCCCGGAATCATGTCCTTCTTGTACAAGAAGTCGATGACCCAGAACGAGTGGATAACGTCGCGCGATTCGATCTTGATGTCGATGGTCTGGTCGACCGGAAGAACGAGCACGGGCAGCGTGTCGGTGTTGATCGAGCCATCCGGGTTGAAGTCCGCCTGGACACCCGAGTAATACGCGTCGTCGGTGACGTAGTTGAAGTCCCACGCCCAGCGCTTGCCAAAGACCTCGATCTGCACGTCGGGGTCGACCGTCGGCTCCTCGATCGCAGCCTGATCGCGTGCCGTGAAGGCAAAAAAGCCCAGCACAAGGATCAACGGAACGATCGTGTAGAAGATCTCAACGGGGAGGTTGTAGCGCAGCTGCACGGGCAGACCGGTCTGGCCCTTGCGGCGCCGGTAGACGACGGCGGCCCAGATGATCAGGCCCCACGTCACAACGCCCACGGCGAGAAGCACGATCCAGGAGGTGACCCACAGGCCCATGATCCTCGACGTGTGGTTGGTGGTCTCGGGATCACCCGGGAGCCAGCCCTGAAGCTGCTCCTGGGTGCATCCCGCGAGAATGATCGCAACTGCTACCCCAATTGGAATAGCAGCCCATCGAAGACGGCGGTTAGAGCGCACCTGTGACCTCTCGCAGAACATGGACTTCAATCCTGTTCAGTCTATAACCAGCGGGGAGGCTCGCCGGATGCATCGCCGCCCCCCGGGGACGAAAAACGCGCCCATTCGGACGCGTTTTTCTTGAAGCTGCCTGATGACTAGTGGAAGCTGTCCCCACAGGCGCAGGAACCCTGCGCGTTGGGATTGTCGATCGTGAAACCCTGCTTCTGGATCGTGTCTTCAAAGTCGATCATTGCCCCGTCGAGGTACGGAACGCTCATCTTGTCGACAACTACCTCGACGCCCTCGCCGAACTCGACCGCAGCGTCACCGTCGAGCATGCGCTCGTCAAAGTAGAGCTGATAGATCAGTCCCGAGCATCCGCCCGGCTGAACAGCGAGCCGAAGGCGAAGATCGTCGCGGCCCTCCTGGTTGAGCAGGGTGCGGACCTTGGTGGCCGCGGCCTCCGTGAGGCCCACGCCATGGGTTGCGGTGGCGGTATCTGTCATGTCATCCATTCTACGCGCGGCCCTCGAGCTTTGCGAGCAACACGGCCTCGGTAAGGATCGCGCGGTGGAAGACGCCCAAATGAAGCGACTCGTTGGGGCTGTGCGCTCGTGAGTCGGGGTCTTCGACGCCCGTGATGAGGATCTGAGCCTCCGGGAACACCGTTACCAGGTCAGAAATGAACGGAACCGACCCGCCAATTCCCGTCTCCACGGCGGCACGCCCCCAGGCCTGGTGCATCGCATCCTTCGCTTCGGCTACCGCCCACCCTGTTGTGTCGACCAGGAACGGGTTGCCTCGATCAACATCACTGATCTCGACGTGTGCGCCAAACGGCGCGTGCGCTGTCAGGTGCGACTCAAGGGCACGGTAGGCGTCATCGGCGGTCTGTCCCGGAGCAATACGAGCGCTGACCTTGACCGTCACGCTCGGCACCAGGGTGTTGGATGCGTTAACCACACTGGGCGCGTCGATTCCGGTAATGGTGATGGCGGGCTGGTCCCACAGCCGGCTCAGGACAGGTCCATGACCAATCGGGCGGACGCCGTCGAGCAGGGCCGCCTCCTCGGTAAGCCGTTCCTCGGAGTAGTCGGGGGTTGTCGCGTCGCGCGACGTCAGGCCCGCGACGGCAACCGAGCCATCCTCGGCATGGAGCGATGCCAGCAACCTGATCATCGCCAGCATCGCATCGGGCGCCGCTCCCCCGAACATTCCGGAATGGCTCGCGTGTTCCAGCGTGGAGACCGTCAGCTTGAAGGTGACATTGCCACGCAGGCCGACCGTGAGGGACGGCGTCTCGGTGTCCCAGTTGTCCGAGTCGGCGACAACGATGACGTCGGCGGCGAGGTCCTCGCGGTGTTGCACGATGAAGTTCGCGAACGAGCGAGACCCGAACTCCTCCTCCCCCTCGATATATGCGACGAGACCGAGATCGAAGTCCGTGCCCACGACATCAACAAAGGCACGAATCGCCGCGACATGCGCCATAACTCCGGCCTTGTCATCCGCGGCGCCCCGCCCGTACAGGCGGTCGCCACGCACCGTGGGCTCGAACGGGGAGGATTCCCAGTCGGCATCCTGCCCGGGAGGCTGGACGTCGTGGTGGGCATAGAGGAGGATCGTGGGCTTTCCATTGCGAGCCGCACGGGTTGCAAGAACTGCGGGTTGCCCTGTCCGTTCCGCATCGATAGGTGCGGTCGACACCACGACCGAGTCGAAGACCCCCAACGCCTCGAGGAGGGCACGCACCTCGTTCGCGCTGGCAGCGACGTAAGCGGGATCGAAGCCGTCCCAGGACACGGACGGGATGCGCACGAGCGTGCCCAGATCGGAGATCGCCGAGGGCAAGCCGGACTGCACGGACTCGCGTAGTTCGGCGAGGAGGGGATGCGACTGCGGTGTTTCGGTCATGCGAGTAATCTTAAGCAGACACCCAACGCGAGGACTCCCGTGGCCAAGACACCCCCCACCGACAGCTCGACCGTCGAGACCGCTCCCGAAGCGGCTCCGACCGGCAAGGGACGCCCCACGCCCACGCGGCGAGAGAAGGAAGAGGCGCGCAAGCGCCCGCTCGTGTCCAACGACCGTGCGGAGGCGCGTCGGCAGGCGCGTGCTCAGGCCCAGGCCCAGCGCGACAAGGCTCGTATTGGTCTCGCGAACGGAGACGAGAAGTACCTCCCCCTTCGCGACCGTGGTCCCCAGAAGCGGTTCGTTCGTGACTACGTCGACGCGCGTTTCAGCTTTGGGGAGTTGCTTATCCCCCTGATGTTCCTGGTGATCATCCTGACCTTCTTCCCGCAGGTTGAGGTGCAGTACATCGGCATCGTGGCACTGTGGGCGTTTTTTATTGTGGCCGCGGGCGACGCGATCCTGCTCGGGTTCCTGGTGACCCGCAAGCTCAGGGCTAAGTTCGGCGACGACCGGGTGGAGAAGGTGCGGTGGTACGCGGCGATGCGCGCCCTTCAGCTGCGGATGATGCGCCTCCCCAAGCCACAGGTGAAGCGCGGGCAGTTCCCGAGCTAGTACGACCGCGGGAGTAGTGAAGGTCACTCCCCCGGGCCGACGTAATGGCACAACAAAGTGGTCATGCTGGCACCATGACCTCAGTTCTCACTACTCGAGATCTCACGAAGCGTTACGGTTCGGGCTCAACGAGCTTTGATGCGCTTCGCGGAATCACCCTGGACATCAACGAGGGCGACTCGGTCGCCATTGTCGGCAAGAGTGGGTCGGGCAAGTCGACCCTGATGCACGTGATGGCTTTGCTGGATCCGCCAACAAGCGGCGAGCTCATCGTGGCCGGCGAGAACGCACGAACGCTGAGCGGTGCACGCCTGAATGCGCTACGCAACCGCACGTTCGGTTTTGTGTTCCAGCAGTTCTTTTTGACGCCAACCGCGTCGGTGCTCGAGAACGTGATGTTGCCCCTGACCATCGCGGGAGTGCGGCCGGCTGAGCGCCGGCGGCGTGCGATGGAGGCGCTGGAGCGCCTGGAGCTCGCTGACAAGGCAAAAAACCGGGCGACCGATCTGTCCGGTGGTCAGAAGCAGCGTGTGGTCATCGCACGCGCGCTCGTCAACAATCCTCGAATCATCTTCGCCGACGAACCGACGGGCAACCTCGACTCGGCCACCGGTGCACTCGTCGAGGACATGCTCTTCGACCTCAATGCGTCGAACGGAATCACCCTCGTAGTTGTGACCCACGACGACGATCTTGCCGCGCGGGCGTCCCGTCAGGTGTACCTGCGCGATGGCCTTGTGGTGGCGGCGGACGAGGCCCACTCCCTGACTGGGGCGGGGGCACGCGCATGAGAGCCGTCGACATTGTCCGGACCGCTATCGGCAATTCCTTCCGCAGCAGGCTGCGTACCACGCTGACCGTGATCGCGATCTTTATTGGCGCGTTCACCCTCACCATCACCAATGGCCTTGGCACGGGAATCAACAACTACATAGACAACCAGATCGCCTCGATCGGCGCTCCGGACGTGATGAGTGTCACCAAGCCAACCGAGGTGGTCGAGGAATCTGACGGGCCCACTCCCTACGATCCTGACGCCGCCACCGAGGTGGCCTCGGGTACGGGACAGCCCGGCGCAACGGTCCTCGCGATGACGGACGACGACCTCGACACCATCGCCGATATCGATGGTGTCCTGTCGGTGGAGCCGGTGGTTTCCGTTGTTCCCGACTACGTCGAGTGGCAGGACAACGGAAAGTTCGAGCTCGCCCTCAACCCGCTCAGCGCCGGGGTTCGTACTGAGCTCGCCGCGGGCGAGGGCTTCACCGATGGTGACGCCTTCGAGATCATCCTGCCCACCAGCTACGTGGACGCGCTCGGTTTCTCGAGCTACGAGGATGCAATCGGGCAGACGGTCACCATTGCCATTACGGATGCCGTGCGCGATCAGCACCTGGTCGAGGCAACGGTCGTGGGCCTGCAGGAGCCCACGCTGTTCGGAACGAATGCGACCTTGGGAGCTTCCCTACGGACGGCGTTGTACGACGCTCAGAGCACGGGGCTCCCCGAGGGGTCGACAACGGGCTATGCGCTCGCCACCGTTCGTTTTGACCCGAACTCGACGCCCGAGCAGGTCGCAGCCCTGAAGTCGGCTCTCGAGGATGCCGGCTTTGCGGGCACCACCGTCGCCGACCAGATCGGAACCTTCCAGACGGTAATCGATGGAATCATCCTCGTGCTCAACGCGTTCGCGGTGATCGCCCTCCTGGCTGCAGGATTTGGCATCATCAATACCCTTCTCATGAGTGTCCAGGAGCGCACGCGGGAGATTGGCCTGATGAAGGCGATGGGCATGAGTCGGCCACGTATATTCGCGTTGTTCAGCACGGAGGCCGTGTTCATCGGCTTCTTGGGCAGCGCGATTGGAGCGCTCGTCGGGATCGCTCTCGGATCGGTGATCAGCTCGGTGCTCTCGCAGACGCTTCTCTCCGATCTTGTGGGGCTCCAGATCATTGCGTTTGACCCGATCTCCATCGCAGGTGTTCTGCTGCTGGTCATGGGGATCGCGTTGGTAGCGGCGGTGCTGCCCGCATCGCGGGCCGCGCGCCAGAGTCCGATTGACTCGCTGCGCTACGAGTAGCTCACTAGGGGCGCGTCAGGTCGGCCAATCCACGGTTGATCTGCCGCGCCCATAGCGGCCCCTCATAGAGGAACGCGGTGTAGCCCTGCACGAGGGTGGCGCCGTCGGCGAGACGGGCAGCAACATCCTCGGCCGTCTCCACTCCGCCCACGGAGATGACACAGAAATCGGCCGGCACAATCCCTCGGATGAGACGAAGGAGCTCACGTGATCGCGCCGCCACCGGCGGCCCGGAGAGCCCACCGGCGCCCGCAGCGGCAACGACTGCGGCATCGGTCGTGAGCCCCTCACGAGACAGAGTGGTGTTGGTGGCAATGATCCCGTCGAGCGTGTCGACGGCCAAGCCCGCGATCAGACGCACCTCGTCGTCGGTCAGGTCAGGGGCAATCTTGACCAGCACCGGTGTCGCACCCGCCGCACCCTTGACCGCGACCAGGAGCGGCGCGAGCTTCTCGAGTTCCTGGAGGCCACGGAGCCCCGGGGTGTTGGGAGAACTCACGTTGACCACGAGGTAGTCGGCGAGAGGGGAAAGAGCCCGGGTGCTCTCGAGGTAGTCGGGGATCGCGGCATCCACGTCGACCACTCGCGATTTGCCGATGTTGATTCCCACAACGGGTCGCCTGAGCTTGCGAACCGCACGGGCAATCACGTCACGAGGCCGCCTCGGCGCCGTGGTTGTTGAACCCCATGCGGTTGATGACCGCGCGGTCCTCGACCAGACGGAACAGCCGCGGCTTCTCGTTCCCGGGCTGTGGGATCGCAGTGATCGTCCCCACCTCAACGTGGCCAAAACCCAGTTGACCAAGGCCACGGATGCCGGTGCCCTCCTTGTCAAAGCCGGCGGCGAGCCCAAACGGCGACGGAAATACCAGGCCAAGCGTTTCCACGGCCAGCCGCGGATCGGGGCGGGTAAATCGCGCCACAAGTCGGCCAACACCCAGAATCGGCCAATGCCCGAATCACGGCAAAGGCGAGTCCGTGCGCACGCTCGGGATCAAAGCGGGAGAGGACCAGGCGAAAGAGTAGTCGGTACATGCTCCAGCAAGGCTATCGCCCGCTCAGGCCGTGGGTGTTTCGCTGTTCTGGTGGTCGACCCGAAGGAGGGTGATGGCCGCTTCGAAGTCCTCGAGCGAGTCAAAACCCTGATAAACGCTGGCGAACCGGAGGTAGGCCACCTCATCGAGTTCACGCAGCGGGGTCAGGATCGCGAGGCCGATGTCGTTGGCTTCGATCTGCGCGGCACCCGTCGCGCGGATGGTCTCCTCGACGCGCTGCGCGAGCACGGCAAGATCCGTATCCGTGACCGGGCGCCCCTGGCAGGCCTTGCGAACACCAGCGACAATCTTCTCGCGGCTGAACGGCTCGACGACGCCGTTGCGCTTGATCACGCTCAGACTCGCGGTCTCCGTCGTAGAAAAACGGCGACCACACTCGGGGCACTGTCGGCGCCGACGAATGGACAACCCGTCGTCGCTCGTCCTGGAGTCGATGACACGACTGTCTGGGTGCCTGCAGAAGGGGCAAAACATGGTGCCCCCAGAATACGCCCTACTTCTCGAAGCGTGCGGTGACCGCGGCGCCGTGGGCAGGCAGGTCCTCGGCCGTGCTGAGTGCCACAATACGCTCCTCGACGGCCCGGAGTGCCTCGCGGTCGTAGCTGATGATCTGCTGGGGGCGAAGGAAGGTGTACGCACCCAGGCCCGATGAGAATCGTGACTGGCCCCCGGTGGGAAGCACGTGGTTTGACCCGGCGAGGTAGTCGCCCAGACTCACCGGCGAGTAGGCACCGAGGAAGATGGCACCCGCGTTGTCGATGTGGTCAAGGGTCGCGCCCGGATTGGCGACCTGAATCTCGAGGTGCTCGGGTCCGTAGGCATTGCTGAACGCCACCGCGGCATCCAGGTCCGCGACGAGGACGATGGCTGACTGCTGCGCCGTGAGGGAGACCTGAACGCGGTCGTGGTGGTGGGTGGCCCGAGCCAGACGTTCCACCTCCGCGTCGACCGCGGCTGCGAGTTCTGGCGAGTCGGTCACGAGTACGGCGGCCGCGAGCTCGTCGTGTTCGGCCTGGCTGACGAGATCCGCGGCCACGAGCCGCGCATCTGCGGATGCGTCGGCAATCACCAGAATCTCGGTGGGACCGGCCTCGGAGTCAATTCCCGTAGCACCACGGACCAGTCGTTTGGCCGCCGCCACGTACACGTTCCCCGGACCAGTAATGACGTCCACGGGCTCAAGGTCGAGGTCGGGAACTCCCATGGACAGTGCTCCGATGGCGCCAGCGCCACCCATGGCGTAGACCTCCTCGATGCCCAAGAGGCCCGCCGCGCCGAGGATCGTGGGATGCACGGCGCCATCGAACGCACGCTGGGGCGGTGACGCCAACGCAATCGATGCGACACCAGCCACCTGTGCCGGGACCACGTTCATCACGACGCTCGACGGGTAAACCGCCTTGCCACCCGGGACGTACAGGCCCACGCGCGTGACGGGCTGCCAGCGCTGGATCACACGCGCGCCCTCGCCGAGCTCGGTAATGGACCCCTGTGGGACCTGCGCTTCGGTGGCGGTGGTCACTCGTGCGATCGCCCTCTTCGAGGGACTCCCGGACCTGGGGCGCCAGGGCTCGCACGGCACCGGAGATCTCATCGGCGTGCACCCGCACGTGGCGCGGCCGAACTCCGTCAAGCCGCTCGGCCTGCTCGAGAAGGGCGAGCGAGCCACGAACGCGCACATCCTCAATCAGTTGCGAGGCCGTCTCGACGGCCGTCGACACGTCGACACTCGCCCGAGGAACAAGGGTGCCCAGCTCTGCGCGGGTGGGCTGCACGTGGCGGAGGTCGATCGATCTCATCATGACTTCACCATGCTAGTTCGTGCCGATGAGGGAATACTTCGGCCACTGCCATGATTGACAGCGACGTATGGACAACTCACTCACGCCTCTCCCCCATCCCGGCCTCGAGGCATTCAGACAGGCGTTTCGCCGTCACGCCGCAGGAGTGGCGATTGTGACCTCGCTGGCACCGACTGGTGACCCCGTGGGCTTCACAGCTACGTCACTGGCCTCCCTTGCCGCAGACCCACCACTGGCGACCTTCAACATGGCGCGCGTCTCGAGCGCGTGGCCAGCGATGACGGTGGGCAACCGGGTGATGGTGCACATGTTGGGCCCACGAACTCGACACCACGCCGTTCGAATGGCCGCGGATAATGCCGTGCGGTTCGATGCGGACACGTGGAGCCCCGGCCCCCACGGCCTGCCGCTCCTTCACGAGGTGACCGCGTGGATGATCGGGCGGATCGTGGAGGTCATTCCGGTGCACAAGAACGCCATCGTTGCCATCGAGATCGAATCGGGAGGGTTGGGGCCCGAGGACCATGCCCTGCTCTACCACGAGCGCCAGTACCACCGGCCGCACGTCATCGACGGTGACGTGGACGAATCCTCCTAGCCCAGACAGGACGGGCCGAGCAGGCTCTTGAGCTCCCCGTACAGGTCCGCGGACACGGTGACCGGGTACGGAATCTCGAACACCCGCGCGCTGTCCCCTCGGATCAGCCGAAGTCGCACCTCGTTGTCGCCCGCGTGCCTGATCAGCACATCGTTGAGCGCCGAGATGACCTCCGTTGTCGCACGCTGCTCCTGCACAGAGATCACCAGCGGGCCGGAGCCAAGGCTCGGACCGGTGTCGGGGGTGAACATACTGACCGCGTGCAGGTTCATGCCGTCGTCTCGCACGCTCACCCGGCCCCGCACAACAACGATCGAGTCGTTCGTGAGCGCGGGCGAGAACTCCTGATAAGTCTTGCCGAGGAACATCACGCTGATCTCGCCGGCGAAGTCCTCGACCGTGACAATTCCATACTGGTTGCCGGAATTGCGGGCCACACGGTGCTGCACGCTGGTGACCAGGCCCGCGATGGTGACGTGCTCGCCGTCCTGGGCCACGTCACCCCCAAGAATCTCCGTAATCGACGCACTGGCATGTTTCGCCAGCTGTATCTCTAGTCCCGCGAGCGGATGATCCGAGACATACAACCCCAGCATCTCTCGCTCGAACGCGAGCTTGTCGCGCTTGGCCCACTCGGGGCGCTCTGGGATGTGATCAACTGCCTCTGGCTCGTCCCACAGGCTGTCGAAGTCAAACCCCACCTGACCGTTGGCTTCGTTGCGCTTGACGCTAACCGCGGAGTCGACCGCGTCCTCGTGGATCTCGAGCATTGCCCGGCGCGTCGCTCCCAATGAGTCAAAGGCACCCGCCTTGATCAGGGATTCGATCGTGCGCTTGTTGGCGACCTGGATGGGAACCTTCCGCAGGAAGTCGTGGAAGGACGTAAAACGCCCCTTCTCCTCCCGTGCCCGGGCAATAAGCTCCACTACAGCGGCACCCACGTTGCGGACGGCGCCCAACCCGAACCTGACGTCGCCGCCGACGGCGGTGAAGTCCACACTCGACTCGTTGACGTCCGGTGCAAGAACCTTGATTCCCATCCGACGGCACTCGCTCAGGTACATTCCCAGCTTGTCCTTGGAGTCCCCCACGCTGGTCAGGAGCGCCGCCATGTACTCGGCTGGATGATTGGCCTTGAGGTAGGCGGTCCAGTAGCTCAGGACGCCGTACCCGGCACTGTGAGCCTTGTTAAAGGCGTAGTCGGCGAACGGCATGAGGGTGTCCCAGAGCACCTTCACGGCCTGCTTGCTGTAGCCGTTTGCGAGCATCCCCGCCTCGAAGTCGGCGAACTGCTTGTCGAGTTCTGCCTTCTTCTTTTTGCCCATGGCGCGCCGGAGCACGTCGGCCTGTCCCAGAGTGAAGCCCGCCACCTTCTGGGCGACACTCATCACCTGCTCCTGGTAGACGATGAGACCAAACGTCGTGTCGAGGATGTCACGCAGTGCGTCCTCGAGCTCGGGGTGAATCGAGTCGACCTGCTGCAGCCCGTTTTTGCGGAGCGCGTAGTTCGTGTGGGAGTTCATTCCCATGGGACCCGGGCGATAGAGAGCGATAACGGCCGAGATGTCTTCGAAGTTGGTCGGCTTCAGCTGCTTGAGCAGCGCACGCATCGGTCCACCATCAAGCTGGAACACGCCGAGAGTGTCCCCTCGCGCGAGCAGATCGTAGGTTGCCTGGTCCGCGTCAAGGTCGAGCTCTTCGATCTTGAGGGGTGTGCCCGTGTTCGCCGCGATCATCCGCAGGGCATCTTCGATGACGGTGAGGTTGCGCAGGCCCAGGAAGTCCATCTTGAGGAGACCCAGGTCCTCGAGCGGAGGCTGGTCAAACTGCGTGATGATCGCGCCGTCGTCCTCGCGCTTCATGATGGGAAGCACGTCAATGAGCGGCTCGGCGGACATGAGGACACCGGCCGCGTGGACACCCCACTGGCGCTTCAGATTCTCGATGCCCTTCGCGGTTTCAAAGACCCGCGCGGACTCGGGATCCGTGTCAACAAGTGCACGAAGGTCTGCGGCCTCCTTGTAGCGATCGGCATCCTTGTTGTGGACGTCACTGAGCGAGATGTCCTTGCCCATGATGGGCGGCGGCATCGCCTTGGTGAGCTTCTCGCCGACGGAGTACGGCATCCCAAGAACACGCGCCGAGTCCTTAAGCGCCTGCTTGGCCTTGATGGTTCCGTACGTGACGATCTGGGCGACACGATCCTCGCCGTACTTGTCCGTCACGTACCGGATGACCTCGGGACGACGACGGTCGTCGAAGTCGACGTCAACGTCGGGCATGGAGACACGCTCGGGGTTGAGGAACCGCTCGAAGATCAGGCCGTGGGCGAGTGGGTCAAGCTCCGTGATTCCCATGGCGTAGGAGGCCATCGACCCGGCGGCAGAACCACGACCCGGGCCCACCCGGATGCCCTGACTCTTCGCCCACGAGATGAAGTCGGCCACGACGAGAAAGTAGCCGGGGAACCCCATCTGGGTGATGACGTTGACCTCGTACTCCGCCTGCGCGCGGTGGGCGTCATCAACACCGCCCGGGAATCGACGTTCCATGCCCGCCGCGACTTCCTTGGCGAACCACGACGCCTCCGTCTCACCCTCGGGAACGGGGAACCGTGGCATGAGGTCACGCTTGATGAACGAGATGTCGCAACGTTCCGCGATCAGCAACGTGTTGTCACACGCCTCGGGGTGATCGCGAAAGATCCCCCGCATTTCCGCCGCGGTCTTCAGGTAGTACCCCTCGCCGTCGAACTTGAAGCGGTTGGGGTCGTCGAGGGTCGATCCGGACTGCACGCACAGGAGCGCCGCGTGGGCGCCTGCGTCGTGCGCGTGCGTGTAGTGGAGGTCGTTGGTCGCGACGAGTGGCATCCCCAGCTCGCCCGCCAGCCGAAGCAGATCGGACATCGTCCGTCGCTCAATCTGGGTGCCGTGATCCATGATCTCGGCGAAGAAGTTCTCCTTGCCGAAGATGTCCTGGAACTCTCCCGCGGCCTTGCGGGCCTCTTCATACTGCCCGAGCCGCAAGCGGGTCTGCACTTCGCCACCCACACAGCCGGTGGTGGCAATCACACCCTTCGAATAGCGAGACAACAGCTCGCGGTCCATTCGGGGCTTGAAGTAGTACCCCTCGATCGACGCCAACGACGTCATGCGGAAGAGGTTATGCATTCCCTCGTTGTTCTCCGCCAACATCGTCATGTGGGTATAGGCACCAGAGCCCGACACATCGTCGTTCTGCTGGGCCGCGCTCCCCCACCGGATACGTGTCTTGTCGGTGCGATGGGTGCCCGGAGTGATGTACGCCTCGGTGCCGATGATGGGCTTGATCCCGCGTGCGCTTGCCTGCTTCCAGAAGTCATAAGCGCCGAACATGTTGCCGTGGTCGGTAACGGCGATCGCCGGCATCCCCAGCTCGACGGCGGCGTCAAGGAGTTCTCCCACGCGCGCCGCACCGTCGAGCATGGAGTACTCGCTGTGTACGTGGAGGTGAGCGAATGAGTCGCTGGAAGGGGGCACTGGCTCTCCGACTAAGTGGCGGGAATCCAGACTAATCCCGGTCACCGGCAGCACCCTCAGTGACGCGCCCTAGTCGGCCCGAAGCACCTCAAGTGCGACTTGAAGGTCGGCGGGATAGGCCGACTCGAATGTCACGTACGCCCGGGTTCGGGGATGCTCGAACCCCAGCCGGTGCGCATGGAGCCACTGCCTGCTGAGTCCCAATCGCGCCGACAGGCTGGGGTCAGCACCGTACATGGTGTCCCCGACGCACGGATGCCGCTGCGCCGCCATGTGGACTCGAATCTGGTGGGTGCGCCCTGTCTCCAGCTCGATCTCGAGGAGCGCGGCAGCGCGAAAGGCCTCGAGGGTTTCGTAGTGTGTAACGCTTGGTTTGCCGTCAGCAACGATGGCGAACTTCCAGCTAGCCCCCGGGTGCCGCCCCAGCGGGGCATCGATGGTGCCCGAGAGCGGGTCGGGGTGGCCCTGAACCACCGCGTGGTAGATCTTGTCGACCTCGCGATCGTGGAACGCTCGCTTGAGCGCGGAGTATGCACTCTCCGACTTGGCCACCACCATCAGCCCACTGGTGCCCACGTCGAGCCGGTGCACGATCCCGGCCCGCTCGGCGGCGCCGGATGTCGCGATTCTGAACCCAGCGCCCGCCAGTGCACCCAGAACGGTGGGCCCGTCCCAGCCGATGCTGGGATGCGCGGCCACTCCCGGGGGCTTGTCAACGACCACGATGTCGTCATCGTCGTAAATGATTCCCAAGTCGGCGACCACCACGGGAACAATGACCGGATCGGTCTTCGACACCCAAGACACCTCGAGCCACGCCCCTGCCGACAGTCGATCGGACTTGCCGAGGACACGACCGTCAAGCTGCACTCCCCCGGACTCTGCGACCTCGGCCGCGAACGTGCGGGAAAAACCGAGGAGCTTGGAGATCGCCGAATCGACTCGCTCGCCGGCGAGACCATCGGGGACGGGAAGGCTTCGAGATTCCATGTCAGGTGACGACAAACGGCGGCGAGGATGCCACGGACCGTACTGGTCCGAGCATCCTCGCCGCCGTATTGACGCTAGTTTCCGGCAAATCCGCCGGTGTAGTCGGTGGGCTGCGGCGTTGCTGAGTACTGCGGCGGAGTGGGTGCCGAGTACTGGGGCGCAGGCGACGCCGCGTACTGCGGGGTAGCAGCAGGCGCCGGTGCCGGTGTCGCAGTCAACTCGTTTGCCGATTCGAGCTCGCGCAACTGGCCCTCGATGTACCCCTTGAGCTTCTGGCGGTACTCGCGCTCGAAGTTGCGCAGCTCCTCGATGCGGCGCTCGAGGGAGGTACGCTCCTGCTCGAGCGAGCTGAGCTCGGAACGCTGGCGCGCTTCGGCCTCCGAGACGACCCGAGCCGCAGTGGCGTGGCCCTCCGCGATAAGTGCGTCGCGCTTCTCGACGCCCTCGCGCACGTGCTCCTCGTGGAGCCGACGAGCGAGCTGAAGCAAGTTATTGGTGTTGCCCGGGTCCATCGCGTTCGCGTCGGCCTGCGGGAACGGCGCGGGAGCGGGCACCGGTGCCGCGGCGACCGGCTCGGGCTGCTGCTGCACAAAACCACCCTGCTGGGCGGTGCGCTGCAGCTCGTTGATGCGAGAGTCACTCGCAATGAGACGCTGGCGCAGCTCCTCGTTCTCCTGGTTGAGGCGACGCAGCTCGACCACAACCTCGTCGAGGAAGTCATCGACCTCGTCCTGGTCGTAACCCTCACGGAACTTCGTCGGCTGGAAGCGCTTGTTGACTACATCTTCCGGAGTCAGGGCCATTGTCGTCACCTCAAAAACTTTCTTTCAACGTCTACATAACGTTTAGCTAACGTCACATACTACCCGGTGTGCCTGAGCGGCTCCTCCGTGACTTTTCCACAGTACCGCGAGAGCGCCTAGTTGATGAAGCCCAGCGTGATAGAGATCAAGATGATGACCACGAGCATCACGATGCTCCACGCGAAGTCGAGCGCCGCTCCCCCCACACGAAGGGGAGGAATCACCCGGCGAACAAGCTTCACGGGAGGATCCGTCACGGCGTACGTGGCCTCGGCAAGCACCAGCCCCAGACCACGAGGACGCCAACGCCGCGCGAGCATCCGGGCGAGGTCAAGAATAAAACGCGCCCACATGAGCACAAAAAAGACAATCAGTGCGACATATATGACCGTGGCAATGATCGAGACGAGGGAGGACACCTCGACAGACTAACGGGCGACGCTGTGGGCTACGGCTGCGGGAAGAACGAGGCGTCGACGTCAGGCTCAACCTCGGCCTGGTCGCCGCTCACGGCAACGTGGGAGGGCGAGAGCAAAAACACCTTGTTGGTGACGCGCTCGATCTTGCCGTAGAGGCCCTGCGACAGGCCACTGGCGAAATCGATGAGGCGGCGTGCATCCGGCTCGCTCATCTGCGAGAGGTTAATGATCACCGGGATGCCCTCACGGAAGTTCTCAGCGATGAACTGGGCATCCTTGTACTGGCGCGGGTGAACGGTGAGGATCTCGTTCATGTCAGAGGCCGCCGCGCGCGACGCACTCCGCCGCAGCGGCGTGACAGGAGCACGTCCGGCGGATGGGGCTGGCGCGTGTGCGACGGGCGCAGCCGGAGCAGCAGGGCCGGCCTGCTCGTACTCGTAGTCCTCGTCCGCGAGGCCCAGGTAGACCATGGTCTTGCGCAGCGGGTTAGCCATTGTGTTCCTCCGAGTGGTAAAGCTCCTGAAATGAGGCTAACCATGGGATGGCCGATTTCCGGTGATTGCCGTGCCAATACGCAGGTGTGTCGCGCCTTCGAGCAAGGCGTCCTCAAAGTCACCAGACATCCCCATCGAGAGCGATGACGCGTGTGGCATCGCGGCCCGAAGGTGCTCGGACAACTGCCTCACGTGCGCGAACGCGCGGCGTGGTTCACCCTCAAGCGGCGCAACGGCCATGAGCCCCAACAGCGTGAGCCCCGGGGTCGTGGCAATCCGCTCGGCGAACGGGATGACCTCGGCAGGCTGTGCTCCCCCGCGTTCAGGGTCATCAGTGAGGTTAACCTGGAGGAATACGTCGACGGGGCGTCCAAAGCCACCAAGCGCGGCAATCAGTGACTCGCGATCAACGGCATGGATCACGTCGCTGTACTCACGCACTTGCCGGGCCTTCTTGGACTGCAGCTGTCCGATGAAGTGCCACGTGGCATCCAGATCGGGCAGGCTCGCGATTTTGGGCTGAGCCTCCTGGTGACGGCTCTCCCCAAAGTTGCGCTCGCCCAGTTCATACAGCTCTCGAACGAGGCTGGCCGGGTGGAACTTCGTGACGACGACGGTCGTGATGTCGGCAGGCAGTCGACCGGACCGTCGAGTCGCCTCGTCAATGCGGGTGCGCACGGCCGCAAGGCGCTCGTGGAGCGGGGGTATCGCGGAGCCGTTCACCTATTTGAGGAAGTCAGGGATGTCCAGATCGGCATCATCGTCGTCGAACCCGCCGCGGTCAATCGGAGCTGTGTGGACGAGGCTCGGCTCGGCACCCCACGAAGCACTCTCCGGCGCGTCGCCCGCCACGGCAGCGGGCGCGGCCGCTTCCTCGGGCACAACATAGTTGCTGCGGCGCGCCTCGCGGGGCTTCGTCGACGGCTCTCCCCCGTCGAACCCCGCTGCGATGACGGTAACGCGCACCTCGTCGCCGAGGGTGTCGTCGATGACGGCGCCAAAGATAATGTTTGCCTCGGGATGCACGGCCTCCTGCACCAGCCGGGCCGCGTCGTTGATCTCAAAGATGCCCAGGTTTCGAGCCACCCTGAATCGACAGGAGGACGCCGTGCGCGCCATCGATGGAGGCCTCGAGCAGCGGCGAGGCGACCGCGAGCTCGGCGGCCTTGATTGCACGATCGGCCCCACGAGCCGAGCCGATGCCCATCAGCGCGGAACCAGCGCCCTGCATTACCGACTTCACGTCGGCGAAGTCGAGGTTGATAAGACCCGGGGTGGTGATGAGATCCGTGATGCCCTGCACACCCGCGAGCAGCACCTGGTCGGCCGTGGAGAACGCCTCGAGCATGCTGATCCCGCGGTCGCTGATCTCGAGCAGGCGATCGTTGGGCACAACGATGAGCGTGTCGACCTCGTTCTTCAGGTTCGAGACACCGAGCTCGGCCTGTGCCGAGCGACGCTTTCCTTCAAAGCCGAACGGCTTCGTCACCACACCGATGGTGAGAGCACCAATTGACTTGGCAATGCGCGCGACGACCGGCGCGCCACCCGTGCCCGTTCCCCCGCCTTCACCCGCAGTGACAAAAACCATGTCGGCGCCGGCTAGAGCCTCTTCGATCTCCTCGGCGTGGTCCTCCGCGGCGCGACGACCCACTTCCGGGTCCGCACCGGCACCGAGCCCACGAGTCAGCTCACGACCGACGTCGAGTTTGACGTCTGCGTCGCTCATCAGCAGGGCCTGGGCATCCGTGTTGATGGCGATGAACTCGACGCCCCTCAGCCCCAGCTCGATCATCCGGTTGACGGCGTTCAACGCCGCCACCACCGATGCCGACCACCTTGATCACTGCGAGGTAGTTCTGGTTTGACGTCACTTCCGGCCTCCGCTGCCTGGTACTCCCGATAAAACCTTCAACCTCTACTTGAAGATTAAAGTTTTACTCAGTATGATGCTCTGACTTGAGGGTAGGTCGGGGTGTGCCTGCCTGCCCGCACGACAGGCCGCGTGTCGCAAATGGGCAGCGGCCCCGGGCCTACGCGGGGCGGAACACGCCGTTCGACGGCGCAGACACGTCGAACTCGCCCGCCGCGGTCGGGTCGGTCACCGCGATGAGGGCGGCGAGAAGAGCGGCCTTCTGCGTCGAGTCATCCGCGCTCCCCCACGGTCACACGTTGGCCCACGCCGGCCAGAACAAGACTGACGTCGTCTTGTGTGTGCGCGGAGATACTGTCGACTTGGGCGAGCAGTGTCGGTGGCAGGGAGAGCAGTACCTCCACGGCCGCGTCGAAGGCCGGTGTGCTCGTTGCGGCCCCTGCGAGGTCAATCAAGGGAACCCCGGGGAGCCGGTCCGCCGACTCCTGGAGAACTATCCCGGCCGGATCAACCACCTGGTAGCCCGTGCTCGTCGCGACCGAGCCGACGGGTTGGCGCTCGACAATGTGAATCACGAGAGTGTCCGGGGGAAGGGTCTCCGTCACGTAGCTCCGGATGAGGGGAAAGGCACCCAGCTGGTCCTCGATCGTGGCGAAGTCGAGCAGCGCCAACGGGGTCCCCAACTGATCGTCCAGTGCGCTGATGACCTCCTCGGCGTTCACGCGAGATGTGCCATCAACACGCACCTGACGAAGAGCCAGGATGGGTGAATAGACCGCCGTCAGGACGAGGCCGATCAGTGTCACGATCGTGCCCGCGATGACCGCAATAGTCACGCGCCGGTTGCGCGCGCGGCGTGTGAACCGCCGCACCTCGGCGCGCTCCGCCCGTCGCCTCTCACGGGCACTGCGGCGCAGCTCCGCGCGCGCCGACGCATCCGGTCGAACCGATCTCGAGGGGCTGGGAACACGCCCCTGAGGAGCACTGGCCACCGGCCGTGCTGCGCGGACGTGCTCCGACGGCGAACTCTCCCGCTGGGCCTGCTTCTGCGCGGGGCGAGCAGGTGTGGCCTCGGGACGTGGACGCGTGGGCCTTTTTGGAGGTTTCGCTGGGGGTGTCGGCGTTCGAGCCGGCGGATCAAACCCCTCCGGTCGTTTCACGCTAGTCCGCCGTGGGGAGCGCGAGCGACTCGAGGACCTGCGGCACGATCCGATACACGTCACCACACGAGAGGGTCATGATGAGATCGCCCTCGTGGGCCACCGCCGCGGCCCGGTCGGCCGCCGCCTGCCAGTCGGGCAGGTAGTCAACTCGGGATTCATCCGAGAAACGGCTGGACACCAGGGCACCCGTGACACCCGGTACCGGGTCCTCTCGCGCTCCGTAGACGTCGAGAACAATTGTGTGGTCCGCGAGACGCTCGTAGGTCTCGGCGAACTCGCCCGCCATTGCCTGCGTACGGCTATACAGGTGAGGCTGATGGATCGCGATGATCTTGCCGCCTCCCACAACACTCCGGGCCGCCTCGAGAGCGGCAGCCACCTCGGTGGGATGGTGCGCGTAGTCGTCATACACGCTGACGCCTCTGACAACACCGTGCAGTTCAAACCGGCGCTCGGTTCCACCAAAGTCCGAGATCGCCTCGAGCACGGCATCCGGCGCAAACCCTAGGCCCACCAGCACCGCAAAGGCGCCCGCCGCGTTAATCGCATTGTGGCGGCCCGGTACGCGCAGCTGCGCCGAGTACGTCTGACCCTCGAACGTCACCGAGAAACGAACCGGACCATCGGCCACGATGTCGTGGACTCGAACGTCGGCATCCTCCGCCTCGCCGAAGGTGATCACCCGGGCATGCGTCAGGCGATCGGAGACCCGTTGGGCACCCGCATCGTCACTCGAGATCACAACAAGCTCGGTGGCACGATTGGCAAACTCCACAAACGCGGCATCAAACGCGTCGTGGTCGCCGTAGTGGTCAAGGTGGTCGGCATCCACGTTGGTCACTAGGGCGACGGCGGTGTCGTAGAGCAAAAAGGAGCCGTCCGACTCGTCGGCCTCAACAACAAACAGGTCGCCTGCTCCAAAACTCGAGCTGACGCCGAGCGACTGGATGATGCCGCCGTTGACAAAGGACGGGTCCTCACCCAGCCCCAAGAGACCGGTGATGATCATGCCCGTCGACGTGGTTTTGCCGTGAGCACCGGCAACGGCAACCAGTCGCGACCGGTTGATCAGCCAAGCGAGCGCCTGCGAGCGATGAAGCACCGGGATCCCCCGCGCCACCGAGGCGAGATACTCGGGATTATCGGGCCACAGTGCACCCGTGTACACCAGCGCGTCGGCGTCGGCGAGCCCCACATTGGCGGCGGAGTGACCAATCGAGACCGGAATCCCTAGCTCTCTCAGCTGCTCGGTGTTGTGGTTCTCCGAGCGGTCGGAGCCCGTGACACGATGCCCCGCCGCGTGGAAGAGTCGGGCGATGCCACTCATGCCCGAGCCGCCGATGCCCACGAAGTGAACGGAACCCAACTCGGTGGGCAATGGGAGAGAGAGGTCGGGCTTGATCATCGGGTTCGATGCTACCCGGCACTCGGTTGGGCATCCGCGCCGGCCGACAGCGCCGCGTCCACGAGGGCCACCATTCGATGGGTGCCATCGCGCGCGCCCACGGTCTCGATCCGCGCGGCCATGTCGGCGATTCGCGCACGACTACCCAGCAGCGGCAGGAGGTGACTGCTCACCCACTCGGGTGTGAAGTCGGAGTCCGCAACCACAATCGCACCACCCGCGGCGACGGCCTCGCGAGCATTGAGTCGCTGCTCCCCGTTGCCCGAGGCGTACGGAACAAAGACGGCAGGAATCCCCAAGGCCGTGAGCTCGGCCACAGTCGAGGTTCCCGCGCGCGACAAGGACAGATCGGCAACGGCGAGAGCCAAGTCCATCCGATCGCAGTATCTCAGTAACAGGTAGCCGGGCAACTGCGGATCGACGACCGCGTCACGGTACTCGCCGGTGACATGAATGACCTGCCACCCCGCACCAAGAATGCGCGTGATGGCGCCCGAGACTGTCTCGTTGATTCGCCGAGCTCCTGATGATCCCCCCGTCACGAGGAGTGTTGGTGTGTCTTCTGCCAGCCCAAAAACACGGATGCCCTCACGCCGAGCCGCGAACCGGTCAAGTCGCTCGATCTCGGGACGCAGTGGCATGCCCACCCACGTCGCGTTGCGGATCTTGGTGCCACGAAAGGCGACGCCCACAAATCGGGTGATTCGTGCGCCAAGCCGATTGGCAATGCCCGGCCTCGCGTTGGCCTCGTGGAGGGCGAGTGGCACGTGCGCGCGACGCGCGGCAAGGTAGGCGGGGGCCGCGGCGTAGCCGCCAAAGCCCACCACAACGTCGACCTTGCGCGTGCGAATCATGTGTACAACTTCGTCGACCGCACGACCGAGGCGCCGGGGGAAACGGAGCGCCGCGCGCCCAGGCCGTCGAGGGAACGGCAGGCGCTCGATGGTCAGGAGCTCGTAGCCACGCTCGGGCACCAGCCGCGCCTCGAGCCCCTCGCGAGTGCCGAGCACAAGGATCGTGGACGACGGGTCTCGCTCGCGCAGCCGGTCGGCAACCGCGAGCAAGGGATTGACGTGGCCGGCGGTGCCTCCGCCGGCAAGTAGGTACGTGGTCACCGGCGCCCCACCGAGTCGCCGGGCATCAGCCGTGCACCAAAGGCCGGCTGGACAACCTCGCCGTCACGGTCACGATCGGTCTGCCGCGCAAACGACAGGACCACGCCAATACCCAAGAGGTTCGCGATCAGGGCCGAGCCGCCGGCGGAGATCAACGGCAGCGGCACACCCAAAACGGGAAGCACACCCAGGACCACGGCGATGTTAACGAAGGCCTGGCCGATCACCCACACCATCACACCCGCGGTCGTGATGCGGGAAAAGGAATCACGCGAGCCACGGATGATCCGCACGAACGCGATCGCAAGAACAATAAACAGCAACAACACAACGGTTGCACCGACTAGCCCGAGTTCCTCGCCGATGATCGCGAAGATAAAGTCGCTTTCCGCGTGTGGCAGCCAGTTCCAGGCGGCCTTCGAGTTGCCGAGGCCCACCCCAAACATTCCCCCGTTGGCGAGGGCCCACGTGCCGTGGAGGACCTGCCAGCAGGTTCCCGAGTAGTCCTGCTCGGTGCAGCCGTTAAGCCACGTGCTGATTCGTGAACTGCGCGATGAACTTGTCATGGCAAACATCGCGCCGAGGATGGCAATCACCGCGACCGAGAACAGGATAAATCGGAGCCGAACACCCGCGAAGTAGAGGCATCCGAGGACGATCAAAATCATGATCATCGCCGTGCCGAGGTCGTTACCGATGAGCACAAAAAGGATGGCGATGCCCGCGACCGGAGCGATCGGGAGAGCGACATGCTTCCAGTCGCCGAGAAGATCCTGTTTGGTCGAGAGCACCCACGCGATCCAGACGATCAGCGCGATCTTCACGAACTCGGAGGGCTGGGCGTTCACTCCGCCGATGGAAATCCAGTTCTGGTTGCCGCCGTAACCCCAGCCGACGCCCGGGATGAAGACCAGCAACTGCAGGGCGCCGCCGACGAGCAGCGCGGGCCATGCCCAGCGCTTCCAGAAGCGTGGGGGCATCCGAGAGGCGACCAGCATGAGCGGGATTCCGATGACGGCGTACAGGGACTGACGGATGAACACACCAAAGGGGCTCGCATCCGCCGAGATCTCCACCACAAACGACGAGGACAACACCATCACAAGTCCGAAGATCACCAGGAAAAGCGTGACACCGAGCAGGAGATAGTAGTTGCGGTGTTCCGCCGAGAACAGCTTGGCGAGTGGAACCCGGGCCGTGGCGGGTCGGCCGCGGTCAGGCGTCGGGGTGTGGTCCGGTCGCCTTCTCGCTGCCCCCGGGTGCGGCGTTGCTGTCATCGCCCACACCTCCCAGGTGGTCTCGTACCGCTGACGCGAAGCTGGTGCCCCGGTGCGCGTAATCCGTGAACTGGTCCATGGATGCCGCTGCCGGTGCCAGCAGGACAACATCGCCCTCCCGGGCAACGGCCGCGGCAAACCGCACCGCATCCGGCATCACTTGCCTAGTTTCTGTCGCATCCACCTCGAACAGCGGCACGTCGGGCGCGTGTCGTGCGAATGCCGCGAGCACGGGCTCGCGATCAACTCCGATCACGATTGCCGCCCTCAGGCGCGCTCCGTGCGTCGCTACGAGGTCGCTGACGTCCACTCCCTTGAGCAGTCCCCCCACGAGCCACACAACCGACGGGAACGAGGCAAGAGAGGCGTTCGCCGCATGGGGGTTTGTGGCCTTGGAGTCGTCGACCCACAGGATACCCTCCGCGGCGGCGATCGTCTCCGTGCGATGGTGGTCTACCTCGAAGCGGGCCAGCGCGTCGTGAACCTGGCCCGCCGTGACACCACAGGCCCGCACCAGTGCGGCCGCCGCAAGCACGTTCGCTGCCATGTGGGGGGACGCGAGTCCGACCGCACGGAGCTCATCGATCGTCGCCAGCTCCTGCGCGGCGTGGTAGCGATCGTCGTGGAACGCACGATCGACCAAGATGCCGTCGACAATTCCCAGGTCACTCGGGCCGGGAACGCCGAGGCCAAAGCCAATCGCCCGGCAGCCCTCCTGAACGTCCGCCTCCTCGACCATGTGCATGGTCGCGGCGTCCGCAAGGTTGTAGACACACGCGAGGCGGGTGTTCGAGTACACCTTGGCCTTCGCTGCGGAATACGCCTCGCGTGATCCGTGCCAGTCGAGGTGGTCATCCGCCAGGTTCAGGCAGGTCGACGCGATCGGATGCAAGGCTCCCGGTCCCGTGAGCGGAATCCAGTGCAGCTGGAAGCTCGAGAGCTCAACGACCAGGACATCAAAGCCGTCGGGGTGGCGGACCGCGTCAAGAACCGGGATCCCGATGTTGCCCACCGCGGCGGCGCGGCGGTCAGAATCGGCGAGGATGTGCGCGGCAAGCTGCGAGGTCGTCGTTTTTCCGTTTGTTCCCGTAACGAGAACCCAGTCGGCCGGTGGACTCACCTTGTCTCGAACGCGCCACGCGAGTTCGATGTCGCCCCAGACGGGGATGGTCTGCTGCTGCGCCCAGCGCAGGATGGCGTGATCGAGGGGGTAACCAGGAGACACCACAATGAGCTCTGGCGAGAACTGCACGAGCTCATCAGGCACCCGCGTCGAGTCGGGCTCCACAACAAGACGACCACCGATGACACCGAGCAGCTCGGCTCGTTGACCTTCGCCCGAGGCCGCGACCACCGTGACGTCAGAGCCCAACTCGATGAGGGTGTCGGCGACCGAAAATCCCGTGACACCAATCCCGAGGACGGCGACCCGCAGTCCCGCCCAGTCGGAGCTCCAGCTCGTCAGTGCGTCGAGGTCACGAGGCACTACTGGTTAACCCATTCGAGATAGAACAGCCCAACGCCCACGGCAACAAAGAGCGCCGAGATAAGCCAGAAGCGCACGACGACCGTGATCTCCGCCCACCCCTTCAGCTCAAAGTGGTGATGCAGCGGACTCATCAGGAAGATGCGTTTGCCCTTGGTGATCTTGAAGTAGGCACGCTGCAGGATGACGGACCCGGTAACAACCAGGAAGAGGCCACCGATCAGCACCAGGAGCAGCTCGGTTCGGCTCAGAATCGCCAGTGCGGCCAGCGCCCCTCCGAGGCCCAGCGAACCCGTGTCGCCCATAAATATCTGCGCGGGTGAGGTGTTCCACCAGAGGAAGCCAATGAGCGCCCCACAGATCGCGGCAGCAATGATCGCGAGATCCAGCGGGTCTCGCACCTCGTAACACTTGTTCGCGACATCCTCGTCGAGGTTGACGTTGAAGCACGACTGGTTGAACTGCCAGAAGCCGATAAAGATGTACGCCGAGATCGCAAAGATTGCCGCCCCCGAGGCGAGGCCGTCGAGGCCATCGGCGACATTCACGCCGTTGGACGCGCTGACAATAATCAGGGTCGCCCAGATGCCAAACAGGATGAACCCGCTCACGGTTCCAAAAGCCGCGAGATCAAGCCAGTGGATGTCTCGGATCGCCGAGATCATCGTGGATGCGGGGGTCAGACCGTTCGAGTCAGGGAAGTTGAGCGCAAGTGCGGCAAAGCCGCCCGCCACAATCACCTGCCCCAGGATCTTTGACCATCCGCCAAGGCCCAGGCTGCGCTGCTTGCGCGTCTTGAGGAAGTCATCGACAAATCCGATGATGCCCAGACCCACCATCAGATAGATGACCAGGAGTCCGGAGATCCCGGGTGCCTCTCCGACAACCCAGTGACCGACGAAGTACCCCAGGACGGCACCCGAGATAAACACGATGCCGCCCATGGTGGGTGTACCACGCTTGGTGTGGTGAGACTGCGGACCGTCATCCCGAATGAACTGACCCCACTTGAGCCGAATGAAGAGTCGGATGAACAGCGGGGTGAGCAACAGGGAGAACGCCAGCGCCACGGCGCCGGCAACCAGAAGGGGTATCACTCGGTCACCCCGGCAATACGATCGCCCAAGAACCGAAGTCCCGCAGAGCCCGAGGATTTCACCAGCACAACATCACCCTCGCGCAGTTCGTCACGCAGCACATCGTAAGCCTCATCCGCGGTGCCCACGAGCACCGACTCTCCATCCCAGGAGCCCTCGAGGCCCGCGGCATTGTGGATGTGGCGCGCCGCGTGGCCGACAACAACCAGCTTGTGGATGTTGAGGCGGACGATCAAACGCCCGATTCGATCGTGTTCCTCATCCGCGTACTCCCCCAGCTCGGCCATCTCCCCCAGTACGGCAACCGATCGTTCATTCGGACCAACAACCTGGGCGAGTGTCTTGAGGGCCGCCGCCATCGAGTCTGGGCTCGCGTTGTAGGCGTCGTTGATGACCACAACACCGTCCTCGCGTGGCTGAACCTCCATCCGCCACCGCGCCGCACGTGCCAAAGTCTCAAGGGCGGGAACCGAGCGCTCGAGGGGCACACCCAGGGCACGGCTCGCGGCCAGGGAAGCCAGTGCGTTCATTACGTGATGCTCGCCCAGAATGCGCAGTTGCACTCGTCGGGTCTCGCCGTCCGCGTGAAGCGTAAACGCCGTGCCTGTTGCCGTTGCCTCGATGTCACTCGCCCACAGGTCGGACCCCTCTTCCAGGCCGAACCACACGACCGAGGCACGGGTGATGCCCGCCATGCGGGCCACCCTGTGGTCGTCCGCGTTGAGTACGGCGGTAGCCGTGCTGGGGAGGTCGACAACCATCTCCGACTTTGCGCGCTCGACCGCGTCGGGCCCGCCGAATTCGCCCACGTGGGCAAGTCCCACCTTGAGCACAATTCCGACGTCGGGGGTCACAATCGAGATCAGGGACGAGATCTCGCCAATCGCGCTCGCGCCCATTTCCACGACGAGGAAGCGTGTGTCGTGAGTTACGCCCAGCATCGAGATGGGCGCACCCACGTGATTGTTAAACGACCCAAACGGCGACACCGTCGACCCCTCGGCCTCCAAGATCGTCCGCAGCATGTTCTTGGTCGTGGTTTTGCCGTTGGACCCGGTGACAGCGACGACCTTGAGCTGGCCACCGGCGCGAACCCGAGCGACAACGTCGCGGGCCAGCGCCGCCAGCGCCGCCACACCATCCGACACAACCACCTGGCTCACGGTCACGTCCAGACGGCGCTCGACGATGAGCAACACTGCCCCGTTCTCGATCGCGGCCGGCGCGAACAGGTGGCCGTCGGTGACCTCACCGGGCAGAGCGAAAAAGATCGCTCCGGGGGTCACCTTGCGCGAGTCGGTGTGGGCATCTCCCGAGACCACGGTGGTGGGTTCATCGTGGCCACCAAGAACAAGCTCACCACCCAGTGTTGCCGCGAGGTCCGCGAGCGTCAGCCCAATCATGTCCAGCCTGCCTCTCGAAGCGCGTTGCGTGCTTCCTCGCGCGCGTCAAAGGGCAGCTTCTGCCCCTGAACGTCGATGTAGTTCTCGTGCCCCGGACCCGCCCAGAGGATGCCGTCACCCTCCCGTGCGAGCGATACTGCGAGCCGGATGGCGTCCCGTTGGGACGGCACCTCGTGAATCTCGGCGGGATGCTCGGCACTGGCCGCGCCCGTCAGCAGCGACGCTCGGATGAGATGGGGATCCTCGAACCGAGGGTTGTAGTCGGTCACCACGAGGATGTCGGAATCCTCCGACGAGATGCGCCCCATCTCCTCGCGCTTGCCCGTGTCGCGGTCACCATCAGCGCCGAACACCATAATCACGCGGCCCGGAACAACACGCCGCACCGCCGCGATGGTCACGGCAAAAGCATCCGGACTGTGCCCGTAGTCCACGAACAAGGCTGGCCCACGCGCTCCCGAAATGCGCTCGACCCGACCGGGCAACCGTGCAATGATCTCGCCGTCGCGTTCGAGCACGTGTCCAATGACGTCGAGCTCAAACCCGGCCTCGACGAGCATCACGATCGCCAGCCCCGCGTTGGCGGCCATGTGTTGGCCAACCACGGTCACTCGAGTTGTCAGAGTGCGTCCACCCGGACCACTCAGCGTGAACTCGGTGTACTCGATGCGTTCGTCGAGGACTCGGACCGTCCAATCGGCCTCAGTGTCCGGGAGTGACGCAATTGTTGTCACCGGAATGTGGCAGGCGTCAACGACTCGCTGGCCCCAGGGTGTGTCGAGGCTCACTACCGCGCGTCGGGCACGATCCGCGGCAAAGAGGGGCAGCTTCGCCGCGAAGTACTCCTCCATGGTCGCGTAGTCGTCGAGATGGTCACGGCTCAGGTTGAGAAAGCCCACGACGTCGAACACCAAACCATCAACCCGACGACGGGTGAGTGCCTGAGCGCTCACCTCGAGTGTGACCGCACGAACCTCGCTCTCCCGCATTCGAGCGAGGAGCCCATGGATTTCCGTCGCCTCGGGGGTGGTGAGGTCGCTCGTGACGGCCACCGAGCCAATGGCGCGTTCCGCGGTTGTGCTGAGACCCGCAACGAGCCCGAGTTGCGTCAGGATTCCGTGGATCAGGTACGACACGCTTGTTTTTCCGTTGGTGCCAGTCACGCCGAGCATCAGCGGTGCGGCCTCGGCCGTTCGGTAAACCCACGCCGCGATGTCGCCCAGAGCGTCACGCGGGGATTCCACAACAACCACGGGCAGGCCGACGTCGGCCGCGAGCTCGGCGCCTCGCGCATCGGTCAACAAGGCAACGGCGCCCTTGTCCCGCGCGTCAGCCGCAAGGGTCGCGCCGTGCCGGTGGGCGCCGGCGAGACCAACGAACAGGTCTCCGGGGAGAACCGAACGACTGTCCAGGGTGATGCCCGTGACTTCCACGTCATCGATGTCGCCAGCGCTGCTGAGGCCAAACTCGCTCACCAGCGTCGCGAGGGGTCGGGCTACCGGGTGCTCGGGGCGAAGAATTGAACTGTCGCCGTCCCGCACTCAGTCCTCCTCAAGGGTTTACGTGCCTCACCACGTCAGGGGAAGTGACGGGGACGGCTGTCCCGACGGCACCACCCGGAACGTCGTGAGCGTCTGGGCCATGACGTCATGGAACGTCGTCGCGATTGCCGTGGAGTTATACATGCTACTGGGGATGCCCGCCGTGACGACAACAACGTACTGCGGGTCCTCCGCCGGAGCGAGGCCCGCGAACGAGATGACCGACTTGTCTCCGTACACGCCGTTCTCCGCGACCTCTGCCGTTCCACTCTTGGCGGCAATGCGGTAACCCGGGATCGAGAGCAGTGGGCTATTGCCTCCCACCGAGACGACGCTCTCCATCATGTCGAGGGTCTGGCGAGCCGCGTCCTCGGAGATCACCCGTGTGCTCTCCCCCGACGGCAGATCGGTCATGGTGCCGTCCGGCTGCTCACATCCCTCGACAAGAACCACGGGCGAACGAACTCCCCCATTGCCCAGGGCTTGGTAGGCGCTGGCCAACTGAACCGAGGTCAGCGTGAGCCCCTGCCCAAACTGCACGGCGTAGTTGGTCAGCTCGTCCCAGTCTTGCGTGGGGTGGACCGTTCCCTCGGCCTCGCCCACAAAGCCCACATCGGTGGTGGCGTTGAGACCAAATTTGAGCATGTAGTCGCGTCGGGTCTCTGCATCCAGCCCACCCGAGAGAATCGAGAAGGCCGTGTTTGACGAGTCAACAAGAGCGCCGGCGAGGGTGTAGTTGATGTCGTCGTGAGCCCACGCATCCTTGATGTAGGAACCGTTGGACAGGTAAATGCGACCGGGAGCGGCGACCTGAGTTCCCGGAGACGCGACACCCGCATCGATCAGCGATGCGGCGGTCAACGCCTTCATCGTCGAGCCCGGCTCGTATGGCCAGCTGAACGCACGCGAGCCCAGGGCATCCCGTCGCGCCAGGCTCGGGTCATTGGGGTCCACGGTCGGGTAGTCGACCACGGCCATCAGGTGCCCGTCGCTCACCCGAAGAACAACGGCGGTGGCCCACTCCGCACCCAGCTCGTTGTAGGTCTGAGCCATCCGCTGCTGAACAAAAAACTGAAGGTCGCGGTCGATCGTCAGGTGAAGGGTGCCGCCGTTCTCGGGCTCCTGCGTCGTGACCATACTCCCCGGAAGACGGGTGCCGTCTTCGCCCTTCTCGTACGTCGCGGTGCCATTGGTGGCCGCGAGGCACTCGTCCTCGCCGAGTTCGAGGCCGGCCTGTGGGCCGTCAGTTCCGATGAACCCCACGAGGTTGCCCGCGAGTTCTCCGTTGGGGTAGGTGCGGCTGGGGCGGAGCTCAAAGTAGACCCACGGAATGTCCAGGGCCCGCACTGTCTGGAAGACGTCGAGGGTCACGCCCTGAGTCAAGTACGCAAAGTCGGAGTCCGGGTTGGCAGTGAGGACGGCCATCAAGGCGTTGGGGTCTTGCTGTGTGATCGCGGCGATCGCGGCCAGTTCCTCGGCCACCACGGTTGCCGCGTTCTGCCGAGAGAGTGCACTCTTCGGCGATGCGGTGATGTCGTAGCGGTCGACGCTGTTGGCGAGGACCGCACCGTTCGTGTCAACAATGTCGCCGCGCACGCCGTAGGTGACGAGTTCTTGGGCGCGCTTCTCCAGCGCCTCGGCGTTGAGCTCGTCCGCCTGCACGAGCTGAATGTCAACGAGGCGAAAGATGAAGACGGCAACAACGGCGAAGATCGCGAGGACCGCAAGCGTGATGCGTGCGCGGCTGCGTCGAGATCTCATGGGTGTGCCTCTTCTAGTGCGTGACCGGTGCGGGAAGCGTGTCGACGGGTCCCTGCGGAGCGGGGGGCGTCGTGTTCGGTGTGGTCGTTGTGGTGGGTGTTGTTGTCGACTGTGCCGCTGTCGGCTGCTGCGTCTGAGGCGACACGAGGGAAGACCGGTCAAGAGCGAATTGGCAACGAGGTTGCAGGCACCGCCACATCCCACCCGATCCACGGTCCCTGGAGCCAACGCGACTCCGCCCGTGCTGACGTCGAGGAAGATGGGGCTCGCGCCGGGCACCATTCCCAGATTGGCGGCGTTCGCGGAGAGGTACTGGGTTGACCCGAGTAGGTCCAGCGACTCGCTCAGAGCCTCCTGCTCACGGAGCAGCTCTTTCTGCTGAGCCTGAAGCGCATCGATCCGATAGGCCCCGTCCGACACCACGATGCTCAGCAGCAACTGGGCGGCAAAGATCGCAAAGAGGCTCGCCACGGTGACGATTGCGTACGTGACGCGGGGCCGGGCCCGACGCTGTTCGCGTGTCGGGACGACCTCGATGTGCCGAGGATGCTCGGGCGCGTGATCCGGCCTGGCCTGCGGGCGCGCATAGGCGAGATTGCTCATGCCACCCTCCTCAGTCGCTCGGCGGCACGGAGTCGCACCGGGGCGGACCGAGGATTGGCCAACTTTTCCTCGTCGGAGGCAAGCTCGGCACCGCGCACCAAGAGGGCAAACTCGGGACGATGCTCGGGAAGCTCCACCGGCAGGCCCGCCGGAGCGGTCGAGACCGAGCGCGACTGCAGCGCACGCTTGACGATGCGGTCCTCGAGGGACTGGTACGACATCACGACAATGCGCCCTCCGATGGCCAGCGCCTCCAGTGCGGCGGGAATCGCTCGCTCCAAGACGGCAAGTTCCTGGTTCACCTCGATCCGAAGCGCTTGGAACACACGTTTTGCCGGGTGACCTGCGCGCTGAGCGGCGGCCGGCGTCGCGGCGCTGATCAGCTCGACCAACTCGGCCGATGTCGTCAGGGGATGCTCGTCGCGGCGCTGCACAATACGCGAGGCGAAGCGAGGCGCGAGCTTCTCGTCGCCGTAGTCGTAGAAGATCCGGCGAAGTTCGCCCTCGCTGTAGGTCGCGAGGATCGTCGCCGCGGTGCGCTCGCTGGTGGCATCCATCCGCATGTCAAGCGGAGCGTCCTTCGAGTACGAAAAGCCTCGCTCGACGCGGTCGAGTTGAAGTGATGACACCCCGAGGTCGAACAGGATGCCGTTGATCTCGGCGATACCGAGGTCGGCGAGCACCCGTCCCACCTCGTCATAGACCGCGTGAGCGAGGTGAACTCGGTCACCGAACCGCGCGAGGCGGTCCCGGGCAATCCCGAGTGCGTCGGTGTCCCGGTCGATGCCGACCAGCGTCAGGAGCGGGAATCGCTCGAGCAGTGCCTCCGAGTGGCCGCCCATTCCGAGGGTGGCGTCGACAACAATTGCGCCCTCCTGCGCGAGCGCAGGAGAAAGCAGCTCGATGCAGCGCTCGAGCATCACGGGGGTATGAATCTGGTTGCTCATGATGATCTGGACCAGTTCCCTGGTGCTGATCCCCATCCGGTACGACCTGGCGTCGGGGAAGTACGTCAGGGCCTGCCGGCTGGGAGTCAGCACCAGGGATCTTTAGAAGAGTCCGGGGATCACCTCCTCCGTGGTGTTCACGAAGTCGGACTCTGCGCTCTCGTAGTAGGCGTTCCACGCCTCGGTGTCCCAAATCTCCGCGCGGTTACCCGCGCCAATAACCGTGAGCTCGCGGTCGAGTCCCGCGTACTCCCGAAGCCCCTGGGGAATCGTCACGCGGTGCTGCTTGTCGGGAGTCTCCTGGTTCGCGCCAGACAAGAACAGACGCAAGAAGTCGCGTGCCTGTTTGCTCGTGACCGGCGCCTGACGAATCTTCTCGTGCAGCGACTCAAACTCACGCTGGCTAAAGACGTAGAGGCACCGCTCCTGTCCACGGGTCACAACAACACCGGAGGCCAGCTCATCCCAGAACTTCGCCGGAAGGATGATCCGCCCCTTGTCGTCGAGCTTCGGGGAATAGGTGCCAAGAAACACGTCAGGCACTCCCCTCATACTCCGGCCCGGATTCAGGTAACCTCCACTTTACTCCACTTCGCACCACAAATCCATGGATTTTGCCCATGATGCGAAGTTTGTCTCAAAACTCTCCAGTAAATATGGGGCCACTGACAGTGGAGGAAGGTGGAGGAAAAATCCACAAGATGGGAGAATTTTGGGCACAAAAAAGGACCAGCCCGAAGGCTGGCCCTTTATCTAGAGAGGAAGTGGACTACTCTCGCCCGTCCTGGCGACGATCCCACCGTTCGTTGAGGTTGTCCATAAAGCCGGATCCGGAGGATCGACGCTTCGTGGAGGGCGAGGGAGAAGGCATCTCGGCCGACCCGGCGCGCCGAGGCGGAGCAATGGCGAGAAGCACGCCCACGAACATGATCGCGAAGCCAAGGACGCCGACAAGAGGCTGTCGAATGACTACTCCGGCGATAAGAGTGGCGATGCCCAAAACGGCCACGAGCACGCCCACGGCGATCATCGTGTAGCTCGTGCGGCCTCTGCGCTGGCTCGCCGTTGCAACGAAATCAGCGTCATTTTGATAGAGGCTGCGTTCCATCTCCTCCAGGAGGCGCTGCTCTTGCTCGGAAAGTGGCATCCTGATCCCTTTCTGTGGAGATGGAGCTAGTAATCCATAGTACGCCCGGCGGCGTGGCTAGGCTAGACGGGTGGCTGAGAGTACCCGGTTAGTTGACCTGATTCAACTGAGAATCGACGAGTTCCTCTCGGAGCGGCGCAGCGAGCTTGTGGTGATCGCTCCTGAGCTCGGCGAGGTGATGGATCTGGCGTCGGCCTACCTCCAAGGGGGAAAGCGGTTCCGCGGACTCTTCTGCTACTGGGGCTGGCAGTCGGTCGCCGGAGCCGTTGACACACTCGATCCCCTGGCGGATGAGGATGGATCCGCCGAGCTCCCCGCGATTGTTCTTGCCGCCGCCGCGCTCGAGGTGTTTCACGCTGCCGCGCTCGTTCACGACGACATCATGGACAACTCAGACACCCGTCGAGGGGCGCCATCCGCCCACCGGCAGTTCGAGCACCTCCACCGAGCGGAAGGCTGGACCGGTTCGCCCGACGCCTTCGGAACCTCATCGGCCCTTCTGCTGGGAGACCTCTTGTTGGGCTGGAGCGACGAGCTGTTCGACCGCGGCGGAGCGCTGCTCCCGCTGGACCAGGCGCGCGCCGGGCGGGTCGAGTTCGCAACGATGCGCACCGAGGTCACGGCCGGGCAATATCTTGACATCCTCGAGGAGAACGCCTGGGCCAATTACCCCGACTCGACGTCCCTCGCGCGGGCGCACCGCGTGATCGTGTACAAGTCGGCCAAGTACACCGCCGAAGCCCCACTCACGATCGGTGCAGCGCTGGGCGGCGGGACGCCGGCGCAACTCGCGAGCCTTCGGGCCTTCGGCCTCCCCCTCGGCGTTGCCTACCAGCTGCGAGATGACTTGCTCGGTGTGTTTGGCGACCCAGCGGTGACCGGCAAACCTGCGGGTGACGACCTTCGCGAAGGAAAACGCACCGTACTCATTGCGCTGGCTCGTCCTCGCTTGCCTGTCCCCGTGCGCAACTTGATTGACGAGCTCCTGGGTGATCCCTCGCTGGACGAGGAGCAGGTCGCGATGATCAGGACTGCGCTGGTGGACTGCGGCGCGGTCGACGAGGTCGAACGGATCATCGCGCACAACGTCGACCTTGCGACGACTGCCATTCGGGATGCACCGCTCACCGCATCTTCTCGCGCGCAGTTGCTCCAGCTCGCGCAGACGGTGACCCGCCGCGCCGCGTAGAACCCGAAGCTAGAAGCCGAGCGCCTGAGCGATACGCCGCACTTCGGCTTTGCGCCCGGCCAGGAGCGCGAGGACCGGACTTGTGCCGAGGCTCTCCTCCTCCGAGAGAAGCCAGTGCATCGCCTCCTCGTCGGTGTAGCCACTATCGCCGAGCACGATCAGCGTGCCCTTGAGCTCGTGCATCGGTTCGCCATTGACGATAAAGAGCTCAGGAACCTTCCACACGCCGTCGACACGACTGGCGAGAAGGGAGCGGTCCTCGATGAGTCGCCGCACCTGACTGACCTTCAGGCCCAGGATCTCGGTCAGGTCAGGGATGGTCAACCACTTGACCTCGGGTGTTTCCGTCACTCTCCAAGAGTGCCACGGACCTGCCGAGGAGCATGGAGACCTGCCCTGATCTCAAATGTTTCTAACATGTAAATTCAAACCACACCCGTCACGATAATTGACACTGATTAGCTTTTGTGACACGTTGGGGAAGTGCCATCTCTGCCGATGGCCAGCACCTCCTCGGGCCGGGAGAAGGACGGAACATGACTGACACAGCTGCACACGAGTCGAACTCGGTTGCCCAGCACGTCTTCGGAGGACTCGTCCCCACGCTCCAGGAGCCCACGTCACATCACAATGACCGGCTCGCCCGGGGGCGTTCGACACACCGTTCCGATCCTCCTGGTCGGATCGATGGCCGCGATTACCCTCAACCTCACCGGTCCCATCGAACCCGCCGAGGCGAAGCCCCCCGTGAAGCCCCGCGGTGCGACGGCAGAGCTGGGAAAGTCCATCAAGGAAGCCATGGCGACCGCCTCGGCCGCGCTTCGCTCCACCGGGGCGACCATCGCTCGAGCCGCAACGCCCGCCCCACCGACCTACACGGTCGCCGCCGGTGACACCGTGAGCGATATTGCTGGCAGATTTGGTCTCTCTACTGCGTCGGTGCTCGCGCTCAATGGCCTGAGCTGGTCGTCACTGATATTTCCCGGTCAACAGCTGCAGCTGACGAACGGCGCACCCCTGCCGGTCATTGATGACACCCCCGCCGAGCCGACCCCCAGCGGCCGGTACACGATCGTCGCCGGCGACACCATCAGCGCCATTGCCGACCGCTTTGGAGTCTCCACGCTCTCGATCCTGACGGCCAACGGTTTGGGGTGGTCGAGCATCATCTACCCGGGCCAGACCCTGGCGATCCCGGGTCTGGTCGGGCCGGGAACCCCTTCGCCCGAGAATGACCCCGCCCCGGAGGTGCCCGTCGCCTACGTGGAGCCGGTGGTTGCGGCTCCCGAGCCCGAGCCTGCCCCGGTGGTCGCGCCTCCGGTCGAGACCCCAGCGCCCGCCCCGGTCTATGGCAGCTACACCGTCGTGTCGGGCGACACACTCTCGGGAATCGCGACCCGATTTGGCATCGACACCCAACAGCTTCTGGATGCAAACGGTCTTGTCTGGGACAGCCTGATCTTCACCGGAGACATCCTGAACATCCCCGAAGGAAGCACCCCGGCGGCCACCGGTGGCTCGATCACCTACCTTGACGAGGAGATGCGGGCCAATGCCGCAGTAATCGTGCAGGTAGGCCGCGAGCTCGGTGTGCCCGACTACGGGATTATCATCGCTCTCGCCACTGCCATGCAGGAGTCGAGTATGCGCAACCTTGACTGGGGTGACCGCGACTCGGTGGGACTCTTCCAGCAGCGCCCAAGCTCGGGGTGGGGCACTGTCGAGCAGCTCACCACACCTGCTCACGCCGCTCGGCTCTTCTACGGTGGGCCCAGCAACCCGAATGCGGGATACACCCGTGGACTGTTGGACATCTCGGGATGGGAATCGATGCCGCTCGCGGCCGCTGCACAGGCCGTTCAGATTTCGGCATTCCCGGACGCCTACGCGAAGTGGGAAGAATCGGCGCGTGCCTGGTTTGCCGAACTGGGCTAAAGTCACCGTGTCTAGTGGCGTTCTCGCAAGTCGCCAACTTTAGACTTGGGCGGTGAGCGTCAATAGCACCGACCCGATGATCGGTCGTCTTCTCGACGGCAGATATCAGGTCCGCTCACGAATCGCGCGCGGTGGCATGGCCACCGTGTATCTCGCCACGGATCTGCGCCTGGAGCGCCGGGTCGCCATCAAGATCATGCACGGGCACCTGGCCGACGATAGCCAGTTCAAGGAGCGCTTCATTCAGGAGGCCCGCTCGGCCGCGCGACTCGCCCATCCCAACGTCGTGAACGTCTTCGATCAGGGCCAGGACAGCGACATGGCGTACCTCGTGATGGAGTACCTGCCCGGCATTACTCTGCGGGAACTCCTTCAGGAGCACCGCATCCTCACGACCGAGCAGACCCTCGACATCATGGAGGCGGTGCTCGCGGGTCTCGCCGCGGCGCACAAGGCCGGCATTGTGCACCGCGATCTCAAGCCCGAGAACGTTCTGCTGGCCGACGATGGCCGAATCAAGATCGGCGACTTTGGGCTGGCGCGGGCGGCCAGCGCCAACACGGCCACGGGTGCTGCGCTCCTCGGCACGATTGCCTATCTCTCCCCCGAGCTGGTGACACGCGGCGTCGCAGACACCCGCAGTGACATCTACGCGGTCGGCATCATGATGTTCGAGATGCTCGTGGGTGAACAGCCCTTTAAGGGCGAGCAGCCCATGCAGATCGCGTACCAGCACGCGAACGACTCAGTTCCGGCACCGAGCAGCAGGAACCCCAAGGTGCCCGCCGAACTCGACGAGCTGGTGCTCTGGGCAGCGGCACGCGAGCCAGACGACCGCCCGCGGGATGCTCGGGCACTCCTTGACCGATTGTTCGAGACCCACAGCGCGCTGATGACGGCGCTGCCCACAAGTGGCCCACCCACCCAGAGAACCATGGTCATGCCCAGCGCAACGCCCGCGGTTCACGCCACGGCGGAGACCCAAGTCCTTGGCTCGCGCCAGCGACAGTCGACGGCACCGGTGCCGGATGCCGCGGTCGCTCTCGCCGCCAAGACGGGAGCGCGGAAAAGGCGCGGCTGGTGGATCTTCGGCGCAATTGTTCTGCTGGCCACCCTTGCCTCGGGAGTGGGCTGGTGGTTCGGGGCTGGTCCGGGGTCATCAGTAACCGTGCCCGAGGACATCGCCGGATTGTCGGTCGAGGAGGCGACGGCACGGCTCGAGGCACTCGGCCTCACCGTCAGCGAGACAACGGGCGAGACAAACGACCCGGTCGTCGCCGTGGGACTTGTGGCCAACACCACTCCCCCCATCGGTGAGCAGATCCGGCGCGGCGGTGAGATCCAATTGCTCCTGTCGATCGGGCCACGCCTCATCGACTTCACCATCACCCAGGGAATGACCGAGGCCGATGCCCTCGCGACGATCGACGCGGCGCCGTTTACGTTGGTCGAGCCGATCATCCGGCAGTTCGATTCGTCGGTAGCCCAGGGGCTCGTGATTGACGCTGTCGGCGCGGACGGCGCATCGCTCGTGGGCACGGCACAGTACGGCGAGCTTCAACCCGTGACGCTTATCGTCTCCGCGGGGGCAGTTCCCGATGTGGGGGGCATGGCCCCCGACGAGGCAATTAGAGTCCTGGGCGGGGTGGGCCTGACCGCAACAACTGGCCCCGAAGAGTTCAGCGACTTCCCCCAGGGCACAGTCTCGCGAATTGACCCCGAGCCGAACACGGACGGTGTGCCGCGGGTGCTTCGCGTGAACGACTCGGTCACGCTCATCCTCTCTCGAGGCCCCGACCTCGTGCAGGTCCCGGATGTGATCGGCGACAACATTGCGGCGGCCAAGGCCGAGCTGGAAGCGGCGGGCTTCCAGGTCGAGGTGAACTCCCTGATACCCGAGGCGTCCTGGGACAACAACCTCGCAGTGGTCGCGTCGACGAGTCCTGGCCCCGGGGAACTCGCCAAACGTGGTTCTCTCGTGACCATCACTGGTGAGATCTAGGCCAACCCTAGAACGCGGTCAGTTCCTCCGCGACGAGGAAAGCGAGCTCGAGCGACTGCATGTGGTTCAGTCGGGGGTCGCACAGGGACTCGTAGCGCGTAGCGAGGGTCTCCTCGTCGATCTGCTCGGAGCCACCGAGGCATTCCGTGACGTCATCACCCGTGAGCTCCACGTGGATACCACCAGGGTAGGTTCCCGCCGCCTTGTGTGCCTCGAAGAAGCCCTTGACCTCGTCCACCACGTCGTCAAAACGACGCGTCTTGTAGCCGTTGGGGGTGGTGAGTCCGTTGCCGTGCATCGGGTCGGTCACCCACAGCGGCGTCGCGTCGATCGACTTGATGCCCTCCAGGAGCGGGGGCAGGGCGTCCCGGATCTTGCCCGCACCCATACGCGTGATAAACGTCAGGCGACCGGGCTCGCGGTGAGGGTCGAGCTTGTCGATCAGGCGTTTCATGTCGTCTACCGTCGTGGACGGACCCAGCTTCACGCCAATGGGGTTGCGCACGCGGGAGAAGTAGTCGACATGGGCCCCGTCGATCTCGCGAGTTCGTTCACCGATCCACAGGAAGTGCGCGCTCGTGTTGTAGGGGGTGCCGGTGCGCGAGTCGATGCGCGTCATGGGTCGCTCGTAGTCCATCAGGAGGCCCTCGTGGCCCGTGTAGAACTCGACGCGCTTCAGCTCGTCGAAGTCCGCCCCGGCCGCCTCCATGAACTTGATCGCGCGGTCGATCTCCGCCGCAACCTGCTCGTATCGGCGATTCGCGGGGTTCGAGGCGAATCCCTTGTTCCACGAGTGCACCTGCCGCAGGTCGGCGAAGCCACCCTGGGTGAACGCTCGAACCAAGTTCAGCGTCGAGGCGGCCGTGTGGTAGCCCTCGACGAGCCGCGCGGGATCAGCCGTACGCGACTCGGGAGTGAAGTCGTAGCCGTTGACGATGTCGCCGCGGTAGGCCGGGAGGGTAACCTCGCCCCGAGTCTCGGTGTCGCTGGACCGAGGCTTGGCGAACTGGCCAGCCATTCGCCCCATCTTGACGATCGGCTTCGAGGCTCCATACGTGAGCACCACTGCCATCTGCAGTATCGTCTTGACCCGATCACGGATCTGCTGGGCAGTTGCGCCCGCGAAGGTTTCGGCACAGTCGCCGCCCTGCAGCAGGAACGCGTCTCCCTGTGCTGCACGAGCCAGACGATCGCGCAGGATGTCGACCTCGCCAGCGAAGACTAGTGGGGGCAAGGTCGCAATCTTGTCTGACGCCTCGCCGACCGCGTCGGGGTCGGGCCACTCGGGCTGCTGCTTGATCGGAAGGGTCCGCCAATGGTCAAGTCCCGCGACCACCGCGGGATCAGCGAGCACAACGGGTTCCGACGGGTCTACCACGAGAATTCCTTGGGTCACGAAGAAGTGGGTGGGCAAACAGCCCCGGGGATCGAGCTTAGTGGGCGCCTCGAGCGCATCCGTCAGCGAGCGCGGCTGACCAGCTTTTCACGGACCGATGAGGCGTACACGTCGACGTACTCCTGCCCACTGATGCGACTGAGCTCGTACATGATCTCGTCGGTAATGGAGCGAAGGATAAAACGATCCCCCTCCATACCTTCGAAGCGAGTGAAGTCCAGCGGCTCGCCGAACACAATTCCGATGCGCCGAACCTTGGGCAGTTTCGAACCGATGGGCATCACTTTCTCGGTATCGATCATGGCGACCGGGACAACGGGAACGTGGGCCTCGAGAATCATACGAGCAACGCCCGTGCGACCGCGATACAGCTTGGCATCCGGGCTGCGGGTTCCCTCGGGATAAATTCCCAGGACGTCGCCCTTGGCGAGCACGCCCAGACCGGTGTTGAGGGATGCCTCTGAGGCCTTGCCACCGGATCGGTCGATGGGCAACATCCCAGTGCCCAGCAGGAAGTGCTTGATGACCCAGCCCTTGAAGTCCTTACCGACGAAATAGTCGCTCTTGGCAAGGAAGTAGATACGACGGTCAACAACGAGTGGCAAAATCACCGAGTCGATCACCGAGAGGTGGTTGCTCGCGAGGATCACCGCGCCGGTCTTGGGAATGTTCTCAAGACCCGAGACCCACGGCCGAAACACCGTCTTGAGGATAGGACCCGCGACGAGGTTCTTCATGAACCAGTAGAACATCCCGCTCCCTGCCGCCGTGGTAAAGGTCTACTGTACCGCGCGCGAATGGATGCGGGCGAGATCGGCGGCACCGACGACTCCCGCATCGTTGACAAGCTCGGCGATCACAAACTCGGGCTCGGGGTGGTAGCCCCGCGCCGGCAAATGCTGACGGAAGGCTTCACGCACGGGGTCAAGCAAGAGGTCACCCGCTACGGCCACTCCTCCACCAAACACGAAGATCTCCGGGTCGAGGATGGCGCTGAGACTCGCGCACGCCTGACCCAGGGAGTGCCCGAGCTGTTCGAGGGCGTGGACCGCGCCCGGGTCACCCGCGGCGATGAGCTCGCCCACAATTGCACCGTCAAGCCTGCCGTGCTGGCGCCGTGCATCCGCCAGCGCCAGGCCAATTCCTCCGACGTCCGCGATCTCGTTGGCGAGGCGCAGAAGGGCACGGCCCGAGCCGTACTGCTCGATGCATCCACGCGCACCACACCCACAGGGCAGCCCCTCGGGAACGAGTCTCATGTGGCCGAGCTCCGCACCCGCACCAAATCCGCCGCGGAACAAGCGCCCCGCTGTCACAATCGCGCCACCCACTCCGGTGCCGATCGTCAGCATGGTCATGTCCTGAACATGGCGCCCCGCGCCGAACCGATACTCGGCCCAGCCTGCCGCGTTGGCGTCGTTGTCGATTGTGACGTCGATTCCGAGACGCTCGGTCAGACGATCTCGGAGCGGCTCATTGCGCCAGCTGATGTTCGGCGTGTAGTACACCGTGCTCTGCGCACTGTCGATGAATCCGGGCGCCGCGACGCCTGCGGCGACAATGTCGTACCCGCGGGACAGCGAGGTGACCATGTCCACGACCGCGTCGATGATGGCCTGCGAATCACCCGCCTGCGTGGCCACGCGATCCTCGGCGATGATCTCGCCTGCCTCTGTCACGACCGCTCCCGCGATCTTGGTTCCCCCGATGTCGATTCCGATGGCATGCACGGATGACGAGCTTACCGGCGCGTGAGCGGCGTGGTTTCCCGAAGATTCCCCGGTTAGAGTAGAAGAAATGACCGCGACCGGTACCAAAGGAGTTGCCGTGAAACAGTTCGACGTTCCAGCACTAGTTGAGGCCGATCCCGAGGCGAACACCACTGATCTCCTCATCGACAGGGTTGCAGCAACACCCAACAGCCCCCTGTTCTCGCTTCCCACCGCAGACGGCGGGTGGGAAGACGTCACCAGCACCGAGTTCCTCGCTCAGGTGACGGCGCTTGCCAAGGGCCTGGTGGCCGCCGGGGTGGAACCCGGAGACAAGATCGGCCTGATGGCCAAAACGCGATACGAGTGGACCCTTATCGACTTCGCCACGTGGTTTGCCGGCGCCGTCCTTGTTCCGATCTACGAGACCTCCGCACCCGCGCAGATCCTCTGGAATCTCACCGACTCGGGCGCAACGGGCATGATCACCGAGACGCCCGACCACTTCGCTCGTTTTGACGAGATTCGCGCCGACGTGCCGGCGATCCGCAACGTCTGGCAAATCGACCTCGGTGACCTCGACAAGCTGGTCGCCTCGGGAGCCGGCGTGAGCGACGAGGAGATCGAACGTCGTCGTTCACTGGCGAAGGGTTCGGACGTTGCGACCCTCATCTACACCTCGGGAACAACGGGCAAGCCCAAGGGCTGCATCATCACGCACTCGAACTTCGTCGAGCTCGCGCGCAACGCTCAGAAGCGCATCCCCGAGGTCGTCAACCCCGACTCGAGCACCCTGCTTTTCATCACGCTCGCGCACATCTTCGCGCGCTACATCTCGATCCTCGCGGTGCACGGTGGCGTCAAGGTCGGACACCAGGCTGACACGAAGCTGCTCGTGCCGACCATGGGCTCGTTCAAGCCGACCTTTCTCCTCGCCGTTCCGCGCGTGTTCGAGAAGGTGTACAACGCCTCCGAGCAGAAGGCAGAAGCCGGTGGCAAGGGCAAGATCTTCCGCAAGGCCGCCGAGGTTGCGATCGCGCATTCAAAGGCGGTCGACGCCGGACACGTTCCGTTGGGGCTCAAGCTCCAGTTCGCCGTGTTCGACCGGCTCGTCCTGAGCAAGATCCGCGCCGCGCTAGGCGGGCGGGCGAAGTACGCGGTGTCGGGCTCGGCACCCCTCGGCCTTCGTCTGGGCCACTTCTACCGGAGCCTGGGCCTGACCATTCTGGAGGGCTACGGGCTCACGGAGACTACGGCTCCCGTGTCCGTCAACGTGCCGTCGAACTTCAAGATCGGCAAGGTCGGCCCGCCCCTGCCTGGCAACTCGGTGCGGATTGCACCGGACGGCGAAATCCAGGTGAAGGGCGTCTGCGTCTTTGCGGGCTACTGGAACAACGAGGCCGCCACCAAGGAGACCTTCGAGGACGGATGGTTCAAGACCGGCGACATCGGCGAGTTCGATGAGGACGGCTACCTCACCATCACGGGCCGCAAGAAAGAGATCATCGTCACGGCGGGTGGCAAGAACGTGGCTCCCGCGGCACTCGAGGACCCGATTCGTGCGAACCCGATCATCGGGCAGGTCATCGTTGTCGGCGACCAGAAGCCGTTCGTCTCCGCGCTCGTCACGCTTGACGAGGAGATGCTCCCAGTCTGGCTCAACAACAACGACCTCGATGCATCGATGTCCATCACGGATGCCGCCAAGAACCCCGCCGTGCTCGCCGAGATTCAGCGGGCCGTGGATGCCGCGAACTCGACGGTGTCGCGGGCCGAGTCGATCCGCAAGTTCCACGTCCTTGACGCGGACCTGACCGAGGCGAGCGGGCACCTCACTCCGAAGCTCAGCATCAAGCGGAACGTCATCCTGGCGGACTTTGCGGACGTCATTGAGGAGATGTACGCCGGCGCACCGACCGAGGGAATCTCGATCCCCCGCTAGGTACTAACGCCAGCCGATCCGGCAGGCACTCGGGTACATCAGTACCAGGGCGCCTGCCGGATCGCGCGCATTGCCTCACGTTTTGTCTCCGGCTCCAGTCCCTCGATGTAGAGATGGCCGTCGAGATGGTCAACTTCGTGCTGTAGCGCCTGGGCCATCAGCCCCTCGCCACTCAGTTCAACCTCGTTGCCGTCGAGGTCAACTCCACGGACTCGCGCAAACGGGTATCTGCGTCGGGGGAAGTAAAACCCCGGTACCGACAGGCAGCCCTCCTCGACAAGCTCAGGCTCGCCGGAGACCTCCACAAGTTCCGGGTTGATGACATAACCGATGTCACCGTCGACGTTGTAGCTGAACGCTCGGAGCCCCACACCAATCTGGTTGGCAGCGAGCCCGGCACGCCCAGGGATCTGGACCGTTTCGAGCAGGTCCTCGACAAGGGCCACCGCCCGAGGGTCACCGGGGCGAATCGGATCACACGTCGAGCGCAGTACGGGGTCACCAAAGAGTCGGATGACACGTTCTGCCATGGATCAGATCACCCGCTGCTCGGGCAACCCATCAACGACCAGCGCGGCGAGTTCGCGCGCGGCGTCACGAGTGATGGGACGCAGCTCCGAGTAGCGAATCAACGAGCCGGTCGCGAGGGACGGGTCGTACGGGATGCGCACAATCTCGCGAACGCGGGACTGGAAGTGCGCCTCGATCTCCTCGAGCTTGACCAGATTTGTTCCCTGGGTGGCGGTGTTAAGCGCGACCACGGCATTGGCCACGAGATCCGAGTACCCGTTGGACTCCAGCCACGTGAGAGTCTCCGACGCGAGACGCGCCTCGTCGACGCTCCCGCCCGACACCACAACGATCGAGTCCGCCCGTTGGAGAGTTGCCCGCATGACCGAGTGCACGATCCCCGTGCCACAGTCGGTGATCGCAACCGAGTAGAACCGCTCAGCGACGTCGGCGACCACGTTGTAGCCGTTCTCGTCGAAGGCCTCGGAGACCAGCGGGTCGGAGTCGGATGCCAGCACGTCGAGGCGTGTGGTGTCGCGTGAGATCAGGGTCTGGAACTCGCTGAACGCCTGGATCGCTGCCGCACGAGTCACAACGTCGCGCACGGTCGCCCTCGTCTGCTTCGGAACACGCTCGGCGAGGGTTCCGCGGTCGGGGTTCGCGTCGATCGCGATGACGCGATCCTCACGAACATCCGCCATGGCCATGCCCAGCAGTGTGCTGATGGTGGTCTTGCCGACACCACCCTTGCGCGTGAGCACGGCAACAAAACGAGTGCCACCCTCGAAGTGTTTGCCAATACGCGCGTCCAGTGCCTTGCGCTGGCGCACTCGGTACGAGTCACCGATATTCACCAGGTGAAGCGTCGCGTGGTAAAGCAGTTCCTGGAGAAAACCCTCGGGCGCGGGCTTGCGTCCGCGTTTCTTCTGGTTCACCAATCGCTCGGCCGTAAGCATTGCTGCGGGTTCGGGCGTCGACGACACTTCACCGCGTTGGCGGCCCCGGCGGCTATAGACCTGATCAGACTCGGGAAGAGCCGGGATCACGGGGAGCTCTTCGACGGGCTCCTCGGGCACAATCGCGACGTCCTCGGCGATCAGCGTGATCGTGGTCGTTGCAGGACCCTCGGTGGAGAGGTAATCGGGGTTGATCGCAACGTCGTCAATCGCGACGGCAACCTCATCCTCGGGCGCCTCGTGGGCGACCACCGGCAGGGATACCGTGAACGTCACGTCCTCGGTCGCACCAACAACGTCGTCCGCAACTGTGGTCGGCGCCGGGTCAACTGCCCCCACCACGTCCTTTTTGCTTCTCGCAGCCACTTACGAATCTCCTTCAGTCCAAACACTCCAGTTTAGCCTGAGCAACGAGGAGTCGGTGCCGAGTCCCTACGGTTCGATCTCTACCAAAAGATCACCAGCGTCCACCTGCTGGGTGTGGGGAATGGCAAGCCGCTTGACCGTGCCGGCAATCGACGCGGTGATCGCCGCCTCCATCTTCATGGCCTCGATCGACGCGACACTCTGGCCAGCCTCGACCACGTCTCCCTCGGACACCTGCAGGGTGACAACACCGGAGAAGGGCGCGGGCACCTGTCCGGGCTTCGTGGGGTCGGCCTTCTCGGCCGACTTGCTGTCGACCGTGATGCTGAGATCGCGCACGAACACCGGGCGCAACTGCCCGTTGAGCGTCGCCATAACGGTGCGCATTCCCTTGTCGTCGGCCTCGCCGATCGCCTCGAGGCCCACGTAAAGGCTCACGCCCTTCTCGATCTCGGCGATGTGCTCGAAGCCCTGGCGGAGACCGTACAGGTAGTCGGTTGTATCGAGAACTGACAGGTCACCGTAGGTCTCGCGGACCTGCTCGAAGATCTTCGTCGGGGCCGGGAACAGAAGACGGTTCAGTGCGGACCGGCGCTCACCGGGTTCCCCTGCCAGCGCTGCGGCATCCTCGTCGCTGATCGGCTCCACACCGATCTTGACCGTGCGCCCGGCAAGGACCTTCGTGCGGAACGGCTCCGGCCACCCGCCGGGCAGCTCGCCCAGTTCGCCCGCCATAAAGCCGACGACGGAGTCCGGGATGTCGTACCGCTCGGGGTTTCGCTCAAAGTCGTCAGGATCGGCGTTCGCCGCCGCCAGCGACAACGCAAGGTCGCCCACGACCTTCGACGAGGGTGTGACCTTCGGCGGGCGACCCAGGATGCGGTTGGCCGCGGCGTACCAGTCCTCCACCTTCTCGAACTGGTCACCAAGACCCAGCGCGATGGCCTGCTGGCGAAGATTGGACAGCTGCCCGCCCGGAATCTCATGCTTGTAGACGCGTCCTGTCGGTCCGGGAAGTCCGGACTCGAACGGCTTGTAGACGTGGCGCACGGCCTCCCAGTACGGCTCGAGATCGGACACGGCCTGAAGCGACAGGCCAGTGTCGCGCTCGGTGTGTGCAAGGGCCGCAACGAGCGCGGATGCCGACGGCTGGCTGGTTGTGCCCGCCATCGGTGCGCTAGCCACGTCCACTGCATCCGCTCCCGCCCGGGACGCGGCCAGCAGGGTCGCCAGCTGGCCGCCTGCGGTGTCGTGAGTGTGGACGTGGACCGGGAGGTCGAAGCGCGAACGCAAGGCGCTCACAAGGTCGAAGGCGGCCTCCGCGCGCAGGAGTCCCGCCATGTCCTTGATGGCAAGAACGTGCGCTCCCGCCTCGACGATCTGCTCCGCGAGGCGCAGGTAGTAATCGCGGGTGTAGAGGTTCTCCGACGGGTCGAGAAGGTCGCCCGTGTAGCACACGGCCACCTCGGCGAGCGAGGTGCCCGTCGCGAGGACCGCATCGATCGCGGGACGCATCTGCGACACGTCGTTGAGGGCGTCAAAAATGCGGAAGATGTCGACACCACTGGCCGCGGCCTCGCGAACAAACGCGTCGGTCACCTCCGTCGGGTACGGCGTGTAGCCCACGGTGTTCCGACCACGCAGCAACATCTGAACGTTGATGTTGGGCAGCGCCTCGCTCACCGCGGCCAGTCGCTCCCACGGGTCCTCCCCCAAGAACCGCAGCGCGACGTCGTAGGTCGCACCACCCCACGCCTCAACGGACAACAGCTGCGGCGTCAAGCGCGCCACGTGAGGCAGGACGGCGACAAGGTCGCGCGTTCGCACGCGAGTGGCGAGAAGTGACTGGTGAGCGTCGCGGAAGGTGGTCTCGGTCACGGCCAACGCGGTCTGCTCTCGCAACGCAGCGGCAAATGCGACCGGGCCGAGCTCCTTGAGACGCTGACGGGATCCAGCGGGAGCGGGAGCCTCGAGGTCAACGGTCGGCAATTTGAGCGCGGGGCTGATCAGACCTGCGCCGGAACCATTGGGCTGGTTGACGGTGACCTCGGCGAGCCAGTTGAGCACCTTGGTGCCGCGGTCCTTCGATGAGCGGCCCTTCACAAGCCACGGGCGCTCCTCGATGAAGGATGTGCTGAGGTCACCCGCAACGAAGTCGGGGTCGTCGAGCACGGCCTGCAGGAAGGGAATGTTTGTGGTCACGCCACGAAGACGGAACTCTGCCAGACCACGGCGGGCCCGCAGGACCGCGGCACGGAAGTCGCGCCCGCGGCACGTCATCTTTACGAGCATCGAGTCGAAGTGGGGCGAGATCTGCGCTCCGGCAGAAACAGTGCCACCGTCGAGACGAATTCCTGCACCACCCGGCGAGCGGTACGTGGTGATCTTGCCGGTGTCGGGTCGGAAGCCCGAGGCCGGATCCTCTGTGGTGATACGGCACTGAAGTGCGGCGCCACGCAGCTGGAGGTTCTCCTGCTGCAACCCGAGCTCCTTGAGCGTCTGGCCGTAGGCGATTCGCATTTGCGACTGGACGAGGTCGACGTCGGTCACCTCCTCCGTCACCGTGTGCTCGACCTGAATGCGCGGGTTCATCTCGATGAACACGTGCTGCCCCGCGCGCTCCCCCGCGGTGTCGAGAAGGAACTCGACCGTGCCCGCATTGACGTAGCCGATCGACTTCGCGAACGCGATCGCGTCGCGGTACATCGCCTGGCGAGTGTCCTCGTCGAGGTTGGGGGCCGGCGCGATCTCGATCACCTTCTGGTGACGCCTCTGCACGGAGCAGTCTCGCTCGAACAGGTGCACGGTCTCCCCCGTGGCATCCGCAAGGATCTGCACCTCGATGTGTCGGGGCCGCACGACGGCCTGCTCCACGAACATCGTGGGGTCACCGAACGCCGAGTCGGCCTCACGCATGGCCTCCTCGAGGGCCGGGCGGAGCTCCTCGCGGGTGTTGACCCGCCGCATCCCACGACCACCACCACCGGCGACGGCCTTCGCGAAGACAGGAAACCCAATCTCGTCGGCACCGGCAAGGAGCGCCTCGATGTCCTTCGACGCGGGGGTCGACTTGAGGACCGGCACACCAGCCGAGATGGCGTGCTCCTTGGCTGTCACCTTGTTGCCGGCCATTTCAAGAACCTTGGTGGGCGGACCGATGAAGGTAATGCCCGCATCCGCGGCGGCCTGGGCGAGGTCGGGGTTCTCGGAGAGGAATCCGTAACCGGGGTAGATCGCGTCCGCGCCCGATTCCTTGGCCACCCGGATGATCTCGCTCACGTCGAGGTAGGCCCGAACCGGGTGCCCCTCCTCGCCGATCTGGTATGCCTCATCCGCCTTGAGCCGGTGCATCGAGTTGCGGTCCTCGTACGGGAAGACCGCGACGGTCTTGGCTCCCAACTCGAACGCCGCGCGAAAGGCGCGAATCGCAATCTCGCCACGATTGGCAACAAGGATCTTCTTGAACATCCGGTCCCTTCCTTAGAGCCACCAGCCTAGGGCGTGGGAACGCTGGCAATTGGCCGAGTGGAGCCACAAACGGGGGTCACTTTTTAGGTTCTTTAACAGTAGTGAAGGTATCGTCGTTACTCGTGCATGTACTCAGCGTCAGCTCCCTCAAGGGGGGCGTGGGAAAGACCACGGTGACGCTTGGCCTCGCCTCCGCCGCTTTCGCTCGTGGCCTCCGGACCCTTGTGGTCGACCTCGATCCGCAGTCAGACGTGTCGACCGGAATGGACATTGACGTCTCCGGTCACCTGAACGTTGCGGATGTTCTGGCCTCCCCGAAGGAGAAGATCGTTCGCGCCGCGATCGCCCCGAGCGGCTGGACCAAGGGACGCCCGGGCAAGGTCGACGTGATGATCGGCTCGCCATCCGCGATCAACTTCGATGGCCCACACCCCTCGATCCGCGACATCTGGAAGCTCGAAGAGGCACTCGCCAACGTCGAGGCGGACTACGACCTTGTCCTCATTGACTGCGCGCCGTCGCTCAACGCGCTCACACGTACCGCTTGGGCGGCAAGCGACCGCGTGACCATTGTCACCGAGCCGGGCCTGTTCTCCGTGGCGGCCGCTGACCGCGCGCTTCGGGCTATCGAGGAAATCCGCCGTGGACTCTCCCCTCGCCTCCAGCCCCTCGGCATCATCGTGAACCGGCTGCGGTCGCAGTCGTTGGAGCACCAGTTCCGCATCAAGGAGCTGCGTGACATGTTTGGTCCCTTGGTGCTCAGTCCCCAGCTTCCGGAACGCACGTCACTCCAGCAGGCACAGGGCGCGGCCAAGCCGCTGCATGTATGGCCTGGCGAAAGCGCCCAGGAAATGTCGCGGAACTTCGACCAGCTTCTGGAGCGTGTGATGCGCACAGCGCGCATCGGCGACTTCGCCGGGGAGTCTGCGTAGGGTCGTCAGGGCTCGGTTTCGATACGCCGCTTCGCGGCTACTCAACCAACGGGTACGCCGCTTCGCGGCTACTCAACCAGCGGTGTGGCTAGGAGGCGCGCGCAGCCCGGCGCTTGGCGAGCTCGTCCATGGGATTCTCTGCCGCCACGGCGTCCAACTCCACCAGGTCGTGCTCAACCTCGCGCAATACCTTGCCCACCGCGATGCCAAACACTCCTTGGCCACGGCTGACGAGGTCAATGACCTCGTCGTTCGACGTGCACAGATACACACTCGCCCCGTCGCTCATCAGGGTGGTCTGCGCAAGATCGTTGATTCCCGACTCCCGGAGCTGGTTGACGGCGACACGAATCTGCTGAAGCGAGATACCGGTGTCGAGAAGTCGCTTGACGAGCTTGAGCACGAGGATGTCGCGGAAACCGTAGAGCCGCTGAGATCCGGAGCCTGCTGCTCCCCGAACTGTCGGCTCAACAAGCTGGGTACGCGCCCAGTAGTCGAGCTGGCGATAGCTGATACCGGCGGCGTTCGCAGCGACCGCGCCGCGGTAACCCGTGGAGTCGTCCAGCTCCGGCATACCGTCAGTAAAGAGCAGACCGAGGTCGTAACGAGTCTCCTCATTACGGCTGAGTTCAGTCATGACCGGGCCCCTTCTGACAAGCCAAACCTTCATGTTGAAGTTGACACTTAACCTTCGTGCAACCCCACGGTAGTCATCGACGGCTACCGAACGCCGACACCGGCCGGGCGTGTCGGATTCATTCGACCGTACTACGAATCGAGTCGAGTCAGGGCAGATCTGATGAGACTGCTCCGAACAATCTCTAGTTGACCCGCAATCTCGCGAGCCATCTCCGCCGCGCGAGCCCGGCTCGACGCATCCTTGCGCCGTGCAACCGGCATCAGGGCGTTCTCGATGAGACCAAGTTCACGTTCAGCTGCCGCCCGAAAACCCCGAAGATGCCGGGGCTCGATGCCCGATCGCTGCAACTCAACAAGGGACTTCAGCACCGCGAGGGCATCCTCGCCGTACACCTCAGACGCAACAATAAGGGACGCGGAAATCGCATCCCCGAGGAGCATGGCGTTGGCGCCCGCCTCCCGAATCAGCTCGTCCCGGGTGAACCGCCGCTCGGACGAGAGCATCGACGGCGAGGCGACCGTGCCCCCGGGGAGCTCGGGCGTGCGCCCTGCGTCCATCTCCGCGAGGTATCCACGAATCACCTTGAGCGGCAAGTAGTGATCGCGCTGCATCGTGAGAACAAAACGCAGGCGATCCATGTCGGCCGGCGAGAACTTGCGGTAACCCGACTCCGTGCGCGCGGGAGAAACGAGCTGGCGTTCCTCAAGAAAACGAAGCTTTGACGGGCTCAGATCGGGAAACTCGGGGTTCAGCTTGGCGAGCACCTGCCCGATGCTGAGAAGGGTCGATCCCCCAGGCACTCGTGCCTGGGCAGCGCTGCGAGCCACTACCGGCCAGCCAGATGCGCGAGGTCAACCCGCGACGCATAGAAGGTGAGTCTGAACTTTCCTACCTGAACTTCGGCACCGTCACTGAGGAGCGCGGTATCGATCCGGACACCATCAAAATACGTGCCGTTCAACGAGCCGAGGTCCTTGACCTGAAAGGCGGTGCCGTGACGGAGGAACTCCGCATGACGACGCGAGACCGTTACGTCGTCGAGAAAGATGTCCGCCTCAGGGTGGCGACCGACCGTTGTCACGTCGGCATCGAGCAGGAATCGCGCCCCCACGTTGGGGCCACGCCGCACCACAAGCAGTGCAGAACCAGACGGGAGAGCGGCGATCGCATCGACTTCCTCTGTCGAGACATCGCCGTCGAGCGCGGCAAGCTGAGCCGCAAACTCGTCGCCGTAGTGTGCAGTCGTGTCATCGCTCGGGGGCACGTTTCCGGCGGCGGGATCCTGTCCTTCGAGATCAACCATCGCGCTAGCCCTCCTTCAAGCTTTAGCCATCCAGCGTATCTGATTCCGCGCCGACCGGGACCCGGGGAATTCTCGCAAGACGAACCGTTTCAGAGAGGTAGATGACTCCGGCCCACCAGTACAGGAACGCGCCCCACAGGGCAAACGCCCAGCCGACGGGGTCGGTCACCCATGCGAGAGCCGGGAAGGCCTGGCCCAACATCAGAATGGGCAACGCGTAAAACAGGCAGAGGGTGGCGACCTTGCCAAGGTGGTGCACGGGCAGCGGGCCAAAGCCGTGATTGGCGAGCACAATTCCGAGAATCAGGAGCAGTGCATCCCGTCCGACGATGACCACAAAAAGCCACCACGGGATGACCTCGCGCACGGCCAGCCCGATCAGCGCGGCGAAGATAAACAGACGGTCCGCAGCAGGATCGAGGAGTTGACCGAGCCGAGAAATCTGCTTGAAGGTGCGGGCGATCAACCCATCCAGAAAGTCGGTAACGCTCGAAATCACGAGGACAAGCAGGGCCAGCGCATCATTGCCATCGATGATGAGATACAGGAACACCGGAACCAGAGCTAGCCGCAGGAAGCTCAGGAGGTTGGGCACGGTGAGGACCCTGCTGCTTACCTCGCCCGCTCTGACTGCTCCCACGAGCCATGAGTCTAGCGAGGCTCCCCCGCGGGCGCAGTGGTCGATAGGATGCGGGAATGACTCCTCTTGTTGCCGTCCTCATCATTGCCGCTGTGGTGTGCGCGTTTACCTGGATCACGTCGCTGATCACCAAGGAGCACTCCTGGGTGGACCGGCTGTGGTCCATCGTTCCCGTTGTGTATGTCTGGGTGTTTGCCGGCTTCGCTGGGTTCGCGGATGCGCGCCTCAACGTGATGGCCGTGCTAGTCACGCTGTGGGGCGCACGCCTGACCTACAACTTCGCGCGCAAGGGCGGGTACTCGGGCACCGAGGACTACCGCTGGCCAATTCTTCGTGCCCGCATGAAGCCGTGGCAGTTCGAGATCTTCAACCTGTTCTTTATCGTGTTGTACCAGAACGCGATTCTTGTCTTGATCACGCTCCCTGCGCTGACGGCCTACAACAACCGCGAGACTCCCTTTGGCCTGCTTGACGCGGCCGTTGCCGTACTGTTCCTGCTTCTGCTCGTAGGCGAGACGATTGCGGACCAGCAGCAGTGGAACTTCCACGCGGCCAAGCGTGCTGGCGGCCCGGACTTCCGCCCCCGTTTCCTGCAGTCGGGTCTCTGGAAGTTCTCGCGCCACCCGAACTTCTTCTTCGAGCAGGCCCAGTGGTGGGCACTGTTCCTGTTCGGTGCGATCGCCGCAGGGTCTCTCCTGCAGTGGACGGTCCTCGGTGCCGCACTCCTCACGGGTCTCTTTATTGGTTCGACGGTGTTCACGGAGTCGATCACCAAGTCCAAGTACCCGGAGTACGCCGACTATCAGGCCACGACCTCCGCGATCATCCCGTGGCCGCCGCGTCGTGCGGCAGCACGCGTCACGGCGTGAGCCGAGTGTCCTTCGCACGAAGTGTGTGAGCGCCAGCTAGCGTTACGCCATGTCGTGCATCCGCTTTAACACGCCAGCCCAGCGCGCCCAGCTTCGAGCCATGGCGCCGGCCATGCTCACGCCCGAGCAGGCGGCAGCGCTCCACCCGGCGCCCGAAATGACCGAGTCGAAGATTGCCAGGCTTCGCCTGCTCGCCGCAGACCCGAACCCGAAGATCAGGGAGCGTGCAGCACTGGACACCCACCTCCCGGAGGATGTCTTCGTAACCCTTGCCCGAGATCCCGACGCCGAGGTGCGTTCGTGCGTGGCTCGCAACGAGTCGACTCCCTGCGACGTGCTTCGTTCGCTCGTTGATGACCCGTCGGAGCGCGTACGCGGCTTCCTCGCCGTGAACTTCTTTGTTCCCCTCGATGCCATGGAACGTCTCGCGGAGGACAGCAGCACCGTGGTTCGTGACCTCGTGCGCTGGAAGTCTGAACTCGCCAACGCCTGAGTCACACCAGTCACACCATTCACATTCGTCACGGGACTGTCTACCCTTGGTGACATGGGTACACGAGGATGGCGACTTGTCGCGCTCGGCGGCGCCGCGACGCTCGTCGCGGCCCTGGGTGTGACCCTTCCCGCCAGCGCCGTGGACTACCCCAGCTGGGATGACGTTGAGGCCGCTCGAGGAAATGAGGCAGCGACGGCCGCGACCATCGCGACGATCGACACGTTGCTTGATGGCCTTCAGGCCGAGTCGGCACGGCTCGGCGATGCCGCCGTCGCCGCCGCGGCGGAGGCGAGTGCCGCCCGCGCGGCCCTCGAGCGGGCTCAATCGTCGTCGGAGAACCTCACCCGCCAGGCCAGCACCGCTGCGGCGGATGCTCGGCGGTCCGCGCAGCAGGCGAGCGCCCTTGCGGCCGCGCTGTACCGCGCTGGCGGATCCGACCTCACCGCAACCCTTCTGGTCTCGAGCGAGAGCGACTCGGATGACCTGCTCGCCCGGTTGGGAACAATAGATCGGCTCGGCGAGCAGGTCGGCCTCGCGTTCGATCGCGCCGAGCAGGACCACAACGTAGCCCAGGCGCTTGCGGATCAGGCTGGGGTCGCCCGCGATGAACGCGACCGATTGTCGGGAATCGCGGACGACGCGCTTGCCGCCGCTGAAGCTGCAGTCGCTGCAGCGGACGCCGCTGTCGCTGAGCAGCAAGCACGCCTCACCCAGCTCTACGAGCAGCTAGCCCTGCTCAAGGACACCTCGGTGTACCTCGAGCAGCAGTACCGGATCGGCCTTGAGTCACAAGGCGGCGGCAACAGCGGCGGCAATAACAGCGGTGGCGGCGGAAGTTCCGACGGCGGCTTCGTTGTTCCCGGCAGCGAGGTGAACAATGTGGCAGCGGCCCAGTACTTTGCCATGGTCCAACTCGCGAGCATGGGGTACGGCTCAGACCAAGGCAACTGCCTCATCTGGCTCTGGAACCGGGAGTCCGGCTGGCGCACCAATGCCTACAACGCCTCGAGTGGCGCGTACGGCATCCCCCAGGCCCTGCCCGGCAGCAAGATGGCCAACTACGCTGCCGACTGGCGCACCAACTACGAGACGCAGGTGATGTGGGGTCTCATCTACATCTCGGGCCGGTACGGCACCCCTTGTGCGGCATGGGCTCACTCCGAATCCGTCGGGTGGTACTAGTGGCCGAGGCAAGCGCCAGGGTTGACAGTTGGTTGTGGGCAATTCGTGTGTACAAGTCGCGGTCGGCCGCAACGACGGCATGCCGCGCTGGACACGTGAAGGTTAACGGTGACCGCGCCAAGGCCGCGCAGCCGATCAAGCCGGGCGACGAGGTGCGTGTGCGCATCTCCGGGTTCGACCGGGTGCTGGTGGTGACCCAGCCGATCGTGAAACGAGTCGCAGCGACCGTCGCGGCCGCGGCCTACGTTGATAACTCACCACCGCTACCGACACCCGAGGAGATTGCGCTCGCCCCTCGACGAGACCGAGGGGCCGGCCGACCCACCAAGCGCGAGCGCCGCGAGATCGACCAGCTCCGCGGTCGCTGATCTAGGCGTCGGACTTCGGGGCCTGCTTGGGCGTTGCCGCCCGGCGCGACGTGGGTGCCGGAGCAGCAATGCCCTCGCCGATGGCCTGGCCGGTCGCGCGGCCCGTCACGATCTCCGAGACGTCGATCCCCACCAGATCCTTGAGGATCTGGGTCACCGTCGTGAGCTGGGTCGCAACGTTCTGCCCGACCTGCTCGGTGCCCTTGCCGTCGCTCGAGATCACGGTCATGTTCGAGATGGAGCTCAGCGGCTCGGATGCGGCACGCACGATCTCGGGAAGCTGGTCGATGATCTGCTGGCGCAGCAGGTCACCGGCTCGCTCGGCGAGAGCCTCGGCCTTGAGCTTGGTTGCCTCGGCCTCGGCGTTACCACGCACACGAATTGCCACGGCCTCCGCCTCTCCCTCGGCCTGGAGAGCCTCGGACGCGGCGATGCGGCGGTTCTTCTCGGCGACACCTTCGGCCTCCAGAGCCTCGGCCGCGCTTCGACGGCGATTGCGCTCGGCGATACCCTCGGCCTCGATCGCCTCCGCAGCCGAGCGACGAGCATCACGCTCGGCGTTGGCGTTCGCGACATTGGCGACGGCGTCGGCCTGGGCCTTCTTCTCGATTGCGTAGGCCTCGGCATCCGCGACGGCGCGAATCTCCGCGTCGAGCTCCTGCTTGCGCAGCCCCACGCGCTTGCCCGCGGTGATCTCCTGCTGGGAAACAACTTCTTGTTGGGCGATCGCCTCCGCGAGAGGAGCGGCGGCAGCGGCCTCGGCGCGCGCCTTGTCGGTCTCCTTCTGGATCTCCGCGTTGCGCAGGTCGAGTTTGCGCTGCGATTCGGCCACGGCCTGGTCGGCCGCGATGCGCGCTTCTTCTGATGCTTGGCGGGCGACGGACTCGGCAATCTCGGCTACCTGCTTGACGCGCGCGGCCTCGGCACGACCGAGGTCCTTGATGTACCCATTGTCGTCGTCGATTTCCTTGATCTGCAGAGTGTCAATGGTGAGACCCTGCACGTCGAGGGACTCCCGAACCGCCTCGAGCACCTGGCCCTGCAGCGCGCTGCGGTTGGTGATGATCTCGGTCACCGTCAGCTGACCCACGATCGAGCGGACGGAACCACTCAGCACCTCCTCGGTCGAGGTCTCGATCTGATCCTGCTGGTTAAGGAATCGCTGGGCGGCGGCGCGCACCATTGACTCCGACCCGCCCACCTTGACGACCGCGACGGCATTGACCCGAATGGTGATCGCGTCGCGCGTTTGTGCGGTGGCCTGGACGTTGAGCTGGCGGCTACGAAGGCTGAGCTTAAAGTAGGCCTCGACGATGGGCTTCACAAACACGCGCGAGCCGAAGACGACCCGCTGTCCGGCGTTCTCGGTCTCGACCGCGCCCTTGGCCGTCTTCTGCCGCGAGGTGACGATGATCGCCTCGTCGGGCTTGGCAACCTTGATGCTACGCAGCAGAACAACGAGCACCACGATGACAACGAGGATGCCGACGCCCCACGCTACGAGGGAGGTCAACGGGTCAAGAATGAACGAGAACATGCCTCAAGACTATGGGGCGCTCGGTCGTGCCGCCTACTCCTTGATGATGGGCTTGCGCCGCGAGACCCAGATCACACCCGCCGCCACCAGACCGATCGACGCGGCGATGAGGATGATGTAAAACGCCACCGACAGGTACCCGTTGTGCGAGGTGTACGGGTTGAGGAACGGGTAGGGGTACCAGTACGTCGCCCCAGTCAATTCGTTCGGCGTGAACGGACCCCGAACCATGGTGTAAACCACCCAGACGATGGGGAAGATCAGGATCTTCCAGAGCTGGTTCCACTCGAGTGAGCTGCGACCGGGGGTGAACAGCCAGTCGAGCAGCATGGCGATGGGGATTGCGACGTGCAGGATCTCGTTGGACCACTCGAGAGTCGCACCCTGTGGCAACTCGATTCCCCGCAGCAACAGGTTGTAGACGATACCCGTGATGATCATGTAGGTCGCCACGGATCCGCGGAACAGGTTGTACCACGCGGGGTCCGCTCCCTTGCGCGCAAACAAGAAGTACGCGCCGACGAGGAAGACCACGATCGCACCGACGTTGGAGAGGATCGTAAAGAAGCTGAAGAAGTTCACGAGCGCGAGCGGAATGTTCGTCACGTCGTTTTTTAACCAGTAGGTAAGGCTCGTATCGAGCTGCCCCACGATGGCGGCTATTCCCGCGCCAGCTGCGGCAAGGCGGAAGACGGCGAACGCGATTCTCATGGGTACCTCTCGGTGCGGACGGGAACAGTGGTCACATGCTAGCGGCAGGGCGGAATCCCGCGCGAGACGCGCGACAAGAGGCCTAGTTCGTGTCGTTGAGAGGTGCGTCGGCCGACTTTCTTCTCGTGACGTGCGCGTGCACGCCGTGAATCGCCGCGATGGCGGCAATCGTGGCCGCCGTGACCAGGCCAACCACCAGCGTGACGGGCCCAGACAGCGGAACAAGAAGGAGGAAGTCCCGAGCGAAGGGGACCGAGAACACCAAGACCAGCCCCACGATCATCGCGGCGACGATGGCACCCTTGATCCAGGTGAACGGTGTTGACCTCGACACCAGAACGGCAAGCCCGATAAGGGCCAGGGCGAGGGTGGTGCCCGTTCGTTCCTCCTCGATGCTGACCCCGAGCCCGCGCGACACCACCGCGATCACCGTGATGCCAATCGCGATCACGATGCCGGCAGGGATCGCAAAAGACAGGGACCGCCGAAGGAAGCCGGGTTCGTACCGACGGGCGTTGGGAAGCAGCGCAAGGAAGAACGCCGGGATCCCGATGGTCAAGCCGTCGGTCACGGAGAGCTGGCGGGGCAGGAACGGGAACTCGATCATCAGCACACCGAACGCGAGCGCGAGTGCGACCGCGTAGGCCGTCTTCGAGAGGAAGAGCATCGACACGCGCTCGACGTTGGCGATCACCTGGCGACCCTCCGCCACCACTCCGGGGAGGTGAGAGAACTTGCCGTCGAGCAGGATGAGCCGCGCGACCGCCTTGGTCGCCGCCGAACCGGACTCCATCGCAATGCCGATGTCCGCATCCTTGATGGCGAGGGCATCGTTGACGCCGTCGCCCGTCATCGCGACAGTGTGTCCCGCGGCCTTGAGCGAGAGCACAATCGCACGTTTTTGCTCGGGGGTGACGCGACCGAACACCTGGTTGTTCTCGAGGACCGTCGCGAGCTCTTCTTCGTCCTCCGGGAGACTTCGAGCGTCGTAGCCCGCGTGATTCTTGATGCCCACCTCGCGGGCGATGGCGGAGACCGTGTGTGGGCTGTCGCCTGAGATGATGCGGACATCAACCCCTTGGGCCGCGAAATAGTCCAGCGTCTCCTTCGCATCGGGCCGAATGTGCTCGCGGAACGTCAACAGCGCGATCGGAACAAGCCCGTCGGGGCGTTTCTCGTCCTCGGCATCCTGGGCGGAGATCTCGCCCGGAGCCTGGGCGAGGACGAGCGTGCGCATCCCCGACCCCGCGAGCTCGGCCGCCCGCGCGAGGAGCGGTTCTTGGGTGCGATCGTCGCCGAAGACCATCTCCGGGCCGCCCAGAACCCACGTGCCCGATGGCCCCGTTGAGAACGAGACGGCACTCCACTTGCGAGCCGAGGAGAACGGGATGCGCTCACTCGCCGTGAACTCGGTATCCACGGGAAAACTGGGAACCAGGCAGCGAGCCGTTGCATTGGCATCGGGCTCTGCTCCGCTCCACGCCAGGACGTCACGCCAGTCGTCGTTCTCCGTCTCGATGAGGGGATGGACCTTGTCGAAGATGATGTCGCCCGCGGTTAGGGTGCCGGTCTTGTCGAGGCAAATGATGTCAACGCGAGCCAACCCTTCGACCGCGGCGAGCTCCTGCACCAGGACCTTGCGTGACGACAGCTTGACCGCGCCCACGGCGAAGGCGATGCTCGTCATGAGTACCAGGCCCAAGGGGATCATGGACACGACCGAGGCGACAGTGTCGACCGCGGCCTGGCGCCACTCCCCCGTCTCGAGTGCGTCCGCCCATCCGCCGGCGGCAACCATCTGGGCGTTCAAGACCAGAAGCGTCAGGGGGCCAATCGCCCACGTGATCCACCGAAGCACACGATCGATGGCAGAACGGAGTTCCGACGTCACGAGCGAGAACCGCTTCGCCTCGCTGGCAAGCTGATTCGCGAACGACTCGGCACCGACTCGGTCGACCCGTGCCGCCCCCTCGCCTGCCACCACCACCGAGCCGGACAGCAGACGATCGCCAGGGAGCTTGTCCACGGGATCAGACTCCCCCGTCAACAGGGACTCATCGAGCTGAAGGCGGCTCGAACTCACCACGATGGCGTCGGCCGTCACCTGGTCACCTGCTCGCAGCTCAAGTAGGTCGTCAAGCACCACGTCGCCGACAGCGACCTGCTGCTCCTCTCCGTCGCGGCGAACCCGTGCCAGCGGGGCGCTCAGGAGGGCAAGCTTGTCGAGCGACCGTTTGGCGCGGTACTCCTGCACCGTGCCAATGATCGCGTTGGCCAGCGCACTCAGACCAAACAGAGCGTCTTGCCAGCGCCCCAGGACGAGCAGTGCGACAAAGCAGCCCGCGATGATTCCATTGAATAGCGTGAGCACGTTGGCCCGCAGGATGCTAGCCATACTGCGACTAGATGGAGGAACGTAGTCATTCGTTCGGCCGTCCGCGCGGCGCTCGGCAACCTCCGCCGAGGTGAGTCCCGTGCCCTCCCCCGTCAGCATGGCTTGATCCTAACGAAAGCGAATCAGGTTAGGCATCGGCCGCGGCAAGCTGCCCACACGCCCCGTCGATGTCCTTGCCGCGCGTGTCGCGCAGGGTCGTGGGGATGCCCGCATCCTCGATGCGACGCACGAACTCGCGCATGACGTCCGGCTCGGATGACGTCCAGATCGATCCAGGGGTGGGGTTGAGCGGGATGGGATTCACGTGGACCCAGCCTCGACCCCGCTCGTTGAGCTTGGCGGCGAGCAGGTCCGCTCGCCACGCGTGGTCGTTCATGTCCTTGATGAGCGCGTACTCGATCGAGACGCGTCGACCGGTGGCATCGAAGTACGCGCGCGCCGCGTCGAGGGCCTCGTCGACCTTCCAGCGCGAGTTGACCGGAATGAGTTCGTCCCTCAGCTCGTCATCCGGCGCGTGGAGCGACAGGGCGAACGTGACCGGGATCTTCTCTTCGGCTAGCTTGAGGATCGCAGGCACCAGCCCCACCGTCGACACCGTGATGTGCCTCGCGGACATGCCCAAGCCATCCGGCTGCGGGGTGACCATGGACCGCACGGCCTCGAGCACACGGTTGTAGTTGGCCAGTGGCTCCCCCATGCCCATAAACACGATGTTGGTGACACGCTCGGGAGCCTCACCGGGCCGGGTGCGCCCACCGAGCTCGCCTCGCGCGATCGCGCGATTGGCACGCACCACCTGGTCAACAATCTCCGCGGTCGACATGTTGCGCGTGAGGCCCGCCTGACCGGTGGCACAGAACGGGCAGTTCATTCCGCAGCCGGCCTGGGATGACACGCACAGCGTGATACGGCCGGGGTAGCGCATCAGCACGGATTCGACGAGAGCACCGTCGTGAAGGCGCCACAGGAACTTGATCGTGTCGCCCTTGTCGGTCGCGATTCTGCGCACCTCGGTGAGCAGGGTGGGGAGCATCCCGCCAACGAGCTCCTCACGGCCCGCTGCAGGGAGGTCGGTCATCTCGTCCGGCTGGTCGGTGTAGTGCGAGAAGTAGTGAGTAGAGAGTTGGGCGGCACGGAAAGCGGGCAACCCTAGCTCGGTGAGGCGCGCGCGGCGGTCAGCCGGGGCGATGTCCGCGAGATGGACGGGAGGCTTGCCGCGCTTCGGCGAGGCGAACTGGAGCGATGGGCGACCGTCGGGCCCCATCTTCTGCTTCCAGCCCTCGGGGGTCGGCCGAACCTGTGGTCGCGCGTCCGAGGTCGAGTTGTTCATACCCTCAGGGTAACCGTCAGATCAACCCCGCCAGGTCGCGCTCGAGTGCTGCCGTTCTCACCAGGTGGAGTCTCCCCGGATGACAACGTCCGAGCCGCCGTCGATAAACACGACCTGACCACACAGGTGGGCGTTCTCCTCGCTAGTGAGCCACGCGAGAAGGTAGGCGACATCCCGCGGCTCGAAGATTCCGTTGAGCGGCATGGGCACCATGTCGAGGACCGCCTTGCGCGCGTCCTCCGTAGCCGTCAAATCTGCCGTCATTGGTGTCGCGACGACCCCCGGTGCGATCGCGTTGAGGGGGATGCCGGCACCCGCCCACGCGGGAGTTGCCGCGTTACGCCGAATCCACTTCGCGAGGGCCCGTTTTGTTGTGCCGTAGATCTGGCCGGACAACTCGGCGCTTGCGGCAAGCTCCTCACCGCGGGCGAGAGCAGCGGGCTCGTTGCCCGCCAGGAGCGCCTCGAGCAACGTGGTATCCGGCGGAAACAGCGATGCCATGGACGCGGTGGCTACCGCGCGTGGCGCGTCGGAGGATGCAAGAAGGGGACGAAGCCCTTCGAGCGTTGCGACCGCACCAAAGAAGTTGACGGCAACGGTCGCGGCCGTCGGGGTCGCAAGACCGGCATTGGCGATGATGGCGTCGATCTTTCCGCCGCTGACCTCAGTGATCTTGCGGACGAGATCGGTGCGCCCCTCCGGCGCCGACAAGTCAACGACGACCTCAACATCCCGGATGTCGACACCAATGACCCGATGACCACGTTCGACAAGAAGCTCCGCCGTGGCCTTGCCGATGCCGCTCGCGGCACCCGTAACTACGTAAGTACGAGACATGTCAACTCCACTGTGTGACTCGCGGGAACACCCCGATACCTCAATGGTACGCCTGCTGTATGTGATGGCCAAGGCCCAAGGTCCCCCGGGCCGATGTGCTAGCTAGGCTCGACCGTATGGTCATCGAGCTCAGTCGAGACGCCGCACGACGCATCGCGATTCGTGCACAACTCCTCGATGCACAACGACCCACCGACCTGCTTGAGGTCATTCACCAGCTCACCTTCGTACAACTGGAACCCACCGCGGCCGTGGCACCCACCGCCGACCTGGTGTTGTGGAGCAGGTTGGGAGGCAACTACGAGCCCAACGACCTCACCCACGGCCTCGAGCGGGACGCCACCCTATTTGAGCTCGATCTTCTCGTGCGCCCGATGGAGGACCTGCCCCTGTTCAGGGCCGAGATGGCCGTGTGGCCCGAGGCCGAGTCGACGGCCCGGTGGCTGGACGACAACGAGGAGTTCCGGGGCGACATCCTCGACCTCCTGGAGGTGGATGGTCCACTCGTCGCGGCAGAGATCCCTGATACCAGCATCGTGTCGTGGCCGTCGAGCGGCTGGAACAACAATCGCAACGTGATGATGATGCTGCAGTGCCTCATGATGCGCGGAGACGTGGCGGTGGCGGGCAGGCGTGGTCGCGACCGCCTCTGGGACCTCGCCGAGCGGGTGTACCACGCCGACACGCCCAGTGTTTCCGTCGACGAGGCCCGGCGCATCCGAAACCATCGGCGCCTGAAGGCCCAGGGGGTCGTGTGGGAACGGACCCCGAACCTTCCCGTAGAGACGACTCGGGTCGGGAGCGCAGGAGACCCCGCAACAATCGATGGGCTCAGGGGCACGTGGCGGGTCGACCCAGTTGCGCTGGATGCGCCCTTCGAGGGCCGAACCGTGTTGCTGTCGCCGTTTGATGGCCTCATTCGAGACCGACGACGAATGAAGGACCTCTTCGAGTTCGACTATGCCCTCGAAATGTACAAGCCCGCGGCCAAGCGCCGGTGGGGCTACTACGCGCTGCCGATCCTCCACGGTGATCGCCTCGTGGGCAAGGTGGATGCGGCCGCCGATCGAGACAAGGGTGCTCTTGTCGTGAACACCATCCACCGCGACGTCCGGTTCGATTCCACCGTGGAGGATGCGGTTGAGAGCGAACTAGTCTCCTTGGCCGGGTGGCTTGGCCTGCGGCTCGTCCACGGCAGAGGGGAATAGCGGAGCGGGCGCGCACGCTGGACTTGCTATGACAAAGATCGGCTTCCTCACCTTTGGCCACTGGCAGCCAGTCGCTGGCTCGCTCGTGCGTACCGCACAGGACGCGCTCACGCAGACCATTGAGCTCGCGGTGGCGGCCGAGGAGGTTGGTGTGGATGGCGCGTTCGTGCGAGTCCATCACTTTGCCCCGCAGCTCGCCTCTCCCTTTCCGCTCCTCGCCGCCATGGCCGCACGCACCTCACGTATTGAGATTGGCACCGGCGTCATCGACATGAGGTACGAGAACCCGCTGTACATGGCGGAGGAGGCCGCGGTCGCCGACCTGATCAGTGGCGGCCGACTTCAGCTAGGCATCAGTCGCGGCTCACCCGAGACCGCCCTGCGGGGCTTTGAGTCGTTTGGCTACGTTCCCGAGGACGGCGACGACGGGTCGATGGCGCGAGAGCACGCAGCGGTCTTCCGTGCGGCGATCGCTGGCGCGGGTGTGGCCCAAGCCAACCCTCGCATGACGGGATCCTCCGGTGCGCTCGCCATCCAGCCGCTCTCCCCCGGCCTGGAAGATCGCATCTGGTGGGGGTCCGGCACCCGAGCAACCGCCGAATGGACGGCAGAGCAAGGCATGAACCTCATGAGTTCGACACTGCTCACCGAGGACACGGGCGTGCCGTTCGATCAACTGCAGGCCGAGCAAATCGCGCGGTACCGAGCGAGCTGGGCAGCGGCCGGCTGGGAACGCGAGCCTCGGGTATCGGTGAGTCGGAGCATCCTGCCGATCTTCGACGACCAGACGCGGCACTACTTTGGATTGCGCGCGCAGGCGGACGCCCAAGACCAGGTTGGCATGCTCGATGGCGCCCTGTCTCGGTTTGGCCGCAGCTACATCGGCGAGCCACACGTGATTGCCGCCGAGTTGGCACAGGATGCGGCCGTTGCTGCGGCCGACACCGTGCTCGTGACGGTTCCGAATCAGCTCGGTGTGGACTTCAACGCGCGTGTGCTCGGGAGCATCATGCGCGACATCGTGCCAGCCCTCGGCTAAAAGCCGCCGCGTTCACCGTAGCGTTGGACGGGGCCAACCACCCCGGCCCAGTATGAGTACATGACACGTCGGGGCATCATCCTCTTCGCGGCCCTCGGGCTGATCTGGGGTATTCCCTACTTGTTCATTAAGGTCGCGGTAGCCGAACTGACGCCCGAGATGCTGGTGCTCGCGCGGTGCGCAGTCGCAGCCCTCGTGCTGCTCCCGATCGCCGCCTACCGGCGAGCACTGGTGCCGGTGCTGCGGCGATGGAAGCCGCTTCTTGCGTTTGCGATCGTCGAGATTGTGTTGCCGTGGTACTTCCTCAACTCGGCGGAGGTCGCGCTCCCCAGTTCGACCGCAGGACTCCTGTTGTCTGCGGTGCCGCTGGTCGCGATCGGCATCGCGGTGGTATTCGGGCGTCGCGATCGTGTAACGGCCATCAACTGGGTCGGCATCGTGATCGGGATGCTCGGCGTCGCCGCAATCGTGGGGCTCGACCTCGCCGGATCGAACCTGCCCGACGTCGCGAAACTCCTCGTTGTTGTCGTGGGATACGCCCTTGGTCCCGCGATTCTTGCGCGATGGATGTCGGATCTGCCAGGCGTGGGGGTTATCGCTGCGGCGCTGGCAATCAGCGCTCTCCTCTACCTACCGGTCGTGGGGCTCACCGGTGGATGGCCCGCGGCGATTCCCTCCATCCCGACCATCACTGCAGTTCTTGTTCTCGCCATCGTCTGCAGTGCGGTGGCGTTCCTGGTGATGTTCGCGCTGGTCGCTGAGATCGGTCCCATCCGCATGACCGCGATCACCTACGTGAACCCTGCCGTCGCCGTGGTGGCGGGGGCTCTGGTGCTCGGCGAGACCGTCAGCGCGTGGACGATCGTCGGTTTTGTGCTGATTCTGGTCGGCTGTGCACTGGTGACTCGACCCGATCGGGCCGGAGTAGACAACCCAGTCTCAAACAGTTAGGGTTTTTACACCCTATAGCAACGGTCCGCACCGTTCACCAGAAACACGAACGAAAGGTGCGGATCATCAAGACGCGCATTACGTCCATCACGCTCGCCGCGGCCGCGGCTCTTCTGAGCCTCGCGGTCGCTACCCCGGCACACGCTGCAGCGAGCGACTGCCCGTCGGGAAGCGCCTGCATCTGGCGCGAGGCGGGGTACGTGACCGGCTCGAGCGGCACCAATTACCTCAGCTTCTCGCAGTACCAGGCCAACTATGTCTCGGTGCAGTACAGGGACAAAGTCTCCGGCAATGACACCGCAGACTCCGTCTACAACAACGGAAACTACGAGTCGACCCGCTGGTACGAGCACTGGTTCCACGGTGGCAGCTACTTCACGCTGCCGCGGAAGGTCGGAGACAGCGACCTCAATAACACCACCGGCGCGGTCGCGAGCAACTGGCACGATCGCATCTCGTCCGCCTACTTCGCGAGCTTCTGGCCGTGATGCCACAGCGCTCACTCCGAACCGGGGCGAGCGTTGTGGCCGCGATGGGGGTCGGTGTGGTGCTGGCGGCATGCAGCACAGCACCGACTCCCGAGCTGGATCTGCCCGAACAGAACCAGGCTCGATGGGTCCAGCCGCTCGACCAGTACACCCCAGCCGACACCATCGCGGCGGACTACGCCGAGAACCTTCTGATGCAACCGTGTATGGAAAAGCGAGGCTTCGACTGGAACGTGCCGTGGCGTGATGTCTCCGCCGGCCCCAGTGAGACCTCGAGCGACGCGGGCCGCAAGCTCTTCACCGTGGAGATCGCCCGCAAGTATGGCTATCGCTCCGGTCCGAACCCGGACAGCGGAATTAACGCGTGGCTCGAGTTCATGGAGCAGGAGCTGTCGGACGCAAAGGTCGCCGCGATCGACGAGTGCATCGCCGAGGCTCGCGAGACCCTTCCGCTCCTTCCCGGCGAGACACAACTCGCCCTGGACCTCACGAGCGCCGCGTTTAATGGAGCCCTCGAGGATCCCGATGTCGCCGACGCCGCTCGCGCGTGGCACGAGTGCATGAAGGACTCGGGGATTCCCGACCTGCCCGACGAACCGATCGGGATCCCCTCCGAATACATGGTGAGGACCTTTGGGCTCGACCAGCAGCAGACGGCCTCCGCCGAAGAGATCAGGGTCGCAACCCTCGACGCCGCCTGCCGGGAGAGCTCCGGATACGCCGCCACTTTTTATCAGGAGGAATGGGACCGGCAGGTAACCCTTCTCGCGGACAACGCGGATGCCCTCGAGCGACTCGAGGAGGTCATCGCGGCCAACCGGGTCGCCGTCTACGACGTGATTAGCTCACATGCTCCCCGTGCTCCCGGATAGGCCCGTGGCCCCGCGGCGGCGACCCCGTCTTGTGATGGGCGTCGTCGCCGCGGTTGCCGCGATCGCGCTGCTCGCGGCCGGATGGGCGCTCGCGGGGGTGTTTACCTCACCGCAGCAGCGAGAGTCCGCCGCAGAAGCACCGGCTCCCACACCCATCACGGTCGAGGTGGTCGAAGGCAACCTGTCGGACACCGTGAGCATCAGTACCCAGCTTGCGCGGCAGTTTGTGGACGACATCACCATCGAATCCGTCGACGACCTCACCGTTGTCACTCGTCAACCCATTTCGCCCGGGCAATCGGTGAATGCGGGTGCGGTTGTGCTCGAGGTCAGCGGGCGACCGGCCTTTCTGATGCCGGGTGCGTTCCCCTTCTATCGCGACATCACCCTCGGCGACAGCGGACCCGACGTGTCTCAACTTCAGCAAGGACTCGTTGCCGCCGGCTACGGGGTCGAGGTCGACGGGCGTTTTGGTCCAGGAACCGCAGCTGTCGTCTCGCAGCTCTACCGGGATGCCGGCTACACGTCACCCACGGGAGGATCGCCGTCCACGGGAACCCCGGCCGCCGCGCCCCCGCTGGTCGTTCCGGCAAGCGAGTTTGTGGTCACGTCGGCCGTGCCCGCCCTGCTCGTGTCGACGTCCGCCGTTGGCGAGCAGCTGCCTGACGGCGCAAGCTTGCAGCTGGCGTCCGGCCCCCTCGTCGCCCGGGCCCTCGTCAGCGACAGTCTTCTCGGGTCGATCCCAGAAGGGGCCGCGGGCGCGGCTCGTGTGCCCGACGGCGACGTCGACGTCACCCTGACGGCGGTGGGGCCGCGCGACGACGAGACTGGCGAGAGCGCCGTCGAGTTCACTCCCGCCTCCGCACTCGATGAGGCACTCGTGGGCACAACGGTGGTCATTGTGATCGAGATCAACCGTGTTGCCGAGAACGCCTTGCTCGTTCCCTCGCGGGCCGTAGTGCCCAACGGAGTGAATGATGCCGTGGTCTCCAAGGCCTTGCCGGATGGCACGTTCACACTCGTTCCGGTGCGGGAGATCGCGCAGCTGTCCGGGAGAACGGCGGTGGAACCGATCACCACAGGCGACCTGGCAGCGGGAGACAAGGTTCGAGTGGATCAATGACGACGCTGCGCCTCCGTGCGATCGCGCGGCACTTCGCCGGCCCGCCACCGTCGACGGCGTTGCGATCTGTGAACCTCGATCTTCAGCAGGGCGACTTTCTCGCGGTCGAGGGTCCGTCGGGCGGTGGCAAGTCCACACTGCTGAACGTCATCGGGCTCCTCGACCGACCGAGCGAAGGCACCTACCTGGTCGACGACGTTCCGCTTGAGGAGCTCACGAGCCGCCGGGCGGCCGAGTTGCGGTCCAGCCTCTTCGCATTCGTTTTTCAGGGCTTTCACCTGATGGATCAGCGGCCCGTCCTCCACAGTGTCGAGTTGGGCCTCCTCTACCGAGCGGTTCCCGTGGAGGAGCGCCGGACCCGCGCACGAGAGGCCCTGCGTGCGGTGGGGCTGGAACACGCAGCGGACCAACGCGCGGCCACGTTGTCGGGAGGCGAGAAGCAGCGGGTTGCGATCGCTCGAGCGCTTGCAACCGGGGCGCCGATCATCCTCGCCGACGAACCGACCGGCAACCTCGACTCCGTCAACAGCGCCGCGATAGTTGACTGTCTGCGCGCGGCCAACAGCGCGGGCGCGACGATCGTGCTGATCACCCACTCCCCCGAGGTCGCGGAGGTCGCGCCACGCCGAGCCCGGATGCGCGACGGCGTTCTGACCGAGCAGACGCCTCGCTCCGAAGACGCGCACACGTCTCCGCCAACCGTGCCGCCGGGGATCGCGTCGCGGGTGCGGTGGCTCGACGTCCTGCGGGATGCCGCAGCATCCCTGCTGTCGCGGCGTGGAAGGACCATCGGCCTCTCGCTGGCGGTCTCGCTGGCGGTGGCACTCGCAATTGGATCTTTGGGTATTGCGACATCCGCCCGATCGCAGGTCGCCGAGACATTTGACGCCCACGCCAACCGCGAGGTGTCCGCCGAGTGGCTTCCCACCACGAACGACCTCGGTCTGGAAGGGGCGATCGTGGATCGCTTCACCAACCAGGCCGGCGTCGATGCCGCGGTAGTCCTCGAGGAATACAGCCAGCGTGAGGTTCGAGCGACCAGCACTCGCGCGCCGCTCTACGTCACAACCTTTGTGTCATCGGGAGACCTCGAGGATGCCGCTCGACTCGACATCGAGTGGATCGGTGGTGTGAGCACGGACCACTCGGTGGTGCTCGGACAGTCGCTGGCCGACCAACTCGACATCGGTCTGCTCGCTGAGGGCCCATCGATTCTTATCGACGGTCGACACGTGCCGGTTGCCGGGATCATCCGCGAATCCCCGCGAGTTCCGCTGCTCCTCGGTGCCGCCATCGTCGGTGACGAGCTACGGGCATCCGACTGGATGTCCAGTCGTGGGCAAGCGCTGGTCGTGACCTCGAGCGGTGCGGCACAACAAGTGGCGCGATTGGCTCCCCTTCTTGTTGACCCCATCGATCCCAACCGCGTGAGTGTGTTCGCCCCGATTGACCCGACCACACTGCGACTCGAAGTCGAGCAGGACGTACTCGGGATCCTCCTCGCGTTCACCGCAATCTCACTCGTGGCGGCAAGCGCGGCGCTGGCCAACGCCATGGTGATCTCCGTGCTTGAACGAAAACACGAGCTCGGCCTCCGTCGCGCGCTGGGTGCCCGAGGTGTTCACCTCAGCGCGCTTGTCCTCACGGAGTCCGCACTCGTGGGCGCCGCCGGTGGTGTAATCGGGTTGTTTGTGGGGCTCACCGCAATTCTGGGAGTGACGCTGGCTCGCGGCTGGATTCCCGTGTTTGACATCGCTCTCGCACCCGCTGCCGTTGCTGGCGGTGTGCTGGTGGGCATGCTCGGCGGCGGCATGGCCGCAGCTCGCGCAACCAAGATCACCCCCAGCGAGGCCCTGCGAAGTTAGGCTCTGAGCGTGAAGCTGCCCTCGGCCGCGAGTCTTCGCGCACGCATCCCCGACATGAACGACGGCATCATCGCAACCGCCGGCGTCGTCGAGGGTTTTATCGCGGCGGGCGCGGGCACGGATGCACTGCTCGCGGCGTCCATTGCGGCAACTATCGCGGGCGCAGGGTCGCTCGGTGGCGTCAAGTACGGCGAGGCCGCGGCGGAACGAGACGCGGAGCTCGCGGTGATAGCCGAGGAACAGCTCGATCTCGCGCGGAGCCCCGAGGCCGAACTGCGGGAGCTGGCGGCGCACTACGAAGGCCAGGGCGTCGAGCCAACGCTGGCGGCGGAGGTGGCGCGGCAGGTCAGCGCACGGGACGCGCTGCGCGCCCAACTTGACGTGGAGCACGGCATCCGCGAGCGAACACCACGACGTGCACCCTACGTGGCCGCGGTCGGAGGTGCCGCAGCGTTTCTCGTCGGAGGCGCGCTGCCCATCGCGATTGTGCTCCTCACTCCCCCGGATCTGCGAGCCGCCGCAACAATTGCCGCCGTCTTGATCTCGCTCACACTCACCGCTCTCATCACGGCGCGCCTGGGTCGCGCGAGTGTCTGGCGAACTGTCGCCCGCTCGATTGTGGTGGGCGTTGTGACACTTCTGCTCTCGGTGATCGCCGGATCGTTCCTCCCCGACCCCGATGGTGGTGCGGTGGGGGCATTGTTGGCCACCATCGGGCTGTGACGCGCGGCTAGAGGATTCCGAACGCGCGCGCGTACAGGTAGGCGGCCGTCAGAAGACACACCACAATGCCGATCGGGCGAGCGCGCTTGGCGAGGGCGGCGTTGAGTCTCTGAAGTTGTGTGATCGCCGTCTGACCGCCCACGGTGATCCAGAAGAGGGGAAGAAGGACCGGTGCAAGAGCGCCGAGCGCCAGCACCAGGTACCCCACGACCCTCCACACGGGATCTCCCAGTCCGGACTCGATCTCGCGGGACCCGGCGAGCACCAGCACAAGCGTGCTGAAGTTCGTGACCATCATAAAAAGGCCGAGGGCGAACACGCCCAGGCCGGCCCAGCGTGACCCCAACAATCGGGTACCGGTAGACCCAGAACCGCTCGCCGGATGCCGAAAGACGAGCACGAGCGCAAGAATCACCAGGACGGTCGCAAGAGCGAGTGTCACCACATCCTGTGCACCGGTGGGCTTCGCCTCGTGCCGTTGGGGAAGGACCGACGCGACGGCGATCGCCGCGGCCACCACGATCGCCGCTCCGAGCAAGTAGAGCAGCAGCATCCGAATGCCTCGTTTGCCAAACGCCGCCACGAGCTCGAGACTCGCCCCCAACACCGCCGGGCTCAGGGCGGCACCGAGTGCGAGGGGCACCACGTGACCGATGACGACGGCGGGCTCCATGGCCGCCAGTATGGCACCAACCCCCACCCACGGTGTCGACCTACACTGGCGGAACAAGAGAATTGCCGGAGGAGAGCACACGTGAGCGATGAGGCCAACACGCCCGAGGTCACCCTGTCGACGGGGCGTGTGCGAGGCTCGCACCTCGACGGCATCAGTCGGTACCTGGGTATCCCCTACGCTCACCCGCCCGTCGGCGAACGTCGGTTCGCCTCTCCCGAGCCCATCCAGGCGTGGAGCGGCGTGCTGGACGCGCTCGAGTTTGGCCCGACCGCACCCCAGTCGCCCTACCCCGGCGCGATCGGCACGCTGCTCGGCAGCCGTTCGATCCCCGGCGACAACATTCTGACCGTCAACGTGTGGGCACCCGAGGGAGCCACCAACGCGCCTGTTGTGCTGTGGCTGCACGGCGGAGCGTTGGAGCGAGGCTCAAGCGCGCTTGACGGCTACGACGGCACGCCGTTTGCGATCGACGGGGTTGTCATGGTGTCGGCGAACTACCGGCTGGGCAGCGAAGGCTTCGGTGTGCTTGAGGGTGCGTCCCTGAACCTTGGCCTGAGGGATGCAGCACTCGCGCTCGAGTGGGTGCACCGCGAGATCCGTGCCTTCGGCGGCGACCCCGCACGCATCACAGTCATGGGCGAGTCCGCGGGCGGTGCACTGGTTGCAGCCCTGCTCGCGCGCACCGACTCTCGCGCGCTGATGGCCGGGGCCATCGTGCAGTCGGGGCCGCTCGTGGCATCCACCCGGGATGCCGCGGGCCGGGCCACAGCGGCCATCGCGGCACGCCTGGGCATCCCCGCAACTCGGGAGGCGTTTCTGCGGGTCACGCCGGAGCAACTCGTGCAGGCGCGCGCAGAGATCACCCGCGGCAAGTCTCTGCTCTCGGGCACACCCGGGTTTGCACTCGCAATCGACGACGAATCCCTGCCCGTCTCACCACACATCACGCTGCGCGACACGACGGTCCCCCTCCTCATCGGAACCAACACCGACGAGTACCGTCTCTGGCTGACCCCGGAGGACCTCGCAGGTATCGGGCGGACGAAGTCGTGGGTGTTCCGCCGCGCGTTGCGTGTACCGGAGCGCGCGGCCGCGGCCGTACGTCGTGCGATGCCGGCGGCCACGCCCGGAGAGGTTCTGGGTCAGCTCGTGACCGACAACGTGCTGCGTGGGCCCGCCACCGCCGTCGCCCAGGCGCGCACGGCTCTCACCCACGTGTACGAGTTCGCCTGGCCAAGCCCGGTCCGTGACCTGCGGGCCGCGCACGCGATGGAGATCGCCTTTGTCTTCAACCGTGTCGACGCGCCCGACGCCCTCCCGCTCTCGGGGCCGGACGCGCCCGTCGATCTGGCGCGCGAGATGCACGGCGCGTGGGTCGAGTTCATCCGCACGGGGTCGCCCGGGTGGGAGCCGTTTGGCGCTCAGCGTATGACGCGTGTGTTCGACGTGCCTTCTGCAACGGTGCCGCAGCGCCGAGCGGATGTAGTTGACGCCTTGGCATAGGACTCCGGGCTTGGCGGCACGCGGGCCCGTTTCGCGACTTGCGCCGCGCCGCCGCATTACCGTGTGACCCGTGGCATCCCCGCGCAAGTTCCCCACCAAGCGGTCAGCGGCAACCAGCGCACGCTACGCGAAACGACGCCAGCGGCGACTCGCTCGCGTCGACAACGACCTGACGCCCAGCGAGTGGGCAGCACTGGCCGAGGCGTGGGGTGGATGCGCGTACTGCCGCATCACCGGAACACCGCTGCAACGCGACTGCATCCTGCCCATCTCCCGTGGCGGTCGCTACACGCTGGAGAACGTGGTTCCCGCGTGCGCCTCCTGCAACGCAAGCAAGCACAACACCGAAGTCACCGGCTGGCTTCGCCGCAAGAAGTACGACGAAGGGGCGTTCCTGCTGCGCCATGCGGCGATTGTGGGATCACTGCTGCTGGATGATCAGCGTTCCGAAGAGTTATGACTTCCCGGTCGTTGCGATCAGAACAGCACCGTTGAACTGTTCAGCCCACGCCTCCGCGACTCCTTGGTGCTCGAGTCGCACATAGACGCGGAGTCGTCCGGTTTCGGCGTCGAGAGCCCCGCCTGCACCGTACCCCGGCTCGGCAGCCACAAAATCCAACTCGCCGGCCTGGAGCAGCGCGTCCGCGCGACACGCGTCGGGAAGACGGTAGTGAAGTTCCGACGAAAGCAGTTGGGCTCCCGTTACAAGGCAATTGTCATAGGCATTCCGCGCCAGCTGCAGGTTTTCAGGCGCGACGGCAAAAACTGGATAAACCGGACTAGGTGTCGGCCGCACGGATAGCTTGCTCGTGTCCTTCCCGGATTCTGGTGCGTCACGCAGAGCAAGAGCGACGCCTATGCCGATGATCGCGACAGCAATCACGGAACCTACGACAAATAGCACTAGGCGCTTGTTCACGGCAGCATCCTGATCCTCGTCGTTGAGATTCAGCCGATAGTTGGGCTGAGCGAGAGCGCTCGCGATCTCGCCGCCATACTCACAATTGTCGGGCTGCGCCCCACCGGCACGGCCGTCACATCGCGGTACACCGTGAGGCGCGGGCCGCGCAGGGTGCGATGCGCCGGAACCGGCGGGGCCGGGACCCCGCTGACAGCAGCCACCAACGAGAAATGGACCGCCCGAAGGCGATCCGCTTCTCGTTGAGTCGACCTTGAGTACCTCTTGTCAGACAATTCAGCCACCCCGTTACCGCAGACAAAGCTCGGCAGATCCTGGCCGCCGCCGAGGTTGGAGAGGCGCCTCCCGTGGTGCGGAGCAGTCGCACTCGCCCGTGGACCCGCCTATCGCCGGACGCCCAATCGGAGGATGTTCGCCGCTACTCGGGCGGCGAGCCGTCGACAGCCCTAGCAAGCGCGACGACCAGGTCTCCCAAGCCGAGCGCGACCTCAAGAAGGCGCAGAAGGCAGCCGTCGAGGCGCGGAAGAAGCTCGCCGAGCTGAAGTCAAACACCCAACACACCGCGACGTGATGCATCGAGCGCGCCCGCGCTGCCTGAGTGTCGCTCGCCACCTGTAGCCTCGACACAGCAGACCAGGACAATGAACGGGGCGCGGATGTCGGACGAGGACGAGCCGCGTGACGAGATTGAATTGCTCAGCGATGGGGACGGGCTTGCCGTTATCGGCGACCCGCTGGCGGTCGAGCGCTTCCTCTCCACGGCCGGGGTCGCGTCTCGCGAACTGGATCTGTCGCACGCGGTCGGCAGCGCGCTCAACGTCGGCTCGGCGGCAGCGAAGGGCGCATCTGAGGTTGCTGCCAACGCCGGCCGCTGGGTGAAGCTCACCGAGGAGTCTGCCAAGGCCCTCAAGCTCGGAAACGCCATGAAGGGATCGACCGACGGGGTCAGTCGCGCCATCGTGACGACGAGCAAGGGCAAGATCACGAACATCCTGGAGTTCGTGAAGCCCGGCACCGTCGGCTCGATGCTCACCAATCCGGCGATGCTCGCTGGCGCCGCAGGAATCATGGCGCAACTCGCTATGCAGCAGACCATGAAGGAGATCACGGACTACCTCGCCGTGATTGACGAAAAGGTAGACGACATCCTGCGGGCGCAGAAGGACAGTGCCCTCGCTCGCATGATCGGTGTTGGGCTCGTCATCGACGACGCCATGCTCAAGCGCGAGCACGTCGGCCGCGTGTCCGAGGTGACGTGGTCGAGCCTGCACGGGGCCGCACAGACCATCGCGGAAACGCAGTCCTACGCACTCCGACGACTCGACGCCCTCGCCGAGAAGATGGAGAAGAAGTCCCGTGTCGGCGACTTGGCGAAGATCGCGAAGAACGCCGAAGGGGAAGTCGAAGAGTGGCTGGCCGTGCTGGCTCGCTGCTTCCAGCTCCAGGATGGCCTGGCCGTACTTGAACTCGACCGCGTCTTCGACTCCAGCCCAGGAGATCTCGACCGGCACCGCGAGGCGATCCAGGCGGGTCGTGCCAAGCGTCGCGACCTAATCGCTAAGAGCACCGCGCGGCTGCTTGCCCGGATGGACGCGGCTGCGGTGACGGCGAACAACAAGGTGCTGTTCCATCCGCTCAAGCCCGGTGATGTAGTGCGCTCCAGCAACGAGGTCGGTTCTGACGTTCTGGTGTTCCATGAGACGCTCGGCATCGCTGACAGCCGCATGAACCTCGAGAAGAAACGCTGGGCGGTCGCGGCCATCGAGGCGCGCGACGCGACGGTCGAGGCCGGCGCAGCAGGCGTTCAGATCGCCGGGAAAGTCGGCGTGCGAGGAGTCGAAGCCGTAGCCTCCTTCAGCGTGGACGCTGCCCGCAATGCAAAGGACGCCGCGGGCAAGGTGTCAAACGTTGTGCTGTCACGGCTGCACCGCGATGTGCCGGAGAAGCCGTCGGAGCCGGACGCATCGTGAATCTGCTCGATGATCGATCCTTCCGATCGGCAGGTGAGATCGACGCGATCGTGCCCGATGAGTTCGGCGTCTACGCGATTCGTCTCCGCAGCGATGGGGCGTGAAGAACGAATCGTGAACGAGGTCCCGAGTCATCTCTGAACGATGACCTGAGACAACACCATTGTCGGGCTGCGCCCCACCGGCACGGCCGTCACATCGCGGTAAACCGTGAGGTGCACGCCGCGCGGACTGCGATGCGCCGGAACCGGCGCGGCGGGGACCCCGCTATAAGGCCTCCGGAATGCCGAAGAGGCCGCCCGATGGGCGGCCTCTTCGGCATTTGTCGGGCTGACAGGATTTGAACCTGCGACCCCTTGACCCCCAGTCAAGTGCGCTACCAAGCTGCGCCACAGCCCGTGACAACTCGAATAGCTTAGCGTGTTCGCGACGCGCGAACTGTCATCCGCACGATTGTGGCCCGGAATGTCGGTGGGGTGCGGCATGATGTTCACAACGTAAACTTCCGCGCGGGCCGGGATGCCCGCATTCTCACACTGCGACCCACCCCACATTGACAGGATTCCCTTGACCGACCGTTCCTTTCCTGCTGACAACGAGCTCGCTGCCTCCCCCGAAGTACCAGCCTACGGTGGCGTAAGTGACGTCGCGCCCGATCACTCTCGGCGCAACCGCGTTGTGATCGCCCTCATGCTGGCGGCCACGTTCGTGGTGTTCCTCAACGAGACAATCATTGGCGTCGCGCTCCCCCGCGTGATGGAGGACCTCAACATCGAGGCCAGCACCGCACAGTGGCTCTCGACCGCGTTTATGTTGACCATGGCCGTGGTGATCCCCACGACCGGGTTCCTCATGCAGCGCCTGAGCACGCGAACGGTCTTTATCCTTGCGATGAGCCTGTTCAGCCTGGGAACCGCGATCGCCGCGATCGCGCCCGGGTTCGAGATCCTGCTGGTGGGTCGTGTGGTTCAGGCCAGCGGCACGGCCATCATGATGCCGCTCCTCATGACCACGGTCATGACCTTGGTTCCCCCGCACGAGCGTGGACGCACCATGGGCAACATTTCGATTGTGATGTCCGTGGCGCCCGCCGTGGGCCCGGCTATTGGTGGCGTCATCGTTCAGGCTCTCGACTGGCGCTTCATCTTTATCCTCGTGCTCCCTATCGCGCTGCTTGCCCTGTTCCTCGGAATCATGCGTGTGCAGAATGTGACCGAGCCACGCGCCGTGCCGTTCGACGTGCTGTCGGTCATCCTGTCGGCGTTCGCCTTCGGTGGACTGATCTACGGCCTCTCGAGCCTTGGCGAAGCGGTAGCAGGCAACGTGCCCGTCGCACCGTGGATCCCGCTCGTGGTCGGTGGCGTCTCACTCGTGCTGTTCGTCACGCGGCAGCTCCTTCTGCAGCGCGGCGACAGGGCCTTCCTCGACCTCCGCACCTTCACGTCGCGCGGGTTCACGGTTGCCATCATCCTGATGGTCATCATGATGGGCGCCCTCTTTGGCACGGTCATCCTTCTGCCGATCTACACTCAGGATGTTCTGGGCCTCGAGCCCGCCGTCAGTGGCCTGATCCTCGTCCCCGGCAGCCTGCTCATGGGACTCGCGGGGCCGTTCATCGGCCGTCTGTACGACAAGGTCGGACCCCGACCACTAATCGTGCCTGGGTCGATCATCGTGAGCCTCGCCCTGTGGGGCCTCACGATGTTGAGCGCGACCACGCCGTGGGGCCTCGTGCTCGCGGCTCACGTGTTCCTCAGCGTGGGTCTGGCCCTGATGTTCACACCACTGTTCACGTCATCGATGGCCGCCCTCAACCCTCGCCTGTACTCGCACGGCAGCGCGACGATTGCCACGGTGCAGCAGCTGGCCGGTGCCGCAGGAACGGCGCTCTTCATCGCCCTCTACACGGTGGGAACGATCAGCGCGAGCAACTCGGGAGCCACCGAGGTCGACGCACTCGCCAACGGTGTCCACACGGCGTTCATGGCAGGGGGAATCTTGTCGCTCTTCGCCGTCGCCGCGTCTTTCTTTGTTCCCAAGCCGGTCGAGTTCGACCACGCAGGCGAAGCCGCGCGCGAAGCGGCCGGAGCGGGCCACTAGCTACGGTGCCGCGCGGGCCGCCCACGGCACGCGCGGCACCCAGCTGACCACGCCCAGCAGGGCGATGACGAGCGCCACCTGCGCGATTCCCGTTGCCAAATAGATGCCCTGGAGCAGGCTAAACCCCCGGATGATGACCGTCTCGACAACAATCCAGATGATCATCGCAAAACCCGCAACCGCAGCCCACAACAGTCCGGACGGACGCCGCCGGAAGAGTTGAACCGTCGCCGCGACTTGGGTTCCGCCCACAACCAACAGCAACACCGCGCCCGGCACCACGTACGAATCGAACGGACTGCCGTCGAGCAGAGCCGGAGGTAGCCCGATCCAGTTCGGAATCACCGCGACTCCCCCAGCCACGGCCGACAGTGCCGAGAACACCGTGACGACGATCAAGGAATACCACGCGGTCAGAGTCCACCTCATGTCCCCACGCTACGCGCCCAGATCTGCGCCAATCAGGGCCAAAGGTCCCCGCAGGACCAAGGCCCCTACCGCAGCGTCATCCCCACGTCGGACAGTAGGTCTACAGGCACGTCACGCTGGGAGTTGAGATGAAAGCCGTAGTTGTCTACGAGTCCATGTTTGGAAACACTCATCAGGTCGCAGAAGCCATCGCGGAGGGGCTGCGAGAAGTTGGTGAGGCCACCACCGTCCGGGTCACTGATGTAACGCCCGAGACCCTCGACGACGCCGACCTGCTGGTCGTTGGCGGGCCCACCCACGCCCACGGGATGTCCCTGCCGCTGACCCGAAAAGAAGCGGTTCGCCAGGCGACGGCACCGGACAGCGGCCTCACTCTGGAACCCCTCGGGCGCGATTTTGGTGTCCGCGAATGGCTCGACTCCGACCCGATTGTTCCGTCCCTCTACGCGGCGTTCGACACGAGGGCGGACGCGTTCAAGTGGTTCACGGGATCCGCGGCCACCCACATCGCCAAGCACCTTAAGGGCCACGGGCGTTCCGAGGTCATCGAGGAGGGCAGCTTCCTAGCGCCCGACAACGACATCGACCTGAGCGAACTCGACCGTGCTCGCGGCTGGGGCGCAACCGCAGGGCGAGCCGCGCTTGAGGTCTTGGGCTTCGCCCGTCACTAGACGGACGTAGCCCTAAGCCTGAACCCGCTACCGCTTGCGGCGCTCCCGCACGCGCATGTTCACCGTGATCGGACTTCCCTCGAAACCAAAGATCTCGCGCAGGCGACGGGTGATAAACCGGCGGTACTGCGGGTCGAGGAATCCCGTGGTGAAGAGAACAAACGTTGGCGGGCGCGACGACGCCTGAGTACCAAACAGAATGCGCGGCTGCTTGCCGCCCCGCACCGGGTGAGGATGCTCGGCAGTGAGTTCCGCGATGAGCGCGTTGAACTTGCCCGTCGGAATACGCGTGTCCCACGACTCCAGCGCAAGCTCCAGCGCCGGAACGAGCTTCTCGAGGTGGCGTCCCGTCTTCGCTGAGATGTTCACCCGGGGAGCCCAGTCAACGTGAGAAAGGTCCTGTTCGATCTCGCGCTCGAGGTAAATGCGGCGCTCGTCATCCAGCAGGTCCCACTTGTTGTACGCCAGAACAAGCGCACGGCCAGACTCGAGCACCAGATCAATGATCTTGAGGTCCTGAACACTCACCGGCACCGTAACGTCGATCACCACAACCGCGACCTCGGCGCGCTCGAGCGCCGCCGACGTGCGGAGTGTCGCGTAGAAGTCAGCGCCCTGGGCGAGGTTCACGCGGCGACGGATACCCGCGGTGTCGATGAAGCGCCAGAACTTGCCGCCCAGTTCGATCTGCTCGTCGACCGGGTCGCGTGTGGTGCCCGCAAGCTCGTTGACCACAACACGCTCCTCGCCCGCGGTCTTGTTGAGCAGGCTCGATTTGCCGACGTTGGGGCGCCCCAGGATCGCAACCCGGCGAGGACCACCAACCTCTTCCTTCGCGACCGCCGACACCTCGGGCAGCACGGTGAGAACCTTGTCCAGCAGGTCAGCAACACCACGACCGTGAAGCGCCGAGACGGGCCACGGCTCCCCTAGACCCAGTGACCACAGTGCCGCAGCCTCCGGCTCCTGGTATGCGTCATCGACCTTGTTGGCCACCAGAATCACGGGCTTTTTCGTCGCCCGAAGCATCCGCACCACGTGCTCGTCGGTCGCCGTCGCACCCACGGTCGCGTCCACAACAAAAAGCACCGCGTCGGCCAGGTCGATCGCAACCTCGGCCTGCGCCGCGACGGACGCGTTGATGCCCTTGGCATCGGGCTCCCAGCCACCGGTGTCAACAATCGTGAAGCGCCGTGTGTTCCACTCGGCCTTGTAGTTCACGCGGTCGCGAGTAACACCCGGGGTGTCCTCAACAACAGCCTCGCGACGCCCCAAGATCCTGTTGACCAGCGCGGACTTGCCGACGTTGGGCCGCCCCACGATGGCCAAGACGGGCAGCGCTGGCAGGTACGTGATCGCGTCGGGATCATCGGTGACCGACTCGAGGATGTCGAGGTCGTCCTCGTCGAGCTCGTAGTCGCTAAGCCCGGCGAGCAGGGCACTTGCGCGCTGCGCGGCCTCATCCTCGTCGATCGAGCCGAGGCGCTCCACAAGCGCCGAGTCGAGCTCGGGAAAGTCGTCGTTCTCGTCGACGTCGGCCATGGCAGTTCCTTACGTTTGCGTGCGCTCCCGCACGAGACTCACGACCGCGGCAACTGTCGCATCGAAGTCAAGATCAGTGGAATCGATGGTGGTCACACCATCGGCGGCATTCAAGAAGTCGACGACCTGGGCATCCTTTGCGTCCCGAGAACTCAATTCTCGAGCGGTCGCCTCCGCCGACACCCCTGAGAGCTCGGCCGAACGCCTTGCCATTCTAGCTTCCTCGGATGCGGTGAGCAGAATCCGAACCTCGGCATCCGGTGCGACGACCGTCGTGATATCGCGACCCTCGACCACGATCCCGGGCTTGGGGCTCGTCGAGATGATGTCGCGAAATAGGTCAACAAGGTACTGACGCACCTCGGGGATGCGGGCCACCGCGCTGACCACGGCGGAGATCCGGGGCTCACGAATATCGCTCGTGACATCCTCGGAGCCCACCCGCACGAAGTACCCGTCCGGTTCTATGCCAATCGTGTAGTCGAACGTCGCGAGGGACTCGATAACGTCCGCGGGGCCGTGGGTGTCGATCCCCTCGTCGAGGCATCGCCAGGCGAGGGCACGATACGCGGCGCCCGTGTCGAGATAGTCGAAGCCCAGGACCCGCGCCGCCTGTCGCGAGACGCTGGACTTGCCACTCCCGGCCGGCCCGTCGATTGCCACCACGATTGTCACAGCGACACCTCCGAGATTCTCCACCCACGGGCCACGAGCTCGTCCGTGAGACGCTCCTCGACCTCGGGCAACACGGAGATCTCCGCAAGCCCAATCTGCGCTCCCGGGGAATGCTCGAGGCGCAGGTCCTCCATGTTGATGCCCGCCTCGCCAATATCGGTGAGCAGTCGCGCCAATTGACCGGGCCGGTCGTCGACGATGACTACGAGCTGCGCGAACTGCGCGGACTGACCGTGTTTGCCCGGGATGCGCGCCACGCCGGCATTCCCGCCGGCAAGCGTCTCGGCAATCGCCCGCCGAGCGCCCTTTGCCTCGGGCGCCTCGAGCGCGTGCACCACGGCGTCAAGGTCGTCGCGGTACTGGCGCAAGATGTTCGCAACGGGCTCGGCGTTGGCACTGAGGATCTGCACCCACAACTCGGGGTCGCTCGAGGCGATCCGGGTGGTGTCTCGCAGGCCTTGGCCGGCGAGCGAGACCGCGGAATCGGATGCCCCGCTCAGTCGCCGCGCAAGAATCGTCGAGACCACCTGTGGCACATGAGAGACAAGCGCGACGTTGCGGTCGTGCTCCTCGGTGGACATCTCGATGGGGATTGCTCCCAGGTCGAGCGCTAACTGTTCTACCGCCGCTGCCCGGCGGTAGGTGATGCCGTCGTGTCCCGCGATCACCCAGGGGCGCCCAATGAACAGGTCGGCGCGAGCCGAGATTGCACCGTTGCGCTCGCGTCCCGCCATGGGGTGCGACCCGATGTACCGCGCCACGTCGGCGCCACGCTCGATGAGTTCTGCCAGCGGTGCGGCCTTGACGCTCGCGACATCGGTCACCAGCGCATTCGGGAACGCCTCGAGTTCGCTCGCGACCGTCGCGGCCGTGACATCCGGCGGAACACACACGACGATGAGCTCCGGGGTGTCCCCCGCGGCGGCCCGGCGGCCGGCGCCGTAGTCGACCGCAAGCGCAACGCTCGAGGGCGAGATGTCGGCGAGCGATACATCCACCCCTCGGGCCGTGAGAGCAAGGCCAATACTCGTGCCCAGCAGGCCCGTGCCCACAATACGAACGGGCCCGGCAAGGCGGCGATCAGTCACGAGAATCCTTGGAGTCGGTGGCCTGCTCCCCACCCGAACGAGACAGGGTCAGCAGTTGGCCGAGTTCCACCTTAGTGAGGTCGCGGGTGCGTCCGACGGGCAAGTTTCCGAGATGCAGCGGACCAAACTGACGGCGCACGAGGTCGATCACGGGGTGGCCCACGGCATCCATCATCCGGCGCACGATCCGGTTGCGTCCGGAGTGAAGGGTGAGTTCGACGAGGGTCTCCCGCGCCGACCCTCCCGGAAGCGCCCGGGCCTTGTCGGCGGCAATGGGGCCGTCGTCGAGCTCGATGCCCTTGGTCAGCTTGGCGATGGTCTGCGCCGTGACAACACCCTCGACCTTGGCGATGTACATCTTCGACACACCAAACGACGGGTGTGCAAGCACGTGGGCGAGCTCGCCATCATTCGTCAGCACAAGAAGCCCCGATGTTGCGGCGTCGAGGCGTCCCACATTAAACAGTCGCTCTTCGTAGTCGCGAGTAAACTCCCGCAGATCCGGTCGACCGCTCTCGTCGGCGAGCGAACTCACCACACCCACGGGCTTGTTGAGCATCACGTAGCGTCGGGTGACGTCAAGCTGGATGGCTACGCCGTCCACGGTCACACGATCCGTGGGCAGAACTCGACGGCCCGGCTCGGTCACTGTGTCGCCATTGACTGTGACCCGCCCCTGCGCGATGAGGTCCTCGGATGCCCGGCGCGAGGCAACACCGGCCGCAGCCATCACCTTCTGGAGGCGTTCGCCCTCCTGTGACGGGTCAGCGCTGCTCATCAAAACCCGCTGATCCGTCATCGAGAAGAGGCGAGATGTGGGGAAGCTCCTCGATGGAGTTGATACCCAGCTGCGTTAGCAGCAGCGGCGTGGTCTCGTAATGGATGGCGCCGGTTTCGTTGTCGGTAAACGCCTCGGTGATCAGTCCCCGGCCGAGGAGGGTGCGTACAACGGAGTCGACGTTGACGGCGCGGATCGACGCAATTGCACCTCGACTGATGGGTTGTTTGTAGGCAATCACTGCGAGCGTCTCGAGCGCCGCCTGACTGAGCTTGGTGGGGTTCTGCGTCAGTACAAAGTCGCGAACAACCACGTCGTGCTCGGGCCGCACGTAGATGCGCCACCCACCGCCGACCTCGCGCAGCTCGAAGCCTCGCCGCACGCCCTCGCCCTCGCCGTCGTAGTCCGCGACGAGTCGCTCGATCGACTGACGGACCGCCGGAACCGGATGCCCGACCGCAGTCGCCAGGTGCATCAGGCTCTGCGGCTCATCCGCGACCATCAGGATCGCCTCGATGGCACGCTCGACGTCAGTGACCGCCGGACCGGGCTCGGGGGCCTCGGCCTCGACGGTCGCGTCGGTTGTGGTGTCAGTTTCCATAGTCGGCTCCGAGGTTGGCAAGGCTGTCATCCGACCAGTGTTCGGCGGACCAGTGAATCGTGAGCTCCCCGAGCGGTTCGAGCTGTTCGAATCCGATGAAGGCGCCGCGATAGAGCTCAAGGACGGCGAGGAATCGCGCGATGATGACACCCTTCTGGTCGGCCCCCGCGATGAGCTGTCGGAAACTCATCGGCTCGCCTCGGCGGAGCAACGCAACAACGTGGGCCGCCTGCTCCCGGATGCTGACGAGCGGCGCATGAAGGTGGTCGAGACCCACGGTCGGAATCTCCCGGGGCGCGAACGCGAGGGCCGCGATCGCGGCGAAGTCCTCCAGCGAGACGGTCCACACCAGTTCGGGTGTCTGGCGACGGTACTTCTCCTCCAGACGCACGGATCGGTAGTGGCGACCCGACTCGGAATCGAGGCGCTCGGAGAACCAGCGGGCCGCCTCTTTGAACGCTCGGTACTGCAGGAGTCGCGCGAAGAGCAGGTCGCGTGCCTCGAGGAGCGCGACATCCTCCGCATCCACGAGCTCGCCCTGGGGCAGGAGGCCGGCCACCTTGAGGTCAAGCAGAGTGGCGGCCACAACAAGGAACTCGCTCGCCTGCTCGAGCTCCTCGGTCGTGTCGAGTCCCCGCAGGTAGGAGATGAACTCATCGGTAATCGTGGACAACGAGATCTCGGTGATGTCGAGCTCGTGCTTCGCGATGAGCGACAACAGCAGGTCAAACGGACCGTCGAAGTTGGTAAGGGTGACCGAGAACCCGGCAGGTTCCGTGGCAGACTCCGCGTCGGGCGCCGTCACCGGTGCACTCGTCTCGGAGTCGGCCACCTGCTCAGGCGACTGCGCCACGGGAGATCAACTCTCGCGCGAGCTGGCGGTAGGCGTCGGCGGCGGAATGCTCGGGCGCAAAGCTGGTAATCGGCGCACCCGCCACGCTCGCGTCAGGGAACTTGACCGTGCGACCGATGACCGTCTCGAGCACGGTGTCGCCGAAGGTCTCGACAACACGCTCAAGCACCTCGCGCGAGTGGAGCGTGCGAGCGTCGTACATCGTCGCGAGTATGCCGTCGAGCTCGATGGCGGGGTTGAGTCGGTCCCGCACCTTGTCGATGGTCTCGACCAGCAACGCGACACCACGCAGGGCGAAGAACTCGCACTCAAGCGGAATCAACACCCCGTGGGCGGCCGTCAGCGCGTTCACCGTCAACAGGCCCAGCGATGGCTGGCAGTCGATGAGGATGACGTCGTACTGATCGCTCACCTTGCGCAGCACCCGAGCCAGAATCGTCTCGCGTGCGACCTCGTTGACCAGGTGAACCTCGGCGGCGGAGAGGTCGATGTTCGCCGGAATGACGTCCAAGTTGGCGTAGCCGGTGTGGATGATCGCCTCGGCCGGGTTCTTCACCGTGCCGAGGAGCAGGTCGTAGATCGTCGGAACGTCGTGGGTGGGCACACCCAGCCCGGCGGACAACGCACCCTGTGGGTCAAAGTCGACCGCGAGAACCTTCCGGCCATACTCCGCGAGTGCCGCACCGAGGTTAATCGTGGTGGTGGTCTTGCCAACCCCACCCTTTTGGTTGCACAGCGAGATCACACGAGCAGGGCCGTGCCCGCGCAGTAGTGCGGGGTCGGGGAACTCCGTCTGAGGACGCCCCGTTGGACCGATCACCGGCACCTCGAGGCCCGACAATACTGCCGAGTCGTCTCGTTGCGCTGTCATCCTGCCAGTGTACGGCGGCGTTCACCGAGCCCCGCTTACCCACACGCCCGACGGGTCAGGGTCACCTCGACCAGAGGTTGAAGGTTCAGCGCGCGCGAGGGTGCGCGGTCGTGTACATGTCGCGCAGGGTGTCAGCCGTGACCATCGTGTAGATCTGCGTCGTCGCCACGGACGAATGACCCAGCAGCTCCTGGACAACACGCACATCGGCACCGCCGGCCAGCAGGTGAGTTGCGAACGAATGGCGAAACGTGTGGGGTGAGATCTCCACTCCTAGCTGAGCCCGTTCCGCCGCCGCGCGGATGATCAGCCACGCGTTTTGACGGGACACCCGCTGCCCGCGCATCCCCAGGAACAGGGCGGGCGTCGCGGTGCCTCTCACCGACAGAGCGGGCCTCGCCCGCACAAGATACGCCTCGATCGCCGCCTGCGCGTAGCTTCCGACCGGCACGATGCGCTGTTTGCTGCCCTTGCCGAAGAGCCGCACAACGTCGCCATCGATCACGTCGTCGACGTTCAGGGAAACGGCCTCGGATACACGGGCGCCCGTCGCGTAGAGCAACTCGAGAAGTGCCTTGTCGCGCATCGATTGGATGTCGTCGCCGTCCGTCGCGGCGAGCACCGAGGCCATCTGCTCAATGGAGATCGCCTTGGGCAGGCGCATCCCCAACTTCGGTGGCGTGGTGTCGACCGCCACGTCGACATCGACGAGCCCCTCCAACAGGAGAAAGCGATGAAACCCTCGAACCGACGACAGCATCCGGGCCATCGAGGATGCCACGAGCGGCCGCTCGGTTCGGGTGCGAAGCTCGGTGGCGAAGGTCGCCACGTCCGCACTCGTCACGGCTCCGGGGGCAGTTATTCCGCGAGTGGCGAGCGAGTCCAGGTAGGCGGAAAGATCACGCCCGTACGCCTGAAGTGTGTTCGATGAGAGCCCACGCTCGATCGCGACATGCCTGAGATAGCGGTCGACTGCGACCGCGAGAGTGACCTCGTCCCGGCTCATTGCCTCTGGCTCGGATGCTGGGGCCACGCGCCACGCGGATCCCCCAGAGTGTCCCAGCCACGACGTCGGGCGGCATGGGCGGCGAGCACGGCCACGCACAGGATCGAGTTCTGCACCCGACGTTCGAGCACGGCGGTGGCCGCCTCGTCGAGATCGACCCAGCGCACCGTGATCTCGGCCTCCTCCTCGGTCCTCTCGAACGTCTCCCCCGTTGCCGTCACCCCACGGGCGAGGAAGATGCGGATCACCTCCGAGCTGCCCCCGGGTGACACCATGATGTCGGAGAGCACGTCCCAGCGCTCGGCGACCAGGTCCACCTCTTCCGACAGTTCCCGCTTCGCTGCGGTCAGCGGATCCTCACCCGCCATGTCGAGCAGGCCCGCGGGAAGCTCCCAGTCGCGCGTCCGGACCGGGTGCCGATACTGCTGGATGAGCAACACCCGGTCCCGCTCATCGATCGCCAGCACCGCGACAGCGCCAGTGTGGTCAACGAAGTCGCGCACGACCTCGGACCCGGCAATCGAGAACGTCTCTCGACGGATGTCCCACACCCGCCCCTCGAACTCGCGCGTCGACGAAGCCACGTCGATGTCGACGGGCTCGTCCCGCAGGATCTCAGGCATCAGCGGGCTCGGGCACCTCGAAGAGTCGCGACGCCTGCTGGCGCTCGAGTGCTGCCCCGATCAGGCCACGGAACAGCGGGTGAGCGCGGTTCGGGCGCGAGCGGAGCTCGGGATGTGCCTGGGTACCAACGTAGAAGGGGTGCACCTCGCGTGGGAGCTCGACAAACTCCACGAGTGTGCGGTCGGGCGAGATTCCGGAGAACTCGAGGCCGGCATCCGCGATCCGCTGGCGGTAGGCGTTGTTCACCTCGTAGCGATGGCGGTGGCGCTCGGCGATCGTGGGCGCCCCATAGAGCTCCTCGACGATCGAGCCGGGCTGCAGCGCCGCCTCATACAGCCCCAGGCGCATCGTGCCGCCCATGTCCCCGCCCTCGATGATCGCGACCTGCTCGGCCATCGTGGCAATCACCGGGAACTCGGTGTCGGGGTCGAACTCGGAGGATGACGCACCCGTGAGCCCCACGACGTCGCGAGCGTACTCGATGACCATGCACTGGAGTCCGAGGCAAATGCCGAGAGTGGGGATGCCGTTCTCACGCGAGAACTTCAGCGCGCCCAGCTTGCCCTCGATGCCACGCACCCCAAAACCACCCGGGATGAGGATGCCGTCAAGGTCTGCCAGCATTCGCGCCGCACCCTCCGGGGTCTCACACTCGTCAGACGGAATCCACTTCACGGTGACTTTCGACTGGTGCGCGAAGCCGCCGGCCTTGAGAGCTTCCGTGACCGAGAGGTACGCGTCCGGCAGGTCGATGTACTTTCCGACCAGGCCAATGGTGACCTCGTGCTTCGGCTCGTGAACGGCCTTGAGGAGCTCGCTCCAGCCATCCCAGTTCACCGGACCCGCCTCGAGGCCCAACTGCTCGATGATGTACGCATCCAGACCCTGGTCATGCAGCATCGTGGGAATGTCGTAGATGCTCGGCACGTCGACCGCGTTAACCACCGCAGCCTCGTCGACGTCGCACATCAGCGCGATCTTGCGCTTGTTGCTCTCGGAAACTGGGCGGTCGCTGCGCAGCACCAGGGCATCGGGCTGGATACCAATCGAGCGAAGTGCCGCGACAGAGTGCTGCGTGGGCTTGGTCTTCTGCTCGCCAGATGCGCCCATAAACGGCACGAGGGACACGTGCACAAAAAACACGTTCTTGCGGCTGAGCTCGTGGCGCACCTGACGTGCGGACTCGATGAAGGGCTGGCTCTCGATGTCACCGACGGTGCCGCCGATCTCCGTGATGATCACGTCGGGGGCCGGCTCGCCATTGGGTCCGGGCTGAGCCTGCAGTCGCATCCGACGCTTGATCTCGTCGGTGATGTGGGGAATAACCTGAACGGTGTCGCCGAGGTACTCGCCCCGGCGCTCCCTCGCGATGACCTGCGAGTAGATCTGGCCGGTGGTGACGTTGGCCGCCTGGTTGAGGTTGATGTCGAGGAAGCGCTCGTAGTGCCCGATGTCGAGGTCAGTTTCCGCCCCGTCGTCGGTGACGAAGACCTCGCCGTGTTGGAACGGGTTCATTGTTCCGGGGTCAACGTTGAGGTAGGGATCAAGCTTCTGCATCACCACACGAAGCCCACGCCCGGTAAGGAGATTCCCCAGACTCGCGGCGGTGAGGCCTTTTCCGAGAGAGGAAACCACTCCTCCCGTCACAAAAATGTGCTTGGTAACGGCCGCTTGAGAATTATCCACCACGGGGTTTCATCGTATCCCACGTCTGGCGTGCATCCGCTCGACTCGCGGTGTGCCCACAGCGAAACGGCCCACGGCCGCGTCGCTAGCGGGCGTGCGCGTTGTCCAGAAGCTCGCGCGCGTGCGCCAGGGCGGTCTCGGACTCCGGGTTCCCGCTGAGCAGTCGAGCCATCTCTGACGTTCGCTCCTCGGCGTGGACGAGGCGGACGCTGCTGGAGGTGATGGCGCCGTCCGTGTCCTTCTCGACGACCAGGTGGTTGGTGGAGTACGCGGCAACCTGCGCGAGGTGGGTAACCACGATGACCTGCGCCGTCTCGGCGAGGGCCGCCAGGCGTCGCCCCACCTCGGTCGCACTCGCACCACCAACACCGGCGTCAACCTCGTCGAAGACAAAAGTGGGCACCGGATCAGTTCCTGCGAGGACAACCTCGATCGCCAGCATCACACGCGACAGCTCACCACCCGACGCACCCTTGCTGATCGGCCGCGGGTCAGCGCCAGGATGAGGCTGCAGAAGGATCGACACCTGGTCCTTGCCGGTCATCGAATAGTCGGGTCGATCCTCGACCTCGACGACAACAGCAGCGGTGGGCATTGCCAGGGCCGCAAGTTCTGCCGTCACCTTCTCCGAGAGCAACAAGGCACTCCGTGTGCGAACCTCCGTCAGGGATGCGGCGAGCTCGATCACGCGGGCACGGTCACCTTCGACCTCAGCACGGAGCGCGTCAATGCGGGTCGAATCGTTGTCGAGCTCCAGAAGGCGAGTGCTACCCGACTCGAGGTAGTCGATGGTGTCGTCCAGGGTAGGCCCGTACTTGCGCACGAGCGCGGCCAGTTCGGCGCGGCGCTCCTGGACCACCTCGAGCTCCCGGCCACCGTCGGCGTCGAGGCCACTGAGATAGCTGGCTAGCTGCACGGAGATCTCGTTGACCGTGAAGGTGGCGGCAGCGATTGTCTCGGCGATTGGGCCCAGCGCGGCGTCGTGGTCGGCAACCCGCTCGAGTTGACGACGAGCGGTCGCCAGAAGACTCAGTACGTCTCGACCGTCATCGGCCTGCTCGGAGGACAAGGTATCGTGCGCCTGGCCCGCCGCGGCCCGGAGATCCTCGAGGTTCGTGAGGCGATCAGCACGCTCGGCCAATTCGAGATCCTCGCCCCGCTGGGGTGCGGCCGCCTCGATCTCCGTCATCGCGGCTCGAAGGTCTTCGGCCTCGCGCGATCGACGGTCACGCTCGGCGACGAGCACGTCCAGCTCACCCTGATTCGACTGCCAGCGCTGGTAAACCGCCTGATACTCCTCGAGCAGCACCGAGAGTGCGGCGCCTGCGAACCGATCGAGCGCCTCGCGTTGTGCGGTGGCGGAGCGCAGTCGGATCTGATCGGACTGGCCATGAACAACAACCAGACGTTGACCCAACTCATCAAGCACACTCACCGGGGCACTGCGGCCACCCACTGTCGCTCGACTACGACCTTCCGCCGACACACTGCGACCTAGGATCAACTCGGATCCGTCGAGCTCACCGCCCGCGTCTCGGACCCGCTCGGCGACGACGCCACCCTCGTCAATGAGCCACCGGCCCTCGACTATCGCCTGGTCACTTCCCGAGCGGATTACCGCGCTGTCGGCACGCTGGCCGAGCAGTAGCCCAAGCGCGCTCACGACCATCGTTTTGCCCGCACCCGTCTCACCCGTGATGGCGGTAAAGCCCGGGCCGAGCGGAAGCCGGGCCTCTCCGATCACACCAAGATTGCGGATCGAAATCTCCTCGATCATCGCCGCGGCTCCTCGCTCACCGGGCCACGCCATCCCGACACCGGCAGGCCAAACTTGTTCACCAAACGATCGGTAAACGCGCCCTGGGACAGGCGCGCGAGACGCACGGGCACGGGCGACCTCCTGACGACCACCCGAGCCTTGCGCGGCAGGTCAAAGGCGCGACGCCCGTCACACCAGAGAACGGCCTCGCCGGGCGTGCGCTCGAGTATCTCGACGGCAAGGGCGGAGTCCGGGCCAACAACCAGCGGGCGTGCGAACAGCGCGTGGGGGCTCAGTGGCACCAGCAGCAGCGCATCGAGGCTGGGCCACACTACGGGGCCACCCGCCGAGAACGCGTATGCGGTCGAACCGGTGGGGGTGGACATCACCACCCCGTCACACCCAAACGACGACAGCGGGCGACCATCGACCTCGATCACCACCTCGAGCATGCGCTCGCGGCTCGCCTTCTCGACGGTGGCCTCGTTGAGAGCCCACGTCTCGTAAACAACTTCTGCGTCAACCTTCACTCGCACCGACAGCGTCATGCGCTCTTCGACGAGGTAGTCGCGTGCAAGAGCACGAGCAACGGTCTCGGCCAGATCTTCCCGCTCACTTTCGGCGAGGAATCCCACGTGACCGAGGTTGACGCCAAGAAGTGGTGCGGAGCACCCGCGCGCAAGCTCGGCGGCCCGAAGGATCGTTCCGTCGCCCCCGAGCACAATCACCAGTTCCAGATCGCCGATCGCGACCGTGGCGCCCAGCAGGGCGGTGGGGGTCAGGTCGGGTGCCGCCGCCATAATCGCCGAATGTTCGTCCTCCGACAACACCGGAGTCAGGCCGTCCGCGATCAGCTGGCGGCACACGGTGATCGCCGCAGACAACGAGTCTTCTCGGCCCGTATGGGCCACAACGAGGATGTGCCGTTCGGATGTCACGGACTGTTCCTCCACCTGATTGACTGCCGGGATCCCACTTCTACCCACTCACGTGGCCAGTGTTGAGACCTGCTGTCTCCATTCTGTCGGATTGCTGCCCCGAGTCGCGCTCAGCCAGGCAAGATACTCACGGTTTCCACTGGATCCCACGATTGGGGAGGGGAGGATGCCTGCCGTCCCGACCCCCAGATCCCATGCGGCCCAGAGGACCCCCATGATCGCCTCGTCTCGAAGCGCCGGGCTGTGGACAATTCCCTCGCGGATGCCCGAGCGACCGACCTCGAACTGAGGCTTCACGAGCATCACGAGGTCCGCCGCTGGACCCACGGTCGCCACCAGCGCGGGGAGGACCAACGGGAGGGAGATAAACGAGAGGTCCCCCACCACCAGGCTCGGGACCTCGGAATCCCCCGCCACCTCCGCGAGTTGAGCTGCCGTGAGGTACCGCGCATTGCATCCCTCCACGGCCGTCACCCGCGGGTCGGAGCGAATCGTCGAGTCGAGCTGACCGTGACCGACGTCGAGTGCAATCACGTGCCGAGCCCCACGCTCCAAGAGCACCTGAGTAAACCCACCGGTGGAGGCGCCCACGTCGAGCACCAGCCGACCACGGGGGTCGACGTCAAACCCGTCAAGGGCGGCGAGAAGCTTGTGGGCGGCACGGCTCACGTAGTGGTCAGCGCCGGCGACAACAATCTGCTGGTCGTCGCGCACGCGCGCGGACGGCTTGACCACACCAACGCCGTCGACCGTTACCAGCCCCTCGGCGATGAGGGTCGCTGCGTGAGTCCTGGATCGCGCAAGCCCACGGCCAGCCATCGCGGCGTCGAGGCGCAAATCAGGCATGTGCTCCTGGGGTGTCTCCACCTTCCAGGCGGGCCTGAAGCTCCTCGTGAACTTGAGTGAACGCGGCGGCACGCGTGTCGAGGGGTTGGTCCTCGATCACCCGGAGTCGAGACAGCAGGGAATCGTGCTCGGTCGGATCGGTGCTCATGCTCACGAATATAGCTCCGCCGGCACCTCGAGCGCGTAGATTGCGAGTCCCGAGTTCCAGATCGCCGCAGCCCCAGCGCGGAGAAGATCAATACCGTCACCAGACTCGACCACCAGTCGCTGCGCCGTGTGCCGCACGCGAGCACCACCAACAACCGTGACGACGTCGTCTCCCTGCTCGATCGTCTGCGTCTCGGGGTACGGGGCATCGAGATCCCTCAAGTCCTCGAGGATGAACTGCGGGCGCTCCAGGGGTGCCGCCGCGAGCACCTGCTTGGCCTGGTCGATGCCGGTCAGCACAAGCGCCGACGGGATGCCCGCGCGGTTCGCGCCGAGGATGTCCGTGTCGAGTCGATCACCGACCATCAACGCACTGCGCGAGCCAAACCGTGCGATTGCTTCCTCGAAGATCGCCACCTCGGGTTTTCCCGCAACGATCGGCAGGCGGCCCACCGCAGTGTGAACCGCCGACACCAGTGTGCCGTTGCCCGGCGCAGTTCCGCGAGCTTGTGGGATCGTCCAGTCAGTATTAGTGGCGATCCAGACGATGTCGGCGCCACCTGGACCGTTGAGCGCGAATGCGGCCTCGGCGAGGTGCACCCACCCGACGGACGGGTCAAATCCCTGAACGACGGCGGCCGGTGCATCCTCGGCCGAACGTGTCACCACAAACCCGCGACGCTCCAGCTCAACCGTCAGCCCCTCGCCGCCCACAACAAGAACAGTGGCGCCCACAGGGACGAGGCCCTGCAGGAGCGTCATCGCCGCCTGCGGCGAGGTCACAACGTCCTCGGGTGCAACGTGCAGACCCAAATCCGTGAGATGAGCCGCCACCGTGGCATCCGAACGGGACGCATTGTTCGTGATGTATCCGACCCGTGTGGTCTGCTGAATCCTGTTTATGCTTTCAACGGCATATTCAATCGCCGCCGGCCCGCGGTACACCACACCATCGAGGTCGGCCAGAACAACGTCGATTCCCTCAAGCGGAGTCTTACCGGTCATCGGATGCCGATGCCTCCCCCACACTCTCGATCTCTTCCTCGATCACCTCGATGGTGTCGTCACCCTCGTCGAGGTCAAGCGCGTCGGCCGCAACATCGGCACGGGTGTACCACTCCTCGGCTTCGGCATCACGTCCCAGCTCCTCGAGGACTGTCGCGTATGCCGAAAACAGCGCGGGACTCCAGGAGTACGCGGTCGTGGGGTCCAACTGGGGAATCTGAAGCTCCCGAAGCGCGGCCTCTGCGTCGCCGAGATCCAACCGCGCACCCGACATTGCAATCGCCAGCTCAACTTGGACTGGAACCGGAAGGGATGCTCGGGGCACCGAACGACCGAGCTCAAGCGCACGTTCCGGACGCTCGAGTCCACGCTCGCTGTCGACCATCATGGGCAGCTGATCATCGCGACCCGTGATGCGGCGATAGGTGCGAAGCTCGCGGAGGGCGAGAGCGTAGTCGCCCGTCGCGTACGCCGTAATCGCCAGCGTCTCGCGAACAACACCAATACGTCCCGCCCGCCGCGCCGCGGAGATCGCGTGTTGATGAGCCAGCTCGGGGTCATCCTCGATGAGACGAGCCGTCATGGCCAGGTGACGCGCAACCTGCTCCGCGTTCTCCTTGCTCAGAGTCTTGAGCTCGTTGCGAGCGACTCGATCGAGATCCGCCGGAGTGACAGACTCGGGGATGACCGGGTCGTCGTGCCTGGTACGCACCGACTTTGTGCCGAACGGGTCGCGATCCTCGGGCAGTTCGCGCTCGCGCGCCGAGGTGTCGCCTCGTGCAGGCGCGCCACCTTTGGTCCAGAGTCGCTGCTCATCGCGCTTCTTGTTGCTGCCTGCCGGCGCAGCGCGCCGCGGCTGCGGTCGACCGCCACGTGAGTCACTCATGGTTCTCCTCGCAATTCGCGTTAAAGCAAAATGGCCACCCATTTCTGGGTGGCCATTTCACAAAGAAGTCCGGCGGTGTCCTACTCTCCCACAAGGTCCCCCTTGCAGTACCATCGGCGCAGAGAGTCTTAGCTTCCGGGTTCGGAATGTGACCGGGCGTTTCCCTCTCGCTATGGCCGCCGAAACACTATTGATTTATGTATCGATTGTGGCCAGAACGGATGTTCTGGACGCAGTCCCCGACCGTAAATCGGGAACCACAAAGTGGACGCAAGCATACTCATTCACCTTGATGCTGTTTGACCAGCACGTGGTGGAGTGTTATCAATTTATCGGCTTATTAGTACGGGTCAGCTCCACGAGTCTTTAGTCCTCGCTTCCACATCCCGCCTATCAACCCAGTAGTCTAGCTGGGAGCCTCTCGACCGAAGTCATGGAAATCTCATCTTGAAGCCGGCTTCCCGCTTAGATGCTTTCAGCGGTTATCCGTTCCGAACGTAGCTAATCAGCGGTGCTCCTGGCGGAACAACTGACACACCAGAGGTTCGTCCATCCCGGTCCTCTCGTACTAGGGATAGCCCTTCTCAAATTTCCTGCGCGCGCAGAGGATAGGGACCGAACTGTCTCACGACGTTCTAAACCCAGCTCGCGTACCGCTTTAATGGGCGAACAGCCCAACCCTTGGGACCTACTCCAGCCCCAGGATGCGACGAGCCGACATCGAGGTGCCAAACCATGCCGTCGATATGGACTCTTGGGCAAGATCAGCCTGTTATCCCCGAGGTACCTTTTATCCGTTGAGCGACAGCGCTTCCACAAGCCACTGCCGGATCACTAGTCCCGACTTTCGTCCCTGCTCGACTTGTCAGTCTCACAGTCAAGCTCCCTTGTGCACTTACACTCGACACCTGATTGCCAACCAGGTTGAGGGAACCTTTGGGCGCCTCCGTTACTTTTTGGGAGGCAACCGCCCCAGTTAAACTACCCACCATGCACTGTCCCTGAACCGGATCACGGTTCGAAGTTAGATATCCAGAGTGACCAGAGTGGTATTTCAACAATGACTCCACCTGAACTAGCGTCCAAGCTTCACAGTCTCCCACCTATCCTACACAAGCCACACCGAACACCAATACAAAGCTATAGTAAAGGTCACGGGGTCTTTCCGTCCTTCTGCGCGTAACGAGCATCTTTACTCGTAGTGCAATTTCGCCGAGTTCGCGGTTGAGACAGCTGGGAAGTCGTTACGCCATTCGTGCAGGTCGGAACTTACCCGACAAGGAATTTCGCTACCTTAGGATGGTTATAGTTACCACCGCCGTTTACTGGGGCTTAAATTCGCAGCTTCGCCTTACGACTAACCGCTCCTCTTAACCTTCCAGCACCGGGCAGGCGTCAGTCCGTATACATCGTCTTGCGACTTAGCACGGACCTGTGTTTTTAGTAAACAGTCGCTTCCCACTGGTCTCTGCGGCCATCAAACGCTCCAGGAGTAAATCCCTTCACGCCTCAGGCCCCCCTTCTCCCGAAGTTACGGGGGCATTTTGCCGAGTTCCTTAACCACGATTCTCTCGATCTCCTTGGTATTCTCTACCTGACCACCTGAGTCGGTTTGGGGTACGGGCGGCTGGAACCTCGCGTCGATGCTTTTCTTGGCAGCATAGGATCACCGAATTCCCCCGTGAGGGGTATGCATCAGATCTCAGGCTATGTGAGAGACGGATTTGCCTATCTCTCGCCCTACGTCCTTACACCGGGACAACCATCGCCCGGTACGGCTACCTTCCTGCGTCACACCTGTTAATACGCTAACCGCACCAGAATGGGGTCGAGCGTTAGGCCGGACGCTTCTCCCCGAAGGGATCCGTCATCCGGATTAGGACTCTTAGCACTACTGGATTAGTTTGGGCGGTTCTTCGCCGGTACGGGAATATCAACCCGTTGTCCATCGACTACGCCTGTCGGCCTCGCCTTAGGTCCCGACTTACCCAGGGCGGATTAACCTGGCCCTGGAACCCTTGGTCTTTCGGAGGACGGGTTTCTCACCCGTCTTTCGCTACTCATGCCTGCATTCTCACTCGTGTGGCGTCCACGGCTGGTTTACACCGCCGCTTCACTCGCCACACGACGCTCTCCTACCACTCCGTGCGCCTGGACATAAATGCCTAGCTAATACACGAAATCTACAACTTCGGTGGTGTGCTTGAGCCCCGTTACATTGTCGGCGCGGAATCACTTGACCAGTGAGCTATTACGCACTCTTTCAAGGGTGGCTGCTTCTAAGCCAACCTCCTGGTTGTCTGTGCAACTCCACATCCTTTCCCACTTAGCACACGCTTGGGGACCTTAGTTGGTAGTCTGGGTTGTTTCCCTCTCGACGATGAAGCTTATCCCCCACCGTCTCACTGCTGCGCTCTCACTTACCGGCATTCGGAGTTTGGCTAACGTCAGTAACCTTTTGGGGCCCATCAGCTATCCAGTAGCTCTACCTCCGGCAAGAAACACGCAACGCTGCACCTAAATGCATTTCGGAGAGAACCAGCTATCACGAAGTTTGATTGGCCTTTCACCCCTATCCACAGCTCATCCCCTCCATTTTCAACTGAAGTGGGTTCGGTCCTCCACGACGTCTTACCGTCGCTTCAACCTGGCCATGGATAGATCACTTCGCTTCGGGTCTAGACCCAGCGACTATTTCGCCCTATTCAGACTCGCTTTCGCTACGGCTACCCCTCTCGGGTTAACCTCGCCACTGAGCACTAACTCGCAGGCTCATTCTTCAAAAGGCACGCTCTCACCCCTGCTAGGGAGGCTCGAACGGTTTGTAAGCAGACGGTTTCAGGTACTATTTCACTCCCCTCCCGGGGTACTTTTCACCTTTCCCTCACGGTACTTGTCCGCTATCGGTCATCTGGGAGTATTTAGGCTTACCAGGTGGTCCTGGCAGATTCACACGGGATTTCTCGGGCCCCGTGCTACTTGGGATACTCTTCGCGCCATTGCAACATTTCGGCTACGGGGTTGGCACCCTCTATGACTGGCCTTTCAATGCCATTCGCCTATATTGCGTTGTAACGCTTGCTGTACGGCAGTAACAGCAGAAAAGTCCCGCTACCCCGACCATGCAACGCCTGCCGGCTATCACACATGATCGGTTTGGCCTGTTCCGGTTTCGCTCGCCACTACTAACGGAATCACGGTTGTTTTCTCTTCCTGTGGGTACTGAGATGTTTCACTTCCCCACGTTCCCTCTACCCGCCCTATATATTCAGGCGGGAGTCATCAGGTCGTCTTGCAACGCCTGACGGGGTTTCCCCATTCGGAAATCCTCGGATCAAAGCTCTATTATCAGCTCCCCGAGGCTTATCGCAGATTTATACGTCCTTCTTCGGCTCCAGATGCCAAGGCATCCACCGTCTGCTCTTAGAAAATTGATATCACATGAGTAGATCCAGCCGAGGAAACGGCTGGACCAATTGTGATATGAGACCGTGGTCTCATATCTAAGATGCTCGCGTCCACTGTGTAGTTCTCAAAATACGGGCGGTACCCCGTGTGCCTAGCCAAGGGCTAGTCACAACAAGGTCCAGAGGTCCGTTAGCTCCGCGGTTTCGATACGCGCCTTGCGGCGCCACTCAACCAGCAGAGCTGCCCGGTCCCTCAGGACCCAACAGCGTGCAGAAGACCAGGCTTGTCTCGAGCATCCGTTCCTGCTTCGCAAGCGAAGCGTACTGAGAGGCAAGATCCTTACCTGGTCACAATGTCAATGTTCCACCCATGAGCGTCACCGGAGAACATATGTCTCCGAAATGACTTGGCAGCCTAGTTCCGCTGTATACAGACGGGACTGCACGTGCTCCTTAGAAAGGAGGTGATCCAGCCGCACCTTCCGGTACGGCTACCTTGTTACGACTTAGTCCTAATCACCGATCCCACCTTCGACAGCTCCCTCCTTGCGGTTGGGCCACTGGCTTCGGGTGTTACCGACTTTCATGACTTGACGGGCGGTGTGTACAAGGCCCGGGAACGTATTCACCGCAGCGTTGCTGATCTGCGATTACTAGCGACTCCGACTTCATGAGGTCGAGTTGCAGACCTCAATCCGAACTGAGACCGACTTTTTGGGATTCGCTCCACCTTACGGTATTGCAGCCCTTTGTATCGGCCATTGTAGCATGCGTGAAGCCCAAGACATAAGGGGCATGATGATTTGACGTCATCCCCACCTTCCTCCGAGTTGACCCCGGCAGTCTCCTATGAGTTCCCACCATTACGTGCTGGCAACATAGAACGAGGGTTGCGCTCGTTGCGGGACTTAACCCAACATCTCACGACACGAGCTGACGACAACCATGCACCACCTGTATACCGACCTTGCGGGGAGAACATTTCTGAACTTTTCCGGTATATGTCAAGCCTTGGTAAGGTTCTTCGCGTTGCATCGAATTAATCCGCATGCTCCGCCGCTTGTGCGGGCCCCCGTCAATTCCTTTGAGTTTTAGCCTTGCGGCCGTACTCCCCAGGCGGGGAACTTAATGCGTTAGCTGCGACACAGAAACCGTGGAATGGTCCCTACATCTAGTTCCCAACGTTTACGGCATGGACTACCAGGGTATCTAATCCTGTTCGCTCCCCATGCTTTCGCTCCTCAGCGTCAGTTACGGCCCAGAGATCTGCCTTCGCCATCGGTGTTCCTCCTGATATCTGCGCATTCCACCGCTACACCAGGAATTCCAATCTCCCCTACCGCACTCTAGTCTGCCCGTACCCACTGCAGGCTGGAGGTTGAGCCTCCAGTTTTCACAGCAGACGTGACAAACCGCCTACGAGCTCTTTACGCCCAATAATTCCGGATAACGCTTGCACCCTACGTATTACCGCGGCTGCTGGCACGTAGTTAGCCGGTGCTTTTTCTGCAGGTACCGTCACTTTCGCTTCTTCCCTACTAAAAGAGGTTTACAACCCGAAGGCCGTCGTCCCTCACGCGGCGTTGCTGCATCAGGCTTGCGCCCATTGTGCAATATTCCCCACTGCTGCCTCCCGTAGGAGTCTGGGCCGTGTCTCAGTCCCAGTGTGGCCGGTCACCCTCTCAGGCCGGCTACCCGTCGTCGCCTTGGTGAGCCATTACCTCACCAACTAGCTGATAGGCCGCGAGTCCATCCTTGACCGAAATTCTTTCCACCCCCAGGAGATGCCTCCGAAGGTCGTATCCGGTATTAGACGTCGTTTCCAACGCTTATCCCAGAGTCAAGGGCAGGTTACTCACGTGTTACTCACCCGTTCGCCACTAATCCAGCAGGAGCAAGCTCCCGCTTTCATCGTTCGACTTGCATGTGTTAAGCACGCCGCCAGCGTTCATCCTGAGCCAGGATCAAACTCTCCATAAATGTTTATGCGCCATCGTCGCCTCCGGAATAGGAGGACGGACAATGACAAGTTTGAAACTGACAGAACAAATCAATACTGACTTGCTTTGTTGTTTATATCTTTTCCAAAGGAATCCGTTCGTACCGAAGTACGGACGGGTTTTTGGCATTTGACATTGTGCACGCTGTTGAGTTCTCAAGGATCGGGCGCTCCTGCCACTCCGCCTCGCGGCTTTGTTTCAGGGCAACTGCTCTAACCTACCACCAAGTGTGCGCTAGTCAATACGACTCGCCGGGAACCGAAGTTCTCGGACGCACTGCTTAAGTGGGTTTTTCATCCTAATCCTGGAAGCTGGCCCTCACAAGGAGTTCCGAACTTACTTGGGGATGGTGTCCCTCTTGAGGCCGGAAAGCTGGGGTTAGACCCTCACCGCTTTTCCGCACCTTTGGGGTGACAAGGGATTACATTACGTGGATCTTGGGGTGCCTGCAAATTACCGTGCATCCCGGGCGTGTCGCGCCTGTGTGCTACTCGACGAAGACGCCGGCGAGGGTCTTTTTGCCGCGGCGCAGCACGGCCATCCGCGACAACAGCGGCACATTCTCGAGGGTCGCCGCGTCATCCTTGACCTTGGCGTTATTGAGGTAGACGCCACCCTGGGCGATCGCGCGACGAGACTCCCCCAGACTCGCGGTGAGTCCGGTGTCAACGAGCAACTGGGCGACCGATGTTGATGCCTGCGACGTCGTGTTGGGAAGCTCCCGAAGCGCCGACTCGAGAACGTCCGGTGCAAGTGCCGCGAGATCACCTTGGCCAAACAGGGCCTCGGATGCGGAGATTGCGGCGGCCGCAGCATCCGCGCCATGAACCGTGGTCGTGACCTCCCACGCGAGCACTCTCTGGGCCTCGCGGCGGAAAGGCTCGGCGGCAACGGCCTGCTCGAGCCGCTCGATCTCGGCTCGCGTAAGGAAGGTGAAGATCTTCAGGCGCTGAATCACGTCGGCATCATCGGTATTGAGCCAGAACTGATAGAACGCGTAGGGACTCGTCATCGTGGGATCGAGCCAGATCGCGTTGCCCTCGCTCTTGCCGAACTTAGTGCCATCGGAATTGGTGATCAGGGGGGTGCCAATGGCATGGGCCGAGACACCCTCGGACTTGTGGATGAGGTCGGTGCCGCTGGTCAGGTTGCCCCACTGATCACTGCCGCCGGTCTGCAACACACACCCGTAGGTGCGGTAGAGCTCCCGGAAGTCCATACCTTGCAGGATCTGGTAGCTGAACTCCGTGTAGCTGATGCCAGCTTCGCTGTTGAGACGAGCGCTCACGGCATCCTTTTTGAGCATGGTGCCCACCCGGAAGTGTTTGCCGACGTCGCGGAGGAACTCGATTGCCGACATCGGGGCGGTCCAGTCCAGGTTGTTGACCAGGAGCGCAGCGTTGTCACCGTCGAAGCTCAAGAACTTCGACACTTGAGCCTGAAGGTAGCCCACCCACTCGGCCACCACTCCGGCGTCGTTGAGCACACGCTCTGACGTGGGGCGTGGATCGCCGATCAGCCCCGTGGATCCCCCCACCAGGCCAAGCGGCCGGTGGCCGGCAAGTTGCAGCCGCCGCATGAGGAGCAGCTGGACGAGGTTGCCGAGGTGGAGGCTCGGTGCGGTCGGGTCAAACCCGCAGTAGTACGTGATCGGAGGCCCCGCGAGAAGTTGTTTCAGCTCGTCCGCGTTGGTGGACACGTGAACCAGCCCTCGCCAGTTGATCTCCTCCCACACGTCAGGGAAGGTCGGGTCATTCACGGGCGGGGTCGTTTCAGGCACGACAATAACCGTAGCGGAGCGGAACGCTCAGACAGCGGCATCGCCCGCGCGCGACGAGGCGCGACGTTGTGGGGCATGCGCCTTGTACGGCGACACCGTGGGATCGCCGGGAATCCAGAACCGCCACGGATAGTCGGTCGAGCCGCCCGCTCCCGATACGCCCGTGCGTGGACCCTGTGCGAGAGGGGCCACGACAGCAGGGAGTTCCAGCCTGACCGGGCCATTCGCCAGGTCCGCCCCGTTGTCGCCGAGGGTGATGCCGAGCGCCACACACAGGCGCGCTGGCCCGCGGGCGAGGTCGAGATCCGAGCGACTTGTCGTGCGGCGGGAACGCGCACGGTCCACTCCGTGGGTGATCTCACCGGCGCGGATGAGCACGGCCGACGCTGTCCCTTCGGGCGAACACACTACGTTCGCACAGACGTGCATCCCATAGGTGAAGTACACGTAGAGATGCCCGGGCGGACCAAACATCACGGCGTTGCGTTTGCCAAGCCCACGAAACGCGTGGGAGCCAGGATCTGTGTCACCCAGATAGGCCTCGACCTCGGTGATACGCAACACCACTCCCCCGAGCGAGAGCCTGGCACCGAGCAGCAGCGGAGCCACCTCCGTCGCCGGTCGCTCTAGCACCTCTCGCACGGCTAGAACAGCGGGATACCCGAGACAGCGACAAACACGAGTGTGCCCACCACGATGAGTCCCGCCACGACGGCAACAATGAGCTGGGCACGCTTGGTCATGCCACGACGCCACCACCCGGGATCCTGATTGTTGTCCTTCTGAAGCGTCACGCGGAACTCCTCGGTGTAAGGGCGCGCACGCGCGCCGTGAGCTGGGCGAGTTGTTCCGCCACACGCGCGGGAGCAGTGCCCCCGGCGCCATCGCGGCTCGCCACGGACCCTTCGATCGTCAGGACATCTCGCACGCCTGCCGTGAGATGCGGGGAAATGGCGCTGTACTGCTCGTCGGTTGGCTCGTCGAGCGCAAGACCGTTCTCCTCGCAGAAGCGCACGAGCGATCCACTGATCTCGTGAGCCTCCCGGAAAGGAACCCGCTGCCTCACGAGCCAGTCGGCGACGTCGGTCGCCAGGGAGAATCCCTGCGGAGCGAGCTCCGCGAGCCGATCGACGTCAAAGTGGAGAGTCGCCACCATGCCGGTAAACGCCGGCAGAAGCACCTCGATCGTGTCGACCGAGTCGAACACGGGTTCCTTGTCTTCCTGAAGATCCCTGTTGTAGGCCAACGGGAGAGCCTTGAGTGTCGCAAGAAGTCCCGTGAGGTTGCCAATCAGGCGACCGGCCTTGCCCCGTGCGAGCTCCGCGATGTCGGGGTTCTTCTTTTGCGGCATGATCGATGAGCCCGTGGAATAGGCGTCATCGAGTCGGACAAAACCGAACTCGCGGGTGTTCCAAATGATGATCTCCTCGGCGAACCGAGAGACGTCGATTCCCAGCTGCGCCAACACAAACGCGAACTCGGCAACGACATCACGACTCGACGTTCCGTCGATCGAGTTCTCGGTGGGACCGGCAAGGCCCAGCTCCGATGCCACAAGACGGGGATCGAGCCCCAGGGAACTCCCCGCCAGCGCACCCGCGCCGTAGGGACTGGTGGATGCACGAACGCGCCAGTCACGGAGACGCTCAAGAGTGCGCACGAGTGGCCACGCGTGCGCCAACAGGTGGTGCGCAAGGAGCACGGGCTGGGCGTGCTGGAGGTGCGTGCGGCCGGGCATTATCGCGGTGTCGTGTTTCTCCGCCTGCGCGGCGATCGCATCGATGAGGTCAACAACAAGGTCACCGATCTTGGCCGCATGATCGAGCAAGTAGAGACGCACGAGTGTCGCGATCTGGTCATTGCGGCTCCGCCCGGCGCGGAGCTTTCCGCCGAGTTCTGCCCCCACCGCGTCGATGAGCGCGGCCTCAAGCGCGCCATGCACATCCTCGTCGTGGGGCTGCGCGACGAGGTCACCCGACTCGAGGCGAGCCGCGATCGCGTCGAGACCGTCGTGCATGGCCTCTTCCTCGGCGCTCGTGAGGTACCCCGCCGCGGCAAGGGCCTTCGCGTGCGCGTGCGAGCCGGCCAGGTCGTAGTGCGCCAGAGCCCAGTCAAAGTGGGTTGACCTGCTCAGTGCCTGCAGCTCGGGTGATGGTCCCGACGCGAACCGCGCGCCCCAAAGGGACCCCTCGCCCGTTTTGCTCTCGGCCATGTCTGTCGCTCCTCGCGGTTGGTGTCAGTCTAGGTTTCAGGCGCGCTCGAGCAGCCACGCAAGGAGAGCCTTCTGCGCGTGCAAGCGATTCTCGGCCTCGTCCCAAATCACACTCTGCGGACCATCGATCACCTCGGAGGTCACCTCGTAGCCACGGTCGGCGGGGAGGCAGTGCAAGAAGATCGCGTCGTCCTTGGCAAGCTTCATCATGTCGGCATCAACCTTGTACGCGCTCAGGGACGCGACCCGTGCCGCCTTCTCGTCTTCCTTGCCCATGGACACCCACGTGTCAGTCACGACGACGTCCGCTCCCGCAACCGCCTCGAGCGGGTCGGAATAGATCGTCACCGAGCCGCCCGTCTGGACGGCGATCGCGTCAGCATCCGCCACGACCCGCTCGTCGGGCATGTAGTCAATAGGGCAGGCCACCCGCACGTGCATCCCCGCCGTCGCGCCCGCAAGCAGGTAGGAGTGAACCATGTTGTCCGCGCCATCGCCAAGGAAGGTCACGGTGAGCCCGGCCAACTGTCCCTTGTGCTCGCGGATCGTCAACAGATCGGCGAGCAACTGGCAGGGGTGAAACTCGTCGCTCAGAGCGTTGATCACCGGGACCGTCGTGCCCGCCGCCATTTCCACCAGACCGGACTGGGCGTAGGTGCGCCAGACAATCGCCGCGACCTGGCGCTCGAGCACCCGCGCAGTATCCGAGGGCGACTCCTTGCCGCCGAGTTGGCTATTGGCGGTCGAGATGATGAGCGGCTGCCCGCCGAGATCCGCGATGCCCACGGCGAACGAGACCCGTGTGCGGGTGGAGGACTTGTCGAAGATTACGGCGACGGTCTCCGGCCCGGCCAAGGGCTTCAGGGCCCAGCGGTCGGCCTTGATCTTCTCGGCCAGATCGAGGATCTCGGTCTGCTCGGCCTGGGTCAGGTCGTCGTCGCGCAGGAAGTGCCGGGTCATGAGTGTGCCTCCAGGGCTGCGGTGAACTTCTCGATAAACTCGGCGATCTCGTCATCGCCGATGGTGAGCGGTGGTGCAAGGCGGATGCTGGTGTCGTTGGGGGCGTTGATGATGAGCCCAAGCTCCAGGGCGGTGGCCGTGATCGCGGAGGCTCGAGGCGAGTCCAGGCCCAGGCCAATCAGGAGTCCCTCACCGCGGACCTCCGTGATCCCTGGGAGTCCGCGCAGGTGGGCGCGGAGTTGCTCGCCGCGCGCCCGGGCATTGGCGAGCAGGTCGGCCCGCTCGATCTCGGCGAGGACCGCGTTTGCTGTCGCGGTGGCAAGTGGGTTGCCTCCGAAGGTGGAGCCATGCTGGCCCGCCGTAAACAGGTCAGCGGCGGCGCCGTAGGCGATCAGCGCGCCGATCGGGATGCCACCGCCAATACCCTTGGCGACCGCGATCGCGTCGGGCACGATGCCATGCCGCTGGAACGCGAACCATTCGCCCGTGCGACCGGCGCCGGTCTGGATCTCGTCGAGGATCAGCAGCACGCCGTGCCGGGTCGTGAGCTCGCGTGCCCGCTCTAGATACCCCTCTGGGAGATCTATCACCCCGGCCTCGCCCTTGATGGGCTCAACCACAAGCGCGGCAACGTCGTCACCGAGGGATGCCTCGAGCGCCTCGATCGTGGACTCGATGTGATCGACGTGTGGTAGCAGCGGCTCGAAGGGCTCCCGCAGCGCGGGCTTGCCGGTGAGGGACAATGACCCCATCGTTCGACCGTGGAACGAGTTGGTGAGCGACAGGATCCGTGGGCGACCCGTGCGACGGGCCAGCTTGATCGCGGCCTCGATGGCCTCCGCACCCGAGTTGCAGAAGTAGACGCGGTCTCCGCCCGAGAGTCGAAGAAGACGTTGCGCCAACTCGAGTTGAGGCGACGTGGCGAAGTAGTTGGACACGTGGGCGAGTGTTGCCGCCTGTCGTGACACTGCATCCACGAAGGCCGGGTGCGCGTGCCCCAGCGCATTGACGGCGATGCCCGCGAGGAAGTCGAGGTAACACTTTCCGTCCGAGTCCCACACGTGGCAGCCCTCGCCCCGAACGAGCTCGACCGACGGAACGGCCGCCGACTTCATGATGCGAGCCGCGTACTCGTCTTTCCAGCCCGTCATGACGGGACCACCTCCGTGCCAATTCCCTGCGTGGTGAACACTTCAAGAAGGATCGAGTGAGCCTGACGACCGTCGATGATGGCAGCCTTGGGCACTCCCCCGGCCACCGCATCCAGACACGCCGTCATCTTGGGGATCATGCCCGACTCGAGGCTGGGAAGCAGAGTGGCAAGTTCTTCGGTCGTGATCACCGACACGAGGGAGTCGCGGTTGGGCCAATCGCTGTACAGGCCGGCCACGTCCGTCAGGACCACAAGCTTTGCTGCGCCCAGCGCGACGGCGAGCGAGGCCGCAGCAGAATCGGCGTTGACGTTCAGCAGCCCGCCCGTGCCCTGCTCGATCGCCACGGTGGACACAACGGGGATGCGCCCTGCAGCGATCTCGAGAAGGACTGCCTCGGGGTTCACGGTCGTGACGTCGCCCACAAGCCCCAGGTCGACCTCTGCACCATCGACGATGGCCCCCCGGCGTACCCCCGTGAATAGGCCGTACTCGTCCCCGGAGATTCCCTCGGCAAGATGCCCGTGCTGGTTGATGAGCCCCACGAGTTCCCCGCCGACCTGCTCGGCGAGCACTTGGCGCACCACACCAATCGACTCGTCCGTGGTGACCCGATACCCGCCGCGGAATTCGCTGGGGATGCCGCGGCGCGTCAGCTCGGCGGTGATCTGTGGCCCACCACCATGTACCACCACGGGCTTGACGCCCGCGTAACGCAGGTAGACCATGTCCTCCGCGAAGGCGCGCTTCAGGTCGTCATCGACCATGGCGTTGCCACCAAACTTCACCACGATGATCTCGTCGTGGAACCGCTTGAGCCACGGAAGTGCCTCAATGAGGACGGCCGCCTTGGCCGCTGCCTGATCCGGGCTGACCATCAGCTGGAGTACGCGCTGTTCTCATGCACGTAGTCGTGCGTGAGGTCATTGGTCAGGATGGTGGCCGCCGCCGAACCCACCCGTAGATCGATGTGGAGGTCGACGCGCCGGGGGCTGAGATCAACGTCGGATCGTGGTCGATCCGGTGCACCGGCGTGGCACACGCGAACGCCGTTCATCGACACGTCGACGTCATAGGGGTCGAAGGCAGCCGACGTTGTGCCGATCGCCGCGAGAACCCGACCCCAGTTGGGGTCATTACCAAAGATCGCCGCCTTGAAGAGGTTGTTCCGGGCCACGGAGCGCCCCACCTCCACGGCGTCGTCCTCCGACGCTGCGCCCACAACCTCAATGCGGATGTCGTGGCTTGCGCCCTCCGCGTCCGCCTGCAGCTGCTCCGCGAGATCGCTGCACACCGCGGTCAACACGGCCGTGAACTCGTCGAGCGACGGGACCACCCCCGAGGCACCACTGGCCAGAAGCGACACCTGATCGTTCGTCGACATACACCCGTCGGAGTCAAGACGATCGAAGCTCACGCGCGTGGCCGCGCGGAGCGCGGTATCGAGTGCCGGACTTGGCAGGTTCGCGTCGGTCGTGATCACAACGAGCATGGTGGCAAGCCCGGGCGCCAGCATCCCCGCACCCTTGGCCATGCCGCCCACGGTGTACCCCGCGCCCGTGCGCACCGAGCGCTTGGGCCGGGAGTCGGTTGTCATGATTGCACGGGACGCATCCTCGCCGTGATCCCCGAGCGACTCTGCGGCCCGTGCGACGCCGTTGAGAACCTTGTCGAGCGGAAGTTGGTCACCGATCAACCCGGTCGAGCACACCAGTACGTCTCCCGCACCGACACCCACGTTCTCCGCAACCGCCTCGGCGGTCGCATGAGTCACCTGGAAGCCCTGGGGCCCCGTGAAACAATTGGCTCCGCCCGAGTTCAGCACAATCGCCGCAACCGATCCGTCGGCAATAGCCTGCTGCGACCAGATGATCGGGTTTGCTTTGGCCCGATTGCTGGTGAATACGGCAGCCGCGCTCTGCAGCGGTCCGCGGTTCACAACAAGAGCGAGATCAAGCCCACCCGACGCCTTGAGGCCGGCCTCAACGCCTGCCGCCTCGAACCCGGTCGCTGCTGTTACGCTCACGGCGCCACTCCATCCGTTGACAGGCCGGTCGTCTCGACCAGACCGAGGGCGATATTCGCCGATTGGATCGCCGCTCCAGCGGTTCCCTTAACGAGATTGTCGAGCGCACTCACTACAACGACCCGTCCCGCTGCCTCGTCGACGGCGAGACCCATCAGGCACGTGTTGGCACCCACCGTGTCTGCGGTGCGCGGGAAGCGCCCCTCCTCGAGCAGGTGGACAAACGGCTCCGCGGCGTACGCCGCCTCCCACGCCTCCCGAACCTGGGCGGGCGTGACTCCCGGCGCGAGGCGGGCCGTCGAGGTCGCGAGGATGCCACGGCTCATGGGTACCAACACCGGGGTGAACGACACGCTCACGTCGGTACCGCCCGCGACGGTGAGGTTCTGGATGATCTCGGGCGTGTGACGGTGAACACCTCCCACGCCGTAAGCGGAAGCCGACCCCATCAGCTCGCTCGCGAGAAGGTCGGTGCGAAGAGTCTTGCCCGCGCCCGATGGCCCCACCGCCAGAACCGACACCAGATCCGTTGCGTCGACGACGCCGGCGCGGATGCCCGGCGCAAGTCCCAGCGTGATCGCCGTGACGTTGCACCCCGGAACGGCGATGCGCCGCGAGCCCACCAGGGTGGTGCGCTGGGTACCCCCGGCGGCGTGCAGGAGCTCGGGCATCCCGTAGTCCCAGGCACCAAAAAACTCGCCGCCGTAGAACTGTGCCCACGCGCTCTCGCTCGTGAGCCGGTGATCGGCGCCGCAGTCCACCACGAGGGTGTCCTCGGGTAGGTGTGCCGTGAGCTCACCCGACTTGCCATGCGGCAGTGCGACAAAAACCACGTCGTGGCCGTCCAGAACACCGGGTTCTGTCGGGAGCAGCTCGAGGTGCGCGAGAGAGCGCAAGTGGGGTTGGACGTCACCGAGCAACTGCCCGGCATTCTGGTGCGCGGTCACCGTGGTGACCTCAAAGTTGGGGTGAGCGGAAAGCAGTCGCAGTAGCTCACCGCCGGCGTAGCCGCTGCCTCCGGCAACGGCGACCGAGTAAGTCATGGATCAACCTTATTGAGGACGGGTCTTTCGACAGGACGAGGGAAAAGACGGCGACGATCCGAGCGTGCCCTGGGAGGCACTGGGAAGGGAAGGTCGCCTAGCGTCGCTCGTCGGAACCGCGTCGGCGCAGCACAACACGCAGCTCGAGGCTGGTGTTCATCGTGCGCAGTCCGGTCACGTATTGGAGCGTACTCCTCCCCCACGGGCCGGAGCGAATCGGTACCCTTATCGCGGATGCTCAACTGGGGGTCCACTGCATAGCTCAAGGAGTATTTATGTCCGACCTTGATGGACTCATCAACCTCATCCCCATCGGCGACATCGCCAAGAAGCTCGGAATCGACGAGGATGTCGCCAAGACGGCCGTCGCGGTGGCCGTTCCCGCCATCGTGGGTGGACTCGCGGCCAACGCGCAGTCGGGTGGCGAGAAGTCCCTGGCCAACGCGGTGAGTCACCACGCCGGCAAGTCCACGAAGATCGATGACATCGACGAGGAAGACGGCAAGAAGATCGTCAAGAACGTCTTCGGCGCCAACACCGATGATGTGGTCGCTGCCGTCGCCGCAAAGGCAGACGAGAAGAGTGGGCCTGACATCGGCGCGATCGTGCAGCAGATTCTGCCGATCATTGCGCCGATCATCCTCGCCTACCTGGCCAGCCAGATGGGCGGCAAGAAGGAAGAGGCTCCGAAGGCGGAGGAGCCCGCCGCAACCGGTGGCGACCTTGGTTCGATTCTGGGCGGCCTGATCTCCAGCCCGCAGGGACAGGACATCGTGGGTGGTCTGCTCGGCGGACTGCTCGGTGGCGGTCGCAAGTAGACCTGACCTAACACAAACGGGCTCCCGGCAGTGTCGGGAGCCCGTTTGTGTTTACTCCCGCAGAGTTGCCCCGACACGCTGGGCAGCGAGAGCAACAGCAGCGTTTTTCGCCTCCGTCGCCTCGGCCGCGGTCAGAGTGCGGTCCGGGGCCCGGAAGCGCAACGCGAAGGTCAGCGATTTGCTTCCGTCGGGGATTCCCGGGCCTCGGTAGTCATCCACGAGTGTCACGTGCTCGAGCAACTGTCCCGCTCCCTCGATAATCAAGGCCTCCAGTTCGCCCGCGCGCACGGTCTCGCTCACCACCAGCGAGACGTCCTGGGTCGCGGCCGGGAACGAGGCGATGGGGGTCGCAGAAACGTCCTGGCGGCCCAGCGCGATGAGCGCGTCGAGGTCGAGCTCCAGCACCGCCACCACACGCGGGAGGTCGAGCTCGTCCGCCAGGGCAGGAAGCAGTTCGCCTGCCCAACCCACAACTCGATCGCCGACTCGAAGCTCCGCCGTGCGCCCCGGGTGAAGGGCGTGATGCGCCCCGGTCGAGACCGTCACCGGCACGGACAGGACGTTTGCCACCTGACGAGCCGCGCCGAGAGCGTCGGCGAGGCCGCTGGGGACCGCCGGCTGCCCCGGCTGCTTGCGTACGGCATCCCCGAGGAACAGGGCGGCAACGTGCCACGGCTGGGGAGGGATGCTCGCACGGAGTGCGCCGAGCACCTCGTCGGTCGGCAACTGGTCGCCAACCGGCACCGTGTCACTTCCGTACACAACGCCCGGCTCCGGCCGGAATACGGTTCCCACCTCAAAAAGCGAGAGGTCCGTCAGGCCCCGCGACAGGTTGCGACGGGCAATCGTGATGAGGCCGGGGATGAGGCTCGTGCGCATCCAGGAGGCGTCCGGGTCGAGTGGGTTCGCGAGCCTCATGGCGGGCACACTCCCCGGGGTGGGCGCGCCAAAAAGATCGTTGGACGCCTGCGGAAGGAACGGATACGAGAGCACCTCGGTCAGGCCACCGGCCGCCAAGGCCGTCGATGTTGCACGACGCAGCTTCTGAGAGCGGCTCAGTCCGTGACCGGGCGGGGCCACGGGAAGCACCGAGGGAATGCGGTCATAGCCCACGATGCGGGCGATCTCCTCGGTGAGGGTCCAGCGATCGGTCAGGTCCGGCCGCCAGGTGGGCGGCGTCACGCGCCAGCCATTGTCATTGGCCTCGACGTGAGCGCCGATTGCGATGAGCGAGCTGGTGACCTCGTCGGCCGAGTACTCCACGCCCATGATCGACTGCGCGAACCCGTCCGGCAGCTCGATCGGTGCGGGCGGAACCGATGCGTCCGCGTAGAACCCCACGGAGTCGATGGTGCCGCCGGCAAGCTCAACGATAAGCGCCATCACACGGGCGGCCGCCGCGGAGGAGGCCGCGGGGTCCACGCCGCGCTCGTAGCGTTTGGCCGCCTCGCTGGGCAACTTGTGGCGGCGCACACTCCGAGAAATGGTGATCGGGTCCCAGATCGCCGCCTCGACCAGGACGTCCGTTGTGGTGGAGGAGATCTCGGTGTCGAGGCCACCCATCACGCCGGCCAGCCCCACCGGAACCGACTCGTCCGCAACAACTAGGTCGGACGCATCCAGTGTGCGTTCCTTGCCGTCGAGCGTGACGAGCTTTTCCCCCGTCCGCGCGCGACGAATCACGAGGCCACCCGAGACCTTCGCGAGGTCGTAGGCGTGTGACGGCTGGCCGAGCTCGAGCATCACGTAGTTGGAGATGTCGACGATCAGCGAGATCGAGCGGATGCCGGCAAGCAGAAGGCGAGAGACCATCCACGGGGGCGTGGGGCGCGTGGCATCCACTCCCCTCACCACGCCCGCAGTGAACACCGACCAGCCGGGGCGGCCACGCACGGGCGCCTCGTCGGCGAGCGACACGGGATACCCGGTCGCCGCACGTCGCTGCGCCGCCTCCTCGTGAAGAATGGGATCGAGCAGAGGGTCGCTGAACGATGCTCCCGTCGAGTTCGAGTACTCGCGTGCGATCCCTCGGATGGAGAACGCGTAGCCCCGGTCGGGGGTTACGTTGACCTCGACTGCCACGTCATCGAGCCCCAATAGCGCGATCGCGTCGGTACCCACCTCGGGGTCGAGTCCGAGGGAGGCCAGTCGCAAGATTCCATCGTGCTCGTCACCGAGACCCAACTCGCGGGCCGACGCGATCATGCCATCGGAGACGTGACCATACGTCTTGCGCGCAGAGATCGGGAACGGGCCGGGCAGCACGGCACCGGGAAGCGAGACTACAACCTTGTCGCCAACCACAAAATTGTGGGCCCCACAGACGATGCCCCGAGGCTCCGACTCCCCCACGTCGACCTGGCACCAGTTGATCGTCTTGCCGTTCGACTGCGGCTCCGGCTCGACCGAGAGCACCTGGCCCACAACAACAGGCCCCGAGACATCAAACGAGTGGATGTCTTCCTCTTCGAGGCCCACCCGCACGAGGGCGGCGTGGACGTCCTCGGGAGTCGCATCGGCAGGAACCTCAACGAACTCCCGCAACCAACTGAGGGGGACGCGCATCAGACCACCATTCCGAACTGCTGGGAGAAGCGAATGTCGCCTTCCACCATGTCTCGCATGTCGTTCATGTCATTGCGGAATTGGAGTGTGCGCTCGATGCCCATTCCGAAGGCAAAACCCTGGTACACCTCGGGGTCAATGCCTGCCGCGCGGAGCACGTTGGGGTTGACCATGCCACATCCGCCCCACTCCACCCAGCGTGCGCCACCCTTGGCGCCCGGCTGCCACACGTCCATTTCGGCGCTCGGCTCGGTGAAGGGGAAGTAGTTGGGGCGCAGACGGATGCGCGCCTCCTCGCCAAACATAGCCCGGGCGAGGTGCTCGAGAGTGCCTCGCAGGTGGGCCATGGTCAGGCCACGATCAATGGCGATTCCCTCGATCTGGTGGAAGACCGGAGTGTGGGTAGCGTCGAGCTCATCCGTGCGGAACACGCGGCCGGGCGCGACGACGTAGACGGGCAGGGTGCGCTCGAGCAGCGAGCGAACCTGCACCGGGCTCGTGTGGGTACGCAGAACAAGGTGCCGGTCCACGGGATCAATGAAGAACGTGTCCTGCATCGCCCGTGCCGGGTGATCCTCATCAAAGTTGAGGGCGTCGAAGTTGAACCACTCGTTTTCGAGCTCCGGCCCCTCGGCGACCTCCCACCCCATCCCCACAAAAATGTCAGACATCTGCTCCATGAGCAGCCCTAGTGGATGCCGTGCGCCGGCTCGCCAGCGCGTGGGAACCGCAGTGACGTCAACAGCCTCCGCGGCGAGGCGCGCGGCCTCCTCCGCGACGGCCAACTCGGCCTCACGCTCCGCGAGCGCCTGGGTGACTCGCGCACGCTGTTGCCCCACGAGCTTGCCGGCCGCGGCACGCTCCTCAACGGGAAGCGACTTGAGGCTCGCGTTGAACTGCGCGAGAGGAGATGCCTCCCCGGCATGAGCCGCCCGCGCCGCGCGGAGCTCGGCAACGGTGGTCGCGACGGCGAAGGCGGTAACGGCAGCATCGGCGGCAGCCGTGACGGCACTCTCGGTTATGGGGGTGGGCTCTGACACAAGTGTCGAGTTTAGCCGCCCGGGCCACCCGAGCACGTCACTACTCGACGTCGGTCGAGACCGCTAGCTGCGCTGCGCGAACGCGCTCTCGTAGAGGCAGACGGAGGCGGCAGTAGCGAGATTCATCGACTCGGCGTGGCCGTAGATCGGAACCGAGATCACCTGGTCGGCCAGCGCAGAATGTTCGTCGGTCAGGCCTCTCGCCTCGTTGCCAAACAACCAGGCCGTGGGGCCGGCCAACGCACCAGAGTTTCGAGCCGCGAGCAGATCTCCGCCCTTGATGTCGGCAGCGATGACCTGCATGCCAATCGACTTCACACGTTCGATAACAGACTCGAGCTCCGCCCCCGCAGCGACGGGCAGATGGAACAACGAGCCCGTCGTCGCACGAACCACCTTGGGGTTGTACACGTCGACGCTCCGACCCGTGAGGATCACCGCATCGGCGCCCGCGGAATCGGCGGCACGGATGATCGTGCCCGCGTTGCCTGGATCCCGCACCTCCTCGAGAATGGCGATCAGACGTGGCTCCGACGAGAGGATGTCCTTGACCGACGTGGGGAACTGACGGCACACCGCGATGATGCCTTGTGGGGTGACCGTGTCGGCCATCGTGTCGAGCACACCCTCGGTGACAAACTCGACGTCAAGACCCACGCTCGTAGCCATCGCACCGAGGGTGCTGTGCTTCTCCCAGGCCGTCGGTGTTGCGTACAGCTCAATCAGAAGCTCTGGGCGAAAGGCAAGCGCCTCCGAGACGGACTGGGGGCCTTCCAAGAGAAAAAGCCCGGTCTCGGACCGGGCTTCTCTCTTAGCAAGTTTCGCCACAGCGCGCACGCGGGGTGAGCGCGGGTTGTCGATCATGTCGACAGCCTATTGCTGCACGGTGAGTGGCGTGTGTCGGCTCGCTGAACGCTAGGCGACCTTGGGTGCGTTCACGTCGGACGGCAATGCCGCCTTCGCGGTCGCGACGAGCGCGGCGAACGTGGCCGGCTCGGTGACCGCGAGGTCCGCGAGGATACGACGGTCAACCTCAACCCCAGCCAGGTTCAGGCCCTGGATGAAGCGGTTGTAGGTCAGGCCGTTAGCGCGCGACGCGGCGTTGATGCGCTGGATCCACAGGCGACGGAAGTCACCCTTGCGGGCACGACGGTCACGGTACGCGTAGACGAGGGAGTGAGTGACCTGCTCCTTGGCCTTGCGGTAGAGGCGCGAACGCTGGCCGCGGTAACCGGAGGCGCGCTCGAGGATAACCCGACGCTTCTTGTGGGCGTTTACCGCCCGCTTTACTCTTGCCATTTTTCTGTCCTGACCCTTACTTACCGAGAAGCTTCTTGATGACCTTGGCGTCCTGCGGAGCCAGAACCTCTTCCTGGTTCAGGCGGCGCTTGGTCTTGCCGCTCTTGACCTCCAGGTTGTGGCGCATACCCGCCTGCTGCTTCATCACCTTGCCGCTACCGGTGAGCTTGAAGCGCTTCTTGGCACCGGAGTGCGTCTTCTGCTTAGGCATCCTTTTCCTCTTTCGTTGGTTCTGCTACAGCGGGTTCCTCCGCTGCCACATCTGCTGCTGCCGCGCGCGGTGCCTTGTTGGCTGCCTTGCGGGCCTCGGCCTCGGCCTTCGCCGCTGCCTTCGTCTTGTGGGGACCGATCACCATGACCATGTTGCGGCCGTCAATCGTGGGCGTCGATTCAACCGAACCGAACTCCGCGACATCCTCCGCGAAGCGCTGCAACAGGCGAACACCCTGCTCGGGCCGCGACTGCTCGCGCCCGCGGAACAGGATCATGGCCTTGACCTTGTCACCTGCCTGCAGGAAGCCCTCGGCGCGCTTGCGCTTGGTCTCGTAGTCATGCTTGTCGATCTTGAGCCGGAAACGAACCTCCTTGAGGATCGTGTTGGCCTGGTTGCGCCGCGCTTCCTTGGCCTTCTGGGCCTCTTCGTACTTGAACTTGCCGTAATCCATGATCTTGGCAACGGGAGGCTTGGAATTGGGAGCAACCTCAACCAAATCCAAGTCGGCTTCCTGGGCAAGGCGGAGTGCATCCTCAATGCGGACAACACCAACCTGCTCGCCGTTGGGTCCGACAAGTCGGACCTCCGGTACACGGATTCGGTCGTTGGTACGGGGATCGCTGATGCGGGGCTCCTCTGTCTGCGTGGTGTGTCGCGGCAATTGCCGCAGGGCACGAGAGAGGAAATCACGCGACGCATTCGCGCCACGCACCCTTATGCTGCCGGCCGAACGAATCGGACCTGACGGGGTGCAACTACCCGATAACCTTTAAGAGGCGGCTAGCAGGTGGGAGTATCTCCACTTTCGTGTGCTCACGGGAACTCGTCCCGAAGCCTGCACAAGGATAGCAGAAGCCGCCACGAATCCCTAAGGAAGCCCGATGGACGACGCCCTCGATGAAATCCGCGATATCTCGGAGGTGCCCGCGGTTGAGCTCATCAACACGGTGTCGGTGCACCTGATGAGCGCCGCCGCCGTGAAGCTCGGGCTCGGGGACACCCCGGATGCTCAGAACGACATCGATCTCGACGAGGCGCGGAAGCTCATCACCGCTCTCGCAGGGCTCGTGACGGCCGCCGCCCCGGAGATCTCCGACAGCCACGCTCGCCCGCTGCGTGATGGCCTGCGATCACTCCAACTCGCGTTTCGGGAGACCTCGTCATTCCCCGACGCGCCCGGCGCGGGTCCCGGAGAGAAGTTCACCGGTTCGGTCATCTAGACGGAACTGACGAGTTGCACCTTCAGTGTGTCGACACGCTCGGCAATGACGTCGCTCGTGGCCCATCGCGCCTGAAGGCGTGACATCAGCGCGTCGAGGGATGCCCGATCCAGACCCTCCTCGAGCGAGAGACGCACGATCAGCTCGGGGCCGGCGAGCCGGGCATCCGGATCCCCCGGCGCGAGGAGCACGGCACGCACGGCCGACTCGGGCGCGGCCAGGTTCATAAACTCCTCGAGAACAGCCGGGTCGAGATACGAGGGCTCCCACGACTCCGAGCGAGCGATTGCCCAGAGCGCCGGCCGGCGCACCACGAACTCACTGTCGCTGGTCGGGTCGATCACCACCACGTCCGTACCCTCGCCCGCCGCGGCGAGGGCCACACGTGTTGCGGCCGCCGGTACGGGGCGTGCCTGGGGATTCCAGGCAGTCATCGCCGCCACCGACGTGAACGCCGGCTGGACCGTTCGGCCATCGGGCCCAGCGACCTTCACGATGGACAACTCTTGGCTCTTGTCGACGATGAGCCCGTGATCTCCCACGCCACCCTCGCCGAGCTCCGCCACCAGAGGAACCAAAAGCCGGGACTCACGCAGAGCGCCCACGACCTCGGCCTCGCCGACCTCGCGCAATCGGAAACGAGTGATCGCCTCGATCAGAGCGGGAGGAGCGGACCCGTCGTCATCTCTGGACGGGTTCTCCTCGAAGTGTCGACCCTCCCAAGGCACACCCGCGCTGTCGGTGCCCACCACGTCAGTCAGACGCGACGTCGAGCGCCTCGGCAAGCGTGAAGGCCTTCGCATAGAGCGCCTTGCCAACAATCGCCCCCTCGAGGCCCAAGGGAACCAGCTCCCGCAACGCGGCAATGTCGTCGAGCGTCGCAACCCCGCCGGACGCAATCACGGGTCGAGGAGTGCGCTCCATCACCTGTCGCAGCAGGTCGAGGTTGGGGCCCTTGAGCGTGCCGTCCTTGGTGACGTCGGTGACAACATAGCGAGCACAGCCCGCCTCCTCGAGACGATCCATCACCGCCCAGAGGTCGCCGCCATCCTGCGTCCACCCCCGAGCGGCCAGGGTCGTGCCCCGGACATCCAGGCCCACCGCGATCGCCTCGCCGTACTCCGCGATGACGTGTGCAGCCCACTCGGGGTTCTCGAGCGCCGCCGTGCCGAGATTAATGCGCTTGGCGCCGGTCGCAAGAGCCGCCTCGAGGCTTGCGTCGTCACGGATGCCACCGGAGAGCTCGATGTTGACGCGGCGGGGCGTCGCCTTGATCACCTTGCGGATGACGGCGTTGTTGTTGCCACGACCGAACGCGGCATCGAGGTCAACCAAATGAATCCACTCGGCGCCCTGGTCGATCCACTCCTGGGCGGCATCAACGGGATCACCGTAGCTGGTCTCCGTGCCAGCCTCGCCCTGGGTGAGCCGCACGGCCTTGCCGCCCGCGACATCAACTGCCGGAAGCAGCACCAGACGGGGAGTGGTGTTGAACTCGCTCACAGGGTTTCCAGCCAATTCTTGAGTAGTCGGATGCCAGCTTCGCCCGACTTCTCCGGGTGGAACTGTGTTGCTGACAGCGGACCATTCTCCACCGCGGCAAGGAACCGCGAGCCGTGATCCGCCCACGTCAGCTTGGGCTGCGGAAAGGGCGCGTGAGTCTCGAGCGTCCATTCCTGAGCCGCGTAGGAGTGTACAAAGTAGAAGCGCTCGTCGCGAATTCCGGCGAACAGGCGTGAGTTCTCGGGAGCGTCGACAGTGTTCCAGCCGATGTGGGGCAGGATCGGCGCATCCAGTTCCGTCACGACACCCGGCCACTCCCCCAGGCCCGGCGTGTCGTTGCCGCGCTCAACTCCGTGCTCGAAGAGCACCTGCATCCCCACGCAGATTCCCAGAACGGGGCGGCCACCGGTGAGCCTCTTCTCGATCGCCGCGCCGCCGCGCACCGCGGTCAGGCCAGCCATGACTGCCGAAAAGGCGCCGACACCCGGCACCAGCAGCCCGTCCGCGGCCTCGGCAACGGCCTTGTCGGCGCTCAGGGTGACCCGAGCGCCCGCGAGCTCAAGGGCCTTCGCGGCGGAATGAATATTGCCTGAGCCGTAGTCGAGGACGACAACGGAAGGGGACACGGTCACGTTCTACAGAGCACCCTTGGTCGAGGGGATGCCCGTGACTCGCGAGTCACGAGCCACCGCAAACCGGAACGCGCGCGCGAACGCCTTGAACTCGGCTTCCGCAATGTGGTGCGGATCGCGGCCGCCCAGCACGGTCACGTGAACGGTGAGGCCAGCGTTGAAGGCTATCGCCTCAAAAACGTGCCGGACCATCGAGCCCGTAAAGTGTCCACCGATCAGGTGGTGCTCGAATCCTGCAGGCTCCCCGGTGTGAACCAGGTAGGGACGCCCCGAGATATCCACAACGGCCTGGACGAGAGCCTCGTCGAGCGGCACCAGCGCGTCGCCGAACCGCGAGATGCCTGCCTTGTCGCCGAGTGCCTCACGAATCGCGGTGCCGAGGCTGATGCCGATGTCCTCGACCGTGTGGTGGACGTCGATGTGCGTGTCGCCGGAGGCCTTCACGGTGAGGTCAACCAGAGAATGCTTGGCGAACGCGGTCAGGAGGTGATCGAAGAATGGAACGCTCGACTCGATCGACGACGCACCCGTGCCATCCAGATCGATCGACAGCTCGATGCTCGACTCGCTCGTCTCGCGACGAATGGTCGCCTGGCGTGAGGTCATGGGGCAATCCTACCGACGGGTTCGAGGCGCCCCAGTGCGTCAAGGAAGATGGTCGTCTCGGCGTCCGTGCCTGCCGTGACACGAAGGTGACCCGGGATTCCCACGTCACGGATGAGGATTCCCTCGTCGAAGAGCGCCTCAAAGGTGGCATGAAGGTCGGCCACTCCCCCAAACAGCACGAAGTTTGCGGCGCTGGGCAGCGGCCTGTAACCGAGCGCCGGGAGCGCGGTGATCATCCTGTCCCGCTGCGACTTGATGTCGTCAACCATGGCGAGCATCTCGTCGGCGTGAGCGAGCGCGGCCGTGGCCGCCGCCTGGGTGAACGCGGAGAGGTGATAGGGCAGTCGGACGAGGCGGAGGGCGTCGATGACGGCAGGGTCTGCAGCCAGATACCCCAGCCGTGCGCCGGCGAACGCAAACGCCTTGCTCATCGTGCGACTCACCAGCAGCCGTGGACGGGATTCGAGCAGCGTCAGCGCGGTGTCCCCGTCGGCAAACTCTGCGTACGCCTCATCCACGAGAAGGATGCCGTCGAACGCGTCGTACGCGGCCTCGATGACATCGAGACCCAGAGGCGTTCCGGTGGGATTGTTCGGCGAGCAGAGGAAGACGATGTTGGGCTTCTCTCGGGCGATCGCGGAGACGACGAGTTCGGCCGTGAGTTCGTAGCCCGCGGCGCGTTCGGCGCTCAGCCATCGTGTTCCGGTCCCGCTCGCGATGATCGAGTGCATCGAGTACGTCGGCGGGAACCCGAGGACACTGCGTCCCGGTCCACCGAAGGCCTGCAAGACGTGCTGAAGCACTTCGTTTGATCCGTTGGCGGCCCAGATGTTTTCGGCCGTCAGTCCGTGCCCGAGATACCGCGCCAGCGCCTCGCGGAGCTCCGTGAACTCGCGATCGGGATACCGGTTGACTCCCATGACCGCTTGGGCGAGTGACATCACGATGTCCGTGGCGACCGCCTCGGGAATCGGGTGAGTGTTCTCGTTGACGTTCAACTGGACACGAACGTGTTCCTGGGGCGCGCCGTACGGCTTCTGTCCCCTCAGGTCGTCCCGGATCGGCAGGTCGTCAAGGCTTGTCACTCGACAAGCTTAGAACCGGCCCGTCGCCCGCTCGCACACGGCACAAGCGACTAGCGGACGTACTGCGCCGGAATGGCAAGCTCTTGCCCCGCATAAACATCGGTGGACTCGAGCTGGTTGAGTCGGACGATCGCGTCGATCACCTCGCGAGGGTCGGACGTGGGCGCAATCGACTCGGCGAGTTGCCACAACGACTGGCCCGAATCCACGGTGACGTATTCGAATCCGACACTCGACCCCTCGAGCGAGGCGGTCGCTCCTCCACCGTTCAGGGAAAAGAACAGCGCGAGGGCAACGATTGGTGTGGCCGCGAGCGTCAGAAGGACGCCGCGGCCACGCGGGGTGAGGCGCAGCCGGGGCTGCACGGGACGAGCCGCACCATCACGGCGCACGGGACGGCGGGAAGTGGTCGAGCCGTAGCCGCCTGCTCCGATGATTACCGTGCTCATCTCTCGCTCCTCAGGTCCTGGCCCGGAGTGTTCCGGACGGGGTTTTCGTATCCGGCGCTCGGCCGGGAGAGCCGGATACGAAGTCTTAGTAGATCTATTCCGAACATAGCTTCGAACTACGTCGAAATCAAGTCCATCTTCGAACATGCCTCCGACATTTGTAGCGACACTCTCGAAGATGTGTTTGTTTTCGTGGTCTCTGCCGGATACAGTTTCGAGTGAGCCACCGACATTCGGGTCGACGGCGGCAGGAACGAGGACATCGTGGACGAGCACACGGCCGAAACGACACAAGATGCCAGCGCTGAGCGCCCGGGGACCCGTCGACGCAAGAGCCTGAGCGACAAGCAGCTCGCCATCCTCGACGTGATTCAGCGTTCCGTCGCGGGTCGCGGATACCCGCCGAGCATGCGCGAGATCGGCGACGCGGTCGGGCTGGCCTCGCTGTCGAGCGTGACCCACCAGCTCAACCAACTGGAGCTCAGCGGCTACCTCCGGCGAGACCCGAACCGCCCCCGTGCCATGGAGGTCCTCATCGACCTTCCCGAGCTGGAGACCGAGGCGGTCGTCGACAGCGGGGCACCATCGGTGGGCGACGCCGCCCTCGTGCCGCTGGTTGGCCGAATTGCCGCAGGCATCCCCATCACCGCCGACGAGCAGGTGGACGAGGTGTTCCCCCTCCCCCGGCGACTTGTGGGAAAGGGTGACCTGTTTATGTTGAAGGTCGTGGGCGAGTCGATGATCGACGCCGCAATCTGCGATGGCGACTGGGTCGTGGTGCGCCAGCAGAAGGACGCCGTGAACGGCGACATAGTCGCGGCCATGCTCGACAGCGAGGCGACGGTCAAGGTCTTCAAGCAGCGCGACGGACACACCTGGCTGCTGCCACGGAACTCGTCGTTCGAGCCCATCATGGGCGACCACGCCGAGATCCTCGGCAAGGTCGTGGCGGTGCTGCGCGCGGTCTAGGCACCTCCCGCGACGCGCGTGCCTTGGTGGGCTCTCGGCCCCGGATTGTTGATTTTGTGGTTGCACACCACAAAACGATCCCGAGGGCGGCCGCGTGCGGCTGCCCTCGGGATCGTTTGTGGAGCAAGCGTGCTAGACGCCCGCCTTCGCGCGCGCGGCGCGGGTGGCCTCCAGCACGTTGGTGAGAGACTGCACGGTCTCGTCGTACCCACGCGTCTTGAGACCGCAGTCGGGGTTGACCCACACCTGGCGCTCCGGGATTGACCCCAGCGCGATCTCGATCAGGTCACTGACCTCCTCGACGGACGGGACACGCGGCGAGTGGATGTCGTAGACACCCGGGCCGATGCCGCGGCCGAACCCACTCTGCTTGATGTCGGGCACCACCTCCATCTTCGACCGGGCGGCCTCGATGGAGGTGACATCCGCATCCAGTCGGTTGATGGCGTCGATGACCACACCGAACTCGGAGTAACACAGGTGCGTGTGAATCTGGGTGCGATCCTCGACACCCGCGGTCGCCAGACGGAACGAGCCGACCGACCAGTCCAGGTAGTCGTCGTGATCCTTCTTCTTGAGCGGAAGCAACTCGCGCAGCGCCGGCTCGTCAACCTGGATGATGCCAATTCCGGCGGACTCGAGATCGGCGATCTCGTCGCGCAAGGCAAGGGCCACCTGGTTGGCCGTCTCGCGGAGAGGCTGGTCGTCACGCACAAAGGACCACGCAAGAATCGTGACCGGGCCCGTGAGCATTCCCTTCACCGGCTTCTCGGTGAGGCTCTGCGTGTACGTCGACCATTCCACAGTGATCGGAGCGGGACGAGAGACGTCGCCCCACAGGATCGAGGGGCGTGTGCACCGGGACCCGTACGACTGCACCCAGCCGTTCTGCGTGACCGCGAACCCGTCGAGGTTCTCGGCGAAGTACTGAACCATGTCGTTTCGCTCCGGCTCGCCGTGCACGATCACGTCGAGGCCAATGGACTCCTGCAGCTCCACGACCCGACGGATCTCCGCACGCATCGCCTCGGTGTACTCCTCGAGCGTGATGTCGCCCTTGGTGAACGCCGCGCGTGTCTTGCGGATGTCCCCAGTCTGCGGGAACGACCCGATGGTCGTTGTCGGCAAGAACGGAAGCGCAAGCGCCTCGTCCTGGGCGGCAAGACGGGCTGCGTAGTCGCCGCGTGAGAAGTCGGCGTCGGTGAGAGCGGCCGCGCGGGCGCGCACCGCGCCGTCACGAACGCCGGCTGCTGCGTGGCGAGCCTGAAGTGCGGCGGATGCGGCATCCAGTTCCGATTGGATCGCGGCCTTGCCCTCGGTCAGTCCCTTCGCGAGGGTCGCGACCTGCTGCACCTTCTGGTCAGCGAAGGCCAGCCAGTCCGTGAGCCAGCTCTCGAGAAGTGGCTCGTCCTCGACGTCGTGGGGCACGTGGAACAGGCTCGTGGAGGTGGACACGGCGACGTTGGGGCTCAGTCCCTTGAGCGACTCCAGCGACGCAAACGCGGCCTCCAGGTCGCCGCGCCACACGTTGTGGCCGTCGATGACACCACCCACCAGGATCTTGTCGGTACTGATGCCACTCGGCAGGTCGCCCTTAACGAGGTCGATGCCAATCGCCTCGACGGGCGTATCGATGAGGACAGGAAGAGCATCGTCCAGCGATGCGTACGGTGCGGCGACGAACAGCGCCGGCCGGACCACGGCCGAGCCGAGCGCGTCGTAGGCCTTGCGAGTTGCCGCAAGCACGACATCCCGGGGAACCTCGATGCTCTCGCTCACGAGACCGGGCTCGTCGAACTGCACCCACTCCGCGCCAACCGCGGTCAGCGCGGCGAGCAACTCCGCGTAGATCGGGAGGAGGTCATCGAGGCGGTCGAGCGGCGAGTAGTCCGCCGGTGCCGAGACACTGGGCTTGCTCAGCAGCAGGAACGTGACGGGACCGACGATGACGGGACGCGTGCGATACCCGGACGCCGTGGCCTCAGCGACCTCACGCACAAGGCGATCGGAGGCGAAGTGAAGGTTGGTCTCGGGGCCAATCTCTGGAACGAGGTAGTGGTAGTTCGAGTCGAACCACTTAGTCATCTCGGCAGGAGTGTCGTGACCCTCGCCGCGAGCAATGGTGAAGTACCCGGCGAGATCGATGCTGCCGTCGTCTTTGACAAGCCTCTCGAACCGGGTCGGCACGGCACCAACCGTCACGGCCGCGTCGAGCACCTGGTCGTAGTAGCTGAACGCCTCCGGAATCGAGGAGTCGGTGCGCCCCAGACCCAGCGACACCAGACGCTCGCGCGTGGTAGCCCGCAGCTGTGCTGCCGCCGCCTCGAGTTCGTCAACGGTGATCGTGCCCGCCCAAAACGCCTCAACTGCCTTCTTCAACTCGCGGCGACGGCCGATCCGCGGGTAGCCGAGGATTGTGCCTGTGGGAAAGGTGGGACTGGTCATGCGAGTTCCTTTTGTAGTGGGGTGGTCGATCCCGGCACAAGACCCACACCGCGCAAGACGGCGAGGGGTGCTTCGTGCTGGTTGAAGGTATAGAGGTGGAGGCCGGATGCGCCGCCATCGAGCAACTCGGATCCTAGGGCGATGGCGTGCTCGATGCCCACCGCCGCCTGCTCCTCGGGGGTCGGTGCGGCCTCCAGTCGACGCTTCAGGTCGACCGGGGTGGCCTCGTCGGTGAGTTCAAGAATCCGCGCGAGACGACGTGGGCTGAGCACGGGCATGATTCCCGGGAGAATCCGCATCGTCACGCCAGCTCCACGCGCCCGCTCGACAAACGACAGATACTCCTCCGCGTGAAAGAACAGCTGCGTAATCGCAAGATTCGCTCCTGCGGCCTCCTTGGCCAGGAGGGTGTCGAGATCCTGCTCGACGGAGCGCGACCGTGGATGACCGTTCGGGAATGCGGCGACCGCGATCGTGACCTTCTCGCCGCTCGCCAGCCGCTTGGCCCCCGGAAAGCCCGGCACGTCATGAAAGGCAAACGGCACGCGCTCCTTCTGGACGCGGTGGATCAGCTGAACCAGTTCGCCGGCGCTGCCTAGGTCACCCAAGAAGTCGTCGCCCTCGGACGCCCCAGCAGGAGGGTCGCCACGCAAAGCCAGGAAGCTCGTGACGCCGGCATCAAGAAACTCGCGGATGAGTTGGCTGGCCTCGGCGTAGGACGACCCCACGCAGGTCAGGTGAGCCATCGGCTTGACGGTCGTGTTCTGGAGCATGTGGCGCAGCACAGTCAACGACAGGCCACGCGACGAGCCACTGGCTCCATACGTCACCGAAATGAACTCCGGCCCTGATGCGACCAACTCGGCGATAGACGAGTAAAGCGCCGCCTCGGCGTCGAGGGATCGCGGCGGGTACAACTCAAACGAGAAGGTGGCGTCGGTCCGGGCAGGCGTACAGAAGGGCTCTGAAGACACGCGTCCCCTCCGGTCACCAATTTCAGCAGTCCGAGTGGGCGGGTGCCGGGCTCGGCGGTCGCTCCTGCCGGGCACGTGCCCGACCTAACCTCAAGTCTAGGCACCATGCCCGGCAGGTTAACGAGTGTTACGCGACGACAAACTCCGATAACTCCGACGCACGCGAGGGATGCACCAGCGCAACAACACGTGTGCCCTCCTCCAGGTACTCGGTCGAGAGCACCCGGCCCTGGACATGAAGCCGCGAGATTACTTCGCCGCGGTCGTAGGGAACCAGCATGGTCATCTCGACCTCGGGGGCGGGAAGCAGTTCTGCCACACGCTCCATCAGCTCGTCGATGCCCTCGCCCGTTCTCGCGGACACGAAGATTCCGGTGGGCTCCAGACCACGAAGCAGGAGCCTCTGGTCATCGTCCGCGAGGTCGGCTTTGTTGAAGACGACCACCTCCGGAATGTCACGGGCACCTACTTCGCCGATGACGTCCCGAACCGTGGCGAGCTGCCCGGCCGGATCGGGGTGCGAGGCATCCACCACGTGAATGATCACGTCGGACTGCCCCACCTCCTCGAGGGTCGACCGGAACGCCTCCACGAGCTGGTGCGGAAGGTTTCGCACGAACCCCACCGTGTCGGAGAGCGTAAACAGCCTGCCGTCCGGTGTGGCCGACTTGCGGACCGTCGCATCCAGCGTCGCGAACAGGGCGTTCTCGACGAGGACACCCGCCCGCGTGATTCGGTTGAGCAGGCTGGACTTGCCGGCGTTGGTGTAGCCAGCGATGGCGACGCTCGGCACCTCGAACCGGGTGCGGTTGGCCCGCTTGGCCTCCCGCGCGGGAGCAAATCCCTTGATCTGCTTGCGCAGCTTCGCCATTCGGCTGTGGATGCGCCGACGATCGAGTTCAATCTTCGTCTCACCCGGTCCGCGGCTTCCCATTCCGTTGCCAGCCCCAACCTGACCACCGGCCTGCCGGGACATCGACTCACCCCATCCACGAAGGCGGGGCAGCAGGTACTCGAGTTGGGCGAGCTCGACCTGGGCGCGGCCCTCACGGCTCGTGGCGTGCTGCGAGAAGATGTCGAGGATCACGGCCGTGCGGTCAATGACCTTGACCTTGACGATGTCCTCGAGCGCACGACGCTGGCTCGGGGCGAGCTCGGTATCGGCGATCACGGTGTCAGCGCCGGTGGCGGCAACAACGCCCCGTAGCTCCTCGGCCTTGCCCTTGCCGAAGTAGGTGCTGGGGTCGGGATGGGGGCGGCGCTGCAGCAATCCGTCGAGCACAACGGCCCCGGCCGTCTCGGCGAGCGCCGCAAGCTCGCGCAACGAGTTCTCGGCGTCCTGAACGCTGCCGCCCGAGTACACGCCGATGAGGACGACGTTCTCGAGCCGCAGCTGGCGGTACTCGACCTCGGTGACATCCTCGAGCTCGGTCGACAGCCCGGCCACACGCCTGAGGGCCTGACGGTCCTCACGGTCGAACTGGTCACCGTCGCGCTCGGAACGATAGTCGTCGTGCTCCTGCAGCGCCAGGGCGCCGCCGGAGCCAAAGCGCGAATACTCGACCGAACGAGCACCGTCGACCGCAAGTACGCGCTCGACATCGGTGCGAGCGGCCGCGTCATCGCGAGTGCTGGTCGCTTCGGTGGGGGTATCTGGCGTCATATCTGGTTAACCCTATTTCTGTTGTCTTCGGTAAGTTCTCTGCATGGCCAATGAGCACTACTTCTCGTCGACACCCGGAAGTGAGCTCAAGCTACGCACAATTCATGCGACACTCGCGGGTGCAAGCCGGGAAGTGGTCACGGCCAGCGGTGTGTTTAGTCCCGATCGAATCGACACGGGAACCCAGGTGCTGCTCGCGAGCGTGCCCGCGCCACCACCGGGTGGCAACCTTCTTGATCTCGGTTGCGGCTGGGGTCCTATCGCACTGACCCTGGCGATCGAATCACCTCACGCGACGGTGTGGGCAGTGGACGTCAATGAGCGGGCACTCGACCTCGTGCGTGCCAACGCTGAAAAAATGTCCATAACTAATCTTAACGCAGTCAGCCCCGAGGATGTTCCCGACGACGTCATGTTTATGACGATCTGGTCAAATCCGCCCATCCGAGTGGGCAAACACGAGCTGCACGGCTTGCTCGAGCGGTGGCTCCCGCGACTCGAGTACGGCTCGGATGCCTGGCTGGTTGTCCAGCGCAATCTTGGTTCCGATTCGCTGCACCGCTGGATGCAGGCGAGCTTTCCCGAGGACTTCAGCTTTGTGCGTGCCGCGACCAACAAGGGCTACCGGGTGCTCCGCGCGCGACGCCGCACGGGGATGACGGCGCCGATCGACGTCATCACGGACTAGACCTCGAGCGCGCCCTCGAACACCAGCTCCGCGGGACCACTCAGGGAGACGTGCTCGCCATCCTCGGCGGCGAACATCCGTACCCCGACAGTGCCGCCGGGCACATCAACACGCCACTGGCTCGGCGCCCCTGCCCCAGCCCAGTAGCGAGTAGCGAGGGCCGCGGCGACCGCACCCGTGCCGCAGGAGAGCGTCTCACCGCTGCCACGCTCGTGCACGCGCATTCGGATATGGCCGACGCCCTCACGCACCAGGGGATCCGCGGCGACCACAAACTCGACGTTCGCGCCGTCGATCGGCTCCGGCTCGATGATGGGAATGAAGGTGAGGTCGGCGGAATCGAGTTCCTCGTCGCTGGCGAGGGCAACAACAACGTGGGGGTTGCCCACGTTGATGCCGAGTCCCGGGCGGGCCACGGGAAGCTCCTTCGCGCGGACGAGAGGCTCTCCGCCATCGAGACGCCAACGACCGAGGTCGGCCTGGAATCCGTTCGTGCTGCGCTGCACATCGCGCACGCCGCTGCGAGTACCGATCGGCAAGGTCTGACCCGGTTCGAGCTCAGCGAGGCCATTGTCGACCAAAAAACGCGTGAAGACGCGGATGCCGTTGCCACACATCTCGGCCACCGACCCATCGGCGTTGTGGTAATCCATGAACCACTCCGCATCGGGATCCTCCGCCAGCGCGGCCGCGCCCTCGGCGAGGCTCGCGCTTCGGACGGCGCGCAGCACACCGTCGGCACCCACCCCAAAGTGGCGGTCACAGATCGCGGCGATCTGCGCTGGGGTGAGAGTGATCTCTCCCTCGGGGTCGGCAAACAGGACAAAGTCGTTTCCCGTGCCGTGGCCCTTGGTGAAGGTGAGAGTTGCCATTGCTCAATCCTGCCGTATGACGGCAACCACATCGTCGACGAGCGTGGGGTTGTCGTAGTTGAACCAGTGGGTGTCGCGATAGCGCCGAAACCAGCCCACCTGCCGCCTGGCGTAGCGCCGCGTGAGCGCCGCCGTCTGGGCGATCGCGTCCTCGCTTGTGAGCTCACCATCCAGCTCGGCGATTGCCTGGGCGTATCCAATCGCCTTGCTGGCGGTCACGCCCAGCCCAGCGGGGCGCAGCCCACGGACCTCGTCGAGGATGCCCTCGCGCCACATCCGCTCGGCCCGCGCATCCAGGCGTTCAACCAGCTCGTCACGCGGAGCCTGCAGTCCGATGACAGTGGTGGGATGCCACGGCTCGCTATCCTCGGGCAGCCCCGCGCCGAAGGGCTCTCCCGTGATCTCGATCACTTCCAAGGCGCGCACGATGCGGCGACCATTGTGGGGCCCGATTGACTCCGCCGCGAGCGGATCAACGTCACGAAGCCGAGCAAACAGCACGCCGGGCCCGTGTGTTGCCAGCTCGGCCTCCCAGCGCTCTCGAACGACGGCGTCGGTTCCGGGGAAACGGAAGTCTTGGATCACACTCGACACGTACAGTCCGGAGCCTCCGACCAGAATCGGGACAACACCACGTGCCTCGATCTCGTCGATCGCGGCCCGAGCCTCGGCCTGGTAGCGCGCGACCGACGCTTCCTCCGTCGGATCGAGCACGTCGATCAGGTGGTGAGGGATGCCCCGCCGCTCGTCCAACCGAACCTTCGCGGTCCCGATGTCCATGCCGCGGTACAGCTGCATCGCGTCGGCGTTGACAATCTCAGCGGCGAGCCCCTCACTACCGAGCCGCTCCGCGACGTTGAGCGACAGCTCGGACTTTCCGGTGCCGGTGGCCCCGACAATAACAACAAGGGGCGCAGGCATCGCTCGCGCGCTCAGCGGAGCCCGTCGCTCGTGTCGTAGATCGGGGTCGTAGCGACGCGCAGGCCCGGGAGCCCGAGAGACACCCGTGCAGTGGCCGGTGTGGAGCCTGCAGCTGGCACGGCGCAGGATGCAGCTTCGGCTCGATCCCACGCGTCTCCCGCACGCGTGCGGCGCACCGTGAGCAGCGCGCCATCCGCGGAGTCAGCAATCAGGTGGAACGGGGCCGCCTGTGAGATCACCACACTGACAACGTCGCCCGGCCGAGGAACAACGCTCCCGGCGGGAACGTCGAAGTGCACAAGTCGAGAGTCTTCGGCTCGCCCCGAAAGTCGGTGGGTCTCAGAACTCTTGCGACCCTCCGCGGCAGTGACCAGAACCTCGACGGAGCGCCCGACCATCTTCTTGTTTTCTTCCCAAGAGATCTGATCCTGAAGTGCAACAAGACGTTCGTAGCGCTCCTGAACAATCGCCTTGGGGACCTGGTCCTCCATCGTGGCGGCCGGCGTACCTGCACGAATCGAGTACTGGAATGTAAAGGCGGAGGCAAAGCGCGCCTGTTCCACAACGCGCAAAGTCTCGGCGAAGTCTTCCTCGGTCTCACCCGGGAATCCGACGATGATGTCGGTGCTAATGGCCGCATGAGGGATGCGGGCGCGCACGCGATCGAGGATCCCCAAGAACTTCTCGGACCGGTAGGAGCGACGCATCGCCTTGAGGATCCGATCGGATCCGGACTGCAGCGGCATGTGTAGCTGCGGCATGACAGTCGGAGTCTCCGCCATGGCGTCGATCACGTCGTCGGTGAACGCGGCCGGGTGTGGACTCGTGAACCTGATGCGCTCGAGGCCGTCGATACGCCCGGCCGCCCGCAGCAGCTTGCCAAACGCCTCGCGATCGCCAAACTCCACGCCATAGGAGTTGACGTTCTGGCCGAGGAGGGTGACCTCGATGGCACCGTCGTCGACGATCGCTTGGATCTCGGCGAGGATGTCGCCCGGCCGACGGTCCTTCTCCTTGCCGCGCAACGACGGAACGATACAAAAGGTGCACGTGTTGTTGCATCCAACCGAGATCGATACCCACGCGCTGTGCGTGGATTCGCGGCGGGTGGGCAGAGTCGACGGGAACGTCTCGAGAGACTCGAGGATTTCGAGTTGCGCTTCTCCGTTGTGGCGGGCGCGCTCGAGAAGCGCGGGCAGCGAGCCCATGTTGTGGGTCCCGAAGACAACATCCACCCACGGTGCCTTCTCGAGGATGGTCGCCTTGTCCTTCTGGGCAAGACAGCCACCGACAGCTATCTGCATACCGTCGTGGGTGCGCTTCGTCGCCGCGAGAATCCCGAGGTTTCCATAGAGCTTGTTGTCGGCATTCTCGCGAACCGCACACGTGTTGATGACCACCACGTCGGCGTCGCCGTCTGTCGCGCGCACGTAGCCTGCCGCCTCCAGCGAGCCACTGAGGCGCTCGCTGTCGTGTACGTTCATCTGGCAGCCGTACGTGCGCACCTCGTAGGTGCGAGGGGCGTCCAGGACCGATGTCATACCCTCAAGCTTAAGCCGCCCACGCCTTAGGCGAAGAACGGGCCGGTACCGGATCGGGGCGCGCTGAGGGCGCGGTCCACGGCGGTCTGAACCACCCCACCCGAGTAGCCCTTGCGCATCAGGAAACCACCGAGGCGCCGACGTGCTGTCTGGTCATCGAGGGAGCGCAGTTGCGGCGCACGCTTGACGGCGAGGTCGATCGCTCGCGCAAGCTCGTCGTCGTCCAGGTCCTCCAGGGCGGCGTCAATCGCTTCGGCATCCAGTCGACGGCGCCGAAGCTCGGCCACGAGCGCGGAGCGCCCCAAGCCCTTGCGCTGCCGAAGTGTTCGGATGAGCGTCTCGGCTAGCGAAAAATCGTCAAGCAGGCCCACGCCCAGGAGCCGTTCACACTCGAGCTCGGTCTCGTTCTCCTCGAACCCTCGCTTGCCCAGGTAGTCCCGCATCTCCGCGGTCGACATACCTCGCCGGGCGAGAGCGTTCATGCTGACGTTGTTGATTCTCTGGAATCGACCCCGCTCGTCCGTTCCCTGGGACGGGTCAGATTCGCTGGGCGAGGTCGACAACTCGAAGAGGTCTTCGTGGGGCCGCGCTAACGATGCCGACGGCGACGCGGTCGCTGCCGGTGCTGGTTGCTCGTCGGGGGATCCGAACAACCAGGTCACCGGAGCGAGCCGGTCGCCGTCGGTAGTCATCGCCTTACTCGCCGACGGCTGCCTGGAGCTGCGGCTCGGGCGCCTCGACCGCCATCACCGGCGGCGCGCCCTTGGCGGCCTTGGCCTCCGCGGCTGCGGCGGCCGCAGCAGCAGCGGCAGCCTCCTTCGCCTGCGCCGCCTGAGCGGCCTTGGCCTCGGCACCAACCCCGAGCTTGACCATAATCTTCTGCTCGATCTCCTTGGCGATAGCCGGGTTCTCGAGCAGGAAGTTGCGCGAGTTCTCCTTGCCTTGGCCAAGCTGGTCGCCGTCGTAGGTGTACCAGGCACCCGACTTGCGAACAATCTCGTGCTCAACACCGAAGTCGATGAGGCTGCCCTCTCTCGAAATGCCGGTGCCGTACAAGATGTCGAACTCTGCCTGCTTGAACGGCGGCGCCATCTTGTTCTTGACCACCTTCACTCGGGTGCGGTTTCCCACCGCATCCGTGCCGTCCTTCAGGGTCTCGATCCGACGGATGTCCAGACGAACCGACGCGTAGAACTTGAGCGCCTTGCCGCCGGCGGTGGTCTCGGGGCTGCCGAAGAAGACACCAATCTTCTCGCGAAGCTGGTTGATAAAAATCATCGTGGTGTTGGTCGAGCTCAGGCCACCCGTGAGCTTGCGCAGGGCCTGGGACATGAGGCGGGCCTGAAGACCAACGTGGGAGTCACCCATCTCGCCCTCGATCTCGGCACGAGGCACAAGAGCCGCCACTGAGTCAATGACGATCAGGTCAATGGACCCCGAACGGACGAGCATGTCCGCAATTTCGAGGGCCTGCTCCCCCGTGTCCGGCTGGGAAACGAGAAGCGAGTCGATGTCAACGCCGAGCTTGGCTGCGTACTCGGGGTCGAGCGCGTGCTCGGCGTCAATGAAGGCGGCGATGCCGCCGGCACGCTGGGCGTTGGCGATGGCGTGGAGGGTCAGGGTGGTCTTACCCGACGACTCCGGCCCGTAGATCTCCACGATGCGACCCCGAGGCAGGCCACCGATACCGAGCGCCACGTCCAGCGCAATGGAGCCGGTAGGAATTACCTCGACCGGAGCACGCTCGTCACTGCCCAGTCGCATGACCGAGCCCTTTCCGAACTGACGGTCAATCTGTGCGAGTGCGGTCTCAAGGGACTTCTCGCGATCTGCTGCTGACGGCATGTCTTCTTCTCCTGGTCGTAGGTTGCTGCCCATAGGCTGTCGCGCCGCGTGTAGACCGGTGATGCAAGGTCCACAGCCTCCCGACAAAGGCTTTGGTGGTGCTGACGCCCACGCTACGCTCGGGCTCCGACATTCCTGCCGACTTCCACGCGTGTTGTGGATGAAACCCGTCTTCGATAAGACGTTAGGGAGAAGCTATCAGTGTTCGAAGTAATGTTCGACAGCGAAACGGCGTGTCGCCTTATGGCTTCTTGGGTTCCCGCAGACCAACGCCGTACCGGCGCTCCGGTGGAACGTCCGTGGCAGAGCAGAGCGCCAGCCACACCTCACGAGCATTCACGCCCGCCCGCAGCGCCTCCTGGGCCGTGCGCCCTCCGACATCACCCAGGACGAGGTCGCTGGTGAGCACACGACCGTACTCAGCCCCAAACTCGTCGGAGACGGCAAGCCAGAATTCACTCAGACGCATACGACAACGCTAAACGACTGATGCCCCGGCCACGGGCCGGGGCATCAGTCCATACGTCTTAGCGGGAAACGAGATCCGCGTCGAACTCCGCGACCAGGTCATCCGGAAGCGTGTCGGGCACGGGACTCAGCCCCTCGATCACGGCGAGTCGGTCGCCGACCTCGCGCATGATGACCGAGATGGGCGTGTCAAGCGCCTCGGCTACGGAAGCGAGAATCTCGGAACTCGCCTCCTTCTGCCCGCGCTCTACCTCGCTGAGGTACCCGAGCGCGACGCTCGCCTTGCTTGCGACCTGGCGAAGGGTACGGCCCTTCTGCAGACGGAAGTCACGGAGAACGTCACCGATTTCCTGACGTACCAGAACCATTGGACCCTCCTTCTTGCCTGATTGTGAGGCCAGCTCTCCCGATGGATAGCTAACACTACAGCCACCGTTGTACGAGAACTCTAACCACCCCAATCTGTGCGGTGCTTGTGAATTCAGTACTTGTAACGAGATCGAAACGAGGGCTATTCCCGACCATCACTCGAGGAGTCGTTCGAGCCCTGCAAGTGATTCGGAGACGGTCGCCAAACGGATGTCCTGACGGCTCCCCGAGAGAGACAATCGCTGCGAGAACACCCGGTCACCCCACGCGAAGCCCAGGTAGACCGTTCCCACCTTGTGTCCGTCCTGCGGGTCTGGTCCGGCCACGCCAGTTGTCGCCAGGCCAATGTCTGCCGCGCGACCGTCGACGGCCAGCACCGAGCGCACGTGGTCGGCCATCTGCTCCGCAACGGTCGCGTCAACCGCACCTCGATCCGCGAGGAGCCGGGCATCCACCCCAAGGAGTGTCCGCTTGAGGTCCGTGTTGTACGCGACCACTCCACCCAGCACGGCCGCCGAGGCTCCCGGGGTGGAGATGAGCTCAGCCACGAGCATCCCCCCGGTCAGGGACTCGGCGATAGCAATCGTGAGCCCACGCGCCACCAGTGTCTCGATGATGGGGCCGCTAGGCACGCCGGCGGTTCTCCCGCCAGGCCTGCCAGAGGTAGTCGATACCTGTGACGACCGTCAGCACGAATGCGATACCCATCACAACCCAGTTCACCCACAGCACCCAGTCGCCCAGAACGGTGTAGAGCGGCACGAGGAACAACGAGATCGCGACCGACTGCGCGATGGTCTTGAGCTTGCCCCCGCGGGAAGCCGGTATGACCCGGTCGCGAAGCACCGCGAAGCGGAAGGCCGTGATGCCCAACTCACGCACCAGAATCACGATCGTGACCCACCACCACAGCTCTCCCAGAATCGAAAGCATTACGAGCGCCGCACCCGTGAGCACCTTGTCGGCAATCGGATCGAGGATGATCCCCACGTTGGTCACGAGGTTGCGGCTGCGCGCGAGCGAGCCGTCGACCCCATCGGTGGCGATCGCAAGAATAAACAGGGCAGCGGCCAACCATCGCAGCAACCCGTGCTCGCCGTTGTCGGCAGCGAGCAGCCACACGAATACCGGTGCGAGGAGGATGCGCGCGACCGTGATGATGTTCGCGAGGTTGCCATTGCTGGCCGGGGTGTCACCCTTCGACGAGACACGACCCTTCATCGAGTCGCGCACCGCGGCGGCACGACGAGCGTGAGGGGTTTGCTCGGGCGCGGGGGTAGGTTGCTCCTGGCGATCCTCCGGCTCAGGAACCACGCGTCTACTCCCGATCGGTCAAGGTCCAGGCGTCCTCGTCCGAGCCGCCGTCAACCTCATCGTAGCCGCTCAGCGATTCCTCAACGGCGTCGCGCATCGCGGGAATCGGGTCCTCCCCGCGGAGTCGGGCAAGCACACCAGGGAGTTGCTCGGCCGTGACCAGCACGTCGCGCGCCTTGGACCCCTCCGACGGCCCCACGATCTCGCGTGACTCAAGGAGATCCATAAGGCGACCGGCCTTGGCAAAACCCACCCGGAGCTTGCGCTGCAACATCGAGGTCGACCCGAACTGGGTGCTCACCACAAGCTCAGCGGCAGCGAGGAGGAGCTCGAGGTCATCACCGATGTCGGCGTCGATCTGCTTTTTCTCGGCGCTCACGGCGACGTCATCACGGTAGTCGGGACGTGCCTGACCGATCACGTGCTGAACGACGGCAGCAACCTCGCTCTCGTTGACCCAGGCGCCCTGCACACGAATGGCCTTGGACGACCCCATGGGCAGGAACAGGGCGTCACCCTGACCAATGAGCTTGTCAGCGCCGGGCTGGTCGAGGATCACCCGACTGTCGGTCATGCTCGAGACGGCGAAGGCGAGGCGCGACGGGACATTGGCCTTGATGAGCCCGGTCACGACGTCGACCGAGGGGCGCTGGGTTGCGAGCACAAGGTGGATACCGGATGCACGGGCAAGCTGGGTGATACGCACGATCGAGTCCTCGACATCACGAGGGGCCACCATCATGAGGTCGGCGAGCTCGTCGACCACCACCAGCAGGTACGGGTACGGCGAGAGCTTCCGTTCGCTCCCCGGCGGGAGGACGATCTCGCCCGCCACAACCGCGCGGTTGAAGTCGTCAATATGACGGAAGCCAAACGACGCGAGGTCGTCGTAGCGCATGTCCATTTCCTTGACGACCCACGCGAGGGCCTCGGCGGCCTTCTTGGGGTTGGTGATGATCGGCGTGATGAGGTGAGGAACGCCCGCGTAGATCGACAACTCGACACGCTTGGGGTCGATGAGAACCATCCGCACCTCGGCGGGCTTGGCCCGCATAAGGATCGAGGTGATCATCGAGTTCACAAAACTCGACTTTCCGGAGCCCGTCGAACCCGCGACCAACAGGTGAGGCATCTTGGCGAGGTTCGCGACAACAAACCCGCCCTCGACGTCCTTGCCGAGCCCAATGGTCATGGGGTGGACGCTGCTCGTGGCAGCTCCGGAACGCAACACGTCGCCGAGCGACACGATCTCGCGATCCTTGTTGGGGATCTCAACGCCAATGGCGCTTTTGCCCGGGATGGGCGAGAGGATGGTGACCTCGTTGCTCGCGACGGCGTAACTGATGTTCTTGGCGAGCGCCGTCACCCGCTCGACCTTGACTCCGGGGCCGAGCTCCAGCTCGTAGCGGGTGACCGACGGACCCCGGCTGAACCCGGTGACGATTGCATCCACCTGGAACTGCTTGAGCACTTCAGTAATCGCGGCAACAACCTCGTCGTTGGCGGCGCTGCGCGCCTTCGGCGGGGTTCCGGGGGTCAGCACGGAGGGCGACGGCAGTCGATAGACGGCCGTGGACTGCTTGGGCCGCGTGGCGGCTGGGGTGTCGAACTCCCCAGCCTTGCCCTTTTCGCTTGCGGTCGCCGTGAACCCGGGCAGCAGACCCGGCCCATCCTCGCGAAGGCTCGTTGCGCCGGTCTCGACCTCGCCCGTAAATCGCTTGACGGCATCCTCGGCACGCTCGAGATCCTGGAGCAACTCGATCCCAAAAGGCTCTGGTGCAGCGGGCATCCTCGGGATGACCTCGGTCTCGTCGGTTGCGACGGGCGCAGGCTCCCGGCCAATCACGGGACTGTCGAAAGCCGGCTCGGCTGCCGCTTGTGCCTTGTTCCGACGCCACCACGGAATCGACGCAGGGTCGTCATCGAGCCCGAGGTCGCCCAGCGTGCCAAACTCGACGGCCTCGGTCTGCGCCGCCTTGGCCGCCTTGGCCGCCGCGCGCTCGGACTCGTCAGGAAGCTGCGCGCCAAAGAGGTACGCGTAGAGCTCACGAAGGCGCGCACCGATCCGGTTGGGGGGTGTCTTCGTGATGATAAACAGCGACAGGACCGTCAAGAGAACGATCAGGGGCGTCGCGAGTGCGGGCGTGCCGATGGCGATGAGTGGTGTCGCCAGGACCCACCCGACCAGTCCCCCGGCACGCGCCAAGACCTCCATGCCATCCGTCGGCTGAGGCTGCCCGCCAAACGTGTGGCACAGGCCACTGATCGACACGATCAGCAGGGTGACGCCAATACCAATACGGGTGTTGTCGTGCACACTCGACGGATGCCGGAACAGCCACACGGCAAACAGCAGCATGATGACCGGCAGCGCGAACGCCACGCGGCCAAACAACCCGCCAAAGGTCCAGGCATCGAGGGCCGTGGCCACGGGGTCGGTGGGGTTAAACCACTCGACGACCGCCCCGACGACCGCGAGGATAAAAATCAGGAAGGGGACGCCGTCACGCCGTTCGTCCTTGGCGAGGGTCTCCTTGCCGAGTACCCGGAAGGCGCCCCCCACCACGTGGGCGAGGCCCATCCAGGCCTTGGTCAGCGGTCCCTGCTCCTCAACGACTGGCTGCTTGCCACGGGGAAGCTTCTTGGTCGGTTGGGTGCGGCCGCGCGCTGGCGTCGTGCGCGCGCGCGACGTCGACCTGGTGCTCGTAGCCATGCGTTCCACGGTACCTGCGGGGTGTGTCGTTCGCCGGTAGGCGGTGGGGGTGTCGGTCAGTACCGGATCGCGTCGATGACCTTCACACGCACGGCCACCAGTGCGGGCAAAAGACCCGCGAGCGCTCCAACGCCCGCCGAGACCACAAGACCCAGCACGGCCGCCTCGATGGGGAACGGAGGCACGTCGGTGAGCCCTGCGGCAACGAAGTCACGCACCCAGGGGTTCTGCACGATGGCCACGGCCACAACAACGCCCACGAAGCCGGCCACAACGGTGGCGACCACACTCTCCATCATCACCGCAAAGAACACGCGCGATGCGGTAGCGCCAAAACTGCGCCGGATGCCTATCTCACGAATCCGCTGCCGCACGGTCACCAACGAGATGTTCACGAGCCCCAGTGCGCCCAGCAGCAGGATGAGCACGGAGATGCCGGCGAGCACCATCCTGATGGGCCCCAGCGGATCTCCCCCGCCCTCCCAGGCGAGGTAGTCGTTGCGGTTCACATCGACCTGCCACCCCTCGCCAAACGCCGAGGCGACGTCACGTCGAATGAGTTCCGTGAGGTCGGTCGCAAGCTCCGGCGGCACCCAGAACTCGTACTGTGGCCAGCTCTGCGCCAAGGCCTCGGGCGTCGCGAGCTGCGAGTACGCCGAGTTGAGGATGTACATCGTCAGGCTGACGTCGAAGGGGTTCGGGGGAAGAACACCGACTACAACCGCGGTTACGGGGTTCTCGCCCAGAAGAGTCACGGTCGGATGGGTCCGAAGATCGGGAGCACCGAGTCGCTGGTAGAACGTGTCACTCACAATGATTGCGGGGGCGAGGCGGAGCTCGTCCTGTTCGACGAACCACCGCCCCTTGTCGACCTGGACTCGGTGCATCACGCCGTAGTCGACATCAACGGCCTGACCGTAGGACTCACTGACACCGTCCACAAACTGCACGTTCTGCTGGATCCACTGGACGGACCCGGAGTAGGTGATCTGGTAGCGCTCGACGGCCGCGTCGGCGGCGGCGGCGAGCTTGCCAGCGTCACCCTGGGTTCCCGTCACCGGGTCGTAGGGGATGCCGAGCATCAGTGTCGCGGGGCGACCCGATCCTCGCTCCAGCTGTTCGATCTGTGCCTGCTGGGCGATTGCACCGACTCCCACGACTGTGGTCAAAGCGCACACGGCCACCCCGACGCCGATCAGGCTCAGGAGAACCCTGGTGCGATGGATGCGCAGCTCGTCCCACGCCTCGACGACCGCGCCAACAAATCCGCTCGCCCATCCACGCCGCTCACCCGCACGACTCTTCTGACGTCGTGTGGTCTTCTCAATCGTCACAGCGTGGCCTCGGAGAGTGCGAGAACTCGATTGACGTCGACAGGCGCGAGCACACCACGATCGAGTCGATAGTGCCGCCGGGCGAGTGCCGCGACATTGGCGTCATGGGTGATCGTGATGAGGGCGGCACCCGATTGCTCGGCGACGTCATCCAGAAGCTTCATGACGGATGCGCCCGTCTCGATGTCGAGAGCGCCCGTGGGTTCGTCGGCGAGGATAAGCCGCGGACCCCGCACGAGTGCTCGCGCGATGGCCACACGCTGCTGCTCGCCGCCCGAGAGCTTCTCGGGCATGGACGCCATCCGGTGCCCCAACCCCACCCGCTCGAGCATCTCGGTCGCAATCCGCGCCCGGTTCCAAAACTGCCGCCCAGACGAGTACATCAGCGGCGTCATGGCGTTCTCGAGCGCCGTTCGCCCGGGGAGCAGGTTGAACTGCTGAAAGATGAAGCCAATGTCGCTGCCGCGCTTGCGATCGCGGCGTCCTCCCGACAGCGCCTCCAGCGGCTCGCCGTCGAACAGGATGCGCCCGCTCGTGGGTGTGTCCAGAAGGCCCAGCAGGTTCAGCAAAGTCGACTTGCCCGACCCCGATCGTCCGACGATGCTGACGTGGTCACCGACCTCGACCTCGAGGTCAACACCTCGAAGGATGTCCAGGCGTTCGCCGTCCGGGAGTTCGACGGAACGTGTGACGGCCTCGAGCGTGAGCAGCGTCATCCGCTGCACACCATTCCGCCATCGGGCGTCGATACGCAGTTGCCGTCGCCCGAGATTCCCTCGGTGGGGCTGGGCGCCCCCGGCACAAACTGCAGGATCAGATCACCCTCCTCGAGGCCTCCGGTCACCTCAACGTTGACGCCGTCATTGAGCCCCAGAGTGACCTCGCGCAGTTCGGTGGATCCGTCCGGCAGGACAAAGTAGACGTTGCCTGTGCCTGCCGCGCCCTCGACCGCGGTGATCGGTACGACCAGGACGTCCTCGGCGATGCCGCCGGCGATCACCAACTCCGCGGTGAGACCCGCAAACACCGTGACATCCCCAGGAACGGTGCACGTGACCGTGGGGCCGCCCGACTCCCCACCCTGACCGGTCTGCCCGGTCTGGCCGCCGCCGGATCCCTCGCCCGGCAACGGCGTCGTGATCGTCAGGTTGGTGCATGTGAAGGGCGCCGGACCACCCGTGATCGTGACCTGCGCCTCGGTCGGGCGCTGGATCAACCGATACAGCTGCTCGGGCGGGATGCTCCCACTCACGTGGAACCCGGGGGGCGCGATCTGCCCCACGGCCTCGCCCACGGCGAACTGCTGCCCCACCAGCGCGGAGAAACTCGAGAGGGTACCGCTGACCGGTGCGGTCGCGTACTTCCACTCGGTGCCGGAGGTGCCGTCGGGGTAGGCGACCTGGGCTCGAAGCAGCAGGATGTCCTGGCCCGCGTTGACCCACGCGCCCTGGCCCACAAGAACCTCTCGCACCTCGCCCGAGAGTGTCGCCGGGATCGGCACCGCCGCGTCGGCCGCCACCGTGCCGCTGAGGGTCACGTCGTTACGAACGGTTCCGCGAGCCACAACGTACTGGGGCTCGACGATCTCGGCGCCGGGAACAACCGGAGCCGCTGCATCCGACTGGTCGGGGAAAAACGCGACCTTCACTAACGCGGCCGCGATGACGGCAAAAATGACGATCCAGAGAATCGGGAAGACCCATCGACGGGCAATGCTCACGCTAGACAACCTCACGGGATCGAAGGAGATGCTTACCCGTCCACGCTAGACGGCCCCTCCTCCAAGCGAATCATTCCTCAGGATGATCTGGCTAGCCCAACGTTTTGGAGGACCCGATCGTCAGTCGCCCGCGGCCCGTCGGCCGCGGCGGAGCATCGTCGTCGCATTGCCGAATCGACCCACGGGCTCAAAACCGTTCTTGCGATAGAGCTCGGCGGCGGGGTTGCCGTCTTCCACGCTCAGGCTGAGGTCACCCGACGTGGCGGCGATGATGGCGTTCAGGAGTGCCCGGCCGATCCCCTCGCCTCGACGGCCCTCGACGACACCAATCGCGAGCTCCGGGATGTCGGCCGACACAAAGCCGTAGCCCGGTGCGTCGGAGGTGAAATAACGCAACCACACGGCACCCACGTCCTGACCCTCGCGCTCGGCGATAAAACCCACGTCGGTCGGCCGGGGAAATCCACCGATGTACTGCTGGAACGTGGGGTCCGCGCGCCAGAACTCGGCCCCCTTGACGTTCGTGGGGTTCCAATCGGCGGTGATCACAAACACCCGCTCCATAAAGGGAAGGTCCGCCGCTGTCGCCCGCCGCATCGTGGTCATGGCGTCGTGCTTATGCCTCGATAACGACGGGCACAATCATGGGCCGACGACGATGCTGGGTGTTGACCCATCGGCCGACGGTGCGCCGAATGACCTGGGCGAACGCGTGAGTGTCGCGCGTGCCGTTCTCGGCGGCATCCGTCAGGGCCTTGATGATCTGTGGGAGCACGGCGTCGAAAACGTCCGCATCCTCCGCGAACCCGCGAGCCTGAATCTCCGGACCCACGATGACCTTGCCGGTCTGAGGGTCGACGGCCACGAAGATCGAGATGAATCCCTCCTCGGCCAGGATCCGGCGATCCTTCAGGTCGGCATCCGTGATCTCACCCACACTCGAGCCGTCAACGTAGACGTATCCGAGGTCGAGTTGCCCGACGATCTTCGCGACGCCGTCACGCAGATCGATAACGGTGCCGTCCTCGGCGAGGATCGTGTTCTCCTCGGGAACGCCGGTCTGGATGGCGAGGTTCGCGTTGGCCACGAGATGGCGCTGCTCGCCGTGCACGGGCAGGACATTCTTGGGCTTCAGGATGTTGAAGCAGTACAGCAATTCGCCCGCGGCAGCGTGGCCGGAGACGTGAACCTTCGCATTGCCCTTGTGCACCACGTTCGCACCGAGCTTCATCAGGCCGTTGATCACCCGGTAGACCGCGTTCTCGTTGCCGGGAATGAGGCTCGACGCGAGGATGACCGTGTCGCCCTTGCCCACCTCGATCTGGTGCTCCAGATTCGCCATCCGGGCGAGAACCGCCATCGGCTCGCCCTGGCTGCCCGTGGACATGTAGACGAGCTGGTTATCGGGGAGGTCAACGGCCTTTTTGGCGTCGAGCAGCACCCCATCGGGAACCTTGAGGTAGCCCAGCTCGGCGGCGATTCCCATGTTGCGCACCATCGAGCGCCCCATAAGAACGACCTTGCGATTGTTGGCCACGGCGGCATCCAGCACCTGCTGCACCCGATGCACGTGGCTCGAGAAGCTGGCAACGATCACCCGGCGGGGTGCCTTGGCGATTACCGCCTCGATGACGGGGCCAATGTCACGCTCGTTCGGCGTAAACCCGGGGACATCCGCGTTGGTGGAGTCCGCAAGGAAGAGATCAACTCCCGCCTCACCCAGGCGCGCAAAAGCGCGCAGGTCGGTGATGCGGTCGTCGAGCGGCAACTGATCCATCTTGAAGTCACCCGTGTGCAAGACGAGTCCGGCGCTCGTGCGAATGGCGACCGCGAGTGCGTCGGGGATCGAGTGGTTGACTGCCACGAACTCTAGGTCAAATGGACCGATCTTCTCGTGCTGTCCCTCGCGCACGGCGAGCGTGTACGGCTGGATGCGGTGCTCCTTGAGCTTCGCCTCGATGAGGGCCAGCGTGAGGGTGCTCCCGATCAGGGGGATGTCCTGGCGCAACTTGAGCAGGTACGGCACGGCACCGATGTGGTCCTCGTGCCCGTGCGTGAGCACAATCCCCAGAACGTCGTCGAGCCGATCCCGGATCGGACTGAAGTCCGGGAGGATCAAGTCCACACCCGGCTGGTGCTCCTCCGGAAAAAGAACACCACAATCGACAACGAGAATCTTTCCGTCGATCTCGAAGGTGGTCATGTTGCGACCAATTTCGCCGAGACCCCCAATCGGGGTCACCCGGAGAGTACCGGGAGCGAGTGTGGGCGGGGCGAAGACTGAGACTGGCATCGCGCCACAGCCTACCCCTCGCTACTAGCGCGTGGTTCCCGCGACCTTCGGGAGAGCTCCACCCGCGGCGGCGTTCCGGTCGGGCCGGAAGTTGTCGAAGTTGACACCCGGGATGTCCTTGACGAGGTCGATCTCGTCCTCGATCTGGGCCGCTTCCCACTCCTCCGGTCCCACCAACGGGAGCCGAACACGGGGGCTCGAGATCCGCCCGAGGCCATGAAGGATGTACTTGGTCGCGACCGTGCCGGGAACGTGGGTCATGGTCGCGCGCACGAGCGGCTCGAGCGCCTTGTGGGCCGCCGTGGCGGCCCGGAGGTCACCAGAGTTGACGGCATCCACCATCTGGCGATACGGCGTTGCCGCGATGTTTGCCGTGACGCCGATGAGGCCCGTCGCGCCGATGGCGAGGCTCGGCAACACGTTCGCGTCGTCACCAGAGAAGTAGTAGAGGTCCGTCTGGTTGAGCACTCGACTCACCTCGGCGAGGTCGCCCTTGGCGTCCTTCACCGCAAGGATGTTGGGGTGCTTCGAGGCGCGCAAGATCGTCTCGTACTTGATCGGCACGCCCGTGCGTCCGGGGATGTCGTAAAGGATGACGGGCAGGTCGGTGGCGTCCGCGATCATCCGGAAATGGGTCAGGATGCCGGCCTGGGTCGGCTTGTTGTAGTACGGCGTAACGATCATGTTGCCGTCCGCGCCGGCCTTCTCGCTCTTGCGTGCCAGCTCGATCGCGTGAGCGGTCTCGTTGGAGCCACCACCCGTGATCACCTTGGCGCGATCACCCGCGACCTTCTTGGCCACCTCGACCAGCCGGATCTTCTCCGGGTCGGTCAACGTGGAGGTCTCCCCCGTGGTACCCGTGACAACAATGCCGTCGGCACCGGCCGTGATCACGTCGTCGATGTGCTTCTCGACGTCGGTCCAGTTCACTTCGCCGTCAGGAGTGAACGGCGTGACGAGTGCAACAAGCACCTGACCGAAGGGGTTGGGGAGGGTAGACACGAGTTACAGGGTAGCGGGATATACGAAGGGGTCGCACGGCGGCAACCGTGCGACCCCTTCGGGAAAAACTGGCGACTACGCGAGGGCCTTCTTCTTGAGCTTCTCGTACTCGGCCTCGGTGATGGTCCCCTCATCGAGCAGCTTCTTTGCCGAGGCGATATCTGCGGCGGGACCGGTTCCCGCAACCTCACGAATGTAGGCATTGGCTGCCTCGTTGCGCGCCTGGGCGTGCTCGAGCTGACGCTCGGCCATGCCGCGGCCACGCGCGATGAGGTAGATGAACGCGGCGAGGTACGGAAGCACGATCAGGAAGATAAACCAGAGCGCCTTGTACCAGCCGTTGAGGGCACGATCGCGGAACAGGTCCGAGAAGATCGTGATGAGGATCATCAGGTACGCCACGAAGGCAAAGATGACGAAGACGTTCCAGATGAGCTGCCAGAGGTCAGACATGGGTCGGGTTTCCTTTGTTGTTTATGCTGTCCTGCCAGACAGGCAGGAGATCTACTCGGATGTTAGCTGGCCAAGCACGACTCCGTCGGCGTCCTGAATGGTCATCACTCCACCCTGGACACGTCCCAGAGCGGCACCGCTGAGCCACGTGTCAACACCGTCACAGAACTTGAGGGTGCTGGCAATTCCGCCGAACGAGACGCTGGAGTCGTCGGCGACTTCCCACGAGCCCGAGAGGATGTTGCATCCGTCGTTTCCGGTGAACGAGCCGTCAGCGGCGAGCGACAGGAACGGCGCATCGGCAGAATCCGAGGCCACCCAGAGCCCAATGGGCAGGCCCATCGGGCCCACGTTGGGATCGTCGGAACGCACCAGTTCGGTCACGGTGGATTCTGCGGAGCTGTAGATGCTGAGGGAGTCGCCGGCGAGAACCACATAGTTTGCCTGCGCCATGGCCAGCGGCAGTTGGGCACCGTCGCACGCCATCAGGGTGCTCGGGCCGGCGGTAGTGGTAAGCGCACCCTCGTCGCCCAGCTCCCACGTGCCCTGCACACGATTGCAACCGTCGGATGCACTCCAGGTGCCGTCGTCAACGAAGTCGATGAAGGGCTGCTCCGGCGACGTGAAGGTCTCATCGATTGTCCACGTTCCGATGAGGTCGGCGGCATCGACGGCACCGCGCGTCGACGGGGTGGATGTTGCGCAGCCCGCGAGCAGGCCCACCATCACGGCGGCCGAAACCATCCCCACGTATCCCCAGCGAACGCCCACGATTATCCCCTCACTCGCGCTACGTGATAACTATGGCGCGCTCGGAGCCGTCCGAATCTGATTTGGCGCGCGTCTGGTCTCTCTCTGGCGCGACACTCGCCACGGCCCGGAAGCCCGAAGGGAGGACGCCATACCTACTGCGGAACGCGGACCGGAGCTCAAACGCCGAGCCGAATCCCGTGGCTCGCGCAATCTCGCTCACGGTGAGTCCACTTCCGCCGGGAGATGCCAGAAGCTCGGCGGCCGACTCGGTCCGATGTGAGACCAGCTGCTCGGTCACGGTCGTTCCGCTGTTCTCGAAGCCACGTTGGAGGTGGCGCAGCGACACCCCGAGGGTCTTGGCGAGCGACGTCGGCGTGAGGTCCGGGTCGCGATGCCGCGCTGCGATCTCCTCGATCGCCCGCCGCCGGAGCTGGGCCCGGAGGTCTTCCCGATCGAGCTGGAGGTCCTCCCATTCGAGCAGCAGACCTACGGTGAGATCCTCGACCACACGCTCGGCGATGCGGGACGCCGTGGGCGTAGGTGACCACTGGGGGTCAGACAACGTCGAGGCAAGAGCCAACAGCGGGGCGGTGAGGGTACGCGGCCCCTCGAGCCGAAAACGCGCGGGCCTGACACGAACACCACGTTCCCTCAGGCGCGCCTCCGGAACGAGGACGTGGAGCACCACGGTTCCCTCGGCGCAAGCGACGTCGAACAAGCTCCAGTTCGTGATCATGCTGACCTCGCCCGGGTGCAAGGTCGCCTGCTCGCCGTCGCGGGGCGTAATCGTGACCGATCCAGCCACCACGATGCCCACGTGAACGGTGTTCGACCGCGAGAACGGGAGACGTTCTATACGCATCTCCGACATGGTGATCGAGGCGACGCCGATGGATCCGAGTTGCCGTCGATCGACCTGAAACCGCACCGGACGATCGGCCCGCACCAGGAAACACCGCGCGACCGCAGCCACGACATCCGGGGAGATCGTGTGTGCGCCCTTCACCTCGCCAATCGCCCGCTTGACGTCCTCAGAGGAGAGGGGCCGAAACTCGGTACGGATGTCGGATGCAGTACTCACGAGCACAGCGTAGTTCGCGCGCCACCGATTGTGCAGTCCCGCGCCAAAGAGAGTTGAGCGATACCCCAAGGTCCTATGTTGTGGAGACGATCTGCTTTCCGTACGAGGAGATGCCCCATGTCCACATCCACTTCCGCTTCCGTCGAGACAAAGGCGTCTTGGATCCCGCTGATAGTCGTTGTCTTGACGCAGATCCAAGCGTCGTTCGCGGTGAACGCGCTCACGGTCTCCATGGCGGGCATCACCACTGATCTGAACACTCCGGCGACGACCGTGGGAACCGCGATCACCGCGAGCACCTTCGCGATGGCGGCCTTTATTCTGCTCGGCGCAAAACTGGGCGCGAAGTTCGGAACACGACGCGTCTTCCAGATTGCGGTTGTCGTGCACGGTCTGGCGATGGCGGGCGTTGCGCTCGCCGTGAGCCCCGCGATGCTCTTCATCGCGCAGGCCGCATCCGGTGTAGTCATCGCGGCAATCTCCCCGGCGCTTACGGTCTTCATCGCGACCAACTTCAAGGGCAAGCAGCAGGCCCAGGCCATTGGATTCCTCGCTGCGGCCATCCCGGCCGCGGGCGTGCTCGCGCTGCTCATCGCAGGAACCTTCGCCTCGACGATCGGGTGGCGCTGGTCGTTTGTCCTGATCGTGGGGCTGTCGGTGGTGAACCTCCTCCTCAGCTTCCGCGTGAAGAAGGTTCCCGCGATGGCCGAGGTGGCCATCGACTGGACCGGTGCGATCATTGCCGCGGTGTCGATCATCCTGCTGAGCTTTGGCTTCAGCGGACTCTCCACGTGGGGACTCCTCTTTGCTACTCCCGCCGCGCCGTTTGAGGTGCTCGGGCTCTCCCCCGCACCGCTTCTTGTGATTCTGGGTCTGGTCGGCGCACAGGTGTTCTTCGCCTGGATCCGCAAGCGCAAGGCCGAGGGCAAGCCGCAGATCTTTGACCTCGACGTGCTCAAGACCGGCGCCGAGCGGGCGACGACACTCTGCATGGGTCTGATGCTGTTTATCGGTACGGCCGCGAACTTCCTGATCCCGCTCTACATCCAGATCGTGCAGGGCCGCGGTGGTCTCGAGACGTCGCTCTCTCTCATCCCCTACACCCTGTCCATCTTCGTGGCGAGCTCCGTAGTGGCCGGGCTGTACTCGCGCTTCGCCCCACGCGTGATCGCTCGGGTCGGCTTTGTGGTGGTGGCTGGCGCGCTCACCCTGATCGCGTTCACGATCCGCAACGAGTGGACCCAGGTGCTCATCGTCCTCGGCCTCATCCTGCTGGGTCTGGGCCAGGGCGCCATCGTCGCCCTCGTGTTCAACACCCTTCTCTCCGCGGCCCCCAAGGAACTCGCGGGCGACGTCGGTGCCTGGCGCGGGTTGGTTCACAACCTGTCGGGCAGCGTCGGCATTGCCGTCGCGACCGTCTTCGCCGTGAGTGTGCTGTCGGGCATCATCCAGACCCAGGTCAATGAGCATCCCGAGCTCCCGCCGGAGCTGGTCGCGCAGGTCAACCTCGACAACGTGAACTTCATCACCAACGACCAGCTCGAGGCCGTGCTCTCCCAGACAACCGCAACGCCCGCCCAGGTCGAAGCGGCCGTCGCCATCAACGAGGATGCCCGCCTGCTGGGCCTGAAGATCTCGCTGCTGGGTCTGGCCTCCCTCGCACTCCTGGCGATTGTTCCCGCCGGACGGATGCCCGGCTTCACCCCGGGTGACCTCCCGGAGCGACTGTCGACCGGTGGCGCAGCCCCCGCCGCAGCGCCCGCGCGCGGCAAGAACAAGAAGTAGGCAGGTCGGCGCTCGCCACCATGGATCCCATCGTTGTCACCTTCGTCATTCTTGCCCTGGCGATCATTGTCTTCGTCTGGAACAAGATTCCGGTGGGGGTGGTGGCGATTGGGGTCGCCCTGTCGCTGTACCTCACGGGGGTCCTGAACGCGGACCAGGCCCTTGCCGGGTTTGGCGACCCCGTGATCGTGTTTATCGCGGCGCTGTTCGTGGTGAGCGAGGGACTCGATGCGACGGGTGTCACCACGTGGGCGGGCCAACAACTTGTGCAACGGGCCGGCACCAACCCCCGCCGATTGATCACCCTCGTGATGATCCTGGTCGCGGTGCTCTCCGCGCTCATCAGCGTCAACGGCGCCGTGGCCGCCCTTCTGCCCATGGTCGTGGTGCTGGCCGTGCGCATCAAGCAGCCACCGTCACAGATGCTCATCCCCTTGGCGTTTGGGGCACACGCCGGTTCCCTTCTGGTTCTGACGGGCACGCCGGTCAACGTGCTGGTGTCCGAGTACCTCGTTGACGCGGGAGAGCGCCAGATTGGCTTCTTCGAGTTTGGCTTGGCGGGGGTCCCCCTGCTGGTCGGAACCCTGCTCATCACGGTGATCTTTGGCAAGTGGCTGCTCCCCAACCGAGTGCCGGAGTACGCCACCAAGGATCTCAGCAACCACGCGCAGACGCTGGCGCGGCAGTACTCGATCGACCAGGCCTCGCCCGTGCTCACCAAGGAGAAGGGGCTCGCCGAGGTCGTCATTCCGCCACGGTCCGCGCTTCTCGGGGAGACCGTGTTCCCGGGGATGGTCACCGACTCGGGAGACCTCGTTGTTGTGGCGATCCAGCGTGGGGGCGAGGACCTCGCGCGCACCCAGCTCGAAGTGGGTGACGTGATGTTGTTGCGTGGCACGTGGGGTGCGCTCGACGTCAACACCGCCGACCCCAACGTTGTGCTGGTCGACAGCCCTCAGAGCATCCGACGCCAGGCCGTGCCCATGGGGCTGCGGGCCAAGACGTCGCTCGTGATCCTCGCGGGCATGGTGATCCTGCTCGCGACGGGCGTCGTTCCCCCGGCGATCGCGGCGCTGATCGCGGCGGTCGCCATGGTCATCCTGCGGGTCCTGACCGTGCACCAGGCGCAGCGGTCAATCTCTCTCACCACGCTCATCCTCGTGGGCGGCATGATCCCGCTCTCCACGGCCATTCAGGTCAGTGGTGCGGCCGACCTCATCGCCGGTGGCATCGTGTCGCTGCTCGGAAACGCGAGCCCCTACCTGCTCCTGTTTGGTGTCGCACTAGTCACGGTGGTGCTGGGTCAGCTCATCAGCAATATGGCGACTGCCCTCATTTTGGCCCCGATAGCGATTGCGATCGCCAGCGAGACCGGGATCTCGCCGATTCCGCTCCTGATGGGGGTCGCCGTCGCTGCCGCGGCAGCGTTCCTGACACCGGTCGCCACCGCTGCCAACACCATGGTGTTCGGGCCGGGCGGCTACCGGTTCGGTGACTACTGGAAGCTCGGGCTCCCGCTCGTGCTGCTTTTTGTTGGTGTTGCGACCTTCCTCGTCCCGGTCTTCTGGCCCTTTTAGAACAGTAGGAGACAATCATGGCCATCAACTCGCGACTCATTCCCGCGGACTTCACTCCGATCCCCTCCCAGTCGCCCGAGGCGGCAGTGCACGTCGAGGTCACGACCGAGTTGGTCTCCCCGCTCGACGCGGTGGGCTTCGCCGTGGGGAGCGAGGGTGGCGTACCGGTAGCACTGGGCGTTGACCGGGATGCCCTGGGCCGCGCTGGCTTCACCGGCGCGCTCGGCCAGACGCTGGTCATCCCCCGCGCGGACGGTCCCGTGTACGTGGCGTTTGGGGTCGGCAGCTCCGCAGACCAGAATCACGCGAGTCTGCGCGACGCCGCAGCCTCGTTCGCGCGCGCCACCGAGCGCTTCGCGCGTATTGGAATCGACCTGGGTGACGCGTTTTCTCTCGAGCCTCGACTTGTGGGCCAGCTGGTCACCGAGGGTGTGCTCCTCGCCCGTTACCGGTTCACGGAGTTGCAGCCCACCGCCACGTTCGTGCGTCTCGAGGCACTCGACATCGTCGCGAGCGCCGACCGCCACGAGGCAGTCGCGGCCGGCGTCCACGCCGGCGAGGTGACGAGCCGCGCTACCGCGCTCGCGCGCGACCTCGCGAACAACCCACCCGGACACCTCACCGCCACACGAATGGGGCTCGCCGCCGAGGAGGTCGCACCACGGCACGGCCTGACGGTGACGACCTTCGACAAGGAGCAACTTATTGCGCTCGGCTGCGGTGGTCTGCTCGGAGTGAACGCTGGCAGCGCCGAGGAACCGCGCATGATCAAGGTCACCTACACGCCCACCTCCCCCACCGCGCACATTGGGCTCGTGGGCAAGGGAATCATGTACGACGCGGGTGGTATCTCGCTCAAGCCGAGCGACGCGATGCACCTGCTGATGAAGATGGACATGGCGGGAGCCGCGGCCATCCTCGGGGCAATGACGGCCCTCCAGGAGCTTGGATGCACGGCAAAGGTCACCGCCTGGCTGATGTGCACGGACAACATGCCGTCCGGCACGGCCATGGGTCTGGGCGACGTGCTGACGATCCGCGGCGGCAAGACCGTCGAGATCAAAAACACGGATGCCGAGGGACGCCTCGTGATGGCCGACGCCCTGGTGCTGGCCACCGAGGAGAAGGTGGACGCGATCGTCGACGTGGCCACCCTCACGGGCTCGGCACTTCAGACGCTCGGCACCCGGGTTGCCGCGGTGTTTGGCAACAATCAGGCGCTCGTTGAGCAGGCGATCGCGGCATCCGTCACCAGCGACGAGCCGATCTGGCAGTTGCCGCTGGAACACCGGTATCGGCCTCAGCTGAACTCGGCGGTCGCGGACATGTCGAACATGGGCGGACCGTTCAACGTCGCGATTACCGCGGCTCTGTTCCTCAACGACTTCGTGGGCGACACTCCGTGGGCACACCTCGATATTGCGGGCACGATGCAAACCGAACGGGATGACTCGTGGCGCTCCGCAGGGGCAACCGGCTTCGCGACGCGCTTGCTGATCGACCTGCTCCTGGACTACACGCCGGTGAACGCATGAACCCCGTGCCTCGCCTGCTGGCCTCCGGTCCGTTCCGGTTTGGGTTTATCACCACCCTCGGTGTGCTGCTGGCACTGGTGCTGGGCGCGGCCGTCGGGTCGCTGGGTTATGCCCTCACCCTGATCTTTTTCGCACTGTTCGTGAGCATCGGGCTGTACCCCATCGTGCTTCGGCTCGAGCGGCACAAGTTCTCACGCGCCGGCGCAGTGCTGACGGTGATGGGTGGTTTTGTGGTGATCGTGGGGCTCCTGTTGTGGCTCCTCATCCCGGTCATCGTCCAGCAGTTCCAACTCCTGTTCGACTATCTGCCGATCGGCCTCGATGCGGTCGGACGCCAGGAGTGGTTCGACTCGATTAATGACAGCTTCGGCGGCGCCCTGACTCCCCTCATCGAGCAGCTGAGGGCGGCCGCCGCGGACCCAAACGTGTGGCTCGCGATCAGTGGCGGTGCCCTGCAGATTGGTGCCGGCATTATCAACGGCGTGTTCGGCACCATCTTCGTGCTTGCGCTCACGTTGTACTTCGTGGCCACGTTCGACTCGATGAAGCAGGGACTCTACTCGCTGGTTCCCGCCTCGCGGCGCGAGGGCTTCGCCGCCATCGCGGAGGAGATCTTCGAGTCGGTGGGCAAGTACCTGAGCGGAATGTTTATCCTCGCCACGATGAACGGCGCATTCACGTTCCTGCTCCTGACGATCGTCGGAGTGCCGTTCGCTGCGATCCTCGGCGCGCTCGCGGTGCCGATCACCTTTATCCCCGTGGTCGGAAGTGTGATCAACGCCGGGATCATCACCGTCGTATCCCTGTTTACGAGCCCCCAGGCCGCGCTTATCGTTCTTGTGGTGATGCTGGTGTACATGCAGGTGGAGGCCTACTACATGACGCCGCGCATCGTGGGCAAGGCCATCAGCATTCCCGGTTCGCTGGTCCTCATCGGTGCGATGGTGGGCGCGACTCTTCTCGGGTTGTTGGGCGCGCTCGTCGCGTGCCCGGTGACGGCATCCATCTTGCTCATCACCAAGAAGGTCGTTATTCCGGCGCAGAACGCAAAGTAGCGTGGACCCCGAGCTGCTCGCGTTACTGCTCGTCGGGGCCCATGTTGTTGTTGGGCTGGCGGCAACCGTCTACATCGCCGCACGTCGGCCACCGGCCGCCGCCGTGGCGTGGGTTCTGGTCATCGCCTTTATCCCGTTGGTGGGGCTGGCCTGGTACCTTCTCGTGGGCGCTGGCCGGCTTCCCCGTCGGCGGCGCGAGATCCAGCATGAGGTGAGCGAACTCATCCTGTCGCGCACCCAGGGGATCGATCTGGTCAGCCACGGCACGGAGTGGCCTGAGTACCTCCACTCGGGCGTGCGGATGAACCGTACCCTGGGCGCCCTGCCGATGGTGGGTGGCAACCGTGTGGCTCTTCTGCCGGACTACGAGGGATCCATCACGGAGATGGCCGCCGCAGTCGACGAGGCGGTCAGTCACGTCCACGTCGAGTTCTACATCCTCGTGCTGGATGACACGACGCAGGTGTTTTTTGATGCCCTTCGCCGCGCCCGGGGTCGTGGAGTCGCCGTGCGGGTGCTCTCGGATCACGTGTCGAGCCTGATGTTCCCTCGTCGCACACAGACGCTGGCGGCCCTGAAAGACATGGGCGCCGAGTGGCACGCGATGCTGCCCTTGCGCCCGCTGCGGGGGCAGTGGCAGCGACCCGACCTGCGCAACCACCGCAAACTCGTCACGGTTGATGGCCGGGTGGGTTTCACCGGCTCACTCAACATGATCGATGCAACCTACCTCAAGCCCAAGAACGTCAAGCGCGGCCTGCGCTGGCACGAGCTCATGGTTCGTGTCGAGGGGCCGGCCGTGCGTGAGCTCGATGCCGTGTTCGTGACCGACTGGTACAGCGAGACCGGGGAGCTCCTCCCCCTCGACACCTCACCCGTGGTTCTGGGAACGGACGAGAGTCTTCTCGACGCGCAGGTACTGCCCAGCGGGCCAAGCTTCGAGAACGACAACAATCTCAAGCTGTTCTCGTACCTGATCCAGAGTGCCCAGCGGCGGATCAGCATCACCAGCCCGTACTTCGTGCCCGACGAGGCCACGCTGATGTCGATCGTCACGGCCGCGGCGCGTGGGGTCTCGGTGGAGTTGTTTGTGTCCGAGATCGGTGACCAGCATCTCGTCTATCACGCCCAACGGTCGTACTACGAGAGCCTGTTGCGCGCGGGGGTAGCGATCTACCTCTACCGCGCCCCCACCGTGCTTCACTCGAAGCACTTCTCCATCGACGACGACGTGGCCGTGGTGGGGTCGAGCAACATGGACATTCGCTCGTTCAGCCTCAACATGGAGGTGTCGCTACTGGTGCACGGCGACGAGTTCGTGTCTCGCCTGCGGAAGGTCGAGGATGCCTATCGCGACGCGAGCGACCGCCTCACCCTGGACGAATGGCGGGCGCGCCCGCTCGTGGGCAAGATCAACGACTCGCTCGCCCGCCTCACCGCATCGCTTCAGTAGACGCTACGGGGCTACCCGCCCGTTTTCGTTGAACGCCGCGTAGGTCAGGGGCATGAGCTCGGCCCAGAGGGTCTCCATTTGCTCTGCCGCCATCTCGATCTCGCGTTGTGGGAACGAGGGAAAGTGTGTTCCCTCGCGCTTGGTGCGCAGCGACAGGAAGTTCATCAGCGAGCGCGCGTTCATCGTGACGTACATCGAGGAGTAGATCGACAGCGGGAGGACAATGCGGGCGACCTCGCGCGCAATGCCCGCATCGAGCATCCGCTGGTACGAGGCGTATGCCTCGGTCGCAACGGCGCGTGCCTCGGCAACGGCAAGCTCGCTCTGCTCGGGAGCACCGGGCAAAAAGTCGTAGGCGCCTGCCTTGCCCACCTGCACGAGGTTGCGGTCGGCGCCGGGGACATAAAACACGGGGCGGAGCTCCCGATAGCGGCCACTTTCCTCGTTGTACGAGGCAATGCGGTGCCGCATGAACTCGCGGAAGACAAATATGGGCGCTTGCACGTAGAACGTCATCGAGTTGTGTTCGAAGGGTGAGCCGTGGCGATCACGCATGAGGTAGTTGATGAGGCCCTTGCTGCGCGACGTGTCGAGGTCCGCATCCTGCGCGGACTCCAGGGTTTGCTCCCCCTGCGTCGAGACGCGCGCGGCGAACAGGACATCGGAGTCGTGCGCACTCGAGCGCACAAGCTCGACGGTCACGTCGGAACGGAACTGGATCTCGGGCTTCTCGTCATCAGGCACGGCCTTCACGATAGCGAGGGTCGAGCCGTAATACACCGCAACACTCGGGCCAGACGCCTCGGGGCGACCTACATTTGCTCCATGTCGTTGCCCACGGTCCTTCTGGTGCTCCTCGCGCTCGTCGCGGGTGCCACGGCGCTCGGACTCGTGTGGCGATTGCGTCAGGGCCGCATCGTTCACGCCTCCGGGCGGGCGGTCGTGCGGGCGAGTGACATTCCCGGCCTCGTGCGGATCCCCCGGGGCGTGACGCTGCTCCAGTTCTCCAGCGCGGTCTGTGCCCCCTGCCGGACAACCCACGCCGTGCTGAGCGACGTCGCGGCTGGCCGCGCGGACGTAACACACATCGACCTCGACCTGACGCACCGCCCTGACCTCGCCAGTCGCTTCAAGGTGATGCAGACCCCGACCACCCTCGTCCTCGACGGCCGCGGGGTGGTGCGCGCCCGGATCGGCGGCGCCCCTCGTCGCGACGCTGTCACCGCCGAGCTCGACCGAGTTCTCACCGCCTGACGCAGCCCGCCCGACCCTAGGAGAATTCCGTGTCCACGAACGGCATTGACCCCCGCAGTCCCCGATTTGGTGCGGGGATCACCGCAGTTCTGTTGCTTGTGGTCATCGGACTTGGTCTCGCCACTCCTTTCGGCACGAGCGTCGCCGCCCGCGCGACCGAGCCCGCCTTTATTCTGTTTGCGGCGATCAGTGCACTGTTTGCATGGGGCGCGTTCGCGGGCATCCGTCGCCACCCGTACGGCGCGCTGTTCCGGGCCGTGGTGCGGCCGCGGCTCGCCCCGCCCACCGAGTTGGAGGATCCCACTCCCCCGACGTTTGCCCAGGGCGTGGGGTTTGTGATCACCCTTGCTGGCCTTGTGCTCCACCTCGCCGGGGTGCCCTACGCGCTCGTGATTGCCGCCGCGGCGGCGTTTGTCGCTGCGTTCCTGAACTCGGTTTTTGCGTACTGCCTAGGCTGCCAGATCTACCTTCTTTTGGTGCGCACCGGAATCCTCGGGCGAAAGAGTGCCACAACCTCCTAGTGGCCGCATAGTCTGGAACTGACGAAAGGGGCTACACCGATGTCAGTCACCAGCGAAGCCACCACCCTCTGGTTCGGAGATCTGCTCAGCGGGTCAGGCACAACCTCCCTCGATTCCTCGGATGCCGCGGAGTTCCCGGTGACGTGGGCCGCTCGCTCCACGGGCGAACCGGGCCGCACCAACCCGGAGGAGCTCCTCGGGGCCGCCCACTCGGCGTGCTATTCGATGGCACTCTCCAACGAATTGGCGAAGAACGGCACTCCCCCGGAGAGCCTCCAGGTGACCGCAGCCGTGACCTTCGAGCCCGGTGAGGGCATTACGGGAAGCCACCTGCTGGTGAGCGCAAAGATCCCCGGCATCGCAGACGCCGACTTCCAGCGCATTGCCGACGGGGCCAAGAGCGGATGCCCGGTCTCACGGGCCCTCGCGGGCATCCCCATCACACTTGAAGCCAGCCTCGCCTGATGCCCGACTCTGCACCCCCGCCGCAGCGGGTGCTGGTCTCCGGCGCATCCGGGTTTATCGGGTCGGAGCTGTGCCGCCAGCTCTCAGAGCAGGGGCGGACGGTTCTGCGTCTGGTGCGTCGCGCGCCAACCAACGACCGCGAGTTCCAGTGGTCCCCCGACGAGGGCACGATCGACCAGTCGGCGATTGACAGTGCCGACGCGGTCGTGAACCTCGCAGGAGCGACCACGGGCCGACTCCCCTGGACCCGCAAATACAAGCGCGAGATCCTGTACTCCCGGGTTAACGGCACCCGCACCATCGCCGAGGCGATCGCAAGGTCTGCGACACCACCCTCAGTGTTTGTCAGTGGCTCGGCCGTGGGCTTCTACGGCGACCAACCCGGCGTAGACCTCACCGAGTCATCTGGCCGAGGAGAGGGCTTCCTGAGTGACGTCGTGGTCGCGTGGGAGCAGGCCGCACAGCTCACGCCACCAAGCACACGCCTCGTGATTGCTCGCACGGGTGTTGTTGTGGGCCGAGGTGGGGCGTTCACTCCGCTTATTCCCCTGACGACGGTGGGTCTTGGCGCACGATTTGGCAGTGGAACACAGAACTGGCCCTGGATTGGCCTCTACGACGAGGCGGCGGCGTTGCGTCACCTCATCGACTCGAGTCTCGACGGCGTCGTGAATCTCGCCGGTCCCACCCCGGCGACGTCCGCGGACGTCACTCGCTCGTTGGCTCGGGCGCTGCGTCGCTGGCACCCGTGGGTCATTCCGACGTTTGTGATTCGGCTGCTAGGTGACGCGGGTCAGGATCTGCTGCTCAACAGCCAGCGTGTCATCCCGGGCCGGCTCGCTGCGGATGGATTCGCCTTCCGCCACCGGACCATCGACGAGGCTATCGACCACGTGTTTCTGCGCGCTCCAGCGCGATAGCCGTGCGCGTGGCCCAGCGCGCCCGACTGCGATCACCACTCGCGTCGTAGGCGAGCCCGAGTCTCAGCCAATCACGCCACGACTCCGGATTCGCCTCGACCGCCTCCTTGTACTGGGGAAACTGGAGGTCTGCGGCGGCGGCAACGATGCGCCCGCTGGGCATACGCGGGAGGTCGTCCACCGGGAGACCCCCTTCGTCCCCGAGGCGTCGCACCAACCGCTGGCCGCGCGCGACGAAGACCAGCTCCGAGACAAGCGCCCACGCTCCAATGACCGGCAAGATGGCCAACGCGATGCCGATGGCAATGGCGATTCCGTCGCCCGAGGTCATCAGGATGACGGCGTACTGCGCGACAACAACCAGGTAGAGGGCAAGGAGGGCCGCCATCACGATGGCCCCCACACGCGATGTCATACGGAGTCGCCTGCGGTGTTCCCCAGCGGGATGAGCTTGTCCAGACCCACGGTCAGGCCCCGGGCGTTTCGGGCAGCGCGCAGTCCCACGAGGATGCCCGCCTCGTAGGAGGCCGGCGACAGCGTCTCGTGGGTAATGGTGAGCAGCTCCCCCGTGCCGCCGAAGTGGACGTCCTGTCGGGCCAGGACCCCGTGCATCCGCAGGCTGTGGATGGGGATGCTCGACACCTGCTGCCCACGTGCGAGCTGATCGGCGTGAGGCGCTGCCACGGGACCCAACTCTCCGCGCGCCTTGCCCATCAACTCGGCCGTGCGCACGGCCGTGCCGGAGGGTGAGTCGACCTTGCTGGCGTGGTGGGCCTCGACGATCTCGATGGAGTCAAAGAATCGCGCGGCCTGGGCGGCGAACGACGTGGCAAGAACCGAACCGAGCGAGAAGTTCGGCACAATCACGACTCCCACGTCGGGTGTGTCGGCCAGGGTCCGCTCGAGCGCGTCAATGCGCTCCGCGGACCACCCCGACGTGCCCACGAGCACGTTAAGACCGTGGGTCACGGCGTAGTCCACGATGGAGGGCGACACCGCAGGAACGGTGACATCAAGCACAAGCTCCGCGGCAAGAACCTCGCTGAGATCGGCCGAGGAGTCGAGCGAGGCGACAAGCTCGAACTCCGGCGATGTCGCGATCAGGGCCGAGGCGAGCCTGCCCATGCGTCCGGTTGCGCCGACGATGGCGACTCGTGTGCTCATGGCCCCCAATCTACCAACTGGCGCCGGGTGACCCCGGGCGCGCTACGATCACCCCATGAGGCATGCGGCCCATCCGCTTGCGCTGATTGCGCTGGCAGCGCGCGGTGAAACCGGTGCGGCCCGGGAGCGTGCCTTCGAGGTTCTCGACACGGCTGGCCTGTCGGATGCCCGGCGTGCGATCATCCTCGTGACGGTGGCCTTCGCCCACTACCTCGACTGTGAGTTCACGCGAGCTCGGATCGGCTCCGAGCGAGCACTCGACCTCGCCCGACGCTCGGGAGACGACGAGGCACTCCTCCACGCGCTGTCGATGGCCATGCTCGCGAGCGCGGGTGACACCTGGGGCGCCGACGACCCCGTCGAGGACTACTTTGTGCTCGCGTGGGGGCTCAAGGGCACCCTCGATCGGCTGGATACGGAGTCCCGACTTGTTGCGCTCCATCTGCTCGCCGAGGGTGCATTGGCAACGGGCCGGATTACGGAGGCGCTCGCGGTGCACGACGAGCTGGGTGACATCCGTTCCGAGCGGAATCGGGAGGAAGAGCGCGAGGAGCCCTTTCCGGTTTTTATGCTGCTGCAGCGGGCGCGAATCCTGTTGTTCGCGGGAGACATGAAGCGGGCGCTTGAGGTTCTGGACGTCGCCTCGCGCGAGTCCCAGGAGCGTGGCCAAGACCATCTGATGCTCTTGTCCGAGAGCTTTCGTGGACTTGCCCTCGCCCACCTGGGGGAACGAAGCGTTGCCCGAGACGTGACCACACGGCTCGCGGAGGCCCTACCTGACCCGCGCGGTCTTCTGGACACGGGATGCTGGATCGTGTGCGCCTTTGCGCTCAACGTCATTGGGGACCGTGCGCGAGCGGCCAAGTGTGTTCTGACGGCCGGTGGCGGGCCGGGTCTGGCGGGCATCCAGCTGGTGGACCGCGCTCTCGGCTACGACATCCTCGTCGGTTCCGCGCTTGAGCGCGGGGACCTCGATGCCGCGGCCGACTGGGGGGCACGGAGTCTCGGCATCGCCGCGCATCCCGCCGCCTCCGTGGTGACGGAGCAAATCCTGGCCCGCCTCGACCAGGCGGGCGGCGACACCGAGTCCGCCGCACACCGGGCGCGGGTGGCCGCCGCGCGATCCCGCCTCACGGGCCGCTACCTCGACGCCGCGCGGGCCGACCTCATCGAGGCGAGGGCGCTCGCCGCGGGTGGCCAGCCCGGCGGGGCCGTCGAGCGCCTGACGAACCTCGCGCACGAGGCATCCCGGGCGGGCGTGGTCAGCCTGGGCAGATCGGCCAGAAGGGAACTGCGCGCCCTCGGTCGCCGCCTGGGTCCCCTGCCCGGCAGTGGGTGGGACGCCCTCGGCGAACGGGAGCGCCAGATCGCCCTGCTCGCCGCCGAGGGGTTTAGCAACCGGGTTATCGGCAGCAGCCTGTTCCTGTCGGAACGCACCGTGCAGACGTACATGTCCCGCGTCCTCGTCGCGCTGGGGGCACCGTCCAGGACCGCCCTGCCTCAGCTGATCGGGGCAGCCGACGCCAGCATTGAGCCGACACTGCCGCCACTCACCCCTCGCCAGTGGGATGTCGCTTGCCTTGTCGGCGACGGCCTGTCGAACCGGGAGATCGCGGCGCGGTTGGGCATCAGCGTCAAGACCGCGGAGAACCATCTCTCCGAGATCTTCGGTCGCTGGGGCGTCGACTCCAGAACGGCCGTCGCGCGCGCCATGCTTCACGCTACTCGCCGGCCCACGGGCTAGCCTGAACGGGTGCCTCACTTCGTCGAGACCTCCGTCACCAGCGAGGACGGCGCTGCGCTCCTCGACGAGTATTTCGCGTTTCGCGCAGCGAGCTTCCCCGTCGCCGGGGCCTACCGCGTCACACCTCCGGACCCGTCGCAGTTTGTGCGCCCGACGGGCGTCTTTGTCGTCGTGTACGACGGTCTGGATGCGCTCGGCTGCGGTGGAGTGCGGATGCTTGGCCCCAGCCGTGCCGAGATCAAACACGTCTGGCTTCGCCCCGAGGCCCGCGGACGACGTCTCGGACACACGCTGATGGGCGAGCTCGAGCACATCGCCGAGGAGCTCGGCGCGACGGATGTTGTGCTCGACACGAACAGCAGCCTCGGCCCGGCGGGCGCGCTCTATCGTTCGCGCGGGTACGCCGACACTGCGCCCTACAACTCGAACCCCAACGCGAACGTGTGGCTGCGAAAGGTGCTTCATCTGCGCCGTCGTCTGATGTTCGTCCAATTGAAGACCGGCTTTGACGCCGATCGAGGACCCTCCTGGATTTGTTGGGTCGACTTCACCAAGTCGTGGAAGACCGCACGATTCCACGGCAAAGAGCTTCGTCGATTCCGTAGCGCGAACGCGAACTTTGTTGACGTCAATACCCACGAGAACTACTGGCTCTCCGGCCCGAAGCGTGATCAATCAGACCTCAGGTACGGACCGGGAAAGCCGATCGTTGATGAGGACGCACTAGAGGCGTATGAGGTCTTCCTCAAGGGCGGCCTTCTCCCCGGGCGGGCAGAAGAGGCGGGCGTCTAGAAGGGCTGCTCGACGGGCATCCCGGTCCGCAGCTCGGCCGGGAGGTGCCCGAGGTCGTTGTGTGTCACGAGCACGGGCGGCTTGGCGCTGCGCACGCGGATGATCGTGAGTCCGCAGTTGGCCTGGTTGATTCCGAGCCACCGCCATGCGGGCGCACCAAAGACCTCACGCACGAACCACGCGATCACGAAGTTGTGGGTGATGAGCAGGTCGTGACGGTCTTCGCGAGCGGGAGCCAGGAACTCGGCCACGGCGTCCGCCATCTGGGCCTGACCCGCATCAATCTCCGCGGGGGTGACCGCACCAAAAAACGGCTCGAACGCGGCCGGCATCGAGGGCTCGGGGCCGGACGGAATGCAGTCCATTAGCAGCGCACTCGGGCGGGAGACGAGCGCGGGCATCCGCTCGGTCATGATGGCAGCGGTCTCGGCTGCGCGCTGGAGGGGCGAATGCCATGCCCGCGCGAAGGGAACTCCGCCCAAGCGCTCGGCGATCGCGCGCGCCTGCCGAACCCCCTTGGGGCTCAGGGGGCCGTCCGGCAGGCCGTGCTCGGCATCCTGCTGCTCGCCGTGGCGGACAAGGTAAAGGTAGTGAGCCATGCGACTGGCACCTCGTGTTTCGTTACAGCTGGGCCAGACCCGGCGACGCTGCCAGGCTGGCGAGGGACTGCTCGTCGATGGATCCGACGGCAGCGATGGAGAGTGGTCTGGATACAAGCTCGGCCGCGAGGTCCTGCACGCCGCCCACGGTGACACGCTCGAGCCGACGCAATGACTCGTCCAGGTCGACGAACTCGCCGAGGGTGAGTTCGCTGCGCCCGAGTCGCGACATGCGAGTGTCGGAGTCCTCCAGGGCGAGGGCGGATGCACCGCTCAACTGCCCCACTGCGCGGCGGAGCTCATCGGCCGTGACGCCGTCGCGGGCCAGCCTGCCGAACTCGCCGACCATCAGCTCGGCGACCTGTCCCGCCTTGGCGGGTGAACATCCCGCATACATTCCCACGATTCCGGAGTCGGAGTAGCTGGGGGTAAATGAGTACACGGAGTACGCGAGCCCTCGCTTCTCGCGCACCTCCTGGAACAGACGGCTCGACATGCCACCCCCCAGGATCGAGTTGAGCACGGCGAGGGTCGTGCGTCGCTCGTCGGCGGCAGCAAGACCCGTGACCCCGACGATCAGGTTCGCCTGTTCGAGGGGCCTCTGAACCACCACCAGCGGACTGCCGCGCTCGATCAGGTCGACGGCGGCATCCCGGCGCTCCACCGGTTCGGCGGGAACCGCGAGATCCCACCCGGCACGCTCGAGGGCCGCCGTGGCGCGGGCGACGAGCTCGTCGTGGTCGACAGCGCCGGCGACCGTGATCACAAGATCCTGAGGACGATAGTTCGTGCGGTAGTGGCCCACCACCGCATCACGCGACACCGCCTCGATTGTCTCCGGGTTACCCCCGATGGGGCGGCCGAGCGGATGATCGCCGAGAACGGCCTCGAAGAAGCGCTCGTTGGCGACGTCGGCCGGGTCGTCGTCGGCCATCGCAAGTTCCTCGAGAATCACGCCGCGCTCGGTCTCGAACTCCTGGGGGTCGATCAGCGACGACGTGAACATGTCGGCCAGCACGTCGATGGCCATCGGCAGGTCACGGTCCTGCACCTTGGCGTAGTAGCAGGTGTACTCCTTGGCCGTCATCGCGTTGTGCTCGCCGCCGACGGAGTCGAACGAGATCGCGATGTCGAGAGCGGAACGAGTGGGCGTTCCCTTGAACAACAGGTGCTCGAGAAAGTGCGTCGAGCCGTAGGTGGCCGGGAGCTCGTCGCGCGAACCGACCGCAACCCAGAAGCCCGCCGTGGAGCTTCGCGCCCCCGGAACACTCTCGCTCAGGATCCTCACGCCGCTCGGAAGCACGGTCCTGCGAACAAGACAGTTTCCGGATGCGGTGAAGGCCAGCTCCGCGAGGTCGAGCGGGAGTGCGACTACGCCATTCATCGCATCGAGCCTACGTCATCCTTCGACCCGGCGAATGAGGCCCCTTCGTCACGCACCCCCCAAACTGGGGGTACGAATGAGGACAAACAGACTGGTCTGTCTGTCCTCATTCTTGCTACAGTCTCTATCGGGCACCCGAGCCCGGCACGTCCGCTAACCCGATGGCGGATGTGCTTCAATCCCCCGCAAGGAGTCGCGCTGTGATGGTCGTTGAGGAAGCTCCGACCGCACAGCGCGCTCCAGCGAAGGGTCGCATCTTCGACACCGCCACGGTGTTGTTTTACGAAGACGGCATCCGCAACGTCGGGGTCGACCGCATCATCGCGGCCTCGAGCGTGACCAAGGCCACCTTCTACAAGCACTACCGAGCCAAGGACAACCTGATCGTCGAGTACATCTCCGGTCGCCACCAGGCCGTGCGCTCCGATCTATCCCAGATCATTGCCACCGCCGGCAGCCCCGAGGCAGCCCTGCGCGCCTTCGTGGCGTCGGTTGTCGCGGAGATTGACTCTCCCGGGTTCCGGGGATGCCCCTTTATCAACGCCGCGGCGGAGTTCCCCGACCCCGAGCACCCGGTGCGGCAGATCGTGATGACTCACCGCGACTGGTATGTCGACACGATCGCAGACCTGCTGCGTCAGATGGGTCACCCCTTCCCCGGCGACGCGGCAGACGAGCTGCTCCTCGCCCGCGACGGTGCACTGTCCGGCGGTTATGCTGGCGACTCGATCGCCGCGACCGCAGCCCTGAACCGTATTGCCGCTCGCGTCTTCGCCGACGCGCGCGTCGCCGCCTAGTCCGACGCGCGATCCAGGTCCGCGACCTGGTGGCGAGTTAGCTGAAGCCGCGCGGCCGCGGTCAGGTCAAGAACTTGCTCGGGATGACTGGCAGATGCCACCGGAGCGACCACGTTGGGCTTGGTGAGAAGCCATGCCAGCGCGACGGATGCCACGGACGTGTCGTGCGCTGAGGCCACCGAGTCGAGCGCGGCGAGAATTCGCAGGCCACGTCGATTCAGGAGCTTGGCGACCTCTCCCCCGCGCTCGTTCTTGGCAAGGTCGGACTTCTGCCGGTACTTGCCCGTGAGGAATCCGCTAGCGAGGGCAAACCGGGGCATCACACCGAGCCGCTGCTGCGCCGCCACGTGAGCGAGATCACCCTCGTATTCGGTGCGGTGAACCAGGTTGTAGTGATTCTGAAGTGCAACCATGGGCGCGACGCCGAGCTGGGCCGACGCGATCCTTGCCTCGATGAGGCGGTTACCGGTGTGGTCGGAGCCCCCGAAGTAGCGAACCTTTCCGGCCCGGATCAGCTCGTCGACCGCCAGCAGAGTCTCTTCGAACGAGACCGACTCGTCGTCGATGTGCAGGTAGAGAAGGTCAATCCGGTCGGTACCCAGCCGCTCAAGGGAGGCGTGGACGGCGCGGGTGAGCACTCGCGCCCGCAGGCCGGGGTTGTCCGCGCTTTTGCCCACCTTGGTCGCGACCACGATGTCGCCCCGATTCCGGCGGCTGCGCATCCAGTTGCCGATCATCGTTTCGCTGCGACCCGCGGCGTAGGAATCTGCCGTGTCGACGAAGTTGCCACCCTCGGCGACATAGGTGTCGAGAATCGCGTTGGTCGTCGCGTCGTCGGCCGTCCAGCCAAAGACGTTGCCGCTCATCGCCAGCGGGAAGACGGCGAGATCGGATCCACCGATCGTGCGCTTGCGCACCGGAACGGCACCGGCGAGAGCCGCCGTCTCACCTGTTGTGGGTACGGCCTGGCCGATCTCTACCTGTGTCACGTTAATCCTGCAATCCGCCCCGCGCCCCCGGGGTCACCCTCAGGATAGGCCGAAGGATGCTCACACCCGGGACCAACTCACGAATCGTTACGAGTCTGTATTCGAATGCGTCGACAAGGGTGCCTGCAGGCGAATCGACTACCGTGGACGGTGTTGGCGCACGAGAGGACGATCAATGGCGAACCATCCGAACTGGCGGCTTCCCGAGGTTCCGAGCTTCACGCTCACGAGCCCGGATTTCGAGGAGGGCGAGACACTGCCCCAGTGGGCCCGCTCGGGTATCGCGGGCGCAGGCGGGGAGGATCGCTCGCCGACACTTCACTGGGAGGGCGCACCCTCCGGTACTCGCAGCTTCGCACTCACCTGTTACGACCCGGACGCACCGACCGGAAGCGGATGGTGGCACTGGGCGGTGTACAACATTCCCGCAAAGGTGACTGCACTCCCCCAGAACGCGGGAGACCCCGATGCTGGCCTTCTGCCACCGGGGGCGATCACACTCCCAAACGAGATCCGGCTCGAGCGCTACCTCGGCGCCGCACCACCGCCGGGGCACGGCGAGCATCGTTATGTCTTTACCGTGAGTGCGCTCGACGTCGAACGGTTGGACATCCCCGCTGGGAGCACACCAGCGATCCTCGGCTTCCAGATCGTGGACCACGTGGTGGCTCGGGCTCAACTCACGGGACTGTCGGAAACGCCCTAGCCGGGGAGTTGCCTGCGGTATTGCGGAACCCGTGCCCGGGCGCGTGCGCGCACCTTGGACACCACAACGACGGTCGCCACGAGAGCGACGGTCAGCGCTATCGCGATCCAGAGGTACCAGGCCGAGTCGAGCCAGATACCAAGGTCGCGCATGAATGAGTCAAACGGCGTGCTGGGGCTCACTCCCCCACCGTATTGGGGCGGGACCATGCACCCTTACCCCCACTTGAGGGGCAGACAGATCAGTGCGTTTGCATGAACTTTGCTCACACGAAAACGGACACGGGCCCATCCCCTGAAGGAGATGAGCCCGTGTCTGGGGTACGAGTGACTAGCCCTCGGCAGGAGCCTCGGGGCCGTCAGACGCGGCGGCCGAACCGTCGGTGTCCGCGGAGTCGGTCTCGTCGGAGACCGGCGCGAGCGACAGCTTTCCACGGTCATCGATCTTGGTGATCTCCACCTGGATCTTCTGGCCGACCGTGAGGACGTCCTCGACGTTCTCGACGCGCTTGCCACCGGCGAGCTTGCGAACCTCGCTGATGTGCAGCAGGCCGTCCTTGCCCGGGGTGAGCGACACGAACGCGCCGAACGTCGCGAGCTTGACGACGGTTCCGAGGAACCGCTCACCAACCTCCGGGTTGAGCGGGTTCGCGATCGCGTTGACTGCGGCCCGAGCCGCCTCGGCCGACGGACCATCCACGGCACCGATGTACACGGTGCCGTCGTCCTCGATCGAGATCTCGGCGCCCGTGTCGTCCTGGATCTGGTTGATCGTCTTGCCCTTCGGGCCGATCAGCTCACCAATCTTGTCGACGGGGATCTGCACGCTGATGACGCGCGGCGCGGTGGGCGCCATCTCGTCGGGAGCGTCGATTGCCGCGTTGATGACCGCGAGGATCGCCGTGCGAGCCTCCTTGGCCTGCTTGAGCGCACCATCGAGAACACTCGACGGGAGACCCGCGAGCTTCGTGTCGAGCTGGATCGCGGTGACGAACTCGGAGGTACCGGCGACCTTGAAGTCCATGTCGCCGAGCGCGTCCTCCGCGCCCAGGATGTCGGTGAGCGCGGCGTAGCGCGTGACGCCGTCCACCTCGTCCGAGATCAGGCCCATCGCAATACCCGCGACGGGAGCGCGCAGCGGCACACCCGCGTTGAGCAGCGACAGGGTGGATGCACAAACCGAACCCATCGACGTCGACCCGTTGGAGCCGAGCGCCTCGGACACCTGGCGGATCGCGTAGGGGAACTCCTCGCGACTCGGCAGCACCGGCACCAGCGCGCGCTCGGCGAGGAAGCCGTGACCAATCTCGCGACGCTTCGGGCTGCCCACGCGGCCGGTCTCACCGGTCGAGTAGGGCGGGAAGTTGTAGTGGTGCAGGTAGCGCTTCTTCGTGACCGGGGCCAGCGAATCGATCTGCTGCTCCATCTTGAGCATGTTCAGGGTCGTGACGCCGAGGATCTGGGTCTCACCACGCTGGAAGATCGCGGAGCCGTGGACACGCGGGATGACCTGCACCTCGGCGTCGAGCGCACGAATGTCGCTCAGGCCACGACCATCGATGCGGATGCCCTCGGTCAGCACGCGGTTACGCATGACCTTCTTGGAGACACTCTTGTAGGCGGCGCTCACCTCGGAGAGGGCCGACTCGGGCAGCTCCTCCGCGGCGACCTTGGCGGCGATGTCGTCCTTCACGCGAGCCTTGAGCGCGTCATCCGCGTCCTGGCGCTGGATCTTGTCAGCGATCTGGTACACGCCCTTGAGCTCGTCGTAGGCGTGAGCCGCGACCGCGTCGTAGGTCTCCTGCGCGTAGGGCGGGAACAGCGGGTAGTCGGCGATCGGCTTGGCGGACTGGGCGGCAAGCTCCGACTGCGCCTTGATGAGGGCGAGCAGGAACGGCTTGGATGCCTCGAGGCCCTGAGCCACGATCGCCTCGTCGGGCTTGGTCGCGCCCGCCTTGATGAGCTCCCAGCTCACCTCGGTGGCCTCGGCCTCCACCATCATGATGGCGACATCCTCGTTGCCGTTCTCGTCGGTGACGAGACGACCGGCAACAGTGAGGTCGAACACCGCGTCAGCCAGCTGGCTGAACTTCGGGAACGCAACCCACTGGTCACCAATAAGGGCGAGACGGACACCGGCGACGGGTCCGTAGAACGGAAGGCCCGAGATCTGAGTAGATGCCGACGCGGCGTTGATCGCGAGCGCGTCGTAGAACTCGTCGGGTGCAATCGACAGCACCGTGATGACGATCTGGACCTCGTTGCGCAGGCCCTCGACGAAGGTCGGGCGCAGCGGACGGTCAATAAGGCGGCAGACCAGGATGGCCTCCGTCGAGGGGCGACCCTCGCGACGGAAGAAGCTTCCGGGGATCTTGCCTGCGGCGTAGGACCGCTCCTCGACGTCCACCGTGAGGGGGAAGAAGTCGAAGCCGTCGCGCGGCTGCTTGCCGGCGGACGTCGCCGACAGGATCATCGTGTCTTCGTCGAGGTAAGCAGCAACGGCACCCTGTGCCTGCTGCGCGAGGCGACCGGTCTCAAAACGGACCGTGCGCGTGCCGAACTTGCCGTTGTCAATGACGGCTTCGGCGAACTTGATTTCTGGACCCTCCAAGGGGCTTTCTCCTTTGTTTACCGTCGCGCGCCCGTGTGGCGTGCGACTCATCAAGGAGCAGGAGCGGGCAGGAGGACGCGTGCGTACAACGCTCACCTAGGGCGGGGCGCTTGTCTGGCCAACAGTAGAAAAGCACTGTTCTCACGAGTTGAGATCAGTAGTTCACCACCGGTGACCAGCTTCTTGCCAGCCTGCTCCGGGTGTCATGCTACGGATACCCGTGCACAACGTGAACGATCCTACCAGTACGGCGTGTCGCGAGCCTAGGACTCCTCACCGACGCGCCAGAAGTCGCCGATGGCGGGTGGCGGGCACCGCACGTCGATCAATGCCCACAGTGACGCATCCCATGCCGTCGGATTTCGCACCAGGACAGCGTAGGGATCCCAGCTCAGGTACCCGCTCCCGCGAAACAATTCGGCGGGGGGATCTACAACGTCGAAGCCCATCATGCGCAGGCATGGCACTAATCGCCGGGTGAAGTCGTCGTAAAGGTATGCGAGCTGCTCGGCGCTGTAGTAGCCCAGCTCCTCGGCGGACATCTGCGGCGGCGGATACATCTGGGTACACCGGAAGTACGCGAGCTCGAGGTCACGCTGCGCCCCGGGTGTGTCATCGATTAGGAAGCCGTTGTCGATCGAGACGGTCACGCCCGGCACGTTCATCGATTCAACACAGTCCACGAGCGTCGATTGGTCGTCATCATCGATGTGCCGCACGACCTGGATCTCGGGCATCGGCTCCGCCGGTGAAAGCTGCCGCCACCAGTTCTCCTGCTCGGCGGCGCGGATGGCTGCCGCCTCCTCATTCGTGAGGCCAGGCGGGAGCGGCTGTGGTGCTGCCGCGCAGCCCACGAGGGCGGCGAGCACGAGCATCCCGAGCGTCACCTGACGAATCGTCATACGACCATGATGCCCTGACCCCCGCCGTTTACCTCGTCGTTGTACCAATGGACTGTGGATGCACTGCTCGCGTGGCTTCAGGCGGCCGGACCGTGGCTCTACGTCGCGCTGTTCGTGCTTGTGGTCGCGGATGCCTTTACGGTGGTGCTGCCAAGCGAGACGGTCGTCGTTGCGCTCGCCTCGCTGTCGCTGTCGACGGGCTCGCCCAGCATCTGGATTCTGATCCCCGTGGCCACGCTGGGCGCCATCGTCGGGGACAACGTGTGTTACCTCGTGGGGCGTCGTATTGGTACTCAGCGGTTCCGCTGGATGCGCGGACGCCGAGTCGCCGCAGCCATCGACTACGCGCGACGCGCGCTCGAGACGCGGCCGGCCGCGCTGATCCTGACGGCCAGGTATATCCCGTTCGCGAGAATCGCTGCGAACCTCACCGCGGGCGCGACACGCTTCCGCTACGCGCGCTATCTCCCACTCACCGTGCTGGCGGGGTTGGGCTGGGCCGTCTACAACACGGTGATCGGAGCGCTGTTTGGCGCGTGGTTGTCTGCGAACCCGGTGCTCGCCGTGGTGATCTCGGTGGTCGTGGCGATCACGGTCGGCATCACTATCGACGCCATCACCGCGAGAATCGCCTACTCTCGGACTATGGATTCGGAAAACGCCACCCCGCAGGCTGACTCTTCGGCGGCAGACGAGACCAAACGCAAGTTCCGTGAGGCGCTCGAGCGAAAAAAGCAGGGCGGCCAGGCTCACCCGGGCGGCGTGGACGGCGAATCGGCCATCCACGGCCGCCACGAGAAGGCCGGAGGCAAGCGAGAGTTCCGCCGCAAGAGCGGCTGAGCTCGCGCGGGGTTACTGAGCCCCGAAGCTTCCCACCGGGCTGAAGCCCTCGGGCAGGGCGAATGGGTCGCGAACCTGGCTCGACCGGTCGCTGGATGCCACCAGGGACGCGAGCTCCGCGGCGGCGCGATCGATTCTGCCCGGCAGGGCATCCTCGGCACTCCCCCAGTCACTCGATGCTGCGTACACCCCGGTGGGCACGGCGACGGCGTGAAGGTAGCTGAACAGCGGCCGCATGGCGTAGTCGATCGCAAGCGAGTGACGTTCCGTTCCGCCCGTCGCGCCCAGGAGCACAGGAAGTCCCGCGAGCGCCTGGGGGTCAAGAACGTCAATGAACGACTTGAACAACCCGCTGTAGCTCGTGGTGAAGATGGGCGTCACCGCGATCAGCCCGTCAGCACCGGTCACCGCCTCGATGACCGACTCGAGCCGGGGGCTCGGGTAGCCGGTCAGGAGGTTGTTGGTGACGTCCTGGGCGATGTCCCGCAGCTCGAAGGTCGACACGTCGACCTCGACGCCCTGCCCGGCGAGCCGGGCGACGGTGGCGTCGGCGAGACGGTCGGCGAGCATCCGGGTGGATGACGGCTGGCTGAGTCCCGCGGCGATGACCGCGAGCTTCCGGGCGGTCATCATGCCACCCGCTCTGACGTCTCGACCGGCCCCGCCTTGGACACGGCCGCCTCAGCCGCGGCCACGAGCGACGCGTGCGTCGGGGCGTCCGGAACGTGGGTCGGGCGGTCCTTGGCGAGCTCCTTGCGCAGAACCGGGACGACCTCCTCGCCCAGGATGTCGAGCTGCTCGAGGACGGTCTTGAGCGGGAGCCCCGCGTGATCGATCAGGAACAGTTGGCGCTGGTAGTCGCCGAAGTGCTCGCGCATGCCGGCATAGCGGTCGATGACCTCCTGCGGGCTTCCTACGGTCAGCGGCGTCTGCTCGGTGAAGTCCTCCATCGAGGGGCCGTGTCCGTAAACGGGGGCGTTATCGAAGTACGGGCGGAACTCCGCCTTGGCGTCCTGCGAGTTCTTGCGGATAAACGCCTGGCCGCCGAGGCCCACGATCGCCTGGTCCGCGGTTCCGTGACCGTAGTGCTCAAAACGCTGGCGGTAGTAGCCGATGAGGCGCATGTAGTGCTCCTTCGGCCAGAAGATGTTGTTCGCGAAGAAGCCGTCGCCGTAGTACGCGGCCTGCTCGGCGATCTCGGGGCTGCGGATCGAGCCGTGCCAGACAAATGGCGGCACCCCATCCAAGGGTCGGGGCGTCGACTGGAAGCCCTGGAGCGGCGTGCGGTGCTTGCCCTGCCAGTCCACGAAGTCCTCGCGCCACAGGCGATGAAGGAGCGCGTAATTCTCGATGGCGAGTTCGATTCCGTCGCGGATGTCCTTGCCGAACCACGGGTAGACCGGCCCTGTGTTGCCGCGGCCCATCATGAGGTCAACACGACCATCGGCAAGGTGCTGCAGCATCGCGTAGTCCTCGGCGATACGAACGGGGTCGTTGGTGGTGATCAGCGTGGTCGCGGTCGACAGCTGAAGTGTCGAGGTCTGCGCTGCGATGTAGGCGAGCGTCGTGGTGGGGCTCGACGAGAAGAAGGGCGGGTTGTGGTGCTCTCCGAGGGCAAATACGTCCAGGCCCACCTCCTCCGCCTTCTTGGCGATCGCCACGATCGCCTTGATGCGCTCACCCTCGGTGGGGGTGGTGCCGTCGGTGGGGTCGGTCGTGACGTCACTGACGGAGAAGATCCCGAATTGCATTGTGTGCTCCCGGTCCAGAGGAAAGTCCATGCGTTTGCATCGACAATGCTACACAACCGAGATGGTGCGGAGACTATTCCCCGCAGTTTCCTCCGGGATGCGAGCCACGCTCCACTCCCACAAAGAAGCCCACGACGTCGGGTGTGGCAACGTCCGCGATAAACCCGTGGGTCACCCCGGAGAACGTCTGGAACGTCACATCCTCGCCGCTGTCACACAGACGCTGCACAAACGACGTGGTGACCTTCGGGAGCACAAGCGTGTCCGCGAGCCCCTGCGCCACAAATACGGGAACCTCGATGGGCGCTCCCCCTGCGCTGTTCTCGGCCAGGAGTGTTGCCCACGGCTCGGTGGTTGCCGGGTCGCTCGTGACGTAGCGACCGACCAAAGGCTCGGCGATGGCGTGAATCGCTTTGTTCTCCGACAGCAGGCAGAGCGCGGCCATCTTCGGTGTAGCGGCCAAGCCCTCCGGAGTGAGAATGGCCTCCATCTGTGCCTTCGAGTACCGGTCGGAGTAGGCGGCCGTGAAGGCGGGAATCGCATACGACGTGATCGTCACGCCCGAGAGATCGACGATGTCGTCTGTCAGAAGTTGCCGAAGGTCGGCTGCCGGCGCCGCCACCGCGACCGCCTCCAGGTCGAACTCCGGCGCGTAGTCGCGCACCTGCTGTGCGGCGAACAGGGCTGCTTGTCCACCCTGCGAATGACCCCACAACAGCAGCCGGGAGCCCACGCCCGTCCCCTCGAGGTTTCGAGCGGCTCGTGCCGCGTCGAGCACGTTGTTACCCTCAGTCACGCCCAGAAGGTAAGAAGAGGCACCGGCCACGCTCATGCCCTGGTAGTCGGTCGCGGCGATCGCGTAACCGGCCGCGAGAAGCTCGTCCATCCCCTCGATCAGAAGGAACGGGTTGGCGTCGAGGGATGGGCCACACTTCTGCGCGGAACCGGTGGTGGGGTGCGCCCACGACACCACGGTGCGGCCGTCCTCCGGCGCCGGACCGTCCGGCACAATGACGATGCCCGCCACGGGGATGTCATTACCCGCCATGTCCCGAGAGTGGTAGATGACCCGCCAGGCCTGAGTCCCGAGCGGCGCGCTCAGGATCTCCCGGGCGCGAATGATGTCCCCGGGGTCGCCGGGCTCCAGGGTAGCCGGGAGCTCGTAGAAGGTCGCGTCCGTGAGCTCGTCGATGATCTCCTCCCCGGCGCGACGCTCGGCCTCAAAAACACAGCCTGAGAGGCCCACCGAGGCGACGAGAGCAAGGGCGACGATTGTCAGGGATCGTTTCATCATCTTCGCGCTAGCGCGTCAGCCCCATCAGGAGTTCAACCCGGTACAGCCCACCCTTGCGCACAATCTCGACCGGGATTCGCTGCTTGCGACCCGCGAGATCGAGCCGAGAAAGTGTCTCGTCCACGATGGACTCGAGCCCTCGGGGAACCCAACCGACCGGTCCGCTCACGCGGGAACCCGTGAAGATCCGCACCTCGATGGGCGCGTCCTCGGCATCCTGTTGTTGGCTGCGACGGCTGATGGCGGTCTCGAGACCCGTCGCCCCACTCTCTGCGATGTCGCGCAGCGCATCCTGATAGGGATTACTGCCTGCCAGGCGCAGACGAACACGCGCGTTGTTGGGAGCAAGCCCGTACTTGTAGTTGTTAAACGAGCCCTTGCCCAGATCGTTCTTGTCGAGTGGGGGCATCTCAATCGGCATACACGGATGGTATCGTCCTGCTGGCGTTGTCCTAGCTCAGCTGGCCACGCACGATCGAGTCTCCGGAGTGGGTCGGATCCCCGTCGATGGGCTCGGCGGAGACATCGACCAGGTCATAGATCGAGAGATCCACACCGGCCGGAATGGAAAACGTGCCACTGCTGCCCTCAACGGTGCCGAGGCTGATCAGGCGCGTGGCATCCGAGCTGATGAGCCACACCTCCGTGTACCCGTCGTGCGACTCCGGAACGTCCAGTTCAACTCGCACCACTCGCGAGCCGTCGGCGGCCTCCTCGACCACGGCGGTGCCGGATGCGTCCGGCCAGTCGGGGAAGGCCGCGAGACTCGCCGAGGCGAGCACCACCGACGGCGTCGGTTGGAGCGCCTGCCAGGTCACCAAGCCTCCGAGCGCAAGCACGCCGACCATCACCGCAGCAATGGCCACGGGCAGCCAGCGTCGGCGACGCGGCTCCAGGTGCGCGACGGGAGCGGCCGGCGTCATTCCCAGTTCGTCCGTGATCCGGTCCCAGACGCGAGCCGGCGGCTGAAGCAACTCGGCATCGAGGGTCGAGCGACCAACCCGGGCAACTCGCGACAGGTGGGCTAGTTCGTTCGAGCAGTCGCCACACTCGGTCAGGTGCACACGATCGCCGTCGTCGGCGACCCTCTCGCCCAGGGCAAGAAGCGCAAGGACATCAGGATCGACGTGTCGCATGGGTCACCTCCAGACGGGTGCGCATCCGCTGCAAGCTGCGTCGGATGTGGCTCTTGACCGTCCCCAAGGGTAGTCCGAGGCGGTCGGCAATTTCGTTGTGTGTGAGATCGTCAAAAAAGGCCAGTCGCATCACCTGCTGTGCGGTGGGCTCCAGCTGGGCAATCTCGTCGGCGACCATGAGGGTGTCCGCGATGTCGGCGGGCTCGGTGACCCAGTCGGACTCGACCGAGACAGCCGTGAGCTGCTCGTGAAGTCGACGGATGCGTGCCCTGGCCTCGTGGGTGTCCGCGATCTTGTTCTTCGCAATGCCCACGAGCCAGGCGGACAGGCTCGCCCGGTCCGGTCGGAAGCTCGATCGACCGGTCCACGCGGCGACGAACGTCTTCTGTGTGACGTCCTCGGCATCCCCGATGTCGCCCAGGGATCGGATTGCCAGTGTGTACACCAGGGGCGCCCACCGCTCGTAGACTCTCGCGAGCGCCGCGTCATCGCCTGCCACAAACTCCTCTGCGAGCCGGGCGTCGTCGTCCATGGCCCGATCGTAGTCGGCGCGGTGTCTCATTTGACCGGCACCGCCACCACAACGATGTTGTCGGAGTAATTGAGCTGCTCGGAGTCGAATTGGCCACCACAGGTGATGAGCACTAGACGTGGGTCACCCTCGCGGTCAAAGATCTCGGCAAGCGGGAGCTGGCTCTTCAGCACGCTCTGCACCGACTCGACGGAGTAGTCCTGGCGGGAGCCATCGGCACTCGAGACGGAAATTACGGCTCCCACTCCGAGCGTCTTCAACTGAGAGAACGGCCCTAGACCGTACTCGAGCGAGTCAACGTGGGCCGAGATCACCGTGGTGCCGGCGGGGCTGCCGGGGTCGGACCCGAACTTGTACCAGCCGGCGATGGCGACGTCAGGAGGAAGCTCCATGTATCCGTCAGCCTGGATACCCACCGGCACCACGGCGACATCAATACCTACGCTCCCCACTTCGACGCGTATCGGAGGTACGGCGGCGCGAACGGGCTGCAGCGCGGCACTGCGGGTCTCGATCGGCGGAGCGGACGAGGCCGGGGCGGTCTCGACAGGAGTGGGGGTGGAGGTCGGTGCGACCGCACTCGAGCATCCCGTGAGCAGGAGGAGAGCCGTAACGGCCACTATCGGACGCAGGGACACGACTCTCCTCCTGTTCTGAGGTGTGCTTATCGACTACTTGGTGGCGCGTCCGGCGCGAGCGCGGAGCGTCACGAACGCGACGACACCGAGCAGGCCCACGAGACCGGCAATCGACCACACGATGGTTGTCGGTGACGGGTCAGCGGCAAGGCCGGCGGTGCCCGACGGCACGCCGCCCGGGGTGGAGTGAAGACCACTGATGGTCTGCACGGCCAGGGCGAGGTTGTCCGCCTCGAGGCTTCCCCAGGCGTAGACGATCGTGTTGACACCCTCCTGGATGGTCACGTCGGCCGGACCAATGACCGGGTCGGTGGTTCCGGCCGCGGCAACTGCGGCGGAGATCGTGCCCACCGGGAGGTTGGCCTTCACCTCGTTGGGGTTGGACAGATTCGTGAATGCCGCGCTCCCGTTCGCCAGGATGTCGACGGCCGGGGCCGCAGCGACGTGACGAACCGTGAGCTTGCCCTCGCCCGCCGGAATGGTGGAAAGGTCGTTCGTGAACAGGCTCGCGGTCGGCGAGCCGTCCTCGGCGAGGTGCGCGACGGCCGTGTAGCTCTGGCCCGCAGCCAGAGGCAGAGTGACGGGGCCAATCGCCGGCGAGGTGATGGGGTCGTCGACCGCGGTAATAACAACTTCATAGTCGCCGGGGGCCAGGTCCAGCGGCTCGGTGAGAGTTCCCGGAGCGAAGTCCTCCAGGAGCACCGCTCCGTTCACCCACACGTCAACCGTGAGCCCAGGAACCGCGTGCAGCACGTACAGGTCGGCCGTGGTGGCCGAGATTGCCTGAGCGGGAGCAGCAACCCCCACCGTGGCAATAAATCCGGCAGCGATGCCGGCAAGCAACTTCTTGCGCATTGTGTCCTCCTCATGATCGGGCGGTTTTCGCCTGACATGAGGTACTTCCGTTCGACCGCGGGTTTTGGATGCAGATTGGCCAAAAAACTTCGGGCAGCGGGCATTCGGCTCGCCCCGGGCATCCTGTACCCTGACCCTCACAGCCAGCACGGCCTCACAGCACTCCGGAGATTTGGTGGACAACAGCGACGACCCGAACACCTCGGTTACGCCCGGCCCGGCCGAGGGCACACCACCTCCGCCCCCTGTTTTTGCGCCGCCAAGCTACCCGCCGCCTGCGGCGCCCACCTACACCGGTGTGCCGACGTATGCGCCACCCGTTCCGCGGCCAGCCGAGTCGACCACCGGTCGAACGGTGGCCATCACGATCGGCATTGTTGCCGCCTGCCTCCTGGTGCTCGGTGGCCTTGGCGTCGCCATCTTCTTCGTGGCGCAGAGCGCTATCCAATCGTTCGAGGAGAACGGAATTCCCGAACTGCTGCCGGAGGACGGCGGCGAGATTCCCGAAATTCTGCCGCTGGTAACGGGTGAGCCCTCCGAGCCCGTCGCAGTCGCTCCCGACGAATGCCCCACCACCTGTTTCTCGGGCGCCAGCGTGGGTCAACTCGTGATCGACGACAAGGAGTTCGAAGCGTTGGGTGTGCCCACACTGGTCAACGCCTTCGGCAGTTACCCGGAGAGCTCCCCTCAGGCAGAATTCAGCTACACCTTCACCACCTGGACCGAGAACGACGGAACACCCGCGGAGTGCTTCTTTACCTTCTTTGGCGCCCCGGTCTCGCTCGCGCTGGACTCGACACCCGAAGTCTCGACCGACACCATCCACTACCTCGAGTACCGCACGTCGAAAGACGAGTACAGCGGACTCAACCAGTCGGTGCGGGTGTTTGCAGACTCCGCAGGGGCGAGCGCACACATGGCGGCTGTGCACTCCGGTGCTGCGACCTGCTCGCACTACGAAGTGGGCAAGGGTCGCGACTTCTGGGAGGCAGACGTCACACCCCTGCCTGCCCTGGATGTGCCGAACAACGTCGCGGCAACCGGCTGGGTCGAATCGTCGGACTGGAGTCGCTACTACGTGGTCGACCTGCAGCGCGGCAACCTCGTGATGCGGACCACACTGACGACAGATGGCGCCATCACGGAACAGGCGTTCCGTACCTTCATCGAGGAGCGTGCCACCGAGTTGGCCACCCTGGCACAGTAACGCTCGGGCAACACCCCGTCGACGGTAAAAAAGGGCCGCCATCCCGTGGGATGACGGCCCTTCGTCAAGTCGACGCGATAATCGCGTTAGCGGCGCAGTCCGAGACGCTCGATAAGCGAGCGGTAACGCTCGATGTCGATGTCCTGGAGGTAGCCCAGCAGGCGGCGGCGCTGTCCAACGAGCAGCAGCAGTCCACGACGTGAGTGGTGGTCGTGCTTGTGCTCCTTGAGGTGCTCCGTCAGGTCCTTGATGCGGTGCGTGAGCATCGCGACCTGGACCTCGGGGGATCCCGTGTCACCTGGGTGGGTAGCGTACTCGTCGATGATCGCCTTCTTGACACTGGCTTCAAGAGCCATAAGGTGATCCCCTTTCTCCTCGTTGCGCGGCGCTCGTGGCGGGAATGCCCGGGCTCTCTTTATCCGCGGCCGTTTGACGGCAACCTTGGGAGTCTAGCAGCGCACCGCGGTAACCGTAAAACAGCAGGACCTTCGACCTCCAACGCCGCATCGACAGGGTGTTGAATCGTCCCATGACCTTCTTCGAGTCAATCAAGACCGTATTCCGCAAGTACGCCGAGTTCGAGGGCCGCGCCAGTCGCCCAGAGTTCTGGTGGTTCGCGCTGTTCAGCGCTCTCGTCGCCTCGGCTCTCGCCAGCCTCAATCTCTACTCGACCACCTCGAGCCTTGTCGGCGGATGGATGGGCTCGGACGGATGGATGGGCTCGGGTGGCTTCGATGGCTCGGCCACGAGCAGCACTCTCTACCTGGGCGCGAGTCTCGCGGGAGTCTGGTCGGTTGTGATCCTGCTGCCGAGTCTCGCGGTGACCATTCGTCGACTTCGGGATGCGGGCCACAAGTGGGCGGAGATCTTCTGGGTTCTCCTGCCAATCGCAGGCATCATCATCCTGATTGTTCGTCTGGCCGACCCCACGCGCACGGATGCCCCGGCACCCGTGGCAGCACCTCCGGCGCCGCCCGTCGCCTAGTGATGCGCCTCACCGTCCACGCCAAGCCCGGAAGCAGCAAAGGCCCGCTGGTCGTGGTGGACGGCGAGCGCGAGCTCACCGTGTACCTGCGCGAGCGAGCCGTCGACGGGAGCGCGAACGACGGACTGGTTCGGGTTCTCGCCGATCACTTTGGAGTCAGTCGCAAGGCCGTCCAGATCGTGCGCGGTCACTCGTCGCGCACGAAGATCGTGGACGTCGAATAGGTCGGGACCTTCGGCACTGGCGGGGATCGATACACGGGCGTTGTGTGGGGTTATGAATGAGTCGCCTGTCACCGAGCTCGAGCCAGCGGAGAGCTGGGCTCTCCTTGCCTCGACGTCAATGGGGCGTCTGGCGGCATCCGCTGCCGGCGAGATCGACATCTTTCCCATCAACTACGTGGTCGACGGCGAGAGTCTCGTCTTCAGGACCGCACCCGGCACAAAACTCGTCGAACTGACGGTCCACAGCATGGTCGCGCTCGAGATCGACGGGTACACGGAGTCCCAGGCGTGGAGTGTTGTGGTGAAGGGAACCGCGGCACGGCTGGAGAGCCAGGCCGAGATCGACGCGGCCGATGCGCTCCCCCTCACCCCGTGGGTGCCTACCCTCAAGTACACGTACGTGCGCATTCGGCCCACTAGCGTCAGCGGGCGACGCTTCGTTCGTGGCCCCGAACCTGACCGAGCGGCCTTCTAGCGGCGAAAGCTCAGCCCGCCGGCGACCACCCGGCATAGGCTCGGAGGATGACCGAGTCCATCGTGCTCGACGTTCTTCTCGTCGTGATGCTGGTGGGCTACGTCGTCTACGGCGCCCGAAACGGCCTCTCCCACGCGCTTTTCGCCTTTGCCGGGGTGGTTGGTGGCGTTATCGCGGCCTTCTTTGTGGTTCCGCTTGTCGCGAACTGGGTTGCCTTTCCCGCCCTGCGACCAATCGCGACGGTCATCTCGGTTGTGGGTCTCATCGCACTCGGGAACGTGATCGGTTCCGCCATCGGGCGCAGCGCGCGGCGTGGTGTCGAGGACGGGCCGCTCAGCGGGCTCGATCGCCTCCTGGGTGGGCTCGCGACGGGCATCGCTGCCGCCCTGATTGCGTCCGTCGTGGGGGTGAGCGTTGGTGGGCTCGGCGTACCGGTGTTGTCTCGTGCGATCGCGGGATCGGCCGTTCTTCGCACCATATCCGCGGTGACACCGGACCCCGTCGAGGCCTGGCTCGCTCAAGTGCGCGGTGTTGTGCTGGAGAGCGGGTTGCCCGTGATCACGGAAGCCCTCGGGATCGAGGAGCCGGTCGTCCCCAACATCGATGCGGGAAGCCCCGCCCTGACACAGGCGGCGCAGTCGGTGGTGCGCATCACCGGAAACGCCTACGCGTGCGGCGTGGCCCAGGCGGGCTCGGGTTTTGTGGTCTCCGATGACCGTGTGGTCACAAACGCCCACGTACTCGCCGGGGTCACCGAGCCGGTCGTCGAAGCACCCAATGGCGAGACTCTGCCCGGCTCCGTTGTCTACTTCGATCCCGTTGATGACCTTGCCGTGATCGCCGTGCCCGGGCTGAGCGCCGCCCCACTGCCGCTGGGCGACACGGTGCGACAGGGAACGGATGCAGCAGTGCAGGGGTACCCCTACGGTGGTCCCTTCGTCTCGGGTGCCGCGGGAGTGCTGTCGGTGCGCACCACCGACATCGAGGACATCTACGCGCAGTCTCGATCCCCGCGGGAGGTCTACACGCTCGCGTCAGACATCCGTGAGGGCAACTCCGGCGGCCCGTTGCTCTCGCTTGACGGCGAGGTCATTGGTGTGGTGTTCGCCCGGAACGCAGACAACCCCACCGTCGGTTACGCGATGACCATGACCGAACTCGACCCCGTTGTGGCGCAGGCACCGGCGCTGAGTAGCCCTGTCTCCACGGGAGCGTGCTCGACCTAGCCGAGGAACGGCACAAACCCGTCGGGAGTGACGCCGCCGGGGCACGAGTCGACGACCTCGTCGGCGGCCTTCGCGTACGCGTACCACTCGACCGTGTCTCCCAGCCGACGCAGCGCGTCCTTCGGGAAGTACACGACGATCACGGAACCTTCGACCGTCACATCACGAGTCGTGAGCTTGTCGACCTTCTGGTCGGATCCACCGGGTCCGCGGTTGCCATGATCATCGTCACGCTCCCCGTCACGGTCGTCGTTGTCGTCGTTGTCGATCCGGACCGCGTACATCTCGTCAATCTCGCCGTCGTCCCACAGGGAGACGAGCTCGTATGCCGAGTCGCCGCCGCGGGCGTATACCCCCAGCGTTGCCGAGTCGGTCGGCACGGGATCAGCCAAGACGATCACAACGCGGAGGCGCTCCCCGTCTCTGTCCATGGCAACCGAGTCGATGTCGATGGTGTGCCCATCCCCGCGCTCGTCGACACACTCGTTGGGGCCGGCAGGCGGTCGCTGCGGCGCCTCGGGCGTGGAACTGGGCACCGGCGCGGGTGCCTCGCTCGCCGCAGCTCCGGGCGGCTCGGGAGCCGACGGTGTAGCACCCGCCAGGCCAAGCACGACCAACCCAAAAATGACGCCAGCGACGACCACCAGTGCGACGATGACGAACGGCAGGACGGCGATCCGCCGCTGTGGTGTGGGTTCGGGCCCGCCGAGGTGCTCAGTCGTCACCGGCGCAACGGTACCAGCCGCACATGAGAAAACCGGGCCGAGAGAGCGTGGCGCTGCGTCGTCAGCGCCGCTCGATCCACCAGTCCGTGAATTCGGTGGCGCGGCCATCTGCGGCGATACTCACAACCCACAGGTTGTCGTAGGTCCCGGCCTTCTCGCCCCCGGGGTACCCGGTGACACAACGGATGACCGCGGTGCTGCCCTCGACCGCGACGGGCTGCCACTCGAAGGTGGTTGTGCCCGCGGCATCCTGGTTCTCGAGCCATCCCAGGATGATGGCGTCGATACCAATCCACGGAACGGCCGATGGGCTCATTCGATACACCGCATCATCGCTAAACACGGCGCGGATGTCGGCCGGATCGTTGGTCTCCCAGGCCCGCCGATACCGCTCAACCCAGTCGGAGATGCCTGTCATACGACTGGTCTACGCGGTTTCGCTCGCCATCACAACCCGGGACAGAGCGAAACGCACCGCACCGAGAATGATGAGCGCCTGACCGCCGAGGTAGAAGAACATGATCACGAAGTCGGCCTGCCACAGAACAAAACTGGGGTGGAACATCCTGAAGGCTAGGAGCGTGTCGGAGACCAGAAAGGTGATGGCTCCCAGCGCGACCACGGGCTTCGTGCCCATGGCGACAGCGGCCGCCGAGCACAACACCAGCCCGTAGATCGCGACCGGAATAGCAAGGTCACCCACGTAGGGCAGCAGCAGCACAACAAGGGCGACCCACCAGATCGCAAAGACCAACGCATACCCGGGGATGCGTCGGGTGCGGAGAGGGCGCAGATACAAAACGAGATAGGCCACGTGCGCGAGGAGGAAGCTGGCAAGCCCCATGATAAACCCGACGCCGCCCGGATTCCCGAGGACTACATCACCCGCCCATGCCAGAAGGAGCGCGAGACTTCCCCACAGGGTGATTTCACTGCGCCGCGACGGGAGCGCCACAACGAAGGCAAGAAGAAGCGCCGGCATCAACATCGCCTTGGTCGGAAACGCCAGTGCATCCGCGTGGACAAACAGGACCACGAGGTGCACGCTCGCGACAACAACAAAAACCCCGAACCCCCACCACCGCGTCATCCCCCCAGCGTAGAGGCGGGCGCGACCGCTGTCGCCCGTGGTTGACGTCTCAGGCTCCCTCAAGCGCGGCGCGGCGTTGGGCCCGCAGCCGGCGAGCCTTTCCCGCGGTCAGGATGAGGGCGATCAGAGTTCCCAGGACAGTACCCAGGCCGTTTGCGACAAGGTCACGAGGGTCTGAGACCCGCCCGTCAATAAACTGCTGCGCAAACTCGATTCCTGCTGTCATCAGAAGGCCAACCACAATGGCCAGCCACCACTGCCGGCGCCCAAACAGCAGGACAAAAAAGAGCCCAAGAGGCACAAACAGTGCCACGTTCGCGGCGAACTCCAGCATCGAGAAGGTGATCCACTCCGTGGCTTCGAAGCGGTCAAATAACTCTGAGAGGCGCCACAGGAGACTGTTGTTGAGCACCGAGGATTGTGGGGTCAACGTCAGCCAGCCGACGGCCGCGAGGTACGCCAGCGTCGCGAGGCTGAGGAGTGGGTGCCGCAGAAACATCCCCCAATGGTGCCCCATGGTGACTGTGAGTGTGCGGACAGCTCGCTATGAACCGAGCACCAGAGCAACGGCGCGGGCGATGAGCAGCCAGAGCAGCACAAACCCTCCGAGAAATGCCGAGGTCGCCCAGACGATGCGCCGGAGAAGTGCAGAACGCACCTGCGCGCGCACGACAGCGAACGAACGATGAAGGCCTTGAACGTCGAGTGCACTCGCGGTGGGCATCGGCCAGGTGGACTCGAGGTCGGCCAGGTCGGAGACTGCGGCCACCTCGTCACCCGCGAGGATGCGGGGCGCACGCAGCAGCATCCGCTCCAGATCGTCCGACGCGACAACTCGAACCACCGCAGCCGGGCGACGAACCACAACGCGCCTGGCACCAACCACCACAAGCAGCGCACGAACGCGCACGGACTCCCCTGCGGCGACCGACAGATGCTCGGAGGCCACGTCGGCCTGACGCGCGGTCTCCGCGATCTCCTCGGTAGGCTCCCCGGCGACGATGAGCTGTCGATCGATGACCACGTCGCGCTCGCCTAGGTTGGCCGCGCGGACGGCAAAAACACCCGGTGGACCGATGAGGAGATGGTCGAGGGTCGTCGAGCCGAGGGGAACATCATGGAGAACATCCCACCGCTGGCCCAAATTCTCGAGCACGTCACCCACGATGAGCTCACCCAGTGCGTCTCGGTAGCTGGCGCGAGCGGATGCGGCGAGCGGAGATACCCCAAACAACCGTGCGAGGGCGGTGCGCGGCGGCGCCGACCGCTGGGCGTCGAGCACGGCAGCCATCGCACTTTGGGCGGCGATCCGATCGCGAACACCCCGGCCGATCGACATCTGGTCCCCCGCTGAACATGAGGGGAAGACGACGTTGGGCCGGAGGCTCCCCCGCCTCCGGCCCTACTCGCTGCGACGAATCGCACCCGATCGAACCTTCCCTCCCCCGAAGGAATTGGTTCGTGGCTCTAGTGTGGCGAACCTGTGAAAACCCTGCAAACCCCCACTACGGGGCATACCCCTGTGGGGGGTGTGACTCGTGTGACTCCTGAGATATACCCACCGGCAGCTCGGACGACGCCACGAGATGGAGTCGTTGGGTTGGTCGAGTCATCGACACGTACAGTGCTGCTGCACCTCGGGGATGCTCGTCGATGATCGCCTGAGGCTCAACGACGACAACCGCATCGAACTCGAGCCCCTTGGACTCCTGCGGGGTCAGGATCGCGATCGCTCGATTGAGCCCTCGGGGCCCGACCCCCACGTCGCCACCGAACTCCGCGGCAAGCGCAGACTCGATCTCTGGCACCAGGGCGGGGACCGCGATCACAGCCAGTGTGCCCGCGCCCAACTCGCGGTCCGTGCGCGCCGCGCGTACGGCGCCCTCGGCGGGGGTCACACCGCGCTCGACAAACACGGGCCACTCCCCCTCTCGCACCGCGCGGGAGCGGGTGATGTTCACGCCGTGGGCCAGTGCCATGGCCTCGGCAACGGCGCTGATCTGTGCCGGGGTGCGGTAGTTGACGGTGAGCTCCTCGAGCCGCCACGCGTCGCCCACGTGAGGCTGAAGCGCGCCCGCCCAGCTGGTGGTGCCGGCCGCGGCGGATGCCTGCGCCACGTCGCCCACGATCGTGAACGACTTGAGCGGGTTGCGACGCGTGAGCACCCGCCACTGCATCGGGGAAAGCTCCTGCGCCTCGTCCACGACCACGTGCCCGTAGGTCCACTCACGGTCGGCGGCGGCGAGCTCGGCCGTTGTGCCCCGATCGAGGACCGCCTCGAAGCCGTCGGCAAGAGTCCTGGCGTCAACCAGGCCCTCGACATCCATGTTGCGAATCGCCTGCTCGGCATTCTCGATATCACGCTTGCGCTGCTGCTTGCGTTCGGCCTTCTGGGCGTCGCTCACCGCATCCGACTCGCCCAACAACTCGGCCGCCTCGTCGAGCAGCGCAACATCACTCACCGTGAACACGGCGTCGCGCGATCGCGCCAGCAGAGCCCTCTTCTCCGGCAGCCATCGTGGGGTGAGCGATGCCAACCACTGGGGTCTCGCGTAGAGATCCTGAAGGAGCTTCTGAGGAGTCAGCGGCAACCACGCGGTGTTGAGCAGCACCTTCACGTCGTAGGAGGTGCGCAGATCCTCCCGCAGCCAGGCCTGGTCGGACTCCTCGATCGTGTTGCCGTGATCGCGTAGTTGCTCGGCGAGCTGGCGGGCGAGGGCGGTCAGCGCCGCCTTGTTGAACGCGACCCGAGCGACGTTGTGTGGCTTCTTGCCGTCCCAGGCTCGCTGCATGGCCTGCTGGATGAGCGAAGGCGACACGGTGAGCCGCTCGCCGTTAACGTCGATCACCTGCGGCTCTGTCGGCACAACCTGACGCGAGCGCACCGCCCGTGCGAGCAACTGCACCATCTCGAGGCTGCCCTTGAGCGCGGCCACATCGGGCTCATCCTCGGTTGTCGCCTCGACTCCGGGGAAAAGCTGGCCGACACTGGCGAGGACAACACCGGTCTCACCAAGGGACGGAAGCACCTGCTCGATGTACTGCAGGAACGATCGCGACGGGCCCACGATGAGAACGCCCGACGAGGCCAGCCGCTCCCGGTGCGAGTAGAGCAGGAACGCGGCGCGGTGCAGGGCGACGGCCGTCTTGCCGGTTCCGGGGCCGCCCTGAACCACGAGTGTGCCGGCAAGGTCAGAGCGGATGATGGCATCCTGTTCAGCCTGGATCGTCGCGACAATGTCGGTCATGCGGCCCGTGCGCTGGGCCGTGAGCGTCGCGAGCAGCGCGGCCTCACCCTGAAGCCCCGTGACATCGCCGTCGAGTAGCTCACGGTCAAAAATCTCGTCATCGATTCGAACGATGTCCCGACCCTGGCTCTGAAGGTGCCGGCGCGCACGCGCACCCAGCGGCGTCGCGGCCGTCGCCTGGTAAAACGCGCGGGCCTGAGGTACACGCCAATCGAGGAGCAGTGGTTGCTGATCGGCATCGCGCAGGCCAATTCGCCCGATGTAGAGGTGCTCATTCTCGGAGTCGGCGAGGGTCAGGCGACCGAAGGCGAGGCGCTCGTCGATCTGCCGAAGCTGAGCGATGCGATCCTCGTAGATCCGGGCAAATGCATCACGCTCGGACCGATTCTGGTGGGTCCCGCCGAGGTTCGCCCTGCGCACCGCCTCGAGCTGGAACTCGGCTTCGGCGCGCAGCTCGTCGAGTCGGGCGTACAGGGAACCGACGTACTCGCGTTCCCGCTCAAGTTCGCCCGACGGCATCCGCTCACCTCTCGAATTTCAGGCCTTCTAGTCTACTGGCGAATCGAGAACACTCTTGCGCAGCACCGACGCCGGTGGCACTCTGGAGGAAGAACAACTCATCGCCCGGAAGAGATGCAGGCACTGCCGCACCGCCGGGCGATGAGTCTTTTATGGCTACGACGCGGCGACGGTCCCCGTCAGGGCGCGCCGCGAGTCCACAACCGCGCTCAGCAGGAGCGCCTCGTCGGCCTCAGCGGTAGCCCGAGCTCGGCCCGTGATGATACGCTGCCGCGCAAAGGCGAGTTTTGTCGCGTTGGTGATGTAGGCCTTCATCTCTCGACCCTTGCCCCGCGCCTTGGCCCAGGCGATCGCCTGACGGCGCCCCTGTGGGGTAGCAATCGCGTCGATCTCTTCAGGGTTAAACCACCCCACGGCCGCGTACTCGAGGAGACGGTCGTGAGTGAGCTTGGACTCCTGCCTGCGCAGGAAGATGACGAGCCCCACGGCGCCGGCGAACAGCGGAACCTGGATGAGCAGGTAGTAGCCATAGAAATCGTTCACAAAAAACAGGGCGCCGTTCCAGAAGGCGTGGAGGAGCACGGCCGGGATCAACCCGAGGATGAAGTAGCCGATAGCACCCAGTGCGCCGGTGCGACGCGCGGCGATACCCAGCGCGATGCCAATAAACGAGGTGAACATCACGTGGGCGAAGGGCGACATAATTCCGCGGATCAGGAAGATCTGGACGACGCTCGCATCAACTCCCCCGGACTCGATGAGCTGGGAACCGAAGTACAGGATGTTCTCGGTAAAGGCGAACCCCCCGGCAATCCACGCGGCATAAACAATTCCATCAACCGGGCCGTCAAAGTGCTTGCGGGCTGCCCAGAACAGGATGAGTAGGCCCAGGCCCTTCCCACCCTCTTCTACGATGGGCGCCTGGATCGCGGCCCCAAAGAACTCGTAGCCGGGGCCGGGACCACCCATGCTGTTGATGACGTTGTCGATCTCGGCACCCACCAGCAAAGCGATAAGTACGGACACCCCCGCACCCCAGAGGAAGGCGAACACAACTGCCACGCGGGGCTCCGGCTCCCACTTGTCGATCCACCGCACGCCAAAAAAGACGATTGCGAGGGGAATCAGGGCCATAATCCCGCCCAGGGCGAAGGCGTCCACGCCCAGACCCGCGACGAGGTACACAATCACAAAGAGCATGACCACGGACAACACGATGATCCCGATGATGCCCAGGGCGAGCAGCCCCGAGGAACGCCGCGGGCGGACCGGCACAACGTTTACGGAAGAGGTCGCCGTCACGTCCGTGGGAGCGGAGAGAGGTTGCGCTGCGGCGACGCCCGATGATGCGGTGTAGTCCGTCGTACGCGCGGTGGGGTGGTCGTCATGCCTCCGACCCTATCGGGTGGCTCGTGGGCCGGGATCCCGTCAGCCCTGCTGCTCTCGCAGAATCTGGAGGGCGCGGTTAACGCGATCGCCGAGGCCCGCGACGCGCTTGCGCGCCGATCTCGAGACCCGATCGATCAGCTCGTCGATCTCCGCGCGGTGCTGCTCGTGGATGCTTGCACGCGCGCTCGCCGCCGCGACCGAGGCGCGCGCCGCCGCGAGGGCAAGTACGTACGTGACCACGGGCAGCGGGATCGCCAGCAGCATCAACGGCCAGTGTGTCGCGACCAGAACCACACCCACGACAGCAATCACGGTAGGGGCGAGCCGCCACGGTGTCGCGCGCCAGAGTTGCTCGGTTGCGCCGCGCCCGGCGGGGATTGCTCGGGCGGCCTCGCGGGCATCCAGCTCGTTGACCTGCTCTCGCCACGCCTCGAGCTGCTCGGGAGACACCCGGGTTCCCTCGGCCTCAAGCAGTGCCGCCTTGACGCTGGCAAACGCCGACAGTTGGGGCAGCCGGCTTGCCGTGAGCACAACATCGGCGAGTTGGAGGGCAAGAATCCCCGCCCAGACCGCAAGGAGAAGAACAGCCAGCAGCAGGTCGGTGGTCACCCCTCGACCCTAGCCCAGCGCGGGTTCTTTCTGACGCGCGATTCCGGCGCTGACCACGGCCGCGACGACACACAACCCTGCCGCCCCGAACCACGCGGCCGAGTAGGTTCCCGTCGCATCCCGGACCGCTCCGGCCACAGTCGCGGCGATCGCTGCGCCAATCTGGTGCGAGGCAAAGACCCAGCCAAAAACAATGGGGCCATCCTTGCCAAAAATCTCCCGGCACAGTGCGACCGTCGGCGGCACGGTCGCCACCCAGTCGAGCCCATAGATCACCACAAAAACGATGATGGGTGGCTGCACCGTCGCCGCCAAGAGGTAGGGCAATACCAACAGGCCCAGCCCTCGACCCGCGTAGTAGACGGCGAGAAGGATTCGGGGATTCACTCGGTCGGTCAGCCAGCCCGACGCGATCGTGCCCACGATGTCGAAGACTCCCACGAGCGCCAGAAGACCGGCGGCCGTGGTCTCGGGCATGCCGTGGTCGTGGGCGCTCGGGATGAAGTGGGTCCCGACCAGTCCATTGGTTGTCGCCCCACAGATGGCAAAGCCCGCAACAAGCGCCCAGAAGGTGCGCACCTTGCTCGCGCGACCCAGCGTGCGGACCGCGATTCCCGCCGCGTTCCCACTCTCCCGGGCCGTGGGCTGCCACCCCTCGGGCGCGCCGAACGGCGTTGTACCGAGGTCCGCCGGCGTGTTGCGCAGAAAGACGAGCACCAGCGGGACAACAAGCAGTGCTCCCGCGGCCACCAGGAGTGAGGCATGGCGCCACCCTTGCTCGGTCACCAGGATCGCGATGAACGGGAGGAAGGCGAGCTGGCCCGTCGCGCTTCCTGCCGTGAGGATTCCCACCACGAGGCCACGCCGCCGAACGAACCACTGGTCGGCAACCGTCGCCGCGAACACGAGGGCCATCGACCCCGTGCCGAGGCCAATCATGATGCCCCACGTGACCACGAGCATCCACGGCGAGGTCGCGAAGACACTCAGGCCCGCCCCGGCCGCAACGAGCACGAGGGCCGCCGACGTCACCTTCCTGAGCCCAAAGCGCGCCATCAGGGCCGCAGCAAAGGGCGCCATAAGCCCATACAGCAGTAGGTTCACGGTGACGGCGAGCGACAGCTCGGTGCGGGTCCACCCGAACTCCTCCTCGAGGGGAAGCATCAGAACGCTGGGAGCCGCACGGAATCCGGCCGCGCCCACCAGGGCGAGAAACGCGACGGCGGCGACAATCCACGCCGGGTGTACTCGAGTTCTCACCGGGTGAGGAGCCCCGCGTCGAGGGTGAACTGGGCACCCGTGGCGTAGCGCGCCCGATCGCTGGCGAGGTACACCACCAGCTCCGCGACATCCGATGCCTCGATCCACGGCACGCCGGGCAGGAGGTTCCCGGCGCTGCGCTCCGCAATCTCGATAGCGGTTGCCCCCTCCAGCGCGGCCAGGCCGTCATTCATTGGCGTGTTCACGCCGGTGGGATGGATGCTCACCACCCGGATGCCGTGCTGCGCGAGCTCGATGGCCCACGCCTTTGTCAGGCCGGTGAGCCCGTGCTTGGAGGCGACGTAGTGCGACAGCCGGTTGCCGCCGCGCAGCCCCATGACCGACGAGTTGTTGATGATCACCCCGGAGCCCTGTCGCTTCATGACGGGAACCACACTGCGAGCCACCAGGAACGGCCCCTTCAGGTTGATGTCGATCATCGAGTCCCACTCAAGCTCGGTCATCTCATCAAGCGCGGCGTACGCCACGATGCCCGCGTTATTGACGAGGATGTCGATGCGCCCGAGTTGTGCGATCGCGTTGTCGACCGCCACCTGGACGGCTCCCGCGTCACGAACGTCGGCCACAGCCGCGAGCGCACGTCGCCCCAACGACTCGATCTCCGCAACCAGCGAGTCAAGCTCCTCGGTCGACCCCTGGCCGTAGGCCGGGTACTCGATCTTCGCCGCAACGTCGAGAGCCACGATGTCTGCACCGCCCTGAGCCAGGGCTAGCGCGATCGCACGCCCCTGGCCGTGCGCCGCACCCGTGATGAATGCGACCTGCCCCACAAAGTCCTGGGGCCGCGCGCCGCTCTCCGGCACGTCAGCGAGTCCGCTCGTCGCCGGGCTTCCGATAGTCGTACAACACCTCGTCGAGCGGAACGCGCCCGACCGTGTTAAACAGGTTCGTTGCCACCATCTGGCCGGCGAACGCGAGGAGCAGCACTCGCAGCTGCGGGCTAAACGCCTTCTCGAGGCGACCATAAAACTCGTCGCTGATGCCCGCGGGGTTGCTCGCGATCAGGCGGCCCCAGTCGATCAGCAGCTGTTCGGTCTCGGTCACCTGCGGGTTGTCCGGGTCCTCGCCGTTGTCGATGAGGATGCGACGGAAGAAGACCGAGCAGACCAGGCAGTCGTTCTCGTCCGAAATTGCGTAGGAGAACAGGGAGACCGCACGCTCGCCAATAAACGGCACGAGGTCATCCCGCAGCGTGTACCACTCCATGTAGGCCGTGAAGCTGGGCACGTGGCTGAGCAACGTCGCCTTCATGTTCGTGATCCGACCACCGTGCAATTCGACCTGGCGCTCGGCCGCAGCGCGAGCCTCCGGCCCACGGGTCTCGTCGGTAGTCATCGGCAGGAACGTCATGCCACCAGAGTACCGGCGAGTGGCGACTGCGTTACGGGCCGAATACCTTGCCGGGGTTGAGGATGCCGAGCGGGTCGAACACCTGCTTGACCCGCTGCTGAAGGTCGAGCTGGTCATCCCCCAGCTCGTCGCGAAGCCACCGTCGTTTGAGCAGCCCAATGCCGTGCTCGCCGGTGAGTGTTCCGCCGAGCCGCAGTGCCGCGAGGAACATCTCGTCCGCCGCGGACCAAATGAAGTCGGGCACCTCGGGGCCCTCGAACACAAAGTTGGGATGCAGGTTGCCGTCTCCCGCGTGTGCGACGGTCGGAATCTCGATGCCGTAGCGACGCTCGATCTCGCCGATCGCCGCGAACATGGCCGGTAGCGCACTTCGTGGCACACACACGTCCTCGATGAGCACTGTGCCCAGCTCCGCAATGGAGGCGTGGAACGATCGACGGATCGCAAAGAGTCGCTCGCCCTCGGCGCGGTCGGTCGAGAGTTCGGCGACGCCACCCAGCGAGCGAATGCTCGCGATCGCCGCGTTCGCCTCTGTTTCGGCCCCGGGGCCATCAAACTGGACGATGAGTTGAGAACCCCCGGGATGCTCGAGCCCCAGGTGATCGGCGATATGGCGCATCGCGCTGTCCCCGATGAGTTCCATGATCGCGGGCCCCAGCCCCGAGGCCGTGATGACCGCGGATGCCCGCGCGGCATCCTCCACGGTCTCGAAGCTCGCGGAGATCGTGGCAACCAGACCGGGCACAAGCCGTCGCGTGCGCAGAGTTGCCTCGACAACAACACCGAGTGTGCCCTCGGACCCAATCATCAGCGCGGTGAAGTCCAGGCCAGTGACACCCTTCACGGTTCGATGGCCGAGCTCGATGAGGCGGCCATCGGCGAGCACGACCTTGAGACCCAGGATCGCCTCCCTGGTGACGCCGTACTTGGCACACAGGAGTCCGCCCGCGTTGGTGGCGATGTTTCCGCCCACCGTCGAGATCGCACGACTGGCGGGGTCCGGCGCGAACCACAGGCCGTGCGGGGCGAGTTGCTCGTTGAGATCGGCGTTGATGATCCCGGGCTCGACGACGGCAAGCTCGTCGTCGCGCGACACCTCCAGGAGTCGGTTCATCGCCAGCATCGAAAGCACAATCTCACCGGCGCTCGCGATCGCCCCACCCGCGAGCCCGGTTCCCGCGCCACGGACGACCACGGGAGTGCGAGTCTCGCTAGCGATGCGCATCACGGCCTGTACGTCGGCGATGGTTCGGGGCGTCACCACAACGAGGGGCGCGGATCCCGACACGTGACCGGACTTGTCCTCCCGCGCGGCCGCGAGCGCGGCATCGTCACGAGAGACTGCATCGCCGAGCGCGGCCTCGAGCAGGGATACAACGGGACTGTCCGATCCACTCCCGGCGGCTGCCATCGATGCGGTCGAAGTCATGTCCTCATTCTGACACGGAGGGTGCACTCGCCAAGGACCGGACGAGCGTGGCTCGGCGACGCTGCCACGCGGCTCGACTGACGGCGGCATCCGGGGCGATGCCATCCCATCCGTGAACCGTTCTGGGCTCGACGTGAAGCTCGCAGCGGCCACCGTCTGCCCACAGTCGCTGGGCAAACGTGACGTCCTCGTCACGGAAGAGGTCGAACTCGGCGGTGTCGATCGTGAACGGTGGCAGACCGCTCAGGTCCTCGGCACGCGCGGGTGCAGCGTAGAGGGGCGGATCGGCACGCTGTGGCCCGAGGTAGGCCGACCAGCCCAGCCGGTTGAGTCGCCCATTCCAGACCGGCGCGTTCTCGAGCTGTGCACTCGAGACCGTGATCGCGCGGTCGTCGAGCATGGGGTAGATCGCCACCACGTGAGCGATCGCCTCGCACCCGCGGTCCCGCGCGAGGAGAGCAAGACCCACGGCGAGTCCTCCGCCTGCACTCGCGCCGAGCACACCAATGCGGCGGTCATCGAATCCCGAGGCATCGGAGGCGAGCCACTCGAGGGCCCGGTAGCAGTCCTCGAGCGGCTCGGGGTATGGATGCTCGGGCGCAAGCCGATAGTCGACAGCGACCACGGTCATCCCGGTGGCCCGACACCAGTCGCTGCATGCCGCGTCGTCCGCGGCTGCCGACCCAAGGAACATGCCACCACCGTGGATCCAGAGCAGGACCGCTCCCTCGCCGGTAGTCGCCGACCCGGGCGCCGGGCGATGGATGCGCAGGGCCAGCGCCGTGCCATCTGGGCGCGGAATCCGGGCGACCTCGGGCTCGGGACCCGTGAAATCTCGCGCCGCTGCCGAGGCAAGCCGCTCGTCGAGTGAACGAACCGACTCGACGGTGAGGGGCTCATCGGGAAGCCACGGGGTGAGGGTTCCGGCGATTGCCGGGGCGATCTCGGGGTCAACGAGCGCGAGGATCTGTGCTTCGGTCGGTGGGCGATGGCCGGGATGACTCATCGAGCTCCTCTGTCTGAAATCGATTTATTGTGGCTAGAGTAGTGCGCTATGGCCACCATCTACGAGGTCGCGGCGCTCGCCGGGGTATCTCCGGCAACCGTCTCTCGAGTCCTCAATGGCGCGGCGGTGTCACCCGAGAAGGTGCGCCTGGTTCGCGACGCAGCAGAGCAGCTGCAGTTCACTCCCAACCGCACGGCACGACGACTTCGAAACCAGACCTCGGAACTCATCGCCCTGCTTATCCCCGACGTCGAGAACCCATTCTTCACCGCCCTTGCTCGCGGAGTCGAGGACAAGGCACAGGCCGCGGGATTCTCGGTGGTGCTCTGCAACACCGACGACGACCCCGCAAAAGAGACGCGATACCTCGACATTGCCAACTCCGAGAACATGGCGGGTGTCATCCTCGCACCGGCCTCGGAGGATGGCGACATCCGCCACCTCACGGATCGCGGCCGACCCGTGGTGGCCGTGGACCGCAACACCGGCCTCAACATCGACTCGGTCATGGTGGACAACCGGGCCGCCGGAATTGCCGCGACCAGTGCCCTCTTCGAGGCGGGCTACGAGCGGGTCGCCTGCATCGCGGGGCCGGTGGGCCTCGAGGGCACGGAGGAACGCAGTCTGGGATGGCGTCAGGTCGCGGCCCGGCACGGCGGAGGCGGCACGATCGACCAGTATCTGCGGCACGCCAACTATCGAGTTGACGGTGGACGCGGCGCGATGGCGAGCCTCCTCGCTCTCGACACGCCTCCGGACGCGGTTGTGACGACCAACAACCTCATGGGCGTTGGCGCACTGCAGGTGCTCTCCGAGGCGGGAATCACTCCTCCGAACTTTGGGGTAGCCATCGTGGGCGACCTGCCGTTCACGACCTTGCATCCCGAGGCGATTACCGAGGTGCACCTTCCTGCACGCCACCTTGGCACCACCGCTGCCACCATGCTGCTCGACCGCATCGCCGGCGACACCCAGCCCGCGAGGACCGTGGTGCTTCGGGCCGAGGTCACACGCGGCGCCGCTCGACCGTCACGCTCAGCGACCTAGTCGCTCCTTGTCCCGTTTGGGGCATCCTGCTTGCAATCGGTTTCGTCCAGCATTTCAGGCTCATTCAGGGCAGTAATCCCTGATTCTGTTCCCACTTGACGAAACCGATTTCGTGCGGTCTACTAGTGGGCAGCCGATTCTCAACGGAGAGGATTTACCCCCACATGAAACGCACCACGAGAACCATCGCGGCCGCAGCGATCACCGCGGCTCTCACGGCAACCACCCTCGCCAGCTGTGCCCCGTCCGACGGGGATGCGACCGAGGGCGGCTCGCTCAACGTCGTGTTCTGGGACTACGGCCCTGCGGCTCAGACCGGCAACCAGGCCACCGCCGACGCATTTATGGCGGCCAACCCCGATGTCGAGGTCTCCCTGACCCCGGTCGCGGGCGAGAACTGGGGCACGTACTACGCGAATGTCGCCACCCTCATCGCCAGCGGCGAGAAGCCCGACCTTATGCTCATCTCGGGCGAGGGCGCGGAGTTCATCCACGCCAACAACCTCGCGTTGCCGATCAACGACTACCTGGAGAGCGACCCGGAGGCGGCCGCCCTGGTCGACGACATCGCACCCGGACTGATCGACGGCTTCACGGTTGACGGCGACATCGTCACGCTGACCAACGCATGGAACGACATGGTCGTGTACTACAACACCGACGTGTTCGCTGCCGCGGGAATCGAGGCTCCCTCTGCTGATTGGACCTGGGAGGACTTCGAGGCAACCGCCGCGGCCCTCTCTAAGGACACGAATGGCGACGGCGTGACGGACCAGTACGGCTTCACCTGGGCAAGCAACGAGATTTTCCCGGGAATTATGCCATGGGTGGCGAACGCCGGGGGCAACCTCACGAGTGACGATCGCTGCGAGGCGACCGTGGACACCCCCGAGGTCACCACGGCGCTCGAGTTCCTCAAGGGCCTCATCGACAAGGGAATCGCTCCGGCACCCATGCCCATGAGCGACGTGTTCACACGATTCCAGAACGGGTCAATCGCCATGTTCGGCGCCGGTCGCTGGCCGATCGGAACGTTCGTTCCCGCGGGCTTCACGGCGTTCGACATCCAGCTCTACCCCTCGGATGCGACGTACAAGACGGTGTTCGGTGGTTCCGGCTACCCGATCCTCCAGTCCTCCCCCAACCCGGACCTCGCCTGGGAGTACCAGAAGTTCACGGTGAGCCCCGAGATCCAGCAGCAGTACGTGGGAACACCCGAGGCTCCCGGTGACTCGATTCCGTCCCTGCGGTCGGTTGCCGCGACGATCAGCGAGGTGGGAGTTCCGCCCGTGAACTCGGACCTTTTCTACGCGAGCATCGACGAGCACGACACCCTCGTTCCGTACCCCGCACCCGCGAAGTACAGCGAGTTCGAGTCGACCGTCCTGCGCAACCTGCAGCTCATCTTCGCCGGAGAGACGCCCATCGCCGATGGCCTGACGTCGCTCCAGAGTGAACTCGACGCGATTGTGACCTGCAGCTGACATGACACACAACACCGGCAGCGGTGTCGGGGGTGGCAACCTCACGGTTGTCACCCCTGTTGCTGCCCAGACCTCTCGACCCCGCCGCAAAGGTGACGGACTAGCCGCGCTTGGCTTCCTGACACCCTCGCTGATCGGCTTCGCCCTGTTTGTGCTCGCCCCCGCGGTCGGGGTAATCCTGCTGAGCTTCTTCGACTGGAACCTGCTCAGTGACGGCCGCTTTATTGGTTTCGACAACTTCGTCCGGCTGTTCACCGACTCGCGCCTTGTTGCGGTGTACGGGTCAACCACCTACATGGCCGTGGCCGTGCTCGTGATCAACGTGACGATCGGATTGTTGCTTGCGGTGCTCCTCGAGATCCGGATGCCTCGCCTGCTGCGCGGGTTCTTCCGGCTGTCGTTCCTGTTCCCCTTCGTGGTGTCGTCCTCGGCCATCGCGCTCATCTGGCGGTTCCTGCTCAACAAGGACCTCGGCCTCGTTAACTTCTGGCTCGGTGAGTGGTTTGGCATCGAGCGGATCGACTGGCTTGGGTCAAGTTTTTGGGCGCCCATCTCGGTCATCATCGTCTCGTCGTGGAAGACCCTAGGGTTCTCGATCCTCGTGTACATCGCGGGGCTCCAGTCGATCCCGAACGAGATCCGCGAGGCGGCCATTGTCGACGGGGCAAACCCGTGGCAGCGCTTCTGGCGCATCACCCTTCCCCTGCTGTCCCCGACGGTGTTTTTCCTCGTGGTGATCAACACGATTAGTGCCTTCCAGCTCTTTGCCGAGCCGCGTGTGTTGACCACGGGTGGGCCCGGTGACGCCAGCCGAACCATCGTCCAGTACATCTACGACACGGCGTTTGGCAGCTTCGACCTCGGCTATGCCTCGACGGTGGGCATCACCCTCTTGCTCGTCCTGATCGTGCTCACCGCGATCCAGTTCCGCGTCTCGCGCAGATGGACCTTCTACGAATGAACCGCATACGCATCCGCCTGACGAAGGTCTCCTCGACGGTGGCGGCCCTCGCCATCCTGACCCTCGCCGCCGCCGCGATCATCGCGCCGTTCCTGTGGATCTTCCGCGGCGCCATTTCGGCCAGCGACGCCGAGTTGTACGCACTGCCGCCCACACCCTGGCCCAGCGAGGCAACCCTCGAGAACTTCGCCAAGGTGTTCCAGCAGGTTCCCTACCTGCGCTTTATCCTCAACTCGGTCATCGTCGCGAGCACCATCACGGCCGCCCAGCTCATCACGTGCTCGACCGCCGGGTACGCGTTCGCTCGATTGAACTTCCGCGGTCGGGGATTCGCGTTTGCGTTGGTCATTGGTTCGCTGATGATCCCGCTCCAGGTGACGATTGTGCCCCTGTTCCTGGTGATGTCGAAGTTAGGCCTCACCAATACGCTGTGGGCGCTCATTCTGCCCGGAGTGTTCAGCGCCTTTGGCATATTCCTGCTGCGTCAGCACTTCCTGAGCCTGCCCCGCGAACTCGAGGAGGCGGCTCGCATTGACGGTGCAGGGCACGTCCGCACTTTCTTCCAGGTGATCCTGCCGCTCTCCGGCCCTGCTCTGGCAACCCTCGGAATCCTGACCTTCACCTATTGGTGGAACGACCTGCTGATGCCACTCGTGATGATCCGGGATGTCGAGAACCAGACGCTGCCCGTGGGGCTCGTGCTGCTCGCGGGGCGCTTCTCGACCGGCTCCCTGGGCACGATTGCGGCGGGCATTACCCTCGCGATTATCCCGGTGCTGATCGTTTTTGTTATTGCGCAGCGCTGGATCGTGCAGTCGATCGCGTCGAGCGGACTCAAGCTGTGACCGCCGTCGAGACGCCCGTGGGCCTGAGCCTGCCCGCTCACCTCCGGCGCGCATCCCTCCTCACGTGGCACGAGCTGCCCCGGGTCACCGCCGTGTGCGCACTCGCGCTGCTTGCTGCCGTTCCGATGGTCGTCGCGAGCCTCACGAGCGTGTGGTGGCTCGTCGCGTTCTCCGCGGTTCCCGCGTCCCTGCTCGCCACGGGCCTCGCTCAAGTGGGAGCCATGATCGGCCGAGGTGAGAGGGTGCGCGTCCGCGACGTGTTTACGGTGGATGCCCTACTCGCCCTCATTCTACTGGCGTGCGCGACTCTCGCCGAGCGGGCAATCTCCGCCGGCGGCGCCCTTCAGATCGTCGGGTGTATGGCAGCCGCGGTTCTGCTCGCCGTGGCTCCCGTGTCCCTCGGCTACGGCGCGGTGCGTGGCCGGCGGGGGGTAGCGGCCCTCCGTGGCGGGCTGATCCTCGTGGCCTATCGACCCGCAGTGGCGCTGACGGTTCTCGGCGTGGGGGTGCTCGCTGCCTTTGCCATCGTCGCGACTCTCGGAACACTCGGCCTGGTGCTGCCGGCCGTGTTAGCGACCTTTGTGGCGACGGTGGTTGCGGACCTGCTGGCGACCATCGACGCCACCTCCGACCGAGGGGCGGGAACGCCATGACCGGCACTGCCGCCCCTATCCCGACCCTCGGGGTGTCGGGTGCTCCGGGAGAAAAATCGGCTCAGTCCGGAGCACCCGCACCTCGAGACCTCTCCCCCACGACCACACGATCATCAGAAGGACGCCCACTGGCAATGATTCCCCGACTCGACCCCATCACCGAGGCCGACGACGGCTGGTGGGCCACATCGCGCCGCCGGGTGTTCTACGACGCCCACACGCCGGACTGGACCGACCCTCACCAGCGCGGAAACACGCCCGAGCCCACCTTCCCGTTGCTCAGCGAGGTGAACCCCGAGGGGGACCTCGAAATTCTGGCGAGCGCAGGGGTCGACTCGGTAGTGCTGTTCGCCAAGTGCCAGTACGGCAACGCGTACTACCCCACCGAGGTGGGGCGACCACATGGGTCGCTCGCCGGTCGTGACCTGTTCGGAGAGCAACTCGAGGCTGCCCACAAGCGTGGTATCCGCGTGATCGCCTACTTCTCCAACATGTGGGACACAGCGGCCGCCGGCCAGCATCCGGAGTGGATGCTCGTGCCGTCGCCATCACGGGGCAACACGGGACGCTGGCCCGCCCTGTGCCTCCTCAGCGACTACCGCACGCTCGCGCTGGAGCAGGTGCGCGAAATTGCCCGGCGGTATCCGATCGACGGGGTGTGGAGTGACATCCTCACGGCCGGCCCGTGTGTGTGCCACCGGTGCGAGGCGGCGTTCCGGGAGATCTATGGACGCCCCATGCCGACCGACCGCGACTCCGAGGGCTGGGTCGACCTCATCCACTTCTCCCAGAAGGTCCTGTTCGACTACCTCGCGGAACAGCGTGCAGTACTCGCTGCCGAACGCCCGCGGGCAGCGCTCATCCCTAACTTCTACGCGACCACGTTCGTCGACGCGGTGATCGGGCTGAGCACCGACCACCTGGCTCTTGCCGACATCGGCTCGAGCGAGGGCTACACGGACTGGCACGGGCTCGGCTTCCCCAGCTTCGCGTCGAGCTACATCGCCTCGGGGGTGAGCGGACGGCCCCGCGAGGTGCTCGTGAGCCGCTTTGTGCACACGTGGGACTTCACCATGCGCTCCGAGGCGCAGCTGCGGTTCGAGGCATTCACCGTCGCCGCTCACGGCTCGGCCGTCTCGCTGGATGACCAGCCCTACGCAACGGGGGCCATCGAACCCGAGGTGTATCGGCGACTTGCTCCCGTCTACGGTCGGATCGCCGAGCGAACGCCGTGGCTCGATGGCACAACGCCGGAGCGCCACGTTGCGCTCTACGCGAGTCAACGAGCGCGCGAGCTGGAGAGCCTGCTGGGTGCGGACGAGAACCCCAGCAACGGGGAGCAGTCCGCACAGTTCCCGCAGAGCGAGCCACGATCCGCGGCGAGCGACCTGGTCGCCGCCGTCACGGGAAGCTACCGTGCCCTGGTCGAGTCACACGTGCCCGTTGACCTTCTGGACGAGCGGCCGGAATCGCTCGCGCGACTGGCTGACTATCGGGTTCTTGTGCTCGCCGACGTGTTGTCGGTCTCGGACACCGAGGTCGAGGCGATCGTCGAGTTTGTTCGGGGCGGGGGTGGCCTGGTCGTGACGGGTCCCCTCGGAATCCGCGGCGAGCGCGGCGAGACCGTGGACCTTCACCCCGATCTGGCGGAGCTCTTGGGGGTGACCTATGGGCCTGCGAGCCAGTACACGTTCCCCTATCTTCGGCTGGGCGGGGAGCTCGGTGAGGAGGTCGGTGGCTGGCCCCTCCCGCACTACGGGCGTATCGCGGAGCTGAGCATCCACGCGCCGGATGTGACGGTGCTGGCACACAGGATCGATCCCGTTCTCGAAACCGATACCACCACCTACTGGCACAACAACCAGCCGGCACCGGGCCGAGACACGGAGGTGCCGGTGATCGTGGAGCGGCGGGTGGGCGAGGGACTGGTGATCGTCTCGGCGGCACGCCTCGGCAACAACCGCGCGCGCCTCGGGCACGGTGCCTACCGGGACCTCCTCGCCGCGCTTGTCCACCGCGCCGCGAGAGTTGCCCCGATCGTGCGCATCGAGGGAACCCATCACAACACCGAGCTTGTGGTCGCCCGGCGCGGGGACGAGGTCATCACCCACCTGGTGACCGGGTACCCCGTCGTTGCCCTCGATGTTTTTGGCGCGGCCCAGCCGGCCGCCATCGAGGACGTCGCACGCCTCTACGAGGTGCGGGTGATGGCACCTCCCGGCACCACCTCGGCCGGGCGTATCATCGACGGCACCCTGGTCCCGCTCACTCTCGACGAGGGCGTGGTGACCATCAACAACGTCGACGACTGGGAAACGCTGGTGTTTTCCGTCTCCCCCCTTCCAACCCACACCTCCAGGAGCACCTCGTGACGTACACCTTCCCCACCCTCTCGCCCCGGCCCAGTGTCGAGCCGCGCACCGCGTGGTTGATCGCAAGCGGGGACCTGCGCGAGGCCCCCAACCGGTCCGGTTGGCCCACGCAGCAGCGAATGGAGGCCGACCTGGCTCGTGTCTTCGGCGACCTCGGCTGGACCATTCGCCGCGCCAATGAGGTCGACCCGGCAACCGGCCACGGGTTTATCTCGAGCCAACGGATGGGCCTCGACGTGTTCGCCACGATCCCCACCGACGCGCCCCTCATCGTCGCGGAGTCGGTGTGGCAGTACAGCCATCACGTGCTCGGTGGCCTGCGCACCCACCGCGGCCCCATCCTGACGGTGGCCAACTTCGAGGGTGACGCGCCCGGACTGGTGGGGCTTCTGGGACTCAACGGTGGCCTCACCAAGATGGGCAAGCCCTACTCGACCATCTGGAGCGTGGACTTCACCGACCAGTGGTTCCTCGATGGGATCCGCAGTTGGGTCGAGACGGGCCACATCCCCCACGACGACAGCCACGTGCGCCCTCTGCCGCCGCTGCCGGCGAGCGACGAGGTCGCACTCGGCCGATCCCTCGCCGAGGAACTCACCACGTCCAAGGCTATTTTTGGGGTGTTCGACGAGGGCTGCATGGGCATGTACAACGCCATCATCGATGACGAGCTGATGAACCCTCTGGGCATCTACAAGGAGCGCCTCTCGCAGAGTGCCCTGTGGGCCGACATGCAGACGGTCACCGAGGCCGACGCGCGATCCGTGCTGGACTGGCTCGTGGATCACGGGATGCGGTTCCGCTGGGGTTCCGACGAGGCCACGGAGCTCACCGAGCGCCAGGTGCTCCTTCAGGCGCGAATGTACATCTCGCTCCTGCGCATCGCGGACGACTTTGGTCTGGATGCGATTGGCATCCAGTACCAGCAGGGCCTCAAGGACATCTGCCCCGCATCCGACTTGGCCGAGGGCATCATCAACAATGTTGAGCGGCCGCCCGTGACCAGCCGCGACGCATCACGCATCCTCTGGGATGGGCAGGCGGTTCCCCTGGCGAACGAGGCGGACGAGGGCGTGGCCATCGATGCTCTCGTCACGAACCGCGTCTGGAGTGCCATGGGCCTCGACCCGGCAAACACCCTTCACGATGTGCGCTGGGGCGAGGACTACAACGGCCAGTTCGTCTGGGTCTTTGAGATCTCCGGTTCGGTGCCGCCCTCCCACTTCGCGGACGGCTACGCGGGCGCCGAGGGCTGGCGCCAGAACCCCATGTACTTCCCGCTCGGTGGCTCCACGATCAAGGGCGTGTCGAAGGCCGGTGAGATCGTCTGGTCCCGCGTGTACATCGAGAATGGCGGACTGCACGTCGACCTCGGGCGAGGCTCGGCGATCGATCTTCCCGCCGAGGAGACCGAGCGCCGCTGGAACGCGACCAACCCGGAGTGGCCCATCATGCACGCCGTTCTGCACGGCGTGACTCGCGACCAGTTTATGGCCAGGCATAAGGCCAACCACGCTCAGCTCGTCTACGCGCCGGATGCCGACACCGCCACCAAGGCTCTCACCGCGAAGGCCGCGATGTTCGACGCCCTCGGGGTCAGTGTGCACCTCGCGGGTGACGTCACGATCGTCTAGTGCCACTCGTTATTGGCGTCGACGTGGGCACGTCGAGCACCAAGGGTGTGCTGGCCGGTCTCGACGGAACAATCGTTGCGACGGCCGTGCGCCACCACGACGTGTCACGTCCCCGACCCGGCTGGGTCGAAATGCCCGCCTCAACCTGGTGGGAGGAGTTCCAGTCGATCACCCGCGAGCTGACGACCGTCAACCCGGACGTCGCGGCGGTGGGGGTCAGCGGGATGGGGCCGTGTGTTGCCCTTGTGGACGGGGACAACAAGCCCCTGCGGCCGGCGATCTTGTACGGCGTCGACACCCGAGCGACGGAGCAGATTAGTAGGCTCACCGAACGCTGGGGTGCTGACGAGATTCTCGCGCGGTGTGGATCGCTGCTGTCGACCCAGGCGGTGGGTCCCAAGATCGCCTGGGTGGGCGACCATGAACCCGAAGTCTTCGCGAGGGCTCGTCGGCTGTTTATGCCCGCGTCCTGGGTCGCCTTCCAGCTGACGGGCGAGTACGTTCTCGACCACCATTCGGCGAGCCAGTGCACACCGCTCTACGACACCGTCGCACAGGAGTGGTACGGGCCGTGGACGAGCGACATCGTCGGAGACATCGAGTTGCCACGCCTCGTGTGGGCGGACAGCGTCGTCGGCACGGTCGGCAAGAGTGCGGCGTCCGCGACGGGACTGCCCGCGGGCATCCCGGTGGTGGCGGGCACCATCGACGCGTGGACCGAGGCGATCAGCGTGGACTCCCATAACCCGGGCGATCTGATGCTCATGTACGGAACGACAATGTTCCTGGTCAACACGGTCGAGGACCGCGTGACGATTCCGGGGCTGTGGGGCACGGTTGGTGCGTTTGCCGGAACACACAACGTGGCCGGTGGCATGGCGACCTCGGGCGCGATCACCGGCTGGCTCCGTGACCTCTGTGGCTCCCCGGACTACTCCGAGTTGCTGGCTGACGCAGCTCGTTCGCCGGCCGGCTCACGGGGGCTGCTGATGCTTCCCTACTTTGCCGGGGAACGCACCCCCATCGCGGACCCCCACGCCCGGGGCATCGTCGCCGGCCTGACGCTCGAGCACCAGCGAGGTGACCTCTATCGCGCGGCGCTCGAGGCGACCGCGATGGGTGTCCGTCACAACGTGGAGGCGATGCGCGCCGCGGGCAGCACCATCACCCGGGTTGTCGCCGTTGGTGGCGGCGCGCAAGGTGACCTGTGGCTCCAGATCGTGTCGGATGTCACCGGACTCAGCCAGAACGTTCCCACCCAGACCATCGGCGCGAGCCTTGGCGCGGCGTTCCTCGCGGCGCGGTCGCTCGGCCCCGCCGACATCACGACCTGGAATCCCATCGCGCGCGTCGTCGAGCCCTCCCCCGAGCGCGAGGACGGATACGCCGAACTGTATGGGCTCTATCGGGAGTTGTACGAGAACACGGCAACCATCTCGCACACTCTGGCCAAGCGTCAGCGTGCTACCCAGGAGGACTAGTGCTCAAGAACATCGACCCGCTGCTGGGCGGCGAGCTTCTTCGCCACCTTGACGAGCTGGGGCACGGCGACGTGCTGGCCATCGTCGACCGCAACTACCCCGCATACACGGTCGGTGCACCCGTCATTCGGGTGGACGCCGGGATCGTGCGCGTGGCCGAGGCGATCCTGAGTGTTTTTCCACTCGATTTCGTGGTACCGCCCCTCGCGACAATGGAGGCATACGACGACCCCTCGCACGTGATGCCCACCGTGGCGCGGGTCCACGAGCTCGCGAACGACGCGGAGGGTCGTGCTCTTGAGGTGGAGAGTATCCCCCGTTTCTCTTTCTACGAGCGTGCCCGTGCGGCGCACTGTGTTGTGCTCACTCGCGAGGACGAGCCATACAACAATCTGCTGCTCGTGAAGGGTGTCATTCCGCAGGCCCGAGTGGTGTCCGAATTCCGCTAGTCATTGTCGGCGCGGGATGTGAAGCTGGGCACGTGACCAGAACCGACGAGCGCTTCGAGGAGAGATTCCGCGCCCTCAAATCGCGAGACTCGCGCTTCGACGGCCAGTTCATCGCCGGCGTTCACTCGACCGGCATCTACTGCCGCCCGAGCTGCCCAGCCATGACACCACACGAGCGCAATGTTCGGTTTTATCGCACCGCGGCCGCCGCGCACGAGGCGGGCTTGCGCGCCTGCAAAAGATGCCAGCCCGACGCCGTTCCGGGGTCACCCGACTGGAACCTCAGCGACGACCTCGCGGCTCGAGCCATGCGGCTCATTGGCGACGGGGTCGTCGAGCGCGAGGGAGTGCCCGGCCTCGCGCGCCGCCTGGGCTACACCCCGCGACACCTCACGCGGGTCCTGACCAGCGAACTGGGCGCCGGTCCACTCGCCCTCGCGCGAGCACATCGTGCCCAAAGCGCACGAACGTTGCTCGCCTCGACTGACCTGCCCGTCGCAGACGTGGCGTTCGCGAGTGGGTTCTCGAGCATCCGCCAGTTCAATGACACAATTCAGGCCGTCTACGAGACGACCCCCAGCCAGCTACGCCTCCTCGCCCGCCGGGGGCGCAGTCGCCCGATCGGCCACGACTCCCCCACCACCATCACCCTGAGGCTGCCCGCCCGGGCTCCGTTCGACGGGGCCGGGGTGATGCACTATCTCGCAGACCACGCCATCGCCGGTCTCGAACAAGTCGATGACGGTGCGTTCGAGCGTGACGTGACGCTCCCGGGAGGCACGGCACACATTCGACTCGCGGTGGATGCCGACGCCACGATCCTGTGCACGGCGCGGCTTGAGAACATTGGCGACGTGTCCACCCTTGTTGCCCGGGTGCGACGCCTGTTTGACCTTGACGCGGATTCGATCGCCATCGACGAGGCCCTGTCGGCGGATGCAACGCTCGCGCCCCTCGTGTTGGCCGCGCCGGGCATCCGGATGCCGGGTGCCCTCGACGCCGAGGAGGCACTGTTCCGCACTCTGGTGGGACAGCAGATCTCGATCGCTGCCGCGCGCACCGTGCTGGGTACCCTGGTGCGCGACCTCGGCGGTGGGCGATTCCCCACGGCAACGCAGTTCGCCGAGCACGGGCGCGAGGTGCTTCGTGGGCCAGCCTCGCGCGTCTCCACGATCGTCGGCGCCGCCGAGGCGATCGTCGAGGGCAGGCTGGTACTCGACGTGGGGATGCCCGCCGACGAGTTCACCGCGCACCTGACTGCGCTGCCCGGTATTGGCCCGTGGACGGCGGGGTACCTCGCCATGCGTGTGCTCGGCAACCCCGATACGCTCCTGACAACTGACTTGGTGATGCTGCAGAGCGCGGCGGCGCTGGGGCTGCCCGCGACCGCGCGCGGCCTTGAGGAGCACGGGCGCAGGTGGGCGCCGTGGCGCAGCTACGCGGGGCTGCATCTGTGGCGGGCTCGGCCTACGATCGTCAGATGACGGATCCCCTCGACGACGAATCGGAAGCCGAACGCCTCAACCGGCGGTGGAATGAGCTGTTGCAAGAGTTGCGGGTGATCCAGACCGGCACGCAGATCCTCACCGGGTTTTTGCTCGCGATGACGTTCCAACCCCGGTTTACCGAGCTCGACTCGTACCAGGTAACCCTCTACCTCACGCTTGTGGCGTTCGCCGTGATTTCGACAATCCTCGCGCTCACGCCCGTGAGTCTGCATCGGGTGCTGTTCCAGCAGCGGGCCAAGGAGGAGATCGTTACCGTCGCCAACCGGGTTCTCAAGGTGACACTCGCATCCGTCGCACTCACGATCATGGGCACCGTGATGCTCATCGTCGACGTGGTGGTGGGCCGTCCACAGGGGTGGGTTGCCGGCGGAATCACGCTTGCCGGCATCGTCCTGGCCTGGGTCGCACTCCCCTTTGGCGTCTCGCGATTCCGCGGCCGCGGGTAGGGCCGATGACCCAGCCCACATCACGAGGTCTTCCACGCAGCGCGTGGGCATTTGCCGCCCGGCGGGCATGGCACGGGTTCGTGCGGCACCGGGGAATTGACTCGGCCGCCTCCCTCAGCTTCTTCTCCGCCCTCGCGATCTTCCCGGCCTCCCTAGCGGTTGTCGCCGCGTTCTCGCTGGGCAACCCCAGCAACGGCTCAGCGGTGCTCTTGGGCATCATCGGTGAGGTGGTGCAGCCGGAGACCATCGAGACCATCCGGGCCCCACTGGATGCCCTGCTCACGATCGCTAACCCCGGCGTGGCGCTTGCCCTGGGCCTAGTGCTCTCGCTCTGGTCGCTCGCGAGCTACGCCACCGCGTTTGGTCGCGCCGTGAACGGAGCGTATGAGGTGCAGGAGGGGCGCCAGATCTGGAAGTTTCGTGGTCTGATGCTTGCGCTCTCCGCGTTCCTGCTGGTGGTCTTCGCGGCGATCGCCGTGCTCCTGCTGACGACCAGCCGTATCGCCTCGGCGATCGGGAGCACCGTGGGCATCGGCGAGCCCTGGCTGACGGTGTTTGCCGTGGGCCGGTGGCCCCTGCTTGCCGTGCTCGTGACGCTCGTGGTGGCCGTGCTCTACTACGCGACGCCCAACGTGCGGCACGAGCGGATTCGGTGGGTGAGCCACGGCGCGCTGTTTGCGATCGTGGCGTGGTCCCTGGCCACCGGTGCCTTTGCCCTCTACGTCTCAACCGTGGCGCCCTACGACCGAATCTACGGTTGGCTCGGCGGTGGCCTCGCGCTGCTGCTGTGGTTCTACCTGACCAATCTGGTGCTGGTCCTGGGCGCCGAGGTCGACGTGGAGGTCATGCGCCTGCGCCAGCTGAGCGCGGGAATCGCGGCGGAAGAGACCGTGCAGATTCCCCTTCGCGATACGACCCGCAACCTGATGCTCGCGCGCCAGCGGGCATCCGACGAGGCAGACGGCAGGCGGATGCGGGAGGAGAACTCCTAGGCGCTTGCCTTCTTTTTGGGGGCGGCCTTGGTCTTGGTCGACTTGGTGGTGCCGGTCGTGGCCGACGCGGCCGCTCGGTTCTTCTCCACGCTCCTGCGGAGTGCTTCCATCAGGTCCAGAACCTCGCCGCCGCCCTCGGCCTCGGCCGTGTCACCGAACGTCTCGGCGGTGTCCAGGGCATCCCCCTTGTCGAGTTTGGCCTCGATGAGCTCTCGCAACTGCTCCTGGTAGTCGTCAGTGAACTTCTCGGGAGAGAAGTCCGACTCGAAGCTCTTGACAAGCGCTTCGGACATCTCGAGCTCCTTGTCGGAGATCGTGACCTTCTCGTCGAGTGCCGGGAAGCGCGCCTCACGGACCTCGTCATCCCACAGGAGCGACTGGAGCATCAGAACATCCCCCCGAACGCGCAAGGCACCGAGTCGGGTCTTTTGCCGCAGGGCAAACTTCACTATCGCTGTGCGGTCGGTCTCCTCGAGGGTGCGGCGCAGGAGGGCGTACGCCTTCACCGAGCGAGAGTCCGGCTCGAGGTAGTAGCTCTTCTCGAACATGATGGGGTCAACCTGCTCGCTGGGAACAAACTCGACGACGTCGATCTCGCGGCTCTTCTCGGCCGGAAGCGTGGCCATGTCCGCATCCGTAAGCATCACTGTCCGCTCGCCGTCGTCAAACGCCTTCGCGATGTTGGCATACTCAACCACCTGGCCGCAGATCTCGCACTTGCGCTGGTATCGGATACGACCACCGTCGGCGTCGTGAACCTGGTGGAGCGAGACGTCGTGATCTTCCGTCGCCGTGTAGACCTTGACGGGCACGTTGACGAGCCCAAAGGTGATGGCGCCCTTCCAGATCGACCTCATCGCGGCTCCCGTCCTGATGTTGACGTAGTGAACATCCTTCTGACAAGTACACACCCTCGTGCCTAGCGGTGCCACCCCTTGCCGCGCATGATGGAGGTATGGCAGCTTCGACGGGCGACGATCAGCTTGTCACGATCGACGGCCACCGGCTCAAGCTGACCAGTCTGGGCAAGGTTCTGTACCCGGAGACCGGCACAACCAAGGCCGACGTTCTCGACTACTACGCGCGCGTCTCGACCGCCCTTATCACGCATGCCGCCAATCGCCCGGTCACACGCAAGCGCTGGGTCAACGGCGTGGGAACGGCCGAGGCGCCCGGCGAGATGTTCTTCCAGAAGAACCTCGACGAGCGATCCACCCCCCAGTGGGTGTTGCGCCGCGACATCCAGCACTCCGATCATGTCAACGCCTACCCACTCGTGAACGACCTCGCGACCCTGATGTGGCTGGGCCAGATCGCGGCCCTGGAGCTCCACGTTCCCCAGTGGCAGTTCGGGCGCACGGGCATCCGAAAGAACCCAGACCGCATGGTGCTTGACCTCGACCCTGGTCCCGGCGCGGGCCTCGCCGAGTGCGCGGAGGTCGCCCGCCTGGCGCGAGCCATCCTTGAGGGGATGTCACTCGAGCCGTTTCCCGTGACGAGTGGCTCCAAGGGAATCCACCTCTACGCGGCGCTCGACGGAAAGCAAACCAGCGACCAGGTCTCGGAGGTGGCCCACGAACTGGCCCGGGCCCTCGAGGCCGATCACCCCGACCTTGTGGTGAGCGACATGAAAAAGGCGCTGCGGGAGGGCAAGGTGCTCGTCGACTGGAGCCAGAACAACGGCAGCAAGACGACGATCACGCCGTACTCCCTGCGTGGCCGGGCGCGCCCCATGGTTGCGGCGCCTCGCAGCTGGGAGGAGCTCGACGACCCCTCGCTTGCCCACCTCGACTACACCGAGGTGATCGAGCGGCTCGAGTCGGGCGGGGATCTCCTCGCCGCCCTCACGGCCGGGCACCTCGCATCCCTGGAACCCACCCCCCAGCGGATGGCCGGTTTTATCCCGGCAATCCAGGCGGGCGGACCGGATGATCGGCTCGCGACCTACCGGAGCATGCGTGACGGCTCCAAGACGCCGGAGCCGGTGCCCGCCGAGGCTCCCCCGCCCTCGACCGGCAACAGCTTTGTTATCCAGGAGCATCACGCCCGCAAGCTCCACTACGACTTCCGACTCGAGCACGACGGTGTGCTAGTGAGCTGGGCGATCCCCAAGGGGGTGCCCACCGACCCCGGACAGAACCACCTGGCGGTCCAGACCGAGGATCACCCCCTCGCCTACGGAGCGTTCGAGGGGGTCATCCCTGCGGGCCAGTACGGCGCCGGTGAGGTGACGATCTGGGACAAGGGCACCTACGACCTCGAGAAGTGGAGAGACGGCAAGGAGGTAATCGCGACCCTGCACGGCGAGAAGCACGGCTCGCATCGGTACGCGCTGATCCAGACCGGCGGCCGTGAGGGTAACGAGAACAACTGGCTCATCCACCTCATGAAGTCGGTCGACGAGCAACCGCCACGGCACGCTCGCGCCGACTCGCGCCGCAAGGTCATCGGCGGAAGCCGCGGGCCACGCGCCTCCGCCCAACGACGGTGGGCACCCATGCTCGCGAGCCCCGGCACGGTGGGCGAACTCGGCGAAACCACGGAGTGGGCCTTCGAGATGAAATGGGATGGCATCCGCGCCCTCGCCGAGGTGAGCGGGGGCCGGGTGACGCTCCACAGCCGCAACGGCGTCGACGTGTCGTCGAGTTATCCCGAGCTGCAGGCGTTGGCCAGGATGCTCACAGCCGACGCCGTGCTTGATGGCGAGATCATCGCGCTCAACAAGGCGGGCCGGCCCGACTTCGGTGTTCTGCAGACGCGGATGAAACTCGCCAAGCCCAAGGACGTGGAACCCGCGATGGCCACAACGCCCGTGCAGTTTATGGTCTTCGACATTCTCGAGCTCGACGGTGAGAGCGTGACGGACTCACCGTGGGACGAGCGTCGTGACCTGCTCGAGCGGGTGCTGACGCCGACGGGTGCCGTGCACCTGCCCCCGGTGTTCGAGGGCGACGCACGCGCCGCGCTCGACACCTCCCGATCCCTCGGGCTCGAGGGAATTATGGCCAAACGCCGATCGAGCACCTACCTCGTGGGCAAGCGTGCGCGCAGCTGGCTGAAGATCAAGCACAACCTCACCCAAGAGGTTGTTATTGGGGGCTGGCGCCCGGGCTCCGGTGCACGATCGCACCACGTCGGGTCCCTGCTGATGGGAATCCCGAGCGCCGACGGACTGCACTACATCGGCCGCGTGGGGAGCGGATTCACCGATCGCCAGCTCGATGAGATCGGCACGATGCTGCGCCGCCTCGAGCGAAAGACATCACCATTCCACGATGTTCCGGCCGAGGACGCCGCAGATGCACGGTGGGTGAGCCCCAAGCTCGTGGGCGAGGTGAGCTTCTCGGACTGGACCCTCTCGGGCAAGCTGCGGCACCCCAGTTGGCGAGGCTGGCGTGACGACAAGGACCCGAGCGACGTCACACTGCCGGGCTAACGGTCTGGAGACTGTCAGGCTGCACGCCTAGGCTGGCGGCATGAATCCTCGAATCCTTGCCCTCGCTCTTGGTGTCGCCGTCGGTTACGTGCTGGGCACTCGCGCCGGCCGCGAGCAGTATGACGCGATGAAGGCGAAGGTCACGACCCTGTGGGAGGACCCACGAGTGGCCAAGGCGCGCAAGGACGTCGAGGACTACGCGCGGCAGCAGGCTCCGATCATCCGCGAGCGCGCCGAGGCCGCAGCGAAGGCCGCCCCCGGCGTGGTGGCCGACGTCGCCAAGGATGTTGCCGACAAGGTCTCGACGACCGCCAAGGACGTGGCGGAGAAGGTCTCGACGACCGCCAAGGACGTTGCCGACACCGTGTCGACAACCGCGAAGGACGTCGCTGACAAGGTCACCACGACCGCGAAGGACGCCACCACACGCGTGACCGAGGCCGCTGGCGCCGCGCGTGACAAGGCTCTTCACGTGATCGAGGACGACGAGGACGACACCAAGTAGGTGTCATCACGCGCGCCGCGACGCGCAAGAATGTGCTGTGGAGATCACACTCGATCAGACGGCGGCGAGTTGTGTCCTTGACCTGATGGACTTCGGGCACGAGCGTCACTCCGAAGTTGGCGCGACCGAGCATCCGGCCGTACTGGCCTATGAGCACCTGTTCTTCGCTCGGTTCGACAGCGCTCTGGCGGCGGCCAAAACCCTCGATTCGCACTCGCGCTACGAGTCCGGTGTGCGAAGCCAAATCGAGGCACTCTGCGCCGGGAGTGTCACCTCCGCGCCGAACTCGGCGATCGTGTCCGAGCACGGACCAGCTCTCGATACGGCCACGGCAATGCGCGTGTTTCACAGCAGCGAAGCTGCCCACGTTATCGGGGACATTGAACTCTGCACGACCCTCACGTCGCGCGCGCTCGCTCGTGGTGTGGACAACCCACGAGCGGAGACCTGGCTAAGGTTCGGGCTTGTGCGCAGTCTGCTGTTTCAGGGGCAGGTGAGACAAGCGGCCGGAGTTCTCGCCGAGAGTGAGGCCACAACGCCGCTCGCGATCGAGTCGCAGAAGTGCCTAAAAGCTCTGGTGTCTGGACTCAGTGGCGAGCGCTCCACGGTTGTTGAACTCGCCGAGTCCCTGTCACGTCGGATGGTCGCACCCAGTACCTACGCGGACGCGGGTCTTGCCCTTATCGGGGCATTCGGACTCGCGGCCAGCGGGTTGCCACAGAACGCGTCCGAGCTGCTTCGTTACGGCGGGGGTGGCCCCGGCCTTCCGTTGTTGCCCCTCGCGCTGCGCGCCTACGGCTACGACATGCTTGTCGAAGCCGCCATTGCCGCCGGCAATGCCGATCTCGCCGCGTGGATGATGCTGGACTTCGACCGCATTGATCTGGGCACTAATCGCCAGATGCTGTCGGCGCGTGAGACTGCGCGCGCGCGACTGCGAATCGCCACGGGCGACCGAGCCGACGGTGCGGCCCGGGCTCGTGCGGCAACGGTCGCCGCACTCGAGTCAGGTAGCGCGCTCGTGGGCGCTCGGGCCGCCCTCACGGCAACTCTCGCCGACCTGCGCCTGCCCTCGTCGGGGTCCGATACGATCGAGACTCTTCTGGGGCAGGTGACCGCGGCCGACCTGCGGGTTTGGCTTGCCCGCGCGCTCGACGAGAGCGGCAGGCATGAACGCTCCGGCGTCGAGTCGCGCTGGGGCCTGCTCACACCAACACAACAGGTGGTCGCGCGGCTCGCCGCCCGTGGACTTCGCAACCAGCAGATCGCCGACGTGCTTGTGGTCTCGCTCCGCACGGTCGAGGGTCACGTGGCGGCGGTGCTTGACACGCTTGGTGTTCCCAATCGGATCGGAATTGTGGTTCATGCGCCGGATGCACGAGAAGCTCTCGGTCCACGGTTCGACTCGCTCACCCCACGCCAGCGGGATGTCGCCTCGGGGCTGATGAAGGGTCATACCAACGAGGAGATCGCTCGCGACCTCGGGATCAGCCAGAAGGCCGTCGAGGCCCACGTCCGCGGGCTCTTTCGTGTGCTCGGGGTGACCTCGAGAGCAGGGGTGGTCGCGCGCTTGCTCGACGTGGGCTAAGAGCTACAGGCGACCAACGATCGTGGGCACCAGTGCCTGCACCGCCGCAATGACGGCCGGATCGCTCGAGGTGTCGCCCGTTACCCGTACCCAGAAGACGCGGTCGGCGCTCGCGAACATGGCACCGTTGGACGACGTCACGACGTCGGGGCTCCCGGGGAGGGGAGCCTCGGCAGGCGGAGGATTAACGCTGCCGGGAACCCACACGACCAACTCGACTTGGCTCGCGTCAAAGTCGAAGATGTCGCCCTCCGGATTGGTCGTCCAGATGCACTGCCCACCGGTCTCGTCACTGAGTCCACCGAAGTTGGCGCTCGTGGCTAGGTAATGGGTGCCAATCACGGAGGTGATCTCGTCATCCGTCAACAGGTCACAGATATCGTTCGCCGCGGGCTCGGGGGCCTCCGCCGTGGGTTCCGGCGCCAGCTCGGCCTCCACGCTGGGCTCACTCGACGGTGTGAGTTCGGTGGAAGTTGTGCAGCCAGAGAGTACTGATGCAGCAGCGATGGTCACAACGATAGGAAGGTAACGAACAACGGACTGCACGGTTCTCCTCGGGCACGGGGTGGTTTGTGACGAACCTAGAACCGCTAGCTCGTCAGGTCACCACGGTGGCTCACGATCACCGTGGTGACCCGACACAATTCCCGTGGAATCCCTAGGCGCGCGGGGGTAGGTCCGGGAGGATTAGCGGCCCGGTCAAGGGAACCATGCCGCTCAGTCGCTCCGGCGAGAGCACCTGGGCGACCTTCTCCGGGGTCATCAGGCCTGCCTCGACCACAAGATCCTTGATCGAGGCGTTTGAGGTCAACGCGGTGTGGGCGAGGGTCGCCGCCGCGGCATACCCGATATAGGGCGTCAGGGCGGTGACAACACCCACACTCGACTCGACCTGCATCGCCAGACGATCGGTGTTGGCGGTGATGCCATCCACGCAGTTAACGCGGAGTGTGTAACACGCGTTGACCATCCACGCGAGAGACTGCAGGAGCGAGTTCGCGATCACGGGCTCGAAGGCGTTGAGCTGCAACTGCCCGGCTTCCGCGGCGGCGGTGACCGTGGCATCCGCACCAATAACGGCGAAGGCGACCTGGTTGACCACCTCGGGGATCACCGGGTTCACCTTGCCCGGCATAATCGAGGATCCGGCCTGACGCGGCGGAAGGTTGATCTCCCCCAGGCCCGCCTGTGGTCCGCTCGAGAGCAGGCGCAGGTCGTTGCAGATCTTGGAGAGCTTGACCGCCGCCCGCTTGAGTGTTCCGCTCAGGGTCATAAAAATGCCGGCGTCCGCCGTGGCCTCGATGAGGTCGGGCGCGGTCTCCATCTCGATGCCCGTCACCTCCACCAGATGACGGCGGACAGCATCCGCGTAGCGAGGGTCGGCGGTGATTCCCGTGCCGATCGCGGTCGCACCCATGTTGATCTCGTTCATCCACGGGATCGTCTCGGAGAGCCGGTCGTAGTCCTCGGCGAGGGTTGTCGCAAAGCCGGAGAACTCCTGGCCGAGGGTCATGGGCACGGCGTCCTGCAGCTGCGTGCGGCCGATCTTGAGGATGCTCGCGAACTCGCGACCCTTGGCCGCGAACGACTCGGTCAGGAGCCGGTGCTCGGCGAGCAGGCGCTGCGTGCCGAACACCATCGCGAGCTTGATGGCGGTGGGATAGACGTCGTTGGTGGACTGGCTGCGGTTGACGTCATCGATAGGGCTGAAGTACTGGTACTCGCCCTTGTTGTGGCCCATGAGCTCGAGGCACCGATTGGCGATGACCTCGTTGGTGTTCATGTTCGTCGAGGTGCCCGCGCCGCCCTGGATGGCACCAACACAGAACTCCATGTGGAGCGCCCCGCCCACGATCTCCTCGCAGACGGCATCGATGAGCGCCGCCTTGTTGGGCTCCAACACCCCGAGTTCCAGATTGGCCCGGGCCGCCGCCTGCTTGACCCGAGCGAGTGCTCGGATGAGGTCGGGATAGTTGTAGATCGCTCGGCGGGTGATCGGGAAGTTCTCGAGGGCCCGTGCCGTGTGAATTCCCCAGTAAGCGCCGGCCGGAACAGGCATCGAGCCCAAGGAATCGTGCTCGATTCGGGTCTCGATTTGCCCCATCATGGCGGCGGTGTAGTCCGCTCTGGGAGTGTTTTCATCGCCCATCTTGAGGGCTTCCGTGGACAGCGTGTTGCGGGACGCTTGTGGCGTGTGTGTCATGTGTCTTGTCTCCTTTGACTGACGCTCCAATCTTAACCACGAGCGCGCGCAAGCTCGCTCTCAGGATGATCTTGTTATCGTCATGGAATGCGTCGAGCCCTCCTGACCGTGTCCGTCTCTGCCCTCGCCATGGGCGTGTTGGCCGGATGCACCGCGCCCGCACCAGCACCGGAGGCGACCGCGTCCTCCTCGACGGCACCCGCCGCATCCGGTGGCGCCCCCACGGGACCGCTGCCCACCTGCGCGGCGGTTGGCGAGGCGATCATCGCCATTACCAGCGGGCTGGTCTATGACGAGGCCGTCTCGACGGCACAGACCGCACCCGAGGCGTACGACCAGCGGGTGTGCGTGTTTGTCGCCGACGACGGCGCCACCCAAGTCGGCGTGACCATCGCAACGATCCCCTTCCTGCAGGAAGAACTCGATGCGTACTCGACGTTGCCCGGAGCAATCGCCGACGACCGGCTCGGCGACAGCGGTGCCGTGCTGCAGACCCTCGACGCCGCCGACCGCGAGGACGGCCACCTCGACTCGGCGCTGTACCTCTTCGACACGACCCACTCGATTACCGTGCAGGGCTACTCCACCGCAGGTGACCTCACCACGGTGCTGCCCGACCTGTCGGTGACAGCGGCGACTGACGCCGCGTTTGCGGTTCGCGCGCTGCTCTAGCGGCGCACCGCCTAGCTGTGCAGGGCGGGAACGATGAGGTAGATCCCGTACAGCACGAGGGCTCCGCACAGCACAAAACACACCACGCCAGCGAGGCGCCTCGTGCGGGGCAGGAGGTCACCGGTGCTGGTGATGAGCCGCACGCCCAGCGCGTACAGGGCAACGAGCAGACATGCCGACACCAGCGACGCCACGGCGACAACAACAAAGGCGGACCAGTCGATCACGAGGTGGCCGCCTTGTCCGGCGTCTCGCGCGATGCCTCCAGGGACGACGCGTCAGCGGGTGCCGCATCGACGTCGGTCACGTTGTGATGGGCGACCACCGAGCGCCGCGATCGCACGAAGATAAACACGATCACGCCGGCTCCCACCAGCGCGTCGATGGCGATTCCGACCGGCCCGATGCGCGCCACGAGCTCGGCGAGGGCGGCCACCAACCCAGCGGCAGGCAACGTGATCAGCCAGGCCATCGCGATGCGCCCCGCGACCCGCCACCGAACCGCGTGTCGATCCTTGCCAAGTCCCGCGCCAATGACAGAGCCCGATGCGACCTGGGTCGTCGACAGCGCAAACCCGAGGTGCGAGCTCGCGAGGATGGTCGCCGTGGTGCTCGCCTCGGCCGCGAACCCCTGGGGCGGACTGACGTCGATCAATCGGGCACCCAGCGTGCGGATGATTCGCCAGCCGCCCATGTAGGTGCCGAGCGCGATCGCGAGCGCGCACACCACAATCACCCAGAACTCGGGCCCCGTGCCACTGGCCTGGAACCCCGCGGCAACAAGTGTCAGCGTGATAACACCCATCGTCTTCTGTGCGTCATTGGTGCCGTGAGCCAGCGAAACCAGGGACGACGTGAAGATCTGCCCGTAGCGGAAGCCCCCTTGTGAGGCGTCGCCTCGTCGGGTGAGGGCAAGGGCAATCTTGGTGGCCGTGAACGCCACGACGCCCGCAATGACGGGGGCCAAAAACGCGGGAAGAACAATCTTTGACAACAGGACGCCGGGGTCGATCGCGCCGAAGCCCGCACCCACGACCACGGCACCGATGAGTCCCCCAAAAAGTGCGTGCGACGAACTGCTGGGGAGGCCAAAAAGCCACGTCACCATGTTCCAGACGATGGCACCGATGAGTCCCGCGAAGATCATCACCGGCGTGATCTGGATGCCCTGCTCCCCCTCGCGGATGAGCCCTCCACTGATCGTCCGCGCGACCTCGGTGCTGAGAAACGCGCCAACCAGATTCAGGACGGCGGCGATGGCGACGGCCACCTTGGGCTTTAACGCACCTGTCGCAATGGGGGTCGCCATGGCGTTGGCGGTGTCGTGGAAACCGTTCGTGAAGTCGAAGAAGAGAGCCAGCACAATGACCAGCGCGACAACGAGCGTGATGTCCACCGGGGAGAGTCTTACATCCGCGTGGCGGGTGGTCAAACTTGCGCTAGCGGCCTCCGCCGCCCCCGCCTCCGCCGCCCCCACCGGAGAAGCCCCCACCGCTGGATCCGCTCGAGAAACTGGAGCCACCACTAGACGACCACGAGCTCCCGGACGAGGACGAGGTGACGATGGGGCGCACTGATGACACGGACGCGGTCCGGAAACCCTGCAGCATGCTGGATGTGATGTCGGCACCCTCCAGCCAGGTGGGCTGCACTCCCTGGTACTCCGCACGAAGCTCGTCGGCCCACTGGTCCTCGACCCCCCAGAGGACCGCGTAGGGCAGGAGCCGCTCATTGAGCTTCACCACGGCGTCACGATCGGTGGCGTCGATCCGCAGCGCTCCCTCGGGCGACTGGAGCATACGCATCCGGTCCTCCTCGGCCACCGTGAGGTACTCGCGGAGGCCTAGCAGGTATTCCTTCGCCTCGGCGCCCTTTGTGGTGAGCCGCAGGGGTGGCGACAACACGATCGAGATGATGATGCTCACAACCACGGCGGCAATCGCGGGAAGCACCACGTTCGCCTCGAGTACGTCAAAGATTCCCGCCCAAATCCAGACAGGAACAAAGGCAAGAACCGTCACGAGGACAAGCCGCCTGATGACCGTGGCGAAGCCGGATGTGGGCCGGGCGCGATAGCCCTCGGACACGGCGAACGCAGTCGTCGAGGCCGTCATCGAGTAGAGGCTCGCACCCTGCGTGGCGTTCAGGGAGCCGGGATTGACTCGATCTCCGACGGTGAGATCCTTGCCAAACAGGGCGACCAGCACCCGCTTCTCCCGGCCGGTCGCGGAATCCGCGCTCACCAGTTCGAGTTCAAATCGACTGGTGCCCGCGCCGGATCCGGGGTCGCGGTCGATGACCTTGACCATGCCCCGCACCGCGAAGTCGATAAGCAACGCGGGCAGGCCCACTCCACTACGCCCCAGCAGATCGGCGTCGAGCAGGAGGTCGCTGTCACGAGGGGGTTCGAACTGCGCGATGACCGTGCCCCGACCCCGCGCGTCCCGCCAGGCGAGTGAGCGGAAGAGGATGGCGATCGCCAGCCACAACCCCGTGAGCCCCAGCAGCACCTTGGGCACGATCTGCACGATCCAGCTGTCACGGGGCAGGGTGGGCTGCACCACCGTGCCGCCGTCGAAGCCAATCGCGACGGTCAGCGTGTTGTAGGGGCCAACGGGGCCCACGCTCGTGCCGATGGTGTCGCCATCCACCTCAAGGCTGCACTCGCCGGCCTCGCCGTAGTAGCCCAGGTAACATGCCGCCTCACCCGTGAGGGCGCGCTGGAGGTGGTCGGAGAGGTGCACCGTGGCGCTGACCGTGCCAAACTCCTGGCCCCAGCCGTCCCCGTTGATGTCCCAGTAGAACTCGTCGCCCCCGGAGTCCTCGAAGTGTCGGATGACGTTGCGCATCGTGTATTCGAGAACGTAGGTCGTGCGGCCCTGGACAAAGTCGTCGGTGCCCAGCGCGAACTCGGCGAACCCGCCGTAGTCGGACCGCTCGTAGGGAACGGTGGCGCCGGTCTCGTCGGTGATGGTGGTCATCGACAACTCGAGCGGAACCTCGCCGTAGGAGGTGGGAATGGCCCGGATGATGCCACGGTTCTGGTCAAAGTTGGGGAACACGGCCACGATCGTCTCCACCACGCGCATCGTCGCCTGCCCCGACGAGTCGGTGTCGAGGTAGTACTGGCCATCGAACGACTCGAACACAAAGTCGTTGACGTCCGCGGGGAGCGTGGCGGCGGCCGCCGCAGGGGCGAGGGGCAGCACAACAAGGGCGGCAAGGGCGACCAGCGCCAGGCGACGGTGCTTCACGAACACAGACTATCGGCGGGCGCTGCGCTGGCTAAGCTGGGGAGCCTATGGTCCACATCTCGGTGGTAATTCCCGCGCTCAATGACGCCGTTATGCTCGACGGTTGTCTTCGCGCGCTCTCCGTTCAGACTCGCCCGGCTGATCAGATTGTGGTCGTTGACAACGGCTCGGAGGACGACACCGCACAGGTTGCCCTGCGCTGGGGCGCCGAGGTGATCGAAGAACCACTGCGAGGCATTTTTCCCGCGACCTCGGCTGGGTTTGATGCGGCAACCGGCGAGATCCTGACGCGCCTCGACGCCGACTCGATTCCTCCCGCCGACTGGCTCGAGCGCATCGAGGCCGCCTTTGATGAGAACGAGGCACTCGACCTGCTGTCTGGTCCTGGTGACTTCTACGGATCCTCGCGAGCCGTCCACTGGATGGCGGAGCACCTGTACATCGGCGGCTACGTGTGGTTCGTGGGTCTGCTGCTCGGCCACGCTCCCCTGTTCGGATCCAACCTCGCGTTACGCGCGACGGCGTGGCAGCGCCTGCGGGAGAACGTGCACCGCGACCTACGCGAGATCCACGACGACCTGGACCTCGCCATCCACGTGGAACCCGACATGGGCGTACGGTTTGACCCCACCCTCCGCGTGGGGGTCTCCGCTCGCCCGTTTGAGACGTTCGCTGGCTTCTCGCGACGCATCGACTGGGCGTTTGGCACCCTCGGGCTCAACTGGCGCGAGCGCTCACTGCTCGAGCGTCGGGCGGCGCGGCGGGCATGGGAGCGCGAACGCGCCCAACAGTCGCTTTAGTCGGCGGCACTCTCGTAGGTCTGAAGAAGGTCCAGCACCAGCTGGTGCGGCGCCGTCTCGCATGGGCTGTGCCCTGTGACATAGACGGCGAGCTGGGCACCAATCGACTCCGCGAGCTCACGGTGAAGGGACAGCGGCCACAGGTCGTGCTCCCCCACCGCGACGAGCTTGGGGATCGGCGCGGCGCGCAGCGTGTCGCGCAGGTCGGGTGACTTCTTCATCAGGGTGATGATGTCGCGCACACTCTCGCGACGGGTAAACGCGAAGCGATGGCGCACGAACGCAAGACGACCCGGCGGAACCTTGGTGAAATTGTTCTTGACGCCCCAGATCATCAGAGCCGCCCCCACCCCTCCCGTGGTGGCACCGGTGATCGGGCCCAGACGCTTCACCCCGCGGAAACCCTGCCCCGGTTGGGGTGGGCAACTGAGCAATGTAAGGCTCGCAAACAGCTCCGGGCGACGCGAGTACGCGATCTGCGAGACGGTGCCCGCGAACGAGTACCCCAACACATGAACGGGAGCGGAGCCCGCCTCGAGGACCGACACGAGGTCGTCAACAAACAGGTCGTGGTCGTAGTGGCGACGAGGTGGAACCAGGTTCTCCGGTCCGGCCGCGCCGGACTCGTACTGCCCCGCCATGTCGAAGGACTCCACCCGATACCCCGCGCGCGCCAGCAGCGGCATCATCAGGATGAAGTCTTCCTTCGACCCCGTCACGCCGGGGACCAGCAGGACGCGGGGAGCGCTCGGGTCACCCAACGCGATCATCGCTAGGCGGCCGCTGGGTGCCTCGTGCCAAGTCTTCTCCGTGCCCGGAGGCAGTTCTGTCCAGTCCAGATCGGGCAGCTCCTCATCGAGGCGCAAGGCCTCCGCGCGCGTATCCGCTTCCCCAGAAGTCACGCATCACAAGATAGCGCTGATCAGGCGGTGAGTTGAGCGAGGCGAGGCAACTCGGGCCACAAACGCCTGCAACCGCTCGTACACCGGTTGCGAGCGGGGGTCATGCGAGTCCTGCTGCCAGGTGTGTTGTGCGCGCTCGTCGACGTGGACCTCCACGGGAACCTCGTGCTCGCGCAAAGCCTCGGCGAAGTTGAGGCTCGCGCGGTAAAACGGGTCGGGCAGTGACGTCGTCACGAGCACTGGCGGGTAGCTCGCGTCCACCCACTCGATGGGCGAGAGGAACCGAGCGGCGTCGCGCAACTCGCTTCGAGCGTGGCCCAGCGGCAGCAGCATCCGCACGAAGTTTGTGCTGAGGATAAAACCACGCTCGAACATCACAGAGAAGTCGAGTGCTCCACAGTGCTGGACCACACCACTGACCTGCTCAAGCGCGGGTCGGATGCCGTAGTGCGTGGCCAGGTCGTCGCGCGTTGTTGTTGCCGCGAGCAGGGCCGCGAGCTGGCCACCCGCCGAATCGCCGCCCAGGACCACACGAGAGGGATCCCCACCAAACTGTGCGATCGATTGCCGAACCCACGCAAGCGCCGCATTGCCATCCTCGATCATGTCGGCCATCCGGTGGCGAGGAGCCCTGCGGTAGTTCACATTCACGACGACCATGCCACTCTCGGCCTGCCGTGCGCAGTAGCGAGTCAGCGGAGACTTGTCGCCCGAGGTCCACCCGCCGCCGTGGAAGTAGACGTACACGGGCAGCCGGCCGGACGCTCCCTGAGGCACCAGGACGTCCAGCCGATGGTCGCGTGCGCCATCACCAACGTAGTCAACGTCAAACGTGTAGGAGACCGAGGTGATCGGCAACAGATTAAACCGACGCAACTCGCGGGGCCCCAGATGCGCCATCAGTGCCCGCCAGACCCACACCGGAACGCGGGACAACGAGGGTGCACGAACGGACATGCTCACACGGTATTCCTCGCCGCCGAGCGCTGGCTGGGCGGCGCCTGAGGATTAGCTAAACGGGTTCGCGCAAGCCCTTGACCATCAGGCCCGCCGCGTGCCTACTCTGAGTAATGACATTCCCGTCGGCGATGCCGGGGTCCACCGCAGACCTTAGGTTGGTGGTGCCCTGGATGGCGTCCCAGCGGTGGTACACCAACAAAAGTTCTCTGCCTCAGCTCGAGGAGATTGGCAGCTGGGAGCTCGCAGCCCCCGATCGCGACACTCTCATCGTCACGCACCTGCTCCTGGACCACACGCCCGGCAAACCGGCGCTCTACCAGGTACCCCTCACCTACCGCACGAACGAGCTTCCGGGTGTGGGGCCGATCGGGCGGGCCGGGCAACGGTGGGTCTATGACGCGCCGCACGACCCCGAGTACGTGCAATCGCTCCTGTGGATGCTCGCCGAAGGCGCCGAGACCGTCGGGGCCGGTACGTGGGTGATGGGTGCTCGCGGTGAGGGGGCAATCGCGCTGGACCCCTCCCGGCCGTCCCGCGCGCGAGTGTTGTCGGGCGAGCAGTCGAACACGTCGATCATTGTCGAGTGGGACGAGCCCGGCACGGTACCGCTCATTTGCAAGATCTTCCGGGCCATTCACCATGGCGACAACCCCGATGTCGAGTTGCAGGGAGCACTCACCGCCGCGGGCTCCCCCGCTGTGCCACGCGGCGCGGGCTACGTGATAGCCGACTGGCGTGATCGAGGCCAGCCGACCGGGCGTGCTCGGGGGCATCTGGTGTTTGCCCAAGAGTTCCTGCCCGGCGCCGAGGACGCGTGGCGGGTCGCCCTCGAGTCGGCCGCCGAGGGACGGGATTTTGGCGCGCGCGCCCGCGAGCTGGGTATCGCAACCGCCGGGGTCCACGCGACGCTCGCCGTGCGAATGCCCACACGGCCGGCCAGTCCGGAGGATGTTGCCGAGGCTCTCGCGCAAATGGGGGGACGACTCTCGGCGGCGATCGCCGAGGTACCCGACCTCGCCCGACACGAGAGCGCGCTGGTCGATGTCTTCGCGCTCGCACGCAACGCCGAGTGGCCAGCCCTGCAACGCATCCACGGCGATCTCCACCTGGGTCAGGTACTCGACGTGCCGGGTCGCGGCTGGGTGATGGTCGACTTCGAGGGCGAACCACTGAGACCCATGCGCGAGCGGAGTCGACTCGACAGCCCGCTGAGGGACGTAGCGGGCATGCTGCGCTCGTTCGACTACGTCGCCGGGTCGCTGGTGGTCACGTCGGGTGTCGATGCTCGAGAGTGGACCAAGACCGCGCGCGCCGCCTTCGCGGAAGGCTACAGCGAGGCATCGGGACTTGATCTCACGGGTGGCCGTGCGGTACTCGACGCTTTCGAGGCCGACAAGGCCCTGTACGAGGCCGTCTATGAGGCGCGCAACCGTCCATCGTGGCTCCCGATCCCCGTGGCGGCGATTGAACGCCTGGCCACGCGCGTGGCGCGCTGACCTACTCCGCGAGGGCGTCGCGCAGGAGGCTGGACAGCGCCTCGAGCTGGATGTTCGACTCCGCCGCGATCTCCTCGTCCGAGCCGTCGAGCGCACGAGCCGCAAGGCCCGCCTTGCTCCCGATGAGTTCGGCAATACGCGCGTCGATCGTGTGTGCAGCGATGATGCGCCACGCCGTGACCGGCAGCTCCTGACCGATGCGGTGCACGCGGTCGATGGCCTGGGTCTGCTCCGCGCTCGTCCAGCTCAGCTCCGCCAGCACCACGTTGGATGCGGCCTGGAGATTAAGGCCAACCCCCGCCGCGGTCAGCGACGCGACAACAACTGATACCTCCGGGTCGGTGCTGAACGAATCGATTGCCTCCTGGCGGGCCTTCGCGCTTTGGTCTCCCCGGATGGAGACGGACTTGAGTCCGACCCGCTCGAAGTGGTCTTCCGCCGCATCCATCACGTCGATGTGCTTGGCGAAGAACACCACCTTGCCCACTGACCGCGCAAGCTGGGCCGTGTAGTCCGCGGCAAGAGTCGCCTTGGCCTGACCAATTCGGCGCACCATCGTAAAGACGTTCTCGCCCGTGTTCTGGCCCTTTGACTCCTCGAGCTCGGCGTGGGCGACAACGCGGATGAGGTCCTCGTCCGTCGCATCCGGCTTGATCTCCCGCACCCGACGGAAGCGATCGAGCAGACGCGCGGTGAGCGCCGCCTCGGCCGCACGTATCGAGCGACCGAGCTCGTCGTCGAGCTCGACGGGGATGTCGGCGATACGACGGGCCGGGATGTCAGCGGCGACGTCGACCTTCTTGCGACGCACGATGCCCATCTCGACCACGGCGCGACGCGCCTCCGCGAAGAAGCCGAAGTCCGCCGGCGTCAGGCCGGTCTCCTCCAGCTTGGACATCAGCGGGGCGAGGGGCTTCTTGTCGTCGATCCAGCCGAGGAACTGCCAGATCGCACGGAAGTCCTCGATGGAGTTGATGAGCGGTGTTCCCGTGAGCGCCATCATGAGCGCCTTCGGGTAGGTCGCGCGGATGCTACGCGACAGCGCGAGCACGTGCTTCGACCGCTCGGACTTGAGGTTCTTGATGAAGTGGGCCTCGTCAACGACCATGCCCTTGAACCCAAAGCGCCCGAGCCATCCCACGTGCCGGTCGAGAATCTCGTAGTTGACGATGACCACGTCGCTGAAGGCGTCGACGTCGTTGCCGTCACCGTGGACCACCGTGGCCGAGCGTCCCGGAGTCCAGCGCTCGACCTCGCGTGCCCAGTTGGTCTTGACGACGTTGGGAACAACAACGAGCAGCGGGTACGAGTTGGAGGCGGCCGCCGCGAGCAGAGCCTGGGCGGTCTTGCCGAGACCGGGCTCGTCGGCGAGCAAGAACGTGCGGTGACCCCGCTTGACCTCCTCGACAAAACGCGCCTGGTGGCGCATGAGCTCGAGATCACCCTGGGTACGCAGTGATCCTGCTTCGGGCAGGTCCATGGTGGCGGCGCCACCACCGGCGCCGTATTCGAACGAACGGAACAGCGGCTCGATGAGCTCCCAGTTCGCCAGGCGGCTCGTGGGGGCGGGGGCCGGGGCGACCGCGCTGAAGTCGGGGGCGAGGAAGGGGTTTGACATCTGCATCTGGCGCACCGAGGCGGGCACCACCTGCTTCTCGACCTGCTTGTCCACGGGCTTGGGCTCGGTGGTGATGATGAGCTCGTCAGGGCTCAGTTCGACTCCGGCCGCGAGCAGGAGGTCGCGGCGCAGGGCCTTCGCTGCGGCGGTCACCGGTGCGTTGTCGCCGAGCATCGCAATCAGGCTCGTGTCGCGAGCCGCCGTCTTGGCGAGAATTCCGGCCAGACCATCGAGGCGCTTCTGCTCGTTGGCACGCTCGGACTCGGTGAGACTCGAGTCGCTCTTGACTCGGGCGCGCTCCTCGCGGAGGAGCAGGGCGGCCACCTGAAACCGGGCGCGGTTGGCCGGCTTGAGCGGCCCCTTCTGAACGGCGGTCTCCACCTCGCGCGCGGCACGCGCGAGCACAGGGATAACACCAACGTCATCCCCGGGCCGCACGCGGCGGCGCTGTTGTGACGACTGGCGCGACGACTGGCGTCGGGTCTGCTCAGGAACAGCCAATGAGTCTCCTTGTGCGGGCGATGCTGCCACCGCACGGTGGTATACGGAAGTCACAGGGAAGAGACCGGTGACGGCGCCTGCCAGAGGAATCCAGACCCGATCGCGGAGGCGATTGGTGGCTCGTGCACTGCGTTGTAGGCAATTGTACGCCCTCGCCACCGACGTTCGCACCACACCTCGCCCCTAGGCTGTGACCATGACCACACCGGGGGCGCAAGCGCGACAGCTGGGAGGTATTCGCCGGATCGTCGGCGGAACGTTCCGTTTGTACGCCCGGCATCTCCCGGCCCTGCTGGCATTCTTTCTCGCGGGGTGGATCGCCAACCACCTGCTGATTCGGTTCGGCGGATTCGTGGCGAACATCGATCCCTTGCTCGGGCAGCTGGTGCTGCCACTGGCAGTACTCGCGCGTGTCGCGTCATACGTCGCCATGTTCCTCGTGCTGCGGCCGGGCAGGTCATTCGCGACGGCAATGAGCTCGAGCATCCTGCCGTTCCTTGTTGTTTTTGCCACCTGGGGCATGATCAAGGACGACTGGGTCGCGTTTTCGCTCGCCCAGCTCGAACAGCGGCGCCTCGACGGCACCGATCCCGAGCTCTTTGTGACGATCACGCCCGTCTCGGTCGGTGTTGTGGTGATCGCGTTTGTGCTTCGCTTTCTGATCAAGCGGTACTCCGCGCGCCTCCCCCGCTGGTTCTCGTTTGTTGCGGCTTACCTCGAGGCGGTCTGGATCTTCCTGGCGATTGACATCATCGCCCAGGCTGTCGGCTGGATCACGGCATGGCTGCAGGGCCGTCGGATCGTCGCGTGGGGAGCGCAGATGATCGAGGCCGCCCGGGAGACGATCGCGCCCCTGGCCTGGATCACCGATGCGATCGGCTGGCTCGTGGGGCAGGCAGCCGTGGTCGTGGGGCTCCCCCTCGCCTGGCTCACCCTCGCCGGCATTGTGTACGCGGTGACCAGACCGCTGGCCTCCCCCACTCGGCTCGCGGCCGCGACCTCACGACGACTCGCCCGACTCCCGCGGGCCGTGCGTGCGCGCCTTGCCGAGGTCGGGGCCGACCTCGCGGGACGATGGCTTCCCATCTCGCAGTCGGCTCGTTTGATCTGGCGCGCCGGCGTTGTGACGATGGCGCTTTTTGTGGTGGCGTACGCCGTGCTGGACACGAGTTCCGAGTGGCTGCAGTTCGCCCTGCAGCGTCTGATCGGGCCACACCCGCTGGGCTGGTGGTTCGCGGCTGACACCCCAATGACCCTTCTGGTGAGTCTCATCGTGGAGCCCCTGCGCATCAGTCTGATCGCCGCGACCTGGGCCTACTGCCTTACCCTGAGCGATGCGGGGCGCGACGAACTACAGCGGGAAGACGAGGATCTCGGGATACGTCGGGGCGTCCCACAGACGTAGGCGCATGTCACCGAGAGCGTCATCAGGCACCACAAAAAACACCTGAAGCTTGTACGGTCCCTCGGCCGTGGTGCTGCAGTACCCCTCGGCCCCGTCCACGATCTCGAACGTGGTGTCGAGGAAGCTCGCCTGGTCCCAGCGGCGGGTGTTGCTGGCATCCGCCAGTTCGACCAGACACCCGGGCGGCACATCCCCGGGCCGCACCCCAATCGTCGCCGTCACGAGACTGGTGCCGGGCAACAGCTCGGCCGCGAGACCTGCATCACTGTCCGAGGAGAAGGAGTGCCACTCCAGCAGGGACCACTGCGCACCCGAGTACTCGACAGTGGCGTTGCCCACCACGACGGTCTGCCGGCCATCCCGCGCCTCAAGGTAAGCGAAGTATCCGGAGCTGAGGGCGACAAGAAGTGCCACGGGCAGCAGCACGGCGACCGCAATCAGGTACCACCGATTGCGCCGAAGCCAGGTCATGGCGCCACCCTGTTCACCGGCGAGACGGGTGTCGATGCGGCGACGGTGATCGAGGAGAGATCCACGGTCGTCGCAATTATCGAGTCCAGCCTCCAGTCTGCGCTCAGGCCCACCATCACGCGGGCCGAGTGAGCCTGTGCGAGAAGGTCGCGGGGAATCTCAAACACAAGCGCGCCCGTCACGGGGATGCCCGGCGACAGCACCGCGGACTCCAATCCGTCCGTGTCCAGGCGTTCGGACCCACGAAACTCGTAGTCGCCCACCAGGAGAAAGCCTTGCACTCCAGCGGAGTCGAGAACGCTCTGCGCTGTGACGTCGGCGACCACCCAGACGCCCTCCGTCTCCCCGGTCCACCCCTCGCTGGTATCCAAGTCGACCTGCTCGGCCACGCGGACATCGTGAATGGTCGCCTCGATGTTGCGACCGCTGCCCTGCTCACCAATGCCCACGTCGACGACAAACGGTCCCTGGGAGAGCTGCTCGGACGGCTCGAGGGCAACAACAACCCCGGCACCCACCAGCAGGGTGCCGGCGATGATCCACGGAAGCACTCGAGAGTTCATTCGACGATCACGTCCACGTAGGCCGTGGGGCGAGGGTCGGACCAGTACGACCCGTACGTGACGTCGCCGTCCTCGGTCAGGGTCCTCGCGGACACGGTAATCCGGGCCGTTTCACCCACCTCGCGCTCGCCCTGCGGGATCTCCCACACGAATGCGACGCTGGTGGGCACACCGGGATTAGCTTGCGCGAGCGGACTATCGTCGATCAGTCGAACGGTGCGTGTCGCATCCCGTTCTTCCGCCCATTCCAGGCGCAGCAGGTCACCGAGGGAGGTCGTCGATACACGCCAGTTGTTGGTCACGGTGGTGGTGACCACAAGGTAGGTATTTCCATCGTCCGGTTCGAGCGAGTAGCCGGGTGCGATGTCCATGAGCTGGGCTGATTCCACGACGACCGTGAACTCGTCGCGCACGATCGGCTCGCCGACCGTCACAACCGGGGGCCCCTCCTCGGAGCGATCGGCCTCGTCCAGTCCCCCAAACAGTGCCGAGACTCCGAGCAGCACAGCGGCACCCGCGACAAACCACCAGAACAGCGGCACAGCCTCCAGCCATCGTGCGAGTCGGCCGGCGCGAGGCGATGCCACCTACTCCCCCGCCGGTGTGACCTTGACGAGGATGCCCGTTGCCGCGAACACCAGGGCAGCAATGTACTGAAGTCCCAACCACAGGTCGGGAAGCTCCAAGTCGATCGGGAACACGGGGTTCCAGAGCACGGCGATGGGGAGCAGGCCGACGAGCCACCACCACTGCCCGGCCTGCCAGGCGAACCACGCGACGATAAGCGCGAAGATGCTCACGATGTAGCGGATGACCGTAAACCCGTCTCCGTCGATGAGGGCAACACCCACCAGCAGCGCAATCACGGCGATCATGGCCGGAATCATGGCGGTCCGCCGCGCGGGGGACGGATATGAGGCACTCATCGAACACAGCCTATCCGGGAGTGGACGGGCGCTCCGGCTAGACGCCGCCTCCGCCTCCGCCACCACCGCCACCGCCGGACGATCCACCGCCGCCCGAGCCGCCACTGGAACTGCTCGATGAGCTGCCCGAGTAGGAGGTCGAGACCGCCGAGGACATCGAGCTGATGCTGGCCGCAAAAACGCCGGCGTTGAAGCCCGTGGCACCGGAGTACCACTCGGGGGTCGCCTCGACGTAGTAGCGACTGAGTTCCTGCGCCCACTGGCGCTCGAGCGAGAAGATCACGGCATAGGGCAGGAGCTTCTCGTACACGTCCAAGACCTGGCGGGGGTCACTGGTGGATACCGCCTCACGTTCCGCGCCCGTCGGGCTCTGCAGCATCCGCAAACGATCGGCCTCCGCGAGCCGGATGTACAGCTCGAGCCCCTTGAGGTGGTCGCGCAACTCGGCACCCTTCTCGGTGAGCGGCGTGCGAGCGACGAGTCCAAACACCACAATCACGACCACGATCACGGGAGCCACCAGCAGGAGAGGCAGGAACCCACCAATCGCGTCCTCTGTCATCACCACCCCAAGAACAAAGGTCGCGACGGCCGAGCCGATCGCCAACAGGATCGGCAATACGGCATACCAGCCGCGGCCCTTCGCGCGGTATCCATCCGTTGTGGTCGCTGTGGTTGCACTAGAAATTATCGCCCGAACGTACTGGCTCAGCACCGTGTCCTTGCTCGACATCAGGTACCCGGTGCCCGGAGTCAGGTGCCACCCAAAAAGTGCTTGGGCGAGCTGCAGCTCCGGGCCGTCGAGGCCACTCGCATCGCGTAGCTCAAGAAGGTAGTTGTTCCCACGGGCAAACCAGCCCTGGGCGGGCTGCTCGATAATGCGGATGCGACCACGCACCGCCCAGTCGATGAGCTGCGCCGCAATTGCGCGCTGCGACTTGTGAATAACGATTGCGGAAGTGATGACGCCCACGTCACGCGGAGGCCCATACTCGGCGATGATCGTGGGACGCCCACGTCCGTCGGCAAGTCCCGTCGAGCGCGCGACAATCGCGGCGATAAGTCCACCCAGGGAGCCCAGGAGCGCCAGCAGCTGAAGCCAGCCCAGTGGGCTTCCCAGGTAGGAGTCGTCGCGGGGCACAAAGGTCCCTGGTTCGAACCCAATCGCGAACGTCAGGTTCTGGTACGCGGTGAGGTTCTGTGCCTGCATGGAGAACACCACACCGCCCGATTCCTCTTCCTGGAGGATCTCACACGGCGTCGACGACCCCTCGTAGCCGAAGTAGCAGGCCGCCTGGCCATTAAGGGATGACGCGAGACTCGCGGGCACGTGCACTCGCGCCGACACCGTGCCAAAGGGCTGGTACCACCCGGTTCCGTTGGTGTCCCAGTACAACTCATCGTCATTGGTGTTCTCGAAGTATCGGGTCACGTTGTGCTGGGTGTACTCGAACACGTAGGTCTGGCGGCCGTGCACGAAGTCGTCGGCGCGTGACGTCACGAGCACAAATCCCTCGTCGTCGGTCTCCACCTCGTAGGGCCGTGGAGCGCCGTTCTCATCCGTCACCGAGACGACCGAGACGTCGGTCGGGGCACCCTGATAGTCCCCCGGTATCGCTCGCCGCATCCCCCGGTTCTGGTCAAACTCCGGGAACACGGCCACAAAGGTCTCCACCGTGCGAAGGGTGCTGCGCCCCTCAGCATCGACGTCGAGGTAGTAGTCGGCGCTAAAGCTCTCGAACACAAAGTCGTCAACGCCCGAGTGCACAATGGGTGTCACCGACTGTGCTGCAGAGGCGGCGGATGCCCCGAGCGCAGGCATCACGAGCAGGGCTACCAGGAGGGTCACGCGTGCGATGCGGTTCACGAGTGCCACGGTATCGGATCGAGGAGCGGTGGGTAGGCTCGAATTATGTCTGCTCGCACGGCCGTCGACCGTTTTCAGGAACTGGTTCGGATTCCCACGATCTCCCGACTTGACGAGTCCGAGGTGGAGTGGGAACACTTCGACAACTTTGTCGCCACTCTCGAACGGCTCTACCCCCACACCCACGCGACACTGACCCGTGAGGTCGTCGCCGGCCACTCCCTGCTGTTTCGATGGGCCGGACGATACGACACCGAGCCTGCGGTGCTGATGGCCCATTACGACGTGGTTGCCGCAACCGACGACGGCTGGACTCATCCGCCCTTCGCGGCCGAACTGACCGGGACCGGCGACGACCAGGTGATCTGGGGCCGCGGCACACTCGACGACAAGGGATCCCTCGTGGCCATCATGGAGGCCGTCGAGGCGCAGGTGGAAGCGGGCTACCAGCCCACCCACGACATCTACCTGAGTTTTGGGCACAACGAGGAAACCGTCGGCACCGGCGCCGCAGCCATCGTTGATGTCTTGGATTCCCGCGGCATTCGGCCGGGACTTGTGCTCGATGAGGGTGGCGCCGTGGCCGACGACGCGTTCCCCGGCGTAAGCCGACCGCTGGCGGTGGTGGGCGTTGCCGAGAAGGGCGCGACGCTCGTTCGTCTGGTCGTCGAGCAGCAGGGTGGACACGCATCCACTCCCCCACGCCTCAGCGCGACCGCACGACTCGCTCGTGCAATCACCCGCCTGAACTCGTCGCCGTTTCCGGCGCGCTTTAACTCCGCGACACTCGCCATGTTCGAGACCCTCGCTCCGCACGCGACCGGGACGGTGGGGCGAGCCCTGCGATCGATTGCCGTCACCAAGCCTCTCCTTATGAGGGTGTTCGCGCGCTCCGACGAAACGCGCGCCATGACCCAGACCACCCAGGCGGTCACGATGTTGTCCGCGGGGCACGCCGCAAACGCCCTGCCAGAACGGGCGGAGGCGATGGTCAACCTTCGAGTGGCCGTCGACTCCTCGGTCGAGAAGGCACTCGCGCACGTCACGCGGGCCATTCGCGACAAGGCAGTGACCATCGAACTGGTTCAGCCCGGCGAGCCGTCACCCATCTCGCCCACGTCGGGTCAGGCGTGGGACACGATCGCCGCGACGGTAGGCACGACCCACCCCGAGGCAATCGTCACGCCGTACGTGCAGAACGGCGCGACCGACAGCCGTCACTTCACGAGCATCTCGTCGGCCGTGTATCGGTTCACCCCGTTCGAGATGAGTCGCGCCGAGCGTGACACCCTGCATGCCAAGGACGAGCGGATGCGCGTCTCGAGCTTCCTGCGGGGCATCGAGTTTTATCGCGCTCTGCTTCAACGCCTGTAACGGGCTGAGCTAGCGGTTCTGCATCCAGCGGCTCAGGTCGTCCGGGCAGTCGGTGATGATGCCGTCGACACCCAGGCCAACGGCCAGCTCCCACTGCGTGTCCTCGTTGAGCGTGTACAGGAGAGTGCCTAGACTCGCCGCTCGGATGCGCTCCACCCACGCCGCATCCTCGGCGACGGCCGCGCTGCTCGTGACGATCGCGGAGATGCCGAGCAGGTCGGCGAGGATCCGAGGGTCCTCCATAGGCTTGCGAAGGATGATCGCCCGCTGGATGCTCGGGGCGACGCCGTCGATCGCGCCGAGCGTCTCGACGTCAAAGCTCGCCAGAAGCACACGGTCGCGCAGTCCGTGCGCGAGGATCTGCCGCACCACAAGAGAGACCTGCTCCTCGTTCCACGCCCCCTTGAGCTCGATCATGGCGGAGCGCCCCGAGGGCACCAGCAGCCCCAGGAACTCGTCAAGCGACGGCACCTGCACCCCGGCAAACTCGGGCGAGTACCACGAGCCCGCGTCGAGTGCCCGAATCTCCGCGAACGTCCTGGCCCACACCGGCCCGTCGCCCGAGGTGGTGCGATCGAGCATCCAGTCGTGCATCAGCACCGGGATACCGTCGGACGTGAGCTGAACATCCGTCTCCAGGAACGCCGCACCACTGGCGAGGGCGGCCTCGAACGCGGGAATGGTGTTCTCGGGTGCGCGCACGCTGTCGCCGCGGTGGCCCGCAACAAAGGGTCCCGCGTCACCGGAGGCGAAGACGAAGGAACTCGCTGCCTGCACCGATGTTGTTGCGGGAGCCAGCGCTGCCGCCACCCCGATCGAACTGATGATCACGAGGGAAGCAACACCACGCAACGCGGCTGAGCGAAGCACTTGTGCTCGCATCGCGCGGATCTGCGCTGTCGCCATTGACACGCCTTCTGCTCTCGGGTCCCCCGCTTCGTTGCGGGGAGTCCTGACAGACTAGCGCGTTCCGTTACCTTTTCGTTACTTTTCCGTTACCCGATGTTTACCGAGCCGCAGACTCGATATCCGCGCGATGCGGAATCGACGGAACGGCTCCATGACCCTGGACCGACAGGGATGCCGCGGTCACGGCAAACCCCAGCGCTGCGTCGAGAGACTGGCCCTCTGCGAGCGCGGCACCCAGGGCACCACAAAAAGTGTCACCGGCACCGGTGGCATCCACGGCAGTCACCCGGGGCGCGGGCAAGCGGAACTCCGGCTGGCCGCGACGATGCAGAACCGCCCCCTCGGCGCCCAGCGTGGTCACGACGGTCGGCACAAGGTCAGTGAGCTCAACCACCCCCGCCGCCGCGCTCAAGTGGTCGGCCTCGTGCTCGTTGACAACAAGCACATCGAGCCGCGAGAGCAGATCGACGGGGAGATCTGCGATAGGCGCGGCGTTCAGGATCACCGTGGTGCCCGAGTTGTGCCCGACGGTGGCCGACTCGATCACTGTCGGGAGCGGAATCTCGAGCTGCATCACCAGCACGTCGGCCGCCGCGATGACCGCACGATCATCAGCATCAAGCGACGAGAGCTCGCGGTTCGCACCCGCCTCCACGATGATCGTGTTCTCGCCCGACGGGTCTACGGCGATCAGTGCGGTGCCGGTCGGTGCGGCGACCCGGCGCACCCGAGTCACGTCGATGCCGTCCTCGGCGAGCCCACCGGAGGTCAGGTCGCCAAAACCGTCGGTGCCGATCGCCGCAACGAAAGTGGTGTGGGCACCCGCACGCGCCGCGGCGACCGCCTGGTTCTGGCCCTTGCCCCCACGGGCCGTGGTGAATCCCGTCGAGAGCACGGTCTCGCCCGGGGCCGGGATTCGTTCGACGGAAAAAACCTGGTCGACATTTGCGCTGCCGACTACAACCACGGATGCCATCAGGCCACCGTAGCGGATTGCCTCAGGGCGGCCTGAGTGATGCGGTTGGCCATTCCGCTGAAGATCACGCCATGGAACGGCAGGACGGCAAGCCAGTAAAGCCGTCCACCCAGACCGGTCGGGAAGAACACGGCTCGCTGGCGATAGCGCGACCCGCCCGCGGGGTCGGGCTCGGCGGTCAGCTCCAACCACGCCATGCCGGGAACCTTCATCTCCGCACGCAACCGCAGGAATCGGCCGTGCTCGATCTCCTCGACACGCCAGAAGTCGAGGGCATCCCCCTGCGCAAGGCGATGCGCATCCCGTCGCCCTCGCCGGAGGCCCACACCACCCACCAGCTTGTCGAGCCAGCCGCGCAGCGCCCAGGCCAGCGGGAACGAGTACCACCCGTTCTGCCCACCGATTCCCTCGATGACCTCCCAGAGACGCTCGACCGGGGCATCGGAGTGTTGCTCGCGCACGTCGGTGTACACGGTGTGGCCCGACCACTCCGGGTCGCTCGGGAGCAGGTTGCTCGGTGCGCCCGCGATCGTCGTGTTCTGCCAGCTGGTCTCGACCTCCCCGTCCCGCATTTTGACGAGGGCAAGTCGCACCGACTTGCGGTAGCCGGTGAGTCCTCCCGGTGGGTCGGGAATGTACTCCGCGATGTCGTGCTCGCTGGCGACACAGTCGTACTGGAGCGAGGCGATGATTGGCACGGCAAGCGCCCTGGGGATCGGGGTGACCAGGTTGACCCACTGCGAGGCCAGCCAGGGTGTCAGGACGGGGAGCGAGGCGATGGGACGCTGATGAAGACCGGCTTCGACGGCGTACCCGTTCATCATCTGGCCGTAGCGCAGGACGTCCGGGCCGCCGATGTCGAAGGTCCGATTGACGTGCTCGGGCAGGCTCGCCGCCGCCACGAGGTAGTACAGGACATCGCGGATGGCGATCGGCTGGATGAAGTTGCGCACCCATCGTGGTGCGGGCATATAGGGCAGCACCTCGGTGAGATGCCGGATCATCTCGAAGGATGCCGACCCCGAGCCGATGACCGTTCCCGCCTGGAGGGCCGCGGTGGGCACCCCCGACGCGAGCAGGATCTCCCCCACTCGAGCGCGGCTGCGGAGGTGTTTGCTCAGCGACTCCAGAGGGACGTCGGGATGCAGGCCACCCAGGTAGACGATGCGCGAGGCACCACCCGCTCGGGCCGCCGCGGCAACGTTGTGCGCCGACCGAAGCTCCGTCCGCTCGAAGTCGCCCTGGGCGCCCATCGCGTGCACGAGATAGTAGATCACGTCGATGCCTTCGCACGCGGCGACCAGCGAGGCACCGTTGGTGAGATCCCCGACCACAACCTCAACACGATCGGCCCACGGCACGTCACGGAGCCGTGACGCATCGCGCACAAGAACCCGAACGTCGTGCCCGTTGTCGATGAGGCGCGGCACCAGCCGCCCACCCACGTACCCGGTGGCTCCCGTGACGAGGATGCGCACGGCTAGCCCCTCATCAGATCAGCGACTTGGTGTGCCAGACCGTCTTGGTCTCGGTGAGCGCGACAATCCGTTGAAGCGACGGTGCGGGAACACCCACGACCGGCGGCAGCACTCGCTTGAGAGTGTCCGCGGCGATCGCCTGCAACTCGACCCAGTCGAGCGCCTCGGCTCCGGCCAGGTCGAGAGCGTTGACGTCGGCGTGGCCCGCGAGCCACGGCGCGATCTCTGCGGGCGACCCGGTGAGGATGTTGACAACACCGCCCGGGACGTCGCTTGTCGCCAGCACCTCGGCGAGGCTCACTGCGCTCAGCGGTGCGGCCTGACTCGCGACGACCACGACGGTGTTGCCGCTCAGGATCGCCGGAGCGATCACACTCACGAGGCCCAGAAGCGAGCCACCGGTCTGTGGTGCAATGATCGCAACTACACCCGTGGGCTCGGGCGTCGACAGGTTGAAGTAGGGTCCACTGACCGGGTTCGCGTTGCCCGCGGCCTGAACGTACTTGTCGGCCCAGCCTGCGTACCAGACCCACGCGTCGATGGCGGTGTCGACCTGCTTCGTCGCGGCCGCGCGAGACAAGCCCTCGGTCGCCACCACCTCGTCGACAAACTGCTCACGACGGCCCTCGAGCAGCTCCGCGATCCGATAGAGCACCTGTCCGCGGTTGTAGGCCGTGGCGCCGGACCAGCCGGGCACGGCCGCACGGGCGGCGACCACGGCATCCCGGGCATCCTTGCGGCTCGCGAGTGACGCGTTGGCCAGGAACTCGCCCTTGGTGGTCATAACCTCGTAGGTGCGACCACTCTCGCTGCGGGGAAACTTGCCGCCAATGTAGAGCTTGTAGGTCTTGGGCACTGCGAGACGGTTCACCATGATTCTCCCTCGAGGTACGCCGCGAGACCGTGGCGGCCGCCCTCGCGCCCATACCCGGACTCCTTGTAGCCACCGAACGGCGATGACGGATCAAACCGGTTGTAGGTGTTCGCCCAGATGACTCCGGCGCGGAGCTTGTCGGCGACGGCCAGAATCTTGGAGCCCTTGTCGCTCCAGATCCCCGCGGACAGCCCGTAGGGCGTGTTGTTGGCCTTCGCGATCGCCTCGGCAGGGGTGCGGAAAGTCAGAACACTCAGCACGGGCCCAAAGATCTCCTCGCGCGCGATGCGGCTGGAGGTGGAGACGTTCGTGAAGATGGTCGGCGCGAACCAGAAGCCCTTGGCCGGCATCTCGCACGGTGCGCTCCACCGGACTGCGCCCTCGGCCTCGCCGATGTCGCTGAGCTCACGGATGCGGTCGAGCTGCTCGCGCGAGTTGATGGCACCCACGTCGGTGTTCTTGTCGAGCGGGTCACCCACTCGTAGCGTCGACATCCGCAGCTTCAGCCGGTCGATGACCTCGTCGTGGATGTTCTCCTGCACAAGCAAACGCGACCCCGCGCAGCACACGTGGCCCTGGTTGAAGAAGATCCCGTCGACGATCCCCTCGACGGCCTGGTCGATGGGCGCGTCGTCGAAGATGATGTTCGCGGCCTTGCCCCCAAGCTCGAGGGTGAGTTTTTTGCCCGTGCCGGCGACCGACTTCGCGATGGCGCGCCCCACGGCCGTCGAGCCCGTAAACGCGACCTTGTTCACATCCGGGTGGTTCACGAGGGCCTGACCGGTGTCGCCCGCGCCGGTGATGATGTTGACGACTCCGGCAGGCAGGTCCGCCTGCTGGAGGATCTCGGCGAAGATCAGCGCCGACAGCGGCGTCGTCTCGGCTGGCTTGATCACGACCGTGTTGCCCGCGGCGAGCGCCGGGGCAATCTTCCACGCGAGCATCAGCAGGGGGAAGTTCCACGGGATCACCTGGGCGGCGACACCCAGCGAGCGTGGATTGGGCCCCAGACCCGCGTAGTCGAGCTTGTCGGCCCACCCGGCGTAGTAGAAGAACCACGCGGCAACCAGGGGCACGTCAACGTCACGCGACTCCTTGATGGGCTTGCCGTTGTCGAGGCTCTCGGCAACGGCAAGCTCACGTGAGCGCTCCTGCACGAGTCGCGCGATGCGGAAGAGGTACTTGCCACGATCGGCGCCCGACAGCTTCGACCACGTGCGGTCGTACGCGCGGCGCGCGGCGGCAACGGCAACGTCGACGTCCTTGGTGTTGGCGTTGGCGATCTCGGCGACGCGTTCCTCGGTGGCGGGCGAGATGGTCAGGAACGGCTTGCCGTGTCCCTTCACGAACTCGCCGTCGATGAAGAGCCCATAGCTTTTCTTGAGGTGGAGCACACTCGTGGACTCCGGCGCTGGCGCGTAATCGAGAAAACTCATGTCAGTCAACCGTCACATAGTCGGGGCCGGAGTATCGGCCGGTGGAGAGCTTCTGGCGCTGCAGGAGCACGTCGTTGAGGAGCGACGACGCACCGAACCGGAACAGGTGCGGCACAAGCCACTCCTCGCCCACGGTCTCGGCGACGGTCACCAAGTACTTGATGGCATCCTTCGAGCTCCGGATGCCGCCCGCGGGCTTGACCCCAATCTTCTCGCCCGTGAGGCGATACCAGTCCCGCACGACCTCGAGCATCAGCAGGGTGACGGGGAGGGTCGCGGCCGGCGCGACCTTGCCCGTCGAGGTCTTGATGAAGTCTCCCCCGGCAAGAATCGAGAGCCACGATGCCCGGCGCACGTTGTCGTAGGTGGTGAGCTCACCGGTCTCCAGGATCACCTTGAGGTGCGCGTAGCTGCCGTCCTCGCGGCGGCAGGCGTCCTTGACGGCAACAATCTGGTCGAACACCAGGCCGTAGTTCCCGGCCAGGAATGCGCCCCTATCGATAACCATGTCGATCTCATCCGCCCCGCTGGCGACCGCCTCCGCAGTATCAGCGAGCTTGACCGCAAGGGATGCCCGCCCGCTCGGGAACGCGGTGGCGACGGCGGCCACGGACACAAGCCCCTCGTCGGGGTCGCCGTGGGCGGCACCCAGTGCCTCGACCGCGCTCGGGACCATGTCGCCGTACACACACACCGCGGCAACGCGTGGCACCGACAGGTCCGAGGGGTCAGGCGTCAGCGCCTTCGCTACCAGCGAGTGCACCTTGCCCGGAGTGTCGGCACCCTCAAGTGTGGTCAGGTCGATGAGCCGGATGATCGTGTCGAGTGCCCACGCCTTGGACGTGGTCTTGATGGAGCGGCTCCCCAGCGCGGCGGCGCGCTGCTCGAGGCCCACGGCGTCAACGCCGGAGAGTCCCTCGAGGTGGAGTCGGAGGCTCTTCTCCGTGAGGTCCGAGCCGATCAGTTCGATTGCCCGTTCGGCCGGCGCCAGAGCGGTCGTGGCCTTGGATGTTGCATTCACCCACCAAGTCTACCGAGGCGCTTTCGAGAGTGGGCAGGGAGGAGCAATCTGCCACGACGCCGATCGGTAGGCTGGCCGCATGACGTGGGTACTTGCCGTGGACCTGGGCGGCACCAAGATCGAGTCCGCCCTGGTGGGTGCGGATGGGGCACTCCTGGAGGGATCGCGGTTCCGTGCTCCCACGGGCCATGACTCTGACAGCGCCACACTCGCGGCGAGCGCCACCTCCGTTGTCACGCAGACGCTCGCGACCCTTCCGCCCGGGGACAAGCTGATCGGCGCAGGGATCGGGTCCGCGGGGCCTATTACGGTCGCTGATGGACTCGTCTCGCCACTCAACCTCCCGGCATGGCGAGACTACCCACTGCGCGCACTCGTGGCCTCGCTGGTGCCCGACGTTCCCGTGACCCTCCGGATGGACGGCGAGTGCATCACCCTGGCCGAGCACTGGATCGGCGCAGCCCAGGGCGAGGACAACCTCATGGGCATGGTGGTGTCGACCGGTATTGGTGGCGGACTCATCCTGGGTGGCCGGGCGGTCGCTGGGCCCACCGGCAATGCGGGGCACATCGGGCACGTCGAGGTCGGCGGGTTTGATGTCGCCTGCCTGTGTGGTGGAACCGGCTGCGTGGAGGCGATCGCGTCAGGGCCCCGTACAACCACCTGGGCACAGGCGCAGGGATGGTCGGGAGCATCCGGCGAGGATCTCGCGGTCTCGTATGCCGCCGGGGACCCCATCGCGATCGCTGCGGTTCGGCGTTCCGCGACCGCGGTGGGCCATGCAATCGCGTCGGCCACGGCTCTGGTTGACCTCGATGTTGTCGCGATCGGTGGCGGCTTCTCGCACGTCGCGGGCGACTACATGGACATCGTGCGCGAAGCGATCGCTCGCCGCGCCCCGTTCCCGTTCGTCGCGAAGGTCCGAGTGGTTGCCTCGGGCCTGTCGGGCGAGGGTCCACTCATCGGCGCGGCGGCCCTCATCCATCGGTCGGGGTTCCGCTCCTAGGAGTTCCGGGCGGCTCGTTCCGCCAACTCGTCCTCGACAAAGACGGGCCGGGCGAGCATCAGGCCCGCGATGATGCCGACCAGACAGGTCGTCATGAGAAACAGGATCGGCACGGTCCACCCGCCGGTGAGGTCGTGGATGATCGCGACGATCAGCGGGCCGAGAGCACTGATCGCGTACCCGACGCTCTGCACAAAACCACTCAGGGCTACCGAGGTCTCGGGGCTCCGAGTGCGGAGGTTGATCAGCGCGAGACACAGCGGGAAGAGCACGGGACCGGTGCCCGCGCAGGCGACCCAGAGCCACGTGAGTGTTGTGGGTGCGAGGAGAAGCCCCAGGTAACCAATGAGGAACATCGCGACGCCGAGGTAAATGATCGGGCTGACGTTGCGGAGTCGGGACGCCAGGATGGGCACAATGAGTGCGGCGGGCAGGCCCAGCAGGGCAAACAGGCCCAGAAGTGCCCCGGCCTGAACATCGGTAACTCCGGCACGTTCAACGAGGAGCTGCGGCAACCACGCGAACAAGGCGTACGTGTTGAGGCCGGGGATAAAAAAGGCGAGAGTGATCGCCCACGCCACCCGCGAATGACCAATACGACCCATCAGTTGAGGCGGAAGCTCGGCCACGATGCCCGATTCCCGATCCGCCCGCGCGCGCTTGTGCGCCTGGATGGTCACGATGATCCAGGGAACTAGTGCGCTCACCGCCACGACGGACCACAGCGCGAAGGACGCGCGCCAGCCTGCCGCCTCGGCGATGGGGGTCGCAATGATCGGCGGGGTGGAGGTGCTGATGGCCATCAGGGTGGCGTACATCGCCGTCACCTGCCCGATGCGATCCGGGAAGTACTTCTTGACCGCGGGCGGAAGCAGGATGTTGCCAAAGCCCATACCTGCCAGCGCGAGCGACGTGCCGATCAGCAGGGGCAGGTACGAGTCCGCGAAGGCCCTGACGAGAGGACCCAGGACCATGGCGAGGCACGCGAACGCGAGGGTCCGTTCCAGACCCAGCCGACGAGCGACCCAGGGCGCGACGATGCCCGAGGTCGCGAATGCGATCGGCGGGAGCATTCCGATGACGCCCAAGCCCACGGAATCGAGGGGGATGTCGTCACGAATGAAGTGAATGATCGGCGAGAGCGCCGCCACGGCCGTGCGGAGGTTGAGGGCCAGCAACGTGATGCCGAGGAGCGCGAGTGTCCGGCCGGCCCACAGGGGCCGCGTGGCACTCACGCGTCGGCTCGGGGCGGCAGACCCACAATCGCGCGAATCTGGTCGGCATCGCGCGCCATTTGTGCAGCGAGTTCGTCTGCCCCGCTGAATTTGCGCATGCCGCGGATGTACTCCACGAACTGCACCTCCACGGAGCGCCCGTACAGGTCAAAGTTCTGGTCGAACGCGTGCGCCTCGACCTGCTTCTCGGGCACCCCCTCGAAAGTCGGGTTATTGCCAATCGAGACCGCGGCCCCGTACCGCTCGCCATCGATGACCAGCCAGGCGGCATAGACCCCGTCGACAGGGATAAAACCCTCGATGTCCGGCGAGAGGTTGGCGGTGGGGAACCCCAGAGTGCGTCCGCGCTGCTCCCCGTGGACCACGGTCGAGCGGATGCTCGGCAGGGCGCCAAGCAGCTCGGACGCCGTGCGCACGTCGCCCGTAGTGAGCAGCTCCCGAATCCACGTTGACGACACTCGACGGTCGCCCTCAGGGGCGACGTCGTCGATCTCGACAACCTCGAAACCCGCCGCGGTCGCCAGCGTCCTCAGCAGCTCCACCGTTCCCGCCCCGCGAGCACCAAACCGGAAGTCGGATCCCACGAGCAGGACATGGGCATGCAGGGAGTCGACGAGGATTCGCTGGACGAACTCCTCCGGGGTGAGAGCACTGAAGTCGCGGTCGAAGGTGACCATCAGGGTGGCACCGACACCAGCATCCGCCAGCAGCTCGACCTTCTGGTTGTTGCTGACGAGCGGGTCCGGGCACGCTTCGGGCCGCAGGAGACTCAGGGGGTTGCGGTCGAACGTGACGACCGTGGGAACAAGGCCACGCTCCCCCGCTACCTCGCACAGCCGGCTGATCACGGCCCGGTGACCGGAGTGGACGCCGTCAAACTTGCCGACGGTGACGGCGCTCGGCCCAAAGTCGGCGGGCACGGCCGCGGGATCGGTCCAGAACTCCATTACGCGGCCTCCACGGCACGCCTCGTACGCACCAGCCACACGACTCCGAGGATCGGCAGGACCAGTGGGATAAACAGGTAACCCCGACCATAGAACGACCACACCGTGTCGGCGGGGAACAGCTCGGCATCGATGATGCTCAGGGTACCCACGACCAGAACACCGAGTAGCTCGATGACAATCGTGACCCACGCCACGAGGTACCAGCGTCGTCCCTTGCCCAGCAGGGCGACGGTCGCGAGAACGTAGACGACACCGGCGAACGCCGAGAGCAGGTACGCGACGGGGGCGACCTCGAACTTGGTGGCCAACTGGAACAGCGAGCGTGCCGTCGCGGCGAGCGCAAGCACGGCGTACACCGCGATCAGGACACGGCCGACGCCAATCGCGCGGGAAGAGGGCTGGGACATCGACATCAACTCTACTGAGCGAAGCTAGGCCATCTGGACGAACCAGATGACTCCCATGCGATAGACCATCACCGCGACCGCGAGGCTTGCGACCCCGAGGATGACGGTGCTCCACTTGCTGCGGTCGACGAGCGCCCAGAACGCGGCGGCCGGAGGGAGCAGGACGGCCGAGACCAAGTAGATCCAGAACTCGAGAAGGCTCCCCGTGGGGCTGTTGCCCGTTGCCGGCGCAACAAGCGCGATCACGACTTGAACGATGAGCAGGACCTCAACCAGGGCGGTCGCTGCAAGCACCAGGTCGTTCGGAGTGCGCCCGGCAAAGCCCAGCACCAGGCACAACAGGCCCGCCGCGACCGCGACCGCCACCTGGACAGTCGTGAACCACTCGATCACTTACGACACCTCATCCGTGGGGAAGTTAACAAGAACACGTGCGACACCCGCCGTCACCTCGACAAGGCCCACCAGTCGGCACTCGGGCGACACGGCGGCCACCGGGCTCGCATCGGGATGCTCGACCCTCACGCGCTTGCCATGCGCGAGATCAACGGCCTCGGCTGCCCCCAACTCCAGGGTCGGGAACAGTGCTGCTGCAGCCGCGGCGGGCGTGACCAGCGCCGACGGAAGGTCGGCGTCGAGCGCGACCCCCAGGCCCAGGTCGTACGGACCCACCCGGGTGCGGCGCAGGGCCGTGAGATGGCCACCCACCCCGAGAGCGCCGCCCAGGTCTCGTGCAAGAGCGCGGATGTAGGTCCCCGATGAACAGTCGATCACCGCCGTGAGGTCGATCGCGCCGGCGAGGTGCTCGATCGACGTGACCTCAAACCGTGAGACCGTCACCGGCCGCGCCTCGAGCACAACATCCTCGCCCTCGCGCACACGCGTGTATGACCGCTTGCCGTCGACCTTAATCGCGCTCACGGAACTCGGGCGCTGCATAATCTCGCCCGTGAGAGCCTGCACCCCCGAGGAAATCTGTTCGTCGGTGACGGCGGCCAGGAGTGTGGGGCTCGCCGCTGGCCCGAGCTCGCCTTCCGCGTCATCGGTTGACGAGCCCGCGCCCAGGCGGATAACCGCCTCGTACGTCTTGTTCGCACCTACAAGCCACGTGAGGAGTCGAGTGGCCGAGCCCACACCCACAACGAGGAGTCCCGTGGCCATGGGGTCGAGGGTGCCCGCGTGGCCCACCTTGCGGGTGCCCAGTGCCCGTCGCACCCGGGCGACGACACCGTGGCTCGTGATCCCCGCCGGTTTGTCAACGAACAGGATTCCCGACGGTGGAGTTGGCCGCGCGTTCACCGCGCCATCCGGCCCTGCCTCCATGGGCATAATCCTACCGGCCCTAGTATCTAGGGCATGCGGGTAGGCGTGATTGGTGCGGGTGCGGTGGGCGGCGCCATTGCCGCACTACTTGCTCGGGCGGGCCACGACGTCGAGGTCACCGCTCGCGGCGCGCACCTCGAGGCCATCCGCGAGGGGGGAATCCGACTCTCGGGCGCCTGGGGCAGCTACACCGCCATCGTCGAGGCGGGCGAGACCCTCACCCGGTCCCCGGAACTGGTCATTGTCGCCACAAAGGCACAGGATGCCGTCCCGGCCATCCGCGAGAACATACGGCTCCTGCGTGGCATCCCCGTGCTGGTGGTACAGAACGGGCTGGACGGAATCACCGCCTCGAAGGCGGCGTCGCCGCGATCCGACATCGTCGGTGCACTGGCCACGTTCGCCACAAGTTACCTCTCTCCCGGGGAAATCACGGTGACCACGGCTGGCCCCACGTACGTCGGAGTGGAGGGCGAGGATGACCTGCCCGCCCGATATGTCGCGAGGGTGCTCAACGAGGTGATGCCCACGACGGTCATCCAGAACTTCGTGGGCGCGCAGTGGACCAAACTCATCATCAACCAGGTCAATGCGCTCCCCGCCATCACGGGCCTCAGTGTCCAGGACGTCGTCCACAACGGACGGCTCCGCCTGCTGATGACGGAGAGTATGCGCGAGGCCGTCCGGATCGCCCGGCGGGGGCGCATCCGGTTCGAGAAGCTGCAGGGCCTCGGGGCGCGGATGCTGGGCCTGTTCTCGCTCCTGCCCCTGTGGCTCGGCCAGGTCTTGCCTGCGCTCATGAGCGCGCGGATCGGCCGAGTACCCAATCCGGGATCGACGCTACAGAGCATCCGCCGAGGGCAGGCGACCGAGATCGACTACCTCAACGGCGCGGTCGTGAGGGCGGCCGAGGCACTCGGACGCACAGCACCGGTGAACGCTCTCCTCGTCGAGCTGGTGCACGAGGTGGAGAACAGCGGGACGTTCTTGACGCCCGACGAGGTCGGCGCGCGGCTAGCAGCTGTCCGCGAACACGCGGCGAGGTAGGTCGGGGGTCGTGTTGTCAACGATGGCGGTCGCCCGCTCGCGGGGGTTCGCCTCGGCCAAGTAGATCTTCTGACCCGCCGGGTAGCGGGGGCTGCGTCCGGCTGGGCCATCGAGTTCAAACAGTCGCGCCTGAGCCGCGTCGGCATCGGCGTCGAGCCAGATCGAGTAGTGCCACAGGCCACGCAACTCGGGACGATTCAGAAAAGCTCCGTCGACCACGAGGGTGGCGTCCTGCGGTGCCGTCTGCCACTGCATCTCGATGGGTGTGTCACGCTCGACATCAAACGCCTCGGTCACAAAACCCGCACTGCCGCCCAGCCGGAACGGCTCGATGAGCACCCGCCGGAACTGCTCGTAGTCGAACGAGTCGTAGTAGTAGCCCTCCGCGGAGTCGATTCCCCGGGCGTAGCGCTCGGCGCGGGGACGATGGAATCGATCGACGGACGCACGAAAAACGGCATGACTGCCTCGCCCCAGTCGCTCGGCCAGGGCATCGGCGAATGGACGTTTGCCCGCGCCATCGATGCCGTCGACGGCGAGCAACGTGCGGCCCTTGCCATAGCTGGCAAGGAACTCGTCGGCGAGGGCGTCGAAGAATGCACGTTTCTCGGGTGTCCAGGCTGTCATGCACCCAGTCTAGGTTTGAGAGGTGAGCATTGCCGCGGCCGTCAACCAGTGGTTCCTCGACAACCGGCGTGACCTCCCGTGGCGGCAACCGGACTTCGGAGCGTGGGGCATTCTGGTCAGCGAAATAATGCTGCAGCAGACCCCGGTCGCGCGGGTAATCCCTCGACTCGAGCAGTGGCTGGACCGGTGGCCCACCCCGGCCGCGCTGGCCGCATCCCCGCCTGGAGACGCCGTGCGCGCGTGGGATCGTCTGGGGTATCCACGCCGGGCGCTCAACCTGCACGCGGCCGCGGTCGCCATCACCGAGCGGCACGGTGGTGTCGTGCCCCGCGACGTCCCATCCCTGCTTGCCCTTCCCGGGATCGGCGACTACACCGCCAGGGCCGTCGCCGTTTTTGCCTACGGTGATCGGCACCCGGTCGTCGACACCAACGTGCGGCGTGTTCTCGCGCGCGCAATCGCCGGCAACGGCGAGGCTGGCCCGGCATCAACCCGGCGTGACCTTGCGTCCGTGGAGGCCGTGCTTCCCGCCGACGAGGCGGATGCCCGGCTCTTCAACGCCGCCGTGATGGAGCTCGGTGCCCTCGTGTGCACCGCTCGCGCGCCACGCTGCGACGCCTGCCCCATCGCATCCGAATGTCGCTGGCGAGCAGAGGGCTACCCGGCGTACGTGGGCCCGCGCGCCCCGGTCCAGAAGAAGTTCGACGGCAGCGACCGTCAGGTGCGGGGGCTGATCATGGCCGAGCTGCGCGCGAGTGAGATCCCGGTGACGGCCGCAGAGATCGAGCTCGTCTGGGCCGACGCCGTCCAGCGTGATCGTGCCCTCGCCGGCCTTCTCGCGGACGGACTGGTATGTGAGGTCGACGGCGGCTACGAGCTGCCGTAACAATGGAGTGTGCCCGAGCTGCCTGAAGTGCATGCCCTCGTCACCGACCTTGAGCGTCGGCTGACGGGGCGGACGGTCGAGCGGCTGGACATCATCGCGTTTGCGGCCCTCAAGACCGTCGACCCGCCCGTCTCGGCACTCGCGGGTCAGGTCATCCGTGGGGTGAGTCGGCACGGCAAGTACCTCGACATCCACATCGGCGAGCTCCACCTGATCATCCATCTGGCGCGTGCGGGTTGGCTTCGCTGGCGCGCCGCTGCGCCCCAGCACTCGGGTCGACCCGGACGTGGACCCCTCGCCGCTCGCCTCGTGCTGGCCGACGACAACACTCCCCTGTCGACCGGCAGTGGGTTTGATCTCACCGAGGCGGGCACCAAAAAGAGCCTCCAGATACACGTTGTCCGCAGCCCCATGGACGTGGCTGGTCTACGAACACTCGGTCCCGATCCCCTGGGCGAGCGGTTTACTGCCGACTCGTTCGCCGACATTCTTGCCCTGCAGGGTCGTGCACAAATCAAGGGAGTCCTGCGGAGCCAATCGATCATTGCCGGCATTGGAAATGCCTACTCCGACGAGATCCTGCACGCCGCGCGGATGTCACCCTTTAAGCCCGCGTCGATGACCCGTGAGGAGTCGGACCGACTCTTTTCCGCGATGCAGAGCACCCTGAGGGCGGCGGTCGAGCGCGCCGACGGGCTCGCCGCGTCGGAGCTGAAGGGCGAGAAGAAGTCGAATCTTCAGGTACACGGACGCACGGGCGAGCCGTGCCCGGTCTGTGGCGACACCGTTCGCCAGGTGATCTACACCGACTCGACATTCCAGTACTGCCCCACCTGCCAGACGGGCGGCAAGCCGCTGGCCGACCGGGTGCTCTCGCGGTTGCTCAAGTGATCGAGCTCACCGAGCTGGTGCTGCGGAGCGTCACTCAGTTGACGAGCGCATCCGTACCCGATGAGGCCCTCGCGACCCTCCGGCCCGCACGGCGCGTGGGGCCGCTCGCTCGACCGGCGAAGTTTGTTCCCGTAGGGCGCGCATGGCGGCTGGGCGAACTGCTCGTGACGGCCGACGGCGAGCTGTTCTCCACGGGGCGGGTAACGAGGGCGGTGGTGCCTCGAGACTTTTCGGCCAACAAGAGCCCCGCCGAGGATGCACGTCGTGAACTCCAGCGCGCCGCGGCGCGGGGACCGTTCCCGCCCGGTGACGCCGTCAACTTCGAGTACCGGCCCGCGGTGGACCAGACCGTCTTCGAGCGAGAGGGCCAGTGGATGGTGACACTGAGCGATGCGGAGGTGGCCCTCAGCGACTATCTCGCTGACCGGGTCGCCTTCGCCATCACACCGGGCTGGGACTGAGCACTATGCTCTGCGCATGACCGAGAGACCCGCAGGTTCGACCGTGGTTCCCCGGGTGGTCGCGCTACTGGGGCTTGCCACCATGCTGGTGCTGGGCGCCGTCGCGATCCAGGCCCTCACGTGGGAGTCGGGTGATCGAGTCCTCCACGTGAACACGGCGTCCCTGTTCGTGGGCCTCGTCACCACGGCGGCCGCGGCCTGGTGGGTCGCGTGGGCGACGCGCAAGGGTGCCGCCATCACCGTTCTGGTGATCAGCATCCTGATCAACCCAATCTGGATGTTTGGCCTCATCCTGCTGCTGGGCTGAGGCTAGTCCTCGTCGTCCTCGATCACGCGCGGCTTCACGTACGGGTCCTCGTCGCCCGCGTAGGTCGCAGACTTCTTGAGGGATTCCACCTCCGCGTCGCGCGCGGCGGCCTCCGTGAGCAGCGAATCGATAAGAGCGGCGTTCTCGGGGATGCCGTCGGCGATGAACTCGAGCGACGGCGTGAGCCGCGCGGTGATGTTCTTGCCGACCTCGCTGCGCAGCATCCCGGTCGCCGACTTCAGAGCGGCGGCGGTGTCCGCGCGCTCCTCGTCTGACCCGTAGACCGTGTAGAAGATGGAGGCGTGCTGGAGGTCGCCGGTGACGCGGACATCGGTGATCGTGACGAACCCGAGGCGGGGATCCTTGATCCCACGCTCGAGCGTTTGTGCCACGATGACCTTAATGCGGTCGGCCATTTTTGCCGCCCGTGCTGCGTCAGCCATGCTTCCTCCAGCCGCCAAGCCTCGCGCCTAGGCGCGCGGCTTCTCCTTCATCTCAATCGTCTCGATCTCATCACCGATCTGGATGTCGTTGAACTTGCCAAGACCGATACCACACTCGAAGTCCGTGCGGACCTCGGTGACGTCGTCCTTGAAGCGACGCAGCGACTCGATCGCCAGGTTGTCGCCCACAACAACACCATCGCGGATGACGCGAGCCTTGGCGTTCCTCGTGATCGTTCCGGAGCGCACGATGACACCGGCGATGTTTCCGACCTTGGAGGAGCGGAAGATCTCGCGAATCTCGGCGACACCGGACTGCACTTCCTCGAACTCGGGCTTGAGCATGCCCTTGAGCGAGTTCTCGATCTCCTCCAGTGCGGAGTAGATGACCGAGTAGAAACGAACGTCCACACCCTCGCGGCTCGCACGCTCGCGCGCCTTCGTGTCGGGCCGCACGTTGAACCCGATGATGATCGCGTTGTCGATCGTCGCCAGGTTGACGTCGCTCTCGGTGACCGCACCCACACCGCGGTGGATGATGCGCAGCTGCACGCTGTCGTCCACCTCGATCTTGAGCAGGGCATCCTCGAGCGCCTCGACGGCACCGGACACGTCACCCTTGATGATGAGGTTGAGCGACTCGACCTTGCCATCCTCGAGCGCCTTGGTGAAGTCCTCGAGGCTGATGCGCTTGCGAGCCTTGGCCAGCAGGGCGTTGCGCTCCACGGCCTCGCGCTTCTCGGCGATCTGACGGGCGGTGCGGTCCTCCTCGGTGACGATAAACGTGTCACCGGCGCGGGGCACGGTCGACAGACCCTGCACCTGCACGGGGCGGGAGGGGTAGGCCTCATCGACCGGCACGCCGTTCTCGTCCATCATCGCCCGCACGCGGCCGTAGGCCGTTCCGGCGACGATGGCGTCTCCCACGCGGAGGGTTCCCGACTGGATGAGCACGGTCGCGACCGCACCACGACCCTTGTCGAGCTTGGCCTCGATCGCGACGCCACGGGCATCCTTGTTGGGGTTCGACCGAAGGTCGAGCCCAGCATCCGCCGTGAGCAGCACCGCGTCGAGCAGGTTGTCGATACCGAGGTTGTTAAGCGCCGACACGTCGATGAACATCGTGTCGCCACCATACTCCTCGGCCACGAGGCCGAACTCCGTGAGCTGCTGACGCACCTTGGCGGGGTTGGCCCCCTCCTTGTCGATCTTGTTGACCGCAACCACGATCGGCACGTTGGCCGCCTGCGCGTGGTTGAGCGCCTCAACGGTCTGCGGCATGATGCCGTCGTCCGCCGCGACCACGAGGATCGCGAGGTCGGTGACCTGCGCACCACGGGCACGCATGGCGGTGAACGCCTCGTGACCCGGGGTGTCGATGAACGTGATTGCCCGCTCGATGCCCTCGTGCTCGGTCCAGACCTGGTACGCACCAATGTGCTGGGTAATGCCGCCCGCCTCGCCCGCGACGACGTTCGCCTTGCGGATTGCGTCGAGCAGCTTGGTCTTACCGTGGTCGACGTGACCCATCACGGTCACGACCGGCGGACGGATCTCCAGGTCGTCATCGGTCTCGTCCTCAAGCTCCTGATCGAGGTCGAGGTCGAAGCCGGCGAGGAGCTCGCGGTCCTCGTCCTCGGGAGAGACCATCTCGATCTTGTAGCCCAGTTCCTCCGCGAGCACCTGGAAGGTGCCTTCGTCGAGCGACTCGGTCGCCGTGGCCATCTGGCCCAGGTGGAACAGCGCAGTGACAAGGCTTCCGGGCTGAACCGTGAAGCCGGTGATCGTCTCCAGCTTGTCGGCGAGGTCAGAGATCGAGGCGCCGCGGCGCAGACGGATGACCGTCTTGCCGTCACCGCGGGGAACGGCGACGCCGCCCAGCGACGGGGCCTCCCTCAGCTCGAACTCGGCGCGCTTCGTACGCTTCGACTTGCGGGCCTTGCTCTTGCCACCACCACGGCCAAACGCACCGGCGGTTCCCCCACCGGGGCCACGGCCACGGCCGCCACCACCGGCGGCGGGACGGTTCGGGCCAAAGTTGTTGCCTGGAGCTCCACCCGGAGCTCCACCGGGACGGAATCCTCCGCCGGCGCCGGCCGGACGACCGGGGCCACCCGGGCGCTGCTGGAAGTTGCCTCCCGCACCAGCGGGACGTTGCCCAAAGCCACCGGGACGAGCACCTTGGCCGGGACCACCCGGGCGCGGGGCACCGGGACGAGGCACGGGAGCGCCGGGACGGGCCATACCCTGGTTCGACGAGAACGGGTTGTTACCCGGGCGCGGGATGCCCGGACGACCCATGCCCTGGTTCGACGAGAACGGGTTGTTACCCGGACGCGGAACACCCGGGCGGGGGATGCTGCTCGGGCGCGGTGCGTCTCCTGCGGCCTCTGCCGCGGGTGCTGCCGCAGCGGCCTCGGCCTGTGCCTGGCGCTCGGCCACCGTGAGGGGGGCCGCGGGAGCCGGCGTTGCATCCGCCTCGGGCGCGGGCGCGGGTGCCTCGGCGACGGGAGCGGGAGTCGGGTTGGTGGGCTTCGGTGCCGCCTTCGGGGCGGCCTTCGGCTTCTCGGCGGCCGGAGCGGCTGGCTTAATACCCTCCGCTTCGAGCGCGGCCTTCACTCGCCGGGCAACCGGCGGCGCGATGCTGGAGGACGGTCCCTTGACGAACTCGCCCATGTTCTTGAGCTTCTCAAGAACGATCTTCGATTCAATGCCGAGTTCGGATGCGATCTCGTGCACGCGTGGGTTAGCCACATTTCTCCTGTCTGAGCCTGCGCCCAGAACAGGGGCAGGCGATTAGCGGACGGGTCTCATTTCGAGCCGCTCATTAGTTGTCCATAGGTCAATCAGCCTGTTCTTTCGGACGGCTCGGACGAGCCATCGACTGCCGCAAGTACCAGTGCCGTGTCCAGCGGCGTCGTTACCCTCAGCGCACGACCAAAGGCCTTGCGCTTGATGGAGTTGTTGACGCACTCGCTCGTGGGATGAACCCACGCGCCCCGGCCGGGTAGTGAGCCGGACTGGTCCGGCACCACAACGCCATCCCGTGCCACGACCCGCACGAGTGCGGAGCGATGATCACGAGAACGACACCCAATGCACGTTCTTGCGGGTTCCATCTTACCCCGGTTCTACGACTCGAGGATCGAGTCCGGCTGAATGTCGATTCGGGCGCCAGTGAGTTTTGCCGCGAGCCGCGCGTTCTGGCCCTCCTTGCCGATCGCCAGCGACAGCTGGTAGTCGGGAACAAGAGCCCGAACGGCCTTGGTTGCTTCGTCGATCACAAAGGAGCTCGATACCTTCGCGGGAGACAGGGCGTTGGCCACAAACGTCGCGAGGTTGTCCGAGTAGTCGACGATGTCGATCTTCTCGTTGTTAAGTTCCGCGGTCACGGCACGAACCCGCTGGCCCAGCTCGCCGATACACGCGCCCTTGGCGTTAACGCCCGGCTCGGTGGCCCGCACGGCCATCTTCGTGCGGTGGCCCGCCTCGCGGGCCAGGGACGTGATCTCGACAATTCCCGACGCGATCTCCGGGACCTCAAGCGCAAACAGTTTGCGAACGAGGGCCGGGTGGGTTCGGCTCACCGTGATCTGCGGGCCCTTGAGCCCCTTGCTCACAGCCGTGACATAAACACGGATGCGTGTGCCGTGCGCGTAGTCCTCCCCCGGGACCTGCTCCTCGGGAGGCAGGATCGCCTCGACGGTTCCCAGATCGACGTGAATCATGCGAGGATTCGGGCCCTGCTGGATGATTCCGGCGACGATATCGCCCTCGCGGCCCTTGAACTCGCCCAGCACGTGGTCGTCGGCGATGTCGCGCAGGCGCTGGTTGATGACCTGCTTCGCGGCAAAGGCCGCAATACGACCGAAGTCGCGCGGGTCCGCCTCCGACTCGCCGATCACGGCACCGTCATCGTCGCGCTCGGGAACCCAGATGCTCACATGGCCGGTCTTGCGATCCAGGACAACACGGGCGGCAGCCACATCAGTCTCGCCGACGTGCTTGAGGTAGGCGGTGAGGATCGCCTGCTCAATGATTTGAACGAGTTCCTCGAACGGGATTTCGCGCTCGCGCTCCATGAGCCGCAGCACGCTCAGGTCAATGTCCACTGAGGGCCTCCGCTATTCACAATGTGTGGCTCAGTCGGCGGTGGCCGACGGCGTCACCATCAGTTTAGCGGGACCTCTACAGTGATGTGGTGCGCACAGCCCTTATTGCCCTCTCGCTTGTGACCGTCGCGACCCTCGGGGGCTGCCAGCTGCTGTCGGAACCGACGGTCCCCACCGAGTCCGACGACGACTTTGGCACCGTCGAGGTCTACGCCGTGCTCGACGACGGAACACTGGATCCCGAAGCGAGCGGCCTCGCCGCCGACGTGTGGGACACGTTCACCCGAGTGGCCACCGTTGACTTCACCGCCGAGGTGATGCTGCAGTACCGGGCGGGCGACGCTCCCGATAGCGACACGCTCGCGTACGTCTACCAAGACGAGGACCCCGAGTACTGGGTGCTGGCGGCCAATCTCGCGACCTCAAGCGACTACGAGCAGCTGGTGGCAACCCTCATCCACGAGTACGGGCACATCCTCACCCTCGGAACAAGCGAGTTTGACCCCCGCACCACCGACTGCGACACGCTCTCGCTCGACGAGGGGTGCCCCCGCGATGACTCGATCGTGCTGGCGTTCCAGCAGCAGTTCTGGGACGCCTATGGGGATGACGCTCCCGAGCCGTCCAACGTCGACGCCGACATCGCGTGGGACTTCTACACGGCCCACGAGGACGACTTTGTGAGCGACTACGCCGCAACCAATGTGGTGGAAGACGTCGCCGAAACGTTTATGACATTTGTGCTCGAGGACGAGCCCACGGGCGATTCCGTGGTCGCCCAGAAGATCCTGTTCTTCTGGAGCTACCCGGACCTCGTGGCGATTCGCGAGCGAATCCGCGCGGAGTTTGCCGATGACCTCGGACTCGTCGACTAGCAACATCCTGACTAGTGACTAGTCGATCAGGGCCGCGCCCACCTCGTCGAGGCCAATGCTGCGACGCTCGCCCGAGGCACGATCCCACAACTCGACTCGACCCTCGGCGGCGTCGCGACCCACGATGACAATAAGCGGCACGCCAAGGAGCTCGGCGTCCCCGAACTTCACACCGGGCGACACCTTCGGTCGGTCGTCGAAGAGCACGTCGAATCCGCTCTCCTCGAGGGATGAGACCAGAGCCTCGGCAGTGTCAAAAACGACTTCCTCGCGGCCGGCAGCAATCACGTGAACATCAAACGGCGAGACGTTGCGGGGCCAAATCAGACCCTTCTCGTCGTTGTTGGACTCCGCGATCACGGCCATGATCCGCGTGACACCAATGCCATATGAGCCCATCGTGACGGTGACCAGCTTGCCGTTCTCGTCGAGCACCTTGAGTCCCAGCGCCTCCGCATACTTGCGGCCGAGCTGGAACACGTGACCGATCTCCATGCCGCGGGCGAGCTCAACCGGTCCCGAGCCATCCGGAGCCGGGTCGCCTGCGAGCACCTCACCCACCTGCACCACACCGTCGGCGACGAAGTCGCGCCCAGCGACGAGACCAAACACGTGGCGGCCGTTCTCGTTGGCGCCCGTGATCCAGCCACTTCCCTCGGAGACCCGGGGGTCGAGCAGGTAGCGGATGCCCGTGACCGACTTCTCGCCCAGGACCGCGCCATCCTCGGACCACGGGCCGATGTAGCCCTTGACGAGTGCCGGGTGCTTGGCGAAGTCTGCCTCGGTGGCCGCCTCCACGTCCGCGGGGGCGAACGCAACCTCGGCTCGCTTCATGTCCACGTCACGGTCACCCGGAAGGCCGACGATGACCAGCTCACGGTTGCCCTCGAGATCGGTGAGGGCGAGGACGATGTTCTTGAGGGTGTCCGCGGCCGTCCAGGCCCGGCCATCCGGTCGCGGGTGCTTCTGATTGGCGAGGGCGACGAGCGTCGCGATGGTCGGGGTGTCCGGCGTGTCGAGCACCTCGGCGGGCGTAAGACCGTCGAACGAACGGGCCTCGGGTGCGGCGGTCGTAAACGCCTCCACGTTGGCTGCGTAGCCTCCCGCGGATCGAACGAAGGTGTCCTCGCCGATCGGGGTCGGGTGGAGGAACTCCTCGCTCTTCGAGCCACCCATTGCCCCGGCATCCGCCTTGACAATCACGTAGTCGAGCCCCAGCCGAGTAAAAATGCGCTCGTACGCGTCGCGGTGCTGCTGGTAGGAGACGTCGAGCCCCGCGTCGGTGTAGTCGAACGAGTAGCTGTCCTTCATGGAGAACTCGCGACCACGAAGGAGGCCGGCGCGCGGGCGTGCCTCGTCGCGGTACTTGTCCTGGATCTGGTAGATCGACAGGGGCAGGTCCTTGTAGCTCGAGTAGAGGTCCTTCACGAGCAGTGTGAAGACCTCCTCGTGGGTGGGAGCGAGAAGGTAGTCGGCACCTTTGCGATCCTTCAGGCGGAAGATGCCGTCGCCGTATTCCGTCCACCGATTGGTGACCTCGTAGGGCTCTCGCGGGAGGAGGGCAGGGAAGTGGACCTCCTGCGCGCCGAAGGCCTCGAGCTCCGCGCGGATGATTGCCTCGATCTTGCGCCGAACCTTCAAGCCCAGCGGCAGCCACGCGAAGATGCCGGGAGCCTGCCGGCGAATGTATCCGGCGCGCACCAAGAGGCGATGGCTGGCGACCTCCGCGTCAACGGGATCCTCGCGGAGAGTACGGACAAAAAGCTGCGACAGGCGTGTGGACACCCGCCCCACTTTACTCGTCAGCTGGTGACGACCTGAGGCGAGCCCACGGCACCGGCCGGCATCTCGGCCGCGAGGCGGTTGGCCTCCTCGATGAGGGTTGCCACGATGTCGGCCTCGGGCACGGTCTTGATGACCTCGCCCTTGACAAAAATCTGGCCCTTGCCGTTTCCGCTGGCCACACCCAGGTCCGCCTCGCGAGCTTCACCGGGACCGTTGACGACACATCCCATCACGGCAACCCGCAGCGGAACGGTCATGCCCTCGAGACCGGCGGTCACGTCGTTGGCGAGCGTGTAGACGTCGACCTGGGCACGACCACAGCTCGGGCACGAGACGATCTCGAGCTTGCGCTCGCGCAGGTTGAGCGACTGCAGGATCTGCAGGCCCACCTTGACCTCTTGGGCCGGTGGCGCGGACAACGACACACGAATGGTGTCGCCGATGCCCTCGGAGAGCAGGATTCCGAACGCGGTCGCGCTTTTGATCGTGCCCTGGAACTCCGGACCGGCCTCGGTCACACCGAGGTGCAGGGGCCAGTCGCCTCGCTCGGCGAGCATCCGGTAGGCCTTCACCATCACGATGGGGTCGTTGTGCTTCACGGAGATCTTGAAGTCGTGGAAGTCGTGCTCCTCGAAGAGACTCGCCTCCCAGACGGCACTCTCCACGAGCGCCTCGGGTGTCGCCTTGCCGTACTTCTGCAGGAGGCTCGGCTCGAGGGACCCGGCGTTGACACCAATGCGGATGCTCACGCCCGCGGCCTTCGCAGCCTTCGCGATTGCCCCGACCTGGTCATCAAACTTCTTGATGTTTCCCGGATTCACGCGCACGGCACCAACACCGGCGTCAATGGCCGTAAACACGTAGCGCGGTTGGAAATGGATGTCCGCGATCACGGGGATCTGGCTCTTCGCCGCGATGATGTGGAGCACGTCGGCGTCGTCCTGGTGAGGAACGGCGACGCGCACGATGTCGCACCCTGTTGCCGTCAGTTCGGCGATCTGCTGGAGGGTCGCGTTGATGTTCGTCGTCTGCGTTGTGGTCATGGACTGGACGCTGACGGGGAAATCGCTGCCGACGCCTACCTTGCCGACATGAATCTGACGGGTCTTGCGACGCGGATGAAGAGTTTCGGGAACCTTCGGGAGACCGAGATTAACTGCTGGCACAGCACAAGCCTACGGCCTAGAGGATCGAGATCGGCTTGACGATGTCCGCATAGATCAGCAGCAGTGTCATGGCACCCAGCACCACCGAGACCGCGAGGGTCAGCGGGATCAGGCGCGCCGCATCCACCGGCCCCGGGTCGGGTTTGCCCCGCAGTCTTGCGAACCCTCGACGAATCGCCTCCCACAGGGCGGCGGCGACGTGACCACCATCCAGCGGCATAAGCGGGATCAGATTAAAGACGAAGAGCGCGATGTTGAGCGACGCAAGAATCTGGATGAGCGACGCCGCACGATCGGCGACCGCCACGCTGTTGAGGCTCGTGATCTCCCCCGCGATGCGCCCAATACCGACCACACCGATGGGTCCGTTCGGGTCGCGTTCTTCGGGCCCAAAGGCGGCCTGGGCGACATCGATCAAGCGCTGGGGCAGCGTCACAACAATCTGCGCGACCCGAGCGATGTTCTCTCCCACCGCGGGCAGGACCGCGGTGACCGGCTGGCGCACGTTCTCCAGCGCGGCACCAATCCCGAGGAATCCGACCTCCTGAGTGAGAGGAACACCATTCTCGTCCTCGGCGATCGAGCCGTCCTCGGCGATCACGTAACGCTCCGAGAGGAGCGGCACCGCCGTGAGGCTGACCTCTTCTCCCCCACGATCGACCACAATCTCGAGTTCCTCGCCCGGCGACGCCCGAATGATCTCGGTCGCCTGGTTCCACGTCTCGATCGGCGTGCCGTTCATGCTCAGGATGCGGTCACCCGGCTCGATGCCCGCGGCCAGACCCGGCGCCTCCGGATCGCCCGGGGCACACTCCTGGCTCTCGCTGGTCGCCGGAATCACACACTCGTTGACGCTGCCGATCGTCGTCGACACCTGGGGCAGGCCAAAACCACACAACACAACGGCATACAGGACAATGCCAAGGAGCAGGTTCATGGTGGGTCCACCGAGCATCACGATGATGCGCTTGTACACCGGCAGACGATAAAAAGCACGGCTCTCGTCGACATCCGCCAGTGTCTCCGCGCTCGCCGAGCGCGCATCCTGGACGAGGGTGTCGAAGAGTCCCGTTGTCGCCGTTCTGGAGTGTCCTCCGGGACGCGTGGGAGGGAACATCCCGGCCATGGAGATGTAGCCGCCCAGGGGGATCGCCTTGAACCCGTACTCGGTCTCGCCCCGACGCCACGAGAACACCGTCGGCCCAAAACCGATCATGTACTTGGAGACCCGAACACCAAACTTCTTCGCGGGAACAAGGTGACCGATCTCGTGGAGACCAATCGAGATGGCGAGCCCCACCAGAATGATCAGAATGCCCAGGATGTAGAGCAGAACGGTTTCCACGGCGGTCAGACTATCCGGCTCATGCTGACAGGATGCTGTCGGCTGTCGCTCGTGCCCAGAGTTCCGCCTCGAGTACACCCTCGAGCGTCAGCTCGCCTCCGTCATGCAGGTCGACGACACGGCTGACCGTGTCGAGGATGTCGAGGTAGCCAATACGGCCCTCATGGAAGGCAATCACCGCCTGCTCGTTCGCGGCGTTGAACACCGCGGGATAGGTTCCCCCCGCCGTTCCCACGGTCTTGGCGAGCCGAACTGCGGGAAAAGCCTCCTCGTCGAGCGGCTCGAAGGTCCACTGGCTGACCGTCGACCAGTCGAGTGGTGTGCCCACACCCGCGACACGGTGGGGCCAGTCCAGCCCGAGGGAGATCGGCAGTCGCATGTCGGGTGGGCTCGCCTGGGCAATGGTGGAACCATCAATGAACTCCACCATCGAGTGCACAATCGACTGCGGATGAACGGTCACGTCGATCCGGTCGTAGGGCACGTCGAACAGCAGATGCGCCTCGATGACCTCCAGACCCTTGTTCACGAGCGTCGAGGAGTTTGTGGTCACCACGAGCCCCATGTCCCACGTGGGGTGCGCGAGCGCCTCGCGTGGAGTGACGCTGGCCAGCGACTCGCGGGTGCGACCACGGAACGGGCCGCCGGATGCCGTGAGCACAAGTCGGCGGACCTCGGCGGGGGTTCCCGACCTCAGCGCCTGGGCAATGGCGGAGTGCTCGGAATCCACGGGCACAATTTGCCCCGGTGTGGCACGCGATGTGACCAACTCGCCACCCACGATCAGGCTTTCCTTGTTGGCGAGCGCGAGCGTGGCGCCCGACTCGAGCGCCGCGAGCGTGGGGCCAAGGCCAACCGAGCCGGTGATGCCGTTGAGCACCACGTCGGCCTGCACCGTGCGCACCAGCTGCACCGCCTCATCCGCTCCGAGGGCGACGTGGTCCACGGAAAACTGCGCGGCCTGTGCCGCCACCGCATCCCGGTTCGACCCCGCCGCCAACCCGACCACCCGGAAGCGGTCGGGGTTGGCGGCGATCACCTCGAGGGCCTGGGTCCCGATGGACCCCGTTGACCCCAGAATGATGACGTCGCGCATCAGGTCACGCGATACCGAGGATGTCGACCACGAACACGATGGTGTCGGTGCCGCCGATGTTCTCGCCGCTACCCGCCGCGCCGTAGCCGTACTCCGGCGGGATGATCACAATGACCTGCGAGCCCACGGTCTGGCCAACGAGCGCGGCGGTAAAGCCCTCGATCACCTGGGCGGTGTTAAACGTCGCGGGCGCGCCGCGTGCCCAGCTCTCGTCGAAGATCACACCCGTGTTCCAGTTGATACCCACGTAGTGAACGGTGACATCGTCGCCGTCAGCGACAACGGCGCCGTCGCCCTTCTTGAGCAGAGCGATCTGCAGATCCGTCGGCGGTGCCGTGTCAGGGATGGTGATGGTCGGGCGGCCGTCGTCGTCGAGGGTCACGGTCGGGAAGCCCTCGGTGGGCTCCTGGTCATCACCGTCGGCGCGCGGGAGCGCGGGCTCGACTGGAGGCGCGATCGAGACGATGTCAGCGACAAAAATGAGGTCCTCGCCCTCGGCGACGCCGAGCTGGGCAGGGTCTACCGACCCGAGGTCAATCGTGGGGATCACACCCACCACTCGCGAGCCCACGGTCGAGCACTCGAGCGTCTTGACGATTCCCGGCGACAGTTGTGCCTCGTCCACCGGAAGCTTCGTGGCCGTGTTCTCGCCGAACTCCGACGAGCCCAGCTCCTCGCCCGACGCACCGTTGAACAGAATGAACTCGATGTTCACCTCGTCGCCGGCCTGAACGACATCGCCGTCACCCTCGATGAGCACGCTGCGCTGGGTCGACTCGGCCGACGTGGGGGTCTGGATCGTGATCTTGGGCTTCGAGCCGAAGTCCCCGCTTGAGGTGATGGCACTCGAACTCGAGCCCGACGCCGCCGGGGTGCAGTCGGAGGTGGTGGGTGCGCCCGTCGCGCACGCGGAGAGGGACACCACCAGTCCGGCCGAGACGAGAAGAGGGATTGCTGCGCGCACGAAGGCACCTTTCACATGGGGGCTAAAGCGGAATGTCTCCCTATCCTCCCCCACGGAGGCTGGACGACGCGTGTGGAACCGCTATGAGGCGACCAGAATCGTCGGCTCGTGGGTGATGGGGAAATTCACCGAGGACGCAATAAAACACAACTCGCCCGCCTCCCGGTGAAGGGCCGCCGCGAGGGCCGGGTCACCGGCCGAGATGGTCACGGTGGGCCTGAGGGTCGCGGAGGCGACCCGGCCACCGCCCGACGCGTCCGTCTGCAGGGTGGCGACGGCGTCATCCACGTAGGCCTCAACAACAATGCCGTTGCGCACCGCGACATACAGGTAACTCAGCAGATGGCACTGGCTGAGCGCGGCGAGAAGCAACAGCTCCGGGTTCCATCGTTCGGCGTCGCCATGGAACGGCTTGTCGGCCGACGCGAGGATGGGGGGCACCCCATCCGAGGTGATCTGCGTCGCGCGGCTGTAGTCGCGATACCCGCTGGTACCCGTGCCGAGGTTGCCCTGCCACTCAACGCCAATGTGATACTCGTGGTCCGATCTCACACTGCACCCCTCACCGGACGCCGTTAGGCGAATAAACTGGCTTCATTATGACTGACACGCTTGCCACCCCGACCTCGTCCGTGCCCCAGGAACGACGGGTGGTCACGGCCATCCCCGGGCCGAAGTCGAAGGAGCTCCACGAGCGACGACTGAAGGTTGTGCCGGTCGGTGTAACCGCGGCTCTCCCGGTGTACATCGAGCGCGCGCACGGCGCGATCCTGGTTGACGTTGACGGCAACCAGTTCATCGACCTGGGTGCGGGTATTGGTGTCACGACCATCGGCCACACGGATGACGCGGTCGTCGCCGCCTCCACCGAGCAGTTGCAGCAGCTCACCCACACCCTCTTTACGATCACCCCCTACGAGAGCTACGTGCGGGTCGCCGAGCTTTTGGCCGAGCACACACCGGGCACCTTCGCGAAGAAGACGGTGCTCGTGAACTCGGGCGCCGAGGCCGTCGAGAACGGCGTGAAGATCGCCCGCAAGCACACCGGCCGCAACGGTGTCGCGGTGCTCGACCACGCGTACCACGGCCGCACGAACCTCACGATGGCCATGAACTTCAAGGCGGCGCCCTACGCTACCGGTTTTGGCCCGCTCGCCGGCGATGTCTACCGCGCCCCCAGTTCGTACCCGTTCCACGACGGGCTGAGCGGGGCCGAGGCGGCGGCTCGCACGATCGCCTACCTCGAGAAGACCGTTGGCGCCAGCGACCTGGCCTGCCTGGTCGTCGAGCCCATCCAGGGCGAGGGTGGCTTTATGGTTCCGGCCGAGGGCTACCTTCCCGCGCTGCAGGAGTGGTGCACGGCCAATGGAATTGTGGGCATTGCCGACGAGATCCAGAGTGGCATGGCGCGCACGGGCAAGTACTTCGCCAGCGAGCACTTCGGCTGGGTTCCCGACATGGTTCTCAGCGCGAAGGGAATCGCGGGCGGCCTGCCGCTCGCGGGTGTCACGGGTCGTGCGGAGATCATGGACTCGGCGCAGCCTGGTGGCCTCGGAGGCACATTTGGCGGCAACCCCGTCTCCGCGGCGGCAGCCGTCGCCGTGTTCGACCGCATCGAGAGCGACAACCTGCTCGCCGAGGCGGGTCGCATCGAGGGTGTCCTCAAGACCGGCCTCACGGCGCTTCAGGCCAAGCACCCGGTGATTGGTGACGTGCGTGGCATCGGCGCGATGATCGCCATCGAGCTTGTCGAGCCCGGAACCCACATGCCGAATGCCGCCGCGGTCACCGCGGTCGCCGCCTACGCCGCACAGAAGGGCGTCCTGCTGCTGACCGCCGGCACCTACGGCAACGTCCTGCGATTCCTGCCGAGCCTGGCGATCAGCGACGAGCTGCTTCATGAGGCGCTTGAGGTCATCGACGAGGCGTTCTCCTCGCTATGACCGATGCGCTCCGGCCCGCGGGCGCCGTCGAGCTCGCGGTGCTGGTGCGATCGGGGCTTCGAGAGTCGAGCCACAGCGGCGTCGCCATCGTGCTCGATCCGTTCGGCGAGGCACTCGCTGAACACGGCGACGCGGACGCGCTGATCTATCCACGGTCGACCATGAAGCTGATGCAGGCGATCGCCGTGATGCGGTCGGGAGTCGAGCTCGATGGCGAGCAGCTGGTGCTCGCGGCAGCGAGCCACCCGGGAACACCCGAGCACGTGCGCGTCGTGCGGAAAATTCTCGACCGCGCCGGTCTGGCGGAGAGCGCCCTGCAGTGCCCGCTGGATTGGCCCGGCGACTCGGACGCCCGGCGGGTCGCCGCCGATCGCGCGCGCGTG
>CBDIIE010000015.1:0-359032 GCA_965279605.1 Rhodoglobus sp.
GGGCGTCGGCTGTGGGAGGTGCCCGTCGGCTTCAAGTGGTTTGTGCCGGGTCTTGTGGACGGCAGCGTCGGCTTCGGCGGCGAGGAGAGCGCGGGCGCGAGCTTCCTGCGGCTCGACGGAACCGCGTGGACGACCGACAAGGACGGCATCCTGCTCGCCCTTCTCGCCAGCGAGATCCGCGCGGTCACGGGCAAGTCACCCTCGCAGCTCTACGCGGAGCTGGTCGCGCAGTTCGGCGACCCCGCATACGAGCGCATCGACGCGGCGGCTACGAAGGAACAGAAGGCGCGCCTGGGCAAGCTCAGCGGCGACGCGATCACCGCGACCGAGCTCGCCGGCGAGCCAATCACCGCGCGTCTGTCACACGCTCCCGGCAACGGGGCCGCGATCGGCGGCGTGAAGGTCGTGACGGAGAACGCGTGGTTCGCCGCGCGCCCGAGTGGCACGGAGGACGTCTACAAGATCTACGCCGAGTCGTTCCTGGGCCTCGACCACCTGCGGCAGGTGCAGGCCGAGGCCAAGGTCATCGTGGATGCGGCGCTGGCGGGCTAGTCGGCGCGTCTAGTACGTCGGCGCGGCCGGCAACCCGAAGAACTCCTCGAGTGTCGAAACTCCCGTGGTGTGCATTTCGGTCGCAAGCTCGACGCCCACGTACCGCAGGTGGTACGGCTCGTACTCGTAGCCAGTGACCGGGGTCTTGCCGTCCGGGTAGCGCACGATAAACCCAAATCGGTAAGCGTTGGCTGCGACCCATTGCGCGTGGGGGGTCGCGCCCCAACACGGCTCGAGGGCACAACCCTGATCGGAAGCGCGTTGACGTCGATCGCGAGCCCGGTCTGGTGCTCGCTGTGGCCTGGGCGGGCGCTGGTCAGGTCGGCCCCTTCCTGACCGAGGCTTGAGACCCAGCCGGCGTAGACGCTCTCCTGCGTCGAGTAGCTGCGGTACGCGCTCTGCGCCTGAAGCTCGAGCCCGGTCTCGGCGGTGATGGCAGCGAACATGGCGACCACGGCATCCGAGGCGGCCTGCCTGAGGTACGGCTCGTTGATGTAGGGCACCGGAACGGCGACGAGGTCGGATGCCTCGTAGCCCTGGATGGCGAGCGGGCGCTGCTTGTTGACAACGACCCAATAGCTCGCGGGGTCGTCGATCGACTGTGCCTCACGGTTGAAGGTGGGCGTCGGGGTCGGGGTGGGGGTGGGTGTCGGAGTGGGTGTGGGTGTCGAGCTCGTCGGTGGAGCCGAGCTGGGGGTCTCTTCCGGGACGCCGCCGAGGAGGTTCACGGCGATGAGGGTGCCCACAACAGCAACCGCGACGACGGCGATCGCACTGGCCACGATGATCGTCCGGCGGCGGCGCACTGCGCGCGCGGGCCTGCGGCGGGGGCGGAGATCGGACACCCCCCGATCCTAAAGCGTGCCGATGGGACGGCCCTCACGGGATGCTCCAGATCCACGCCTGCGCGTGGGGGCCACCCTGCAGTTCTAATGCACCGTCGAGGTCCCGGTACATCGTGTCCATGTTGTGGCCGACCATCGCGATCCGCGTCTCGTCGCCCACGGTTGTTACCTGCGAGATCACCTGCGCGTGGTCAAGCGAGCCGTCGCCATCCCAGTCGAATACGACGACGTCGCCGATTTTTGCCTGGTCGCGGTCATTCAGCCCGAGGCGCACCGCTCCATACTCGGGATGCTGCGAGAGCCAGGCGTCAAAGGACGGCACGTGCACGAAGGCATCCCCCCACTCCTCCTGGGCATTGTTGAACCATTCTTCGGTGACTCCCCAGCCGCGCGCCAGCAGGGTCTGGCTCACGAAGTTCATGCAGTCACCGCCCCAGGCGTTGAAGTCGCCGAAATACGTGAGGTTGTAGTCGTTCCAATGACGGAACGCGTACTCGAGCTGGCGGTCCACCGCCGACGCGACCACGTACTGCCACGTGAGGTCCCCGGCGACCGGGCCCTCGGAGGTCTCGAGGGATATGGCGACCTCACCCGGCTCATAACCGATCGTGTGGGGCACTACTACCGTGACCTCGGTGTTGGTGACGGCGAGAAGGTCCGCCGGCTGACCGCCAAACGAGACTGCGGTGACCGCACCCAGCCCGATGCCGAGGATGCCCACGGTCTCGCCCCCACTGAGCCCGCCACTGGTTGTGGTGAGCCCGGTCACCTCCGTCTGGGAGAGGGATGCCGTGAGGTCGCGGCGCACCTGCGACCCATCCGTGAGTCCAAGGGCGGCATTACCGGCCAGCAGCACCCCCATGAGGGCAAGACCGGCAGCAGGGGGAAGAAGTGGAGCGAGCGGACGCATCTCATCCACAGTATGCGCGGTATATAAGAGTTCACTTTGAGTTCGAGTGCGCGGGGTGTAACTTTGCACTCTACGCAAATTTTTCGAGAGAGTTGTTTTATGTCCAGTGCCACCTCGCGGGGCAAGCAGCAGGCTCAGGCAATCGCCGATGCCGGCGGCGTGATGACCCACCGCCAGATCCTCTTTGTCATCTTCGGCCTGATGGCCGGGATGTTCCTGTCTTCACTCGACCAGACCATCGTCGGCACCTCGATGCGAACCATCGCGGATGACCTCGACGGCCTTAGCCTGCAGGCCTGGGTGACCACGGCCTACCTCATCACGTCGACTATCGCCACGCCGATCTACGGCAAGCTCAGCGACATCTTCGGTCGGCGCCCGCTGTTTATCATCGCGATCGTCATCTTCCTGGTGGGGTCCGTCGCCGCGGGCTTCGCCGGATCGATGTACCAGCTCGCGGTCTTCCGGGCCATCCAGGGCTTGGGTGCCGGTGGCCTGATGGCCCTGCCGCTGGCCATCATGGGAGACATCCTCGCCCCACGCGAGCGCGCGAAGTACCAGGGGTACTTCCTCGCGGTGTTCGGAATCTCGAGTGTGATTGGCCCGCTGATTGGTGGCGTTTTCGCGGGAACCCCCGAGATCCTGTTCATCACCGGATGGCGCTGGGTGTTCCTGATCAACCTGCCGATTGGAATCATCGCTCTGGCGATTGTCATGAGCTTCCTGCACATCCCCCACACCCGACGCAAAGTGCGGATCGACTGGTGGGGTGCGGCGACGGTGGTCATCGCCCTTGTGCCGTTGCTCCTGGTGGCCGAGCAGGGTCGCGAGTGGGGCTGGGACTCGATCCCGGCCATCCTCTGCTACATCATCGGCGCGCTGGGTATCGCGGCGTTTATCCTCAGCGAGAAGCTCATGGGCGACGACGCGCTCATCCCCCTCAAGCTGTTCAAGAACCCCACCTTCTCCATGGCGACCCTGCTCGGCGTCTTGATCGGTTTTGGGATGTTCGGCGCGATGATGACCATCCCGCTGTACCTCCAGCTCGTGAACGGCGCGACGCCGACCGAGAGTGGGTTCCTGATGCTGCCCATGATTCTGGGGCTCATGATCTCCTCGATCGTGAGTGGCCAGATCATCGCGCGGACCGGTCGGTACGGCATCTTCCCGAAGACCGGCACGGCGATGCTCGCGATCGGTTACTTCTGGCTGACGTTCCTCACCGCCGACAAGCCGGTGATCTGGATCATGGTGGGCATGTTCTTCATCGGGCTGGGCCTCGGCCAACTGATGCAAACGCTCACGATCGCGTCGCAGAACTCCGTCGGCCCCAGGGACATTGGCGTGGCGACCAGCTCGTCCACGTTCTTCCGCCAGATCGGTGGAACGCTGGGTGTTGCCGTGCTGTTCTCGGTGCTCTTCTCGCGCATCCCCCAGACGATTGCCGACGCGTTCGCATCGCAGTCGGTGCGGGATGGCATCGCCGAAGCCGTCGCCGACCCCGAGGTCGTCGCGGATCCCGCAAACGCGGGCATCCTGACGCTGCTGCAGGAGGGCCAGAACGGCGGCTCGCTGGGCTCCTCGCTCGACGGCGACACATCGTTCCTTAGCGGCGCGGACCCTCGCCTGAGCGCGCCGTTCCTCGAGGGCTTCAACAACGCGACCATCACCATCTACTGGGTGGGCCTCGCCGTCGTGCTCGTGGCGTTTGTGCTGAGCTTCTTCCTCAAGACCGCCCCGTTGCGCGCGAAGTCGGCACTCCAGGAGAACGCGGACGACGAGGCGGCGATCGCCGCGGAGCTCGCCGCCGCCGAGGCGGGTGCGATGGTTGCGCCCTTCGCAGCGATGGATGACGAGGGTGGCGAGGCCTCCGATCGCACGCCCGAGGGTGGGGCAACAGGCTCGCGGAAGCGGCCCACGGCATCCCCAGGTCACACCGAAAACTAAGGACAAACTCCCCCGAGGGGCCCGACACGCCGAGCGTGGACGGGCCCCTCGGTCATTTCTCCTTAGTTTTTTGATGAGAACTGAAGTCGAGGCATTCCCGCGTTTTTACTGGGATGCGCGGATGAGCAAGCGCTTGCACTCGTGGGAGCGCTCTCACCCAGTACTTGACAGGGCTCTGGGGACCTACTTAGTCTGTGCCTGACCCCGTGGGAGCGCTCCCAAATCACAACGTGAGAGCGCTCCCACCACACCCACGGGGTTGCAGCAACCCAACCACGCACACAAAGGAGTGACCGTGAGAACATCACGACGCACAATCGCCGCGGCAGTCGCTGGCGCCGCAACCATCGCCCTCGTAGCAACCGGATGTGCGGGCGGAGGTGGAACCAACCCCGACGAGCCCGTTACCCTGACGCTCGCCACGTTCAACGACTTCGGCTACACGGACGAGCTGCTCGCGCAGTTCACCGAGGAGACCGGCATTGAGGTCGTTCACAACAAGGCAGCGACGTCGAACGACGCTCGTGCCAACTACTTCCAGAAGCTCGGCAAGTCCGGTCTTGCAGACGTTGAGGCCGTCGAGATCGACTGGTTCACCGAGGCCATGCAGTACGCCGACCTCCTCGCGCCGGTTCCCGCCGACCTCCAGGGCCGCTGGCTCGACTGGAAGGAAGCATCCGCAACCGACTCCGCCGGCAACCTGATCGCCTACGGCACCGACATCGGCCCGCAGGGCATCTGCTACCGCTCCGACCTGTTCGCTGCGGCTGGCCTGCCCACCGACCGTGCCGACGTTGCCGCTCTGTTCGACGGTGACTGGGACAACTTCTTCGAGATTGGTGCCGAGTACAAGGCAGCAACCGGCAAGCCGTTCATCGACTCGGCCAACTCGGTGCTCCAGGGCATCGTGAACCAGCTCGAGTTCGCGTACGAGGAGCCGGACGGCGCGATCATCGCCACCGAGAACCCCGACATCAAGGCTGCGTACGAGGCCGTGACGACCAAGGCCGTCCCGATCGCTGCGTACTCCGGCCAGTGGAGCGAGGACTGGTTCGCCTCCCTCGCGAGCGGCGAGTTCGCCGTCATGCTGTGCCCGGGCTGGATGCTTGGTGTTATCTCCGGCAACGCTCCCGAGACCACGGGCTGGGACATCGCTGACGCGTTCCCCGGCGGTGGCGGCAACTGGGGTGGTTCGTACCTGACCGTCCCGGCCAACGGCGCCAACGTTGAGGCTGCCCAGCAGCTCGCTGCGTGGCTGACCTCCCCCGAGGTTCAGCTCCAGGCGTTCGCCAACGCGGGCACCTTCCCGAGCCAGGTTGAGGCTCTCGCCAGCGACGAGCTCGCCAGCGCGACCAACGAGTACTTCAACAACGCTCCTACCGGTGAGATCCTGACCGACCGCGCCAACGCGATCACGGTTGCGACCTACAAGGGACCGCAGTACTTCCAGTTCCACGACGCTCTGCAGAACGCCGTGACCCGCGTCTTCGATGGCCTCGAGGACAAGGACACCAGCTGGAACACCTGGGTGACCGAGGTTTCCGCCTTCTAGTAGCACCGCGGGGTGCGGGTCGCCACATCGGTGGCCCGCACCCCGCTCCCTCGCCCCTGCCCGCGCCGCACCCCTGAAAGCACACTCATGAGCACCGCCCTGCAGAAGGACAAGCCAGTTCGGGTCCTCTCGTTCTCGAACCGCTTGAGCAAGTGGGACCTGAAGTTCTCCCCGTACCTCTACATCTCGCCGTTCTTCATCATGTTTGCGATCGTCGGGCTCTTCCCGATCGCGTACACGGCGGTCATCTCGTTTATGGACTGGGACCTGGTCCGAAACTCGGGTACCTTCATCGGCTTCGACCAGTACATCTGGATCCTGCAGCAGCCCCATTTCTGGACGGCGCTGCGCAACACCTTCAGCATCTTCCTGCTGTCGACGGTGCCCCAGCTGCTTATGGCGATCTTCATCGCCGCCATGCTCGACCGCAACATCCGCGCCAAGACCTTCTGGCGGATGAGCGTGCTCCTGCCGTTCGTTGTTGCGCCGGTCGCCGTTGGCCTCATCTTCAACGTCGTGTTCGCCGACAACTTTGGTCTGGTGAACGGGTTCCTGACAGACCTCGGACTCGACCCGATCCAGTGGCACAAGGAGCCGTTCTGGAGCCACGTCGCCATCGCCACGATGGTCAATTACCGCTGGACCGGCTACAACACCCTCATCCTTCTTGCGGCCATGCAGGCCGTGAACCGCGAGTACTACGAGGCCGCGACCGTTGACGGGGCCGGCCTGTTCCGCCAGTTCACGAGCATCACGCTCCCGTCGCTCAAGCCGACACTCATCTTTGTCATCATCACGTCGACAATCGGTGGCCTGCAGATCTTCGACGAACCTCGGGTATTTGACCAGTTCGGTCGAGGAGGCGCGGGCCAACAGTGGCTCACGATCTCGCTGTACCTGTATGACATCGGGTGGGGCCAGTGGAACTTTGGCCGAGCGGCCGCGATGGCGTGGATCTTGTTCATCATCATCCTGCTCATCGGCATGATTAACCTGCTCATCACCAGGTCCCTCGTTCGTGACGAGGGGTCCCGCGGGGCGAAACTCACCCGCCGCCAGCGCAAGGAGGTCGCTCGATGAGCACCACAACACCCCCCATCGCCATCATCGAGTCGAGCATCCCGAACGCTCCTCGCCGTCGCCGCAACTCGACCAAGCACATCCGCGGCAGCCGCCCCGGGTTCTGGGTCTACGCGACCCTGGTGGTGGTGTTCATCAGCGCCGCGTTCCCGCTCTACTGGTCGTTTGTTATCGGCTCGGGCGACGCATCCTCGCTGCGCACGCGCCCTTGGTGGCCGGGGGGCAACTTCATCAACAACGCGATTTCGGTGGTCACCAACCCGGCCGTGAACTTCTGGCCGGCGCTCTGGAACTCGATCTACTCGTCGTTCCTCATCGCCGCCGCGGTCGTCATCACCTCGACCCTCGCGGGCTGGGCCTTTGCCAAGCTGCGGTTCCTCGGCGGCCCCGCGCTCCTCGCCTTTGTTGTTGCGACCATGGCCGTGCCGCAGCAGCTGGGCGTGGTGCCGCTCTACATCCTGTTCTCCGAGCTGGGCTGGACGGGGCAGATCGGTGCGATCATCATCCCCGCGCTCACGAGCGCCTTTGGTGTGTTCTGGATGACGCAGTACCTGCGCCAGTCCGTGCCCGACGAGCTCATCGAGGCAGCGCGTGTTGACGGCGCATCGATGATCCGCACGTTCTGGACGGTGGGTGTTGTCGCGGCTCGCCCCGCGGCCGCCATGCTGTTCCTGTTCACCTTCGTGGGCGCGTGGAACCAGTTCTTCTGGCCCTTCATCGTGCTCGACCGCCAGAACCCGACCCTGCCCGTCGCGCTCTCGCTCCTGCAGTCGAATTACTTCGTCGACTACTCGATTGTGCTCGCCGGCGTTGTTCTCGCCACCATCCCCCTGCTGCTGCTCTTCATCTTTGCGGGCAAACAGCTGGTGAGTGGCATCATGGCCGGGGCAGTCAAGGGCTGACCGACATGACGACAGTGACACGAGAGGAGTCTGCCCACATGGGCTCGAGCACTCCTCGCCCCTTCCCCGCGACCTTCCTCTTTGGCGCGGCCACGGCCGCCTACCAGATCGAGGGCGCTGCCCACGAGGATGGCCGCACCGATTCCATCTGGGATGCCTTCACTCGAGTGCCGGGAGCAGTCGTGGGAATGGACAACGGCGACGTTGCCTGCGACCACTATCACCGCTACCCGCAGGACGTTCAGCTGATGGCGGATCTGGGGCTGCAGACCTATCGATTCTCGACCTCGTGGGCCCGGGTCTGCCCGGATGGCGGGGCGCCGAACCAAGCCGGTCTCGACTTCTATTCGAGGCTGGTCGACGAGCTGCTCGACCACAACATCCTTCCGTGGCTGACCCTCTATCACTGGGATCTGCCTCAGGCCCTCGAGGAGAAGGGCGGGTGGCCCGAGCGCGACACCGCCTACCGGTTCCTCGACTACGCCACTGCCGTTCACGACCGACTCGGTGACCGAGTCTCGTCGTGGACGACCCTCAACGAACCCTGGTGTGCCTCGTTTTTGAGCTACATCGGGGGCGAACACGCGCCAGGTCGGCAGGACCCGACTGCCGGCCTGGCGGCGGCCCACCACCTCCTGCTGGGCCACGGCCTGGTCATTCAGGAGCTGCGCCGCCGCGACCCCGAGTTGAGCCTGGGCATCACGCTCAACTTGACGGTCGCTGACCCGGTTGACCCGACGGATGCCGGGGACCGCGATGCCGCCCGCCGGATTGACGGGCAGTTCAACCGGTTCTTCCTCGACCCGATCTTCCGTGGCGAATACCCGGCAGACGTGCTCGAGGATGTCGCGGGTCTCGGTTTCGAGCGGGTGGTCCAGCCGGGCGACCTCGAGATCATCTCGTCCCCCATCGACATGCTGGGCGTCAACTACTACCACGGTGAACTTGTGGGCGCGCATCCCCCGGTGGGACAAACGATGTCGACCGCTGCACCCTCCGTGCGCCCCAAGCGCTCGCCCTTCCCCGCCGCCGAGGGCGTGCACTGGCACCTTCGTGACCTGCCACTCACGGCGATGCAGTGGGAGGTTCAGCCCGAGGGCCTCACTCGCCTGCTCGTTCGTATCCAGGAGGAGTACGCCGGGCCCGCCGACGTGCAGCTCGCGGTCACCGAGAACGGTGCCGCCTACAACGACGTGGTCGCCCCCGATGGCGCCGTTCACGACGCCGAGCGGGTCGAGTTTCTCGAGGCCCACCTCGCGGCGATCCTCGACGCGATCGACCAGGGTGTGCCGGTTCGTGGCTACTTCTACTGGTCGCTCATGGACAACTTCGAGTGGGCGTGGGGCTACGACAAGCGCTTCGGAATCGTGCGTGTTGACTACGACACGCAGGAGCGCACGCCCAAGGACAGTGCAATCGCTTACACCCGCATAATTGCTGGTCGCACGCTGTAGTGGCGTGACTGGTTAGACTCACCCCCATGACCCTCGAGATGCCGGGCAGGCGTATCGCCCCCACGCTGGAAGCGGTGGCCGCCGAGGCCGGTGTTTCCCGCTCCACGGTGTCGCGTGTAGTCAACGGGTCGAGTCACGTGAGCCCAGATGTGGTGACGGCCGTCAACGCCGCCATCGACCGCCTTCACTACGTGCCCAACCGTGCCGCCCGGTCGCTCGCGAATCGCCAGACGATGGCCATCGCCCTGGTTGTTCCCGAAGACACGGCACGATTCTTCGGCGACCCGTTCTTCTCCGAGATCATGCAGGGCATCACGAGTGTGATCGAGGACAGCGATTACGTTCTGAACCTGCAACTGGCCAAGCCGTCCCAACCGTCGGACAAGACGATCCGCTACCTGCTCGGCGGCAACGTTGACGGCGCGATCGTGGTCTCCCACCACTCGGGCGACGACTTTTTTACGACCCTCGACGCCACCATCCCCGTGGTTTTTGGTGGGCGACCGTTCCACCCGGAGCTGCACCGCAACAACTACGTCGATGTCGACAACGCGGCGGGTGCCGCACTCGGCACCACCCACCTGCTCGAGATCGGTCGCCGACGGATCGCGACGATCGCCGGCCCTAACAACATGCAGGCCGCGATCGACCGCCACGACGGCTGGGTCGAGACGATCGCGGCCGCGGGGCTCGACACCTCTCTCTACGCCTACGGCGACTTCACGATGGCCGGTGGCGCGGCCGCCATGCGCGAGCTGCTCGACCGGGCCCCCGACATCGACGGCGTTTTTGCCGCGAGTGACCTGATGGCGTCGGGCGCGGTGTCGGTTCTGCGAGCACGAGGCAAACGAGTGCCCGAGGATGTGGCGGTCGTTGGCTTCGACGACAGCTCGGCCGCAACCAACGGCGAGATTGCGCTGACGACCGTGCACCAGCCCTCGCGGGAGATGGGCATCGAGATGGCGCGGATGCTGCTGGCCCTGCTGCGCGGCGAGACCGTCGCGCGCGAGCGTGTAATGCCCACCCGGCTGGTGGTCCGCGAGAGCGCCTAGGCTGGTACGCATGGCTACCGAGGTTGTGCAGGATGCGGCGATGAATCGCTTCGAACTACTCGTGGACGGCGTTCAGGCCGGAATCGCCGACTACCTGCTGCGCGACGACCGTATTGTGTTCGTCCACACCGAGATCGACCCGGCCTTCCGCGGCCAGGGGCTGGGTGACGAGATTGCCCGAGGCGCACTGAACCTGGTTCGTGCGGAGTCTGACCTCCGTGTGGAACTGCGGTGCCCGTTCCTGTCGAAGTGGGTCGCCGAGCATCCCGACTATCAGGACCTGCTCAGCCGCTAGAGCTCGATCCGCACCTTGCCGTCGTAGACACCCTTGTCGCCGTCGCCCGCGACGGGAGCCGGCGCGGGGAGAACAGTCTGGCGATCCATCTCGACCTGCGCCTCGTGGCGGGTGGGGTGGAACACCTCGTCGCCGATGCCCATCACTCCGCTGTTGCCGGAGCTCTTGGCCTTGTTGCTGAGGTCGATCCAGCCGAAGTGTTGCGCGACGTAGCAGAGCGCCGCCACTCCGGCGATGATGAGGATAACGACCCAAGGTTCCACCACGGCAGTCTAGTCGCGGCGCCTGAGTCACCCCTGAATCACCCTCGCGTGTAGTGACCGGACGAGTGCGCGGGGGCACACGGCTCGGGTAACCTGACCCGATGACGGCTCTGGGCCTACCCGATGCCCACCTCGACTGGGCACGATGCCTGAGTGTGGGCGCCCACGAGGCCGAGGGAATCCTGGCGCAGAGTGCGTTCCGCTGGCAGTCGGACCCGGTCGAACTCCTGCGGTTGGCAAGCGCACAACTCGACTCGACCCCATCGAACCCGTACGCCGCACTCGCCTATCTGGATGCCGCCCGCGAGTTGCTCGTGGTGGGGACCTGGCACACGTCTGTCGCGGGTGTTCTCCGCGCGCGGGTCGAGCGTGCGCGAGGCAACGGGCACCGGTCGCTCGCGGAGCTTGAGCACGCGGAGGCGGCGCTCGACGAGTGTGACCTGGGGCTGGGCGACCGGATGCGGCTGATCGGCGTTATCCGCATCGAACGGGGACTCACCGCTCTCGTCGACGGCGACCTGCCCACGTGCCTCAGGGAGCTCGAGCACGGCCGGGCTCTACTCGACGAGGACACCCTGCCCGGCCTGCATGCGGAGGTGCACGGCTCGCTCGCCATTGTCGCGTTCCTGGTGGGCCGCCTCGATCGATGCCGCGAGGAGCTCGATCGCGCACGGCGCCGACGGCTGAGCGGCCGCGGCGAGCTCGCGACCTCGGTGGCCACGGCACTCGAGGCCGTGGAGGTGGGGCGCGCGGCCGAGGTGATCAGCGACCTTGTGGCCCACCGCGCGATGGCGGAGGGCACCGCATACGCACCGCTGCTCGTGGCTGCCGAGTCGATCTGCCACGAGGCCCTCGGCAACACGGATGCGGTGGAGCGCGCACTGTGGCGCCTCGAGGACTTCTCCGTCACAACCGCGCGCCTCGCCCGCAACCTGGGCCTCGCGGTCTGGTTGTCGCTGCTGGCCGCTCGGCGTGAGATCGCCCCGGCCCTGGGTGCGCTCCGGTCGATTACTCCGGACCCCTCGCACGCGCTGTGCCCGGCCGCGTGGGAGGGGCGTCTGCTGTTGGAGACCGGGGACTACGCCCGCGCCATCGCGGTCACGGCCGAGTGCCTGCAGCTCGGCAGCACCCACGCCGCCCGCACGCAGGCCTACGTTCTTGCGGTGAACGCAGCGGCTCACTCGGGGCTGCGCGACACTGTCACGGCCGACGCCTTCTTCGCGCGCACGCTGTCCCTTGCGGCGCTCACTGGCCTGCGCCGGTACCTCGTCACGCTCCCCGGAGACCACCTCATGGGCCTGCTCTCGCGAGCGGCCGCCGCAGGGCTGCCCGCCGCATCCGCCGAGGTTGTCGCCGACATCACCCGGATGCTCCCCCCGCCTCCCCCACCGCAGGCGCTGCTCAGCGTGCGCGAGCGCATTGTGCTCCAGCACCTCGCGGAGGGCGAGTCACAGCACCGCATCGCGTGGTTGCTCTCGGTGTCGCACAACACGGTCAAGAGCCAGGTGCGGAGCGTCTACCGCAAGCTTGATGTTGACTCACGCGAGGCCGCGGTCGAGCGGGGCCGGGTTCTGGGGTTCGTCGAGTAGACGGCTAGTCGCGCGTAGGCACAACCACCGGGCGACCGGCGACGAGGTGCAGCTCGACCGGCAGGCCATACACGCGCTCGACGCGCTCCTCGGTGAGCACATCCGCAGGGCTCCCGAGCGCCTCGAGGCGCCCGCCCGAGACGAGCGCGAGTCGGTCGGCGTAGGCGCTGGCCAGTGACAGGTCGTGGAGCACCACGATCACGGCGCAGCCCTGGGTGGCGAGGGCACGCGCCATCCGCATGACCTCCTCCTGGTGGCGCAGGTCGAGGGCGGCGGTGGGCTCGTCGAGGAACACGATGCGGGACCGCTGCGCGAGCACCCGCGCGAGCGAGACCCGGGCTCGCTCGCCTCCCGAGAGTGCGGTGTAGCGGCGGTCGGCGAGGTGGCTGACGTCCGCGGCATCCATCGCGTCGCGCACGGCCGCGATGTCGTCACGGCCCTCGACGGTGCGCGCCCAGGGCGCCCGACCCATGGCCACAACCTCGATCACGCGGAACGGAAAACTCACCTGGTTGTCCTGGGTGAGCACACTGCGCATCCGCGCGAGCTCGGAGTGCCGGATGCCACCAATCTCGCGGCCGTCGACCGTGACGGTTCCCCGGCTCGGCCTCCGCTCGCCGCTCAGCACCCCCAGGAGTGTCGACTTGCCCGCACCGTTGGGACCCACCAGAACCAGGACCTCGCCGGCACGAACGTCGATCGTGACGTCGTCGAGCACCGTGGTGCCGTCGAGGTCAACACCCACGGACTCCGCGCGAATAAGGGAGGTCATGCCCACCCCCCACTGCGCTTGCGCTGGCGGAACAGCAGGAAGAAGAAGAACGGTCCACCAATCAGCGAGGTGAGCAAACCAATCGGCAGGTCGGCGCCCGCGACGACCGAGCGCGCCAGCAGGTCGGACAGAACAAGGAGTGCACCACCACCAAACGCGGAGGCCACAATGAGCGAGCGGTGTGCAGGCCCGATGATCATGCGGATGACATGCGGCACCACCAGACCAACAAACGCGATGATCCCACAGAACGCCACGGCTACCCCGGTGAGGAGAGCGACCAGCACAATGGAGCCAATCCGCAGGCCCTCGACGTTCACCCCGAGGTGGCGAGCATTACGTTCGCCGAGGGCAAGCAGGTCGTAGCGGCGACCGAGCAACACCGCGACGATCGTTCCGATGATGGTCACCACCACCACGATGCCCACCTCGGACCACAACGATCCATTGAGCGAGCCCAGTTGCCAGAACACAATCTGCTCGCGGCCACCCGAGTCGGCGATAAACAACAAAAAGGCCAAGCCCGCGCCCGCGAACGCGTTGACCGCAATACCGGTGAGCAGAAGAGTAACGACCTCGGTGCGACCGTTGGCCCGCGAGACCGCGTAGACCAGAAGGGTGGCACCCAGACCGCCGAGGAAGGCAAAGATCGCAATGGTGCCGCTGCCAAATGCCGCAACCCCCAGCACAATCGCCACGGCCGCGCCAAAGGCACCACCCGACGAGACGCCCACGACACCCGGCTCGGCAAGCGGGTTGCCAAAGATGGCCTGCATCACGGCACCCGCAACCGCGAGGGCCGCGCCCACCGCGAGCGCCATGGCGATCCGGGGGAACCGCACTACCCACAGCGTCGACTCGATGATCGGGTCGGTCGGGGCCCAGTCGTTCTGGATGCCCATCGCCCGCAACACGGAGCCCACCACCTCCGCGGGGCTCACCGCCAGCTGCCCAATCATCGCGGAGAGCACAACACCGGCCACCAGCACGACGGCGAGGCTGGCGGAGAGAATCAGGGAGCGGCTTGTACGGTTCACGGAACCCGGTACAGCCATTCCTCGGTGCTGAACTTCTCCGCGACGAGACGGTGCGCCTTCTCGAACTCGTCGCGGGTGATCTCGCTTGAGGTGAGTCCGTAGAGGTTGCGGAAGGTTCCGATCATCCGCTCGATGATCTCGGCGCGCGGCAGGCCGGTCTGGCTGCGCAGCGGGTCAACTCGCTTGTTGGCGCTGACCACACCCTTGTCGCTGATCTTCTCGCGGCCGATGCGCAACACCTCGACCATCCGGTCGCCGTTTATGTCGTAGCTCATGGTGACGTGGTGCAGTACCGCGCCCGAGCCGAGGCGCTTCTGCGCGGCACCACCAATCTTGCCCGTGGGGCTCGTGATGTCGTTGAGCGGCACGTAGCTCGCCTCGATTCCCAACGACTTGAGGGCGACGATCACCCACTCGTCGAGGAACGCGTACGAGTCCGCAAAGCTCATGCCCTGCACAAGATCGGTCGGCGCGTAGATGGAGTAGGTGATGACGGTGCCGGCCTCCATAAACATGGCACCACCGCCGGAGATCCGGCGCACGATGTCCATGCCGTACTTGGCGGCGTTCTCGAGGTCGACCTCGTTCTTGACCGACTGGAAGCTGCCGAGCACCACGGCGGGCTTCTCCCACTCCCAAATGCGCAGGGTCGGTTTGCGGCGCCCCTCGCCGACCTCCTCCGCGAGCACCTGGTCGAGTGCCATCTGCACGACGGGGTCGACGGCGGGGCCCTGGATGAGCTGCCACTCGTAGTCCCGCCATCCGGTCGCCTTCTGCAGGGCGCGGCGAACCGTCGTCGCGACCGCCTCCGGGGAGAACCCGAGCAGGAGGGCCTCGGCGGGGAGTGCACGACGCACCGCGTCGGCGATGGTGGCGGCATCCACGTCGGCGGACAGGCCGGTGATCGCGCGGTTGATGTCGTCGAGAGCCGTGTCGGGCTCAAGGAAAAAGTCGCCGGCAAGACGGACGTTCGCAAGGAGGCCGTCAATCACGTCGAGGTCGACGACAACAAGCTTGCCGCCGGGAACCTTGAACTCGCCGTGCATAAGTGCCTTTCGTCCGTCGTGCTTAGGCAAGCCTAATCTGAAGCCACGAATTCGCCGTGCCCGTGGGCGATCAGGCGCGCTCGCAACCGCACGGCCGCCTCGTCGAGTTCCTCTGGGCGAGCGTTGCGGTCGATACCCGTGTGGCTGTACTCGTAGACCGTCCACGAGGGCCAGACGTGCAGGTGCGCGTGCGGAACCATGTACCCCTCGTACATCACGCCCACCCGGTCGGAGCCCCACTCCTCCTGCTGCGCGAGACCAATGAGCCGGCCCACCCGAAAGATGTGGAGGGCGAGGTCCTCGGGCAGGTCGGTCCAGCGGTCGACCTCCTGCAGGGGAATCACGAGCGTGTGGCCGGCGCGGCGCGGCTCGATCGTGAGGATCGCGAAGCAACGATCATCCCGCCAAATGAACCGGCCCGGCGAGCGACCTTCGAGGATGTGGGTAAAAACTGAGGTCATGAGACGAAGTGGGAGTCCAGCCATTCGATAAGGTCGGCGACCACTTCGTCGCGGTTGGTCTCGTTGAACACCTCGTGGCGCGCGCCCGGGTACACGATCGCCCGCACGTCGCTGAGCTGGGAACGCTCCACGTAGTCGCGCGCCAGCTTCTCGATGCTCCGCTCACCACCCAGGGAGTCCTCGCTGCCGATCATGATGAGCAGCGGCAGGTCGTTCTCGAGGTTGCGGGCCGGTCGGCCGAGCAGGCGCGCGCCATCCACGAGCCCAAACAGCTTGGATGCCGCGGCGTAGAAGTTGAGCGGATCATCCGAGAACGCGGTGTGGACGGCGACGTCGCGGCTCAGCCACTCGTTGCCCGTGGTGCCGAGATGCTTGTGCAGCTTGTTGAGATCACCCGAGTTCATGTCGGTGAGGGTGCGGTACGCCGTGCCGGTCAGCACCACTCCGTCGTAGTCCTTCGAATGGGTGTTGATGACGATCTGAAGCATCAACGAGCCCCACGACTGCCCGATCGCCACGAGGGGAACACCGGGGTTCTCCTCGCGCACCAGGGTGGTGAACTGGCGGATGGCCGCGATGGTGGCGCGCATGCCTCCCGGGCCGAGTCGGCCGAGTCGCTTCGCATCGCCGTCGTACTGCTGCATGCCGGTGCGGCCGTGGCCCCGATGGTCATCCGCGTAGACGGAGTACCCGGCCTGAACGAGCTCGTGCGCGAGCTTCTCGTAGCGCAGCGCGTGCTCGCCAAGACCGTGGGTGAGCTGGATGATGCCGGTCGGCTTCGCGGCCTTCCAGGCGTAGTAGTGGATGGTGACGCCGTGGGCATCGACGTAGGTTCCATCGTGCCGAACCGGAATGAATGTGGGCACTTCAGCCTCCTCGCTTCCCTCATAGTACGGGCGCTGGAGGGTGCGCGCGGGATAGTTAGCAGAACTAATTTGCTATGCTAAGTAATTGTGACTGACGACCTCCACGACGACCTCCGAATCGCCATCATGCGACTTGCCCGACGCATCCGCCTGGAGCGGGTCGACGGCGACATCACGGACGGCCGCCTGTCGGTCTTGTTCCACATCGCCAAGGACGGGCCGCAGACCCTTGGTGCCCTCAGCGAGGCCGAGCGTATCTCCGCACCCTCCATGACCCGGACGGTCACGGGCCTCGTGGACGCCGGGCTCGTCACCCGCACGACCGCCCCCGATGACGGGCGCAAGGTGGTTGTTGAGCTCACCGATGCGGGGCGCGAGCTCGTGACCGAGACCCGTCGCAGGCGTGTTGCCTGGTTCGCTCGCCAGCTTGAGCTGCTGGATGAGCAGGAGCTTGCGACCCTCGATGCGGCGGCCCCGATCATCCGGAGGCTGGCCGACTCGTGAGTGCCATGTTCCGGAGTCTCCGGATCGCCAACTACCGGCTGTGGTTCGCTGGGGCGCTTGTCTCCAACACCGGCGCGTGGATGCAGCGCACCGCGCAGGACTGGATAGTGCTCACCGACCTCACCGACAACGACGCCGCCGCGCTGGGTGTCACGATGGCGTTGCAGTTCGGTCCACTCCTGCTGTTGATGCCCGTTGCGGGGCTGATGGCCGACCGGTTCGACCGCAAGCGACTGCTCGTGTGGACCCAGGGCGCCCAGCTGGTGCTGGCCCTGGGACTCGGCATCCTGGTGGTCACCGGGGTCGCCACGCTCGGCATCGTCTACGCGTTTGCCCTGGCCCTGGGGGTGGCGACCGCGATCGACGCGCCCGTGCGGCAGGCCTTTGTGTCCGAGCTTGTGGACGTCGAGCACCTTCCCAACGCGGTCGCGCTCAACTCGATGTCGTTCCAGGGCGCGCGCCTCGTGGGGCCGGCGGTGGCGGGGGTTCTCGTCGCGGTGATCGGCGCGGGCCCGGTGTTTCTGCTCAACGCAGTATCGTTCGCCGGGGTGCTCACGTCACTGGCATTCATCCGCCGATCCCAGCTCATCGCGGCACCCCGGCTCCCCCGGGCCCGCGGGCAGATCCGGGAGGGGCTGGCCTACGTGCGGTCGCGCCCCGACATTGTTGTGGTGCTCGCGATCGTCTTTATCATCGGCACGTTTGGCTTCAACTTTCCGATCCTGGTCTCCACGATGTCGACAGTCGAGTTCGGCGGCGGCTCGGAGCAGTTCGGAATCCTCTCGTCCGTGATCGCGATTGGCTCGCTTGTGGGCTCACTTCTGGCCGCGCGCCGCGACAGGGCGCGCCTCGGGATGATCGTGGTCGGCGCAGCGGCGTTTGGGGTGACCTGCGCCGTGGGGGCGTTCTCACCGAACCTGTGGGTGTTCGCGGCACTCCTGCTTGTGGTGGGGGCCGCGGGACTCACCACCATGAACACGGCCAACGCCTACGTGCAGACCACCACCGACCCCGCGGTGCGTGGGCGGGTGATGGCCCTGTACCTCGCCCTGTTTGCGGGTGGCACGCCGCTCGGCGCTCCCGTCGTCGGGTGGGTTGCCAACGCGCTGGGGCCGCGCTGGGCCGTGGGAATCGCTGCGGCATCCGGTCTGCTTGCTGCGGGCATCGCGATCGTCTGGCTCATCGTCAGCCGCGGGATGCGCGTAGGCCGCCACCCGGAGCACCGCTTCGGATTCCAACTGCGGTTCACCCGCGACCCCCTCGCCGACCGCGAGCTTGCCACTCAGGACATCGCCATCGTGGAGACGACGCAGCGCCGCACGAGCTAGGTCGTGCGGCGCTGCGTCGAGGATCAGGCGGAGCGACGGCGGCGCGCTGCGCCGACCACGAGGAGACCGGCGAGGAGCGCGAGCGCCCCTCCGGCTGCGATGGGCGTCACGTCGACACCTGTCGCGGCGAGCGCCGGACCCTCCGGCTCGGGAGTCTCGGAGCCGGTCGTGAGCCCACCCTCCGGGCCCCACAGCTCGAATGTGGTCGTCTTCGGGCCCACGGCGAAGCTGAGTTCGCTGTACGGCGCGTAGCCCGCGGCGAGGTTCTCGGCGCTCAGGTCCTCCCACGTCATCAACACGAGGGTGTACGCGCCCGGCGCGAGCTCCGCGCTGAACCACGGCTGGTGGCCGTCGATGATGGTTCCGTCGGAGAGGTACTCGGCGTCATTCTCATCGCCAACGTCGTTGAGGTCGTCGTTGCAGCCAACGACACCGGCATCCGGGTCCGTGGGGTCGAAGGCCGAGTAGACGGCGAGCATCGGGTCGCCGATCGGGTCGAACGCGTTGATCGGCACGTAGTCGGCAGCCGGCGTCGAGCGCATGCCACGGAACGTGTAGGTGCCAGCCGTCGTCACCGTGACGTCGAGGGTGCCGAAGACGTGGATGCCGTGCACCTCCGTCGACAGGTCACAGTCGTCGAGGCCGCCGAGCAGGTGCTCACCGTCCGCGTCCTCGGTGACGGTGATCTCATCGGCATCGGGCGGGATGGTGATGTCCTCAGTCATCAGAAGTGTGCCGCTGGGCACTGTCTCGGGCGCCGCATCGAATACGTACGCGTAGAACGTGTTGGTGCACGCCCCCGAGGAGCCCAGCTCGATCTGGTCGCCCGACTCAAGCACCAGGGTGTCGCCGCTCTCATCGAGGGGGATCGTGCTGCCACCGGCATAGTCGTAGTAGGAGTCGTAGCCGGTGACCTCCAGAGTCACGGTGTCACCGGGTACAACAGGGAACTCGGACCAGTCCGTGACCTGCGTCTCGCAGTCGAGCGAGTAGGTGGACGTGGCCGCCGAGGCGGCGAGCGGAGCCGCGGCGACGGCGCCCGCGAGAGCCAAGGCTCCCACGGCGAGTGTCGAGACGCGACGGCGAGCGGAAAGATGGGTCACGGAATTCTCCTGAGGGTGTTGCGGGCATCCTCGATGCGTTTCGAAAACGCTATCAGCACATTCTCAGGGAGGGACACGCTCCCCGCGCCCCCAAGTCGGGGCACGCGCCCAGCTCGCGAGTTCGCTTGTTTGTGGGGTGTTTGAGCCCGAGGAAGGGCACAAACAAGCGAACTCGCGGATTAGGACTCGCGCGTGATCTCGACCGTCACGAAGAGCGTGCTGCCAAACGGGCCCGCGTAGACACCACGCAGCGGAGGAACATCGTTGTAGTCGCGGCCACGACCCACGAGCACGTGGCGGTCACCGATCTCGATGTTGTTCGTGGGGTCAAAACCACGCCAGCCGTCGCCGCAGAACCACTCGACCCACGCGTGTGACTCGCCGGCGACCGTCTCGCCGATCTCGGCATGGGGCTTCGGATGCAGGTACCCCGAGACATACCGGGCGGGAATGCCCACGTGTCTGAGTGCCCCCAGCGCAAGATGCGCGATGTCCTGGCACACGCCCTTGCGTACGGCCCACGCTTCCGCTGCAGTGGAGTGCACGCCGGTGACCCCTTGCATGTACTCAACGGCATCGCCGATCGCCATACAAATCTCGAGCGCGGCGGCGCAGGCATCCGTCGTCGACGAGGCAATGCCGCGCGCGAGATCCTGCACCTCGACGGGTGGGTCTGTGCGACGGGTCTGCTTGAGCTGCTCCACGGTCGAGGTGGTGCGTTCCGCGGCGGCGGCCAGGGCATCCCAGTCGAGTTTGTCGTCGGTGTGCGCGCGGGGGCGAACCTCCACGAGGCTCGTTGCGGTGAGCGCGAGCTCCTTGTGTGGGGTCAGTATCTCGAAGGACGAGACGCGCGACCCCCAGTAGTCCACATAGTTGTGGTGGCTGGAGATGGGCAGGATCTCGAGGTTCGAGAAGAGCACGAGCTGGCCGTCGGAGGAGACGGGCAACATCCGCGCCTCGTTGTAGGAGGCCGTGACGTCGCCACCGTAGTGGAAGCCCGTCATGTGTTTGATGCGGAGCCGGTTCACGAGGTCTCCCCCACCCAGCTCGGCGCGACCTGCGTGGGGAAGTAGCGCTGGCGAATCGCCTCCGAGGCCGCGCTGGTCGCCGCCTGGACGTTGTCCATGTGCATCGTGAGGTCCTCGAGGATCTCGGAGATGGGCCGGTATTCCAGCTCGCTGCGGATCTGGCCAAGAAGACGCTGGGCCTGGTCGGAGACACCCACGCGGTCGCTGCGTGGCTCGATCTCGCGCAGGCAGTTCTCGGCGCGGGTGACGGAGAACAGGATGCTGCGTGGGAACAGCCGGTCGAGCAGCAGGAACTCGGCAGCGTTACGTGCACTCGGCACACCCCGGTAGGTGCGCAGGTAGGCCTCGTACGCTCCACACGAGCGCAGGATGGTGGTCCAGCTGGGGCCGGACGCCTCCGTGAGCGAGCGGGTGGCGAGCAGTCGCGCCGTCATGTCCGCGCGCTCGAGGCTTCGGCCGAGCGTAAAGAACTGCCAGGCCTCGTCGCGGCTGGTGGCCGACTCGATGATGCCGACGGCGAGCGCGGAACGCTCGCGAACCCATCCGAAGAAGTCGTGAACCTTGTCGCTGGAGACCTTGCGTGGCATCCGCGCGCGGGTGGTGTTGAGGCACTCCCACAGCTCGGTCGAGACGATCTCGCGTGCGCGGCGGGCGTTCTCGCGGGCGGCGCCGAGCGAGAAGGCGATGGACGCGGGCTCGTTGCGGTCCACGGCGAGGATCGTCAGGATGTCCTCTCGGGTGAGCACGGCATCCTCGGGGGCGTCGCTGCCCATCACGCTCAGGAGCGAGCGGCAGGCGAGGTCCTCCTCGATCCACGGGTCCTCGAGGAGCAGCTGCAGGTGCACGTCGAGGATGCGCGCGGTTCCATCGGAGCGCTCGATGTAGCGCCCGATCCAGAACAGTGACTCGGCGATGCGGCTCAGCATTCCGCGCCCCCGTCCCCGTTGATCGAGTCGCGAGCCTGTTGCTGCTGCTCCTGCTGGCCCTGCCCCAGCGGGCGGTCGGAGGGCGCGTGATCCTGCAGGTGAGCCTTGAGCATCTCCGGGGTGATGATCGTGATCGCCTCGGTGGCTGCGGCCTGGCCCGCGACGAGGCCCTGGATGCTGTGGCGCGCGATCTGCAGGGGGTCCTGCCCCACGACCCAGGTGTCCTTTGACCCGCCGCCCTGCGAGGAGTTCACGACGAGCTCGCCCTCGGGCAGTGCCACACGCGTGAGGCCGCCGGGCAACACCCAGATGTCATTGCCGTCGTTGACGGCGAACGGACGCAGGTCGGCGTGGCGGGGCCGCATCCCGTCATCCACGAGGGTCGGGATGGTGGAGAGCTGCACGACGGGTTGTGCGATCCAGCCGCGGGGGTCGCGCAGGAGCCTGCCCTTGAGCTCCTCGAGCTCGTCCTTGGATGCGTCGGGGCCAATCACGAGGCCCTTGCCGCCGGAGCCATCCACGGGCTTGACCACAAGCTCGTCGAGCCGATCGAGGACTTCCTCGAGCGCACCCGGATCCTCCAGACGCCAGGTCTGCACGTTGGGCAGGATCGGCTCCTCGCTGAGGTAGTAGCGCGTGAGGTCGGGAAGGTAGGTGTAGACGAGTTTGTCGTCGGCGACCCCGTTGCCCACGGCGTTGGCGATCGTGACATTGCCGAGCCGCGCCGCGAGCATCAGTCCCGGCGAGCCCAGCATCGAGTCGGCCCGGAACTGTAGCGGATCCAGGAACTCATCGTCGACACGACGGTAGATCACGTCGACGCGGGTGGGGCCCGCGGTCGTGCGCATCCACACGCGCCCACCAGAGCAGAACAGGTCGCGGCCCTCGACGAGCTCAACGCCCATGAGGCGAGCCAGCAGGGTGTGCTCGAAGTACGCGGAGTTGTAGACGCCCGGCGTGAGCACCACCACCGTCGGGTCCTCGACGCCGGCGGGAGCGGATGCCCGCAGCGCCCCCAGAAGCTTGTGCGGGTAGTCGCCCACCGGCCGCACCCGCATGGAGACGAACAATTCCGGCAGGGTCTGGGCCATCACCCGGCGGTTCGAGATCACGTAGCTCACGCCCGAGGGCACTCGCACGTTGTCCTCGAGCACCCGCCACGCGCCCTGTTCGTCGCGAATGAGGTCGATGCCGGAGACCTGGATACGCACGCCGTTCGCGGGCTCGATCCCTGCGGCCTCGCGGTGGAAATGCGCGGAGCTCGTGACAAGGCGAGCCGGGATCACGCCATCCTTGACCGCGTTCTGCGGACCGTAGATGTCCTTGAGGAACGCCTCGAGCGCACGGACACGCTGTTTGACACCCGCCTCGACCGTCAGCCACTCGGCCTGGTCGATCACACGCGGCACGGCATCCAGCGGGAACGGTCGTTCCTCGCCGGCAAAGTCAAAGGTGACACCCTGGGCGAGGTAGCTGGCGCCGAGGGCCTCGGTGCGTCCGCGCAGCTCGTCCTGCGTCATTTGGGCGAGAGCGGCGTGGATCTCCTTGTATGCACCACGCGCCGCGCCCGGGGAGGAGAACATCTCGTCCCACGCGGGCGTGCCTGACCTCTTCGTGGCTGTGGCGCCATAGCCGTCGAACAGGTCTGCCATGGTCAGAGCCTACGGCCGTTGTGTTGCGCGGTTGTTTCGCGGTGGCGTCGTGTCCTGCGGCTCCCCCCATCCGCGAGTTCGCTTGTATGTAGCCTTTTTGGGCTCCTGAGGGCCCCAAACAAGCGAACTCGCGGGTGGGGTGAGACGCGTTGGTTGTTGCTAGTCGTTCGGGCGCACGACCACGGTGCCACGCTTGTGGCCCGAGTCCACGCGGGCGTGGGCCTCACGGATGCGCTCGAGCGGGTAGCTGCCATCAACGAGCGGCGTGATGCTGCCCGCCGCGGCCAGTGTCGCCAGCTCCACGAGGTCGGGCAGCACATCCGCAGGCTTGCGCAGGCCGGCAAAGGCGATCGCCGCACGTTTGGTGAACAGCGACTGCACCATCACGAACCCCGGCACGGTCGTCAGGTAGATACCGGATGGAGTGAGCACTCGACGCGCTCGGCCGAAGCTCGACTTGCCCACGGCATCAAACACGATGTCCCAGCGCTGCTCCGACATGCTGAAGTCGTTGACCAGGTAGTCGATCACCTCGTCGGCTCCGTGCCCACGCACCAGCTCAACGTTGGGAGTGCTCGTGACCGCCGTGACGTGCGCACCGAGGTGCTTCGCGAGCTGGACTCCGGCGGCCCCCACCGCGCCGGACGCGCCGTTAACGAGCACCCGTTGGCCCGGTTGCACTCGGCCGGCATCACGCAGAAAGTGCAGCGCCGTGAGTGCGCCATCCGTGAGGGCAACGGCGTGCTCGTCGGAGACCGACGCCACAAGAGTGGTCACGGCACCCTCGGCCGGCACCACCACACACTCGGCATGGCTACCCAGCGCCGTGGTGGTCGCCCCGTACACACGGTCACCCACGGCGAGGTTCGTCACCCCCGCACCCAGCCCCACAACCTCGCCCACGTAGTCACTGCCGAGCACCTGGTTGCGCGGGCAGAACGGCCCAAAGAACAGTCGGGCAAAGGCTGGCTTGCCGAGCCGACCGGCGCTGTCCGAGGCCCCAACGGATGCGGCCGCGACGCGCACGAGGATCTCGCCCCGTGCGGGCTCAGGCGTTGGCCGCTCGACGATTTCGATGACTTCGGGACCACCGTAGCGGCGGTAGCTTGCGACTCTCATGATTCCTCCGGGTACTGGAACACGGCGTCGAGGGGAACCCCAAAGACGCGAGCAATCTGAAACGCGAGCTCAAGCGTGGGCGAGTACTTTCCCTGCTCGATCGCGGCAACGGTCTGGCGGGTGACCCCGATGTGATCGGCGAGCTCCGCCTGGGTCATCTCTCCGTGGGTAAAGCGCAGGGCACGAATCTCGTTGGTCACTCTCGTGGGCTTGACCACTACATCCCCCGGCGGTACAGGGTGATCTTGATGATCGAGGCGATCACGGCGGATGCCGCGAACCCCAGGTACAGCGCGTTGGCGATCCAGAAGTACGGCGCCTGGGTGATTGCCAGCACCAGCGCGCCGAGGGCACCCACGATGAGGGGCCAGTTGCCGAGACGCTCGCCCGTGCGATCGATGTCTTTGTCGCGCGCATCCGCCTTCTGCCTGCCACTGGGCACCACAATCTCGACGATGATGCGCAGCACGATTGCCGCGACGATCGAGGCACCGATCGTCCAGAGGAGGGGGCCTACGTAGTCGATCTCGGCGACCGGCGTTGTGCCAAGTTGGCCGAGCACAATGCCGAGGTAGGCCCCGTAGGTGGCGAGGACAACAACGAGGTAGACCCACACGCCTTTTTCTTCATATGTCATGCCCCGACTGTAAACAATCCATAACATCATGTCAAGTTTTCTTAACATGCCTCCTCCCGAGGTAAGCCAATCGCTCCTTCCGAGAGGGCCGGAAGGAGTAAATGGGTTACCTCAGGGAGAGCGGGTGGGGGTTCTAGGGTGGAGGGCATGACGCGCAGCATCCTTGTTTTGCCCGGTGGCGGATACTCGGGGCTCGCGCCCCACGAGGGTGAGCCCGTAGCCGAATGGCTGCGGGGGCTCGGATGGGATGCCCGTGTCGTCGAGTACCCCGTCAAGACCCGCCACCCCGGTCCCCTCAACGCGGTCCGGCGCGAGCTCGCCGCCGAGCGCGCGGCCGGCGCGACTCAGATCGGCCTCCTCGGCTTCTCGGCGGGTGGCCACCTGGCCGGACACGCGGCGCTCGTACTTCCGCCCGAGGAGCGACCCGACTTCGCCGTGCTCTGTTACCCGGTTGTCTCGATGATTACCCCCACCCATGGAGGATCCCGCGCGCAGCTGATTGGCACCCGCGCCTGGCCGTGGGTGCGACGGTCGGTCTCCCTCGAGCTGCTCGTGACCCCGGCATCGCCGCCCATGTTCGTGTGGTCAACCACGGATGACGCGTCCGTGCCAATCGACCAGCACACCTACCCGCTGGGTGCGGCACTGGCACGCCACGGCGTGGACCATGACCTGCACGTCTTCGACAACGGCGGCGCGCACGGCATGGGCCTCGGGCCGGGCACCACAACGGGCGCGGCGTGGACTCGCCTGGCGGAGGAGTGGCTCGCCAAGCGCTAGCGCAGCTGGCTGAATGCCTCCGCCTTGTCGGTGGGGCCACCCACTAGGAGGGTGTCCTCGGCGGCGATCACGGTGTCCGCGGTGGTGTACCCCCACTTGCCACCCGGTTTGCGCAGGGCCACGACGGTGACCCCACCCTTGGTGCGCACACTCGACTCGGCGAGGGTGAGCCCCACGATGCTCGCCGGAGGCGACATCTTGACGAGCGAGAAGTCGTTGCCGATATCGAGGAAGTCCTGCATCGAGCCACGCACCAGATGAGCAACCCGGCGACCCATGTCGGACTCCGGGTACACCACGTGCTTCACCCCCAACTGCTCGAGGATCGTGCCGTGGGCCTCGCTGACCGCCTTCGCCCACAGGTGCTGGATGTCGAACCGCAGCAGCAGCGACGTGGTAAGGATGCTCGCCTGCACGTCACTGCCAATCGCGACCACAACGCGGTCGAACTCCGGCACGGAGAGCTGCCGCAGCACCGCCTCCTTTGTGGAGTCGGCCTGGACCACGTGGGTGAGCTGACCGTTAAGCTCCTGCACCACATCCTCACGGCTGTCGATGCCCAACACCTCGGTTCCGCTCGCCATCAGCTCGAGCGCGAGGGAGCGCCCAAAGCGCCCGAGACCAATCACGGCGACCGAGTCGGCCTGGGCCACCCGATCGGTGTCGAAACTGCTCCGTCTAGCCAATGATCGGCCTTTCCTTGGGGAGTTGATACAGCACCTCGCGCTCTCGCAAGGCGAGGGCGGAGGCGAAGGTGATCGGCCCGAGTCGACCGACGAACATCAGGAACGCGAGCAACACCTGAGCAGCGACCGGCAGCCCCGCGGTGATTCCGGTCGAGAGCCCCACCGTGCCAAACGCCGACACCGTCTCGAAGAGAACGGGGCTCAGGGGCAGGCCCGACATGAGCATAATTGCGACCGTGCACGCGATCACAAGGGCGACCGCAAGGAGTGCGACGGTGATGGCCTGGCGGTGAACTGCGCGCGAGAGTCGCTTGCCAAACACGTTGACAACACCCTCGCCACGCACCTCCGCGAGGATGATAAAAAACAGCACGGCGAAGGTGGTCACCTTGATGCCGCCGGCGGTGCCTGCGGGGCCACCTCCGATGAACATGAGCGCGGTCATCCCCAGCAGGGTCGAGTCGTCCGCTGCACCGATGTCGATGGAGTTGAACCCGGCCGTGCGAGTCTGCACGGACTGGAAGAAGCCCGCAAGGATCTTGCCGGGCCAGTCGAGCGGGCCGAGTGTGCCGGGGTTGTTCCACTCGATGGCGGTGATGTAGACGGCACCACCCACGAGCAGGATCGGCGTGGCCCACACCACGATGCGGGTGTTCATCGTCCACCGGAGTGGTCGACGCCAGTACTTGCGCAGCTGCATGATCACGGGGAACCCGAGTCCACCCAAAATCACGGCCGCGGAGATCGTGAGCGAGACAACCGGGTCACTCACGTACGACATCATGTTGTCGCTGAAGAGCGCGAACCCCGCGTTGTTAAAGGACGAGACGCCGTGGAAGAGTCCGATCCAGGCCGCCTGACCGGGCGCCATCCCGTAGTGCAGCCAGAACCAAAAGAACAGGATGACCGCGACGGTGCCCTCGATCACCAGCGAGATCTTGAGCACGTTGAGGACAAGCGACTTCACGTCCTCGAGGCCCAGGCTCCGGGTCTCTGCCGCGGCGTTGAGCCGGGACGCCAGGGAGAGCCGACGCACGACGGCGATGCCCACGATCGAGGCGAACGTCATCACCCCAAAACCGCCGACCTGAATGAGCACCATAATGACCACATGGCCAAATCCGGACCAGTGGGTGGCCGTGTCGACAATGATGTGGCCGGTCACGCAGACCGCGGAGACCGCGGTGAAAAACGCCTCGATGAAGGTCGCACCGCCCGGGCCCGCCTTGGAGATGGGCAGCAGCAGTAACCCCGTGCCCACCAAGACAAGCAGTCCAAAGCCGCCGGCGGTCCACTGCGCCGGATGCGGCTTGCGTCGCACCCGGGTCATGAGCCGCGCGTTGAGGCGCGCACCACCAGCTCGGGCTGGAAGACGACCTGCTTGGGGGCATCCGTGGGTTCGTCCGCCATCTCGTTCACGAGCAGGTCGACCGCTGCAAAACCGAATCCCTCGTGCGGTGCACGAATTGTTGTGAGGGGGATGATCGAAGCCTCACCAAACTCGATGTCGTCGTAGCCGACCAACGCGACATCCTCCGGAACCCGCACCCCACCCAGCACAAGAACCTGCAGGATGCCGAGCGCGAGAAGGTCGTTGACGGCGAAGACGGCGTCGGGGCGGTTGGCCGCGGGCCGCGCGAGCAGCGCGCGGCCGATCTCGCGGCCCTCCGCGATGGTGCGGTTGGTGCCGTTGACGACCTCGAGGGTGACCGTCGGGTGGTCCTTGATGGCATTGCCCGCGCCTTCGAGACGGTCGGCGACCTGGCGGATGCCCAGCGGGCCACCCACGAAGGCGATGCGCTGGCGCCCGAGCTCAACCAGGTGGCGCACGGCCATGTAGCCGCCCGTGATGTCGTCAATCGACACCGACGGTTGTTCCGGGTCGGCCGCTCGCTGGCCAATCAGAACGGTCGGAATTCCCCGCGACTTGATGAGCGCGAGTCGATCATCGATGGGGTGGTGCGAGGAGACGAGCATCCCCTGGACCCGCTGCGACTCGAACAGTTCGAGGTAGGCATCCTCGCGGGCGCGCGAACGGTTCGAGTTCGAGATAAACACGGACAACCCCTGGGCGGCGGCTCGCTGCTCAACACCCTCCGCGATGGTCGCGAAGAACGGGTTCGACACGTCCGGCGCGATGTAGGCGATGGTGCCCGAACGCCCGAGACGCAACTGCCATGCGGCATTGTTGCGAACGAACCCCAGTTGGTCGATGGCCTTCTGGATGCGCTCGCGCTTCTCCGCCGAGACCTTGCTGGGGTGGTTGATGTAGTGCGACACCGTGCCGAGGGATACCTCGGCGAGTGTCGCCACTTCACGAATACCTACCCGAGCCACATCGCGAGAATACCGCCTATGCGGCCAGACTCAGCGCGTGATCTCGTCCAGATGCAGCATGCGGGCGAGGTTCTTGTCGAGCTCGTCATCGCGGAAGATCTTCTTCCAGTCGTCCTTGATGATCGCCTCGCGGCCGTAGTCCATGGCGATCAGGCAGGCGTCCGAGAACGGGTTCGAGCCCTTGAGGGTGTTCGCGAGCGCGACCTGGGTGTGCCCCAGAAGGATGCTGCGCGCGGCATCCCGCGGAACACCCATCGTGTTCACGGCCTCCTCCAGCGCCTCCGCAAGCAGCGCGCCGATCATGCACGCGACGGTCTCGACGAGCGTGGGCTCAAGCTGGGCGAGCTGCTTGACGGTCACCCAGTGCACGTCGATAACGGGAGCGAAGATCACCCGAACGACCGCCTCGAGCGTCTCCCGCTTGGCGGGGTCGTCCGACTCGATCGCCGCGATGGCATCCTGCGGGGCAGCGATGCCACCAAAGGTGTCCGCGTACTCCTCGGGGGTGTGACGCTCGAGGAATACGGAGGGGTGGCACGGGTGCGTGACACCCTGGATGATGTCGTCGCGGGTCGCGAGCAGTCCCGCATACGCGGCGGCCGGATCGAGCGTCAACATGATCGACCCGGGCTTCATCTGGCCGATGACCGCGGCGGAGACCGACGCGAGGGCGAGATCGGGAACCGCGAGGACCACAACGTCCGCGTCGGCGACTGCGGCATCCGTGTCGGTGAGGGTGCGACCCGTCGCTGTTACCCGCTCCTGTCCGGCCGGCGAGTTCTCGCTGTAGTAAACGGTGTGGTCGGTCTTGACGAGGTTGTTGGACACACGCATGCCCATCTTGCCGCCCGCGCCGATGACCGCGATGGTGAGGTTCTCGCTCATTGTTCCTTGCTCCTTATATATGCGATGGTGTGGGTGTTCCACGCGTTCTCCAGCGCCGCCGTCTCCTCGTAGCTGCCGCGCCAGGTGAGCCAGTGCTCGATGACCTGGTTGATGCCGCGGTCGCCCGGTCGCACGGTGGCGAGCAGGTGGTCGTAGTCGAGGAGTCCGGTGCCGAGCTCCGTGCCCTCGAGGGTGAACCCGACCCAGCCGCCTCGCCTCGAGAACACAAAGTCCTTGACGTGGATGTTTCGCACGTGGGGTGCGGTGCGTTCGACGACGTCGTGGGGATGCTCGAGGGCCGCGACCGAGTTGGCGGGGTCGAGGCAGATGCCCAGCGCGTCGCTCGCGACTGTCTCGACAAGGGTGACCAGGTCGGTTGAGGAGACCTGCTCGTAGGTTTCGAGCGCCAGTGTCACGCCGGCTGACTCGAAAGCGGGCAGGCTCCTGCGCAGCAGGTCCTCCGCCTCGCCCATGGTGGGGCGATGCTCGGCCGTGTTCACCATGCTGCGGACGAGGGATGTGTCGAGCACCTCGGCGAGGGACAGGAAGGTCGCGAGGTGGTCGGCCCCCACCCCGCGGGTGCCGAGCTCAAGTGTGAGCCCCAGGTCATCCGCGAGGCTGCGCAGGCCACGCAGCTGCGCGGCCGAGTACTGGAGCAGCGGGAGGTAGTCGCAGATCTGGAAAAGCTCAACACCCAGCTCCCGCGTGCGCCGGAGCATGGCGGGCAGATCGAGTGGTTCCGGCGCCTCGGCGGAGTGCTGCCAGAAGAAGGAGTAGGTGGAGAGGCCGATCATGCCGCGGCCTCGTCGAGCACCGCGGCGAGCGCGGCCGGGTCGTGGGCGAACCGCCCGAGGAACAGCCCGTCAACGCCATCACCCAGTCGGGTGAGCAGGCCGGGGCCGGCGCTTCCGCCGTAGATCACGGTGCCCTCGCGGCCCGTGGTGGCGAGGTGCTCCCGCAGGGCGACACACACGCCCACGATGTGCTCAACGCCGGCAGGCTCGGCCGCACCAATCGCCCACACCGGCTCGTACGCCACGATGACGCGTCCGGCGGGCGCGCCGTCGAGCGCGGAGTCCAGCTGGTCGATCACCTCGCGGGCGGCGAGCGCCGGCGTGGTCTTGACCGCCTCGCCCAGGCAGAGCACGGGAACAAGGCCGTTGCGCAGGGCCGCCGTGGTCTTGTTGGCGACCACGTCATCCGTCTCGAAGAAGAGGTGTCGACGCTCGGCGTGCCCCACCTCGACCACCCGAGCACCCAGCTCGGCGAGTTCGACCCCACTCACCTCGCCCGTGTATGCGCCGGAGTCCTCCCAGAAGAGGTCCTGCGCCCCGACGAGAACACCCGTGCCTTCGAACGCCTCGAGCGCCGCCGGAATCGACGGGAACGACGGGATCACAAACAGCTCGACCTGACCCGAGCGCACGGCCGGGTGGGTGCGGGCTACCTCCGCCGCCCGGTCGAACCAGGCGACGACCGCAGTGTGCCCGAAGTACATCTTCAGGCTCACCCCAATCGAGACGGTCACTAGCAGGAGCCTGTTCGCTCGTACTCGTCGAGGACGGCCACCTTCTCGGCGCTGGCGCTCGTCTCGTCAAAACGATGGGTGAGCCACTCGCGCACGAGACGACGAGCAAGCTCCGGCCCAATCACACGCTGACCGAGCGCGAGGACCTGCGCGTTGTTCGAGAGCACAAGACGCTCGACCGAAAAACTGTCGTGGGCCACGGATGCCCGAATGCCGGGTACCTTGTTGGCCGCCATCGCCACGCCCATCCCGGTGCCACACACGAGCAGGCCACGATCGGCGTCGCCCGCCGCGATTGCCTCGCCCACCGCGACACCAATCCGCGGGTAGGCGGTGTGACCCTCCGCGTCGACCCCCACGTCCGTGACGGACTCGACGAGATCGCTGGCGAGGAGATCCTTTTTGAGGAGTTCCTTGTAGTCGTAGCCGGCGTCATCCGAGCCGATAACAATGCGGAGCTTGTCCATGACTGTTCCTGTTCCTTACAGAAGGGTGGCGACGCGCTGCACGATGAGCGCGAAGGAGTGGGCGCCCGCGTCGGGCGTTCCGAGGCTCTTCTCGGCGTGGGGCCGAGCCCGGCCCATTCGGGGAAGCAGGTCGGCGGTCGCGGCGGCGGCGGCAGAGGCGGCATCGGATGCGGCGGCCCACGCATCCCGGAGCGGCCGACCCTCGGCAACTTCGTCGGCGAGCGTCGTGGCGAAGGGAACGAGGGCGTCAACCATGGTCTTGTCGCCCACAACTGCGCCAAACTTTCCGATCGCGGCTTCGGCTGCGGTCACCCCGGCGCTCACGTCGGTCGAGGTGGGTGCCACGTCGTCACCCAACGAATTGCCGATCGCGCGGAGAGCAGCTCCCCAGAGGGCACCCGATGTGCCCCCCGCGCGATCGGACCAGGCGTCGGCCGCTCGCTCGAGGAGCGTGCGAGCACCAGCGCCAGCCGTGAGGGCCTCGAGGGCCGCGACCTGGGCGGCATGCGCCCCGCGCTGCATCCCGATGCCGTGATCACCGTCACCCGCGACGGCGTCGATGTGGCCAAGCTCCTCGACGTTCTCGTCGATCACGGCGACCGTCGCCTCGAGGGCACGGTAGACGAGCTCGGCAGCGGCCTGCGACTCGACGCTTGCGGGGGGAATCTGTGCGACAACCGCGTGGTGTTCGGCGACGGGAGCGGACTGCTCGACGGCACCGACCGACCCCTTGCGGTAGGCGGGGGTGTCAGCGGGCGCACGCCAGAAGGTCTCGAGCTCGTCATCGAGCCAGAACAGGGTGAGGGATGCCCCGGCCATGTCAAAGCTCGTGACGAGCTCCCCCACCTCCGGCTCGACCACGGTGACTCCCGCCTCGGCGAGCAGCTGTGCCACCCTGCGGTAGACCACAAACAGCTCCTCGTACTTCACCGAGCCCAGTCCGTTGAGGATCACCGCGACCCGCTGCCCGCGGGCGGTCTCGATGCCCTCCGGAAGCTCGCCGAGCAGGGTGCTCACGAACAGCTCGGCCAGGCCGTCCGCGGTGGGCACGTCGGTCTCGTCGATGCCCGGCTCGCCGTGGATGCCGATGCCCACGCCCATCCGGCCCTCCGGGATCGTGAAGAGCGGAGCATCCGCGCCGGGAAGAGTGCAGCCGGTGAAGGCGACACCAAACGACCGGGTGCGCTCGTTGGCGAGGGTCGCGACACGCACCACCTCGTCGAGCGAGTAGCCGGCCTCGGATGCTGCGGCAGCCGCCTTAAAGACGGTGAGGTCACCGGCGATGCCACGTCGTTTGTGCTTGTCACTCACGGGCGCACTCGCGATGTCGTCGGTGACGACCACCGTGCGGCAGTCGACACCCTCTTTGATGAGGCGATCCTGCGCGGCCGTGAAGTTGAGGACGTCGCCGGCGTAGTTGCCGTAGGTCAAGAGGATGCCCCCACCCAGGTTGGCCGCCGTGGCGACCGAGTGCACCTGCTGGGCGGAGGGTGAGGCAAAGAGGTTGCCCATCGCGGCGCCGTGCGCAAGGCCCTGGCCAACGATCCCGCCGAACGCGGGGTAGTGACCGGACCCGCCGCCGATCACCACCGCGACCGAGCCTGGACGCGAGACGGTGCTGCGCACCACACCGCCGGCGACCCGGCGCACCTGGGTGGCGTTGGCCGCGACAAAACCGTCGATCATCTCGTCGGCAAAGGCCACGGGATCGTTGAAGAGTCGCGTCATGGTGGTTCCTTGGTCTGCGGGTGGTGCTTTCGACCGTGAGGCGACCACGTTGGTGGCCGCCTCACGGGGCACTACTTGGTGGTGGTGTCGAGCTCCGCCGCGGCCACGAGGGCCTCGTCGGGGGATGCGCCGCCGGTCACCTTGCGGTGCCGGGCGAGAGCGACCATCAGAACGGCGGAGAGGAGCATAAATCCGCCCACGATGAACATCGGCACCTGGTAGTTCGGGGTGCCATCCACGGCGGTCCAGTCGGCGACCGCTCCGGTGATGTACGGCGCCGAGAAGCCGGCCAGGTTGCCCACCGTGTTGATGAGCGCGATGCCCGCCGCCGCTGCCGCTCCCGTGAGGAACTGCGTCGGCAGGGTCCAGAAGTTGGGCAGCGCCGAGAAGATCGCCATGGCGGTCACCGCGATGATCGCGATGGTGGCCACGGGCGAACCCGAGAAGAGCGCGAGCGGGATGCTCACGGCGCCGGCCACGGCCGGGATCACGATGTGCCACGTCTTGAGACCACGGCGCGAGGCATCCCGCGACCAGAAGTACAGGGCGATTGCTGCGGGCACGTACGGGATCGCCGTGATGAGTCCCTTCTGGAACACGTCGAACTCGGTGCCGAACTGCTCCTGGAAGCCGCCGATGATCGTCGGCAGGAAGAAGGCGAGGGCGTAGAGACCGTAGATGAAACCGAAGTAGATTCCGGCGAGCACCCAGACGCGTCCACTCGAGAACGCGTCACGGATGCGGTGGGTGCCGTTGACTTTCTCGGTTGCGGCGCGCTCGCTGGCGAGAGCACCGGTGAGCCAGGTCTGCTCCTCGAGCGTGAGCCACTTGGCATCCGACGGCTTGTCCTTGAGGTAGAACCACGCGACGATTCCGACGATGATCGCGGGGATCGCGACGCCGAGGAACATAAAGCGCCAACCCTCGAGGCCAAAGAACACGCCGTGCTGCTGGATGAGGAGCCCGGCAAACGGTGCACCGATGACGGTCGTGAGGGGCTGCGCCAGGTAGAAGAGCGCGAGGATCTTGGAGCGGTGCACGGCGGGCACCCAGAGGCTGAGGAAGAGGATCGCGCCGGGGAAGAACCCGGCCTCGGCGACACCCAGCAGGAATCGAAGAGCGACGAGCTGCTCGAAGTTCTGCACCCACGTGAAGAGGAGCGCAACGATTCCCCAGCTGACCATAATGCGGGCGAGCCACTTGCGCGCGCCGAAGCGGTGCAGGGCGAGGTTCGACGGCACCTCAAGCAGGATGTAGCCGATAAAGAACACGCCCGAGGCGAAGCCGAACTGGGCGGCCGACAGGGCGAGGTCGTCGTTCATGCCGTTGGGGGCGGCAAACCCGATCGCGGTGCGATCGAGGTAGTTGATGAAGAACATCAGGGCAACAAACGGCACGAGCCGGATGGCGACCTTGCGGATCGCGGACTTCTCGACCGCCGTGGGAACGCGCGTTGGTGTGGTGGTGTCCACGCTGACTCCTAGTGAGGGGGAAAGGGAAGCAACCCCCATGGATCAGTGAGCCACAGTGGTCGCGCGGTCGAGTATGCCGGGAGGTCACTCGGTTTGTCAACCGGTTGACCAATTTACGCCAACCGGTTGACCTCATCCGGTTGGTAGCCTGTGACTCATGCCGGCCTATCCGAACGATTCCTCACGCGACATCGCGGCATCCCTCGGCACACTCGAGAGCGGCACCGCGGTCTCTGCGGTGGCCAAACGACTCCTCGAGATCTTCACGGCCGGAGACATTCAGGCGGGCACTCGCCTCCCCCCGGAGCGCCAGCTCGCGACCACCCTCGGCGTCGGCCGCTCGGCCGTGCGCGAGGCGCTCGCGGCCCTCGAGATCCTCGGCATCATCGACGTGCGGCCCGGCTCCGGTACCTACCTGCGTGGCAGCGCGAGCGAGCTCCTCCCCCAGACGCTCAGCTGGGGACTGATGCTCGACGAGCCACAGACGCGCGACCTCATCGACGTGCGTGGGGCCCTCGAGATCTACGCCGCTCGGCTGGCCGCCACGCACATGAGCGACGAGGCGCTCGCGAGTCTCGGAGCCCGAGTTGATGACATGCGCGCCTCGCTCGACAACCTGGGCGGATTCGTCGAGGCCGACCTGCAGTTCCACCTCGAGCTTGCCCGCAGCACCAACAACACCGTGCTGCTTGACCTGCTGCAGAGCATCCGGTCCCTGCTTCGGGTGTGGGTCGACCGTGCCGTGCAGGACCAGTCCGAGGCGCTCGCCGCCATCGAGGAGCACGCCGCCGTGCACGCGGCGATCGCCACGCGCGACCCGGATGCCGCGGCATCCGCGATGGCACTCCACATGAACACCGCCGGCCGCCGCCTGGCCGGCTCACTCGAGGGGCGCGAGGCGTGACGCCATCATCACCGACACCGGAGAAGCTGTGGACGGGCGGCGAGTGGCTCGAAGGGCCCGTCTGGCTCGAGGGGCAGCGCGCGGTGCGGTTCAGCGACATCCCCAACGACCGAATCCTGCAGTTCGACGTCGACACCGGCGAGACCCATGTCTACGCCGAGCACGTCGAGTTCACCAACGGACGAACCACCGACCTCGATGGCGCCGTGGTGCAGTGCAGCCACGGACTGCGTCGGGTCGAGCGTGACGTCGACGGCGTGGTGACACCCCTCGTCGAGCGCTGGGCGGGCGGGCGCTTCAACTCGCCCAACGACGTCGTGGTCGCCTCCGACGGGGCGGTCTGGTTCACCGACCCGCCCTATGGACTCCACGAGAGTGGCCGCGAGGGCCACCCGGGCATCCAGGACTACGACGGGTGTTATGTCTTCCGCTTCGCCGACGGTGTCGCCGAGCCCGTGATCACCGACATGGTTCACCCCAACGGCCTGGCGTTCTCACCCGACGAGTCGCTGCTGTACGTCGCGGACACCGGTGTCGTGTGGGATGACGCGGCACCCCGTCACATCCGCGTCTACGACACCACGACCCTCTTAGGCCGCCTGTTCGTTCAGCCGAGCGGGGTGGCCGACGGGCTTCGAGTGGATGCCGACGGCAACGTGTGGACGTCGTCGAGCGACGCGATCGAGGTGTTCTCCCCCGCGGCGGAACTGCTGCGCACCATCCCCATGCCGGAGCGCGTCTCGAACCTGTGTTTCGGTGACGGCGATCTCTACGTGACGGCCTCGACGAGCCTGTACCGCATCCGCCTGTAGACCCGCGCACCGCTGTCCAAATACAGGAGATTGTGCATCCCGCCGACCACGGCATGCCGATCTGCGGGCCGGATGCCACAAATCTCCTGTATTTGGGAGAGCGGGCGGGGGCTAGTCGGGGTCGGGGCCGAGCGCGGGCGGGATCTCGAGGCCGAGCTCCTGCAACTGGTCGGTGATCACCCGCATCGAGTTGAGAGCCTTCGGAAACCCGCAGTACTGCACGGTGTGGATGACCGTCTCGATGATCTCGGTGGGGGTGCATCCGGCGCGGATCGCCCCGCGGGTGTGACCACGAAGCTGAGGCTCGAGCCCGCCGATGGTCACGAGCGACGCGAGCGAGAGAAGCTCGCGCTGCGCGAGGGTGAGCCCCGGCCGCGAGTAGATGTCGCCGAAGTTGAACTCGATGCCAAACCGGGCGAGATCTTGGGCGAGACCCACCTGCATCTCAACGAGCCCGTCGGCCTTGCCCTCGCCGTAGACCTCGTTGAACCAGTGTTTGCCCTTGTCCAGTCGCTTCGTCATGGGATCCTCCTAGATCGAGTGTCCGCCATCGAGGGGCAGGATGACCCCCGTGATATTGACCGACTCGGGCGCGGCCAGGAACACGACGGTCTGGGCAAGGTGCTCTGGCTCGCCCAGGAGCCGGGTGGGGATCTGGTCGAGCAGCGCCGCGCGGCGCTCCGGGGTGTCGTTGTCGCGACCGGGGGTCGCCTGCGCACCCGGGGCGAGGGCGTTCACGGTGACGCCCTGGTCGGCGACCTCGATGGCGAGCGCCTTGGTGAGACCCACCACACCCGCCTTGGCCGCGGCGTACGCGGTAGCACCACGCACGAGCCTGCCCCCGGAGACCGCCGCGATGGAGGCGATGTTGATGATGCGCCCGGAGTGCTGCTCGAGCATCGACGGCAGCACGGCCCGCGTGACGTTGAAGACGGACGTAAGGTTGCGATCGAGTTGGGTCGCCCAGGTGTGGGGGGTCATCTCGTGGAAGTAGCTCACCGCTCCCCCGCCCGCGCCGTTCAGCAGGATGTCGACCCCACCCCAGTCGGCAACGATGTGTGCCACGGCATCCTGAACCGCGTCGAAGCTCGTGAGATCGACCGCAACCGAGAGTGCCCGGCGACCCTCGGCGCGCACGAGCTCGGCGGTGACCTCGAGGCCGTCCGCGTTGAGGTCGAGGCCCGCGACATCCGCACCTTCCCGGGCCAGGGTCTGGGCGATCACTCGGCCCAGCGCTCCCGCTGCTCCCGTGACGACGGCGCGCTTTCTCTCGAGTCTCATGGCCTTGTGCTTCCTCTCTGAAGCCGCAGTGTTGGAACGTTTCAACGGAGCGGTAACAGCCCAGACGATAGCATTAACGCTCCGCCGGGCGAAGTGCCAGCAAGTTTGACACGTTTCATCCCGCCGTCCGCACAAACTCAGAGTTGAGCGTCCCGTATGTTCCAGATCACACTAATTCCGCTTGACACTCGGAGATTCGTGTGGTTACCATCCACAATTGAAACGTCTCAAAACGGGGCGTCGCACTTCAAGGAGGAAATGTGACCACAGCACACCGTCCCCGCCTCAGGCGCGGACTTCTCACCCTGGTCGGCGCCGTCGGCGTCACCACTCTCGCTCTTGCCGGCTGTGCCGGAGGTAGCACCAGCGGCCCCGAGGCCCTGACCTTCCTCAAGAACGCCGAGAACACCACCACTGAGCCCGTGCTCCAGGCCCTCGCGGATGGCGAGTGCGCGGCGCAGCAGGAGGTGCTGCCGCTCGAGATCAGCTCGGTGCCGCAGGCGGACCTCGACGCGCAGGTCCAGCTGCTTGCCAGCCAGAACGGCCTCCCGGTCATGTTCTCCGCCGGTGGCAACCCGGCCGAGGGCGCCAAGCTCTGGGACCAGGGCGTCATCCTCGACCTCGACGAGGCCCTCACCGACCTCGGCGTCAAGGACAAGATCGCTCCCGGAGCCATCTCGACCATCGAGAAGCTCTACGGCGGCGCGTTCAACTTCCTGCCGTTCCAGTACAACATCGAGGGCATCTTCTACAACACGGCCCTCTTCGAGGAGAACGGCTGGGAGGTCCCGACCACGTGGGGTGAGCTCACCGCTCTTGCCGCCGACGTCCAGGCCGCCGGGTACACGCCGTTCGCTGCCTCCGGCGAGCAGGGATGGCCGCTGACGCGCCTCGTCAGCGGATACCTGTTCCGCTCGCTCGGCGCTGACGCCCTCCAGAAGGTCGCCGACGGCGAGGCCAAGCTGACCGACCCCGAGTACGTCGAGGCCGCACAGGCCATCGCCGACCTCGGTGCCGCAGGCTACTTCGGCGAGAACGTCACGTCGCTCGACTACGACGCCGCGACCAACGAGTTCCTCACCGGCAAGGCCGCGATGATCTACATGGGCAGCTGGCTGCTCGGCAACATCAACGGCGACGGCAACCAGATCGGTGCCGAGAACGTCGGCTTCTTCCCCTACCCGGCCGTTGAGGGTGGCGCTGGTGACATCAACCAGTACCCCGCCAACGTTGGTCTTCCCGCCACCTTCGGCTCCAAGACCTACACCCCCGAGGTGGGCGAGTGGCTGAAGTGCATCGCTGAGAACTACGGCAACGCCGCAGCCGAGCAGGGCCAGATCACTGGCTTCATCTCGGATGTTGAGGTCGAGCAGAACGAGGTCACCGCGACCATCTCCGACACCATCGCGACGAGCACGGACTCCGTGCTCTGGTTCGAGGCACTGTTCCCGGCCAAGGCCTCGAGCGTCTCCTCCACCAACGCCGCGCTGCTGGTCACCGGACAGCTGACCGCCGAGGACTTTATGGCCCTCGTGCAGGACGCGATCGACAACCCGTAACACCCGCTTCACCCCGTGTGGCCGCGTGGGGCATCTCGCCCTCGCGGCCACACGGCCTTAAAGAGATACTCGACTCGCGCGTCAGAGCCTGACGCCTGGCACCACCCGGAAGGCCCCCATGAACTCAGTCCTCGGCGACAAGAGAGCCATCGCCATCCTCCTCGGGCCGGCCCTCCTCGTGTACACGCTCATCACGATGATCCCGGTCATCTGGTCGTTTGTGCTCACCTTCTTCAAGGGCAACCCGCTCCAGGGGTTCGAGTTCAACGGCATCACCAACTTCGAGCGGCTCTTCACCGACAGCTACGTTCACGACGCGTTCTGGTTCACCGTCAAGTACGCGATCTTCACGTCCGTCGGCCAGGTTGTGCTCGGTTACGGGCTTGCGCTGCTCTACATGTTCGTTTTGAAGAAGTCGTCGACGCTCATCCGCACGCTCGTGTTCTTCCCCGTGGTTCTGCCCACGGTCGCAATCTCTCTCCTGTACCAGAAGCTGTTCCAGTCGGCCCCGAACGACGGGCTCGTCAACGAGCTGCTCGTCAACGTCGGGCTCTCGGGCGTCGACTGGCTCGGAGCCGGGGACACCGCCTTCATCGTGATCATCATCATGGACGTGTGGCGCTCGATGGGCTTCTACGGGGTCCTCATCTTCTCGGGCCTGCTCGACATCCCCGAGGACATCATCGAGTCGGCCCGCATCGACGGCGCACGATTCTGGTCACTCTTCCGCCACATCATCCTGCCGATGTCGCTGCCGATCCTGTTCGCCTCGATCATCTTCAGTATCAACGGCACCATCAAGGTCTTCGACTCGGTCTTCGCCCTGACCGCGGGTGGCCCGGGCAACCAGACCACCCCACTGACCCTGTACATGTACCGAACGGCGTTCCAGTTCAGTGACTACGGTTACGGCTCGACGATCGCGCTCCTGCTGACGATCATGTGCCTGCTCATCACCCTTCTCCTCTTCCGCTCGTCGCGCCGCGACAACACCCTGTGACGGAGCCGACCATGACAACCACCCCAGCTACCCCGGACTACCGAGTCACCGTGCACCACGCATCCCACAACCCGATCATCAAGGCGCTCAAGCGTGTGCCCGCAGCGATCACGATCCTGTTCCTCGTGCTCATCACGGCGTACCCGCTGTTCTGGATGGTCATCAACTCGCTCAAGGGCAAGTCCGACTTCCTCGACAACCCGTCGTATGCGCTCCCCGAGGTGTGGGTGTGGGAGAACTACACCCGCGCATGGGAGGTGGGCAACCTTGCCACCACCATCACGAACAGCATCATCGTGACGATCCCGTCGCTGCTGTTTATTGTCATCCTGGGCACGGCCGCGGGCTTTGCTCTCGAGGTGATGGTGTTCAAGGGACGTGGCGCGATCCTGTTGTTTGTGCTCGCGGGAATTATGATCCCCGGGCAGATGATCATCCTGCCGCTGTTCACGACGTTCTTCTCGATTGGGCTCGTGGGGTCGCTCTGGCCGCTCATCATCATCTACACCGCTGGTGGTCTGCCGCTCACGATCTTCATGATGGCCACCTATTTCCGCGCGATCCCGCGCGAGGTGTTCGAGGCATCCACGCTCGACGGCGCGAGCATCCTGCGGTCGTTCTTCTCGGTCGGCTTCCCCATGGTGCGCAACGCGGTGATCACCGTGGCGATCGTGCAGTTCTTCCTGATCTGGAACGACCTGCTGATTGCCCTGATCTTCGCGGGCCAGCGCAAGCTCAACACCATCCAGGTGGGGTTGCTGAACTTCTCGGGCGAGTACGGTGCCATCGACTACGGGCCCCTGTTCGCGGCGATTGTGATCACCGTCGGCGGAATCCTGGTGCTCTACCTGTTCCTCAACCAGCGCATCATGAAGGGCCTCGCCGCGGGCGCAGTCAAGGGCTGAGTTCGACTCGAACTGCGGCAGAATGTGGGTGGCTCATCGTCACACCCACCTACTGCCGCAGTTCGTCGTTTAAGGGGGATGCTCGTGAAGGGGTACCTCGCTCAGCAGGTACGCGACGCCGAGGCTCCCCTCCTCGCGCAGGGTGTGCCCCTGATGCGGCGGGCGGCCAGTGCCCTCGCGGCACAGCTGCGGCGACCGGGGGTTACGCGGGTGCTCCTCTTGGTCGGCACGGGCGACAACGGCGGCGATGCCCTCTACGCCGGCGCGGAACTGGCCTCCGAGGGAGTCGACGTCGCAATCATCCCGGCGGGCGACCGGATGCACGAGCAGGCGCTCGCGGAGGCTCTCGCTCGGGGCGCCCGAGTCGAGCCGCGCTCGCGCACCGCAGAACTGGTGGACTCCGTCGACGTTGTGGTGGACGGGCTCGTCGGCACCGGCTCGAGCGGCGCACTACGCGGGGGCGCGCTGGAGCTGGTGATTGCCGCGGCCGGGACGTCCACGCCGGTCGTGGCCGTCGACATCCCGAGTGGCATCGACCCGGACACGGGCGCGTTGCCCGGCCCTGTGCTCCCAGCCGCGCTCACTGTCACGTTTGGTGCGTGCAAGGCGGGCCTGCTGCTGCAGCCCGCCCGATCGGTCGGCGGCCGAATCCTGCTGGTCGACATCGGCCTGGATCTGACGGGCGTCGAACCCACCGTTGAGGTTTAGGCCTCGAACGGCTCCAGCACAAACACCGGGATCTCGCGCTCGGTCTTCTTCTGGTAGTCCTCGTAGGGCGGGTAGGCGGCGACCGCGCGCTCCCACCAGATCGCCTTCTCGTCGCCCGTCACCTCGCGGGCCAGATAGTCGCGCTTGACCTCGCCGTCCTGCAGCTCGACGTGCGGCTGCTTCAGAATGTTGAAGTACCAGACCGGATGCTTCGGCGCCCCGCCGAGGGATGCGACGACGGCGTAGACCCCGTTGTGCTCGACACGCATGAGCGCCGTCTTGCGCAGCATCCCCGTCTTCGCGCCCACGGTGGTGAGCACAATCACGGGCATCCCCCGCAGGTCGCCACCCTCGGCGCCTCCGGTGGCCTCGTAGAGTTCGGCCTGCTTGCGAGCCCAGTCCGACGTGCTTGGTGCGTACTCTCCCTGAAGTGGCATGAGATCGATAACGCCACCGCACGAGCGTACATTCCGCGAGTTCGCTTGGAAGGGGCATCTTTCCGCGCGAGAATGCCCCTTCCAAGCGAACTCGGGAGATAGGTCAGCCGCCGAACTCGTCGCGCCACAGGTGCTCGGCACGGAATCCGAGGGCCTGCAGCTTTGTGGTCGACATCAGAGACTCGAACTCGGCGAGGTCACTGACGGGCGTTCCGGGGAACCAGCCCGCGGCGAGTTCGGCCGACGGGATGCTGAGGCCCGAGTCGGGAGCCGCGACGTTGTAGATCTCGAAGCCGGGGGAGGCGTGCTCGAGTGTGACGGCCACCGCGGCGGCGCCGTCACGGGCATCCACGTAGCTGCCGATGAGGTCACGCCGGTAGGTGGGGTCGCCCGCACGCGCGAAGGTGTCGTAGCCGTCAGGCGCGACAACGTTGGTGTAGCGCAGCGCGGTGATGCTCGTTGCCGGGTCCCAGCGGGCCAGCTGGGTCGCCATGGCCTCCTCGAGAACCTTTCCCAGGCCGTAGGTGTTGTTGGCGGCGGTATAGGTCTCGTCCACGGGCAGGGCCGGCGGCGCCTCCTCGAACGGGAAGCCCATGGCCGTAATCGACGACGCGTAGACGATGGTTCGGATGCCCGCGCGATGCGCCCCGAACATCACGTTGAACGACACGGTCATGTTGTTGTGGAACGTCGTGACGTCGGGTACCAGGCCGTTGACGGGGATCGCCGCGAGGTGCACGAGCGCATCGAGACCGGTGTGTCGCGCGGTCACACCGAGGAGCGCGTCGAGGGTCTGGCCGTAGTCGGTGAGGTCGACCCGCACGAATCCCGTGCCGGGTGTGCCCGCAACGTCGAAGCCCACGACCTCGTGACCGTCCGCTCGGAGCCGCTCGACGGTTGCCCGCCCCAGAAGTCCGGATGCCCCGGTCACCACAATTCGCATAACGCTATCTTTCCGGGAAGTCCGCTGGCAGGGGCACCGCCGGCACGTCGTGAGCGACGCCATCGAGGTGACCGATGCGGCCACCCTGCGGAAGCCCGGTCTCGGTGAAAAATCCGCGGAGGGTCTCGTAGACCTCGATCACGTCGTGCACGTCGCCCGCCCGGGTGAGCACAATGTCCCCGGCCTGGACGTAGCTTTCCGCGCCGTCGACGAGGATCTTGGCCTTACCCTCCCAGATCATCCAGATCTCGTGATCATCGTGATGGTGGCGTTCAAAGCGTCCACCGTCGACGGGCACCACAAAGCGGCCGACGGAGCCGACCTCACACCACTCGGGCTTGTTCTCCGGGTTCAGCCATGAGCCCGGTTCGATGATCGGCATGTCTCCCATGATGACCGCCCCTTTGAAACGTGTCAACTTTCTTTGTTCCGGACCTTCCGAGGCCTTGGCGGTCATGTACTATCGATTTTTGAAACGTGTCATTTTCGCTTCGGAACACTCCGAGGCGAGCACCGAAAGGATCGTGTCCAACGATGGCCACACCGAGCTCCCCCCGCTTCGAGCACCACCGGGTGGCCCTCGGCATCGGTGAAGCGACACCACGCCTGTCGTGGAAGACGATTGCACCCGCAGGATGGCACCAAGAGGCGTACGAGGTCGAGACCGTTCGCGGCGGCGAGACCACCACCAGTGGCCGAATCGAGTCGACCGAATCCGTGCTGGTGCCGTGGTTCGGGGCTCCGCTCGAGTCGCGCGAGCGCGCCGAGGTGCGCGTTCGTGTCTGGGGAGCGGATGGCGCATCGCCGTGGAGCGAGACCGGCACGGTTGAGGCGGGGCTGCTGCATCCCACGGACTGGACCGCCGCGCCCGTCACCTGCTCATGGCCGGAGGCGACCGAGCTCGACGAGCGACGGCCGCCGCAGGTGCGGCGCGAGTTCACACTCACCGGACCCATTCGTTCCGCCCGCCTGTACGCCACCGCGCACGGGCTCTACGAGGTCGAGCTCAATGGCACGCGCGTGGGCGACGACGCACTCTCCCCCGGCTGGACCGTCTACGGAAAGCGCCTGCGCTACTACACCTACGACGTCACCGGCCAGCTTGTCGAGGGCGCCAATGCGATCGGCTCGTGGCTGGGCGACGGCTGGTACCGAGGACGCCTCGGCTGGCGCGGCGGCTTCCACAACTTGTTCGGCGACGACCTCTCCCTCGTCGCCCAGCTCGAGGTCACCTACGAGGACGGCCGCGTCGAGACGATCGCGACCGACGCCTCGTGGAAGGCGGCCCTCGGACCCATCGTGCGCAGTGGCCTGTACGACGGCGAGGTGTACGACGCTCGTGACGAGCTGCCCGGATGGTCGAGCGCCGGCTTCGACGACTCCGGGTGGACTCCCGTCACGGTCGGCGAACGGGATGCCACCACGCTCGTTGCGCCGCAGGGTCCGCCCGTGCGCTGCACCCAGGAGGTCGCCCCCATCGAGGTGCTGACGGCGCCCAGCGGCGCGCGCATCCTCGATCTCGGACAGAACCTCGTTGGTCGCCTGAGGATTCGGGTCTCCGGTGCGGCGGGCGAAACCGTGACGATCCGCACGGCCGAGGTCATGCAAGACGGTGAGATCTACACTCGCCCCCTGCGCGAGGCGAAGTCGACGGACGTCTACACCCTGCGAGGCGAGGGAATCGAGGAGTGGGAGCCCCGCTTTACGATCCACGGATTCCGCTACGCGGAGATCACGGGCTGGCCGGGCGACCTCGACGCGGCCGTCGCCGCGGGCGACGTGGTGGCCCGGGTGTACCACACCGACATGGAGCGCACGGGCTGGTTCGACTCCTCGAACCCGCTCGTCAACCGCCTGCACGAGAACGTGTTGTGGGGCATGCGGGGCAACTTCGTCGACATTCCGACGGACTGCCCGCAGCGCGACGAGCGGGTGGGCTGGACGGGTGACATCCAGGTGTTCGCGCCCACGGCATCCTTCCTCTACGACGTCTCCGGCATGCTCTCGAGCTGGCTCAAGGATGTTGCGGTCGAGCAGCTGCCGGACGGCACCGTGCCCTGGTACGTTCCCGTGATTCCCGCCCACCACATGTGGACCCCCATTCGACCCGGTGCCGTGTGGGGCGATGTCGCCGTGCTCACGCCGTGGGTGCTCTACGAGCGCTCGGGCGACGCGGGCATCCTTGCCGCCCAGTACGACAGCGCCAAGAAGTGGGTCGACCTCGTTGACTCCCTCGCGGGCGACGATCACCTGTGGAACGAGGGGTTCCAGCTGGGCGACTGGCTCGACCCGGATGCCCCGCCGCAGGACCCGGCGGACGCCAAGACCGACAAGTACCTTGTCGCCACCGCCTACTTCGCGTGGTCGACGCGGCACCTTGCGCAGGCAGCAGCGGTACTAGGCAAGACCGAGGATGCGGCGCACTACGGCCGGCTGGCCGACCAGGTTCGTGACGCCTTCGGCGCGGAGTACCTGCTGCCCGATGGCCGACTGACCAGCGACGCGCAGACCGCCTACGCGCTCGCGCTCCGCTTCGACCTCATCGCCAACCCGGCCCTGCGCGAAGCCGCGGGCGCTCGCTTGGCCGAACTCGTCGCCGAGGCCGGCAACCGCATCTCCGTCGGGTTCGCTGGCGTGAACGTGCTGTCGGATGCGCTGACTCTCGTCGACCGCACGAACACCGCCTACGACCTCCTGCTCGAGGAGGAGTGCCCCTCGTGGCTGTACGCCGTGAAGAAGGGCGCGACCACGGTGTGGGAGCGGTGGGACAGCCTGCTGCCCAACGACACCGTAAACCCCGGGACGATGACGTCGTTTAACCACTACGCCCTCGGTGCGGTGGCGGACTGGCTGCACCGGGTGGTCGCGGGCATCTCCGCCGCGGAACCCGGGTACCGCGTCATCCGCTTCGCCCCGCGTCCCGGTGGTGGACTAACTCGCGCGTCGGCCGAGCACGAGACGCCGTACGGCCGCGCCTCGATCGAGTGGACCATCGCCGACGGCAGCCTCACCACCAGAATCGTGGTTCCTACGGGCGCGACCGCCATCGTGGAGCTCCCCGGGCAGGACACGACGCAGGTGTCGAGCGGCTCCCACGTCTTTACGACCCCCGCGTAGGGAGCGACTCCCCCGCCCCTCGCGGCTCCCCCACACCGCGAGTTCGCTTGTTTGTAGCGTTTTTGGCGCCAAAAGGGGCACAAACAAGCGAACTCGCGGGTTAGGTGGATGCCCGCACGACGAGTTCGGGCTGGAACACCACCTGGCGCGGCTCGACGCTCGGGTCCGCTGCCTCCTCGAGGAGAATCTCCACGGCGGTCTGCCCGATAAGCGCGCTGGGCTGACGGATCGACGACAGCGGCACAACGGCTGCGGCCGCAAAGTCGATGTCGTCATATCCAATCAGCGCGATGTCCTGCGGAACGCGCACCCCACCCTGGCCCTGCATCATCAACGCTTGTAGAACCCCCATGGCGACGAGGTCGTTGGCGGCGAAGATCGCATCCGGGCGCTCGGTAGCCGGGCGCGCCAGGATCTCGTTGCCCGCCGTGCGCCCCGCAATCACACTGAGCCCCGGCGTCTCGATCGACTCGAGAGTGACCCCGGGATGTGCGGCGACCGCCTGGCGAGCACCCTCGAGACGGTCGACCACCTGCCGGATCGCCGAACCACCGATGTAGGCGATACGTGTGCGACCCTGCGCAATGAGGTGCTCGGCGGCCAGCCGTCCCCCGGCAACGTCATCCACCGAGACCGAACTGAAAGCGCGGTCCTCGCTCGTGCGGTCGACGAGCACCACGGGAATGCCACGGTCGCGGAGCCGACGAAGCCGCTCGGTGATCTCGGCGTACGGCGAGATCAGCACACCGTGCACACGCTGTTGCTCGAAGAGGTCCAGGTAGGTGGCCTCGCGAGTTGTGCTGTCATCGCTGTTGCCGAGCGTGACGGTGAGTCCGGCATCCGCGGCCTTGTCCTCGGCACCACGCGCGAGATCCGTAAAGAAGGGGTTGCGCACGTCGAGCACCACGAGGCCGATGGTCTTGCTGCGTCCGTCGCGCAGCTGTCGTGCGGCATCGTTGCGGATAAACCCGAGAGCGTCGATTGCGGCCTGAACCTTGGCGACCGTCGCCGACGACACCTTGTCGGGGTGGTTCATCACGTTCGAGACCGTTCCGACGGAAACGCCGGCGCGTTCGGCGACGTCGCGAACACTCACCACAGCCACAGCGCCCCCTTTAAAGAGTGAATCGTTCCATTATGGCTTGCGCACGGCGCCGAATCGGTCGTAGTCTGGTCTCGCTCTTAAAACGATTCAATGAGGAACGACATGCAGAACTTCGACACGATCGCCCCCCTTCTCGAGGAGCAGGCCATCGAGCTGCCCTCCTGGGCGTTCGGCAACTCCGGCACCCGCTTTAAGGTGTTCGCGACCCCCGGCACCCCGCGCACGCCGGAGGAGAAGATCGCGGATGCCGCCCAGGTCAACAAGCTCACCGCACTTGCTCCGTCGGTTGCGCTGCACATCCCGTGGGACAAGGTCGACGACTACGCCGCCCTGTCAGCCTTCGCGCACGACCACGGAGTGAAGCTCGGCACCATTAACTCGAACACCTTCCAGGACGACGCCTACAAGTTTGGGTCGCTGACCCACACCGACAAGGCGGTGCGCCAGAAGGCCATCGATCACCACTTCGAGTGCATCGACATCATGAACCAGACGGGGTCACGTGACCTCAAGATCTGGCTCGCTGACGGCACCAACTACCCCGGCCAGGGCGACATCCGTGGCCGCCAGGATCGGCTTGCGGAGTCGCTCGCGACGATCTACGAGCGCATCGGCGAGAACCAGCGCCTGGTTCTGGAGTACAAGTTCTTTGAGCCGGCGTTTTATCACACCGACGTTCCGGACTGGGGAACCAGCTACGTGCAGGTGGCGGCCCTCGGCGACCGCGCCGTCGTGTGCCTCGACACCGGTCACCACGCGCCCGGCACCAACATCGAGTTCATCGTCGCCCAGTTGCTGCGCCTCGGGAAGCTCGGGAGCTTCGACTTCAACTCGCGCTTCTACGCCGATGACGACCTCATCGTGGGCGCCGCCGACCCGTTCCAGCTGTTCCGCATCATCTTCGAGGTGGTGCGTGGAGGCGGGTACGGCGCGAACAGCGACGTCGCTTTTATGCTCGACCAGTGCCACAACGTCGAGGACAAGATCCCCGGCCAGATCCGCTCCGTCCTTAACGTCCAGGAGATGACGGCGCGCGCGCTGCTCGTCGACACGGATGCCCTGACCGCAGCCCAGAACGCCGGCGACGTGCTCGCCGCCAACGGCATCCTCATGGACGCGTTCTACACCGACGTTCGCCCGGCGCTGGCCGCCTGGCGCGAGTCCCGCGGGTTGCCCGCCGACCCGATGGCTGCGTACGCGGCATCCGGGTACCAGAAGCACATCGCCGAGTCTCGTGTTGGTGGCGTGCAGGCCGGATGGGGCGCGTAACCATGTCGACGACACCCGAAGACCTGATCGCCCGCTCCAACCGCCTCGGTTCTGACCCCCGCGTGACCAACTACGCCGGAGGCAACACCTCGGCCAAGGGCACCGAGACCGACCCCGTGACGGGCGAACCCGTCGAGCTGCTCTGGGTGAAGGGCTCCGGCGGAGACCTCGGCACCCTGACCGAGGCCGGGCTCGCGGTGCTGCGGATGGACCGCCTGCGCGCCCTCGTGAACGTTTACCCGGGCGTCGACCGCGAGGATGAGATGGTCGCCGCGTTCGACTACGCCCTCCACGGCAAGGGTGGGGCGGCCCCCTCGATCGACACCGCCATGCACGGACTGGTGGATGCCGCGCACGTCGACCACCTGCATCCGGACTCCGGTATCGCGTTCGCCACCGCGAAGGACGGCGAGAAGCTCACGAAAAAGGCCTTCGGCGACAAGGTCGTCTGGGTTCCGTGGCGTCGGCCCGGCTTCCAGCTGGGGCTCGACATCGCCGCCATCAAGGAGGCGAACCCGAACGCGATCGGCTGCATCCTCGGGGGCCACGGCATCACCGCGTGGGGCGCGACGAGCAAGGAGGCAGAGAAGAACAGCCTCTGGATCATCAAGACCGCCGAGGACTACATCGCGGCCAAGGGCAAAAAGAACCCGTTCGGTCGCACGGTCGCGAAGAACGCCGCACTTCCCGCGGCGGAGCGGCGTGCGAAGGCCGCAGCTCTTGCTCCCACGATCCGCGGGCTCGCGTCCCACGACCGTCCGATGGTCGGGCACTTCACCGACTCGGACGTGGTGCTGGAGTTCCTGGCATCCGCCAATGCCCCGAAGCTCGCGGCCCTCGGCACCAGTTGCCCGGATCACTTCCTGCGCACCAAGGTCAAGCCGATGCTGGTTGACCTGCCCGCGAACGCCCCCGTGGAGAAGGTGATCGAGCGGCTGAAGGAGCTGCACGAGGCCTACCGCGCGGACTACACGAAGTACTACGAGAAGCATGCGGTGGAGGGCTCGCCGGCCATGCGCGGCGCCGACCCGCTCATCGTTTTGGTGCCCGGGGTGGGCATGTTCAGCTTCGGAGCGAACAAGCAGACCGCACGTGTCGCCGGCGAGTTTTACGTCAACGCGATCAACGTGATGCGCGGCGCCGAGGCGATCTCGACCTACGCTCCCATCTCCGATGCGGAGAAGTTCCGCATCGAGTACTGGGCGCTCGAGGAGGCCAAGCTCGCTCGGATGCCCAAGCCCAAGTCCCACGCGACACGGGTGGCGCTCGTCACCGGCGCGGCATCCGGTATTGGCAAGGCCATCGCCACGCGCCTGGCCGCTGACGGCGCGTGCGTCGTGATCGCCGACCTCGACCTCGCCAAGGCCCAGGAGGCCGCCGCCGAGATCGGCAACACCGACGTCGCGATTGGCCTGCAGGTGAACGTGACCGACACCGCCGCGATCGAGCGAATGGTTCAGGATGCCGTGCTCGCGTTCGGCGGAATCGACATCGTCGTCAACAACGCCGGCGTCTCGCTCTCCAAGCCGCTGCTCGAGACCACCGAGAAGGACTGGGACTTCCAGCACGACATCATGGCCAAGGGCTCGTTCCTCGTCTCGAAGGCCACCGCGCCGGTGCTCATCGAGCAGGGCATGGGCGGCGACGTGATCTACATCTCGTCGAAGAACTCCGTGTTCGCCGGCCCCAACAACATCGCCTACTCCGCGACCAAGGCCGACCAGGCGCACCAGGTGCGACTGCTTGCGGTCGAGCTGGGCGAGCACGGCGTGAAGGTCAACGGCATCAACCCGGATGGGGTCGTGCGCGGGTCGGGCATCTTCGCCGCCGGGTGGGGCGCCAACCGCGCGAAGACGTACGGCATCCCCGAGGAAGACCTGGGCAAGTTCTACGCGCAGCGCACCATCCTCAAGCGTGAGGTGCTGCCGGAGAACGTCGCGAACGCGGTCTCGGTGCTCACCGGCCCGGACCTCTCGCACACGACGGGCCTGCACATCCCTGTGGACGCCGGGGTCGCGGCCGCGTTCCTGCGATGATCCGCCCGCACAGGAGTAGCGGCCCCCGACCGCCCCGCCGCTGGTTGAGTAGCGGCCTCCGGCCGCGTATCGAAACCCCAACCATGGTCTCGATACGCCGCGTTGCGGCTACTCGACCAACAGCCGCTCAGAGGTACTCGTGCGCGCGGTAGCCGCCGTCGACCTCGGCGCCACCAGCGGGCGGGTCATGCTGGGGCACGTGGGCCACAACGAGTTGAGTGTGCGACCCGTCGCGCGGTTCCCCAACGGACCCGTGCAGCGCGCCGACGGGCTCCACTGGGACATCGAGGCGCTGCGAGCGCACGTGCTTGCCGGGCTCGCCGCGGCGGTCCGCGAGGAGCCGTCGGTCGAGAGCATCGGCGTCGACTCCTGGGCCGTCGACTACGCGCTGCTCAAGGACGGGCGGATGCTCGCCGAGCCGTTCCACTACCGCGACGACCGCAACCTCGCCGCCGTGGACCGCGTGCACTCCCTGGTGAGCGCCGCGGACCTCTACGCCGCCAATGGCCTGCAACACCTTCCTTTTAACACGCTCTTCCAGCTCAGCGCCGAGACCTCGCTCGACGCCGACGCGATGCTGTTGATTCCCGACCTCTTTGGGTTCTGGCTGACCGGGCGCATGTTCGCTGAGCGCACCAACGCATCGACGACCGGCCTGCTGAACCTCACCACGGGCCGTTGGGATGACTCGCTCATCGAGCGGCTCGGCCTGCCGAGATCACTGTTCCCGACGATCGTCGAGCCCGGAACCCCCCTCGGCCCCCTGCTGCCGGATGTTGCACTCCAGATTGGTGCCGAGCTCACCGTCACGGCGGTCGGTTCGCACGACACCGCCTCCGCTGTGGTTGCGGTGCCCGCGATGACCGACGAGTTCGCGTACATCTCGTGCGGAACCTGGGGTCTCGTGGGGGTTGAGCTCGAGCATCCGGTGCTCACGGAGGCGAGCCGTGCCGCCAACTTCACTAACGAGGGTGGCGTCGACGGCCGGGTGCGCTACCTGCATAACGTTATGGGCCTGTGGTTGCTGAGCGAGTCGCTGCGGGCGTGGGGGCGGGATGACCTACCCGAGCTGCTTGCGGCGGCGGCCGAGGTCACCCGATCCGTGCCGATCTTCGACGCGAACGACCCCGCGTTCCTCGCGCCCGGCGACATGCCCGACCGGATTGCGACCTGGTTCCGCGAGCGTGGCATCCAGCCGCCGAGCACCCCGGTGGAGCTCGTGCGCAGCATTGTTGAGAGCCTGAGCGTGGCGTTCGCGGATGCCGTGCGCGCCGCATCCGAGCTGTCCGGCCAGAAGGTGTCGGTCATCCACCTCGTGGGCGGCGGATCCCAGAACGAACTGCTCTGCCAGCTCACCGCCGACCGTGCCGGGATGCCCGTGCTGGCCGGCCCCGTCGAGGCAACCGCCATCGGCAACGTGCTGGTGCAGGCGCGAGCCCAGGGCTTCGCCTCGGGCTCGCTCGAGTCCCTGCGAGCGCTCGTCGCCGCGGCCTTCGCCCCGCGCAGGTACCTCCCGCGCGTCCGCGGGTAGCGCGCCTCCCCGCACCGCGAGTTCGCTTGTTTGGGGCATCCCGCGCGCCACAAACGCTACAAACAAGCGAACTCGCGGAGGTGGACGGGTGGGGCAGGATGTGGGAATGGCCGAAGAGACAGCCGCCCGCGACCTCGAGGAAGCAGGTGCCCTCTGGATGGTGTTCGGCGGATCACCTCGCGACCTGGTGATGACTGCGGCGAATGCCCTAGCCGCGGGTCTGGACTCACCCTCTCTCCGCCAATTGGCCGGCGAGCCACTGGAGCAGTCCCGCTGGGAACTTGAGCCCCTGTTGGCGCGCACGCTTTCCGAGCTAGGTCTCGGCGTCTACGAGGCCGGGTCGCTCGAGATCCAGGCTCTCGCACTGCGCGCCCACAGTCGGCGATTCGTTGCTGGCGCCCAGTCACCCCGAGCATTCGTTGGCGACGTGGAGGCAGTGTTCGGCTGGCTGCCTGAGTTCGAAGGGGCTCTGCCTTTCGTTCGGGCAATGTACGACTACGAATCGGCCGAGGCAGGGATTGGGCACGAGCCACGTGAGCACGAGATCAGGGAACTTGCCCAGCGAACCGTGGAACTCGACCTGACATTATCCGCGGCACCACACATCCCTGTGATGGTCGCTGAGCCCGCCTTTCTTCTGACGCCGCGCGCAGGCACCGCGCGAGACTTCTGGCCCTTGGTCGTGCTCGGCTCGTGTGGTGTGGTTCTTGCCGGCCTCATCGTCTGGGCTGTGTTGTCCGGGCGCTAGCGCGCCTCCCCCCACCGCGATTTCGCTTGTTTGGGGCATCCCGCGCGCCACAAACGCTACAAACAAGCGAACTCGCGGTGGGGTCGGCGCGTCAGCGCGGGTTAGCGCAGGGAGTGGGCGCCGCCGTCGACCGCGAGGGTCGTGCCGGTCGTCGAGGCCGCGAGTGGCGAGGCGAGGTACGCCACCGCGTGGGCGATCTCCGGCGCGGTCACGAGCCGGCCAATCGGCTGGCGCGCCACGAGCGCCGCACGGGCTGCGTCGGGGTCCGCGGCCTGGTCGAGGAGTCGCTGCACCCACGGGGTGTCGGCCGTGCCGGGGGCAACGGCGTTCACGCGGATGCCGTCGGCCAGCATGTCGGCGGCCATCGCGCGGGTCATCGCCTCGACCGCACCCTTCGTGGCGGTGTACAACGCACGGTTCACGAGTCCCGTGGACGACACGATGGACGCCGTATTCACGATGGCGGCTGCGGGCGACACCTTCAGGTGGGGCAGCGCCGCGCGGGTGACCCGCATGAGCCCAAGCACGTTGACATCCCACACCCGGTTCCACTCGGCATCCTCGTGGTCCTCGATGCGACCGACGGCGCCGATGCCCGCGTTGTTGATCACGATGTCGAGCCGGCCGTGGGCTTCCACGACCGTCGCGATCGCGGCGCGCACCTGCGTGTCATCCGTCACGTCACAGTCGACGTCGCCACCAACCCGGTCCAGCGACACCGCGATGGCACCGCGGGATCGCAGCACCTCGACCGTCGCCGCTCCGATGCCACTCGCGCCGCCGGTGACCACGGCAACAAGGCCGTCGAACTCTGCCATTAGTACGTCGCCCTTCCACCGGAGATGTCGTAGACCGCGCCCGTGGAGAAGCTCACCTCGTCGGAGCTCAGCCAACTCACGAGCGCGGCGACCTCCTCGGGCCGCCCCACCCGCTTCATGGGGATGAGGCTCGTGATGTGGGCGAGCACGTCGGGTGCGGTGGTCGCGTTCATCTCCGTGGCGATCACGGCGGGCGCGATCGCGTTGATGATGACGCCGGTTGTCGCGAGCTCCTTGCCAAGCGACTTGGTCATGCCGATGACGGCGGCCTTCGAGGCGGAGTACGCGCCGAGGTTCGGGTTGCCGTCCTTGCCCGCCATGCTCGCCATGCTCACGATGCGGCCCCAGCCGCGCTCGATCATGCCCGGGATGACGGCCCGCGACATGTAGAACACCCCGTTGACGTTCACGTCGAACGTCTTCTGAAACTCGGCGTCGGTCGCCTCCCAGAGCGGCTTGTTGGGCCCCACGATCCCGGCGCTGTTGACCAGGATGTCGACGGGTCCGATCTCCGCCACCACACGATTGACCGCGGCCGAGTCGCTGACATCGAGCACAAAGTCGGGGGAACCCCCGAGGTCAACCGAGATCACCTCGACGCCGTCGGCCCTCAGCCGTGCAACGCTTGCGGCACCCAGGCCACTCTCTCCACCGGTGACGATCGCTCTTCTCATTGTTTACTTCTCCTTCGGGTGCGCGGCGGCATCAAGCAGCTCGAGCACGTGCTGGTAGTTCTCCCCCGTGGCCCGGGTCATGCCCAGTTCACAGGTGCGGTTGCAGGACGCGTGGGCGTCGAAGTCGCCCGCGATGACGGCGGCGGCCTCGCGCGCGGTGGCGCTGGCGGTCAACTCGGGATGCAGCATCCCCCGGTCACCGGCGAAGGCGCAGCAGCCCCAGTCGTCCGGGACTTCCGCAGACCCCGCGACGGCGCCGGCCACGAGCATGAGGTTGGCATTCGACCCGGCCCGAGTGGACGAGCAGGTGGGATGCACGGCCAGCCGGTCCACAACGGGCGTGACCAACAGCTCCGGCAGGAGGTGCGTGGCCGCGAAGTCGACGGCGTCGACGATCGTGAGCCCTCGACCACGCAGCGAGTGGACGAGCCCCTCCGAGCACGACGAGTTGTCGCACACGATCGGCAGCTCTCCCTCACGCGACGCGGCCCACAGCGCGGCGTGCGTACGGGCGACCATCTCGTCATACCCCTCGGTGATGCCCTTTGACTTCCACGGGGTTCCGCAGCAGAGGTCACCAATTCCCTCGGGCCGCACCGCGCCGATGCCCGCCTTCATCAGCAGCGACTCGAACGCGATCGCCACCCCTTCGCCACCGTCGGCCGGGCCAAACATGGTCCCCACGCAGGCCTGGAAGTAGACGATCTCGGGAGTCCCCGTGATACCCGCGCGGCGCCGTGTGCCACCCTTCGGGAGATCCTTCGACCAGAGCGGCACGGTGTCGTTGCCCACCACCGCACGGGCCGCCCGGTTCGGCAGGGGGATGAGCGCGGGCACGGCGGATGCCGCGGTCAGCGCGGTCGCGGCGACGCGAGTCGTGGCATCCCAGTGCCGACCGGCCACCGTCCATCCGGCGGCAACCGCACCCGAGACGGACTCGACGCGCAACCGACGGACGAGGTCACCGGTGTTGATAAACACGGGACACGCGGTTGCACACATGCCGTCGACAGCGCAGGTCTCCTCGACCTCGTAGCGGCTCTCCCGCTCGAGCTCGCGCACGAGCGCGTGGTCACCGCGAGCCTGCGCATCCGCGATGGCGCGGCGCACCACGATGCGCTGGCGCGGCGTGACGGTGAGGTCCTTGCTCGGGCAGACCGGCTCGCAGTACCCACACTCCACACACCGGTCCACCTCTTTCTCGACCGTGGGCGTCGACTTGAGGTGCCTGAGGTGAATCTCCGGGTCGTCGGAGACGACGATGCCGGGGCTGAGGATTCCGGCCGGGTCGAACACGCGCTTGATGTCGAGCATCATGCCGTAGAGCTCGTCGCCGTACTGCCGCCGCACGTAGGGGGCCATGATGCGCCCGGTGCCGTGCTCGGCCTTGAGGGTGCCACCGGCCGCGAGCACGAGGTCGACCATCTCCTCGGTGAACTCCTGGTACCGGATGAGCGAGGCCGGGTCGTCGAAGCGCTCATTAATGAGGAAGTGGACGTTGCCGTCCTTCGCGTGACCAAAGATCACGGCATCCGTGTAGCCGTGCCGGGCGAACAGCTCCTGCAGGCCCGCGCACGTGTCGGCGAGGCGCTCGACGGGAACCGCGATGTCCTCGAGGAGCGCGGTCGTGCCCGAGGGCCGGTCACCGGCGACGGCCGCGAACAGCCCCTTGCGCAGGTGCCAGAGGGCGGCGCGGATGCGGGCATCCGTGGTGAGCACGGTCGTGCCCACGGTGGGCAGCCCGGCAAATACCGCGTGGGCGGCGGCCACACGAGCGTCCAGTTCCGCGGGGCCGGCCTCCTGGTACTCGACGAGCAGGGCGGCGTGGTCGACGATCGTGAGCTCGGGCAGCGCGCCCACCGATTCGGGGTCAAGCTGGGCCACCCGCAGGGATGCCGCATCCATCAGCTCGATCGTCGCCGCGCCGGAGGCCACGAGGTCAACGAGGCTGTCCGTGGCGGCCCGGAGGCTCTCGAACACCAGCAGGGCCGTGGCGATGCTCGGGCTCAGCGGAACTGTGCGGAACGTCGCGCGCGCGACAAACCCGAGGGTGCCCTCGCTGCCCACCAGAAGATGCAGGAGCATGTCGACCGGCCGGTCGTAGTCGACGAGCGAGTTGAGGCCGTAGCCCATGGTGTTCTTGATCGAGAACTGGCGCTCGACGGTCTCGCGCAGGGACGAGTCGGCGAGAAGTCTCGAGCGCAGGTCGGTGAGCGTCTGCCACAGAACCGGCTCGCGCTCGCGCAGCCGCTGGTCGGCATCCTCGAGGGCGGTGTCGACGACGGTGCCCCCGGGCAGCACGATCACGGCGCTCTCGAGCGTGCGGTAGGTGTTGTGAACCGTGCCACACGCCATGCCACTCGAGTTGTTGGCGATCACTCCGCCGATCGTGCAGGCGATCTCGCTGGCCGGGTCGGGCCCCAGCTTGCGCTTGTGCCGCAGGAGCCGCGCGTTCACCGCACGAACGGTAACGCCCGGCTCCACCTGCACCCGCTCGCCGCCGTCGAGCACCGTGATGCCGCGGAACTGCGCGCGCGTGTCCACGAGGATGCCACCCGAGCTGGCCTGACCGGAGAGGCTCGTGCCGCCCGAGCGGAAGGTCAGCGTCTCTCCCGCCGCGGTCGCGAAGGTAAACAACTGCGCAATCTCCTCCACGGAGCGCGGCGTCACGACGGCACGCGGCGTCAGGAGGTAGTGCGAGGCATCGACGGCGGCGACCACCCGGTCGAAGGCCGTGACGGAGACCGTGGCACCGGTTGCCTTGCGGATGCTCTCCCCCAGCGCTTTTTCGTTGGTGCCCGCCGACGACGCACGGGTGTCGGCGCTGGGTTCAGTGTGATTCACGTGCCACCTTGTCTCCGCTTGATCCAATAAGGAAGTCCAGATCCGCACCGGTGTCGGCCTGCATCACGTGGTCAACGTAGAGGCGCTCCCAGCCACGGGTGGGCGCCGCGTAGGCGGCCGCGCTCTCCGCACTGGGGGTACGTGACGCGAGCTCCTCGGCGCTCACGTCGAGGTGCAGCGTGCGGTTCGGCACGTCGAGCTCGATGATGTCGCCCGTGCGCACGAGCGCGAGCGGCCCACCCGCGGCGGCCTCGGGAGCGACGTGCAGGATGACGGTTCCGTACGCCGTACCGGACATCCGGGCATCCGAGATGCGCACCATGTCGCGAACGCCCTGCTCGAGAAGTTTGCTCGGCAGGGGCATGTTGCCCACCTCGGGCATACCGGGGTAGCCGCGCGGACCACAGCCGCGAAGCACCAGCACGGAGTCCGCGGTGACCTCGAGGTCGGGGTCGTCGATACGATCACGGAAGTCCTCGATCGAGTCGAAAACGACGGCTGGCCCGCGGTGGGTGAGCAGTTCCGGCGTGGCCGCGGCGGGCTTGATGATCGCGCCACTGGGGGCCAGGTTTCCGCGAAGCACGGCGATTCCGGCATCCGCCATCAGGGGCGCCTCGCGCGGCAGGATCACCCCCGCGTCGTACACGGGCCGGTCGACCAGGGCGTCGACGAGCGGCGCGCCCGTGACCGTGATGGCCTCGGGATGCAGCAGCTCGCGCACCTCGGCGAGCGCCGCCAGCACCCCTCCGGCCCGATACAGGTCGTCCATCAGGAACTCCCCGGAGGGCTGGAGGTTAACGAGCAGCGGAACGGTCGAGCCCACCCGGTCGAAGTCGTCGAGGGTCAGCTCGACACCCAGCCGACCCGCGATGGCGAGCAGGTGCACCACCGAGTTGGTCGAGCCGCCGGTTGCGGCGACGGCAACGATGGCGTTAAGGAAACTCTCGCGGGTCATCACGTCGCTGGGCCTGCGGTCGGCGGCGACCATCTCGACGATGAGCCGGCCGGTGTCGTGGGAGAGGGCAAGGAGCCGGGAGTCGGGAGCGGGTGTTCCGGCAAACCCGGGGATGGTCATCCCCAGCGACTCGGCGACGATCGCCATGGTGGATGCCGTGCCCATCGTGTTGCAGTGACCGGCGCTGCGGATCATGGAGCCCTCGGACTCGCGGAACTGCCCGTTGGTGATAGTGCCCGCCCGAGCCTCCTCACTGAGGCGCCACACGTCGGTGCCACAGCCGAGCGCCTCGCCACGGAAGTGCCCCGTGAGCATGGGCCCACCCGGCACAACCACGGCCGGCAGGTTGACGGATGACGCGGCCATCAGCAGCGACGGGATCGTCTTGTCACACCCGCCGAGCAGCACCACACCGTCGATGGGGTTGGCGCGCAGCATCTCCTCGATCGCCATGGCCGCCATGTTGCGCCACAACATCGCGGTCGGCTTGACCTGGGTCTCGCCGATCGAGACCACCGGAAGCACCAGTGGAACGCCGCCCGCCTCCCAGATGCCGGCTTTAACACTCTCCGCAACCTGGGTGAGGTGTTTGTTGCAGGGAGTGAGGTCGGATGCGGTGTTGGCAATTGCGATCTGGGGGCGGCTGCCATCGAGCGCGGAGTCGGGAACCCCACGACGCATCCACGCGCGATGGATGTAGGCGTTGCGGTCCGACCCGGCGTACCACTCGGCACTGCGGAGGTGATCCACCCTGACCTGTCTTTCCAACTATTGAAACGCTATACTGCTATTCTGAATTATGGCACAATCGTGCCCGCAGCGGCAGACGCCGATGCCCCAACAGAAAGACACCGATGCGCCTCACACGCCTGGGACCCGTGGGGTCCGAGAAGCCCGCCGTTCTCGTCGATGACGACCACTACGTTGACGTCTCGGATGTCATCCACGACTTCGACGAGGCGTTCTTCGGCTCCGGTCGCATCGCCGACCTCCCCGGCCTCATCGCCGGTCGCGACGCCCTGCCGCTCGCCGGGCTTCGCATCGGCAGCCCCATTGCCCGGCCACACCAGATCCTGTGCATCGGGCTCAACTACAGCGACCACGCCGCCGAGAGTGGCATGGCCGTGCCGACCGAGCCCATCCTCTTCACCAAGTCGCCCAACACCATCCAGGGACCCAACGACGACGTGATTGTGCCGCGCGGCTCCCAGAAGATGGACTGGGAGGTCGAGCTCGGCATTGTGATTGGCACCCGCAGCACCTACCTCGCCGACGAGAAGGCGGCCGAGGCGGCGATCGCCGGCTACGTGCTCACCAACGACCTGAGCGAGCGCGAGTGGCAGATCGAGCGCGGTGGTCAGTGGTCGAAGGGCAAGTCGGCCCCCACGTTTAACCCGGCCGGCCCGTGGCTCGTCACACCCGACGAGGTCGGTGACGTGCTCGCGCTCGACATGTTCCTCGACGTTGACGGCGTTCGTCGACAGACCGGCAGCACCGCGACCATGATCTTCAGCCCGGCGTTTATCGTGCACTACCTGAGCCAGTTCATGACCCTCGAGCCGGGTGACCTCATCAACACGGGGACCCCGCCCGGAGTGGGTCTCGGGATGAACCCGCCGACGTACCTTCACGGCGGCGAGGTGCTCACCCTCAGCATCTCGAAGCTGGGCACACAGACCCAGCGCGTCATCACATCCGTCTAGGAGCAGTCATGCGCGCCTTCGTCGTCACCGCACCTCGCGAGGCCTCCGTGTGGGAGGTCGACGCGCCGGTTCCCGGCGAGCGCGAGCTGCTGGTCGACGTCGAGCGGGTGGGCATCTGCGGCACGGATGTCGAGTTCTACACGGGCGAGATGGCCTACCTCGAGCAGGGGCTGACGCACTTCCCCATTCGCCTCGGCCACGAGTGGACGGGCACCGTCGTGGGGCTCGGACCCGGCGCCGACGAGTCCTGGCTGGGGCAGCGGGTGACCGGCGACACCATGCTCGGGTGTGGGCAGTGTCGGTTTTGTCTCGCGGGCAAACACCACGTCTGCCCCGACCGGTACGAGGTGGGCATTCAGGACGGCTGGCCCGGTGCCCTCGCCGAGCAGCTGCTGGTCCCCCAGCGTTTCGCCCACCGCATCCCCGACTCGGTATCGGTGACCGCCGCGGCACTCGTCGAGCCAGGCGGCAACTCGCTGCGGGCCGTTGATGCCGCAGGAACCGGCGGGCGACTGCTCATCCTGGGCTCGGGCACCATTGGGCTCCTGGCCGCGCAGTTCGCCCTGGCCCGCGGGTTCGAGGTCGAGGTTGCCGGGGTTCGACCCGGGTCGCTCGAGCTGGCGCGCTCGTTGGGGGTTCCCGTCACACGCACCATCGCCGAGCTTGAGGGTCTTGAGGGTGTGCACTACGACGCCGTCATCGACGCGACCAGCGATGCATCCGCTCCCCACCTCGCCGCCCAGCTGGTCGACCCCGGCGGACGAGTCGTCTACATCGGGCTCTCCGGAACCCCCAGTCACGTGGACACGCGCGACTTGGCCCTCAAGGACGTCACCGCGGTCGGAATCCTCTCGGCTTCCCCCGGCCTGCCGGGCGCGATCGAGCTGTTCGCGTCCGGGGCCGTGCACCCCGAGTCGATCGTGAGCGAGGTCATTGGGCTCGCCGAGGTGGCCGACCGCCTCGAGGGGCGGCGGGGAGCGGATGCCGGGCCGGGGCCCAAGGTCCACGTGGATCCGAGGCTCCCGTGACGGCCCCCGACTCGTCGGGCGAGCTGCCCGACCGGGTTGTGGGGTCGGAGCGGGTGCTTGCCGTGCTCGTTGAGCTTGCCGAGCATCCGGAAGGCATCTCGCTCGACGAGATCGCTCGCCGGGTGAGTGGATCGAAGCCCACCGTGCACCGCGCGCTCGCCTCGTTGCGCAAGGCGGGGCTGGCAACCCAGACCGGCCGGGGCGTGTACGAGCTCGGCGACGAGTTTCTGCGGCTGGCGTTTCGGTTTCAGGATGCACGGCCCGAGGCCACCCGCGTGGAGCCCCTGCTGCGCGAACTCGCCGAGACGTTCGGCGAGACCGCGCACTACGCCGTGCTCGACGGAGCGCAGGTCGTGTACCGCGCGAAGGTCGACCCACCGAGTGGTGCCGTGCGACTCACCTCGACCATTGGCGGGCGGAATCCGGCGCACTCGACGGCGGTGGGCAAGCTTCTCATGAGCGCGTTTATCGACTCGCGCGCCGAGCTCGAGGAGCTGCTGGGCTCGCCGTTGGAGCGGTTCACTGAGAACACCATTACCGACTTCGACGTGCTGCTCGCCGAGCTGCAGCGCAGCCGCGAGCGTGGGTACGGGCTCGACAACCAGGAGAACGAGCTGGGGGTCAACTGTCTCGCGGTGCCCGTGTCCACCCCCGGAGGCCAGCGTGGAGCGGTGAGCGTGAGCGCGCTCGCGTATCGTCGTGGGCTCGACGCGCTCGTGGCGGACGAGCCGCGCATCCGCGCCATCGTCGCGCGTCACCTCGGGTAGCCCCCGCGCGGCGGCTCTCCCCCCACCGCGCGGCCCTCCCCATCCGCGAGTTCGCTTGGTTGTGGGGTGTTTTGGCGCGCGAACCCCACAAACAAGCGAACTCGCGGAGATAGGGAGCAGGATTGTCAGACAATCTGCTAGATTGTTCGACAATCTGTTCGGAGCGGAAGGAGATCGGGTGTCCCTCGACACGAGCCCCGTGCTCCCCGACGCCATCGCGGACGAGTTGCGCGCGAGCATCCTTGCCCAGACGGATGCCCCGGGCGCAACCATCACGGAGTCCGCTGTCGCCCTGCGTTTTGGCGTCGCCCGACCCACCGCCCGCATCGCCATCGAGCGTCTCGTCGCGGACGGCCTGCTGCGGCGCGAGGCTCACCGCGCCGCGCGGGTACCCGAGCTCACGCGCGACGACATCGTTGACCTCTACGACAACCGCTCCGTGCTCGAGACCGCCGCGATGGCCGCGCTCGCCCGGGGCGGCACCATCCCGGCCGAGGCACTCGCCGCGCATCGCGCTCTTGTCGCCACCGACGACTTCGCTCGGCACGACATCGCCTTCCACCGCAGCCTCGTTGCGGGGCAGCCGAGCCCCCGCCTGGCACGGATGCACGCGCTCCTGATGGGCGAGGTGGAGCTGTGCATCGGGCAGGTACAGGCGGCGAACCTGCTCAGTCGCGCGGAGGTCGCGGCACAACATCAAGCGATCCTCGACGCGATCACGGCGGGTAACGCGGATGCCGCAGCCCAGCTGACCGCCTCCCACATCGCCGGGGCGCGTGACGCCCTGCTCGCGCACCTCGACCGGACACCCCACGACCAGGACACCCATGACTAAGCGCAGCATCCCCAACCCCAAGGCCCTCTTCGAACTCATGAAGTTCAAGAAGCCCACCCTCAACGCCAAAAAACGTCGACTGGATGCAGCGCTCACCATCTACGACCTGAAGGCGATCGCGCAGCGCCGCACCCCCAAGGCCGCGTTCGACTACACGGATGGTGCCGCCGAGGGCGAGTTGTCACTGGCCCGGGCGCGCCAGGCCTTCGAGGACATCGAGTTCCACCCGTCGATCCTGCGTGACGTCTCCACCGTCGACACGACAACACACATCCTCGGCGGCACCTCGGCCATGCCGTTTGGTATCGCACCCACCGGGTTCACTCGGCTGATGCAGACCGAGGGCGAGATCGCCGGGGCGGGCGCTGCCGCGGCGGCGGGCATCCCCTTTACGCTCTCGACGCTCGGCACCACGTCGATCGAGGACGTCAAGGCCGCCAACCCCACGGGCCGCAACTGGTTCCAGCTGTACGTGATGCGCCAGCGTGAGATTTCGTACGGACTCGTCGAGCGGGCGGCGGCCGCCGGATTCGACACCCTGATGTTCACCGTCGACACCCCGGTCGCGGGGGCACGCCTGCGCGACAAGCGGAACGGATTCTCCATCCCGCCGCAGCTCACTCTCGGCACGATCGTCAACGCGATCCCGCGGCCGTGGTGGTGGTTCGACTTCCTCACGACCCCGCCGCTCGAGTTTGCCTCCCTGTCGTCAACGGGTGGCACGGTCGGCGAGCTGCTCGACTCGGCCATGGACCCGTCGATCAGCTTCGACGACCTCCAGATCATCCGCGACATGTGGCCGGGAAAGCTCGTGGTTAAGGGCGTGCAGAACCTCGAGGACTCGAAGACACTCGCGAAACTCGGGGTCGACGGGATCCTCCTCTCCAACCACGGTGGTCGGCAGCTCGATCGTGCGCCCATCCCGTTCCACCTCTTGCCCGAAGTGGTGCGCGAGGTGGGCAAGGACACCGAGGTGATGGTCGACACGGGCATCATGAACGGCGCCGACATCGTGGCCTCGATCGCCCTGGGCGCGAAGTTCACGCTCATCGGTCGCGCCTACCTCTACGGCCTGATGGCCGGAGGTCGTGCCGGCGTGGACCGCACGATCCAGATTCTCTCCGACCAGGTCGTGCGCACGATGAAACTCCTCGAGGTGAACTCCATCGAGGAGCTCGAGCCCCGTCACGTCACGCAGCTTCAGCGGCTGGTGCCTCGCCGCTGACCGGAACCGCCGCGCGGGGCTCGTGGTGGGGTCCCGCGCGGCGCCGCGCCTCGGAACGGTAGTACCGTTGCTGGAAACACGTTCAGGGGGTGCTAATGACCTGGGTGTACCCGACAGACCAGGCCCGAGTCACAACCCGGCTCGGGGTCGAGAGCGCATTCTTTTGGGTCTCCACGGTGTTCCTTGCCGGCGCGGCCATCTCGACAATCGCTCACACGATCGTCACCGGAAGCGCCGTGTGGGCGACTCTCGCCGGCTTGCTGGGCCTGTGGGCGCTGCTTGTGCTCGGCGAGCGCTGGTCGACGATCCCGGTGCCCCTCATCGGCGTGGTTCTTGGCGCGGGCGCCGTGCTCGTGTGGATGCTCGTCGCCACCCTCCCGACGGGCAGCAGCGAGTTTGTGCCCCTCGCCGCCCTGATCACCACCACCGCACTCGGGATGATCCTGGACCGCTGGTCCGGCACCGTTGGCACGTTGGTCGGATACGGTCTCGCGGCGGGCGCGGTGTTTGTTGCCGGCGGCGCATTCGACGTCGCCGCACTGGTGGTCGCGGTGTGTGTCGCCGCCTACAACGCGATGTTGACGTTCGTGCGCGGCGAGGGCCGGTCGGTCTCGGCTCGGCTGGATGCCGCGGGCCTCACCGAGATCGCGTCATCCGAGCGGCGCACACTCGAGCTGAGGTCACGTGCGCTCGTCCACGACACCGTGCTCGGCGAGCTTGCCGCCATTGGCCTGATGGACCCGGGCCCGCTCACGCCGGGCGCGCGCGCCAGCATCCGGGCCAGTCTTGACGCCGTACGCCTACCGACGGGCGTGGATGACGAAACATCGACCCCCAGTGCCGCCATTGCGAGCCTCACGCGGCGGATGTCGAAGCTCGGCGTCGAGGTCACCCTGACCGGTGACCCGGGCGCGCTTGACCTGCTCGGGTCCGACGCGCGGGATGCGCTGCTGCTCGCCATCGATCAGGCGCTCGTGAACGTCGCAACCCACGCGGGAACCCCCCGGGCCGAACTGTCGATAATCCACAGCGGCGAGTCGGTTGTGGTGACCATCGTCGACGACGGCGTGGGGTTCGATCAGGATGCCGTCGCGCACGACCGGTTTGGCTTCCGTGAGTCGATCCGCGGCCGGGTCGAGGCCGCAGGCGGCTCGGCGCGTATCCTCAGCAAGCCCGGTCAGGGCACCTCGATCGTGCTGATGTGCGACATTCCGGAGGGTTCGGCGTGATCACACATCCGACCCCCCAGACCCTGGACCCGCTGGGTGGCCTCACCGCGCGCTACTTTGCTCTGGTCACCACGCTCATCGCGGGAACCAGCTCTGCGATCATCCTCGCGATCTGGGCCCACAACATCGTCGCCCCGGCGCTCCAGGGCGCGGCACTGATCGCGTTTGTCGCCGCGATCCTCGTGAACGTCGTGGGTGTCGACCCCCGATTTTTCCCGTTCGGCGCCGGACGCCACGCCGCGCTGCACGGGCTGATGCTGCTCGCGTGTCTGCTGGATGCCGCCAGCCGCCTGCCCGGCCCCGGCCAGATCGGGGGCTGGGCGCCGGCCGCGCTCACCATCCTGCTGGTGCTGATGGGGTCGTTCCGACCCACGCTCGAGATTGCTCTGTTCACCTCCGTCTCCGCCATCGTGATTACGGTCATCGTGTGGCTCAACCGCACCGGCCTCGACACGCTGGGCACTGTCGAGCTGATGCTCAAGCACACAGTCCCGCTCCTGGCCGTGGGGGCAGGAGCCGCCGCCTTCTCGCACGTGCTGGTCTCCCGTGTGAGTGCGTGGCAGGAGGAGAACGCGGTGGTGCTGGCGACCTCCCGCAACGCGATCCGTGCCGCGGAAGAGGCCGAGGTGCTCCGGCAGCGCGGCGAGCTCATCGACTACCGCGTGGGGCCCTACCTCGAGCAGATTCTCGAGGCCAACATGCTTACTCCCGTCGACATCGCGCGTGCGCGCGGCCTCGCCACGACCCTGCGGACGATGATGGTGCGCAACGCCACCCGCTCGTGGCTCGCCGAGCTCGTTGATGACCTCGACGACCCAGCGGGGATCGTCGATTCCCTCACGGCGGAGCAACGACGTGGTGTCAGCGCCGTGATCACGGAGCTGCGTGCATCCCACGACCTGGTTGACGAGACGGTGCGAGCCACCCTGTCGGCCGAGCCCACCGCGAGCCTGCAGATCTCCGCGGGACTTCACCCGGACCGACCGGTGCGGCTCCGACCCGCCGCCTACCGCGCAGTGCTGCGGTCGGCGTTCCCACGGGCACGCGTTGATGTGGGCGACGACCGGGTCGACATCACACTCGCGCTGTAGTCAGCGAACCAGCCAGCCTCCGTCGACGGGCAGCACCACACCGGTCACATAGTCGGATGCTGGCGCCGCAAGAAACACAACGGCTCCCGCGACGTCGGCCGGCGTGCCCCACCGGCCCACCGGAATGCGGTCGGTAAACGCCCGACGACGCTCCGGGTCCGCATGGGTTCCCCTGGTGAGCTCGGTCTCGATGTAGCCCGGCGCGACCGCGTTGACGGTCACCCCGCGGTCGGCCCACTCGTTGGCGAGCGCATGCACAACACCCACGATGCCGGACTTGGTTGCGGCGTAGCCGATGACGTTGCGCCCTCCCTGCCAGCTCATCATCGACGCGAGAAAAATGATCTTGCCCCGACCGCGCTCCAGCATGCCCGCTCCCAGGTCACGGGCAAGAGCGAACGGCGCGGTGAGGTTAACGCCCACCACCTCGTTCCACTGCTCGTTGGTGTGCAGTTCCGCCGGGTTGCGCTCGGCGATGCCCGCGTTGTTCACGAGGATGTCGACCGGGCGCCCGAGCGCGTGAATCTGCTCGACGAGGGTCGCCACCGCACCGGGGCTCGCGAGATCCGCCGAGAGCGCGTGGTACTCGCGTCCCAGGGCCCGGACGGCGGCGGCCGTAGCATCCTGCTTCGACCGCGCGACTCCCACGATGTCGGCACCCGCCTCGGCGAGCCCCACCGCGATTCCCGCGCCGATGCCCCGGCTGGCTCCCGTGACGACCGCCAGCGTTCCCGAGAGGTCGAAGCCGGTGCCCATGCCCACAGGCTAGACGACGCCCAGGTACTTGTTCTGCACCTCGGCATCTCCCGCGATCTCCGCGGCGGGCAGGTCGGCGGCGATCCGGCCGTTGACCATCACAAGGATGCGGTCGCACAACTCGGTGGCAAAACGCAGGTTCTGTTCGATGAGCAGCACCGCCTGGCCCTCGGACACCACGTCGCGCAGCACCTCGGCGAGGTGATCAACAACGGCGGGGGCAAGTCCCTCGGAGGGCTCGTCCATCACCAGCAGGCGAGGGTTGGACAGCAGCGCGCGCCCAATCGCGAGCATCTGTTGCTCGCCACCGGAGAGCTCCGCTCCCCCGTTTTTGCGTCGTTCGGCGAGCCGCGGGAACAGCTCGTAGATCGCCGGCACGTTCCATCGCGCGGTCTTTTTGGCACCCACCATCGTGAGGTGCTCATGCACAGTTAGGGACGGGAAGATACGACGCCCCTGCGGCACGTACGCGATCCCGGCCCGGTTCACCTGGTACGGCTGGCGGCCCACAAGATTCTTGCCCTCGAACTCGATGGACCCACTCTTGACCGGCAGGAACCCCGCAATCGCCTTGACGAGTGTCGACTTGCCCATGCCGTTGCGGCCCACCATGCCCAGCGGCTCGGTGCCCATGTGGAACGACACGTCCTGCAGCACGTGGACGTGCCCGTAGAAGACGTTCAGGTCGGTGACAACAAACTCCGAGGACTCAGGCCGCGTGGTCAATGGAGCCTCCCAGGTAAATCTCGCGAACCCTCTCGCTCGCCCGAATCTCATCCGGGGTGCCCTCGAGAATCTTCTCGCCGTCGTGCATCACGATCACCCTGCTGGCCACCGCGAGCGCGATGTCCATGTCGTGCTCAATCAGCAGGAGCGAGATCTCCTGCGGGAGCTCACGAAGCAGGGTGATGAGGTGGGCACGCTCGGCGGGCGAGAAGCCCGCGGCGGGCTCGTCGAGCATCAACAGGCGCGGCTCGAGCGACAGGGCCATCGCGAGCTCAAGCTGGCGCTGCTCGCCGTGGGACAGGTCAGCAACGAGGGTTGGCCCTCGTCCGGCAAGACCCACACGATCGAGAAGGCGCCCCACCCGATCCCACCGCGCGGAGTCGCTGCGGTAGTGGCGCAGGAGTCCGCCCCGAAACTCGTTGCCACCGAGGGCGATAAACACGTTCTCCGCGGCCGTGAGTTGCTCGAACAGCCGGGACGTCTGAAAGGTGCGGGCGAGGCCACGGCGTGCCCGCTGGGCGGCGGACGTGCGCGTGACATCCTCGCCAAACAGCTGGATGGTGCCTGACGAGACTGGGAAGGTTCCGGCGATGCAGTTGAACAGCGTGGACTTGCCGGCGCCGTTGGTGCCGATCACACTGATGCGCTCACCCGCGTCGAGCGTCAGACTCACGTGCCGCATGGCCTTGAGCCCACCGAAGTGCTTTGAGACGTCATCAACGCGCAGGGCGAGGTCGGTCATCCGCTCTGTCCTTTCGTCAGCAAAGAGTGGGGTGGTCCCCGGCCGGGTGCGATGCGCCCGGCCGGGGACCGTGTCAGTTACTGCAGCGCGTCGCAGCTGTCGAAGCGGTCGTAGACCGTCGTACCCTGCTTCACGCCGCTGGTGGTGGTGATCGTCTCGAGCACCAGCGAGCCGTCATCGGCCTGGACAACCTCGTTCATGTAGTTGTCAACGATGGCCTGGCGGTTGTCGTCGAGCACCAGCGGACCGGTCGGGCTGTCCCACTCGAGAGTGGCGAGTGCCTCGCGGAGAGCGGCCTGGTTGTCGGCGAGGTCACCGTCGGAGGCCTCAAGCGCCAGCAGGAGCGACTCGACCGAGTTGTAGTACAGGATCGAGAAGATCGACGGGCTCGGGAACGCGTTCGGCTGCTCCGCGTACGCCGCGACGAATGCATCCCACTGCGGGTTCGAGAACCCCACACCGGGAACCGGGCCACCAGAGATCATGCCGACTGCCGCGGATGCGATATTCGCGTCACCTGAGAGGGCCGTGGTGTCGACCGCGATGGTGCCACCAACGAGTGGCTTGCTCACGCCGTTGGTCACGGCCTGCGACAGGAAGCTCGCGGCGTCCGCTCCGCCGAGGCCGACGTACACGGCGTCCGTGTCAGCCGGGATCTGGGAGATGATCGTCGCGTAGTCGGTGGTACCGACGGGAACCCACGAGGCGCCCGTGATCGTTCCACCCGCGGCGCAGAACTCGCTGAAGAAGCCACCGGCGTTGTCGTACGGGAAGGAGTAGTCCTCGGCGAGAAGGTAGATCTTCTCGTAGCCCTTCTCGTTGTAGGCGTAGTCACCGACACCACCCATCCACATGGCCGAGTCGCCGTGGAAGCGGAAGAAGTTCTCCGCGCCCTCGAGCGTCATGCCCACGGGGCTGGCCGAGCCGTTGACGAAGGTGACCTCGGGCACGGTCAGTGCGTACTGCACCACCGTCTCGCCCTCGTCACCGGAGACCGGGCCGAGCACGATGTCGACGCCGTCGTTCTCGACGAGCTTCTTGACCTGGGTCTGGGCGGATGCGGTGGTTCCGTCGGTGCCGGCGTAGATGAACTCGATCTGCTTGCCGGCGACCTCGCCACCGTCCGCGTTGCCACCGCGGGATGCCATGGCGGCACCGATCGCGGCCTTGGCCTCATCCATGCCGAAGGCAAGGTTGCCCTCGCTCGTGGCGAGCACGCCGACCGTGATGACATCGTCGCCAGCGTCACCGCCGCCACCGGCGGCGCAACCAGACGCGAGCAGGAGCACGGATGCCCCGATGGCCACCGTGGCGGCCAGGCCCTTCTTGTTCAGCATCATTGCTGCTTTCCTTCCGTGATTGCATGCTCCGCCGACTGGTCAGCCGACGGGTCTTGCTGCGGGGTGTCGTCGTGGCGTGGAGTGCGACGCCGTTCGATGAACCCCCTAACCTGCCGTCCGATCCCGGCCAGACCGGCCGGAGCGAAAAGCAGGACGAGGATGAACACGAGCCCGGTGAGGGTCATGTAGCGTTCCGTGACGTTCTGGGCAAAGTTCGACAGGAGTGTGAGCACGAGGGCACCCGCGAAAACTCCGCCGAGCGAACCGATGCCTCCGATAACGGCGACCACCAGCACGTCGAGGGTGGAGCCGAGGCTCACGACGTCCGGGTCCACCTGCGCCCGGTCGAGCACAAGCACCACACCACCGACCGAGGCGATAAATGCAGCGAACGTCGTGGCGGCGATGCGGTACCGGTTGACGTTGTACCCGAGTGCCTTCATCCGCTCGGGGCTGTCGCGCACGCCCTGCAGGGTGAGGCCAAATGTCGACGACGCCGCGTACCGGCACAGCACGTAGCAGAGCACCGCGACGACGAGGGCGAAGTAGTAGAACGACGTGATGTCGTTAAGGTTGACGATTCCGAGGTCCGGCTTGAGCACGGGGGCGAGGCCGCGGCGCGCGTTGGTGACCTCGATCGCCTGGGATGCCCACGAGTAGAACACCTGGCCAATGGCGAGGGTGATCATGAGGAAGTAGATGGCCTTGGTGCGGGCCGCGATCAGGGCGATGAGGAAGCCTGCGAAGGTTCCGGCGACGAGCCCCACGAGGGCGGCGAGCAGGAACGGCTGCTCGTAGGTGACCATCATCACGCCGACGCCGTAGGCGGAGACCCCCGCGATTGTCACCTGTGCGAGCGACAGGAGGCCTACATACCTGTTGAGGAATACGAGGCTCATGGCGATTATGCCGAGCCAGATCGACTTCACGCCGATGTTGGGCAGCCAGAATCGTGGGCGGTCCACGAGGAACGGGAACAGCACGGCAAGCAGGATGACCACTCCACCAATGGCCCAGCCCAGCCAGCGAGCGCTGCCGCGCTTCGGAGCGAAAAGCTCGGAGTTGCTCATGCTGCCCTCCCCATAATTCCCTGGGGTCGCACGGCAAGCACAACGACCATCAGCGCAAACGTGAGCACGAGCGAGTAGGTCGGGGCGTACACCAGTGAGAACTGGGAGACGAGCCCCACCAGAACCGCCCCGATCGCCGCACCGGAGATCGAGCCCATCCCCCCAACGATCACCACGACCAACGAGTAGAGGAGGTAAACGCCGTCCTGCCCAGGCAGCAGCGGGAAGAGCGTGCCCACCCACAACCTCCCGCCAGCCCCGCGAGCGCTGAACCGAGCACAAAGATGATCGCGAAGACAACCCGCACGTTGACACCCGTGGCGGAGGCCATCTGGCTGTCATCAACGCCGGCCCGGACGATGGAGCCAAACCGTGTGCGAGTGATAAAGAGTGTGAGGCCCACGCCCACGATGAGAGCGATCACCAGTACGAGGAGTCGCAGCACCGGGTAGGGACCAATAAGCGGAATGGTGACGGATGCGACCTGCACGTCGCCGGGCACGGGCACCTGGGTGGCCGTGCCGCCAAACACCGCGAGCATCAGGTCGGTTCCAATCAGCGATACTCCGAGCGTGACCAGCGCCACGCGCATGTCGTCGTCCTGGAATCGACGGATGAGCACCTGGTGAATAAACAGGCCCAGGAGCCCCACCAGAACGGCGCCGCCGAGAGCCCCAAGAAACCAGTTGCCGGTCTCGCGCGCGATGACGTAGCCGAGGTAACCACCGAGGAGGTAGCTGGTGCCGTGGGCCATGGTGATGACCCGCATCAAGCCAAAGATCTGGGTGAGCCCGCTGGCCACCAGAAAGTACACGGCGGCAAGCGGTCAGCCCATTCAGTGCGATGAGAAGAAACTGATCCATGTCACCTTCACGACTCTGTGAGCTGTCATTCATATCGGGATGCCTAAATGTATCCCGCCTTGTATACAAGTAGTTGTACACTAAGGGCATGTTGTGCCCGCTGTCAATCAGGCGGTGAGACAAACACAGGTTCGCAACGGAGCGAAGGGATGACGATGGCGTCAGACAAGACCCTGCGGGTAGCCGCGATCGGGTATGCATTTATGGGCAAGGCCCACTCACAGGCGTGGCGTAACGTCGCCGCCTACTTCGACGTGCCGGCCGTGGAACAGGCCGTGCTGGTGGGGCGCAACTCGGAACACGTCGCTGCGGCGGGCCGCCCGATTCGGCTGGGCCGAGAGTGCCACCGACCTGGAGGCAGGTCATCGAGCGCGACGACATCGACATCATTGACGTCTGCGCCCCCGGCAACATGCACGCCGAGATCGCCATTGCGGCCCTCGAGGCCGGCAAACACGTGGTCGTCGAGAAGCCCATCGCCAACACCGTCGCCGAGGCCGAGCGGATGCTCGCCGCCTTCCAGGCGGCCGAAGCCCGCGGACAACACGCCATCGTCAACTTCAACTACCGTCGCGTGCCCGCCATCGAGGTCGCCCGGCGCCTCGTCGCTGACGGCCGCATCGGCCTCATCCACCACGTGCGCGCGGCCTACCTCCAGGACTGGCTCAACGACCCGTCCACTCCGATGAGCTGGCGCTTGCGTCGGGAGACCGCGGGCAGTGGAGCGCTCGGCGACCTTGGATCGCACATCACCGACCTCGTGCAGCATGTGACCGGCGAGACCATCGACGCGGTCTCCGGTGGGGTCACCACCTTCGTGACGCAGCGCCCGGGCGGCGACAGTGGTGACGGCGGCATCAAGGGATCCGGTGGGGGCGCCCTCGAGGCGGTCACCGTCGACGACGCCCGCGTGGGGAACCGCCCATCTCTCGGGCGGTGGAGTGGTGCAGCTCGAGGTGACCCGGCTCGCGCTGGGGCGCAAGAACCAGCTGACGCTCGAGGTCTATGGGGAGCGTGGCAGCATCCGGTTTGACCTCGAGAACCTCAACGAACTGTGGTTCTTCGACGGCAGCGACGGCTCGGGCGAGCAGGGGTTCCGGCGCATCCTCGTGACCGAGGCCGAGCATCCCTGGGTGGGGGCCTGGTGGCCCGACGGCCACATCATCGGGTGGGAGCACACCTTTGTTCACCAGTTCGCCGAGTTCTTGAACTCGATCAGGGATGGTGTGCCCTCCAGCCCCTCGTTCGCCGACAGTCTGCGGGTGCAGCGGGTGCTCGCGGCCATCGAAGAAAGCTCCGGCAGGAGCAGCCAAGCCGTTCGCGTAGCAGAATAGTTACGACGAGCTTCGACAAAAGTCCGTATCAATCCGTTAGGAGCAAGCAATGACGCACCCCGTAACCCTGTTCACCGGCCAGTGGGCCGACCTTCCCCTCGAGGAAGTGGCCAAGCTCGCCAGCGGTTGGGGCTACGACGGCCTCGAACTCGCGTGCTGGGGCGACCACCTCGACCCGTGGCGTGCCGCCGAGGACGACGCCTACGTGCAGGACCGCCTCGACCTGCTCGCCAAGTACAACCTCAAGCTGTACGCCATCTCGAACCACCTCAAGGGCCAAGCGGTCTGCGACAACCCCATCGACTTCCGCCACCAGGCGATCGTCGGCGCGAAGGTCTGGGGCGACGGCGACGGTGAGGGCGTTCGCCAGCGCGCCGCCGAGGAGATGAAAAAGACCGCGATCGCGGCCCGCAAGCTCGGCGTCGACACGGTCGTGGGATTCACGGGCTCGAGCATCTGGCAGTACGTGGCGATGTTCCCGCCCGTGGGACAGGACGTCATCGACGCCGGCTACGAGGACTTCGCGAAGCGCTGGAACCCCATCCTCGACGTGTTCGACTCGGAGGGCGTGCGCTTCGCCCACGAGGTGCACCCGTCGGAGATCGCGTACGACTACTGGACCACGGTGAAGACCCTCGAGGCGATCAACCACCGCGAGGCGTTTGGCCTCAACTGGGACCCGTCGCACATGGTGTGGCAGGGCCTCGACCCGGTCGCGTTTATCCTCGACTTCGCCGACCGCATCTACCACGTGGACTGCAAGGACACTCGGATGCGCATGGGCAACGGTCGCAACGGTGTGCTCGGCTCGCACCGCGCCTGGGCAGACCCGCGCCGTGGCTGGGACTTCGTGTCGACCGGCCGGGGTGACGTGCCCTGGGAGGACTCGGTGCGTGCGCTCAACGCGATCGGGTACACCGGCCCCATCTCGGTCGAGTGGGAGGACGCCGGCATGGACCGCCTGACCGGAGCGCCCGCGGGACTCGAGTTCGTACGCTCGCTTCTCTGGGAGGTTCCGACCGGATCGTTCGACGACGCGTTCGCGTCGAAGGACTGACCCCAGATCCCACTCCGCTGGTTGAGTAGCGACCGCAGGTCGCGTATCGAAACCCACGACCGTCCCGGTTTCGATACGCGGCTGCGCCGCTACTCAACCAGCAGGGCACGCGGCTGCGGCGCCGTTGGTTGAGTAGCGACCGCAGGTCGCGTATCGAAACCCGGCGCGCGTCAGTCGCCGAGGAGCGCCGCGGCCGACTCGAGCATCTCGAGCATGCGGTGACGCATGTGCCCGATGTGTTCTTTAACCGCGGGCTCGATCGCGTCGTAGTCCTGCGCGATGATCGCGTTCGCGAGCACCAGGTGCTCCTGCGAGCAGGCCTCGAGCCGCGACTGCAGGGAGGCCGCGCGCATCCAGAACCGCTGGATGCGACGACGGGTCTCCTTGACGGTGTCCGCGACGAGCTGGTTGTTGGCGATCGTGTTCACGGTGCGGTGGAACGCGAGATCCGCCGCGGACCACGAGTTGCGATCATCCGCCGCCGCCGAGCGCTGCATCTCGGCGACACTCGCCTTCAGCAGCTCGATGTCGTCCTGGGTGAGCTTGCTCGACGCCTTGCGACACACGTACGTGTCGAGCACCTCGAGCAGGTCACAAGCGTCGTTGACCTCCTGGATGGTCAGCTGCGACACCGTGAACCGCGCGTTGTCGGTGCGCTTGACCAGCCCCTCCTTCTCGAGACGCTGCAACGCCTCGCGCACGGGGGTGCGACTGATGCCGAGTTGGCTGGCGATCCGGTTCTCGGAGAGCGGTGCACCGGACCTGATTCGGAAGCCCGTGATCTCGGCAAGCAGCCACTCGTACGCCGTATCGACCCGGGAGCCAACTTCGTCAAGTGTCATGGTGCATCCATTCGATTCCAGCCAACTATAAGGCTCACATCGTGCGCTCGATGAACTCCCGCGTGTGCACCGTCACCGGCACCTTCTGAAGCTCGAGGATGCCTCGCGCAACGTGCTCGCTGAGCCGCCGGAACGACTCCTCGCCCTTCTCCGCCGTGGCTCGCATCGGGTTGCCGATAATGCCGTTCTCGACGAACTCGTGGTGGTCCATGGGGAACGTGAAGTACTCGTAACCTTCAAAGTCGGTGTCGGGCAGGCCGTCGTTCTTCTTGAAGGCGTCGGGCAGGAAGGCAGGCGAGTGGGCCCGGGTGTCGACCGCACGCTCCATGCGCACGAGATCGGGGTTCCACGCCATGTCCTGCGAGGTCTCCAGCTCGCTCGAGTGCCAGCCAGGGGTCTCCTCGGGCGAGTTCTCCATCAGCCCCTCGAGGATTCCGGTGTAGCGCTCCATGTAGGGCTTCACAAACGAGATCAGGGCACCCGTCTCGTAGCGGAGCTTGCGCAGCACCGGGTCGACCACCTTGACGTTGGAGCCGTGGCCGTTGATAAAAATGATGCGGTTGAAGCCGTGGTGGATGAGGCTGCGCGCGACGTCATTCATGAGGTTCAGCAGCGTGTTCGCTCGCAGGGTCACGGTGCCACGCCCCTGGCCGGGACCGTACATGTGCTGGGGCGAGTAACCGGCCCACAGCGGCGGGGTGTGGAGCACGCCAATCGCCTCGGAGATGCGCTCGGAGATCTCGATGGCCGTGATGGTGTCGGTGTACAGCGGCAGGTGGGGACCGTGCTGCTCGGTGCTCGCCATGGGCACAAGGATCGTGTCCTTGGTCTTGAGGTACTCCTCGATGTCGACGTAGGAGAGGTAGGCGTGGTTCCACGAACGGAACTTGGCGCGAAACTCCTCGTCACCGGAGGTGAGGTGGGCGATCTGTCGCTCGGGGCGGGACATGTGTTACTCCTTGGGTGTCATCAGGGTCAGGAAGCGGTCGGCGACAAGCCGGCCGAGGTCAGGGTCATTAATGTGGTGGTCGGTGGTCTCGAGCGTGATGTCCGCTCGGAGGTTCTTGCGGAGTTCGCCGAGGAAGATCCCGTCGCCCTCCGGGTCCCAGAACGGGCCGTCGGGGGTCGCCGGGATCGAGAGTCCCCCGAGGGGCATCACGATGTGCACCGCGGCGGTCGACTCGTTGACCCGCTCGGCGAAAATGCGGCCCATCTGGGCCTTCTCCTCGTGGCTCGCGCGCACGAGGGTGTACTCGGGGTTGTGGTCGTAGAAGGGTCGGTCGGCGAGCGCCTCGGGCACACTGCCCGCCGCCCACACCGAGAAGTCGATGCAACCCGGCACCAACACCTGGGGAATCCCGAGGCGCCCAATGGTGCGCAGCCGGTTGGGTCCGCCATTGTGGATGCCGCCCACGAGTGGGTCGTTGATCTCGTTGGTCGTGTAGTCGACAACTCCCACGAACTGGCCCTCGGCCGCGAGCTCCTCCATGGCGGGGCCACCCACCCCGTTGGAGTGGAACACGACGGCCTCGTAACCACTCTCCGCGAGCCGGTCCTTGAGCGCCCCGACTGCCTTGGTCGTGTTGCCGAGCATCGTGGTCGCCACGTACTTGTGGCCGGCGGGCGGTGGGGTGAGCGGATGCCCGTGCGCGAGCATCCCGGCCATGGCCGCCGCCACGTTGTCGAGAACCGTGGTCATCACGGGCCCCAGCCCCAGGATGTCGACCACGGAGTGGACAACCATGACGTCCTTGGTGCCCACGTACGGCCCAAACTCGTGGTGCCCGGATGCCGTGGGGGCGACAACAATTTTAGGCACGCCCACCGGAAGTTCCTGGATGGCGGCGGCTCCCATCACTGAGCCGACGCCACCCACACTGATGCCACCCACAAGTTCGCCGACCGCATGGCGTTCTCGTACCAGGTCACGCACCAGGTCCCTCATGGTGTCCACGGCACGCCCCCGTGTGCCGGAGGCCTGCAGCTGGGCGAGGGTGATGCCGCCTCGCCCAGCCAGCTCGGAGTGGCTCACGTCGGGGACGATCCCAACGGGCTCACCGAGTATTCCGCTGTCAACGACGAGCGTCTCGACCCCGAGGGAGTTGAGGCGGTCGCGCAGGTAGGCGACCTCCGGTCCCTTGGTGTCGAGCGTGGCGACGATGACGACTTTGCCCATGGGTCAGTCGGCTACCACTTGTCGTTGATGAGCGGGAGCAGGGTCTCCGAGTTCACCTTGACCAGCCAGTCGTAGAACTCCTCGGTGAGGATCGACGAGCCGTGGTCGATGATGAACTTGAGCTGGTCCGCCGGAATGTCGAGGCCCTCGAAGTTGGTCTCGAGCGCGTTCGGGTACTTGTTGGCCGGCGTGCGGTCGACGGGTGCCACGAACTCGGCAGTGAGGGCACCGTCGTAGCCGATCTCGTTGAGCACCCCCACGAACTCGCTCCAGTCGTAGTCGCCGTAGCCACAGGGCATGCGGTTGTTGTCGGCGACGTGAACGTCGACGAGCTTGTCCTTGCCCACGAGTCGGATGGCGTCGTAGAGGTTCGACTCCTCGATGTTGATGTGGAACGCGTCGAGCACCACACCGAGGTTCGGTCCGACCGCGTCGCACAGGGCGAGCGCCTGCTCGGCGCGGGTGATGAGGTAGGACTCGAAGCGGTTGAGGGGCTCGATTCCCACGCGCACACCCTTGGCCTCGGCGACCTCGTAGATCTCCTTGGTGCCGTCGACCAGCCACTGCCACTCGTTCTCCGGGGTGGAGTCCGGCGTGATCTTGCCGACGGTACCGGGCACGAGGGTCAGGATCTTGCCGTCCAGGTCGTGGACCAGCTGGATGCAGTCCTTCACGTACTGCACGCTGGCGGCACGCACGGCCTCGTCGGCGGACTGCATGTTGCGGCCATCGACCATCAGGGTCACGGAGCCCCAACAGTTGAGCCCGTAGTGGTCGAGCAGGCCACGCACGTGCTTGGCGTCGTACTTCTCGGGTTCGCCCGAGATCTCGATCGACTTGTAGCCGTACTTGGCCAGGCGGGCGATCGTGGTCTCGATCGGTTCCGCGCGCATCCAGTTATGCATAGAAAGGTGCATCACTACTCTCCTTTGAGTTTTGGCACTGCAGTGCCATTCTGCCGGTTTTGATCTTTGTTCAGTTGTTGGAGTTTGTTGCTACCAGGCGCTGTTTCGTGGGGGTCCGAAGCCGAGCTTGCCGGGGTTCATAATTCCGTCCGGGTCCCACGCGTCCTTGAGTTGGCGCATCAGTTCGAAGCCCGTGCCGTACTGGGGGCGCATAAAACGACCGAGCTTGATTCCGACGCCGTGGTGGTCGTTGAGCACACCCCCGTTGTCGAGCCCGGTGAGGATGCCCGCATCCCACAGTCGGTCATGGAGGTCCATCGCCTCGGCAGGGTCGGTCGGCGGCTCGTCGACGTAGAAGCGGTCGTAGAGCATGGCGCCCCAGTCGTACCAGTGCGAGAGGTGGGCGGTGTAGCGCGCGCCGTACTGAGCGAACTCCTCCTCGATGATCTTCTTCTTCGCTCGGTAGATCGTGGGGAGGTCGGCGAAGCGCGCGACCTGGTCGAAGGTGCCGTACATCAGCGGCGGCTGCGGGAGTTTGCCCTTCGCGTACGGCTCGTACTTGCCGTCCCACCACGTCTGGCCCACCTCGGGGCCGAGGCTCGTGCCGCCGGCTTTTTCCACGAGCGACGTGATCGCCTTGGTCTCGTAGTCGACCAGCTCGTTCGAGCCGTCACACATGATCACCATCAGAGTGCCGGTGAACGGGGTTCCCACCCAGTCGCGAAGCTTGTAGCTGTCGGCCTCGTCGTACAGCCGGATGACCGCCGGGCGCAGCCGGTTGGTCATGATGAGGCGGCCGGCCTCGATGCCCGCGAAGATGTCGGGGAAGCTGAACGACAGGAACCCGCGGGTCTCGGGCAGTGGGTCGACGCGCAGGCTCGCCTGGGTGATCACCCCGAGGGTGCCCTCGGACCCGACGAACGATTGGAGCAGGTCGGGGCCGGCTGCGTGGCTCGGCACGGGAAGCGTGCGCACGGTCTTGCCGGGCGGCACAACAACCTCGAGCTGGAGCACCTGGTCCTCGGCCTTGCCGTACTTCGTCGAGACAACACCCGAGCCGCGGGCCGCGATAAACCCGCCGATGGTCGCGCCGAGGTGGTACGAGCCGGGGTAGTGAGCGAGGGTGAGACCCTTCTCGTTGAGCGTCGCCTCGAGGGTTGGACCGTCGATGCCTGCGCCGGTCGTGACGATGAGGCTGTCCTCGTCGATCTCGACGATCTCGGTGAGACGGGAGAGGTCGAGCGAGATTCCTCCGTAGGGGGCAAACGTTCCGCCCTGCGTTCCGGAGCCTCCGCCTCGGGTGACGACCGGGATGCGGTAGTCGCTTGCGATCTGCACCACCCGTTCGACCTCGGCCGTGTTCGCGGGGCGGACGGCGATGTCGGCCGCCGGCTGGTCGAGGTTCTTGAACGCGAGGTACTTGGAGTACCACGACCAGTCTGCGGCCTGGGCCTGGAGTTCCGCGGGGTCCTGGCTGACGTGCTCGGGGCCGATGGCCGCGACGAGCTCTCGCGCAATCTGTCCGCGGAGGTAGCTCCGTCCGCTCACTTCACCGGTTGACGATGTCGTGCTCACTGGTCTCCTCGGTTCGACGGGGCCGCAGCGGTGCCCTGTCGGTCACCGCTGACCTTGTATCCGTATTTGTATACAAGTCAGAACACTACGTGGTGTTTTGGGCGGGTGTCAACTTGTGGGCGCGAGAAAATGACCCACGTCGGCGTGGAGCGCGGGAGTCGTGGTGAGCTATAGGGAAAGGAACGCGTGCGGGTCAGCGAGCAGGGCCGTGCCACTGACGATCCAGGTGGCACCGGCGGCACGGGCATCCCGCGCGCGCAGTTCCGTCACCCCACCATCGACCCCCACGCGGTCGTGCCGCGACGCCAGAGTGGCGATTCGATCAAGTGATTCGGGCACAAACGGCGAGCCCCCGTGGCCGGGTTCGACCGACATCACCAGGGCATCCACGCCGTCCGGATGATCACCCTCAAGGCTGTGACCGGGCGAGTAGGCCAGTGCCCCCCGAACCCCCGCTGCGGCAATACGATCGAGCGCATCCCCCCACGTAGGCGACTCGAGATGGACAACAACAACCTCGCAGAAAGCGAGCCAGTCATCCAGTTCGGGCAGGGGGTCCAGAAGCATAAGGTGCGCCTCGGATGTGAGCCCGGTCTGGTCGGCTATCACTCGCGCCTGCGCCGCGGTGAACCCGCCGGCGGGCGCCATCGACCCATCGGAACGATCCCAGTGCCACGTGCGTAGTCCCGCGTCAGCGAGTCGACGGGCCTCTGCGTACACGGTAGCGGGCGGAACAGACCACAGGGATGCCGCAACGCGTGTGCGCGTCACCCGTCGTCCTTGGCCAGCAGCGCCTCCGCGAGCACACGATCCGTGATGATGCCGCTCAGCAGGCCGGCGCGCACGACGGCGCGGGCGGCCGCCGCCTTTCTGTCGCCGGCGGCCACAAGGATGACGCGGGGAATCCGCCCAATCTGGTCCGCCGTCACCGCGATGCACTGGTCCGCGAAGTCGGGGGCCACGAGCGAGCCGTCGCGGGCGATCAGCGTCGCCGCAATCTCGGCAACAACCCCCCGCTCCAGGAGCTCGGCGCGCTGCGCATCCGGCACCGACTCGGCAAGCTGTGACTCGATGGGATCCCACGAGCCGAGCGCCAGAACCGCGGTGGTGACGTCATCGAACATGCGGATCGCCTGCGCCACATCCGGTTGTTGGCGCAGTGCCGACGCGGTCGCGGCGTTGTCGACCACCATGGGCGCGAAGATCGGATGCGCGGACCCTCCCGAGTTCAGCGCGACCTTGCGGACGATCTCGACGGGGGACAGCTCGAAGTTGGAGCCCACCGTGCCGGTCAGCTGAACGACCGAGACACTGGGAAGCGACGGCAAGGTCTCGGTCATGGCGCTCAGGGTGCGGCCCCAGCTGATGCCGAGAACCTCGCCCGGCCGCAGCGTCTGGCTGAGCACGTCCGCCGCGGCGGCGGCCACATGCTGTCGCGCGACAGCCTCGCTCCCGTCGCTCTCCACCACAACGGCCTCGGTGAGGCCAAGCTCCTCAACGAGCCGGCGGGAGAGCTCGGGTATCACCGTGCCCTGGTCGTGGAGCGTGATGGTGACAACCCCGAGGGCACGAGCCTGCTCGAGCATCCGGGCGACCTTAAATCGCGAATAGCCAAACTCGTCGGCGATCTCGACCTTGCTGCGGTCCTCGAGATAAAAGCGGCGCGCGACGGCGACAAGCGCCGAGCGCTCAGCGACGCTCAGGGCGGGTTCCGTCACCATTGTCGTTCCTCTCCGGACGAGCCCTCACGGCCCGCGCCCGATCGTACCGAAACCGGCACGGTCTTGCGCCCCGCGGATGATCGATCTAGTATCGTGATCGTATGAGCAGCATACGCGCTCATATGAGCGAATGACAAGTCCTCTCTCGAGGGCACCCAATCCAGTGAACACACTGCAAGGAGGCAGCCGAGTATGCGAAGGCGCACACCCGAAGAACTGGGGATTGCCGCGGTCGTGGTTATCGTCGCACTCGTCCTGAGTGCGATCTCACCGACGTTCCGCACCCTGGAGAACGCGCAGATCCTCCTCCTCAACGGTGCGGTCATCGCGTTCCTCGCCCTGGGGCAGACCTTCGTTCTGCTCACCGGCGGCATCGACCTGTCCACCGGTTCGAACGTCGCCCTCACCGGCATGATCGCCGCGCTGACAATGTCGGTCGGCGCACCCTGGTGGCTCGCGGCCCTCGCCGCCATCTCTGTGGGCATCCTCGTGGGAGCCATCAACGGCTCGCTCGTGCACTTCCTCAAGTTGCCCCCCTTTATCGTGACGTTCGCCACCTTTGGGGTCGCGGCGAGTATCCCCCTTATCCTGACCGGCGCGAGCTCGGTCAGCGTCAAGGACCCGTTCTTCGCGATCATCGGTCGTGGCGGAATCTTCGGAATCCCCATGCCGGTCCTGTTGGTGGCCATTGCCGCCATCGTCTTCACGATCCTGCTGAAGCTCACCCCCACCGGCGTCCACATCTACGCCGTTGGTGGCAACCAGGAGACGAGCCGACTCGCTGGCATCCCGATCGGGCGCACGATCATCCTCGTCTACGCCATCAGCGGGATGTGCGCCGCCTTTGGTGGACTCATCGTCACGAGCCGCCTGATGGTCGGCTACCCCAGCGCGGGCTCGGGCAACGAGCTGTTCTATTCCATCGCCGCCGCGGTCGTGGGTGGTGTGAGTCTCTTCGGTGGAATCGGCAGCATCCCCGGCGCGCTGCTGGGTGCCGTGCTTATCGCCACCGTCTCGAACGGCATGAACGTCGTGGGCGTGCAGAGCTACTGGCAGCCGCTCGTGATCGGCGTGATCATCCTCGGCGGCATTGTCATCGACACCTACCGCCGTCGCGTCCCGCTCGGAGAACTCCTCTCCCGGCTGGTCAGACGCAAGCCGGCCGCCACGGCGGACACGGCCTAACAACGTCGCGACACCCGTCGCGCGGGCACCACAACCCCAATAAGTAACACCAGGAGGAAAAACCATGCGAAGAGGCATGATCATCACCGGCACGGTGGCGGCACTTGCCCTGGCCCTGTCGGGCTGTGGCGCGGTCGACACCGGTACCGGCACCGACACGGGCACCGACGACGGAACCATCCCTCGTCCCGCCGCCTGTGACACGGAGTCGCCGTACATCGCGGTCGCGCTGCCGAACCTCACCAACCCGTACTACGTCGCCATGAAGGAAGGCTTCGAGACCGCGGGCGAGGAGAACGGCTTCACGGTCGAGGTCCAGATCGCCAACGACGACGACGCAGCACAGCTCGCCCAGGTCCAGGCCATGCTCCAGAAGGACCCGTGCGCACTCGCGCTCAACGGCGTCAAGTCGGAGCCGGCAGCGGCCATCGTCAAGGCGGCCAACGACGCGGGTGTGCCCGTGTTCACCGTCAACGTGACGGTCGACCCGGATGCGCTCGAGGCCCAGGGCGCGAGCATCGTGCAGTACCTCGGCGCTGACAACTACGCCGGTGGCGCGCAGATGGCCGAGCAGGTCCTCGCGGACCTCGGTGCCGACGCCGAGCTCAACATCGGTTTTGTGACCGAGCCCGACGAGGTTCCGACGCGCGTGCGCGACCAGGGCTTCGAGGAGACCATTGCCTCGAACCCGAACGCCACGATCGTCGCCTCGGTTGACGGCAACGTGAAGCCCGACGACAGCCTCGCGGCCACCACGGAGCTGATGTCCGGTAACCCCGGCATCAACGTGATCTTCGCGAGCACCGGCCCGGCCACGTACGGCGCGCTGCAGGCACTCAGCGGCAACAGCGCCGTGTCCCTTTACGGCTTCTGCGCTTCCGAGGAGCCGCTGCAGGGCATCTACAAGGGCTGCGTCGCGCAGGAGCCCGGTCGCTACGGCCAGCTGGTGATCGAGGAGATCGCGGGTTGGCTCGGCGGAGCGACCCCCGAGGCGGAGGTTCTTCTCCCCCTCAAGCTCTTCGTGACCGGCGACACCCCCGCCCCCGGCGAGGTCGGCTAACCATGGAAAGGACGGCGACGGTGAACTCCACCTCGAACACGGGTGCACTTGAGGTGCGCGACATCGAGAAGCGCTTCGCGGGTGTTCCCGTGCTGCGCGGAGTTTCCGTCGCCGTCCGCCCCGGGGAGGTGGTGGGGCTTGTCGGTCACAACGGTGCCGGCAAGTCCACCCTTCTCCGCATCATCTCGGGCGCGCACCGACAGGATGCCGGCGAGATCCTTATCGGTGGTACCGAACTCTCGCTCGGCTCACCCGCCGACGCACACGAGGCGGGCATCGCCACCGTCTACCAGGAGCTCTCGCTCCTTCCCAATCTCACGGTCGCCCAGAACGCGTTCCTTGGTGTGGAGCTGCGCAAGCGTGGCATCCTCGATCGCGCGGAGATGCGCCGCCAGACGCGCGAGTTGACGCAGTCGTTTGGACTGGATGTTGACCCCGACCGCAAGGTCCGCGACTACCCGGTCGCCACCCGGCAGCTTCTCGAGGTCGCGATCGCGACCCGACGGGGTGCCCGGTTCCTTCTTCTTGACGAACCCACCACCAGCCTCGAGGGCGCCCAGGTCGAGCGATTCCTCGGCACGGTTCGTGACCTCGCGGCACAGGGGTTTGGCATCATCCTCGTTGACCACAAGCTCGAGGAGCTCTACGCGGTCGCCGATCGGATCGTCGCTCTTGTTGATGGTGGTGTGCGCATCGACTCGACGATCGCGGACGTCAGCCGCGACGACGTTATCCAGGCCATCGCCGGCCACGCCATCGAGCACACCGCAGTGCGCGATCGTATCGCCGTGCGCCCCGTGACCGAGCATGCCCCCGCCTTGCGAGTGACCGGGCTGCACACCCGAACCGTGAAGTCAGTCTCGCTGGAGGCTCATGCCGGGCGGGTACTGGGCCTCTACGGTCTGGTGGGCTCCGGCCGCACCGAGTTCCTGCGCACCCTGCTGGGGCTCGACCCCATCCTCACGGGCTCGATCGAGCTTGACGGCACCCCGTTCCGTCCCCGTAACCCCGGCCATGCCGGCCGCGAGGGAATCGTCTACGTCACCGAGGAACGCAAGATCGACGGAATTGTGCCGCTCCTCGACGCGGGCGCGAACGTGACGCTCCCCGTGGTCTCGGAGTTCTCGCGCGTGGGCTTCCTGCAGCGCGCACGGCTGCGCGAGGTTGCGACCGAGCGGATGAATCAGCTCTCCGTCCTCGGAGACCGTTCCGGCCCGGTCGAGCGGTTGTCCGGAGGAAACCAGCAGAAGGTATTGCTCGCCCGCGCGCTCGCGCAGGGTCCGCGCATCCTGCTGCTCGACGAGCCCACCAAGGGTGTTGACCTGGGTGTGAAGTCCCAGATCCACCGGATGATCGTGAGCCTCGCGCACGATGACGGCCTGACCGTGATCGTCGTCTCGAGCGAGGAGGACGAGATCTGCGAGGTCGCCGATGACGTTGTCATCTTCTCGCGAGGAACCAGCCACGACGAGGTGCTCGACGCCGCGAGCGTCACCCCCACCGACCTGCGCACCCTCGCGTGGAGCGCTGCCTGATGAAAGGAACACCGATGCCCGAGAGTGACGCCGACTCGACCCTCGATGCCGCCCGCGACGCCGTCCGCCGTGAGGCCGCGGGGGTTCTCGCCGTGGTCGACCAGCTGGACGAGACCTTCCTCAAGGCGGTCGACCTGCTGGCGGAGTGCACCGGCAAGGTTTTTGTTGTTGGCTCGGGAACCTCGGGGGCCATCGCCCGCCGGATGGCGCACCTGCTTTCGGTGAGTGGCACCCCCTCGGTGTTTGTGCACCCCATGGACGCCCTGCACGGGACCATGGGCGCCTTCGCGGCCGGCGACATTCTGATCGGCATCTCGCGTGGCGGCGAAACCGCGGAGATCAATGACCTGATGGTGCTCGCGCAGAAGCGCGGCTTGCCGGTTGTCGCCCTGACCGCCGAGCCGAACTCGACCTTTGGCACGGGAGCGGACCTGACCGTTGTTCTGACAACGGAGGGCGGCGGCGACCCCGGCGGTGTGATCGCCATGGGCAGCACCCTCGTCACCGCGGTATGGGGCGACGCGCTCGCCTACGTGCTCATGCGACGCAAGAAGTACGGTTGGGAGCAGGTGCTCGAGACACACCCGGCGGGCGCGGTGGGCAAGATCACCGAGCTGCCGACGTCACTGCCCTCGCTCGGCTAGACCGCGATAGGAGTCCCGATGGCCGTCGTCGCCGGCGTCGATAGTTCCACCCAGTCCTGCACCGTGGAGTTGCGTGATGCGCACTCGGGCGCGCTCCTGGGCACCGGGCGAGCACCGCATCCCCGCACCACACCCCCCGTGTCCGAGCAGGATGCCGAGAGCTGGTGGGATGCGCTGCGCTCCGCCTTTGGCATGGCCCTGCGTGAATCCGGGGTGGCCGGCGCCGAGGTCGTGGCGATCAGCGTCGCGGCGCAATGCCACGGCCTGGTGATGCTGGACGAGCTCGGGCATCCCCTTCGCCCGGTGAAACTGTGGAACGACACCACGTCCGCTCCCGAGTCCGACCGGCTTATCGCCGAACTCGGTGTGCCCGGCTGGACGCGTGCGGTCGGATCGGTGCCGCTCGCCGCGTTTACGATCACCAAACTCGCGTGGGTTGCCGCCCATGAGCCGGCGCTCCTTCACCGGCTGTCGCGGGTGATGGTGCCGCACGACTACCTCACCTGGCGGCTGTCTGGTCGTCACGTCACGGACCGATCGGATGCCTCGGGCACCGGCTTCTACGCAAGCCACGAGTCGCGCTGGCGAACCGACCTGCTCGAGCGATTTGTCTCAAGCGACGTGGACTGGGACTCAACCCTGCCCACGGTTCTGGGCCCGGACGAGGCCGCCGGTCTGATCACTGCGGAGGCCGCGGCCGATCTGGGCCTCAGTCGCCACGTGCTGATCGGCCCCGGCGCCGGAGACCAGCACGCAGGCGCCGCGGGCCTCGGGATGCTCGATGGCGAGGTGGCCTACAGCCTCGGCACCTCCGGGGTGGTTCTCACCCCGACCCCCGACCCGGTCTTCGACGAGTCAGGCGATGTCAACGGCGTCTCGAACGTCACGGGCGGGTACCTGCCACTCGTGTGCACCCTCAACGCGACGAAGGTGACCGACACCGTCGCGCGCCTTCTGGGGGTGCAGCTTGATGAGCTCGCCGCCCTCGCCCTCGCTGCGCCGGATCGTGAGTCGCGGCCGGTGCTTTCGGCCTACTTCGACGGCGAGCGCTCACCCAACCGTCCCGGCGGGGTCGGAATACTGGGTGGCCTCAGCAACGAGACAACCCGCGAGGAGCTCGCGGCGGCCGCGTTCGAGGGAGTGCTTTTTGGGCTCGTGCGTGGGCACGAACAGATCCGTGCTGCCGGTGCCGGGGCGGATGGCGCTGTGCTCGTGATGGGCGGGGGGTCACGGTCGCCCGCCTACCGCCAGCTGCTCGCCGACATCCTGGGAACCGAGGTCGTCATCCGCGATGCACCCGAGGCAACCGCTCGTGGTGCCGCCATCCAGGCCGCGGCGGTTCTTGCCGGTGAGTCGGTTGCCGGCGTGCGGGATGTGTGGACTCCCCCTGTTGTCGAGCGTGACCAGCCGCGCGGCACGGCCTGGGCTCGCGGGGCGCGCGAGCGCTACAACACCCTCGCCGCGTGGACCGGACTCGACCGCTAGCGCGTCAGGCTAGGCGAGGAGAGCGCGTGCGGTCGCCGAGTCGGTGACGAGGGTGTTGATAACCCCGGAACGCAGGGCCGCTGCGATGGCCTCGGTCTTGCCCTCGCCGCCCGCGACCGCGATCACCTCGGGCACGGAGCGGAGTGTGACCGGGTCGATCGCAATGACTCGATCGAGTGCATCCGCCGTGATGATCGACCCGTCGGAGGCGAGGATACAGCCGGCGAGGTCAGCGACCGCGCCCAGCCGGGTGAGCTCGGCGCGCGCGGCAACGTCGAGCTCGGTCCACAGGGCGGACTTGCCGGTCGCGAGTGACCCGATGCCCACCAGGGCCACGGTGATGTCGGAGAACCGATCGATTGTGGGGGCGAGGCTGGGGTCCTCGCGCAGTTGGCGGGCGAGACCCGCCGACCCCACAAGGAAGGGTGCATGAAGTGGCCACACGGTGGCGTCGCTCGAGCGGGCGAGTCGACGCAGCAGCTCGACTCCGTTCACCTCGAGGCCGACGCTGGCTACCCCACCCACCAGTTGAACAATTTGGCTCACGACGGTCGAGCGTGACGCGTCGACCACCGCGGTCAGGGTTGACCCCCAGCTGAGCCCAAGCGTGTCGTCTGCGCCGAGCCGGGCCTGAAGGACGCGCGCCCCCGCCGCACCCAGCACGTCGATGGTCGGCACCCCCTCCTGCGCGAGCGTGACCACGGCGCGCCGAATGCCAAAACGTGCGGCGAGGGCATCCCCCAGTTCCAGGTCAAGACCGTCGGGAAGAGCGACCTCGATGGTAACCACACCCTGGGCAAGGGCCTCGTCGAGAATCCGCGCGACCTTAAACCGGGAGATGCCGAGCTCGTCGGCGATCTCGCTCTTCTGTTTGCCCTCGAGGTAGTAGCGGCGGGCCACAATCGCGCTCTCCCACGCGGGGGTGCGCGGGGCCGATTCCTGCTGCGCCACGGTTCTCCTGTCAGTCGGGGCGAGTCTAGCTTGACGCCGTCGCGCACCGACGGGTAGCGTGACTGTTAGCTCATTCGAGCGTATCACGCTCATACGAGCAAAGGAGGACACATGCCGACCGAGGTGCGAGTACCCACAACCGGCAACTCCGGCGAGGACGCCGTTGTACTGGAGTGGCTGGTCGGCGTGGGAGACACGGTCAGCGAGGGCGACACGATCGTGGTGCTCGAGACCGCGAAGGCCACCGTCGACGTCGCCGCGCCGGCCGCCGGCACCGTCCTCGCGATCGCCATCGAATCGGGCGACGAGGCGGCCGAACACGCGACGCTGGCACTTTTGGGTGACGCGAGCGAGGTCGTGGATGCGACGCCGACGAGCCCCTCTCCCGCGCCCGTCTCGACCCCGGCGCCGTCTCGCGAGGAGCGTCCGAGTGCCCCGCCACGGGCGTCGCGCGGCCACGCGTCCCCGCGCGCCGCGCTCGTCGCCGAGCGCAATGGGATCGACCTCGCGAGCATCCCCGGAACCGGCCCCGGCGGCCGGGTTCTCGCACTCGACGTGCTCGCGGCCCGTGATTCGCAGGGCGCCACGCCGCCCGCCGTGTCGGTCGCTCCCCCGGCCCCCGCAGCCTCCGCGCCCGATACGTCACGACCTGAAGCTGCGTACACCTCCATCCCGGTGCGTGGCGCCCGCAAGGTCACGGCACAACGGATGCACGAGTCGCTCGCCACAAGCGCACAGGTCACCCTGACGCGGTACGCCAACGCGGCACCACTCGTCGCCTACCTGGGTCGGCTTCGCGAGTCCGCCGAGCGGTATGACCTCCCTCGCCTTACCGTCAACGACCTCGTCCTGTTCGCGGCCGCCCGTACCCTCGCGCGCCACCCGGAGGCGAACGCCACGTTCGACTGGAGCGAGATCCGGCAGTACTCCGCCGTCGACCTGGGGGTGGCGGTCGACACCGGGCGTGCGCTCCTCGTTCCGGTGATTCGGGATGCGGCATCCCTGTCGCTCGTGGACCTCGCCCGGGCCACGGCCTCCGCTGTCACCCAGGCCCGCTCCGGCACACTCACTCCCGACGACATGACGGGCGGCACCTTCACGGTCTCCAACCTCGGTGGCGCAGGAGTTCACTGGTTCACCCCGGTACTCAACCCGCCGCAGGTCTGCATCCTCGGGGTCGGGCGAGCGCTACCGGCCAGCCCGGCGGGCGGCGACCTGATGCCCCTCTCCCTCACGTTCGACCACCGAGCCCTCGACGGCGCGGCGGCGGGCGGCGTGCTCGCCGACCTCGCCGACGCCATCGAGACCATCGACATCATCGCCGCGCTCTGACGCGTCCCCAAGACGAAAGACAGCCATGCCCAAGGACCTGCTGATCGACCCGACCACCGTTCGGGCTCCCGGGACACTCGAGTTCGCGCCCATCCCGGTCAACACCTACTCGGCGACGCTCGCCCAAGAGAAGAAGCGATTTGGGGCCGACGCTCTGGTCGCCGCGGCCCGCGACATGGTGCTCGTGCGGGAGTTCGAGCTCATGCTGGACTCGATCAAGAAGACCGGAACCTATCGCGGCACGGATTACGTGCATGCCGGCCCCGCGCACCTGTCGATCGGCCAGGAGGCGGCGGCCGTTGGGCAGGCCTTCGGCCTCGGGGTCGAGGATCGGGTCTTTGGCAGCCACCGCAGCCACGGCGAGGTGATTGCCAAGGGACTCTCCGCGATTCGGTCGGGCGACACCGAGTCGATCCTCGCCGACATGCGCGGCTGGAACTCGGGCGCGACCTGGGCCGTGTCGCAGGGCCAGATGCCCGGTGGGGACGCCCGCGCTCAGGCCGAGTCGTTTCTCTTCTATGGCATGGCCGCAGAGACCTTCGGTCGATCGACCGGGTTCAACCGCGGACTGGGCGGGAGTATGCACGCGTTTTTCCCCCCGCTGGGCATCTACCCGAACAACGCCATTGTGGGTGGCTCCGCGCCCATGGCAACCGGGGCGGCCCTCAGCAATCGTCTGCGTCGACAGCCCGGAATTGTGGTCGCGAGCTTTGGTGACGCCGCGACCGGAACCGGCCCGGTGTGGGAGTCCCTGGGGTTCGCCTCGATGGCCCAGCTTCACACGCTGATGGACTCCGACCACCGCGGTGGCCTGCCGATCGTGTTTTTTGTCGTCAACAACTTCTACGGAATGGGTGGCCAGACCATGGGCGAGACGATGGCGTTCGATCGTCTCGCCCGGATTGGGGCGGGCGTCAACGCCAGCAACCTGCACGCACGAACTGTCGACGGAACCAATCCGCTCGCCGTCGCCGACGCGATGGCGAGCGCCCGGGAGATCCTCGAGCGGGGCGATGGACCGGTGCTGCTCGACGTGCAGACGTACCGCCAGTCGGGCCACTCGCCGAGCGACGCATCCTCGTACCGCACCCCGGAGGAGCTCGAGCTCTGGAGTCAGGTCGACCCCATCTCGACCTACTACGACCACCTTGGCGCTCTCGCGCCGCAGTCCCTCCGCGACCAACACAAGGCCGAGGCCGAGGATCTGGTGAGCGCAGCCCTGCGGGCGGCGATCGATCCTCAAGGCTCCCCTCGGCTGTCCCTGCGTGTCGACCCGACCCTGATGGCCGGCATTACCTTCGCTCACACGGAGATCGACCTCAAGGATGCGACCCCCGGCGATACAAACCTGCCGCTGGAGCAGACCTCCCGCGCAACTGGGCTCGCCCGTAAGTCACGCGTGGGTGTCGTGGACGGCGCGACCCTCAGCGGCGCCAAGGCAATCACGTTCCGGGACGCGCTCTTCGAGTCGATCGCCGCCCACGCTGTCGCCGACGAGCGAGTGGTGTTCTGGGGCGAGGAGAACCGTGACTGGGATGGCGCGTTTGGCGTCTACCGCGGAATGACCGAGTTGCTGCCCCGCCACCGCCTGTTCAACTCACCCATCTCCGAGGCCGCCATCGTGGGATCGGCCGTGGGCTTTGCTCTCGCGGGCGGGCGCCCGGTCGTCGAGTTGATGTACGCCGACTTTATTGGCCGCGCGGGCGACGAGATCTTCAACCAGTTGGCCAAATGGCCCGCCATGTCGGGCGGACTCGTGCGCACTCCCGTGGTGCTGCGGGTCTCGGTGGGCAGCAAGTACGGCGCCCAGCACTCGCAAGACTGGAGTTCCATGGTCGCAGGTGTACCTGGCCTCACCGTGGTCTTCCCGGCGACGCCGCGTGACGCGAAGGGCCTTATGGCCAGCGCGCTCGCCAGCAACGACCCCGTGGTGTTCTTCGAGAGCCAGCGGCTGTACGACGTCGTCGAGACCGTGCATCCGGAGGGGGTTCCCGCCGATTACTACCGCACGCCACTCGGCGAGCCCGCGGTCGTTCGGGACGGCACGGATGTCACGATCCTCACGGTCGGCGCCACCCTGTACCGTGCGCTCGACGCAGCGCGCACCCTCGAGGAGACCCACGGGATGTCGGCCGAGGTGATCGACGCACGCACCCTCGTGCCGTTCCACTACGAGCGTCTCCTCGAGTCGGTCGCTAAGACCGGCCGCCTGGTGATCGCCTCGGACGCCTGCCTCCGCGGGAGCTGGGCCCAGGGCGTGGCCTCCCGCGTTCAGCTCGAGGCGTTCGATGACCTCGACGCACCCGTGGTCACCCTCGGCGCACGCAACTGGATCGCGCCGCCCGCCGAGCTCGAGTGGGACTACTTCGTTACGGCCGCCGACATCCTAGATGCGATCCACACCCGGATCGTTCCCCTTGTGGGGCATGTCGTGCAGGACGGCCCCGGCGCCGAGGGCACACTCGAGGAGGCGCGGCTGGGGCTCTAGGCTAACCGGTTCACGAGGTCCGCGAGGGCCGGCGCGAACAACAGCGCCGGTGGCACCGCAAGCAAGGCCACCGCGGCGGCGACCGCGAGCGCCTCGCGTCCGCGCGACAGCGGGCGCGCGTCGGGACCCAGGCGCGCGAGTCGAGTGGCAAACGCACCGGATGCCCCGTGCCCGGCCCCGACCTTCGCGATGGTGTCCGCGAGGGTCGCGTCGTCGACCGAGCGCCTCGCGTGGTCATCCGCGAGCAGTTCCACGAGGAGCCCCACCTCGTGCTGGGCACTACCCGCGATGGGGAACCACGGCAACGATGTCGCCCACGCACGGAACAGCACCAGCACGATGTCGTGTCGCTGCAGCACGTGAGCCTTCTCGTGCTCGATCACCGCGAGCATCTCCCGCTCGTCGAGAAGCTCGATCAGCCCCGCCGACACGACCGTCACCGAACTGAGCGCGCCGGGCAGGCAGTACGCAACGGGTGCCGGGCTGTCGATTACACGCGAGCCATCTGCCGCCGGGGTGCTCAACAGCATCAGCAGCTGCGCATGCCTACGACGCTGGCGTTCGGACCGGATGATCGTGAGCACCAGGTTCAGCAGCAGGTGTGCCGTCAGTAACACGGCACCACACAGGGCGAGCACGTGCCAGAAGTCCGGGACACCGTGGCCATCGACAAGCCCCAGCACACCGGCAACAAGATGGTCGCCGTAGGGTGCGAGGCCGAACGTGATAAGCGCACCAATCATCGAGAGGCCACCCGCGATGGCGATCGCCTGCCACAACACGAGGGCCGCGGCCGGGCTGCGCCGAGTCCAGCGTGCGCCAGCCAGGAGCAGGGGCACCGGCCACGCGAGCAGCACGGCGAGCACGCCGAGGAGCGCGGCGGCGAGCATCCGCTGGGCTATCCGCCGGCGAGGATACGGCGCAGCGCCTCGGCGTCGGCGGGGCTGACCTGCCCCACAAAACGCTCGAGGACGGCGGTGCGGTTCGACGCCGAGCCGAGCACCTCGTGCATGAGGTCGGCCATGTGGTCCTCGCGGCTCGCGACAGCGCGGTACCGATGGGGGCGTTCGGTGCGCTCGCGCGCGACGAAGCCCTTCTTCTCCAGGCGCGACAACACGGTCAGAACCGTGGTGGCGGCGCGGTCACCACCGAGCGACTCCTGGATGTCGTAGGCGGAGAGTGCGGACGGGCTCGCCCACAGACGCTCCATCACGGAGCGTTCGAGTTCCCCCAAGGTTGCCATGGCTCGATTCTACCGCGTGTAGAACTTAGGGTGAGCCGAGAATGTTGGTGGCAACCGTGGAGTGAATGCTCTCCGTGTCGCTCGGGTGATAGATGCCCGCGAGCACGTCGCGCTGGAGCCGCGCGAGCTCCGACGACGTGCGGTAGCCACCGCCCCCGGCGGAGCGCATTGCCTGGTCAACCACGTACCGGGCGGTCTCCGTGGCGCGGTGTTTGGCGCCGGTCAGGTAGCGGAACCAGTTCGCGCCGTGGTCAGCGAGGTTGTCGACGTCCCGCGCGAGCGACTCGAGCTGGGGCGCCAGCGCGTCGAGCGCGAGCGCGGCATCCGCAATTCGCCACCGGAAGTCCGGGTCCTTGTCGTAGGTGAGCCCGGTCTTGAGACTGGTGCGGCGCTTGACCGCCTCCACCGCCAGCTCGAGCGCGCGGTCACCGATGCCCGCGTACACACTCCCAATGAGCAGAAGGAAGTTGGCGAAGATGCCAAACACAAACGGGTCGGCGTTGGGACCCACGGGCAACACACGAGCCACACGATCGGTCGGCACCACGGCCCCGTCGAGCACGGTCGTGTGGCTCTGCGTCGCCCGCATGCCGAGGGTGTCCCAATCGTCCTTCGAGTGCCACCCCGGGGTGTCGCGGGTGATAAACCCGTGGATGAGCTGGTCACCGTCTTGACCACGAAGCTTGCCAAAAATGCCCAGGCGAGTCCACGCTGGCGCGAGGGACGTGAAGATCTTCGTGCCCGTGAACTCGTAACCGCCATCAACGGTTACTACGTCGGTGAGCGAGTCCCACAACACCAGGTCGTTGCCCTGCTCGCTGTTGCCAAACGCAAACAGCTCGCCCGCGGCGGCGTCATCAAGAATCCACTGGAGCGAGGTATCGCCCCGATCGACAAGGACCCTGGCGACCCCCACCCACACGTGGTGCATGTTGATCGCGAGCGCCGTCGCCGGCGCGTAGGCCGCGAGCAGGCGTTGGTCGCGGGCGGTCTCGAGGAGGCTGCGCGGCGCCAGGTAACCGGCGGCGCGCAGCTCGTCGAGGTCTTCCGTGAAGAAGGTGTTCTGTTGGTCGTAGCCGGCGGCACGGTCGCGGATGTGGCCCAACAACTCGGGGGTGAGCACGGTCATGCCCTCAGGCTACGCCTGCGCGCCGGTCAGAATCCGAGCAGGCGCCCGACTGCCACAAACGCGGCCAACGCGGCCAGCACCAGGTTCACCCCGACCATCTGCCCTTCCTTGCGGCGCACGTGCACCACGATGGCGCCGAGCATGATCACGACGAGCCCCAGCGCCGCGATGGGCGTGAGGATGGGCGCGATGCCGGTGAGCACGGGAAGGATGAGCCCCAGCCCGCCGAGAACCTCGAGCGCACCGATGGTCTTCACCTGCCATCCCGCGAAGTCACTCACCCACCCCATCTGCGGCTCGAGCGCGGACTTCGGTCGGGCCAGCTTCATCGAGCCCGCCGCGATAAACGCGAGAGCGGCGATTCCTGACACGATCCAGACGGCAATCGTCATTCTGGTTCCTTTCGGTAACTAAAGCACTGTTGGTAACCTTTGTACACGTCCCCGCCACGGCACTGCAGTGTGCCTGAGGCACACCGAAGTAACCGAAGGAAGCGCCATGATCACAGATCTCGACTGCGAGGACGGTGGCACCGAGATTGTTCGGGATGTCTTTAATCGGGTCGGCGACAAGTGGACGCTTATTGTGATTCGCACCCTGGATGCTGGGCCACAACGCTTCACGGCGCTGCGGCATGCCATCCCCAGCATCTCGCAACGGATGCTCACCCTCACGCTGCGCCAGTTGGAGCGCGACGGGCTGGTCTCGCGCGAGGTCTTCGGCGAGGTTCCGCCCCGCGTGGAGTACCGGCTCACGGAGCTCGGAACCACCATCGTTCCCCCCGTGGTCGCGCTCGCCACGTGGGCGCTCGCCCACCAGGACGAAATCAACAGCCACCGCGAACGATACGACCTCGAGGCCACCGGCTAGGCTCGCCGTCGTGGCAGGCAACCCAACTCTCTACGACGTCGCGCGCGAGGCGGGCGTGTCGTTGGCCACCGCGTCCCGCGCGCTCAACGGCAGCACGAGGGTCGTCAAGGACGAGTATCGCGAGCGGGTGCTCGACGCGGCGCAGCGCCTCGGCTACACCCCCAACCTGTCGGCCCAAGCGGTGGCGCGAGGCGACTCATCCACCGTTGCCCTGCTCGTGAGCGACATCGCCGACCCCTACTTCTCCGGCATCGCCGCCGGGGTCATCCGGGCCGCGGATGCCGCAGGGCTCGCGGTCACCATGGCCGTCACCGAGCGTGACACGGAGCGTGAACTCGACCTGATCCGGATGCTGCGGGGCCAGCGCCCCCGAGTGATTGTGCTCGCGGGCAGCCGCACCGTTGACGAGTCGTCACGAGAGACCCTGGTTGCGGAGCTGTCGGCCTTCGAGGCCACCGGCGGGCGGGTAGTGCTCGTGGGGCAACACGGGCTGCCGTTCCCGACCGTGCAGATCGACAACGCGGGCGGTGCGCACGAGCTTGCGGCCTCCCTCGCCGGGCTCGGGTATCGTGAGCCGATCATCCTCGCCGGGCCGGAACAGCTGGTGATTGCGCAGGAGCGCCTGCGCGCGTTTGCCGAGCGGATGCCCGCGGCCCGCGTCATCCACGGGGCATTCACGCGTGACGGCGCTCACGCCGCCATGCTCACCGCCATCGACGAGGGTCTCGGCGACGCCGACCTCGTGTTCGCGGTGAACGACGTGATGGCGATCGGGGCGCTGTCGGCCCTGCGCGATAGGGGACTCGAGGGCTCCGTGGGGGTCGCGGGGTTCGACGACATCCCCATGGCTCGGGACGTGACGCCCGCGCTCACGACCGTTCGGGTTGACCTCGAGGGTGCGGGCGAGGCGTCGTTGGCGCTCGCGCTGGGCGACTCGCGCTCGGCGACGATCGCGACGACCGTCGTCATCCGCGACTCCACTCGCACCCGCTAGCGCTTCCCCGCTCTTCCCAAATACAGGAGATTTCTCTCCGCCGGGGCCACGATCCGCACAAGTACGTCGGCGGAGCACAACATCTCCTGTATTTGGTCAGGCTCGACGGATCGGGCTCTTGTGGAAAGCGGATTCCGCCGCTAACTTGGTAAGCGCTTTCCGCAACGCCGACGAGGGCCGCGGACCAACTCATCAGGAGCACCGCGTGACACAGCAGACCATCGGCATCATCATGAACGGCGTCTCCGGGCGGATGGGCTACCGCCAGCACCTCGTGCGCTCGATCCTCGCGATTCGTGAGCAGGGTGGGGTGCTGCTCTCCGATGGCACCCGCGTTCAGGTCGAGCCCATGCTCGTGGGCCGCTCGCGGGAGAAGCTCGCCGAGCTCGCAGCGAAGCACGGCATCCAGCACTACACGGACAGCCTCGACGAGGCGCTCGCCAACCCTGACTTTCCGATCTACGCCGACTTTCTCGTGACCACCAAGCGGGTCGAGGCCATCACCAAGGCGATCGCCGCCGGCAAACACATCTACACGGAGAAGCCCACGGCGGAGTCCTTCGCCGACGCTCTCGAGCTTGCACGCCTGGCCACCGAGAAGGGCGTGAAGAACGGCGTTGTGCACGACAAGCTCTACCTGCCCGGGTTCCAGAAACTGCGTCGCCTCATCGACTCCGGCTACTTCGGGCGCATCCTCAGCGTGCGCGGCGAGTTCGGCTACTGGGTGTTCGAGGGCGACTGGCAGCCCGCGCAGCGCCCCAGCTGGAACTACCGCAGCGAGGATGGCGGCGGCATCGTGAGCGACATGTTCGCCCACTGGAACTACGTGATCGAAAGCCTGTTTGGCCGCATCGAGAGTGTCTACGCCCGGGCCGTGACGCACATCCCCAGCCGGGTCGACGAGCACGGCGAGCGCTATGACGCCACCGCGGATGACGCGGCGTACGGCATCTTCGAGGTGGAGGGTGGCACGATCGTGCAGCTCAACTCCAGCTGGGCGGTGCGCGTCAACCGCAAGGAGCTCGTCGAGTTCCAGGTGGATGGCACCCTCGGCTCGGCCGTGGTGGGTCTGTTTGGCTGCCGCATCCAGCCCCGCAACGCGACGCCGAAGCCCGTCTGGAACCCCGACCTGCCCGAGACCCACGACTACTTCGCCGACTGGATCGAGGTGCCCACGAACGACACCTACGAGAACGGGTTCAAGGTGCAGTGGGAGCAGTTCCTGCGGCACGTTCTCGAGGATGCGCCGTACTCCTACGACCTGCTGGCCGGCGCTCGCGGAGTGCGGCTGAGCGAGGAGGGGCTCCGCAGCTCCGCCGAGGGACGTCGTATCGAGTTGCCCGCGGTGACCCTGTGAGGCTCCGGCTCCTTGGCGGCGAGGTCCCGCTGCATCCCGCCCCGACCTACCGCCGCGTTCCCGCACTGACGTCGCGCGTCGCGTACGCCGCCGCACACGTGGTGCCACGCACGACCGCCGACAACACCCCGGGCTCCCCTGCCGACCTCGACTGGGACAAGACGCTCGCGTTTCGCCACCACCTGTGGTCGTGGGGCCTGGGGGTCGCTGACGCGATGGACACGGCCCAGCGCAACATGGGTCTCGACTGGGCCGCCTGCACCGAACTGATCCGGCGCAGCGCCCACGAGGCGGCGTCGGTCGGTGGGGCGCTTGTGGTGGGCGTCAACACCGACCACGTCGCCGAGTCACACATCTCTCTCGACGAGGTGATCACCGCGTACCTCGAGCAGCTCGAGGTTGCGGAGGATGCCGGCGCCGGCGTGGTCATGATGGCGTCCCGGCACCTGGCCCGGGCGGCATCCACGGCGACCGACTACGAGCGGGTGTATCGCGAGGTGCTGTCGCACGCGGGCTCGCCCGTGGTTCTCCACTGGCTGGGCGAGGCGTTCGACGCGAGCCTGGCCGGGTATTTCACCTCCGCCGACACCGTGATCCAGATCATCGAGGACAACGTCGACCGGGTCGCCGGCATCAAGATGTCGTTGCTCGACGCCGACGCCGAGATCGCAGTACGGTCGCGCCTCCCCGAGGGGGTGCGGATGTTCACGGGCGACGACTTCAACTTCGTGGGCCTCATCGAGAGCGGGTCGGATGCCCTGCTCGGCGCGTTCGCCGCGATCGCTCCCAGCGCGGCGGCCGCCATCCGCGCGCTCGACGACGGGGACGCGGGCGAGTACCGCCGCATCCTCGACCCCACCGAGGCGCTGTCGCGCCAGATCTTCGCCGCCCCCACCCAGTACTACAAGACCGGGGTCGCGTTCCTGTCGTGGCTCAACGGTCACCAGGATGCGTTCCAGATGGTGGGTGGCCTGCACTCGGCGCGCAGCATCCCCCACCTCAGCGAGATCGTCCGCCTCGCCAACGAGGCGCGCGCCCTCGAGCGGCCCGAGTTCGCCGCGGCGCGGTGGCACCAGCTCCTGACCCTGAACGGGCTGTGATGTTCTCGCTGAACCAGGCCACCATCAAGCGCGCCACTGTGCCCGAGGCCGTGCGCGCCACGGTCGATGCGGGCATCGAGGCGATCGGCCTGTGGCGCGAACCGGTCGCCGAGTTCGGCCTGGCCGCGAGCGCGGACCTCGTGCGCAGCGCGGGGCTGACCGTCTCGAGCCTGTGCCGCGGGGGGTTCTTCACGGGCGACGACCTGCCCGCTGCTCTCGACGAGAATCGCCGCGCCATCGAGGAGGCCGCGACCCTCGGTGCACCCGCGCTCGTGCTGGTCGTTGGCGGGCTCCCGGCTGGGTCCCGTGACCTGATCGGCGCGCGGGAGCGCGTGCGGGACGCGATTGGTGCGCTCGAGGGGGATGCCCGGGCCGCGGGCATCCGGCTGGCCATCGAGCCCTTGCACCCCATGTACGTTGCCGACCGCGCGGTGGTCTCCACGCTGGGCCAGGCGCTCGACATCGCGGAACAGTTCGACGCCACCGCGGTGGGCGTGGTGGTCGACACGTTCCACGTGTTCTGGGACCCTCAGGTTGTCGAGCAGATCGCGCGGGCGGGCGCGGGCAACCGCATCGCGAGTTACCAGGTGTGTGACTGGAACCTCCCGATCGCGGCCGACCCGCTGCTGAGCCGCGGCTACCCCGGCGACGGTCACATCGACTTCGGCTCGCTCACGCGGGCCGTGGTCTCGGCGGGCTACACGGGCGACATCGAGTGCGAGATCTTCAACCAGGAAATCTGGGATGCCCCCATCGACGAGGTAGCCCGCATCTCACGGGAGCGCTACGACGAGCTGGTCGCCCCGTTCACGGCGTGAGGGTCGCGGTTGTGCCTTGTGGGCCGCGGCTCAGAATCGGTCCTCCCGATCCATGAGCTCGAGGGAACTGACCCCGAATTCTCGGCTACTCGCCAAACGCAGCGATCGCGCGGATGCCCGCCTCGACCTCAGCGAAGCTCGTCGACAGCGGCGAGAGCCCCAGCCGAATGCCGTCCGGACGACGGAAGTCGGGGATGACGCCCGCCTCCCACAGCCGTGGCATCAGCGCCGCAAAACTCGGGTGATCGATGGTGATGTGTCCGCCGCGGCGGGCGGCATCCCGTGGGGACGCGACCACCGCGTGAGGCAGGAGCTCGTCGACGAGCTCAAGGGCATACTCGGTGAGGGCGATCGACTTGGCGCGCACCACATCCAACCCCACCTCGTCGATGAGGGCGATCATGTCGCGCATCGGCTGCATCCCCACCATGGGCGGGGTGCCACTCAAAAACGCGCGGATGCCCGGGGCCGGCGTATAACCCTGACCCATCTCGAACGGCGTCGCGGATCCCAGCCACCCCTGGATCGGCTGGCGTAGCTCGCCCTGCAGCTCGGCGCGCACGTAGAGGAACGCGGGGGCACCGGGCCCGCCGTTGAGGTACTTGTAGCCACAGCCGACGGCAAGGTCAACGCCCCACTCGTCGAGGGGTGTGGGCACAACCCCGGCGGAGTGGCAGAGATCCCAGATCGTGAGTGCTCCCGCGTCGTGAACCACCCGGGTGATCGCCTCGATGTCGGCGAGCCAGGCCGAGCGGTACGCCACCGAGCAGAACACGGTCACTGCGGTGCTCGGGCCCACCACCTCCGCGACGAGCTCGGGGGTGATGCCCGTGGCGTGGGGTGTGTCGATCCAGCGCACGGTGAGGCCACGGTCGGCGGCGATGCCCTCGACGATGTATCGATCGGTGGGAAAACTCGCCCGATCGATCACGATCTCGGTGCGACCCGGGCGTGCATCGAGGGCAGCTCGCACGAGCTTGTAGATCACCACGGTGGTCGAGTCCGCGATCGCCACCTGCCCGGGAGCGGCACCCAGAGCGACGCGGCCCAGCTCATCGCCGATGGCCAGCGGTTGCTGCATCCACCCCTCATCCCAGCCCCGAATCAGGCGACCTGCCCACTCGTCACGCAGGAACGCGTCGACGCGGTCAACGGATGCCGTGAGCGGCCGGCCCAGCGAGTTGCCGTCGAGATAGGCCACGAGTCCGGGGCTCGGCACAAAACGATCGCGGTAGGAGGCGAGCGGGTCGGCGGCGTCGAGCGGGTGCATCACTTGAGGCTACCGGCGGTGATGCCCTCCGTGATCTGGCGATTAAAGACGATGTAGATGACGACCATCGGCAGTGTCACGATCGACAGGGCCGAGAAGAGCAGGCCGTAGTCCGTCACGTATCTGCTGGAGAATGCGAGAAGACCGGTCGGGATGGTCTTGAGCGAGTCATCCTGGATGTACAGCAGCGCCAGCAGGAACTCGTTCCACGTGTTGAGCGCCGAGAAGACCGCGACGGTGGCGATGCCGGGCCGCAGCAGGGGCAGGGCGATGAGGGTGAACATCCGAAAGTCGCCGGCGCCGTCGATGCGCGCCGCCTCGAAGAGTTCACCGGGAAGCGCGTCGAGATAGACCTTAAGCAGGTAGGTCGCCAGCGGGATGCCCATGGCCGTGTACGGGATGATGAGCGCCATCCGCGTGTCGGTGATGTACAGGTCGCGGAACATCGTGGACTGGGCGATGAAGTAGGACTGCAGCGGCAACACCAGCCCCAGCGCGAGCGCCCCCAGGATGACGCCGCTGCCGCGGAACCGGTACCGGCTGAACGCGAACGCGGCCGACGACGAGATCGCGAGGATCGCGAGCACCGAGACCCCGGTCGCGATGACGCTGTTGAGCGCGTACTGGCCGATGTTGCCGACCTCCCACGCGAGCGCCCACTGGCTGAAGTCGATGCTCGTGGGCAACGAGAACGGGGTGCGGAAGATCTCGCTGTTGGTCTTGAAACTCGAGAGGATCATCCAGACCAACGGGAAGAAGAAGACGGCGGCGATCACCACGAGGAGCACCGTGACCACACGGCTCATCACGCGCGCCCTCATCGCTCGACTCCGACCCGGCGCAGTCGGGTGAGGCCAATGCCCACCACAACGACAACCAGCGTGAGGACCACGGCCATGGCCGAGCCGTAGCCCACATCGCCGTTCTTAAAGACCTCGCGCACGAGGTAGGTGGTGGGAATCTCGGTCGAGTAGTACGGCCCACCGTTGGTGAGCACGTAAAACAGGTCGAAGCCCTGGAAGCCGCCCGTCACACACAACAGCACCCCGACCTCAACGGCACTACGGATCATGGGTACCTTGATCCGCCAGAACAGTTGCCACTCGTTGGCGCCATCGAGACGGGCGGCTTCCACGACCTCCGTGGGGATCTGTCGCAGCGCCGCATAGAAGATCGTCATGTAGAAGCCCGCGAACACCCAGCCGGAGACCACACAGATCGCCAGCAGCGCGGTCGCCGGGTCACCCAGCCAGACCCGCTGCCAGTCGCCGAGGCCCACCACCTCGAGGGTCGCGTTGATCAGGCCGAAGTCCGGGTTGTAGATGAACGACCAGAGCACCGCGACAACGACCATCGGCAGCATCACGGGCGTAAAGATCGCAACTCGGAACCAGATCGTGCTCGACCGCCGCGCGGCCACGATGCCGGCGAGCATCAACCCGACCAGCACTTCGAGCACGAGGGTCACCAGGATGTAGATGACAACGTGAAGGAACGACTGGGCGAACAGGGCATCGGTGGCGATCTTCAGGTAGTTCTCGAACCCGATGAAGATCTGTGCACCGTAGCCGTTCCACTCGGTCAACGAGTAGAAGCCCGTCATGATCACCGGGTACAGCACCGCGAAGCCGAACACGGCGACAGCCGGAACGACAAACAGGTACGGCACCCAGGGCCGGGTTGGCTTCATCACGGGCTTTCGGTTGAGGGTCGAGTGGGTGAGGGAGAGATCGGGATGCCCGCCCTGTAGCGAGGGGGCGGGCGGGCATCCCGAAGGGTACTAGCCGACGGCTCCCGCGAGGGTGGCGACGGCATCCTCGGGGGTCGCCTGACCACCGAGGACCGCGGCGAGCGCGGCGTAGAACGCCTCCGCCGTGCCGAGGTCGTAGCCGGTGTCGGGCGGGTTGATGACGGTTCCGCTGTCGGCGAGGAGCGAGTTGAGACGCAGGGTGCGCTCGTCGATCGCGTCGCTGTTGGCGGCGCTCAGGGCGAGCGGGATGGCCTCGGCCTCGATAAACGCGGTCACGTTTGCCTCATTGTTGACGAGGGCGAGGAACTCGACGGCCTTCTCGATCTTCGTGGACTTCGCGTTGACCACGTAGCCGGTGACAACACCAATGACACTCTGCTGGTCACCCGCGCCGGGCATCTCCGGCAAGTTCACGAAGTCGAAGTTCAGGTCGGGTGCCTCGTCGATGGCCCAGCTGACCAGCCACGAGCCGATGGCGTGCATCGCGGCCTGGCCCTGGAAGAAGAGTTGCGCGCCCTCGTTGTCGTCGATCGCATTGGCGCTCTCGTTGACGCAGTTGTGGTCGGCGAGCTCCTGCACGTAGCCAAAGGCCTCGACCCACTCGGGGGTGTCGAACGAGGTCTCGCCCTTCAGGGCGCTGTCGTAGACGTCCTCGCCCACCACCCGCGAGACGAGGTGTCCGAGCCAGTTGCCGGCCGCCCAGAGATCCTTGTTGCCGCTGGCGATCGGGATGATCCCGGCCGCGTCGAGCGCGTCACACGTGTCGAGGAGCTCCTCCCACGTGGTCGGCGGGGTCAGACCCTGCTCAGCGAAGATGTCCTCGTTGTACCAGAGCACGTTCGTGACATCCGCGATGTGGGGAACCAGCCGGATGCCGCCGTCCACCGTCGCCGGTGCGTAGGCGGACTCGTCCAGGAGGCCGGTGAGCGGGCCATCCTCCACATACTCGGTGATGTCGGCGGCGAAGCCGTCGGCGGTGCGTGTCTCGAGGCGGCTGCCCACCCATTCGAAATAGATGTCGGGGGCGTTGCGACCGTTGAGCAGGTTCGGCAGGCCGATCGTCTGGTACTGGTCGTCGTCCTGGTAGTTCATCTCGACGGTCCAGCCGGGGTTCTCCTCGGCGAACTCGGCTGCCGCGGCATCCCAGACCCTGATCTGGGCCTCGCCGGGCGACCCCATCGCGACGCGAATGACCTTGTCGTCGCCAGCCGGCGCGCAGGCGGTGAGCCCCGCTGTGACCGTGGCGACGACCGCCACCGCGGCGGCAAGTGTTCTCTTGGTACTCATGGTGCTGCCTCCTTGTGTGTTGGACCTTCCGTGGTGGTGCTGTGGCCGATGACATCCGTGAGCGTCATGTCGAGGGCATCCCCGAAGACGCGGCGACCCCGGGATCTAATCCGTGCGCGGTGGTCGGCAAGCACCGCGGCGCCATCCCGGTCGAGGGTCCCCTCCGCGGTGAGCCGCGCGAGGTCGGCGAGGGCCGCAGCCCCCAGGCCAAATACCGTGATCCACTCGCGCGCCTCGTCGACGAGTGCGGCATTGGTCTGCGGTGTCGTCAGCAGGCGATCGGATGCCGCGGCCGCGCGCTGCGCGTACTCGCTCACGATCGCGGCGGCTCCCTGCGCGTCGCCCGTCTCGACGAGGAACGTGTAGCGCTCAAGCACCCCCACGAGCTCGGGGGCGTCGTCGAGGTTCAGGCAAGACCCCAGCGAGTTTTCCGCGAAGAGCCGATAGTCGGCGAGGTCCGCGGCATCCGGAATGAGATCCGCGAGCGCGGTGTTCCAACTCTCCTCCGGGTCGTAGTCGTGCGGCGACCAGAGATAGTCGGCGATGGTCGCGAACGCGATCTTTGAGCTCTCGGCGTACTCCATGCCGTTGGCGATTACCCCACGGGATGCCTCGGCGAGCCGCACGTCTCGGCCCCGGTAGGGCCCGATGTGCAACTCGTGGGTCATCGCGACGTCGTTGACGGGGTAGTTGTCCCAGAACAGCGGAGGACGACCGGTCGCCTGAGCGAAGCGCTCGGCATCCTCAAGGTCAATAAAGGGCGAGCAGATCAGCCGGCCAGTCCAGAACAGGTCGACCTCGGCGGGCACCCCCTGACCAAGGCGCGTGATGTAGTCCTCGGTGCCCCGGCCGAAGTACTGGGTGGGGCACACGACGAGGCGGTGGCCGACCGCGGCGAGCGCGGCGTGAACACGCCCCACGAGGTCAACGTGGGCCGAGACCAGGTCGGGCCACACCGCACGATCGCTCGTGTGCTGGAGGGATGCGGGAATGTCGTCGAGCAGGAGGCCAAACCAGCCGACGCCCAGCTCCGCGACCGCGGCGTACTTGGCGATCAGGGTCGCGACATCCTGCTCGGAGGCGTACTGGATGCTCAGGCCCGGCGACAGGCAAAAGACGAACTCGACTCCCCGGCGAGCGCACGCGTCGACGAGTTCCGCGAGGCGTGCGAGCTCGTCGCCCTGGTACGGCGCACGCCACTCCCAGCGCATCAGCGGGTCATCCTTCGGGGAGTACACGAAGGTGTTCATCCCGCGATCGGCGATGAAGTCGATCATGTCGAGGCGCTCGGCGTGTGACCACGGCGGCCCGTAGAAGCCCTCCACAATTCCGCGCACGTCGAAGGCCGGGGTGCCGGACTTGCCGACCCCGTAGCCACTCGACCGTGCGCTCATACGGCTCCCGCGACGTGCGCAAAACGATCGTTGGCGGCGTCGCCACCCGAGGTGTTGCTGCTCGTGTACACCTCCGGCGGGATGCCCGCGGCGACAAGTCGCGCGACCGTCTCCGCGACGATCGCGTTGAGGATCGCCGCGCCCACCACGGTCGACGTGGGCGAGACCCGCTGGGCGAACCCGTCGATCTCCACCGCTGCGTCGCCCACCACACCGCCGTTGTCGATGACGATGTCGGCGAGCTCGTGCAGCTTGGGATACTCGGTCTCGCGGGCCTCCGACGACGTCGCATGCGTGATGCTTGTGATGGCAATCACGACGGCCCCGCGAGCGCGCAGCGCGGAGACGATCTCCGAGGTCACGGCGTTGCTCCCCGAGTTGGATGCCACGAACACCACGTCACCCGCGGCGACCGCGTGGTTGTCGAGCAGGGCATCCGCAAGACCGGGCAGGCGCTCGAGGCTCGTGGAGAGACGCGCGTTGGCGTGGAGCATCAGGCCCTCGAACAGGATGGGGCTGACGCGCACGAGCCCACCGGCGCGGTAGTAGAGCTCCTCGGCGAGCATGTGCGAGTGGCCCGTGCCAAACGCGTGCACCGTGTGGCCCGCGGAGAGTGCGGTCACCAGCGCATCGGCGGCGGCGGAGAGCTGTGGCCACTCCTGCGTCGCGACACGCTCGAGGAGGCGCTGCGCGGTGGCCAGGTAGGTCAGACCAGGACTCGTGGGGGTCATGGACGAGAACCCTTCTTCCAGTGGTGGATCAGTGAGGTGTAGCGATCGGTCTGGTAACCCAGAGCGAGGGCGCGGGCGCCGTCGAGCGGGGAGCCGTCGGCGCGTCGAACGGATGCTCCGGGCACCCACTCGAGGATCGCCGCGGTCACGGCTGACTCGAGCAGGCCTGACGTCTCGATGAGGCGACCGCCGATCGCCACGGGCACGGCAGTGTCTGTTCCGACCGCGCGCACCCCCGCGGCGACGGTCTCCGCAAGCGACTCGGCCGCGGCGGCAACGATGCCCGAGGCGATACCGTCCTCGGCCGCGGCGGCGAGCACGGCCGGAGCGAAGGCCGCGATCGAGTTCACCGGTCGTGGCAGCGAGTGGATATGCACGGCGAGGCCCGCCGTGCCACCAAAAAACTCGTGGGCGGCCGTGGTCATCGAGGTCGCGGACCCGCGGCCGTCGTGGGCGCGCAGCACCGCGCGAACTCCCTCGCGTCCGATCCAGAACGCGGCGCCATCATCGCCGAGGAGGTACCCGTCACCGTCGATGACCTGGGCACGGTCGTCCTCGGAAACCGCAAGACATGCGACGCCCGTGCCCACCGTGAGACTCACACCCCACTCGCCGGAGAGTGCTCCCGCGTGCGCAGTCACGGTGTCGTCGGCGATCCACACCTCGAACGCACCCGTCGCCTCGGACACGAGATCGGCGAGGCGGTCGAGCTCGGCCACCTGAGTCGGTGAGGTTGTGAGCCCCAGCACGGCACGCTCGAGGGTTGGCTCCCCCAGCTCGCGCCACGCCTCGCCCACCCGATCGGCAACAACGGCGACCACGTCGCCCTCGAGGCGGCTGACCCCGTCGACCTCGACGACGGTCTCGGACCCGGATGTGGTGGCGCGGATGCCCGATTGGCCTCCGTCGACGGCGAGCACGCTCATCCCGCCCTCCTCACCGAGAAGGCGGCGCCGGAGACGTCGGCGGTGAGCTGGTACTTATCCCCGCGGTAGACGCAGTTCGCGACCATAATCACGCGTCCCCGAGTGTCGGAGTCGACCATCCGCAATCGCAGGCAGGCCTGGTCGGCGTCGATGCCCAGCTGCTCGCGCACCCGGCTGTCGGGCAGGACCGGCTCGATGGAGACCTTCGCCGCGCCCATCTCGATGCGGTAGCGGCGAGCGAGCACCTCGTACAGGGAGCCCGAGAGGTCACGTTCGGCGAGACCGGGCACGTAGCCCACGGGAATCCACGTGGTCTCGACGGCCATCGGCTCGCCGCTGCCCAGCCGGATGCGCGTGAAGTTGAAAACGGGCTCGTCCACCGGGATGCGCAGCTGGGCCGCGAGCGCGGCATCCGCCGGTCGGGTGGAGAACGCCATCAGGCGGCTGCCGGGAACCAGGCCCCGCTCGCGCATGTCCTGAGAGAAGGAGGTGAGTCCGAGGACGCGCACAAGCGGGCGTGGAGTGACGTAGGTGCCCGAGCCGTGGCGGCGCTCAAGGAGACCCTCGGTCACCAGCGCGTCGATCGCTCCGCGCAGGGTCATCCGCGCCACACCCCAGCGCTCGGCGAGATCACGCTCCCCGGGCAGGCGATCTCCCACCTGCATGTCGCTCACAACCTCGCGCAACCGGGCACGCAGCATCGTGCGCGCGGGGGCGTGTGGCTCGGGAGGCATGGGGACAGTAGAACCCATGAGAGTGCGGATCGCAAGCGGTCTAGTAGACCACTTAGGCCCGTTTATCCGGCTCATTGCGGCGCTGCACTAGACCACTTGGGGGCACGAGACCCACACGGTAGTCTGACGCGCATGACCGAGCTCCGAATCCCCGGGCTGGCAGACGTGCCGGGCGTGTACCGCGTGTGCTTCGAGACGGCGGGCATGGACGCCGCAGCGAACCCTGACCTGGTGGGCCACGTGTACGCGGGGCCCTACGTGGCGAGACACCCCGACCTCTCCCAGGTGGTCGTCGACGACCACGGTGTTGCTGGCTACGTGTTTGGGTGCCCGGACACACTCGCATTCGAGGCGTGGTGCGACGAGAACTGGTGGCCGAGCCTGCGCCGCCAGTATCCGGTGGGAAGCGGCAACACCGTCGACGCCGAGATGATTGGCCTCCTGCACACCCCTCCCACGACTCCACCCGCGGTGCTCGACGAGCACCCGGCGCACCTGCACATTGACCTGCTCCCCCGCACGCAGGGCCACGGGTACGGGCGGGTCCTCATCGAGTGGTTGTGTGGCGAGCTTGCGGAGCGCGGGGTGCCGGGGGTGCACCTTGGGGTCGGCAGCACCAATTCCAACGCAATCGCGTTCTACGAGCACCTCGGCTTTGTCACCCTCGAGGATGACGGCGACACCCGTTTTATGGCGCGTCGCCTCGGTTAGTTCGCCGCGGCGACCTGGGCCCGCGCCTCGTCGATCACGTCGAGGATCGCGATCGTGTCATCGAGGGTGTGCAGCGGGGACTCGGTGAGCCCATCCGCGATGTTCTGAGCTGCGGCGACCGCCTGGTAACACAGGCCGTCACGCCAGCGGAAGCCGTTCGGGTCAGTGAACTCGGCGATGACCTCGTCGTCGCGGACGACCTCGAACTCACTCGGGCCCATAAAGTTCAGCGGGAACTGCACCTGCGCGCTGGTGCCGCTGATGACCGCGCGTCGTGGGGTCGAGACGATCATGCTCGTGGTCAGTACTGACTGGGCGTGGGACTCGTAATCGAGGATGACGGCGGCCTGCGCATCCACGCCGGTTGTGGTGAGCGAACCACTCGCCGTCACTCGGCGTGGTGCCCCGAGCACAAAGTGCGCAAACCACAACGGGTAGACGCCGATGTCGAGAAGGGCACCGCCCCCGAGGGCCGGGTTGTAGGCGCGGCCCTCCGGGTCGGGGTCAAACACGGCCCCGAAGTCGGCCGTCACGGTGAGCACCTCGCCGAGGTCACCCGCCTGGAGGAGCTGGTCGACCACGGTGGTCTGCGGAAGGAAGCGTGACCACATGGCCTCCATCGCGAACACACCAGCTGCGCGGGCGGCGGCGGCCAGCTCGCGGGCCTGGGCGGCACTGATGCCAATGGGCTTCTCCACGAGCACGTGTTTGCCCGCGGCGATGGCGAGCAGTGCAAGCCTGAGGTGCTCGCTGTGCGGGGCGGCGACGTAGACGATGTCGACGGTCGGGTCCTCGACGAGCTGCTCGTACGAGCCGTAGGCGGTGGGGATGCCGTGTGTTGCCGCGAACGCCTGCGCGCGCTCCAGGGTGCGGGAGGCCACCGCCACCACCCGCTGGTCGGTGTTGGCGTGCAGCGTCTTGGTCCAGCCATCCGCGATTCCGCCGGGGGCAAGGATGCCCCAGCGCAGTACGGCCCCGCCGCGGAGTGGGGTGGATGTCGGCTCAGGCAACTTCATGGCTCGACCCTAGCGCGGCTCCCCCACCTCGCGAGTTCGCTTGTTTGTGGGGTGTTGTGGCGCGCGGAGGCTACATTCAAGCGAACTCGCGAGTTACGCGGCGCTCGACACGGTGCACCCGCGCGGACGTGAGCCGCGCGGTGCCGTCGCCGAGGGCGGCGCGAGCGTCGTCGGGCAGGTAGACGGGGGCGGCCGGGTCGAACGAGAGGATTTCGATGGTCACCTCGGTCGCTCCGTCGAGTAAGTCGAGGGGCAGCATCCATGGTCGGCCCGTGAAATAGCGGTCGTCCACCGGATGCCCGTTGACGATCGCCCTCGCGATGTCGCCCACCCAGTCGAGCTCGATGAGGATGCGCACACCCTCCACCCGCGGAAGGCCGGACACATCCACCACCCACGCCCCCGCGCTCGTGTAGTCGGTCGGCGCCGACGCCCGCCCCATCGGGCCGAGCACGACCGCCGCCGGGTTACCCGGCTCGCGCACCTGGTGCACCGGCACGGTGTCGGGCAGCGCGGCTCCCGCCGGCAGCACGTGCCGCACGAAGTGACTCCCGCCGAAAACGTCGAGGACGGGAACCGCGCGTTCCGCGTAGAGGTACTCGGGGGTGACGAGGTCGTCGCTGATCACGAGTCGACCGTCGACGAGTTGTGCGCGTTCCGCATCGGCGCGAGGCAGGAGCAGTATCCCGTCGACGACCTCGCGCGTGCGCAGGTCAACCACAACGCCGTCGATCGACACCTGAGCTGGCCCGTCTGCCGAGACCACCAGCACGTCCCCGACGGCGGTGACGATCTGCGCGGTGGCCCAGTCGATCATGCGTCCCTGCCACTCGAATCGCACTGGCCAGAAGAAATATGCCCCGGTGGGAATGTGGACCTCAGGGAACCGGACACCGGCCACCTCGAACGACACCCGATGGCTCGGCAACGTGACGTGAGGCTGGTGGTTCGTGACAAACAGGAACCCGTGATCGCCGTCCCCCCGCACCGCCCAACGGAGACCGGTCGTGTCGCCGACGGACGGGGTGTGCTCGGGGAGCACGAGCGGGAGCGGGGCGAGACGGTCGCCGAAGGCGGCCAGAAAGTGGTGCTGGAGGCGCAGCATCCCGAGGCTTGGGCGGGTCTCGCCGAAGAGGCCCAGCGGCGCACCAAAGTCGTAGCTGAGGGCGGGCAGGTCGTTTCGACCGCCGGTCTCGTGGGACTCCTGCAGGTCCGTGGCCGGGTTGATGCCGTCGTGGAACATGTAGTAGCCCTGCCACGTCGAGCCGCTGCCGAGCTTGGTGAGCGCGAGGGCCGCGACGTCGTCGGGGGCCGCGGTGGGGCGGCGGTGGTACGCCGAGACCATGCCCCCGCCCAGCTCGCACGTCGCGTACGGGTAGCGTGTGGGGTCGAGGTTGCTGGGGAGCAGCGCACTGTCTCGCGTGTCGGCGCCGACGCCCACTTCATCCCGCTCGTCGGAGTAGTAGAAGTTGCTCGCGCTTGACAGGTCAAAACCCTCGTCATGGGCGACCCAAAACGCCTCGGAGTACCCCGCGTACAGCGGCAGCACCCGGTCAACGGGTAGTTGCGCGCCACCCCACGCCGTGCCCGTCCAGAGTGGAGCGTGGATGCCACACTCGCGGGCCAGGTCGACGAGAGTGGCGAGGTGCTCGGCGTCGTCGTACAGCTCGTTCTCGACCTGCACCGCGAACAGCGGGATGCCGCTGATCTGCTCGGCGACCGCGCTGTACCAGCGGCGAGCCTCGGCAAGGTAGGCCGGATCGTTAGTGCGGGGCACGAGGTCGCGGGCGAGCAGCCAGTCCGGCAGCCCACCCTGCCGCGCCTCGGCGTGTGCCCATGGGCCCAGTCGTAGAAACACGTCGAGGCCGTGTCTGCGGCAGGCCAGAAGAAAGGCGCGCACGTCGAGCGAGCCGTCAAAACGTAGCCTGCCCTCCACCTGCTCGTGGTGGATCCAGATCGCGTAGGTGGCGAGCACGGTGACGCCGGATGCGGCAATCTTGCGCAGCTCGTCGTCCCAGGTGGAGCGGGGCATCCGCGAGTAATGCACCTCGGCGCTCACCGGCAGGATCGGTCGGCCGTCGCGCTCCAGGTATCGGCTGGTCACCGTGATGCCGTCGCCCCCCAGGGGCAGGTGATCCCGCAGTGGCGCATCTGCCGGCGGCAGGTCGAGCCTCATTATCGCTCTACTCCAGGCCACGTCGAGCGATGACGTCGCGGTACCAGCTCGCTGACGCCTTGGGGGTGCGCACGAGCGTCTGGGTGTCGACATGCACAAGCCCAAATCGCTGGCTGAACCCGGCCGCCCACTCGAAGTTGTCCATCAGCGACCACAGGTAGTAGCCGCGCACGTCCGCGCCATCCTCGATCGCCCGCGCGATCCACTCGAGGAACCCCTCGATGTAGCGAATGCGCTCCTCGTCGTGAATGGGCCCCTCGACGCTGTCGCCGTGCGAGTCGGCGACCCCGTTCTCGGTGATGTAGATCGGCTTGTCGAAGCCGTACTCGTCGCGCGCCATAAAGATCGCGTCGTAGACACTCTTGGGGTAAAACTCCATGCCGTTGTCGAGAAAGTTGCCACCCGGATGCGCGTCACCGGCGACCCACCAACGTGGGTTGTAGTTCTGGGCGCTCACCACGACTCGCGAGTAAACGTTGAGCCCCAAAAAGTCGATCGGCTGCGCAATGAGGTCGAGGTCACCGTCGCGAACGTCTGGCATGACCCCACGCTGTTCGAGACGCTCCACGATGCGGTCGCCGTAGCGCCCGGTCAGGAGAGGGTCGAGAAAGAACCGGAACGAGTCATCCTCGTCGCGCTGAGCGATCTCGACGTCGGCGGGCGAATCCGTCGCGGGATGCCGCTGCCAGATGTCGAGCACCAGCCCTATCTCCGACGTGGCGGCGGCAGCGGATGCCCGGAAGGCCCGAACACCGGCGCCGTGCGCGAGCATCGCGTTGTGCATGGCTTGCTTGCCCAACCGCTCATCGGCGTGACCCGGTGCAAACACTCCCATGCCGTAGCCCACCCAGATCGAGATCGGCTCGTTGAGTGTGCTCCACCGCGGAACGGTCCCCGCCAACTCGCCGAAGACCAGCGCGGCGTAGTCGCCAAACCACCCGGCGATGTCGCGGTTACCCCAACCACCACGATCCTCGAGCGCCTGCGGGAGGTCCCAGTGGTACAGCGTGACGTTGGGGGTGATGTCGGCGTTGTGCAGCTCGTCGATGAGCCGCTTGTAGAAGTCGAGGCCGGCCTGGTTCACGCGACCCGTGCCCTCGGGGAGGATGCGCGGCCAGCTGAGCGAGAACCGGTAGCTGTCGAGGCCCAGGTCGCGCATGATCGCGACGTCGTCGCGGTAGCGGTGATAGTGGTCGACCGCGATGTCTCCGGGGATGTCACGCCAGACCTTGCCAGGCGTATGGCCGAAGGTGTCCCAGATGGAGGGACCCTTGCCATCCTCGTTCCACGCCCCCTCGATCTGGAAGGCGCTCGTGGCTACCCCGAAGGCGAAGCCGTTCGGGAAGCTGATTCTGGGCATGACAGAGCTTTCTGTGAGGGTCTCGATACGGGCGCTGCGCGCCCACTCGACCGGCGGAGGGTCACGGGCGCTGCGCGCCCACTCGACCAGCGGAGGGTCACGGGCGCTGCGCGCCCACTCGACCGGCGAGCGCGCGACGCCCGCATCGAGAGGTGCAAGATAAAGAAGGATGCCGCGCTCGGCGCAGCGCGGCATCCTCCCGTCTAGTCGCCGATCGTTACCGTGAAGCCCTGCTCCTCGGCGTACTCCGCGATGCGGTCCTGCCACAGGACGAACGCGTCGGCGAGGCTGGTCTTGGCCGAGATGGCCTGACCAACCGTGTCTTTGTAGACGCTGCCGATGTAGGGCTGGAACGGGGTCCAGCTCCATCCGACAACCGTGTCCTTGGCGGACTGGGCGAAGATCTGGCGAGCCTGCTGGCCACCCAGGTACTCGATCTCCTCGTCGATAAACGCGGGGTCCTCCCACGCGGCGTTGGTGGTGGGGAGCAGACCCTGGTCGTTCTTGAGCGACTCGACGCCCTCGTCAGACCCGTTCATCCAGAGAGCGAAGGTGGTCGCCGCCTCCTTCTTGTCGCTCTGCTCGAGCACCACCGAGGCGCTGCCGCCCCACTGGCTCGTGCCGGTGTCACCCTCGTTCCAGACCGGCTGTGGCGCCACGCGCCAGAGGCCCTCGTTCTCCGGCAGCACACCCGTGAGCGCCTGAAGGCCCCACGCGCCCACGACCCACGTTGCCATCTGGCCGTCGCCGAGCTGCTTGAACCACTCCTCCGAGCCCTGCACGGACTCGATGGTGAGGCCCTTGTTGTTGAGGTCGGTCCAGTAGTCGGCCCACTGCACGGCCTCGTCCGACTGGAGGTTAAGAGTCAGGTTCGACTCGCCCTCGATGGGCCACGGCTCGGCACCGAGCTGCCAGAGGCCCATGTACGGGGCATCCACGAGTCCTGGGTCGAGGTAGGTGATGTAGGTGTTGGGGTTAAAGGCGTGGAGTGCCTCGGCGGCGGCCGCGTACTCATCCCACGTGGTCGGAACCTCGACGCCCGCCGCGGTGAAGACATCCTCGCGGTAGTACATCACGCCCGGCCCGAAGTCCTGTGGCACACCGTAGATGGCGTCACCAAACTGGACGAGGCTCACCACACCCGGCAGGAACGTGTCGGCGATCGACTCGCCACCCGTCTGGGTGAGGTCGGCGAGCGCACCCGTGAGGGCGAAGGCCGGCACCGCGTCGTAGGTCATGTGGGCAACGTCGGGGCCACCGGAACCGGCATCCACGGCGTTCTGGATCTTGGTGTACTCGTCGACACCCACGCCCACGTTCTCCACCTTGACGGTGATGTTGGGGTGCGCCTCCTCGAACTTGTCGATTGTGGTCTGGATGTCGGGCAGCCAGGTCCAGAAGGTGATCTCGACGGGTTCGTCGGAAGGGGTGTCCGTGGTGCTGCAGCCCGTGATGACAAGGGCTGTGGCCGCGAGGGCTGCGGCGACGGTCACCGCGCGGCGGACGCCACGCGATGCTGTGTGTCGAATCATTGATTCTCTCCTTGTGATGCTGACTTGACTCTTCGTTGAGAAGCGCCCACTCGAACCCCACCCGGGCTGGGTGGGGGTGTGCCAGGCCGTGACGATCGCCGCGTCGTCATTGCTTGACTCCACCCGCGGCGATACCTGATTGCCAGTACCGCTGCAGGAAGATGAAGGCCACGATCAGCGGGAGCACTGCCAGCAGTGACCCGGTGATGACCAGGGGATAGAGGGGCTCGACGATCGAGATTCCCCCGGCGTTGGCGAGCTTGTTCCAGAGGCTCAGACCCACGGTGAGGGGGAACTTGTCGGACTCGTTGAGCACAATCAGGGGCAGGAAGTAGTTGTTCCACGTGGCCACCAGCTGGAACAACAGCACCGTCACGAAGCCCGGCACCATCAGCCGGAACGCAATCTGCCAGAAGATTCGAGTCTCGCCCGCGCCGTCGATGCGAGCGGCCTCGATCATCGACTCGGGCACGGCATCCTGCGCGTAGACAAGCATCAGAAACAGCCCAAACGGGCTCGCGAGTGCGGGCAGGATGACCGCCGCCTCCGTGTTGATCAGCCCCCACTGGCTGAACAGCATGTAGGTGGGCACCGCCAGCGCAGTCCCCGGAACCGCGGTCGCGCCGAGTACCGCGGCGAGAACACCGCGTCGCCCGTGGAAGTCGAACTTCGCGAGTGCATAACCGCCCATCGCCGCGATGATCGCCGCTCCCCCGGCACCCACCACCGCGTACAGGATGGTGTTGCCAAACCACCGGAAGAAGATGCCGTCCTGGTAGGTGGTGAGTTTGGCGATGTTGTCGAAGAGCGAGAAGGTGTCCGCGAACGACAGCCCAAAAGTCGTGAACAGCTGGTCGTTGCTCTTGGTGGAGTTCACCACGAGCCACGCGAGGGGCAACATAAAGTACGCCAGCAGCATCCAGAAGACGATGGTCAGCACGGGCGAACGTTTGCCACGCAGTCTCGCCTGGCGTCGACGCGACGCCTTCTCGCTGGCGCGCACGGTCTGCTCCGCGGTATCGGTCAACACGGCCATCAGATGAGCCTCTCCCGCCGGGCGACACCCAGCTGCACCACGTACGCGATGGCCACGGTCAGGCCACCCAGCAGCACCGCGATCGCTGCGGCGTAGTTGGTCTGGCCACCCATAAACGCGAGGCTGTAGGCGTACAGGTTGGGCGTGTAGCTCGTCGTGATCACACTCGGCCGAAGAGCCTGCAGGATGCTCGGCTCGTTGAACAGCTGAAGACTCCCGATCACCGAGAAGATCAGGGCGAGGGTCAGCGCCGGGCGCAGGGCGGGGATCTTGATGGACCACGCCTTGCGGAACTCCCCCGCACCGTCGATCGCCGCCGCCTCGTAGATCTCGGTGGGGATGCTGCGCAGGGCGGCATAGAAGATCAGCATGTTGTAGCCCACGAACGACCACGTGACCACGTTGCCGATGCTCGCGAGCATCAGGTTGGGGCCGAGGAAGTCGGGTGTGGGAACCCCAAAGAACCCAAAGACCTGGCCGGCCAGACCAAACCGGCTTCCGAAGATGTAGCCCCACATCAGAGCCGCAACCACGGCCGGGACGGCGTACGGCAGGAACAACCCGATACGCACGATGGGGCTGCCCGCGAGTCGCCCGCTGTCGATCGCGAGCGCCGCGCACATCGCGATGAACAGCATGATGGGCACCTGGATCGCGAGGAACACCAGCACCCGGAAGACACCGTCGTGGAGGAGTGTGTCGCCAAAGGCCCGGATGTAGTTGTCGAAGAAGACAAACGAGGTGCCACCGATGAGCTGCTTCTTGAAGAAGCTAATCACCAGGGCGTAGCCGAGCGGGATAACGATGCTCAGCGCAAACACCACAAGGAACGGAAAGAGGAACAGGTAGGCCGTGCGGCTCGCGCGAGTGCGCGCACTCAGTCGCTTGCGGGAGGCCACGACCGCGGTCACGAGGTCGCCTCCCTGAGGATCCGTACATCCCACGCGCCGAGTTCTACCGTGGTCACGGGCGTGCCTTCGAGGGTGGTAACCGCCTTGGGTGGTGTCGCGGCGCGAGGCTCGAACCCCCAGTTGTGCACAAACCACAGGCGCTCTCCCGCAGCGTTCGTGGCACCGTGGACCGTCACCGCGTCTGGCACGGCGCCCCACGGGCGTGCATCCCCCAGCCACGTGCCGAGGCTCGTCGCGAGCTCGAGGTCGGGAAGGCTTCCGACGTAGGTGATGCGCCCCGAACCGAACTCGGTTGTGGTCGCCGCGGCCCAGCGACCGAAGTGCGGATGCTCGTACGAGGCGATCACGTCGGCGCCCTCCGTGTACAACCCCTCGATGAGACCCGTCGCCGCACCAGTGAGCGCGCCCGTGACCGGGACCGGCTCGAGCAGGTTGCTGAACTCGTCGTACCAGGTGCCCGCGGCATCCGCGATGCCCGCCGGCTGCACGTCCAGACGCGGGCGACCGATCTCGTCGGCGTAGAGGGAGCGGATGCCCAGCACGAGGTGACCACCGGCCGCCGCGTAGTCCCGCAGGCGAGCAACCAGCTCGTCACTCACGAGGTACAGCGCGGGCACCACCAGCACGGGAAGGGTAGCCGCGAGCTCGGTCGGGTCGAGGAGCTCGACGTCGGCCGCGTGCATCACGCGAACCTGGTGCCCGGCACGGCTGAGGCCGCCGTAGAAGCGGTAGACAATTCGCTCATAGGCGGCGGCATCCTTCGGCCCCTGCTTGGCAGGGTCGGCCGCAGGGTCCTGCATCGGCGGGTGGTACTCGAACGCCCAGCGGGTGGGCATCGAGAAGAGTAGTCCCACTCCCGCATCCGGCACGATGCCCTCGACCGCGGCGCCCGCCTCGGCAATCTCGCGGCCCAGGGCGGCGATCTGGTCATACACGCGACCCGGCCGGAAGCTGTGCGGCAGGACCCCACCCCAGTAGGTCTCCCACGATCCGTGCATCGTGTGCCAGTGCCAGTACTCGATGGCCCGCGCACCCCGAGCGATCATGGCCCACGCCACCTGGCGCCACTGCCCGTCGTAGGCGGGGTAGTTGAACCACGGGAAGCCAATGCTCGTCGCGTTGGTCTCGGTCACCATAAAGGGCTGCTGCCCAATGGCCCACGTGCGGTCCGCGACAAAAAACGGCGCCCAGCTGCCGGACGGCGGGAACGCGTAGCGCCCGTCCGTCTCGACGCCCAACTCCGACTGTGTTGCCAGGTACTGGTTGGCCGCAATCACATCCGTCTCGGCCCCAACCGCACGATCGTCGACGGCCGCGCGCATCGGGTCGATGCACGTCGTGACGAACTGGTCGGCGGCGGCGTACTCGCGAACGAGCGCGACCTGCCAGCGAATGTAGTCCGTCGTGAGGGTGGCCTGGTAACGCCGCCACGCGAGGTCGTACTGCGGAACGTGGTTGCCGTCGGGGATCCACAGCTGGTCGATGTGGGTCATGCGGTGCGCCCAGTGGGTGAGGTTCCACGCGTCGTTGATGGCCTCGACCGAGCCGTACTGCTCGATCAGCCAGGCCTTGAAGCCCTCAAACACGTGAGCGTTGTGGGGAACCTGGTGACCGGGCTCGTTGTCGACCTGGAAGCCCACCACCGAGGGGTGATCCGCGTAGCGGCCGACGACGGCACGGATGATGCGCTCGGCGTAATCACGGAACACCGGGTTCGACGTGTCCGTCTCCTGGCGCGCACCCCACGGCACGCGCACGCCGGTCTTTTCCTCGGCGGCAATCTGTGGATGCTTCTGCATCAGCCACGGGGGAACGGCGTAGGTCGGCGTTCCGAGCACCACCGAGATGCCGTGCTCGTGCGCCGCGTCGAGGATAGGCGCGAGCCACTCGAGCTCGAACTCGCCGTCGCGGGGCTCCCACGTGCTCCACACGGACTCGCCCACCCTGATGAGGCTGAAGCCGGCTTCGCGCATCAGCCGGAAGTCCTCGGCGACTCGCTCGACGGGCTGGTACTCGGGGTAGTACGCGGCGCCAAAGAGGATGCGGTCACCGATCCGGTAACTCTGCCGTTGGCTCACGAACGCACTCCCTTGTGATGACTAGCCGTGTGTCGTCACCAATTGTTTGCGCAAACAATCGGATTGTCAAGCGTGGGTCTTGAATCGGTTCAGAAGTTCGTGATTGCCGGTAGCGTGAGGCCATGGATACTGTGCGATGTGGCATGCTCGGCGCCGGCTGGATGGGCAACGCGATTGCCGGGGACTTCAGCCTCTGCGAGGGAATCGAGCTCGCGGCGCTCGGGAGCCGCAGCCTCGAGAGTGGCCGCGTGTTTGCCGAGGAGCACGGCATCCCCCTGGTCCTGCCGGTTGACGAGCTTCTGAGCCGGAGCGACATCGACCTGATCTACGTCGCCACCCCCAACCACAACCACGCGGAGCTCGCCCTCGCCGCCATCGAGGCGGGCAAACACGTGCTTGTCGAGAAGCCGTTCACGATGACCGAGGCCGAGTCACACGCCGTGTTCGATGCCGCCACGCGAGCGAAGGTGTTTGTGATGGAGGCCATGTGGTCGCGCTTTAACCCGGGCATCCGCGCGGTGCGGTCGCTGCTCACGGGCGGGGCGATCGGCGAACCTCGCACGGTCCAAGCGAGTTTTGGTTTTCCCCTGCCACCCGGCGATCACCGCCTGTGGGACCCGGCGCGTGGTGGTGGATCCCTCCTCGACCAGGGCGTGTATCCGCTCACCATCGCGCAGCTCGTGTTCGGCCAGCCCACCACGGTCGCCGCGACCGGCTCTCGCCTCGGCTACCGCGGCGAAGACATGGGGGTCGACACCGAGGTCGGGATGCTGCTCGGCTATGCCGGCGGGCAGCAGGCGGCGCTGGCCACCTCGATCCGCGCACAACTCCCGCTGACCGCGTCGATTGGTGGCTCCGAGGGGCTCATCGAGATTGGCGAGGCGTTCTGGTCAGACACGACGTACACGATCCGTCGGCCGGGCGGCGAGCGCGAAACCCACACCGAGCCCAAGGAGGGCAACGGCTACGTCCCCATGTTGCGCGCGGTGGTCGAGGCGATCGCGGCGGGATGGCTCGAGCATCCGCTCAATCCTCACGCCGAGACGCTCACGCTCATGCGGACCGTCGATCGGGTGCGCGACGCTCTCGGCTAGCGCGACGGTGCGGGCCCGCTGCTCGAACGAATGACGAGGTTTGGCACCAGGGGAACCTGCCGTGTGGGCTCCTCGCCGCTGATCCGCGCGAGGAGCGCATCGACGGCACGCTGGCCGAGCGCGGCGAAGTCCTGGCGCACCGTGGTCAGCGGGGGAATTGTGTACGCCGCCTCGGGCACGTCGTCGAATCCCACAACACTGAAGTCCTCGGGCACCCGCCGGCCCGCCTCGTGGAGTGCGAGCAAGAGGCCCTGCGCCATGCGGTCCTGCGCAACGTAGGCGGCGGTCGCTCGCAGGTCCTTCACGAGCTCGAGGCCCGCGCGGTAGCCACTCTCGGCGGTCCAGTCGCCCACGTAGGGTGTGGTGACCGGCAGTTCCGCCTCGATCAGCGCCTGTCGCCATCCGCGCACACGCAGCTCGCTCACCTCGAAGCCGGCCGGGCCCGAGAGGTGCAGGATGCGACGATGCCCGAGGTCGATCAGGTGCTGGGTTGCGGCACGCGAGCCCTCCACCGAGTCGACCATAATCGGCTGGTCGTACCCCTCGTCGAAGCCCGAGAGGGTCACCACGGGGATGCCCTGGATCGACTGGTAGACGGCGCGCACGGCGGCATCCTGGGGAGCGATCATCACGATGCCCTCGACGCCCTGGCCCGCCAGGCGGGTGAGCGCGTAGTCGATCGTCTGCATGCTCGACTCGCCGAGACTCACGACGCTCACGCCGTATCCGGACTCGTGCGCGGCCTGCTCGACGGCCCACAGCGCACTCGCGGGGCCGAAGGAGACGTAGTCGCTCGCGACGATCCCGATGATGCCCGAGCGACTCGTTGCGAGGGTGCGCGCCGCCATGTTCGGCCGGTAGTCGAGGCTCGCGATGGCCTCAAGCACCCGGTCGCGGGTGTGTGGCTTGATGAACTCGTAGTCGTTGAGCACCCGCGAGACCGTCTGGGGCGACACGCTCGCGAGACGGGCGACATCCGCCATCGTCGGCGCTCGCCCCTTCGCAGAACCCGACCTGCCCATGACAGTTTCCCTTTCGTTACCGCAAACAATAGTATGAGGCTTCGGCGCACCAACCATCCCTCGATCCTCGAAGGCGGATTCATTGGAGCGCATCAGTTTTACGATGCTCGTTGCCCCCGAGCACATGGACACCTACGTGCGGATGCACGCGGCAACCTGGCCGGAGCTTCTGCACGAGCTCGATCGCCTCGGCTGGCAGAACTACTCGCTGTTCCTCCGCGACGACGGGATGCTCGTGGGCTACCACGAGACGACGGACTGGGCCGAGTCACAGCGGGCCATGTCGGCCACGGACGTCTCCGCCCGATGGTCGGTCGAGATGGACCGGCTGGTGGTGCCGGGCACGAGCATGCGGTACCCCGTGCACACGCTTCACCTCGAGTCGGCGCTGGGTGTGCCCACCGTTCGCGCGCCCTATCGGCACTGCGCGGTGCTCGACGAGCTACCGGCGCTGAGCGAGCACGAGCTCGCGGGCCTGAGCACCGCGGGTATGCACAGCGTCTCGTTGTTCGTGCGCGACGACGGGCTTGTGGTCGCCTACGGGGAAACGGATGCCCCGGGCATCCCGCCGTGGCCCTGGCACGACCCCCAGCATCCCCTCCGCGAGGTCTTCAACCTCGACGAGCAACTAGCGCAACTCCCCTAACTCGCGAGTTCGCTTATTTGTGGGGTGTTTCGGCGCTGGGAGGCTACAAACAAGCGAACTCGCGGTGGTGGGCAACCACGTGCTGGATAGTCTGGGGCGATGGACTTTGCCCTCGAGATCACTCCCGACCTGATCATCGCCTTCCTCACGCTCATCGTGCTGGAGATCGTTTTGGGCGTCGACAACGTCATCTTCATCTCGATCCTCGCCAGCAAGCTCCCCGTCGAGCAGCAGGCGCGAGCCCGCAACCTCGGCCTCACGCTCGCGATGGTGATGCGCATCGGCCTGCTGTTTGGGGCATCGTGGCTCATCAGCCTCAAGGAGGACCTGTTTGTGTTGTTCGGGATGGGATTCTCGGGCAGAGATCTCGTTCTGATCGCCGGCGGTGGATTCCTGATCTACAAGGCGGTCCACGAGATCCACGAGAAGCTCGAGGGGGCGGCATCCGACCACACCGGCGCCCGGGCCAAGTCGGTGACCTTCGTCGGCGTGATCATCCAGATCCTGCTCATCGACATCGTGTTCTCGTTCGACTCGGTGATCACCGCGATCGGAATGGTCGACAGCCTGCTCGTGATCATCGTCGCGGTGGTGCTCTCGTTCGGTGTGATGCTCTTCTCGGCGAAGTACATCTTCGCGTTCGTCAACAAGCACCCGAGCGTCAAGATGCTCGCCCTCGCGTTCCTCGTGCTGATCGGCGTGTTCCTGATCGCCGATGGTTTTGGGGTCAAGATCGACAAGGCCCTGATCTACGTGCCCATGGCATTCGCGATCGTCGTGGAGGCGCTGAATCTCGCCTACAAGCGTCGCATCGAGCGGCGGCAGGGTCAGACGATCGAACCGGTACACCTGCGCCACGCCTACACGAAGGCGGATGATCGGGATGCCGTCGCCGCGGCAACCTCGCACAACCCGCAGGCGGGCTCCGTGGCACTGTCGCGCAAGCCGGTCACGGGCGTGATCTCGCCCGACGATGACCACCAGGAGCCGACCGGTCTCGGCTAGCCTCGCCTCGCCGCTCCCCTGTCGGGAGCTCGCCGCGGTACTAGCGCGCGGCGAGCTCCTCGAGCACGGCCTCGAGCTGGTCGACAGCAAAGTCGAGGTCCTCGGCACTGATGACGATCGGGGGCGCGAAGCGGATCGTGGAGCCGTGTGTGTCCTTCGCGAGCACACCCCGCTCCATGAGTAGTTCGCACACTTCGCGCCCCGTCGCCAGGGCGGGGTCAATGTCGACTCCCGCCCACAACCCAACGCCACGAACCTCCGTGACGCCGCGACCCATGAGGTTCTTCAGGCCCGCGATCAGGCGGGCACCCAGCAGGGATGCTCGTTCCTGCATCTCTCCCGTGGCGAGCAGCTCCACGACCGCGAGACCCACTGCCGCAGCGAGCGGGTTGCCCCCGAACGTCGAGCCGTGCTCGCCTGGGCGCAGCACCCCGAGCACATCACGATTGCCCACAACGGCACTCACCGGAACGATGCCCCCACCCAGCGCCTTGCCGAGCAGGTACAGGTCGGGCACCACACCCGCCAGATCACACGCGAACGTCGATCCGGTGCGACCGAGACCGGACTGGATCTCGTCGGCGATCATCAGCACGGTGTGCCGCGACGTGATCTCACGCACCTCGGCGAGATAACCCTCCGGCGGAACAATGATTCCGGCCTCGCCCTGGATGGGCTCCAGCAGCACGGCGACGGTGTTCTCGTCGATCGCCCGCTCGAGAGCGGCGGCATCCCCATAGGGAACCACCACAAACCCCGGAGTAAACGGACCGAAGTCGGCGCGCGCCTGCTCATCGGTGGAGAAGCTGATGATCGTGGTGGTGCGGCCGTGGAAGTTGCCGTCCATCACGATGATCTTCGCGTGGCCCTCGGGCACACCCTTGACGCGGTATCCCCACGCGCGGGCGACCTTCACGGCGGACTCGACGGCCTCGGCGCCCGTGTTCATGGGCAGCACAAGATCCTTCTGCGCCAGCTCCGCGAGGGCCTCAGCGAAGGGACCCAGCCGATCGTTGTGGAAGGCGCGGCTGGTGAGTGTGACCCGGTCGAGCTGCTCCTTGGCGGCAGCAATCAGACCCGGATGCCCGTGGCCGAAGTTCACGGCGGAGTACGCCGCGAGACAATCGAGGTAGCGGCGGCCCGTGACATCCGTCACCCACGCACCCTCGCCCGAGGCGACGACCACCGGCAACGGGTGGTAGTTGTGGGTGAGGTGCTCCTCGGTCACCTCCGAAGTTCCAGAGTGCAGCACTTGACGCCCCCTCCCCCGAGTAGCAGTTCGGACAGGTCAACGCCGATGGGGTTGTACCCACGCTCGCGAAGCTGGCGCTCGAAATCCTTCGCGCGGGATGCGATCACCACGTTGTAGCCATCGCTGAACGAGTTGAGGCCCAAGACCGCGGCGTCCTCCTCGGTCACAACCACGGCATCCGGGAACAGCGCCCGGAGCTTGGCCAACGACTCCTCGTCGAACGCACTCGGCAGGTAGGCGATGTTGCTGTCGTCGAGCACGGCGATGGCGGTGTCGAGGTGGTAGAAGCTCGGGTTGATGAGCCGCAGCGACACGACCTCACGGCCGAAGATGCTCGCGACCTCCTCGTGGCTGTTGGAGGCGCTGCGGAACCCGGTGCCGGCGAGGATGACACCACCCACGAGCAGGAAGTCACCCTCTCCCTCGTTGACCTCGGCCGGCACCCGCACGTCAAACCCAGCCTCACGGAACCAGTCCATGTACGCGGGCCCTTCGGGCTGCCGCTCCGCGTAGGTAAAGCTCGCGCCATAGGCAATGCCGTCGATCACAAACCCGCCGTTGGCCGCGTAGACCATGTCGGGCAGCGACTCGATGGGGTCGATGAGCTGCACGTCGAAGCCGAGCTCGAGGTAGGTGCGGTACAGAACCTCCCACTGCTCGACCGCGGTGGCGGTGCTGGTCGGGTCCTCGGGATGCATCCAGGGGTTGATCCGGTAGCTCACGGTAAAGAAATCGGGGCGGCACATCAGGACTGTCTTCGGCTGCGGAGTGCGCCGGGCGGCCGCCATCGCGGTGTCGGTCATCGTCATGCTTCCAGTGTCACACGCACCTATCCGCAATGTCAGAGCGTGCGGCGCACCGAATCTGCGTCTGACGGTAGCGCGGCACAATTATTCGCCATAGGATGCACGGATGGACAGCCTCGACTACGGCATCATCGACCTCCTGCGCCAGAACGCGCGTGCCGGTTACGGCGACATCGGCGAGGTCATTGGGCTGTCAGCATCCGCGGTGAAGCGCCGAGTTGACCGCTTGGTTGCCGACGGGGTCATCCGCGGGTTCACGATCCAGGTCGACCCCGCCGTCGACGGGCTCGCCACCGAGGCCTACGTGGAGCTGTTCTGTCGTGGCACCGTCGCGCCCGAGGAGCTCAAGCGCATCCTCTCCGGGGTGCCCGAGGTGGTGGATGCGGGAACGGTCACGGGTTCCGCCGATGCGATCGTGCACATGCGCTCGCGCGACATCCCGTCGCTCGAGATCGCCCTCGAGAAAGTGCGCATCGCCCCCAACGTTGATCACACGCGCAGCGCGATTGTGTTGTCGCGCCTGATCCACCGCACACACGACTAGCGGGTGCCGGCCTCCCGCGGAGACTGCTGCGCGGCAAGGCCGCCGTCGATCGCGATCACCTCTCCCGTGAGGGTCGGCGCGCTGCCCGAGGCGAGGTAGGCCACCAGGCTCGCGATCTCGCGCTGCATCGTGGGCTGCCCCGCAGGGATTCGCGCGCGCCTCCGCGCCGCCTCCTCGTCGTCGATGTGCTCCCACCGGTCGCTCCACACGTAGCCGGGCGCAATCGCGTTGACTCGGATGTGGTGCTCGGCAAAGTCGATCGCCATGCTGCGTGTCATCCCGTCGATGGCCGCCTTGCTGGTGTTGTAGGCGAGGCGATCGTGGATGGCGCGTTGACCCGCCAGCGACGAGATGTTGACGATCGAGCCGCCACCCGACTCGACCATCCCCCGTACCGCGAGCATCGAGCAGAGGTACGTACCAAACACGTTCACCTCGAGCACGTCACGAAACTGTTGTGGTGGGGCGTCGATCGAGCGATCCTCGCCCATACCCAGATGCGCGGCGTTGTTCACGAGCACATCCACCACAAGACCACGCTCGGCGAGCGACGCGAAGCCCGCGGCGACGGCATCCGGGGCGGCCAGGTCAAAGCCCACGGATGCCACGCGCGCGCCCGGCACGGCCGCGCGTATCGCGGTCGCCGCGTCCACCGGCTCGTGCATCCCGTGCACGATCACACTCGCGCCCTGCTCGGCAAGCTCGAGCGCGATCGCCAACCCCAGGTTGTGTGACGACCCCGTCACCAGGGCGACGCGACCCTCAAGAGTCCCCGTCATGACACACTCCGTTCGTGGCGGACCGAGGCGTTCTCGGGCCGGATCTCCGTGAGCGCGCCCGTGTAGTGGCGCAAGTCATGACGCACGTAGGGGTGTGCTGCGAGCGCGTCCTCGTTGATCTCGATTCCCAGACCCGGGGCGTCCGACACCCGTGCCACGCCCCGCTCGACCACGGACGACTCGATCGCGACATCGGAGCGCCAGTCGACATCGGTGGCCATCGTCTCGAGCCAGGAGAAGTTGGGTGTGCACGCGGCGAGCTGCATGGTGGCCGCGTTGGCGACCGGACCGGATGGGTTGTGTGGCGCAAACGAGACCTGCCACAGTTCGGCGAGGGCGCCGATCATCCGCGTCTCCCACAGGCCACCCGCGTGCGAGACATCGGGTTGCACGACGTCCGCGCATCCCGTTTCGAATACCTCACGAAAGTCCCAGCGGGTGTAGAGCCGCTCGCCCAGCGAGAGCGGGGTTGAGGTGCGCTCCTTGAGCCGCGAGTAGTTGGCGATGTTGCCGGGGATCAGCGCCTCCTCCAGCCACAGAACGTCCAGTGGCTCGAGGGCGTGCGCGATCCGCTGCGCGGTGGGCAACTCGAAGCGGCCGTGAGCCTCGATGATGATCTCGGCCCTGCCGTCCACGGCATCGGCCACCGCCTCCACCACCCGCATCGACTGGCGAAGCTGTGTCGCCGAGAGCGTGCGAAACGCCGCCCCGTACGGGTCCCACTTGAGTGCGCCGTACCCCCACTCGACCGCCTCGACCGCACGGTCGGCGAACTCCTCGGGGGTCTGTGCGCCGGCGAACCACGCGTTGGCGTAACAGGGAACCTCGCTGCGGACGCGGCCACCGAGAAGCTCGAACACGGGCACTCCCAGGGCCTTGCCCTTGAGATCCCACAGCGCCATCTCGATTCCCGAGAGCGCACTCGTGAGCACCGCGCCGCCTCGCCAGTACGCGTCGCGGTACGCATCCTGCCACCAGGACTGGATGTCGCCCAGGTCGCGGCCGGCCAGGCTCGCCTCGAGCGCGTGGATGGCCGCCTCCACGGTGTGCTCCTTGTACTCGAGGGTCGCTTCGCCCCACCCGGTGAGGCCATCCTCGGTCTCGAGCTTCACGAGCACCCAGTTGGTGCGGTACGCGTCGCAGAGGTATGTCGTGAGCGAGCGCAGTCTCATCCCACACTCCGTCCCGGTCGCGGGGTCGCCCCACGAATCACACCGGTCAGCGAGCGGTGCCACTCGGGGTCGTCCCAGAAACCCAGGAAGTGCGGGTGACAGAAGTTGGAGCTGCAGTCGAACGAGTAGCCGGCGCGCGAGGCGATATCGATGGCCACCTCCGCCGTCTCACGATGGAGACGCCAGTCGAGAAGCGGATGGTCGAGCCAGTTCACAATTCCCCAGCCCTCGGTCTGACCCACATGCAGCCCGTGCCGGTCGGCTGCCGTTGTGACACGAGCGATCGTCTGCTCGTACCACCGCACCCAGTGGTCTCGGCGGGTGTCCCACGCCTCGGCCATCGCCGCGTACGTGCGGTCGTAGTGGTAGTCGCCCGGGATCATCCGGGCGCTGGCCGCGTACGGGTTCGACCCACTCTCGAGCGTGAAGAGGTTGTTGGGGTTGCCGTGGCGCTCGATGGTCGACGCGTAGTCGCTGTACTCGGCGAACTCCGGGTTGTAGTTGAGCCACACGTGCACGTCGAGGAAGTCGAGGTGCGAGAGGTCCTGGTTCTCGAAGTAGCGCGTGAAGCTGTCGAGGGTGAAGCTCGCGGACATCGTCAGCTCGGGCCACCGAGCCCGCAGCCGGGCAAGCGCCTGGGCGAGGAAGTCGCGCGCGAAGTCGGCCTGGCGCTGGTTGTACCCACCATCGGGGCCAGCGGGGAACGCCATCGTCGAGAGCTCGCGGAACAGCCACGTGAAACAGTGCCCGTTGGGGTACTCGTTGAGTACATCGAGGTAAACGACGGTGTCCATGAGTCCCGCGTCCTCGATGAACTGGAGGGTCTCCTCCCACACGCGCACGAAGCCGTCGAGGCCCTCGATCTGCTCATTGCGCAGATCATCCGTCGGCTTAAACCACGTCGACAGGGCGACCTTCACGCCGTGCTCGCGGCACTTGGTCAAGAACTCGATAAGCGCCGCGCGCGGCTCGATGTACATCGTCCAGGGGTTTCCCCACATGGCGAAGCCGTAGAACTGCGGAAACTGGTTCGGCACGTCCTTAAACCGCTCGACCAGCTGACCGTCGGGACCACGGGCAACCAGGTGCGGGAACACATCGATACGCACGGCGTTGTAGCCACGCTCGACGAGCTCGGAGAGCGCAACATCCCAGTCCTCGAAGCCGCCGCCGCGGTACCGACGCCGGATCCACGAGGAATCCCACATGGTGATCGCAAGCGGCTCACTGAGGTGATCGAGAGTGGTCATGGTCCTGTCCTGGGTCACTTTCCGATACCGGCCGTCAGACCGTCGATGATCTGCCGTGTCGCGAGGATAAAGAGGATGAGCAGGGGCACCGTGGCAATAACAAGCCCCGCGAACAGCGAGGCCCAGTCGGTCTGGTACTCCCCGAAGAAGGTCGTGAGCCCCACGCCGAGGGTGTACTTGTCACGCGAGCGCAGCATCACGAGCGGCATCAGGAAGTCGTTCCAGATCGGCACGAACCGAAAGATCACCACGGTCGCGATGGCCGGCCGCACCAGCGGGAGCATCACTCGCGTGAAGATCGAGATGTGGCTCGCGCCATCAATAAGCGCCGCCTCCTCGAGCTCCCCCGGCAACTGCCGAAAGAAGGCAACGAGGATAAAGATCGTGAACGGGATGCCGTTGGCGCCGTAGATCAGGATGAGGCTGACCGGGGAGTCGATGAGCCTCAGCCAGTCCATGAGGTAGAACATCGGCAGGATCGCGAGCATAAACGGGATGAGGAGCCCCGACATAAACAGACCCTCGAGCCCGTCGCGGCCCCGGAACTTCCAGCGGGCAAGCGCATAGGCAGCGGGGAGCGACAGGATCGTCGAGAGCAACACCGACGACACGGTCACGATGATCGAGTTGAGCGCGTAGGTGCCGAAGGATGCCTCGGTCCACGCGTTGACATAGTTCTCGACGGTCGGGTTGACCGGGATGGGCCACGGATCCGTGGCGATCTGCAGGTGGGTGCGGAACGAGTTGCCCACCATGGTGAGCAACGGCACGATCGAGATCGCGGCGTAGATCCACAAGACGATCGTGACGACGACCGCCTGCGCGCTGGGGGTTCGGCGGCGGCGCGGGGCGGCGGCCAATGCTGCGGTGGTCACGAGAGACGCTCCTCCTGGAGACGGAACAGTCGACGGGCGATCACGGCGCCCCCGAGGATAAAGAGGAACAGCAGGGTGGCGACAGCCGAGGACACACCCAGGGAGTTGCTGGCGCCCGAGTGGAATGACACCCGGAAGAACAGGAGCGACAGGACATCCGTGGCTCCGGCCGGCGACCCGGTGGTGCCACCGAATGCGTAGGGCAGGGTGAAGGTCTCCATCGCCCCGATGAAGGTCAACACCGAGACGGTGCCGATCACGGGAGTGAGTAGCGGCAGCGTAATAAATCGGAACCGCTTCCATCCGCCGGCCCCATCGATGGATGCCGCTTCCGTCAGTTCCGCGGGAAGCCCGGCGAGCGCCGCGCCGTACAACAGCACGGGGAAGCCGATCCACTGCCAGACCGTCACGAGGATCAGGACCGGCAGCGCGGTTGTGGGGTCGCCCAGCCACGGCAGGGCGAGCGCCTCGAGACCGATGGCCCTCAGCAGCGCATTGACCGGGCCGAAGGTCGGAGACAACAGCAGGGTCCAGAGGTAGCCGACCACCAGCGGGCTCACCAGGTAGGGCGTGGTGTACAGCACCTGGAAGACCCGGCGCATCCGGCGCAGCTTGTGGAGTTGAACCGCGAGGAACAGCCCGATGGTGTTCTGCAGCACCAGTGTGCCGACCAGGATGGCGAGGTTGTGGAAGAACGCCCGTGGCAGCTGCTCGATGTAGGGCTGCTCGGTGAACAGCACAACAAAGTTGTTCAGCCAGGCGAAGCCGACCAGGTTGGTGCCGCCCTTGAACTCGAAGAACGAGAATCCGAGGGCGGCAGCCATGGGGTACAGCAGGACGACCGCGAAGAGCACGAACGCCGGCAGTACGAACAGGGCGATGATGGTTCTCGGCGGCCTGCGTACGTCGAACGTGCCCTTCGCGGTCTTAGTCACAGAAGATCTCCTACTTGAAGTCGGCCGGGTTGAACCAGGCGTCAATTCCGGTCTGGACGGCTTCGGCGGCCTGCTCACTTGTCGCCTGACCGAGCCAGATCTTCTGGACCTGCTCGCCGAGAACATCCGTTCCCGACGGGGAGCCGTACCGGAGGTAGGCCGCGCCGAGGTACACGGCGGGGTTCTCGAGGTAACGGTCGTACATCTCGGCGAGGAGGGGGTTCTCCAACTCAACGCCGTCGCGCGCGGGGATCGTGCCCATCTTGTTCGCGTAGAGGTTCGCGAACTCCGCAGACGCGAGCCAGTTCAGCAGCTCCGCGGACTCTTCAGGGTGCTCGGTGCGAGCCGAGAGCGCCCAGCCACCGTCGGCGTAGCTCACCGTCACGCTGTCGCTCGGCCAGCCCTTGTCGACGGGCACGTTGAAGGTGCCGTAGTCGAGGTCGGCTCCGAGGTTCGCGAACGTCGTGACCTGCCATGTGCCCGACGGGTACATCGCAACCTGGCCGGTGGCGAACAGCGTGACCGCCTCGTCAAGCGTGACGGAGGTCACGTTGTCGACGAGGTAGGGCTGAACGTCGGCGAGCAGCTGGATTGCCGCGACGTTGTCAGGGTCGGTCAGGGTGACGTCGCCGGCGACGAACGCGTTGGCGAACTCGTCGCCACCCCTGCGGGCGTTGCCCAAGACCTCGGCCGCGAGCGAGATCTGTGGGGCGGCGGCACCGGGGATCACGATCGGCGAGATTCCGGCATCCTTGATCTCCTGCGAGACCTCGAGGAACTCGTCCCAGGTCTCGGGGACGTCAAGGCCGAGGTCCTTGAAGATGGCCTTGTTGTAGTAGACCTGTGCGGTCTGGATGCCCTGCGGAACCGCGTAGACCTGGCCATCAAAGCGCGCGGTGGACCCGGCGATTGCGGACTCGGCGAAGCCGGACCAGTCGGTGACCACGTCGCGGATGGGGGTGAGGCTGCCACTCTCGGCGAACCCGTTGATGATGCCGTACGAGCGGATCGCCGCGATATCCGGGCCACCGGAACCCGCAAGGCCCGTGGTGAGGAGAGTCGCGTAGTCCTTGTCGAGCTGCGCGAGGATCTCGACGTTGATACCGGGGTGCGACTCCTCGAACGCATCGATGATGCCGTCCTCGAACGCGGCCACGGCCTCGTTGCTCCAGGTCCAGACGGTGAGGGTGACGGGGTCACCCGTCGCCGGTGCCTCGGTTGGGGCGCACCCGGCCAAGACGACCGTTGAGCCGAGGGCGAATGCCACCGCCCCGAGCAACGGCGTGCGGGCGAGCCTGCGGCGCCCGTGTGAATGTGAGTTCACGATTACTCCTTTGTAATGACCTCAAGGCCGCGATACCGCGGCGCTGTGCATGGAGCGACCGCCTCGGATGAAGGCCACATCTCGATCTTCGCGCTTTTTGAGGGCTCCGGTCGGTCGCGGCTGCCACGCTAGGCGGCAGTCGCATACTGTGCAAATATGTTGCGATAGGTGCAAATGTGCCCCTCGGTGTGGCGCTGGCCGCAACGAGGTTGCGTCTGCCGCATCCGGCTTCTACCATCCAACTCGACCGGCAAAGGAGCCTCATGGAAGCCGCCAATCACCGCACTCTGGCCCGCGGTATCGCCATCCTCGAGACGGTCGCCGCCGCATCCGGTGGCTCAACGATCTCCGAGCTCGCCGAGATCACGGGCAACGACAAGAGCACCACGTCACGACTCGTGTCGTCGCTGTGCGACTTCGGGTACCTCACCCGGCTCCCCGACCGACGGATCGTCCTCACCGGTCGTGTGCTTCGACTCACGCGCGGATTCCAGGCCCAGTTCGACCTGCAGAAGCTGGCCCGGCCGCTGCTCACCGAGCTTCGTGACCGGGTCAACGAGTCGGTCATCCTGACCATTCGAGAAGGCAACTTCTCGGTGAGCATCGACCAGGTCGACCCCGAGCGCAACTTCCGAATGGTCCCTCACGTGGGAAACACCGCTCCCCTCGACGCGACCGCGGCGGGCCGAGCGATGCTCTTCGCGTTGCCCGCCCCGGAGCAACAAAGGATCCTCGCCGCGATTGCCGACGAGCCCGTCGAGCATCCCGAGGTGCGGCTCACCGCACGCGCCCTCCCGACGGAGGCTGAGAAGAGCAGGCGGCGTGGGTACGTCTGGATCCAGCGCTCCGACGACGTCGAGCGGGTTGCCGCCGTGGTGCTCGACTCGCTCGGGGCGCCGCTCGCCGCGGTGTCGATCTACGGTCCGCGCTACCGGATGCGTGACCGCATCGAGGAGCTGGGCCGCGAATGCAAACAGGTGGCGGATGCTCTGGGCATGCTCGCGCGTGGCCAGCGCGCCCGCGACGCCCGCTGGTAGGTCGCGCTCCTAATCACAGCAAAGAGTGGCAGGGTGGGCTCATGGTGTTCACGGTAGACAAGACCTCCGCGGTCACGCTGTACGAGCAGCTGCGCACCCAGATCATCGAGCAGGTGAAGTCGGGCGAGCTCATCGCGGGCACCAAGCTCCCGCCCGTGCGCGAACTCGCCGACGGCCTCGGGGTTGCCCCGTACACCGTTGCCCGGGTCTATCGGTTGCTCGAGCAAGATGGGGTGCTCGAGACCCGGGGGCGTAATGGCACGGTGGTCAGTGCATCCGACAGCGCGGAGGCGACGCTGCAGCGCGCCGCCACCGAGTACGCGACGCGCGCGCGAGAACTAAAGATCGACGCCGAGACTGCCCTCGACTACATCCGGACGGCCCTGCGCGGTTAGGCCGCTTCCCAAACGCAGGAGATGTGGGGCCGGATGCCCGTGCTCCCGCATAACGCCGCCTCCCGCATAACGCCGCCCTCGTGCATCCTGATCTCCTGCATTTGGGCAGCAGAACGCCCGGTCAGTGCCCCCCGAGGTCGGAGTCGTTGCCGGGCTCGACGTTGAGGGTGGCGATCTCGGCGAGGTCCTGGTCGCTAAGGTCAAAGTCGAGCTCGAGATTCTCTTTCAGGCGAGCAAGGTTTCCCGACTTCGGGATCGCGACGAGACCCTGCTGCAGGTGCCAGCGCGCGACAACCTGGCCGGGAGTGCGCCCGATCCGTTCGGCCACGGCGACGATCACCGGGTCGCGCAACACGGACGCACCACCACCACCAAACGGGCTGTAGGACTCGGTCACGATGCCCCGCGCGGCGTGGTCGGCGCGCTCGGCGAGACGCGCGACGGTGGGGTTGAGCTGGATCTGGTTCACGGCGGGAACAGTGCCCGTCTCGGCCGCGAGCCGATCGAGGTGGGCGGCCTTGAAGTTCGAGACACCAATGGAGCGCGTGAGACCCTCGTCGCGAAGTCGCTCGAACGTCTGCCAGGTCGAGACGTACTCATCACGCTTCGGCAGCGGCCAGTGGATGAGCAGCAGGTCAACGTAGTCGAGGCCGAGCCGGGCGAGGCTGTCGCGGAGCCCACCAACGGCGAGGTCGTTGCCCTGCCACTCGCCGTCGAGCTTGGTGGTGACGAACAACTCTTCGCGCGGCACACTCGCCCGACGGATCGCCTCGCCCACGGCATCCTCGTTCTCGTAGCGCGCGGCGGTGTCCAGGTGACGGTAGCCAGCCTCGATGGCGGCGGCCATCGTCGCGGCGCCCTCCTCGTTCCAGAGTCCGTAGGTGCCGAGTCCCAGCTGCGGGATGCTGTAGCCGTCGTTAAGAGGAAGGGAGGGGATGCTCATCCCCCCAGCCTACGGAACGGCCCGGTTTCGATAGGCCGCTGCGCGGCTACTCAACCAACGGGCGGTGCCGCTGCGCGGCTACTCAAGCAGCGACCGCAGGCCGCGCACCCCGCCGGTTGAGTAGTGACCGCCAGGTCGCGTATCGAAACCAGCGACCGCCAAGACCTGGTTTCGATACGCCGCTGCGCGGCTACTCAACCAACGGGCGGTGCCGCTGCGCGGCTACTCAACCAACGACGCTCACTAGACCGGGAGCTGCTGCATCCCCCGGTCGGGGTTGCCGAACCGGTGAGCCGTGATCGACACGGCCTGCTCGTGCAGGAACGTCAGCATCTCGACCCGGCCGGATGTGGTGACCTCCCCCGCGTAGATCGCCACGTCGGGCGAGCCACCAACCGCCTCCGCGAGCGCTACCGCGTCGCCGCCGACGAGTCGCACCCGGCCACGCAGGCGTGGGGCGCGGGCGAGCCACGCCGCATCCGACTCGACAACAACCTCGACCACCCGTGCCGACGGCACCGGTTCCTCGAAGGACTGCAGCAGCCCCGCCGGAAGGGGAAGCGCCGAGCTGATCGTGAGTAGCGAATCGGCGAGCGAGCCCGCAGCGATCAGCCGGACGAGGTGACCCAACGACTCGCCCTCAGAGAGACGGATCGTAACGGGCACCGGCAGGTACCGGAAGACGTTGCGTTCAACCTCGAGCCCCGAGACATCCCGGCTGGCACCAAACTCCTCGACCCAGGCCCGCTCGTCGCTTTGCGCCGCCCGACGCACACGATCGAACTCGGGAAAATCGAGTCCCGCCTGGCCACGCTTGATCACCGACGCGACCCGACGCGAGAGCCCGTCGAGTTTGATGTTCTCCACCGGGGGCGCCTCGATTGACTGCCAGCTCCCGAGGGAGATCACGTAGTTGGGGCCACCCGCCTTGGTGCCCGTGCCCACGGTGGAGCGCTTCCACCCGCCGAACGGTTGCCGTCTCACGATCGCGCCCGTGATCCCGCGGTTCACGTAGAGGTTGCCCGCCTGCACGGTGTCGAGCCAGCGCGCGACCTCGTCCGGGTCGAGCGAGTGGATGCCCGCCGTGAGCCCGTAGTCGACCGCGTTCTGCAGCTTGATCGCCTCGTCGAGGCTCGCCGCCCGCATGAGTCCCAGCACCGGACCGAAGTACTCCGTGCGGTGGAACTCGCTGCCCGCGGCCACCCCCAGCCGCACTCCCGGCGACCACAGGCGGCCCGACTCGTCAAGCTGGCGTGGCTTCACCAGCCACGTCTCGCCCGGGTCGAGCGTGGTGAGCGCGCGCAGCAGCTTGCCACTCGCCGGCTCGACGAGGGGACCCATCTGTGTGGTGGGCTCCTGCGCGTAGCCAACGGTGAGGGTGCGCACGGCATCCGCGAGCTGCCGTTCGAAGCGTTCGCTGGTGGCGACCGACCCCACCAGGATCGCGAGGGATGCGGCCGAGCACTTCTGACCGGCGTGGCCAAACGCGCTGCGCACGAGGTCGGCGACCGCGAGGTCGAGGTCGGCGCTGGGGGTCACGACGATGGCGTTTTTGCCACTCGTCTCCGCGAGAAGGGGCAGGTCGGCACGCCACGAGCGGAACAGCTCCGCGGTCTCCCAGCCCCCGGTGAGAATGACCCGGTCTACCCTGGGGTCACTCACGAGCGCACGGCCGAGGTCGCCCTCCTCGATGTCAACGAGTGCGAGGAGGTCGCGTGGCACTCCCGCCTCCCACAGCGCCTCGACCATCACCGCTCCACTGCGGCGGGCCTGCGGGGCGGGCTTGATCACCACGCCCGACCCGGCCGCGAGCGCGGCAAGCACGGAACCGGCAGGGATCGCGACGGGGAAGTTCCAGGGAGGTGTCACCACGGTCAAGCGCGGCGGCACGAACGTCGCGTCGTCGATGGTGTCGAGTTCGGCGGCACGCTCGGCGTAGTAGTGGGCGAAGTCGACCGCCTCGCTCACCTCGACGTCGGCCTCCGCGATGGTCTTGCCGGTCTCGCTCGCCATCACCTCGATGAGGCGGCCACGGAAGGCCGCGAGCACGTCGCCGGCGTCGTGCAGGAGCCGCGCGCGCTCCCGCCCGGTGCGCTGGCCCCACTGGGCGCCGGCCCGCTCGGCGGCGGCGATGGTGGAGTCGAGAGCGGGGGCATCCTCGATGCGAGCGAGCTCGATGGTGCCAACGCCGAGGCGGGACTGTCTCGACCGGTCGAGCACACGGGTGGCCCACTGGCGGTTTGCCGGCAGCGACGGGTCCGTGTCGGGCTCGTTGTGGAATGTCGCTGGCGACGCGACCTCGAGCGCGGTGGCGCGGTCCTGCAGTCGCTTCGGAGTGAGGTCGAGTGAGTCCATCCGCTCGAGGGATGCACGGAACCGACCGGCCTCGCGGTCAAACACGGTCGACGAACTCGCCAGCTCGAAGAGCGCAGACATAAAGTTCTCGGTCGACGCGTTCTCCTCGAGCCGACGGATGAGATAACTGATCGCGGAATCAAACTCGCGCGGATGCACAACCGGCGTGTACAACAGCAGGCCGCCGACATCCCGGCGCACCGCGGCGGCCTGGCCGGTGGCCATGCCGAGCAGCATCTCGTACTCCACCCGGGACTCGACGCCGCGCTCCTTGGCGAGCAACCACGACCACGCCACGTCGAAGAGGTTGTGACCGGCGACGCCAATCCGCACCGCGTTCGTACGCTCGGGTGTGAACGCCCAGTCGAGAACACGCTTGTAGTTGGCGTCCGACTCGACCTTGCTCTCCCACGTGGCCAGCGGCCACCCGTGCATGGTGGCGTCAACGTGCTCCATGGCGAGGTTCGCGCCCTTGACGACACGCACCTTGATTCCCGCGCCGCCCTGGGCGCGCCGGGCCGTCGCCCACTCGGTGAGCTCCTGGAGAGCGCCGAGGGCATCCGGCAGGTACGCCTGCAACACGATTCCGGCCTCGAGGTTGCGGAGGCGAGGTTGGTCAAGAAGCCGGCGGAACACCGCGACCGTGAGGTTGAGGTCGCGGTACTCCTCCATGTCGAGGTTGATGAACTTGCGCGAGCCCTCCGCGTGCGAGGCGGCGTACTCGTAGAGCGGGGTGAGTCTCGCGACTACCCGATCCACCATCTCGTCAAAGGCCCACATGTTCAGTTGTGCGGACACCGAGGAGACCTTGATCGAGACGTAGTCAACGTCGTCTCGCTCAAGAAGCTCGCGGGTCCCCTCGAGGCGGCGGTTGGCCTCGTCATCCCCCAGCACGGCCTCGCCGAGGAGGTTCAGGTTGAGGCGCACCCCGTTCGCGCGGAGGTGCGCGAGTGTTTTGTCGAGCTGCGCGGGGGTGGCGTCGATGACCAGGTGGCCGACCATGCCGCGCAGCACTCGGCGCGCGATGGGCACGATGGGCCACGGCAGGATCGGCGCGAACCCGCCGCCGAGGAGGATTGCCGCTCGGAGGTACCAGGGCAGGAAGCCGGGGATGTGGTGGCTCAGCTTCTCGAGGTTGCGGCCCGCAACACGGAGGTCTTCTGGCCGCACGACCTTGTCGACGAACCCGATGGCGAAGTCGAGCCCCTTCGGGTCCTTGAGGAGTCCGGCTAGTCGCTGCGCGCTCGCGTCGGGGGCGACGTCGGCGGACTCGCGCAACCACCGCCGAACGGTTGTCAGCGTCTCATCGGCCAGCTCGGAATTCATGGGATCGAGCTTATTCGCGCGCAACCGGCAAAGCCTGTACTCTCGCGCACCGTTCGTGCGCACGCAGGCGCCACGGCGCAAAGAACCCCCGCGAAAAGCCACCTGTTGTGGTGTTTCGGGCCACCAATCAGCAACAGGTGGCTTTTCGCGGGGGTTGGTTGGGGTGTTACGCCGCGGCGAGCGCTGCGGTGCGCACGGAGCGCAGGGCCTCGGACCAGGACACGAGCTGGTCGAGCATCGTCGACAGCGGCGCCTCGTGGTGCGGAACCGGCTTCATGGTGGTGAACCCCTCGAAGTCGGTAATGAGCGAGATGCCCACCTGCTGGCGCACGTCGGCGATCTGGAGCTCGCCCACGATAAGACGCAGGTGCTCGACGGCGCGGGATCCGGCAGAGGATGCCCCGTAGCTCACGAACCCGGCGGCCTTGTTGTTCCACTCGCCGTAGACGAAGTCGATGGCGTTCTTGAGGGCACCCGAGGTGGAGTGGTTGTACTCGGGAGTGACAAACACGAAGCCGTCGTACGAGTCGATCGCGGCGGCCCACGTGCGAGTGTGCTCGTTGGCGTACTGGCCCATCGACGGCGGGAGCGCCTCGTCGAGGTGCGGGAGGTTGAAGTCGGCGAGATCAACGAGCTCGTACGTGGCGTCATCGCGCTTCGAGGCCTGCTCGAGCACCCACTCCGCTACCTGCGCGCCACGCCGACCGGGACGGGTGCTGCCAAGGATGATTCCAATTCTGAGCTCTGACATTGTCGCCTTTCACTTTGGTTGACACGTCACCATAACTCCATCTAGATGACGTGTCAACTTCCCGGTACACTAGGGGGATGACGGCGAAACTCAGCGACGAGGAACTCGAGCTGTGGCGCGCGTTTTTCCTCATGCGCCGACAGCTCGACCTCACTCTCGAGCGCCGGCTTCAGTCCGACGCGGGCATCTCATCCGCCGACTTTGCCATCCTCGTCTCGCTTTACGAGGAGCCCACCAAACGTCTTCGCGCAGGGCACATCGGTGACCTGATCGGGTGGGAAAAGAGCCGGGTGTCGCACCAGCTCTCCCGCATGGAACAGCGTGGGCTCGTCAAGCGCGAGGAGTGCGGCGACGACGCTCGTGGCGTCTGGATCGTGCTCACCGCGGAGGGCAGCCGCTCCGTTCTCAGCGCGATGCGTGATCACAACGAGGCGGTGCGCCAGTACTTCTTCGACCTTCTCGACGACGACGAGCTCGCGGTTATCCAGCGCATCTCGACTCGGGTTCTCGACACGATCAACCCGCCCGTGTGCGACACCGTGAAGGCCGATGCCGTCAGTGCCTAAGTCGTCAGTGCCTGACCAGCGCGATGTTGTCATTGTGGGCGGCGGCCACAACGGGCTGACCGCTGCGGCGTACCTCGCCCTCGCGGGCAAGCGCGTGACGGTGCTCGAGCGGCTCGACGGGCTCGGAGGCGCGGCCGTGTCGGCCCAGGCCTTCGAGGGCGTGGATGCTCGCCTCTCGCGGTACTCGTACCTGGTGTCGCTCCTGCCCCAGCGTGTCATCCGCGACCTCGGGCTCGACATTCGTCTCGCCCGACGGCGCTACTCCAGCTACACGCCCGACCCGGCCAGGCCCGGCACGGGACTCCTCATCGACAACGCCGACGCGGGAGCAACCGCCGCAGCCCTGGGCGCCGACGGGGAGGCGTGGGACTCGTTCTACTCGGGCACGGCGGCTGCGGCACGCGCGCTGTTCCCCACCGTCACCGAACCACTCTTGACCCGCTCCGAGGCACGAAGGGCCGTGGGCGACGACGCCCTGTGGAACGAGCTCATCGAGCGGCCCATTGGCGAGGCGATCCACAACCGGTTCTCGAGCGACCTCGTGCGGGGTGTTGTGCTCACCGACGCGCTGATCGGCACGTTTGCGCCTAACGTCGACGAGACCCTCGCGGGCAACCGCTGCTTCCTGTATCACGTCATCGGCGGTGGCACCGGGGACTGGGACGTTCCGGTCGGCGGGATGGGTGCCGTCACCGGCGAGCTCGCTCGCGCCGCACGCCTCGCCGGGGCCGAGCTCATCACGGACGCCGAGGTCACCGGCATCACGCCAGACGGCGAGGTGACCTACCGCCAGGGCGACGAGGAACGCACGCTCGCCGCTCCGTGGGTGCTCGCCAATGTCGCCCCCTACGTGCTCGACGCGCTGATGGGCCAAGCCACGCCGGCCGCCCCCAAGCCAGAGGGAGCCCAGGTCAAGGTCAACCTCCTGCTCTCCCGCCTGCCTCGCCTCCTCGACCCGAGTGTTGACCCCGCGGCGGCCTTCGGCGGCACGTTCCACATCAACGAGACGTGGGACCAACTGCAGTCCGCCTACGACACGGCGAGCGCGAGCCGCGTGCCCCAGCCGCTGCCCTGCGAGATCTACTGTCACTCGCTCACCGACCCGAGCATCCTCTCGCCCGAGCTGCAGGCCTCCGGCGCGCAGACGCTCACCGTGTTTGGGCTACACGCCCCCGACCGCCTCGTCGACGAGTCCACCAACGACGCGCGCCGCGCCGAGCTGCAGGCCGCGGTTCTCGCCTCGCTCAACTCGGTGCTCGCCGAGGCCATCGAGGACCTCCTGCTGACGGATGCCTCGGGCGCGCCCACCATCGAGGCGAAAACGACCCTCGACCTCGAGCACGCCCTGGCCATGCCCGGCGGCAACATCTTCCATGGACCGCTTGCCTGGCCCTTCGTGGACGACGACACCCCCTCGACACTCCGGCACAGCGCTGGGGAGTCGCGACCGCTCACCCCCGCATCCTGCTGTGTGGGTCGGGCGCGCAGCGCGGTGGTGCGGTCAGTGGCATCGGCGGCCACAACGCCGCGATGGCGGTGCTCGAGGCGTCCTAGCCACCGTCGGTGCGGCTCGCTACAGTCATCCACGTGACCACGATTCTCACCAGTGCCGACGCGGACTACACGGCCGAGCTTGCGGGCTTTAACACGGCCTACCCCCAGAACCCGGATGCCGTGGTCGCGGCATCCAGCCCGGCCGACGTGGTGGAGGCGATCGCCTACGCTCGCGAGCACGGCCTGACCGTTCGTGCCCTCTCGACCGGGCACGGCACTCACGCGCCACTCACGGGTGGACTCGTGATTAACGTCAGCCGCCTTGCGGACGTCGTGATCGACCCCGTAGCCCGCACGGCCACGATCGGCGGGGGTGCTCGTTGGGCCGCCGTGGTCGAGGCGGCCGCGGCCCACGGGCTTGCACCGATCACGGGGTCGTCGCCCAACGTGGGTGTCGCCGGCTACATCACGGGCGGTGGCCTGGGCCCCCTCGCGCGCAGCCACGGGTTCTCCTCCGACTGGGCGCGCGAGTTCACGGTGGCGACGGCGAGCGGCGAGGTCGTCACCGCCAACGCCAACGAGAATCCCGATCTGTTCTGGGCACTCCGCGGCGGCAAGGGTGGTTTTGGGGTTGTGCTGAGCACCACGATCGAGCTGGTCGAGCTGGCCACCTTCTACGGCGGTGCCCTCATCTTTGACGAGCCACACCTCGAGACGGTGGTGCGCGGGTGGGCCGCCTACACGGCGGATGCTCCCGCCGACGTCACCACGAGTGTTGTGGTCATCGCCTTCCCGCCGCTCGACGTGGTGCCCGAGCCGTTCCGTGGCAGGCGCCTCACGATGGTGCGTTTCGCCTACCCGGGCGACAGCGCCACGGGTGAGACCCTGGCCGCACCCCTTCGCGCGCTCGCACCGGTGTACATCGACACCGTGCGTGAGATGCCCTACGCGGAGATCGGCACCGTCCACAGCGACCCCGTTGATCCCGGCCCCGGATGGGGCACGGGTGGTCTCATCACCTCGGTCGATGGCGGGTTCGTGGATGCCCTGCTCCCCTTCATTGGCTCCGGCGCCCAGGTGCCGTTTATGGCGGTCGAGCTCCGCCACATCGGCGGCGCTACTCGTCACGACGTGCCCGAGGGCTCGTCGGTCGGCGGCCGCAACTCGGACTACACGTTCCACGTGATTGGCGCGCCCGACCCCTCCCTGTTTGCCGAGGTCCTCCCGCGGGTGGCGGACGGCTTCCTCGCCGCGATCGGCCCGTGGGTCGCGGAGGAGTCGACGGCGAACTTCGCCAATTCACGGACCGCCGATCGTGCCTGGTCGCCTGAATCCGCGAAACGCCTCGCGCGCATCCGCTCCGAGATCGACCCGACGGGTCTTTTCCCGCTCTCGCTCTAGCCCTCTCCCCCAACTAGGGTCGAGGTATGGTCATCCAGCCAACCGGGCGTGTGGTTCGAGACCGTCGTGGGCTGGAGACGATCGTGGAGCGCCGCACCACGGCGAGCGCCGACGACGTGTGGGCCTGGATTAGCACTCCCGCTCGGCTCAAGAAGTGGATCAGCGGTGTCACTGTCGTCTCCCGGGATGCCGGCGAGCGGGTCGAGCTGAAGGGCTCCGACTGGAGCGCGGTCATCTCGATCGCGGCGCTCGACTCCGAGACGATCATCTACGCCAAGGAACGCGTCGACACGGCGTGGGCCGCGGGCGACGCTGGCCCTCGCTGGGAGTACGCCCTCGATCGGATGCTCGCAGCAATGCACGGGCATCCGGCCCCGCACCTCGAGCACTACCTGGCCGTGCAGAAGCCCTACTACGAACGACTCGCGATGGACGGCGATCCGGTGAGCTGGCCCCCCAGCTGATGCGGCTCGCGTCACCAGACGCTCGGCGCCTCCGCGCGGGTTGAGGGCAACGCCACCTGCTCGGCCCACGGACCCACCCACGCCGGCGGTGGGAAGTGCGCCGCGTCGACACCCAACACCTCGGTGAGCTCCTCGATGCTCACGAGCCCGCCGCCCTTCTTCAGGAAACGCGCGCGCGTCATGGCTTGCGCGTAAATCTCGCCGTCAACCACAAAACGCTGCTCGCAGTAGACCGCCTTGGCGTCGATGCCCACAACCTTGGTCTCGAGCACAAACTTCTTCCAGGGCTGCAGCGACTTGCGGAACGACATCGTCTCGCTCGCCATCACCGGGTACATCCGATGTTCGGTGAGCCTCGCCCACGCACCCGTGCGGATCATCATGTTCATCCGCCCCAGGTCCATCAGCGAGAAGTACACGCCGTTGTTCATGTGCCCCAGCACATCCAGGTCGGTGGGCACCACGCGCATCTCAACGCGACCCACGGCATCCGGTTCGAGCGGTGACTGCCTCTTGGCGCGCAGGTAGTGCAGGATCGTGCGGAAGATCAGATTCACGCGTGCAGGCTAGACCCGTCGCGCACATCCTCACCACTTCGTTGGAGGGTGTGCACAATCGCCTCGGTCTCAGTCGAGAAGACCCAGCTCGGCCGCGAGGATGAGATACATCCCGTGGGACCACAGCAACGGCGTCGCCACGGGTCCCCACGCGTCAATCCACTCCTGACGGTGAGACGGATGGAGGAGGTGATCGTCGACTTGCTCCGGCATGTCGCCGTCTGCGAGCGTGTGGTCGGCCATCCACCGGAGATACCGCCACGCCTCCTCGGTGTCTCCCGCATGGGCGCGGTTCCAGCCGAGGAGCCCGGAGAGCAGCAGCCATTGCCCGCCCCCATAGAAGACATCGGCCGCGTACCGGTGCACCCCACCCTCGACGTCAAGTTGCGCCTGAATCTCGTCGAGTGTCTGTCGCGCGAGCGGGTCGGTGGCTTCGAGTACTCCGAAAGGCACAACACATGACGCGAGCGAGGCGTCGACGGCATCCGAACCGAGCCACTTCGTCAGGTGGCCGTCGTGTACGCCGTCGCTGAGCACGAGGTCACGGATCGCGTCGGCGGCCTGCCGCGCCGCAACTCGACGGTCCGCATCGAGCAGGTCCACTCCGGCGGCGGCGACGAGACCCCCGTACAGCGCGCCGAGGGTGGAGACGTGACGCTGGTCGACGTTCTCCTCCCACCAGTCGTAGCACGCGACCGACCAGAAGCCGATCGCATAGTCGGTTGCGACTTCGATCCCGGATCGCCATTTCTCGAGGCTGAGGTTGTGTCGTTGTGCGTGCTCGACAACGCCCCACAGCCACATCCCATACCCGTCGGTCTGGAAGTTCCACCACGTGTCGGGCTCATCGCTGGGCTCGATCTCGAACCGCGTCGGCAGCATCTCTGCGGGAACGATCGGCTCACCACGATCGGCTCGACGCAGGAGCAAGTGAACCTGCTCCCGACGCTCGGTGAGCCGACCCGCCACCCAACTGTGGAAGGCCGACGCCGAAGTGATCTCCCCCGCGCGCGACATTCCTTCGGCGATAAAGGCACCGTCGCGCAGCCAGGAGTAGCCCCGGTATGCGGAAAACGTCGGCGAAGCCGGGTAGGCCCCGTTCTCGTGCTGGTAGCGAGCGATCACACGGGCCGATTGCCGGGCAAGGTCGGTGAGTAAACCCACGTCGGTGGGGACGATGGTCATCGGGACCGCTCCCACCACACGAGGCTCCAGACATCCAGACTCGGCACCGTGAAGGTGAGGAAGCGGTTTTTCTCCTCGTCGACGACGGCGAAGTCGAGGGATCGAGGTCCCTCACCGTCATCGGGAGTGTCCCACCACACACCCACGATGTCGTCGGTGACAACGACCTTGACCTGGATTCCCGCGAACGGGGTGGGCGGTGTCGGCTGGTCTGCGTTCCACAGGTCGGTGGAGATCCCCACGAGATTCACCAGATTGAGTGCGGTCGCGGGCCCGAGGTCACGCGCGACCGTCCACACGGTACCGAGAACGGCTCCCGCGGAGTAACCCATGCGGTGATCCGTGGGCAGGTCGGGGTGCTCAAGGAGGATGACATCGTTCGTCGGGCCCACCTGGGTCCATGCGACATCCGTCGCCTGGGCATGGAGTGCTTCCGTGTGACGGACCACGAAGTCGGCATAACGCTGCAGCGTGTCGGCATCGGCCCCGGCGAGCCTCCCGTAGTTGGGGTAGTAGGCCTCCGTGAGGAGCCCCGACCCCTCACCCGCGATGAGGTGGAACCCGCCCGAGGCAGCGATGGCCGCCCACGCGAGACGGAAGGTCGTCATCGCCCCCAGCGTGCGCCCGTCAACGGGGTGGAACATCCGCAGGTAGGCGGCAAGGATGACGTGTTTGTCCGGGCGGACCAACCGCGACCGCCGGATCAGCTCGTACAGGTCCCGGTAGGTCGAGTGGGGCTCCCATACCTCGATGTAGGTTGCGGCATCGGATCGCACGGCCGTCATGTCTTCGAGCGGCCACGCGTTGACGAGGTTAAAGATCGAACCACCCTCAGGGGCGACCTCGAGCACCTCCGACGTCGCCTGCTCGACGAACCCGGTGAACTCAGCCGCGAGATCAACAACCTCCCAGTCCCCGGTCGCGCGCGAGAGCGAGCGCTTGGGGTACCCGTACTGGTCAATGTGGATGCCGTCGAAGCTCATCCGCGTGATGGTGTCCCGGTACTGGTCGAGGATCCATCGGCGCCAGCCCGAGACCTCACGGATGTCTTGCAGGTAGAAGATGTCCGCGAGCTCGAGCTCGTCCTTCTTACCGTTGTAAAGCAGCCAGTCCTGGTGCTGCTGGCTGAAGTCATGCTCGGCCCCGTAGAGCGCGCCGTACGCGATTGCCGCCATCCCGCGATCGTGCGCCGCGTTCACCTTGCGGGTGACTACGTCACGCGAAAGTTCGCGGTCGAGGGGGTCAATGAAGACGTCGGTCTCTGGCACAAGCGTGTGGTGAGAGAGCATCCAGTCGTAGAACTGGATGACGTTGAGGTGGAGCGCGAGCATCACGTCGGCGCGCGCACTCGTCTCCTCCGCGGATTCGGTCGGCGGGAAGTCCGCAAAAAAGCCGTACCGCGGGGCCTGCGACCAGTGTGCTGCCACATCGAATGCCGTGGATGCAGCGAGCTGCAGCTCGCGGATCTCGACCCGAACGTCGAATCCGACGGCGCCGCGGGTTGTAACCCCGTCCATGGGCGAATCGACCGAGATGACGGCACGCGCAAAACCTGTCGAGTCGACCACAAGTTCGTGCGTGAAATCTGGCTGCTCCGACCCCCCGGGGGCGCGCCGCGGCGCGCCCCCGGTCACTCGGCCCACAACCCGGACGGGGCCCGCGGGTGCACCGCGGACCTCGACCTTCAGGTCGATCTGCTCGCCCGGGCGGAACTGGGCCCGGGCGGGGACAACGGACAGAGTGATCAACGATCAACCTCCACAACGATCATGTCCCAGTACTCAAGGCTGGGAACGGTGAATTGGATGTACGAGCCGCCGCCGTCGGAGCCACTGGTGTGGCTGACGGTGGTGTACTCGCCTTGCGCTCGGTCGGGCGAGGCGACAAGCACATCGCCAACGGTCCCGGTTCCGTAGTAGTACTTCACGACCACGTTGGACCTCACGGCCGCCGCAGGCATGTCCGCGTCGCGGTCCCGCCACTCGTCGCTCGTCGCATCGAGCATGTTGAGCAGGTGGACCACGTCATAGCCGTCCTTCTCGCGAGAGAACGTCCACACGGTGCCGGGGGTGCCGTCGGTGCTCTCGGCGAGCGCCGGCAGCGTGATCGTCCGGCTTCCCGCGACGAGTTCGGGGTCGTAAAGCATTGTCGCGTTGGCGACCCCAAAGTCGTACAGGTCTCGAACCGAGCCGACAAGTGACTCGCTCATGGCGACGTGCCGTGCCGGGAAGTACTCGTTCGTGAGCATCTCGACGCCTTCACCGAGCTCCAGGTGGCTTCCGCCCGAGGCGAGGACGAGGGAGTCGAAGAACCGTACACCCGCGTCGTTGGCGAGCTTCTGGTTCGTCGTTGTCGTCTTCGCGTAGTCGTAGTCGAGGTAGCCCGCGATCACGGTCGGCTTGCCGGTCGTCGCCCAGTTCGAGTCGATGATGTCCTTCATGTCGGCGAAGGTCTCCTGCCCGAGGGTCTCCCACATCTCGACGTAGTTGAACTCCAGGTCGACAGCGTCGTGGATGTCGGTCGAGAAGTTCGCGACGGCATTAAATGTGATCTTCTTGCCGAGCTCGGCCTTGGCCGCGGCGAGGAAGTCGCTGATGCCCTGGTCGTTGTCGAGAAGGTTGCCGTTGCAGTCATACACGGTGCCTACGTCGCCAAAGCTGTCGACGTGCCACCCGTCGAACGGGTAGACCGTCATCGCCTCGTCCTCGCGAGCGAAGATGTAGTCCTGCCAGTCGGTGTTCTCGGGGTCGAACCAGTACATCCGCGGCGTAGCCCACCCAGACGGCAGGTCGAAGCCCGACTGGTTGGTGCAGTCGGTGTTCCACCACATTCCCCATGCGGGGTCGACGCCGGATCCGTCCTCGCCGTAGCCCGCCCACGCGCCGTAGGCGAGGTTGTAGTTCTGGGCAACCATGTTGAACGCGTGCGCCTGGTCGATCTGCTCGCTCACGGTGGCCCCGCTGGTGTAGCGGCCCTGGATGTCGACCCAGCTGGGGTCGGGCGATCCAACGGTTCCGGCGAGGGGCGTGTGGTGTTCCGCCTGCCAGTCGTAGAACTGGAGCCCATTGATGTGGAAGTCGTTGAGCTGCTGCATCAAGTAGGCCGATTCGGACGGGTTCTGGTCGGGGTAATCCGTCATGAACCCGTACCGGGGGTACATCGCCCAGTCGGATGACACGTCGACGGCGGACGCGGCGGTGTCAAGCACGACGTCGTTCTCGTCCTGGAACGTGACGTCGAGCTTGTACCCGGTGTAGTCGGTCGTTGGCGGCGTCCAAGCGAACTGGACCGTGGTGTTCTCGCCGGGGGCGAGGTCGATCACCTCGGTCTGGCTCGTGTCGACGCTGACTCCGCCCGACGTGAAGTCGACCGTGACGGTCGCGTCGTTGAGTGGCGTCGTCGACCGGTTGCCGACGGGAACGCTGATCTGGACCTCATCGGACGGCGCGTACCGGGCCATGTCGGTCTGCACGTTCTGGATCGCGTCACCTTCGGCGTTGCCGTACTGCCACGGCTCGGATTCGCTCGTCAACCGGTAATGGATCGGCATGAAGTCGTCGTCGATCCAGTTGTGGGAGACGGGGTCGTGATAAACGAGCGCGATGTTCAAGTACGCCCACGATCCGGGTGCCGGGTTCCCACTGCTGGCGAGGGCCGACAGCGGGATCACCGCTTCGATGCGCCCCGTGTCGGTGTCCCACTGTGGCGCGATGACCCCGCTCAGGTTCGAGTCCCAAGTCCACGATCCCGAGTTGACGTAGAAGTGACTGAGCGTCGAGCTGTCACTCCACCGCGAGGCCAGGAAGGCCATGGGGTGCTCGAGTGTCCCGCCGTACATACCTGTCGATTTGGTGGAGATCCCCCCGCCATGATCGAAGTCCTCGCTGAAGACTTGCACGGCAAATTCTGGCGCTGTCGAGTACCCACTAAGTGAACCGGACGCGTTGTCGATGCGCACATAGAGGTTGTCGTCGTCGTTCGTGACGTAGACCCGATCGATGTTCGTCATATCCGACCCGCTCGGAGTCGACGACGTGGCCGAGAGGTAGTACGGCACGTTCGAGTACTGCGGCCAGTCGCCCGTGGTCCCACTCGACACATCGATCGTCTTGTAGGCGCCGGCGTTGGGGTCGGACGGCGTGATCCGTGGCTCGAAGTCGCCCTGATAGGCGAGCGTTGTCATGATGAACGCGGATGCGGTGATCGGCTCCGCGGTCGTGCTCACGATCGGCGACTGGGTCGCCCACGAGACCGCCTCACCCATGGGGATGTATCCCTTGGCCGTGCGCGAGGCGTACCACTGCAGGCGGCTGAGGGTGCGATCCGAGTGGCCCGTGTAGAGCTCGTAGAGCGCCATGTACATCGCCAGTTGTGGCCACGCCGGTTCTTGACCGCCCGCTTCGTCGCCCGCGGGACTGAACGGCGCCGTGTTGTAGTAGGTGTCGCCGGTGTAGCGTGCGATTCCCCACGTGTCACGCCCGAGGTAGCCCTGAACGGTTTCAGCGTGGCTCTGTGCTCGCTCGCTCGCGGCGTCGATTACGCCCCACGCGATGGCGGCCATGGTCGACCCGTCCACGGTGGTCCGCGGTGTGTAGTCGCTGTTGACGGCACGGTTGTAGTACCCGGTGGTCTCGTTGTAGAAGCCGGTCGGGTTCCAGCCGTAGCTGCGCTGCATCGACGAGAGGATCGTCGAGGCCGCACCGGACCATGCGTCGCGATCGGTGGTCTGCGACTTCGCGATGGCCGCGTACTGGGCCGCCCAGAGGCCGGCCACATACATGGCTTGCGAGAAGAAGTTGTACTCCTGCGATTCCTCCCAGATGCTCGCGTCCTGCGGACCGAAGCCGTAGGTGCCGTTCATGTTGTTCATGATGAAGTCGGCGGCCTTTTTGAGGGCCGGATACATGTCGTTGAGGAACGTGGTGTCAGAGGTCTGTAGATAGTGCCGGTAGGCCCCCAGGAGGAACATTCCGAGGCTGTCATGCTCCGGTTCGACGAAGGAGACGACACTTCCCGTCCACAAGTCGAACGTCGTGTTGAATGACCCGTCGACCTTCTGGACGCTCGCCATCCACCGCCAGTAGGCCTCCGCCTCGTCGTGGTGGCCGCTGGCGTCGAGACCCATCGCGGTCACCGAGGCGTCACGCGCCCACACCTTGTAGCCGTAGGAGGCCGGGTTGGAGGTGGCGGGGATTCCGCCGATGGTGGGGTTCTGCATCTGCTTGATCGTCATGAGGCCAACGTTGTAGGCCTGGTCGACGCCGTCATCACCGCTGTCGGGTTGAACACCCGCACCCAGCCAGCTGTCCCACGAGCTTTCCGACTGGGTAAACCAGTACGAGCAGGTGTGACCCGCGGCCGCGTCGGCCGCCGACTGGGCGGCACCGACGGAGGAGCGAACCGTGACGAAGTAGCAGAGATCGACCGTCGAGGATGCCGCGATCGTCACCGAGTCCTGGAAAGCCATCGTGACGTCGGCGGCAGTGACACTGCCGTTGTTGCCGAGGGTGCCCGAGTCATCGAACTGGAACCACGGGCTGACGTCGGCCTGCGCGAGGTTGCTCTCCGTGTCGTCGCCGATCTGGTGGCTGTCCGCCGTTTGGAAGGCGCCGAGCACAACGACACCACCACCGACGGATGTCAGATCGCCGAACATGGCGTTGCGCCCACTATCCCACGACCCGGAAACCGACCCCGAGGGGCGGGAGGGATTGTTGAGGTGGATCTGGTCGAGGACGTTCCAGTCCAAGGCCGAGCCGGTGGGGTTGGTGGCCGAGTACTTCACGACCATAAACGGCTGGCCAGGCACGGCGAGGTAGCTCCGCGTCGCCTGGACCGGCGTCGCGTTGCCGTCATAGGTGCCGTAGGTCTGCACGGCCGCTCCGGACGAGTCGTACCAGAGGTCGGACTCGAAGTCGTTGATCTGGTTGTACTTGACCGAGTTGGTCTCGTCGCGGAAGAACGCGGAGTAGTCGATGATCTGGTTTCGGGCCCAGTCGCCGCTGTAGCGGAGCTCGCCGAGGCGCGGTCCGTAAGGCCCCGTGTCGGTCTGGGTCAGTCGCGAGGCCATCGCGATGCCCATAAGGTCGCTCCAGTTCGACTCGTAGAGGCTGGTCGCGGTCGTGGTGCTCGGCGAGGTGGTTGTGGCATACGCCGGCGAGACGACCCCGGCGACGGGAACGAGCGAACCAGCGACAAAAGCGCCGGCTGCGGCAATTGCGGTAAGACGGATTCGAGCGGCGACGGTGCCGCGACGAGAGGCAAATCTAGTCATGATGTCCTCCGACTGCTGATGGGAATGTGTGCTGGATGGGTGGTGGGGTTCTTTGTCGTCACCCGCGGATCGCGCCGGAGAAACTTCCGTTCACGAAGTACCGCTGGAGTGCAACAAAGATGGCAATCTCGGGGAGAGCTGCCAGTGTCGTGGCGGCGAAGATCGTCGTCCACTGGGTCGCGTGCGAATTGAAAAACAGTTGGATACCGATGGGGAGGGTGCGCAGGTCCGGATCCTGGATGAGCAGTCGAGCCCACCAGAAGTCGTCCCATGCGCCGAGAAAGGCGAATACTGCGACGGTGGCGAGGGCCGGCTTGCTCAGCGGCAGCAGGACTCGCCAGAAGAAGGTCCACACGCCGCCGCCATCAATGCGGGTCGCGTCCTCCAGCTCTCGAGGGATCCGTGAGAAGAACCCACGCAGGAGGAACGTGTTGAAGGCGACGGCGTTGGAAACGTAAACGGCCCACAAACCCCACCACGTATTGGTGAGACCGAGGTCGCGGAGCACCTGGAACTTCGGCAGGAGCGCGATGAGGTCGGGGATCATCATGGTCACGAGGTAGAACCCGAAGATCACTTCCTTGAAGGGGAACTCCAGGCGCGCAAAGGCGAAGGCGCTGAGCGACGACACAACGAGCGTCAGGAGCACGGCGACAGTGGCGACGATGAGCGAGTTGAGCGCGTAGCGCTGCAGGCCCGCCTCGGTAAGCGCCCGAACGAAGTTGTCGAGCGTCGCATCCTCGGGCCAGATGGTGGGCGGGTAGGGCATGACCCAGCGCTCGGGGCTGAGGGCCGTTCCCACCATGTACGCGAAGGGTAGGACCATAACGATGGCGCCCGCGATGAGGATCGCGTAGCGCGCGATCCTCCAGCGCACGAGTCCCTGCGTGGCGCGCTTCATGCGGATGCGCCGTGGGCGCGTTGCGGTGATGGGTGACATTAGTCGACCGAGCCTCTCGTGATGCGGCGCTGGAGGAACCCAAACACCATGACGGTCGCCCCGAGGATGAGTCCGATGGCGATCCCGTAGCCAAAGTCAAGGTTGGTGAACGCCTGGTTGTACATGTACGAGAGGAGAACCTCGGTGCTCTTCTCCGGGCCACCGCCGGTAAGCAGGTAGACGGAGATGAAGACGTTGAACGCGCCGATGATGAGCACGACGCTGACGAACTGGAAGGTGGGCCGCAGCAAGGGAAGTGTGATGAGCCGGAAGCGCTGCCAGGCGTTCGCGCCGTCGAGTACGCCCGCCTCGGTGAGCTCGTGGGGGATGGCTTGCAGGGCGGCGAGGAAGATCACCATGTTCCAGCCGACCCCCTTCCAGATGCCGAGGATCATGATCGGCACTTGGGCCGACCACGTCTCGTGCAGCCAGGAGACGGGTTCCGGAAGAATCCCGAGGATATCGACGAGGAAGAAGTTGACGGGTCCGGCGCCGTCGGCGAAGAGGAACGCGAAGACGTAGCTGACAACGAGCCAGGAGGTGACGACGGGGAGGTAGAACAGGGCCCGGAAGACCGTCTTGCCTCGCAGTTGACCGTTGAGGAGAACGGCCGCGGCGAGGCCCAGCACAATCTGGATGGGGACCGTGACGATCGCGTAAAGAAAGGTGTTGCGCGTCGCAACCCAGAAGATCGGGTCACCCGTGAAGGCCCGGATGAAGTTGTCGAGTCCAACAAACTCGCTGCGATCGGGGGCGGGAAGGTTCCAGTCGAACAAGCTCATCTGCACCCCGCGGATGAGCGGCCACACGACGAACAGCAGCACGAGCACAAGACCCGGCAGCACGAATGGTGCCGCCGTCAGGGCCTGTCGCACACGGCGGCGGCGCACGCGATGAGTGACCGTAGCCACGGGGCTCAGCGCCGGGGCCGTCTCACGGATGGTCGTCATGGGTGTCCTTCCGGTCCGGTGGGGCAGGCGTGTGCCCGCCCCACCGGGTTCCGTCACTGGGTCAGTCGGCCAGGAGCGCGTCGATCTCGGCGGTAGCGTCCGCCAGTGCCTGCTCGACCGTCTTCGTGCCGCGCAGGGCGGCCCCGAAAGCGTCGGTGAGGACGACGTCGATCTGCGGCCAGGTGGGCACTGGTGTGCGCGCCTGAGCGGTCTGCAGCTGCTCAACGTACGCGGCGAGGTACGGCACGCTGGTGATCGCGTCCGAGGCGAGGCCGGCCTGGGTAACGGGAATTTGCCCGACCTCGGCCATGGCGCTCTGCGCGAAGTCGCCGAGAAGGAACTTCTCGAACTCCCACGCCGCCGCCTGCTTCTCGGAGGTCGCGAACATCACGAGGTTCTCGCCACCGACCACCGAAATGGAGCCGCCGGGGCCTTCGGGGAGCGGACTGGCCTGAAGCACTCCGTCCATGTCGCCATTGAGCGCAGCAAGAAGCCACGGGCCGTCGCTCAGCGCGGCGTATTCTCCCGCGGTGAGACCACCCCAGCTGTCGGGGCTGCCGCCCGTGGACGACGGGCCAAGGAGTCCGGCGTTCTGGAAGTCGACCAGCCACTGGAGGGCCGCCACGGAGTCCGCCGAGTCGAGGTACCCAGACGCCGTCGTGTAGCCGTCGTCGGTCACGGTGCCGCCAGCGCTCCAGAACCACGGGAGCACGTTCCAAGGCCCGGATCCGCCGAGAGCGAGTCCGTACACGCCCTGACCCTTGAGGGTCTCGGCAAGGTCGGTGAGTTCGTCGAAAGTTGTGGGCGGCGCGTCGATGAGCGTGTCGTTGTAGACGAAGACCTGGGTGTTGGTGTCGAGGGGCACACCGTAGTGCTGGCCATCGAGCTCGTTCGTCGACAGCGGGCCAGGGAGCACGGTCGCGGCGAGCGAGGCGAAGCCGTCCAGGTCGTCGACGGGCACGAGCACGCCGAGGTCAGCGAACTCGGGGGTCCAGATGATGTCCATGCGCATGACATCGGGAAGCCCACCGCCGCTCACCGCGGCAATGAGCTGGTCGTGCAAGCCGTCGTAGGGCATAACCACCGAGTCGACGGTCACTCCGGGGCACTCTTTGGCGAACTCGGGGAGCACCGTCTCGGTGAGCTGGGTGTTCTCCGCACTGTCCGTGCTGTAGGTGTGCCAGAACGTGATTTCGATCGGGGTGTCGGACGCGCACGGGTCGCCGCCCGCGTCGGGGGTGGTGCCGCCACTCGCACATGCTGCGAGAGTGCTGGCGACGAGGGCCGTGAGTGCCACGGCTACCGCTTTCTTTCTGACCATTCCAGACCTCCTTGTGTGGATGCGATCGGGCGCCGCCCGGTTCGCTCTCGGGATTATGTGTCGCGGCGAACTACTGCGGGGGCGGCGCGATGCCGACCGGGTGGGGGTTCTCCGCTGGTGTCCGCTGGTGCGGTGCCTCTCATTTCGAACTGCGTTGTTCATGCACACGTCTCAATGTCGTGAAGCGTGCTCGGCGTTAATTTTGCAGCAGAAGTAATTCGGTGTCAATAGTGTGATCTTGGACAAGTTGGCGCACTTTTTGTTTCAGTGTCAGAATGAATTGCGACTGAAAGTCGGTGTCCACTGAAGGGAGTCCCGTGCGCATCGCCACCCAACCATGGGCGCCCGCATCCGCCCCCCACCATCCGGTTGCCCTTGAGGTCCTCCTTAACGGACCCATTTCTCGCAGCGACATCGCTCGACGCCTAGGCCTTTCGGCCGGTTCCCTCACCCGATTGAGCACACCGCTCATCGAATCGGGCCTCCTCGTCGAGTCAGGCGCGCGGATCGAGGGCTCACGCGGTCGGCCCTCGGTGCTGCTCGACATCGTGCCCGAGTCACGTCACTTCATCGGAATCAAGCTCACGGGCGACGGTGTGCTCGGCGTGGTCACCGACCTCCGCGCATCCGTCATTGCGTCCGCCTTCTCGCCACTGGAGAGCCATGAGCCCGACCTCGTGGTCGGAGTCATCGGTGCGCTCGTGACCAACCTGGCGGCGCAAGTCCCTCGGGTAACAGCGCTCGGAGTTGGCGTGGGCGGTCTCGTCTCCGACCGAAGAGTGGTTCGCGCCGCACCCTTCCTCGCCTGGACAAACGTCGACCTCGGGACTGCCCTCGAGACGCTTACCGGATTGCCCACGGTCGTCGAGAATGACCTGACAGCATTCACCGAGTACGAACGGTGGTTTGGAGCCGGTCGGAATCTCGACCGCTTTGCCGTACTCACGCTCGGCGCCGGCGTGGGCTACGGTCTCGTCGCCGGGGGCGAGGTTGCCACTGACGTGGATGCGGGCATTGGGCTAGTCGGCCACTGGCCACTCGACCCGTTTGGTGCCGTCTGCGCATCCGGGCACCGGGGCTGCGCGCAGAGTGTGCTCACCACATCCGCCATCGTTCAGGGAGTCTCCGCGGCGCTCGGTCGACCCGTGGGCTACGAGGAGGCGCTTGACCTCGCCCGCGACGGCGAACCCGGGGCCCGACGGGTCGTTGATGATGCCGGTCGAGGCCTGGGGCGCCTGATGGCAGCGGTGGCCAACCTCACGATGCCCGAGCTCATCATCCTCGGCGGTGAAGGAGTCGGTCTGGTGCAGGTGGCGGGCACCAGCATCGAGGAGGGGCTGGCGCTCGACAGGGATGCCCGCACTCGCCGCATCCCCGTGATCACCACCTCCGGTGACGACACCGAGTGGTGCCGGGGCGCCGCCGTGCTCGCGATTCAGACCTACGTGCTCGGAACCAACGCGGGCTAAACCCGGGTACGTCAGTGCCCCCGGTGGTCCTGCACCGTCATCTTCGGGCCAAAGCGCGGCTTGGTGATGCCCGACGCCTCGATGAGACGCACGACGCGGTGCCGGTGCCCGGCGTAGGGGGCCAGGAGTTCGAGCATCCCGTCGTCGTCGACCGGTTCGCCCACCAGCGCCCACCCGACCAGGGCGGGCAGGTGGTAGTCGCCGACGCTCGGGCTGTTGGGGTCGCCGTGGGCACGCTGCATCGTCTCGGCGGCGGTCCAGACTCCCACCCCGGGGATGCTGCGCAGCGCACGCTCGACGGCCGGCCCACCCCGACCCAGCTCAAGGGTGCGCTCAAGTGACGCCGCGACACCCGCCGCCCGGAGCACGGCGGCCGCGCGTTCCGGCCCCACGCCCGCGCGGTGCCACGCCCACGACGGCACACGCCGCCAGACCGTGGCGTCGGGGAACACCCTCATCCCCTCGGGAGCAGGGCCGGGAGCCGGCTCGCCGTAGGCCGCAAGCAGCTGGCGCCACGACTGCCGTGCCTGAACGCCGGTGACCTTCTGTTCGAGGATGGCGGCGACCATCATCTCGAACACCTGGCGCGTGCGAGTAAGGCGCAGGCCGGGGTTGTTGTGCAGGGAGGCAGCGAGCACGGGTGAGCCGCTGACGTCGAGCTCAGTCCAGTCGTCGCCCTCGCCAAGCAACTGTGGCACGCCCGCGATCGCCCACTCCGCCCCCGGTCCCCAGGCCGTGGCATCAACACCACCGGTGCGACGCGCGAGGTGCAGGGTCGCGGCCCCGTCAGGTGTTCGAAGGGTGCGCCACACGCCACTCGTGTCGGTGCGGAACGTCGGGTCGTAGTGACCTCGCCGCAGGGGACCGAGGGTTCGCGACAGGCTCACGGGCTGGCGCGGCGCATAGGTTGTAGTGAGCGCCGCGCCATCCATAAGCCGACCCTACGGCCTGCCGAGGACCTCCACCGCAGCCGAACCCGGAAGGTCCTCGACGGAGAACCCCACCCGGATCGTGAACTCCCCGGGCTCAACCTGCCACTCGCCGGCCCAGTGTGCGAACCGGCGAGCATCCACCCGGATGGTCGGGGTCGCCGTCTCACCGGGCGCCGCCGTGACCGGCGCGAAGGCCGCGAGCCAGCGGTGTGGTCGATCGACCGCGGAGGCGCGGCGCTCGAGGTACAGCTGCACGACGGTCTTGCCCACGCGGGTCCCCGTATTGGTAACGGCGGCCACGACCTCGATATCGGTGCCTCCGACGACCAGCGGAGGCACGTCGACGTACCCCAGTTCCCAGGTCGTGTAGCCCAGCCCATGACCGAAGGGGTAGGCGGGCTGACGATCGGCCTTGAGCCAGGCGCGGTAGCCGACGTGGATGCCCTCGTCGTAGTGGAGCTCGCCGTCGGTGGGGGTCACGTCGAGCACCGGGACGTCGTCCAGCGCGGCGGGCCAGGTCGTGGGAAGTCGCCCGCCCGGTTCGGTGACGCCGGTCAGCACATCGGCGAGGGCCGAGCCAAACTCTTGGCCCCCGAACCATCCGATGAGCACGGCCGCCACCTCCTCACGCCACGGCATCAGCACCGGAGAGCCCGAGTTCACGACGACCACCGTGCGCGGATTGGCGGCGGCGACGGCAGACACCAGGCGGTCCTGCAGACCCGGCAGCGCGAGACCCGTGCGATCAAACCCCTCCGACTCCACTCGCGAGTTGGTGCCCACGACAACCAGGGCGGCCTCGGCGCTGCGGGCGGCCTCGACGGCCTCCGCAATAAGCTCCTCGTCGCGCGACCGATCGGCCTCAAGCCCCAAGACGCACGCCATAAAGGGCATGGGGAGGTTCGACGGCGGGGCGTAGCGCACCCTCACCGTCACGGGAACGCCGGCCATGAGCGCGACCGGGGCGGATGAACTCGGCGGTTCGAGGAGTGAGGCACCGAGGTCCTCCTTCTCGGCCGTCAGACTCACGTCGAGGACAAGTTCCTCGTTGACCCACAACTGTGCGGCGCCGGTCCCGGAGAACCCGATGAGCGCATCCCCGGTCTCGGCCGGGGTGAACTCCGTCACAAGCTCGAGGGTCGAGGTCGCGCCCACGGGAGCGTCACCGCCGAACCACACGAGGTTGGCGCTGCGGCGATCCTCGACGAACAGCTCCTCGTCGTCGGCGCCCAGGAACCGCGCCCGGAGCCCCGGCTCTCCCGTTGCGGGGTTACGCATGGCTGAGAGCGGGAACTCCACGATGCCCTGCTGCACGATAGCCCCGACCGCATAGTCGACACGAGTGCTGGGCAGCGCCTCACGGATACCGTCGAGCGGGGTAACTACTCGCTCGGGCAGAACGGTCGCGCTTCCGCCACCCTGGGTGCGAGCGTTGCGGGCGTTGTCACCGATCACGGCAAGGCTTCCGAGGCTGGATGCCACCCACGGCAACTCACCGGTGTTGCGCACCAGCACCATGCCAGCGCTGCTCGCCTCACGAGCAAAGCGAACGCCGTCTTCCACGAGGGCGAGGGGACGCTGGTCGTGTCCCGCGAGCGCACCCACGCGAGCGGCGAGCCGCAGCATCCGCAGAACCTTGCGATCGACAGCCGCTTCGGGAATCTGACCGGAGCGCACCGCGTCGACGAGGGCGTTGCCCCACGGACCGTCGGGGCCGGGCATCACGAGGTCCTGCGAGGCCCGCGCGGAGTCAACACTGCGCACCGCCGTCCAGTCGCTCACCACAACCCCGTCGAACCCCCACTCGGAGTTCAGCGGGGTCTCGAGCAGGTCGTTCTCGGTGGCGGTCACCCCGTTGATCGAGTTGTACGAGCTCATGACCATCCACGCGTGCGACTCGGTGACCGCCTTCTCGAACGCAAGGAGGTACAGCTCACGAAGGGCACGATCCCCCACGACCGCGTTCACCGTAAAACGATCGGTCTCCGAGTCGTTGGCAACGTAGTGCTTGGGTGTCGCACCGACACCGTTCTCCTGCACTCCCGAGACGTATGCGGCCGCGAGGTCTGCCGTGAGTACGGGGTCCTCGCTGAACGCCTCGAAGTGCCTGCCGCCGAGCGGCGAGCGGTGCAGGTTGATGGTGGGGCCGAGCACGACGTCGACGCCCTTGCGACGCGCCTCGACCGCCGACGCGGCACCGTACCGGCGCGCGAGCGTGGTGTCCCACGACGCCGCAAGCGCCGTGCCCGAGGGGAAGTTCAGCGAGGGGTAACGCTCGTCCCACTTCTCGCCGCGCACGCCAGACGGTCCGTCGGAGAACAGCATGCTGCGCAGGCCAAGGCGCTCGATGGGCCAGGTGCTCCAGAAGTCTCGGCCGGTGAGCACCAGCACCTTCTCCTCGAGGGTGAGTTGCTCGAGCAGCGGACGCAGTTCGTCGTCGGTAGGGGTGTGGCTCATGGATGCTCCTTCGGTGGTGTGCGCACGGGATTCACGCGCTCGTATCGGCGAGTTCGGTCGACGAGACGCGCGGTGGGGTCGACCGGGGCGAGATCGTCGAGGGCGGAGGCGATGGCGGCGACAACACGGCGGGCGAATGCCTCGGGTTCGTGATCAGCGCTGGGTCGCTCAGGGATCACTCGATCGGCAATGCCGTCCTGCAGCAGGTGAACGGATGCAACGCGCTGGGCGCGCGCAAGGTCGGGCGCGTGGCCGGCATCGCGGTGGATGATCGCACTCGCCCCCTCCGGAGGCAGGGGCGCGAGCCACCCGTTCTGAGCCACAAGAACCCGGTCGGCGGGCACCAGCGCGAGGGCGCCGCCTCCGGCGCCCTGCCCCAACAACACCGACACCGTCGGCACGGGAACGGCAACCAGAGCGGCGAGGCACCGTGCGATTTCCCCGGCCAGTCCGCCCTCCTCCGCTTCGCGCGAGAGGGCGACTCCGGGGGTGTCGATCACGGTGACGATCGGCAGCCCCAGCTCCTCGGCAAGCTGGAAGCCACGGCGTGCAGCTCGCAGGGCTCCCGGGCCGATGGCGATCTCCTGGCCCTGGGCACGACGATCGTGCCCCACGACCACAACTCCTCGCCCGGCTATTCGGGCGAGACAGACGGAGAGCCCTCGATCGCCGTCGCCAAAGTCGCCACCGGTTCCGCTGCCACTCAGGGCAACCACACGGTCGCTTCCCACCCGCAGCAAGGTCCGCAACCCGGGGCGCGACGACAGGCGGGAGAGCTCGACGGCCGCCCAGTCATCGATCTCGGCCGGCACCTCATCCCCGACCGACACTTCCTCGGGGAGTGGCACGGGATGCGGCGGCGCAAGCACGTCGAGCACACTCGTGACAAGCGCGGCCAGGTGCTCGTGCCCCACCACCGCGTCGACGATCCCCAGGCGGTACAGGTTCTCGGCGGTCTGGACTCCCTCGGGAAACGGCTCGCCGTGGAGCGCCTGGTAGACGCGTGGACCCAGAAAGCCAATGAGCGCACCGGGCTCGGCCACGGTCACGTGACCGAGGGATCCCCAGGAGGCGAAGACCCCACCCGTGGTGGGGTTGCGCAGGTACACAAGATACGGCAGGCCGGCATCCTTGTGGGCCACAACGGCCGCGCTAATGGCCACCATGTGCACAAAGGCCGCGGTGCCCTCCTGCATTCGAGTCCCGCCGGAGACGGGTGCGGCTAGCACGGGGATCCGCTCCGCGGTCGCACGCGTGAGCGCCGCAACGATGTCACGTGCGGTCTGTACGCCGATCGAGCCACCGAGGAACGAGAACTCACCCACGATCACCGCGACCCGACGCCCCTGGATGGTGCCGGCCCCAGTGATCACGGACTCGGACAACCCGGTTCGTTCGCGCGCCGCCGCCAGCTCTCGCTCGTACGCGGTGTCACCCTCGGGCAGGGCACCACTAACGTTCCAGGCCTCGAAGGAGCCCGGCTCGAGGGTGGACTCGATGAGGTCCCGAGCACTGATACGGGTCATCGTGGCGCCAGGAATTCCTTGCGGAGGCGGTCGCCGTGCTCGTCCAGGGTGGGGGGCGGCGCGTGGGTGGTTCGGGTCGTCTCGTGCCCCTCGGCGTCAAAGAACCGCAGGGGTGGCCCGGGGAGGTCGATGTCGCCGAGGGAGGTGTGGTTCACGGTCGTCACGAGTCCCTGCGAGCGCGTCTGTTCCCACTCGTAGACCTCGTTGATCGCGCGTACCTTCCCCGCGGGAATCCCGAGCTCGCCAAGTTTCGCGAGCAGGGCATCCCGCTCGAAGGCACCGAACCGCTCCTCGATCAGCCGAACGAGCTCGTCGCGATGGGTAACACGTGCGGCGTTCGAGTGGAACCGCTCGTCGGTCGCATCGATGCCAAAGGCCGGGGCAAAGGCCGACCACAGTCCCTCGGACCCGACGGAGATCTGCACGGCGCCATCCGCGCAGGCAAACAACCCGTAGGGCGCAATCGACGGATGATGGTTGCCGGCGGCCTTGCCCACCTGGCGAGCGACGGTCCATCGAGTGCCCTCGAACGCATGCACCCCCACGAGGGCCGCGAGCAACGAGGTGCGCACCACCTGGCCACGACCGGTGACGTCGCGCTCGTGGAGAGCCGACAGCATGCCAACGACTCCCGTGATGCCGGCAAGCAGGTCACCAATGGGCACACCCACCCGCTGCGGATGCTCGGAGTCCGCACCCGTGAGCGACATGAGGCCCGTCTCGCCCTGCGCGATCTGGTCGTATCCCGCGCGGGAGCCTTCCGGCCCGTCGTGGCCAAACCCACTGATCGACAGGATGACGAGGCGGGGGTTCTGCTCGAGTAGCACGTCGGGCCCCAGGCCCAGGCGCTCCATCGTGCCGGGTCGAAAGTTCTCGATGAGCATGTCGGCGCTTGCCAGGAGTGCCCTCAGGGTCGCGAGATCCGCCTCCGACTTGAGGTCGAGGGTTATCGACTCCTTGTTGCGGTTGCAACTGAGGAAGTAGGTGGACTGGGTCTCCCCCTCGGGCCCCACGAACGGCGGCCCCCATCCGCGTGTGTCGTCGCCGCCGCCCGGGTTCTCGACCTTGATCACTCGCGCGCCCAGGTCGCCGAGCATCATGCCGGCGTGGGGTCCCGCGAGCGCGCGGCTCAGGTCGATGACGGTGAGCCCGGCGAGGGGGCCGGGGCCACTCATCGTGTCTCCGACCACAGGTGGCGAAGGGGCGCCCGAGGGTCCGATTCGATGCGCGGCTGGAGGTCGAGGATCATCGTCTCGCGCGTCGACTGCTCGTAGCGTGGCCACACGGGAAGCCCCGCGGATTCCGGAACTCCCTCCCGGGCGAACCGGGTCCACGCGACGCTCATCCAGTCGGAGAGTTGCTCGGGTGGGTTCTCCCCGACGAGCGAGACAGCCTCGATGCGGTGCAACTGGCGGAACACAAACGGCACGTCGAGCGCGTGACACGAGCCGAGCCGTCCGTCCATCAGCGGGCTCGGCCAGGTGAAGAGGTACGCGTAGTTGCGTCCGCGGGCCTGCGCCCGGGCATCCAGCAGTCGATTGGTGGGCTGCCGGTAGAGCCGATCGGAGAGGTATGACTCGAGCACCTGGTTGTCCACGGGCTCAACGCCGAGAACCTCAGCAACCGTTCGCGCGTAGGTCGTGTAGTCGATCGTGTCGCCGAAGTCCTCCGCGATGGCGACCTCGGTGCGCTCGCGAGCGCTGCGCTGGTCTCCCGTTGATTCCGGGCGCAGCTCGGTGAAGAACGAGCCCTCGTTGAGGTTGGTGCCGACCAGCAGATCGACGTCACTGTTCACGCCGTGCCGCACCGCCTCGAGGGGGAACTCGGGCAGAACATCCCCGCCCCACATCGGCTGGAACGGCAGCGGAAGGCCAATGACCTTCTGCGCCCACTGGTCGGAGATGCGCTGCTGCACTTCGAGAAGACGCTCGATGGGCATTCCGATCAGTTCGGATGCGGTCGCCTCCGTCAGCCCCGCCTCGGCCAGAACCGCCGACGTGACGGCACTACTCTCGGCCTCGTCGCGGGCGCGCTCGGCCGTGCCACTCTGGATGATCGCGCGGCGGAAGAGACCCTGGGAGGCGGGTGTTCCGAGGAGTGTTCCGACGGCCGCACCGCCGGCCGACTCGCCAAACACGGTCACGTTGTCCGGGTCGCCGCCGAATTTCAGGATGTTGTCGCGAACCCATCGGAGCGCGGCGAGCTGGTCGAGAATGGCCAGGTTGGCGGAGTCACGATAGTCCTCGCCGAGCACGTGGCCCAGGTGCAGGAACCCGAGGATTCCCAGCCGGTAATTGATCGACACGACAACAACGTCGAGGGTGGCCGCAAGCTCCGCACCGTTGTTGTAGCCGCTCGAGTTGGAACCGGTGACGTACGCGCCGCCGTGAATCCACACGAGCACCGGGCGTCGGCGGTCGTCGTTGCGAGGAGTCCACACGTTGAGGTTGAGGCAGTCCTGCTCGCTCGTCGGCGGAACGTAGTACCCGCTCGCCACCATCATGGGGTCCGGGTTTTGTGGCGCGGCAGGCGCGAATCGTTTTGTCTCGCGCACGCCGTCCCATGGCTCGACTGGCGCGGGCGGGCGGAACCGCAGCTCTCCCACAGGTGGAGCGGCGAAGGGAATGCCCAGGTACGCCTGCACGTCCGCGCGTTTGGTCAGGGTGGTGCCGCCGTGGATCCGGCCGGCCTCGGTGTCGATCGCGGTCACTGCGGCGACCCTCCCACGACCACGCCGTCGCGCACCGCGGCAGGAGCCACGGCTCCGGCCTGCTCATCCTGAGCCGCCTGCAGATCCAGAAGCCGACGCCGTTCGGCACGGCGCACGGCCTGACGCTTCGGGTCCGGAACGGGAGCGGCCATCAGCAACCGCTGTGTATACGGATGCTCGGGAGCACTGGTCACCTGGGCGGCATCCCCGGTCTCGACGATCTCGCCGCGGTACATCACCGCGACTCGATGGCTGATGTGGCGCACGACACTCAGGTCGTGCGAGACAAAGAGGTATGCCACACCGGTCTGCTCCTGAATGCCAATCAGCAGGTCAAGCACACGAGCCTGGGTCGACAGGTCGAGCGCGCTGACCGGCTCGTCACACACGATGAGCTTGGGGCGCAGCGCGAGGGCACGCGCGATCGCCACACGTTGACGCTGGCCGCCGGAGAATTCGCGCGGCAGACGCTCGACGGCATCCGGCGGAAGGTTGACCTGAGCGAGCAGTTCGCTAATCCGACCCCGCGCCTCGGTGCTCGGGACTCCCGAGGCGAGCAAGGGCTCGGCCAGGATGTCGCCCACCGTCATCGAGGGGTTAAGCGAGGTGTACGGGTCCTGGAAGACCACCTGGATCTCCGAAGACAAGGCGCGGCGCGCGGCGCGACCGAGGTGCGAGATGTCGGCACCGTCGTAGGTGATGGTGCCCTCCGTTACGGGGGCGAGCCCCAGGACGGCACGACCCAGCGTGGTCTTGCCCGACCCCGATTCCCCCACCAGCCCCACGGTCTCGCCGGGCTTGATATCGAGCGAGACGCCCTTGAGCGCTCGGAACGGCGGCTTACGCCACCCCTTGGTTGGAAAGTCGACAACAAGACTGTCGACCGTCAGCAGCGAGTTCATCGTGCCGCTCCCGTCAGTGCCGCGCGAGGTTCGGTGTCCTCGAGGGTCGAGTCGAGCAGCATCCGCGTGTAGGGATGCTGCGGGTGGGCAAAGAGCTTCTCGGCGGAGTCTTGCTCCACGATCCGACCGGTCTGCATCACCGCGACGCGGTCACAGATGTCGGCGACCACCCCAAAGTTGTGCGTCACGAGAATCACGCCCATCTGGCGTTCCTGCTGCAGGTCACGCAGCAGGTCAAGAACCTCCGCCTGCACGGTCACGTCCAGTGCGGTCGTGGGCTCGTCGGCGATGAGCAGCTCGGGGTCACACGAGACGGCGCCCGCGATCAGGATGCGCTGTGCCATCCCGCCGGACACCTCGTGCGGGTAGGCGTCGAAGGTGCGAGCCGGGTCGGCAATGCCCACCCGATCAAGCAGCGCGAGTGCACGCGCCTTGGCATCCGCGCGGCTGAGCCCCAGGATTCGCCGCATGGGCTCGACCAGCTGGAAGCCGAGAGTAAAGGCCGGGTCGAGATTGCTCATCGGCTCCTGCGGGATGTAGCCGATCCTCCGGCCACGCAGGCGCGCGATGTCTGCCGTGGATGCCACGGCGAGATCCACCCCGTCGAAGTGCACTTGGCCCCCGATGATCTCGCCGCCCTCGGGCAGCAGGCCCATGATCGAGAAGGCTGTCTGAGTCTTGCCCGAGCCGGACTCGCCCACGAGACCCAGAACCTCGCCGCGCTTCACATGAAGCGAGACGTCTTGCACGACGACCGTGGTGCTCCCGTTCGCCTGGGGGTATCCCACCCGCAGGTTACGGACGACCAGCAACGAGTCGTCGGTGGGGGTGTCGGGGGCGGTGGTGCCCTCCTCGATCGGTGCGGCAGCAATCGCAGCTGCCCGTGCTTTTTTGCTCACTCGACGCGGTGACTCCGAACCTTGAACTGTGTCGCGCAGCGCCGAGCCGAAAATCGCGAGCGAGCCAACGGTGATGCCAATCATCAGGCCGGGCCAGATGAGCATGGTGGGGGCGACGTAGATGTTCTGGAACGCGTCGTTGAGCATCTGGCCCCAACTGGCCGTGTTCGAGTCCCCCACGCCGAGGAACTCGAGTCCGGCCTGCAGCACGATCGCGATACCGGCCATCATCGAGGCCTGGATCAGCAGTGGTGCACGAACAACACCGAGCACGTGCCGCGCGATGATGCGCGCGTCGCTGAGGCCAGATACCCGTGCGGCGTCGATGTACAGCTCGTTGCGCACGGAGAGCACACCACTACGAGTCAGGCGGAACACACCGGGCGACAACAACACACCAAAGGTGGCCATCACACCCACGATTCCCGGGCCGATCACGGAGATAACGGCGAGAAGCACAATGAGTCCCGGCATCGCCATCAGCAGGCTCGCCGCCCAGTTCGAGAGCGAGTCGAACCAGCCCTGGAAGTAGCCCGCGATCAGGCCCGAGGGGATGCCGACCGCGAGCGCCACCGTGAGGGCGATGAGCGCGCCGATGAGGCTCACGCGCCCACCGATGAGCAGCCGGGCGAGAATATCCCGGCCCGCGCTGTCCGCACCCAGCAGGTGCTCGCCGAAGGGTGGCGCCAGCACCTGGCTGAGGTCGGCACGGTTCGGGTCCCACGGGGTCAGCCACGGCGCGAAAATAGCGGCGAGGATCACGAGCGCGAGGACGATCAGGGCGCCCAACGCCATGGGATTGCGCAGCACACGACGGTAGAGCTTGACGCGACCCACCACGGGTGTCGCCTGGGCCTGGATCACTGATTCGGTCATGAGATACGCGCCTTGGGGTTAAGCCAGCCGGTGGCGAGGTCGATGAGCAGGTTGACGATCACCACAAGAACGACCATCACGACAACGAGCCCGAGGATCTGAGGCAGGTCGCCCTGGGTCGTCGCATTGACGGCCAGCGAGCCGATGCCCGGAAGAGCGAAGACCTTCTCGATGATGATCGCCCCGCCCAGCAGGCCGATGAACTGGAGGGAGAGCACGGTCAGGGCCGGGGGTGCCGCGTTGCGAAGAACGTGCCTGAAGAGCAGGGAGGTCGAGGAGATGCCACGCGAGCGGAGGGTGCGCACGTAGTCCTGGCGGAGCACGTCGATGGTGGCACCCCGCACCTGTTGTGTGGTCGAGGCGACCGTGCCCACCACCAGAGCGGTGACGGGAAGCACGAGCCCCAAGAACCATTTCGCGGGATCGGTGGCGAAGGGCGTAAAGCCTGTGGCGGGGAAGATCCTGAGGTTGACCGCGAACACCGTGACGAGCACGAGGGCCACCCAGAAGTTGGGCAGTGCGAAGCCCAGGACGGCAAAAACCTGCACAAAACGGTCGACAGCGCCGCGTCGAACCGCGGCGGTGACACCCAGGATGGTGCTGAGGATGGCGGTCACAAGAATGGCGCCGACAACAATCGACAACGTGACCGGGAACTTGTTGGCCAGCGACGACATCACGGGCTCGTTGGTGAACCACGAGGTTCCGAAGTCTCCGCGGATGGCGCCAGAGAGCCAGTCGATGTAGCGCACGAACAGGGGCTGGTCGAGACCCAGCTCGGCTGCCTTGGCGGCAACCTGTTCCTCGGTGGCCCCCTCGCCGAGGATGTTCCGGGCGGGGCTGCCGCCGGTGAGGCTCATCAGGAGAAAGGTGATCGTCGCTACGGCGAAGATCAGCCCCACTCCAGCGAGCACCCTGCGAAGCAGGAAAGTCAGCATTGTCGTTCTCTTCCTCGGGATATGTCTTGTCTGCCGCCAAGGCCGGGCGGGCTCGGCAGAACCCGCCCGGCGTCCAGCGAGGTTAGCTCGCCGGGGCGTAGTTCCAGATGTACGGAACGACGTTCTGGGGCTGCATGGTGACCTTGACGTCAGGTCCGCTCAGGTAGATGTTGTTCTGCACATACCACGGAGCGAACCAGGCCTGGTCAACCAGGTAGGCGCTGACGGCCTGGAAGGCGGCCTCGGCATCCTCGGGGGTTGCGTTCTGTGCATCCGCGATAAGGGCGTCGAGTTCGGGCGTCTGGCTACCCAGCATGTTCCACGGGGCGGTCGGTGCGACGAGCTTCAGGATGTCCTGCCACGCGTTCGACGAACCCCACGAGAAGATGAACACCGGGTACTTGCCGCTGAGCAGCGAGCTGATGATCTGGTCGGGAGTGACCGGCTCAGCAGTGGCCGTGATTCCGACATCCGCGAGCTGCTGCACCACCACGGCGGTGAGGTCATCAAATCCGGTGATCGCCGGCATCGTGAAGCTGAAGCCATCGGCGTACCCGGCCTCGGCCAGAAGCTCGCGAGCCTTCTCGGGGTCGAACGGGTAGGCGTCGTCGAGGGCGGTGTCGTAGGCCTGGCTCGTGGGGCTGAAGATCTGCGTGGTCGACTCGCCCTGGCCCAGTCGAATCGACTCGAGAATCGAGTCGCCATCGATGGCGTAGTTGAGGGCCTGGCGCACGAGCGGGTCGGCGAGAGCCGGCACCTGCGAACCGTCGCGGTCGACGATGAACAGACCCTGCCAGTCACCCTGCATGGTGCTCACGGTCAGGCCACTGGCCTCCGCCTCGGTCATTGACTTGGCATCGGCGAGCGCGGCGTCGATCTCGCCGGCCTTGAGCGCGTTCAGGCGCGCAGTGAGGTCACTGAGCGGCTTGATCACGATCTCGTCGTACGGGAAGAAGCTCGCGTTCCAGTAGTCCTCGTTCTTCACGTAGGTGTACTGGCTGCCGACGACCGAGTCCTCGGAGAGGAGGTACGGTCCCGAACCGACGGGAGTCGTCTTCAGACTTTCGTCACCCAGCACCGCGGGGCTCGCCTGCATGCCCGACACGAGGGCGAGGTTGCGAAGCAGTGCGGGGTCCGGGGCGCTCAGGTTCAGGGCGATCTCGTAGTCGCCAACAACGTCCACCGACTCGACAGCGCCGAGCGTGATGGAGTTCTGACCGGTCCCCGACTTGAAGTGCTCAAGGTTGGCCTTGGCGACCTCCGCGTTGAACGCCTCGCCGTCGCTGAACACGACGTCGTCGCGCAGCTTCAGGGTCAGCACCGACTGGTCATCGTTGTACGAGAACTCCGTCGCGAGCCACGGCTCGATCTCGAGGTCTGCAGTGATGTGCAGGAGCGAGTCGTAGACGGGCTGGAGGTACTGGATGCGGTTGCCAAACTCGGCGTCCGCAGGGTCCCACGACGCTGCGTCGAGGGTGGCACCGAGGGTGAGGGTCCCCCCGGTGACGGGCGCTTCCGGCTCGGCGGCTGCGCATCCTGTGAGTGCGAGGCTGGCGGCCACCACAAGGGCGCCGATCCTCACGAGTGATTTGTGCATGGGTTCTCTCTTCTTTGAGTTCCGCGGCGGGCGTCGCGGACGGTGGATTCTCGGGTTCCGCTTATTCGGCGGGCGAGAAGTTGTAGATGGAGGGGACGCCCTGTTGGTACTGGGCTTCCACGGTGACCGTGGACGAGGTGGCGTAGATGTTGCTCGGGAAGTAGAACGGGGCGAACCACGCCTCGTCGACCAGCCACTGGTTGATCTCGCCGTACACTGCGAGCTGCTCGGTGCCGGTGGCGAACTGGGCCTCATCGATGAGTTCGGTGAGCTCCGCGTCCTGGCTGCCGAGGATGTTCCACGGTGCCGTGGGGCTGACGAAGAACTGGATGGCCTGCCACGGGTCGGTGGACTGCAGCTGCATGAGGATGACCGGATACTTGCCCGAGCGCATCTCGTTGAGAAGCTCGGCGGGAGCAACCTTCGCCCAGTTGATCGTGATGCCGATGTCGGCGAGCGCCTGAGCGAGAATCGTGCCCTCGGGGAAAGCTGCGATCTCGGGAACATCGATCGTAAAGCCGTCCGCGTATCCCGCCTCGGCCATCAGCGCGCGGGCTTCCTCGACGTCGTACGGGTAGGTCTCGTTGAGCGCCTCGTCGAATACCGCGGACTGCGGGTTGAAGATCTGCTCGGTGACCGTGCCGAGACCCGCGCGGAGCTGCGTGAGCATAGCGGCCCGATCGATGGCGAGGTTGATCGCCTGCCGCACACGCACGTCGGCGAGCGCGGGCTGGATTGTGCCGGCCCGGTCGAGCAGGAAGAGCCCGACAACGCCCGCGGCCGGGTACTCGATGACGCTAGCTCCGGAGCCCGCGACCTGGTCCATCGTCTTGGTGTCGATGTAGGCACCATCGACCTGACCAGCAAGCAGCGCGTTTACCCGCGCGGTGAGGTCGGTCATGGGCTTGTAGATGAGCGTCGAGTAGGGCAGCTCGATGGCGGTGTTCCAGTAGTTGTCCTTCTTGACGAAGACGTACTCGCTGCCACGCACCGTGCGGTCGAGGTCAAGAACGTAGGGTCCGGTTCCGTCGGGCTCGGTCGCGAGCTCCTCGGTTCCGACCTTGGCCGGGTTGGCGATCATGCCCGAGGGCTGGCTCAGTCCACGAATGAGCGAGGGGTCCGGCGCGGTGAGGTGGAGCTCGACGGTGTCGTCGTCCACGACCTCGACGTCGTCGATGGCCGCGAGCTGCGTGCTCAGTGCGCCCGTGCCGTCACGGGTCGCCTCGAGGTTCACCTTCACGGCTTCGGCGTCGAAAGCGGTGCCGTCTTCGAAGGTCACACCGGTCTGGAGTTCGAGCGTGAGGACCGTCTGGTCGTCGTTGTAGTTCCACTCGCGGGCGAGCATCCCCTCGAAGGAGCCGTCGGGGAGCTGGTGGATCAGGGTGTCGTAGACCGGCTGGCTCCACTGCACGGCGTGGCCGTCTCCCGCTTGCTGGGGGGCAAAGGTCGCGACATCGGCGACCGGCGCCAGCGTCAGGGTGAGGTCTTCCTGGGGCTCGGCGGCGGGTGCCGAGCAGCCGGCGAGTAGCAGCGCTGAGGCTGAGGTGAGTGCGAGGGCAATTGCCGCGGTGCGGAACTTCACGGGTACTCCTGTCTCGTCATTGAGGCGTAACGCGATTAACCTACCGTGTACTCGGTCGGTAAATCAAGACAGACCTTTGGAGCCCGGTCCACAAACACACAAGCGCCCCTCGAATGAAGGGCGCTTGGTTCACGCGGGAGGGAAGAAAGGACTACGGACGGATCGCGTCCGTCAGCACCGAGGCGACCAGGTCGAACGCCTTGCCCATGTCGAGGTCGGGGTCGTAAATCCACTGCAACTGGATGCCGTCCATCAGGGCAATCAACGACGTGGCGAGGGTCTCGAGATCAACGTCGGCGCGGATTTCGCCCCGCTCGATGCCGGAAGACAGGGCACCAACGAGGCGGTTGCGCAGACGCTCGTATCGCTCCCGCATGTAGTCGTGGCCGGGATGCTCGACCGCCGTGCTTTCCGCCACCAACACGGCGAACAGCCGCACGGATACGCGGTTCTGGGCGTTCTCGACCACAAGGTCGCGTAGCCCACCAATCACGGCCGACCCGCCAAGGCCCAGGGGCTTTAGCAACAGCGCGTCGTCGTTGAGACCGTGCTGCTCAAGCACCGCGAGCAGAAGGTCTTCCTTCGAGTTGAAGTGATGCAGAAGACCGGACTGGGTCACGCCGGCCCGCTCGGAGATGTTGGCGAGACTCGCGCCACGATAGCCGGCCTCGGCGAACAGCTGTTCGGCCGCAGCAATGATAGCGACCTTGGTCTGTTCGCCCTTGATGTTGTTCTGGCCGAGCTTGGCTCCCACGGCACACACCCTACTTGTCCGGAGCGATCCTCGACAACTCCCGAGGTTTTCTACCGAACGATCGGTCCGTAATTGTGGGCATCCGCTCGACACGGGTGACGCCTCTTAAGCTGGGAGCGTGTCCATCCCGAAGGTGATCCTGTTCTACCTCTTCACCCCACTCGCCGATCCCGAGGCGCTGAGGTTGTGGCAGCGCGACCTGTGCGAGTCGCTGGGGCTGGGCGGGCGCATCATCCTCTCGAAGGATGGCATCAACGGCACCGTCGGCGGCGAGTTGAAGCAGGTCAAGAAGTACGTGCGCAAGACGCGCGAGTACGCGCCGTTCAAGAACCTCGAGATCAAGTGGAGCGAGGGAACAGGCGACGACTTTCCGAGGCTGAGCGTGAAGGTGCGCGATGAACTGGTGAGCTTTGGCACCCCCGGCGAGCTCACGGTCGACGAGCACGGCGTGGTGGGCGGCGGCACTCACCTCACTCCGCGCCAGCTGCACGAGCTTGTCGCGGAGAAGGAGGTCACCTTCTTTGACGGACGCAACGCGTTCGAGGCCGAGATTGGGCGGTTCGCCGGCGCAGTGGTTCCGGATGTCGCGAACACTCGCGAGTTTGTCGCGGAGCTCGAGAGTGGCAAGTACGACCACCTCAAGAACCAGCCGGTGGTCACCTACTGCACGGGCGGCATCCGATGTGAGGTGCTGTCGAGCCTCATGATCAACCGCGGGTTCACCGAGGTCTACCAACTCGACGGCGGTATTGCGACCTACGGCGACCAGTACGGCGACGACGGCCTCTGGGAGGGGTCACTCTACGTCTTCGACAAGCGCATGGCGGTGCAGTTCAGCGACCACACCAAGGTCATCAGCGTCTGCCGCGAGTGTGGGGAGGCGACGAGCCGGATGCAGAACTGCTCCGACCTCGCCTGCCTGGAGCAGTTCGTGGTGTGTGCAGAGTGTGGGCAGTCGCCGGTCTATTGCGAGGCCCACACCCTGCACGTCGGCTAGATCAGCCGCAGGTGAGCGTGATGCCGCTCGGCAGCGTGTGTGTGCCGGGGCCGTACTCGGCACACTGGCCCGCAAGCGCAAGGCCTCCCGCCACGAGCACGATGATCCAGATCAGCTGAAGCGCCAAGAAGATGAAGCCCAGCACGATGGCAACCGTGGCCGGGGTGTTCTTCACGCCTGCCTTCTTCGACTGGCTCTTGGCGACGAAGCCCAAAATGATGCCCAAGAGCGACACAAAGAACGCCACAACCAGGGCGACGATTCCCAGCGTCTTGCCGTCCGAGGCGGCGGGGGCGGCGTAGGTCGGTGGGGCGGGCGGGGCAGGGGTGGGCTCAGGGCTCGGAGGTGGTGTCACGTCAGTCATGTCTAGCTCCTCGTGTAGTCGGCTCGATGAGCCGGTTTGCCCCCGACGATAGCGCTCGAGCCGCCCGTGCACCATGGGTATTCCGCGACACGGCATGATGGATGCATGAGCATCGGTATCCTCACCAGTGGCGGCGACTGCCCCGGACTGAACGCCGTCATCCGCGGCGCGGTCCTCAAGGGAACCCACATCTACCAGAAGGAGTTCGTGGGCTTCCGCGACGGCTGGCGTGGTGTCGTCGAGGGCGACATCATCCCGCTCGAACGCAAGGACATCCAGGGCATCGGCAAGCAGGGTGGCACGATCCTCGGCACCAGCCGCACCAACCCCTTCGAGGGTGACGGCGGGCCCGATCGGGTGCGAGAGAACATGGAACGCCTGGGCGTCGAATCGCTCATCGCGATCGGCGGCGAGGGAACACTCGCGGCGGCCAAGCGCCTCACGGATGCCGGCATCAAGATCGTGGGTGTGCCCAAGACGGTCGACAACGACCTCTCCGCCACCGACTACACGTTCGGCTTCGACACCGCGACCCAGATCGCGACGGATGCCATGGACCGCCTGCGCACCACTGGTGACTCGCACGGGCGTTGTATGGTCGCCGAAGTGATGGGTCGCCACGTGGGCTGGATCGCCCTCCACTCCGGTATGGCCGCAGGCGCTCACGCCATCCTCATCCCGGAGCAGCGCACGAGCATGGACCAGATCGTGGCGTGGGTGCAGTCGGCCCGCGACCGTGGTCGTGCCCCTCTGGTCGTTGTCGCCGAGGGCTTCAAGCTCGACACCATGGACGACGCCCACTCGGAGCGTGGCCTCGACGCATTTGGTCGACCGCGGCTGGGTGGCATCGGGGATGTCCTGGCCCCCGAGATCGAGGCTCGCACCGGCATCGAGACGCGCGCGACCACCCTCGGCCACATCCAGCGCGGCGGAACCCCCACCGCGTACGACCGGGTGCTCGCGACCCGCTACGGCATGGCGGCCGTCGACTCAGTCATCCACGGTCGCTGGGGTCGGATGGTCTCGCTCAGCGGGACCTCGATCACTCACGTGGCCTTCGAGGACGCGCTCGGCAAGCTCAACACCGTGCCGCAGTCGCGCTACGACGAGGCCGCGATTCTCTTCGGCTAGTGCCACACTGGCGGTATGAATAGCGCACTGCTTATTGCCGGCTCGGTGTTTGTTGGACTGGCTGCCGTCATCCACGTTGTGATCTTCGTGATGGAGAGCATCCTGTGGTCGCGGCCGTCGACGTGGCGCCGGTTTGGACTGCGGAGCCAGGGCGACGCCGAGGTCGTTAAGCCCATGGCGTTTAACCAAGGCTTCTACAACCTGTTTCTTGCGATCGGCGTGAAGCTGGGGCTGCTGTTCCTGTGGGTGTGGAACGCGCCCGAGGTGGGGCTCGCACTCGTGTTCCTCGGCGCGGGGAGTATGGTCGCGGCCGCCACCGTGCTCATCCTGTCGTCCCCCAAGCTCGCGCGTGCCGCAGCACTGCAGGGTCTTGCCCCGCTCGTGGGGATCATCCTGCTCGTGGTGGGGCTGGTTGCCGCATGAACGACTTCAACGCGCAGATCATCGCCGACTTCCGTGCCAACGGGGGCTACGTGGGGCCACCCTTCAATAGCGACAAGCTGGTGTTGCTGCACCACGTCGGCGCCAAGAGCGGCGAGACGCGCGTGAGCCCACTGATGAGCTTCCCCGATGACGAGGGATGGGTGATTGTCGCCTCGAAGGGCGGCGCCCCCACCAACCCCGCGTGGTTCCACAACCTCAAGGCCAACCCGGACACGGTCATCGAGTTCGGCACCGAGACGATCCCGGTGCACGCATCCGTGATCGAGGGCGACGAACGGGATGCCCGCTGGGCGCGCATCACCGCCGTGAACGCGGGGTTCGCGAGCTACGAGAAGAAGACGGACCGCACGATCCCGCTCGTGAGGCTCAGCCGCCGCTAGCGCGTGGCGTGCTCGACGAGGGATGCCACGAGCGAGTCCGCCGAGCGATCCTCCGCGATGAGGTCAACACGAAGGCCCGCGGCGCGAGCGTCGAACGCGGTGCGAGGCCCAATACAGGCGAGGACGGTCGCCTCCGGAAGGGGCGCGAGCTGGGCAGCGATCTGCCGGGCGACGGATCCCGAGCTGACCAGGATGGCGGTCATCCGCCCGGATGCCACGTCCGCACGCACGTCGTCAGAGACCGGCACACCCACCGTGCGATACGCCACCACAAACTGGGCGTCGAGCCCCCGCTCCTCGATAGCCGCGACCAAGTTGGGCTCGGCGACATCCGACTGGGGAATCAGCACACGGCCCGTGATGTCGCTGGTGGGCCACTCCTTGACGAGCCCTCGAGCCGAGTTGTCGAGCTCGGGCACAAAGTCGACCCGGTAGCCGGCGAGCTGCAGTGCCGCGGCCGTGGTCTCGCCGACGGCGGCGACACTCGTGGTGGCGGGGATGACCACGCGGTGCCCCATAAACACGTCAACGGTGGTTGCGCTCGTCACCACGAGCCAGTCGAACTGGCCATCCGCGAGCTCGTGAAACGCGTTGGCGAGGGCCGCGCCGTCGTCCGCGCTCGCGAAGTTGATCATGGGCGCGATCACGGGAGTTGCCCCGAAGCTGCGGAGGGTTGCGGCGACGCCATCGCCCCACTTTCCGCCGCGGGGCACAAGAACGCGCCACCCCTCGAGCGGTTTGGCTGTCATTTCACTATCCTCCCTCGCCCGGGAGGCTCACGCGAATCGAAGGTTAGTCGTCGTCGCTCAGAATCGCCCAGGCGACGAGCCCCGCGACGGCCACGGCGGCACCGACTGCCCCAATAATCCACGGCAGAGGGTTCTTGTCGTATGAGGCCTTGGCCTTCGTTGCGAGCTCGTTCACGCGCTTGGGCACGTTGAGCTTGTCCTCGATGGCGTCGAGTGTGCTCTCGAGGTTTGCCCGAGTGGCGGCGACGCGGTCTTCGATCGACTCTGCGGTCATGTCAGTCTCGCTTTCCGATGCCCTTGATGACTCGGACATCCTTTTTGATGCTGTCGATGGAGTCGGTGGGGCCTTGGGAACCCCGTTTGAGCTGGGAGACACCAATCGCAACCAGAAGGGCTGCGATCAGGATGAGTGCGCCACCCACGATCAGTGCGGCGGCCCACGCCGGCAGGACCTCCGCGAGGCCCAGAATTGCCGCCGCCACGTACGTGCCGAGAGCGAAGAACAGGATTGACGCGGCACCGACCAGAAGGCCGATGCCAATGCCGGCCTGGGCAGCCTTCGCGATGAGCTCCTGCTTAAACTGCTCGATCTCGCCGCGGACCAAGTCCATGAGGAGACCGGGCAGGTCACCGATCAGGGCGAACAGCGACCGCTTGGGCCGCGGGGGAACGCCAGTCATGGCGGACTACTTCGCCGTCGAGGACTTCGAGGCCGCGGGCTTTGCTGGCGGCCTCGTGGTGGTCTTCGCTGCGGGCTTGGCGGGTGCCTTGGTGCCCGAGACCTGAGCGACGACCTTCTTGGCGCCGTCCGCAAGGAACTCGGCAACCTCGGGAGCCTTGTCCTTCACGAAGTCTTGCGCGTCATCCACGCGCTTCTGAACCCGCGGGTCGGCCCAAAAACGGTCGACGGCGGCCTTCATCTGGTCGTACTTCTCGCGTCCGGCGCGGGTGCCCAGCACGTAGCCGACTCCCAGCCCGACCACGAACAGGATCTTGCCCCTCATGGTGTACTCCTCTGTCGTTGTCGCGGTGGTACTTCTTCAACCTTAGACCCGCATGGCCTATGCCGCTCTGGGAATGTATTGTGACGACCGTGACCCTCACCCCCTACGAGTGGCAAACCATCACGACCGAGCGGCTCAGTCTGCGCACCCTGACCGAGGCGGACATCCCCGCGCTCCACTCGTGGATGTCCGACCCTGAGGTGGTGAGTTACATGCTTTATGAACCGCGATCGCTGGAGGTGGTGACTCAGAAGGTCGCCGAGTATTCGAGCTCGACGCGCCTCGCCGCCGCGGGCGACTACGTGCAACCGGCCATCGTCGTCGATGGTCGCGCAGTGGGAACGATGTACCTGAAGATCGAGAGCGAGGATGACCTCACCGCCGAGATCGGATGGGTTCTCGAGCGCCAGGCTCAGGGCAAGGGGTATGCGCGCGAGGCGGCCGCGGCCATCATCGAGCTGGCCTTCGGAACGCTGGGCCTGCACCGGGTCTTCGCGGAACTCGACCCACGAAACCTCGCGTCCGTCGCGCTGTGCGAGCGGCTGGGGATGCGCCACGAGGCGCACTTCGTCGAGAACATGTGGTTCAAGGGCGAGTGGGCCGACACCGGCATCTACGCAATACTCGATCGCGAATGGGCGGCGGCCCGCGGGTAGCCTCGTAGCCATGATCGCTGCCGACGTCTTCCGCGACCAGCCCACGCTGCACACGGCCTCGCTCCGACTGGAGCCGCTCGGCCCCGAACATTTCGAGGGCGCGTGGGCCGCACTTCACGACGAGGAGTCACGACGCCTCACGGGCACCCACGAGGTGTTCACCGAGCCGCAGATCCGCGAGTGGCTTCAGTCCCGAGCCGCGGCTCACGACCGGGCGGACTGGGCGATCGTGCGAGCATCCGACGGCGCCTACGTGGGCGAGGTTGTGCTCAACGACCTCGACCCACACAACGAGTCGATGAGCTTTCGTATCTCCCTTGCGGCCCAGGGCCTGTTTGGCAAGGGCTACGGTTCCGAGGCCACCAAGGCGGTCGTCGACTACGGACTTGAGGTCGTGGGGCTGCACCGCATCAGCCTCGAGGTCGTCGACTTCAACACGCGCGCCCAGCGGGTCTACGCGAAGGCCGGGTTCCACCCCGAGGGGCTCCTCCGCGACGCCTGGTACTGGGACGACGAATGGTCTGACGTGATCGTGATGGCAATCGTCGCCGGTCACTGACCCCTAGCCGCGGCGGAACCACCCCGCGACCGTGCGGATGACGGGGTTGTTGGCGACGGCCAACAACAGCCCAATGCGCTTCATGGAGTCGCCCACGCCCGGGAACCGCATGAGCCTGCGGATCGGCACGGAGGCGACCATGTCGAACAGGCTGCCGTGCATCTCGCTCTGGTCGTTCGCACCGCGCACCGCGCGGGAGAGGATCGGGCCGGTCACGGGATGCGCGAGAAGCTCGCCCACGGACGACTCGAGGGTGAGCATCCCCGGCTTCGGTCCACGGTGTGTGACGGGCGCGGTGAGCACAATGTCGTGAGCGGAGTTGCCCACCTCGATGAGGTACTCGCCGCCCGGCACGATCCAGTCGTGGGTGCGGACATCCCAGTGGGCGAACGCGCGCTCACCCAGCTCGAAACTCACCTCGGCCGACTCGCCTGGCTCGAGTGACACCTTCTCGAAGCCCCGCAGCTCCCGCCTCGGTCGCGAGACCAGTGACGGCGCCGGCGACACGTAGAGCTGCACAACGTGTCGCCCCGCACGCTGGCCCGTGTTGGTGACGGTGACCGTTGCCGTGCGACCCGCCACCCGCAGGTCACTCAACTCGAAGGTCGTGTAACCCAGCCCAAACCCAAACGGGTAACGCACCGGCAGGTCGGCCGACTCGTAGTAACGGTAGCCAACAAATACCCCTTCGCCGTAGCGAACCACGTTGTTCTCGCCCGGGAAGTTGAGGTAACTCGGGGTGTCTTGCAGACGAAACGGGATGCTCTCCGCAAGCCGCCCGGAGGGCGCAACCCGGCCGAACACCACGTCGGCCACCGCCGCACCACCGGCCTGCCCCAGCAACCACGTCTCGAGGATCACCGGCACCTCGTCGTGCCACGGCTCCAGTGTGACCACACCCCCGTTGGAGAGTATGACGACGGTGCGTGGGTTGGCCGCGGCGACCTCGAGGATAAGCCGCTGCTGCACCGGCGGCAGGTCGATGTGGGTGCGGTCGAACCCCTCGGACTCCTCGGCGGGGGTGAGACCCACGAACAGCAACACGGTGTCCGCCCGGGATGCCACCCGCACGGCCTCGGCGATGAGGGGCTCGGGGTCACCTCGGCCATCGAGGGTGTAGCCGGCCGCGAACTCGACGGGGGCAAGGGCCTCGAGCGAGGGCAGTGCCGCGTCGACGCGCGTGGGGTTGACCTGCGAGCTGCCCGAGCCCTGGAAGCGCGGCGTGCGGGCGAACTCGCCGATTACCGCGATCGCTTGGTTGGTGTCGATCGGCAGGAGGTCGCCCTCGTTGCGGAGGAGGACCATGGAGTCACAGGCGGCCTCGCGGGCGAGGGCTTGGCGGGGGGTGGTCTCGATACGGCCCTGCGGGCCTACTCGACCAGCGGGGGTGCCCTGCGGGCCTACTCGACCAGCGGGGGTGCCCTGCGGGCCTACTCGACCAGCGGGGGTGCCCTGCGGGCCTCGAGCGGCGGGGGTGCTCTGCTCACCCGCTCTGCCGGCGGCAGCACGGGCGGAGAGCCGAGCGATCCGCTCGACCGCGGTGTCGAGCACCGACTCGGCAAGGCGACCCGACAGCACCGCCTCGACGATGGCATCCGTGGAGTCCCGCTGCGGCCCAGGCATTTCGAGGTCGAGCCCCGCCTCCAGCGCGGGAACCCGCTGGTCGACTGCGCCCCAGTCCGACACCACAACCCCGTCAAACCCCCACTCGTCGCGCAACACCTCCGTGAGAAGCCAGTGATTCTCCGCCGCGGCCACGCCGTTGACCCGGTTGTACGCGCACATCACGGTCCATGGCTTCTCGCGCGTGACGATCGTCTCGAAGGCCGGCAGGTAGATCTCGCGGAGGGTGCGCTCGTCGACCTCGGCGCTCACCGTCATCCGGGCGGTCTCCTGGTTGTTGGCCGCGAAGTGCTTGAGGGATGCCCCCACTCCCCGGCCCTGGACGCCCCGGACCCACGCGGCACCGAGCTCCCCGCTCACTAGGGGATCCTCGGAGAAGTACTCGAAGTTGCGGCCACACAGCGGGGAGCGTTTGATGTTGACCCCGGGGCCCAGCACGATGTCGACGCCCTGCTCGATCGCCTCCTCGGCGATCGCGCGACCCACGCGCTCCACGAGGGACCGGTCCCAGCTAGAGGCGAGGCCCGTGGCCGGCGGGTAACAGGTGGCGGGCAGGCTCGAGCCGAGACCGAGGTTGTCGCCGCCGTTCGGTTGGGTGCGCATCCCGTGGGGTCCGTCGTTCATGGTGACGACCGGGATGCCGGGGGTCTCGACCGTCGCCCAATAGCCGCTCCCGACAACCAGCGCGGCCTTCTGCTCGAGTGACAGTGGCGCCATGGGCCTACTTTACGGCGCGGATGGGGGCGATCAGCGCGGCCCCCAGCACGGCGAACACTCCCCCGGCGATAAACAGCGCGCTGTAGTTGCCCCCGCCCCCAATCGCCAGGAACAGCGGGGCGATCGCCGGCGCAACCGACTGCGGAAGCGAGTTGGCAATGTTGAAGATTCCCATGTCCTTGGCGGCCGTGTGCTCCTTGTCGGGCAGCACGTCGGTGAGCAGAGCCAGGTCCACGGCGAAGAACGCGCCGATACCCACGCCCATGACGGCGGCGGAGACGAAGAAGAACGGCAGGGAGTACGTGAGGGCGAGCATCCCCAGCCCGACGCCCACGATCGCTGCCGACGCGAACACAAACGGCTTGCGGCGGCCCGTGCGATCCGAGAGACGGCCGGAGATGACCGCGCTCACCGTCAGAACGGCGGAGAAGATCAGGAGCGCATAGAGCTGGATGAGCACCACCTGGTCCGTGGGCACCCCCAGCCGGTCGCCGATGAAGTACACCTGATAGGTCGTGTAGACGGCGAAGCCCAAGATCACAAAGAACCGGCCAAACCACGCCCAGCCGAAGTCGTACCGCTTGCCCTTCTCGATGCGGAACGCACGAATGAACTCACGGAACACAAAGGGCCCAGCATCCTCGTGGGGAACGTCGCGGATGAGGGCAACGAGGATGCACAACATCACGGCTCCCACGATGCCGGGCACCAGGAACATGAGGCCGATGCCTCCCCCGGCAGCCTGCACGCCAAAGGCGATGCCGATACCCACCAGCGGCGATACCTGCTGCGAGATGCCCAGCACGGCGCTGACCCGCGCGCGTTGCTCCAGGGGCACCTGATCGGGCAACAGTGCCTGCAGCGCCGCGAGCACCCAGTTCAGGGTGAGCTGGGCAAGAATCCAGCCCAGAGTCGCAACCACCAGGGTGGGTGCGAAGCCCACGATCGCGAGGGCGACCACGCCGCCGAGTGCCCCGCCGAGGATCCACGGGCGACGACGACCGAGTCCCGACCGGGTGCGATCGCTGAGCGCCCCACTGAGGGCATTGGAGACGATCGCGACCAAAGCACCGATCGCGCTGATCAGGCCGAGGCTGGTCTCCTTGCCGGCGGGATCCAGCTCACCGACCTTCAGGGCGAGAGTCGTGGCGACCGGAGTGATGAGGGCAATGTAGGCGCCGACGTAGCCCAGCGCGTAGATCGCGATGAAGCCAGCGCTGGCTCGAGTGACAGTCGTTGTCATGGTTCTCCCGAGAGTACGGGAGAACCATGACAACGGGAACTACTTACTGCGCTGTGTTCTTGCGGCGGACCAGGACCATGCCGAGTCCGGTGAGGGCGAGCAGGGCCGCGACCCACACCACACCGAACGACGTCGCCGCTCCGGTGAAGGCGAGCAGGGCCGGGCAGCCGCCGTCGGGCAGAGCGAAGGTCAACACGATCGGCTCGTCAACCCACTCCGGATCGAACCCGTCCTCCGGGTTGGTCGGCGTCGCGACGAGGGTCACGGTGCCCGCGCTCTTGACCTCGTAGGTGCCAGCAGGCGTCTCGGTGCCATTGACCGTCCAGGTCACGTCGCCGAACTCGGCGCCGATCGTGTACGTGCCAGCCGCGGTGCAGCTGAGCGCGGTCGACGAGAACGTCGGCAGCACGGTGGCCAAGGTCGGGGGCTCCTCGGGGCCGGCGCACTGAGGCGTGGCATCCGGGTAGGCCAGGTCGATGACGAGCTCCGGGTTCACGACGATCTTGGCCGACGTGATGTCACGGGTCCACGCGAAGTTGCCGGTGGTCTCGACCCAGGTGCCGTCCTCGAGCTGCTCCCAGCCGGGCCAGCCAGTAGCGTTGCCTTCGGCATCCACGGATGCACCGGGCCAGAGCGTCTTGCCACCGAGCTCCCACTTGCCACTCACGGAGTTGAACACGAGCTCACCGAGGTCGATGGTCTCCTGGTTCGCTCCATCGGAGAGCACGAGGTAGGCGTGGTGCGAGGTCGACTGGCTGTCGGGGTCGTTCATTGCGACCGAGTAGGTGATGAACGGGGCGTCCTTCTCGCACTCGCCGACCGCGGTCGACCCGGTGAGGGTCGGGGTCACGGGCTGGCACTCGGTGGCCGAGTCGACGGCCGTGAACGTCCACGTGTGCGTGGTGTCCGTCCAGTCGTCGGGCTCGGGTGTTGCACCCTGCAGGGTGTAACCGTTCAGGGCGGTTGCAACCACCGTGTGCTCGCCGGGGGTCACCGCGGTGAACTCCTCGGTGACGACGGTGCCGTCGATGGTGTACTCGACGTTGGCGTTGAGCTCCACCCGGATCCAGCTGGTGAGCTCGGTCTGGTCGTTGACCTCACAGGTGGATGCCTGGGGGTCAGTCACCACAACGAGGCAGCCCTCCTGGGTGATCTCCTCCGGAGTCATCGGCCGAGTGGTGACGACCGGCGTACCGGCAACCTCGTCACCCTTGACCCACTTCGCGAGCGTGGTGTCGAAGACCCAGTCGGTGGTGAAGGTGGCGGTGGTCAGCGTGACAACTGCGGTGGTGCAGTCGTATGCGGGCACAACCTCCTGGCGCTGTTCCGGCTCAGGCTTCTTCGGCTCGTCACACGCGGCGATCACCAGCGGGAACGACTTGCCGGAGGCGTTGACGGTGTACCCGCCACCCGCTGGCCAAATGTTGGCGGCAGGGAAGGTGTAGGTGTCTCCCGCCTCAACGAGCTTGGTGTACTCGGGGTAGTAGGGCACCTCGAACAGCACGTCGACGTTGCTCTTCGAGTTGTCGAACGTGATCGAGACGGAGCGGAAGTTGGCGGTGCCGTCCGGGTTGTAGACACACTCACCAACGGCGATGCTCGCGCTCGGCTCCTCGACGCAGTCGTAGTAGGCGCCGACCGAGTCGGCGAAGACGATCTCCGTCTTGTTGTCCGCGAAGTAGTAGCCCGTCTGCGGGGTCGCCGTCACGGTGTACTCGCCGGTGACCTTGTCGAACTCGACGGCGTAGTTGACGCCCTCGGTCTCCTTCGGGACCACGGTGCCGTAAACACCACACTCGGTGACCGTGGTCACGTCGGGGGCGACGGGAGTGGCGAGCTTGATGCAGCCCAGGTCGTTCGGGTCGAGGTCGTCACCCGCGGTGGCGGATGCGCTGCCGACGGCGATACCGCTGCCTGCGGCGCCCCATCCGATCGTCATGGTCTCGGCGGCCCGCGGGGTCGAGAAGGTCGAGTAGCCCGGGGTGGCCGAGTGAGTCTGGCCCACGCCGTAGGTCACAACGATGGTGTCCTCAGTGGGGTTGTAGACGCGCCAGGTGTTGGTGGGGTCAACGGGGCAGTCCTGCACGTAGCTGATCGTCAGCGTGATCGTGCAGTCGTAGTAGGCGCCGAGGTTGAACGACCACCCGCCCTCGGGGTAGCCCGTGAGCACGTAGGGTGCGATCGCCACGGCGGTGACGGTGTTGATACCGGTCTGGCCGTTGCCGGTGAGGGTGTAGTCGATCTGGGCGGTGTCGGCCGGCACGTTGACGCTGCCGTAGGTGCCACACTCGGTGATGGCCTTTGCCGTCGGGACAGTCACGGGAACTTCGGGGTGACACTCTGCTGCGTCACTCGGCGGCGAGAGCGACCCCGTGAAGGTCTTGGTCGACTGGTTGCCCGGGAACTTGTAGCCGTCGATCGCCGTTGCCGTCACGGAGTAGGTGGAGCCGGTGATGACAAGCTCGCCCCACGTTGCGCCCACGATGGTGCCGAGCGCGACAGTCTCCGAGGTCGTGCAGGTCTCGTCGGTGAAAACGAGCGCGGCCGAGGCCTCCTGAGTTCCACAGGTGATGACGGCGCCGTCAGCGCCGAAGTGCCAGTTGTGGCCGTCGAATTGCACCCACGTGACCTCCCAGCCACCCGAGAGATACGTCGAGTAGTTGAAGGTGAGGATGCCCGAGTTCTTCTGCTCAACCGTGATAGGGAGGCGGATCTGCGATCCGTCGATCTTCGTGATCGTCAGCACCAGCCCCGAGCCGGTGTCCGGGAACCCGTAGTAGTCGCGCCAGTCGTCGACATCCGCGACCGTCGTGTAGGTCTTTCCGCCGATACGAACGTTCATGTTGATGTAGTTCGCGTTGGTGAGCGCCGCACCAAGGTAGACCGTCGCCGCCGTGCAGTCGACCGTGTCATCCTGCTGAATGAAACAGCTCGTGCCGGACGGAATCTTGAGGCTCTTCGTCTGCGTGACGAGGTCACCGGCGGAGTGGTTGGTCCACTGCACCCAGACCTTGAAGGTGTAGGTGGTGCCGGCGGTGGCACCCGTCTGCACACCCTCGACGTAGCCCGCGCCCTTGACCGTCTTGCCCACGAGATCCGGGGTGGTCGCAATCGACTGCTGCGTGATGGTCGCAGTCTCGTTCTTGTAGTCGGTGTCGCCGGTGACCCGCCACGTGATGTCGAACGTGCCCGTCGTGGGATTACACACGTATGAACCAGTGATGGTCGGATGCGTCGCGGACGCTGGCGCCGCGACGGCGACGACGGAAATACCGGCTGCAAGAAGCAGGGTCGTTGCTAGGGCAATGAATTTCTTAAGCACGGGGCGAATCTCCTGGGTAAGGGAGTTCGGGCTGCGCCCAGTGACACGCGTCTCGGGGGAGAAATGTGCCTGATCGGGGTAAGGCTCGACTGCATTGATTTCGGGGTGTGGAAGGTGATCGGGTATCACAATCCACTCAATGCCCAGCCAACGTAGCATGTCGGCACAAAAGGGGACAAGTCGCCCGATTGGGGGGTGCAGAGAGAAAAGGGGTCCCGGTGCTACCCGGCACCGGGACCCCAGCTGTGATGGGCTGCTACGCGTCTCGGCGGCGACGTGCCATCAGGAGCATGCCTCCGATCACGAGCAGACCAGTTGCCAGCGATGTCGCCAGCAACGGGGCGTAGGAACCCGTTGACGCGAGCAGAGCCGCGCACGCGCCCAGAGGTGGGGCAACCGTGAACACCCACTCGTTAGGACCGAAGATTCCGTACTCCGGGGAGTCGGTCTGCGCGGTCACGGTGTAGGTGCCGGGCGCCTTCGGGGTGACCGCCTCGGTCACCTCGACGCCGTCGATCTTGTAGATCACGTGGGCGGTCGGCACCACGGTGATTGCTCCCTGAGCCGTGCAGGTCTGGTTGGAGACCGAGGCGGACGGGAAGACTTCACCGAGGGTAGGCGGGTCGCACTCGCCGTCGAAGGCGAGGATGGTGTGCGTCCACTCCGACTCGCCCTCGAGGGTGTAGCCAGGCAGGGCTGCTGCCCTCACCACGATCACGTCGCCGACGGCAGCCTCGTAGGTCCCCGCCGCGTAGTCAACAAAATCACTTCCGTTGATGCTGACGCTGTACTGCACGCCGGTTGTGTCCATGATCTCGAAGGACGGAATCGTCAAGATTCCGGCCGCAGTGGTCAGGTCATCCGTGACAACGCTGCAGTCCTCGTCAGTGAAGCCCGGGACCTGGGCGGTGACACAGTCGGTGTACTTGCCCAAGTCACCCTCGAACGTGACCTCCTGCTCGCCTTCGAAAACGTAACCATCGGCGGGCGTCGCGGTGACGACCCAGGCACCCTGCTTGCCGTCACCGGTCGTGAGCTCGTAGACGACTCCCTCGGTCTCCTCGGGGGTTACCGAGCCGTACGAACCACATTCGCTGATGCCGACAGCCGTAGGCGCAACCGGCGTGACGACCGTCAGGCACTCACCCGCGCTCTCGAACGTCTCGGACCAGTCTCCGGTGTAGTCCTTGAGCGTGTAGCCATCGTTCGCGACCGCACGCACCGTGACGGTGGTCGGGTAGACGGTCACCGGGAACGTTCCGTCCTCGGCATCCACCCAGTCCGCCTCGCCGACCTTAACCTGGTAGGTGACACCCTCGGTGACAGGGATGGTGTAGCTGCCACCACTCTGCTCGCCCGGTTTGGTGCACTCGGATTGTACGAACGTGGCCTCCGCCGGTGTGACGCAGTCGGTGTACTCACCAACGTTGTCGCTGAAGTACACGATCTGGTCGCCATCGAACTTGTATCCCGCAGCGGGCGTGGCCTTGATCTCCCACGCGCCCTCGGTGCCATCGCCGATCGTGAACTCGTAGACGACGCCGGGAGTGGAGGCCGGGACCACCGAACCGTAGACACCACATTCCGTGATCATCGTGACCTCGGGCGCGACGGGCGTGACCACGTCGCGGCAGTCAGTGGGCGCCGTAATCGTCACTGGGCCCCAGCTTGTCGTGCCCAGGAGTTTCACCCAGGTCGGGTCACCAACGGCGCGGATCTCGACGATCGTGCCGACGGCGGCAGGGTAGGTGTTGGCCGATGCGGTCTGCCACGAGCCGTTATTGATGCGCACTTCGTAACGAACACCCGGCGTACTGGGGATGACGTAGGACCCGGCACCATAGACGCCCGGTCCGGTGCACTGCGCATTGGTGATCGACGCCTCGACTGGTGTCGTCTTGTAGTCACACGCCGCGCTCAAGATCGCGGAACCTGAGATTCCGGAGAACGTCGTATCAAGGTTTTTTCCGGGGAAGTACTGTTGCGACCAGACGCCATTGTCATCCTTGGCCCAGTAGGTGAAGGCCGGGATGATGTCGGCGTCGTGCTGGTCAGCATGGCCGCTGCTGGTGACGATGGAGTCGTCATCGACGGTGATCTTCTCCCAGCCGTTGGCCGCCGTGTCCGGCGGCGTTGCGTGACAGATCGTGACGGGAACATGCTGTGGGTCGCAGTCCGGGAAGTCGTTCTTTTTGATGCTCGCCGAGTTCTTGGCGGTGTTGTTGTTGGACCACTTGCCCCACAGCTCAAGAGTCTTGTTCACCGGGGCGGCGAAGTACTCGACGAACTGCTTCGTCTCCTTGTCGCCCAGCGTGGTCGGGTTGCCGGGGTTGCCCGTCGATGACGGAACAAGAGCCTCATCGCTCGAGTAGGTAATGGTCTCGGTCAGGGACTCGGAGTTCGTGACCGACCAGGTCACCTCGTACTGGAAGTCGTCGGTACAGGTGATGACGGGGTTAATCGTGTTGTGGTGCGCGGATGCTGGTGCGGCAGTTGCCACAACGGCTCCGAGCGCAAGAGCCAAGGTCGCGAGACCGGCCAGCGCTTTTTTGAGCATGGTAATAGACCTGCTTTCGGGTACGCAGGCGCACAAAATGACAGCCATGTCCACGATCGGGTAGGGGTAAGCGGACGCGGCGTGCGCGGTGAATTTGGGGGCAAAACTGGTGGACGGAACAGAACCGTCCACGGCAACGTGGATATCACCTTCTTCTATCGCACCAGTCGGGTCGAGACCTGATCGGGTATCCAGATCTCCCGGTGCATCGGGGACAATATCATGTCCTCCAAATGGAGGACAAGGGGTCAGTGCACGTACTCCAGCAGATCCATGCCTACGGTGCGCATCGCATCCAGAACGCGGAGTCTCGCAGGCAGGCCATCGTCATTGAACTGGATGGAGACCGCATAGGCCACAGCCCGGTTGGTGCCACGCAGCGCGCCCGCCTCCGCGCGCACACCCGTGTCGGTTCCGGTCTTGTTGACCAGGAGGGTGTTGTGGTCGGCGCCACGATGTGAGAGCGGGTCCAGCCCAAACGCGCTGGCCACCAGCGACAGGTCGCTGTTGAGCGAGAGCCAGCCCATCACGCGCTGGCTCGTGAGGGAATCCACGATCTCGTTGCGCGCGAGCGCCCCAAACAGCCAGCTCAGCTCGGCGGTGGAACCCACCGATAGTTGCGGTGCATCATCCGGCCCACGACTGTCACGGACTAGATCGAGCAGGGCGGTGCGCATAAGACCCAACGATTCGGTGCGCGCCCGAACCGCGGCGAGCCCCACCTGGCGCAGGAGCACGTTGGTGGCGAGGTTGTCGCTCGTCGCACCCACGAGCGCGGCGAGGTCAGCGACCGGCAGCGACGGAGCTTGGAGGTGCTGCCAGATGCCGGAGTCGCCCACGGCATCCCGTGCGGTCTTGTCGAGGATGCCGTAGCCCGAGAAGTCGCGGCTGGTCAGGCGGGCCGACACCTCGATGAGCAGCAGGATCTTGCCAATACTCGCCGTCGGCAACACGATGCGGTCGTCGATCGCGAGCAAGGTCTTGCCCGAGTTCAGGTCGATCGCACTCGCGGAGACCTGCGCACCCTCGTACGCCAGGCGTCCGAGCGCGGCGAAGGTACCGGAGAAGTTCTCGGCATCTCCGGCCCCGGAGTGACGTGGCGCGCGAGGTGCGCGCACGCGCTCCCAGCGCTCACGGGTGCGGGCGGTTTCTACCAAATGGTGACGCGGTCCTTCGGGTCAAGCCAGAGTGCATCGGATTCGGTCACACCAAACGTCTCATAAAACTCGTCGATATTGCGAACGATCTGGTTGCACCGGAACTCGTTGGGAGAGTGGGGGTCGATCGACAAGAGGCGGATGACCTCCTCGTCGCGAGCCTTGAGCTGCCACGCCTGGGCCCACGACAGGAAGAACCGCTCCGCGCCGGTGAGGCCGTCGATCACCGGGGGCTCCTGGCCGCCGAGCGAAATCAAGTACGCCTTCCACGCGATGCTGAGGCCACCCAGGTCGCCGATGTTCTCGCCGATCGTCAGGGCACCGTTGACATGGTGGTCCGGCACCTGCGCGGGAGCAAGGGCGTTGTACTGCTCGATGAGCGACTTGGTGCGCTCCTCGAACGCGGCGCGGTCCTCGGGGGTCCACCAGTCGGTGAGTCGCCCGTCGCCGTCGTACTTCGAGCCTTGGTCGTCGAACCCGTGGCCAATCTCGTGGCCAATCACGGCACCGATCGCACCGTAGTTGGCCGCGGCATCCCGCGTCTCGTCAAAGAACGGGAATTGCAGGATCGCGGCCGGGAACACAATCTCGTTGAAGCCCGGGTTGTAGTAGGCGTTGATCGTCTGGGGCGTCATAAACCACTCGTCGCGGTCGAGGGGCTTGCCGATCTTGCCGAGCTCGCGCTGGAACTCGAACTCGTTGGTCGCCCGCACGTTGCCGATGAGATCCGTCGCATCGATCGGCAGGCTCGAGTAGTCCCGCCACTTCACCGGGTACCCGATCTTCGGCGTGAACTTCTCAAGCTTGTCGAGGGCGCGAGCGCGGGTCTCCTCGCCCATCCAGTCGAGACTCTGGATGCTCTGCCGGTACGCCTCCACGAGGTTGGCGACGAGCACGTCCATCGCGACCTTCGCCTCCCCGGGGAAGTGCCGCTCCACGTAGATATGACCCACGGCCTCGCCGAGTGCACCCTCGACGAGCGAGACACCACGCTTCCAGCGGGCGCGCAGCTCAGGGGTTCCGGTGAGGGTTTTGCCGTAGAAATCGAAGTTGGTCTCGACGAAGTCGCTGGAGAGGTACGCGGCATTCGAGCGGATGACCTGCCACGCCAGCCAGTCGCGCCAGGCATCCAGGTTGTCGGCCCGCAGTGTCGACTCAAGCCCGGCCATAAAACTCGGCTGCCGCACCACAACCTCGTCGAACGAGTGGTCGGGCACACCGAGTGCGTTGAGCCACACATCCATGTCGACCTCGCCCACCAGCGCATTGGCGGCCTCCCACAGCATCGGGTTGTAGGTCTTCTCGCTGTCGCGGCTCGTGACGTTGTCCCAGTGGTGGCTCGCCAGCTCCGTCTCGAGGGCCATGATGCGCGCGGCACGGGTTGCGGCGTCGTCGAGACCGGCGAGGGTGAGCATCCGCTCGAGGAACTCGACGTACTTCACCCGAATCTCGGCGAACTTCTCCTCGTGGTAGTACGACTCGTCGGGCAGGCCAATGCCGCCCTGCTCGAGGAACACGAGGTACCGCTCGGGGTTGCCCGGGTCGTTGTCAACGAAGAGGTGGAACACGCCCGACGATCCCCCACGCTCGAGGCGGCCCAGGGTCGACAGCAGCGAGTCGATCGAGTCGACCTTCGCGGCTTCCGCGAGCGCGGCCGCGAGCGGTTCGGCGCCCAGCGCCTGGATTCGTGCCTCGTCCATAAAGCTCGCGTACAGGTCGCCCACCTTGCGAGCCTCGGTGCCCGGGTCGGCCGACTGCGACTCGATGATGATGTCGCGAACGGCCTTCTCGGCCTCCTCCGCGAGAAGGTAGAAGGAGCCGTAACGCGCCTTGTCGCTGGGAATCTCGGTGCGTTCGATCCAGCGCGAGTTCACGTGCCGGTAGAGGTCGTCCTGCGGGCGGATGCTCGGCTCGAGCTCATCGAGGTGGATGCCTGACGTGAGGGTGCTGTCGCTCATGCGTGCCAGCCTAGGCGAGCGGGGAGCCCCGATAGCTGCAAGTCGGCGGGTGCCCAGTAGCGTGGATGCCGTGTCACACTCCCTAACGCCCCGTCAGTCCACCGCCTGGCGCAACGCCATCTTCGTCATTTTCGCGCTGCCGGGGCTGGCCATGGCGACGTGGGTGTCGCGGCTGCCTGCCGTTCGCGACTCGCTGGGCATTCGTATCGACCAAGTCGGCATCCTGATTTTTGCCATGGCCGCAGGGTCGATCGCGGGGCTGCTGCTCTCCAGTCACATCATCGCGCGACTCGGCGCCAAGCGCACGATGCTCCTGGGCACCGCCGTCATCGCCTCGGGACTGGCGATTGCTGGCTTCGGCGCGACCGTGGGGCCGGTGTTTGGCGTGACCTTCGCGGGACTGTTTGTACTCGGCTTTGCCTCGGGAATCACCGACGTTGCGATGAACGTCTCGGGCGCCGCCAACGAGCGTGTTCTCGGCAAGGCGATCATGCCAATCTTCCACGCCTTCTTCAGCTTTGGCACCATGATCGGCGCGGGGCTCGGGGCACTCGCGGAGCTCGCGGGGCTACCCATCGCCATCCACTTCGCGATCATGGCGGTCGTAATGGTCGCGGGCGCACTCGTCGTCTACCGCTTTATTCAGAACGAGCAGGTCTTCGAGGAGAACGGCGAGCCCGTTGCCGAGGACGACCACTCGCGCACCTGGCGTGGACGCCTCGGAATCTGGCGTGACCGCCGCACCGTGCTCATTGGCCTGGTGGTGCTCGCGGCCGCGTTCGCCGAGGGCTCCGCCAACGACTGGCTCGCGCTCGCCATGGTCGACGGCCACGGCGTTGACAACGCGACCGGCGCGCTCGTTTTTGGCATTTTTGTGACGGCAATGACCGCGGGTCGACTTGGTGGCGTGATTCTGCTCAACCGGTTCGGGCGGGTGCCCGTGCTTCGGGCATCCTTCACGCTCGCCGCCGTCGCGCTGCTCGTGATCATCTTTGTGCCCAACCCCGTTGTTGCCGCGATCGCCTCGGTGGCGTGGGGTCTGGGCGCGGCCCTCGGGTTCCCGATTGGGATGTCCGCCGCGGCCGACGACCCGAAGACCGCGGCCGCGCGCGTGAGTGCCGTCGCGACGATCGGGTACCTCGCGTTCCTCGCGGGGCCCCCGGTGATTGGCCTGCTGGGCGAGAGTGTGGGCATCCTCAATGCCCTGCTGGTGGTGCTGGTGCTCTGTGCCGTGGGTGGGCTCGTCTCGGGCTCGACGCGTGAGCCCGCGGGTCGCGCCACGGCGACGCCCGACACCCTGGTCGACCCCGCGGTTCCTGCCGGCCCGCAGCAGTAGGGCGGTCGCGGCCGCGCCATCGGCATCCCCGGCACTCTCCCCCCGTTATCCCCCACGCAGCTCGCGCGGGAGTTGACGACAGTGCGCGGGAGTTACCCCTCCCGCGTAACGTCGCTTTCTCCCGCGCGAGCTGTGGAGACAGCGCCGCGTCGCAGCATCAGCAGTCCACACGCGAGCAGCAGGCCCGCAGCACCCAAGGCCCCGGATGCCTCAACTCCCGTGGCAGGCAGCACGGCAGCCGGTTCCGGCACAACCGGGATTACCCCGTCGAGTGGTGGCACGGCGTAGCCCGTTGTGACTCCACCGATCATGCTGAGCACGTACCGCCCCCGAATCGGGGAGTTCAGCGAGTTGTTGACGATGGAACTGACCTGACCATCGACGAGCGTCTGGGCCGAGGCATCCGCAAAGAGCTCGTATGAGTCCGCCGTCGAGGTGGCGGCGTCCCACCCGACCCAGCCCACGGCCCACCGGCAGAGGCTCAAGTCGGTGAAGTCGCACTCGTAGGCCGGGTGGTCGGCACCATAGCCGTCGCCCTGGCTCGTGAGGGTGCCGAAGTTGAACTGGAGGGCAAAGTCGCCGGATGCACCCTGCTGCACAAACACAAGCTGGAAGGTGTTGGAGGTGAGCGGAAACGAGCTTGAGTGGGAGGGCATCCGGTACCAGGTGATGGCGAATGCGGCAGAACCATCGACGGTGGTGGGGCCGGCGTAGATGGAGCGCACCAGGCCAAATCCGTCAGCGTTGGCTGCGGAGGAGTAGTCGCGTCCGGCGACAGCGCTGATCTCGCGCGAGGTAAAGTCCCCCGGGCCGGACCCGGTCAGGTCGACCGTGAACTCGGTGGCGCTCGGCACGGCCGAGATGACGGCGTACCCACCGAGGCCCAGATAGTCATCGATCGGGTCGATCGCCACGCCCACGCTCTCGCCCACGTCGAAGCCGTGCGGTGCAGACGTCGTGTAGGTGACGAATTCGCTCGTCGAGGTGGCGCTGACGACCTCGCTCGACGGGTTCAGAAGCAGCCCGCGGGGGTTGAAGTCGCTGAATAGTGCACCAATCGCACCCCGCTCGAACTCCTCGGCGAAGTGCGCGAGGTTCATCTCGTAGGCCGCCGGGCATCCCTCATCGACGGTCGCTACGGGTACGACCATGCCGTTCGTGGTGATGCACACCGCCGTCATTGTCTGCCCGAAGTAGTTGATCGCGAACGGCAGTGCCACGGTGGTGTTCGTGTCGTCATCGTTGAGCGCCGTGAGCACGTCGCCGAGGGGGCCGTCCGCGCCGTAGATCACCGCATCCGACTCATCGCCAACGCCCGCGGCGCTGGCCGTAAGTGGCATGGCCAGCACACCCGTCATGGCGATCGCGGCGGCAAGGGTCGCGCCAGCGGCGGCACGAAATACGGAGAGGGACATAGTTGCTTTCGGCCGGTTGCGCTCGGAGGTGTGTGCTCAACCTATCGTCATGTCACCCCTGCCATGTTGGTTACCTTTGGATAGTGAGACTTGTCATCGCCCGCTGTTCCGTCGACTACGCCGGGCGACTGAGCGCACATCTGCCCCTTGCAACCCGCCTCCTGCTCCTTAAGGCGGATGGCAGTGTGCTCGTGCACTCCGACTCGCTCTCCTACAAACCCCTCAACTGGATGAGCCCTCCCTGCACCCTGGCGGTGCTCGAGCCGGAACCCGAGCAGGCGGATGCCGGGGTCATCGAAATCTGGAAGGTCGCGCAGGCAAAAACCGCCGACCTCCTCGTGATCTCGATCCACGAGATCCTCAGCGACACCGAACACACCCTCGGGCACGACCCCGGCCTCCAGAAGGACGGCGTCGAGGCGCATCTGCAGAAGCTGCTCGCCGAGCAGATTGAGTTGCTGGGCGAAGGCTACCGTCTCGTCCGGCGCGAGTACATGACGGCGATCGGGCCGGTCGACATTCTCGCGACCGACGCCGACGGCAAGAGCGTGGCGGTGGAGATCAAGCGCCGCGGCGACATCGACGGCGTCGAGCAGCTCACCCGTTACCTCGAGCTCATGAACCGCGACCCCCTGCTCGCACCGGTCGCCGGGGTGTTCGCCGCGCAGGAGATCAAGCCACAGGCCCGCACGCTCGCGCAGGATCGTGGCATCCGCTGTGTGGTGCTCGACTACGACGAGATGCGGGGCCTCGACGACTCCCACTCGCGGCTCTTCTAGGTCCGCGCGCAGCACGGCGGCGTAGGCTCGGGAGGGTTATGACCTCACCCTGGACCTGCATCCTCTTTGACCTGGACGGCACGATCGCCGACTCGGCGCCCGGCATCACGGCGTCCCTCGGCCACGTGTTCGAGGAGCTCGGCCGGCCCGTGCCCACGCAGGAGGAGCTGCGCCAGTGGGTGGGGCCGCCCATCCTCGACGCGTTTCGGGATCGCGCGGGCATGACCCCGGAGGAGTCCGCGGTCGCGCTCGCGATCTACCGCGACCACTACCTGGATCGTGGCACAAAGGAGAGCCCCATCTTCGAGGGGGTGCCGAACGTGTTGCGGTCGATCCATGCGGCGGGGGTGCCGCTCGCGCTCGCGACGTCGAAGCCGGAGTTTCCGGCATCCGTGATCCTCGACCACGGCAACCTCACGCAGTACTTCAGGGTGATGTCCGGCGCCTCGATTGACGAGATCCGGTCGGCCAAGAAGGACGTGATTTCCGAGGCGATGACGCGGTTCCGGATGATCGGGGTCGACGTGTCACGCCCGGTGATGGTCGGCGACCGCGACTACGACGTCGAGGGCGCGGCGGCCAACGGCATTCCCACGATCTACGTGGAGTGGGGCTACGGCTCCCCCGGCGAGTCGGAAGGTGCGCTCGCGACGGTCTCCTCGCCCGGCCAGCTCATCCCGTTACTGCTCGGCTGACATTAGCGCGGGCAGTGCATCCGCGTGGAGGTGCGGTCCTGGCTGCGCTCGAAGGTGTGGCCGGCCATGGGCTGACCACAGAGTGGGCAGGGCTTCTGGTCGGTGGGCGGGAGGGGCTCCTCGCCGAACGGACCGAGCTGCGCTGGACCCATGTACGGGAACAGCGCGGCATTCAGGCGCTGCCACCACGCATGTTTCGGAGTTACAGAGGACACAAATAGTTAGTATACTAAGTAAATGACGGATGTCGACCCTCTCGCCCTCGACCGCCAGGTCTGCTTCGCTCTCGCCGCCTCATCACGTGCCGTCATTGGCCTCTATCGCCCGGTGCTGGAGCCCTTGGGACTGACGCACCCGCAGTACCTCGTGATGCTCGCGCTCTGGGAGCGCAGCCCGCGCACCGTGCGCGACCTCGGCGAGACGCTTCTCCTCGAGCCGGCGACCCTCTCCCCTCTCCTTAAGCGCCTCGAGCAGGCGGGGCTCGTCACGCGGTCTCGCAACACGGATGACGAACGCGCCCTCGATGTGACCCTCACCACCGAGGGCCGTGCGCTGCGATCGCGCGCGGAGGCCGTGCCCGGGCAGGTCGTCGAACGCCTGGGGATGCCGGTGTCCGAGCTTGAGCGCATCCGCGACTCGCTTACTGGGCTGCTCGATCACATCCGGGCCTGAGCACCCCGGACCCCTCGCGAACTAAGCGCCCGGGTGTTGGGCAGCAGAAGACCTAGCTAGTCCCACCACTCCAACTCGCCACCAGGGGTCGAGAGCACCCGCGACGGTGAACCCGGGAAGTGAATATCAAACGCCTCGTAACTCGGAGACGGGTCGACCACAATCGACACCCCGGTCGAGAACTTCATCATCAGCGTTCCGGTCGCACTGATCGTGGACTCGACGACGATTGCCCTCAACAGGCGCACGACAACATCCGTGTCAGTGGTCATGTTCCCGGGATCCAATACGATCTTGCGACCGCCGGGCTCCTGTGTGGAGAACTCACTCTCGATCACCACCCCTGCGCCAGACAAGAAGAGCAACTCGACCTGATAGCTGAACGCGACCCGAGTGACTTCAGCGCCGACGAGCTGCTCGAGTCTCACGACGCCACCATAACGTCAGGCCGAAGGGACCTGCGGATCATGTACGCCGGCGCCCAGCGGCAACCGCAACTATCAGAAGCCCTGAAGACGTCGGGCAGACCACCACCCATCAGTGCCAACTTCATGAATGCCGAGGCCAGATTTCCCATCGTTTAGTTACGACAGCGCGGGCGGCAGCGGGCGCACCCGACGGTGAGCCCCACCAGCGAGGCGAGAGGGCGCCGAGGTACTTACACTTCCGCACTTCGCACCATCCATCGGCACCGGCGGAACTCTGGAGCAGCTGAATCGCCCTCTCGGCAGCTACCCGAACGTCCTCGGACAATTCAACGTCCCGAAGGACAAATCTCTCTGCCACCTCGAGATCAATAGAGCCGTCTGCGAAGATCGTCACCAGCACCGGGGCGATCCCATGACCCTCGATGTCCAACAAGGCAGCTCGAGCGCCTATACCAGACGTGACCTTCACGCTCACCCTGAACTGCTTCAGAATGTGGTCGCGAACAAGCGATGCAACTCGTGTCTCGAACGTGTCGCTCATTCGAACAAGTTTGGACCACTGCGGACACTTGGGCCATGGGTGGTACTCACGCGGCCATGCCCTCCTAGTCCATGACAGACGCCGCGAAAGAACTCGGGTGAGCCACCATCCGAAGCGACCCAATATTGGGGCACGGGTTGGAGCGTCCGCTTTCTAGCGCTCAAACGGCCTTGTCTGACCGGAATACTACGAGTCGCCTTTCGGGCCGCGACCACCCCGTGTCGTAGATTTCTGCCTGCCCGGGCTCGGCATGGCACGACCGACAGAGTCGACCCACATAGTCAGCAGCCGAAGCCTGCGCATCGTCAAGGTCGAGGAGTATCCCGACTAGTTCGACAGCCTCCGTGCCTCGATCAATTCGGACGCGGAAACCAAAAGTTACCAGTGTGCGTGCGAGCTGAGCGTCCGCAGAAAACGGGCCCCACTGGGAACCGATCGCGTCAACGTCGTCTGCAGAGTAGGACCGTACGTCGTCCAGAAGTTTGCTTGCAGTCCCCGATAGCGAGCGAGAGTAGACAATGCATGGTCCAACGCTGGAACTCACCCAAAATGGTTGCACATCCAAAAGCTTCAGATTGCCTGAACCACCCGCGACAATGTCTTCACCGCGCTCTCCATCATCGAGTAGAAGTACGTAGTACTCGACTCCAGGTGAGCGGCGACCGTCGAGTAGCCGAGCGGTCTTGGCGCCCCTGAAATCCCGACCGTCGTAGCCACTTGCGTTAATCAGTCTCGCCCAACGCCGATCCTCCATCATGGACGCTCCTTCGTTCTGGGCTCACTCTCAGCAGCTTGGCCGTCTCCGAGCCGAGCCAGAAGATCGCCCGCACACGCTTCACCGCGCGCCTAGCCTCTGCGATTTCGCTGCACCGGCCGTGATCACACGCTCACGAAGCTCCAGCGGTAACCGCAATTGGCCCAGTCGTGCTGCAAAAGAACGATTGGAGCTGTTCTCAAGTGCACCTGATCACCGGGGACCGATCACTCCTTCTCGGGGCACGGCTCAGATGTCACAGTACCGTCGGTCTGCAACCAAGACGATTGATCATTAGCCGGTTCCCGAAGGTCGTTGAACCCGACCACAACCTCGAGCTCTGGCCCCGCGAAGAACACAAGAATCGAACTGGTTCGAGAAAAGTCGACGTCATTGAAGTACCCGGTCATCCCAACCGGGACTTCTCCCGAGTGAAAGGTGGTTCCCGAGCTTGCTTCGTAGGGGCCAACCAAGGAAACAAAGTCCAGATAAGCGTCGCCAGACCGTGTCTCTCCAGCCACGGAGGTTATCGACATGTCCGCACAGAGCGTGAGGAGAAGGTCGCCTCCCGACCGCGCGATCGCCACCGGGCCGAGGGAGTAGGACTCGCACCCCGTGAGAGAAACAGCTAGGACAATGACAAGCGAGGCTGCCCAGACAGTCCCTCTACGTTTCATCATCTTCTGTGCTCCTCATCCCAATCGCGGGGAAGTCAGGACCAGTCGTGCTGCACCGAAGGATCCGCATTCTTCACAAACACAAGTCGGAACGTGCAACACGTCCTCAACCCCTTGGAGCGAACTCAGTGATTCGCGCCGTGAAGGTCTGAGACTCCGTGCTCACCTCGACTATGCACGTCCACGAGTAGCTCTCATCGGAATTGACCGTCGTAATAGCTTCGATCTCTTCGATTGATGGATCAACCTCTGGACCAGCCTGGACTTGCACGTAATCAACAAGTTCAATCTCTGCCGTCCGAAGTTCTTCAGCACTACGGACTCGTAGCGCGAGCGCGATGCGGCCACAAGCGTTCACATAGTCACCCATGAATCCGCTGTAAGGCACGACGCCCGAAGCGCATCCTGAAGTTAATAGGACAAGGAGCGACAGCGCGACCAGCCGCGAGCGAGCTTGTTCTTCAGGGTGCGACCGCACAACCTCATCCCGCACCGACTCGACGGCACCAACGCCGAGCTCCGCGCCGTGCCCGGCTCCACCCACGCATCCTGCACCACAGTGATGCCATCCAGCAGCGCACTGCCAGCGCCCAACCCGTCGGTGGACTCCAACGCGAACCCCACCTCGTGAGAGGTCGCTGTGGCTTCGTGTGTTCACACTCCGCCCGTGTTCAGGGGCTCGGCGATCGATTCATCCACTAGGCCGCGCGTAGAAGGTGTGGTGGAAGCGATCTCCGACCGAGCGTGGAACACTGTTGGCATCAAGTACGGAAAGGGTAACGGGCACTCGCCAAGAATCAAGATCCTGGATTGCCTGCGCGATCAGTTCGGCGGATCTCGCGCTCTGGTGATCAGATCGAATGCGGACTGTCACGCTGCTCTCGTCCTGCGAGAAGGATGCCGTGTCGACCGACCAATCGAGTCGTCCAAGGAACGCTCGAGCAACAACTACAAACGTGGTGGTCCAGTCAAGATCCTGTGGGATGGTCGCCCGCCGTGTCTCGATTTCGAGCCAACGCGGCATTCGCACAAGGGACGATTGGTCGGCGCCCGCCCTGAGGAACATCAGGAAAGTTTGCTCAGTGTCGTCGACGAGGTCCGGGAACCCCAATTGCAGATCCGACTCCAGGCCGACCGCGTGTGGGACATCGTGCCAATAGTCGACCTCCTCCTGGACTAGCTCCAACAGGGAATCCGAAAATTCATCAGACCACAGTCGGGCGCGCATGGTCCCGTTCGACGTGCGCCCTACGGCCACAGCGTTGAGGCCGGGCAGAGCGTAGATCGCGTAGAACGCTGCGACATGCTGCAGGTATTTCATCTCACGGACCAAAGTTCGGTTGATAGGGGACGATTTTGACATTCACGGTGCCATAGACCGCGAACGTATTGGTTGGCACGTTGAACTCATTCTGACCGGGATTCTGATAGTAGCCAGTGACCCCGGGGACGCGGAACACAGGGATTCCTGAATTCGGGGTCGTCCCCAGATATGTTGCCTGACCAGACCGGACTGCATCTAGAACGTCCTGCGCGTCGATTCGAGACATCAGGTAGGACTTACCGGGAACGTAGGCCGGATCCGAGAAGATGTGCCTATTCTGTGTGACCTTATTGGTGATTCGCGGTGCAAGCTGCGAGATGAACTGAAGCCCTTCGACCTGCAGAGACTGGAGCTTGTTGAACTCGAGTGCGTTCTTCGTAGCTACCGCTGACGCTCGCACTCCACCAGCGGTGCTACCGCCCTTCAAACTACAAGCCCACATCTGCCAGAAGGACTTGCCACCGCCTGTGCAGGTCCCTTCTAGATCGAGGTCATTCACCGGGTCGGCCGGGTAGTCGTACGCGTTCGACACCCCACCCTCGACCGGGTCGACCGACAGGAAACGACCCAACGCCGGCACATACACCCGCACCCCCATCTCGATTGACGCGATGCTGCCGGCATGCTCATACAGTTTCTGGTGCTGACCCACCCACGCATGATCAGCATCCCCGTCCATAGTGTCGACCACCGCCTCGTCCGCGACACTCGTGCCAATCTTCCCGTCCGCGCCAACCGGCTGCCCGAACGGATCAAACCGGGTACGAACACCCGCCCGCACCCCGTCCCTGTCCGCCGCGACGATCACGTCCCCGTGCAGGTTCGGGTACGACCACGACTGGTCCGACGCGGACACCGCCGACACCTGAACCCCACCCGGCAACGACAGACTGTAGGTGACAACCCCGCCGGTCTTGGTCGCGAACAGGCCACCCGACGAGTACAAGAACGTCGTCACCACCGCAGCAGCAGACCCCACCTTCTGCGACCGCGACACCACCCGACCCGTCGCATCCCGCACATACGACACCACCGTCGTCACACCGGCATCCACCACCGTCGTCTTCACGTGACGATTCGCCGAGTCAAACACCATCACCTGGTTACCCAACGTGGTCGTGTTCCCATGCGTGTCATACGCGATCGTCGCCGGAGCACCCGTCGTCGACAACGCCGAACCCACCACCGGATTCGCCCCCGCCTGCGCCACCACCGGCGTCGACGACACCAGACGATCCGCATAGTCGTAGCAGTACTTCACGTCCGACACCACCGTCGAGCCGATCTTGTCCACGAACCGAGTCCGGTTACCCGAGTCGCCCGCCTTGTTGTTCGTGCACCCCGTCGTGTCAGCATACGAGTAGGACAACGTGTGACCCGGAATCACCGCAGACACCAACCGACCCGCCGCGTCATACGCATACGTCGAGTTCTCGGTCACCGACCCATCCGTCAGCGTGTTCTTCATGATCCGACCCGACTGCGACCGCACCACCTGGTCCTTGACCGCCGACGACCCATTAGCGTCCGCCACCACCTGGCCGCCAACCTGCACCCAGGCATCCTTCACCACGGCAATGTCATCAACAAGGATGCTCGCCTCACCACCCAAGCCAGACACCGACGCCGCCGAGAACACCACCTCATGGCTCGTCGCCGTCGCCGTGAACGTGAACGTCACCGGAACCCACGTCGCCACCGAGTCCACCGTCGGGTCCAGCTCGACCGGCGTCGAAGCACCGATACCCGTCACCGACAGGGCAACCTCCGTCGCCACCGTCTCGTCATCGGTCGACGCCACCCAGCCGCTCACCGTGTACGAGCGACCAACAACCAGCCCAGTAACCGTGCGGGCGAAGGTCGCCGGATCGGTCGTGACCGGGTCGGTCACGGGCTGCTCGACAACCGCCGAGAGCACGCCCCCATGCGCAACACTGCTCGTCAGCTCACCGGATGATGCGACCCACGAGTCGTGTCCCGCCTCAAAGTCTGCCGAGTAGACGGGTTCGGCCGGATGATTCAGATCAGCACGCTCGCGGAAGTTCCACTTCATCGAGACGGCCGCGCCGGTGAGGCTGGGCGCGATGTCCGTCAACGACGAACCATTGACGTAGGAGATTGAGGTCAACAGTTGGTTCGACGCGTAGACCGGATCCGCGACGACGGTGTTGGAGAACCCCAGCGCCGTGCTGGTCATCTTGACATCCAGCACCTTGCCGTCGAGGTCATAGCTGAATGCCTGAGTGATCGACGGGGTGCCCGCTGCGGTAGTGGTCACCGAGAGCACACGCCCTGTGCGTGTCTGGTACGTCGGCGTGGTCACCGTGCCCGAGACGTCGGTGTAGGTGACCACACGACCGAGCACGTCCGACTGCGTGGTGATCGTGCCGGCGCTGTCGCTCACCGTGGTGATCGCACCGGTGGCATTCCAGTCGTAGTTGTAGGTAACCGTGCGCGCGGGCTGTCCGTTGAAGGCGGGGTAGCTCACCGTGGTGACCCGGCCTCGGCTGTCATATGTCGTGCAGGTCCAGCCGTCACTGGAAATGCCGGTCTTGGTCCCCGCGAGGCGACCCCACGAGTCGTAGACAAACCACGACGTTCGACCGTCCCCGGGGGAGGCCGTTGGGGAGGGCTCAATGATCTTGCGGAGAAGCCCCGGCTGTGGTGTGTCGATCGGCACTCCACACAGCGGCGTGGTCACGCTGAAGGAGGACCCAACCGTTGCCGTGTCGGTGTTGTACTCGTACTTTGTCGCGCCGACCGAGGTGGATGTGAGACCCGCCGCGACCGCGCCCGGCAGCATCCGAGACGTCCGCCGCAGCCATCCGCTCGTCGCCGACGGAGACTCGAAGGTCTGCTCCGTCGTCAACGCGAGACCGGTCGGGTCGATCGTGGAGGACGTCACGGCCCCCAGCCAGGGGTGGTCGTACTGCAGTGCTGTGACCGAGTCGGGCACCGCCGTATCCGACAGCCCCGAACCTGCCGGTGCGGCGTCCTCGGTGGTGACCTTGTTGGCGAGACCGTAGTTGGGTGACAACACGTTCCCGGGAACGGGGACTCCATTGTCTGCCCCAGGGACGATCCACTTCAACACGAGCGACGCGTTGCCGGTGCCCTCGAAGTACTCGATACGAATGCGCTTGATCTCGCCCGCGGTTTGAGTTCGCACGATGACGGCGTTGGAGGATGTTCCCGCAGCCTGGGCCACCCAGTTGTCGACGACCATAACGTCGTCAATGAACACGCGTGTACCGTCATCAGCCACAGTCTGGAAGACGTAGTCACCCGCCGTCGGGAACTCGATCAGGCCGGTCATCCTGATAGACCAGTTGTCGGCCGGAATTGCGCTGCCGCCCGTGACCGAGCCTGCGGGCGCACTAGTACCCCAAGTCTTGTTCACTGAACCGTCAGTGACTGTCGGCAAACCCTGGGTGAGCAGCTTCGGCTTGCCGGAGAGGTTCTTGTTGTCGTACCACGCAACATGCAGGCCAATAAGACTGTCGTCGTAGACCGTTTGGGTGTGTGCAGGCTTGATAGCGCACGAGCTCAAAGGCAACCGGGTCGTCGAGTTAAAACATGTCGACGGTGCGGGTCCATACGTGTCAGTCGCGCGATCGAGCTGGTCATAGATCGTCGTGGACATACGACCCCAGTGATCGGTCGTCGACAGCAGCATGTCCTTCTGGTTCCAGACCTTTGTCGAGGTCACGCCGAGAGCCGACTTGGTCACAGTGGATCGCCACGCGCTGTCGAACGACGCCTTGGTGGCGTGTCCGTCGGCCGCCGAGCCCGTTGTGTCGAGGCCTGCGACGTCGACGTAGGTGTAACCGGAACCGTTGGTGTTGTAGTTGTACGTGTAGACCTTCTCGGGGCGCGCACCTGTGGTCTCGCCGTCCGGCGCGGGCAATCGCACTGTGGTCACGCGGTTATCCGTATAAAGGATCGAAACTCTGGCGGCGACGAAATCCGAAGCCGCGCTCGACGGAAGCGGATCCCCGTCGCGGGCCAGCCAATCGGTGACGTTGGAATCTCGGATGTAGGTCATGTTGCCGTTCGCGTCATACGCAAAGTCGGTGATCTCGTTGCCCGGATCTTGAATGCGTGCGAGCTGACCGTTCTCGTTGTAGAGAAGGCGCGTGAAGGCGGTGGTTCCCGGATACGTGATCTTGCAGAGCATGCCCAGGTCGTCTTCGAACCCGGACACCGCCGGGCACTGGCTTACCCCGGCCACGTCGTAGTAGAACTTCACCGAGCGATCGGCCGAGACACCGGGTACCGGGTCGATGACCTTGGTGGCGCGGCCAACCGTGTCGAAGACCACGTACGGCGCGGCCGGCTTCAAGACGTCCACAGGGGAGGTGGCAGACTCCACCTTCCCGGCCGCATTAAATTGGATGACCGTGCCATCCTCGGTCGTCAGGACCACTCGTCCAGACGCATCGAGGGACAGGATGCCGAACTCGCCGAACGGCGGCTCGTACCCACCATCCGACTTCTTCGAGTAGGTGTGGACACCACCACTGGAGTCGGTGAGGGCGACGGATCCCTCCGCGATCTTCGCCGACACGTACATCGACGCAGCCCCTGCAATGGGCGTCGACGCCGACCACTTCGGCGGCAGCACCTGGGGTGCCTTCGAGAACCAGTCGGCGGGCACCTTCTTCGTGACTCCGTCGGGGAGCTTCACGTAGAGCGCTACATCAGCGTTGTATTGCCTCTCGAAGTACTCGAAGGTGATCGCGCTCGATTGCCCCGCCGTCAGAGTTACCGACGTCGAGTAGGTCGGCGTGTTGACGTCTGCTGCTGTCCATTGGTCAATCACCTTGACCATCGTCCCGGACGAATTGGCGACCCATGCCTGCACACCATCGTCTCGCGTCGCTCCGAAGTAGAACGCTCCCGACACTGGTGGCGTGATGTACCCCGTCCAGCGACCCAGGAAGAAATCGTCCGGAACACCAGGGCCGGGTGAGCCGTCACCCCACACCGCGTTGATGACGGAGTCGGTGCGTTGAAGGACAGGCTGGCGCCCCGTGAACGAGAACGTCGTTGTACTCGTCTGCCCGGGGTCGAGCGCGTTGAAATACTGGGCCGTCAACCCGCGGTTGTCTTCTTGCGAGTTGTAGGTGAACGACATTCCCATCGAGCCGCCGACAGCGGCCACCGTGGGTGACGAGAACGACAGGGTCGCGTTTCCGTTTGCCAGGTTCACACTCACTGGCCCTGCCGTGTCATACGGCGACGGCCCCGATGCGCCCAGCCTCAAATCGAGCTTGAACTTGCGGAACCAGTTGGGGTCACGGATGTCCGAACCAGTCTTGGAGCCCACACCCCACACATAGGTTCCGCCGTTGCTCAGCGAGCCTGCCGGGAGGGTCCACGTCAGCGTGTTTGTCCCTGCGGCGGGAGCGTTGAGCCACCCGGACTGCACGATCATTCCCGTGCGGCCATCGGCGCCCGTCGATACCTGGAATTGGTACTGGGATGCACGGTTCGGTGCAGCAGGAAGCGTCACCGAGAGGGTTGGGGTCGTGTCGGAGAGCACCGAATCGTCCATAGGTGTTGCCGTCGAGTCGTCGGGCGGGTTCACCGACAGCAGACTCGTCTCGAACTCCCGTGCCGTCGACCATGCACTCACGGTCGACGTGCCGTAGAGACCGTTGGCCCGGTCCTTCACTCGCACCTGCCACCGGTACGTCTCGTTGGGATCGAGCTCGGTGTTGTACTGGTAGGTGGCCGACGACGTCCAGACGGACTCGTGCACCGTCGTCCAGGTCGAGCCAGATTGTTTCTGGATTCGATAGTTGTAGTAAAGACCCCAAGCGTCGGGGTCGGACCCCTTAACTTCAAACCGGGGCGTTGTGGTGGTTGCGGCACCTGCGGCCGGCGACGTCATCGACACGGTCGGGAAGCTCTTGTAGCTCAAGTACAGAGCAGTATTGACATACTTCAGGGTGTAGTCGCCGGTCTCCGTGCCGACGTACATCAGGTGATACTGGCCCAAATTAGAGCGCCCCACCGCAGCGAACTTGGTCGCCAAAGCCGTGTAGTCGGCGTCATCCACAAACACATCGCCGTCAGCGAGGCTGAACCAGGCCATGGCGGTCGGGCCATTACACGCGAAGCCGAAACAAATGGCGTCGTAGACCCAACCCGACCGGTATCCGGTTGTGCCATCGAGGTACCCCACGGCGACATCGGCACCGTAAATCTGCTTCCCCACTAGCGCAGGAAAGTCATACCGCACGATCGTGCGCCAAAACTGCGTGCCCCCGGCGTTACCAATCAGGCCGATATCGTTTCTCGTCGCGCCGTCGGCCTTGTAGGCGTAGTACGCGGCGTCGCCGTAACCAATGGTCGGGTCGACGGTCACGGGATAGACGCGCGCGGGGTCCGCAAGCCAGTCAGAGTCTGCGGTTAACGTGAGCAGGAAGTCGTCGCCATCCTCGGACACCGCGACCCGAAGGTTCTTCTCTGCGGGCGCGGACACGCCCTCCTCGCCGGACGAGTCCCACATCACCGGTGCCGGGATGTGAAACTCCACATCGCCGTACATGTTCGTGAACACGATCACTCCACGATCGTCCACCGAGAGATCCAGCGCGTTTGCCGTTACCCGCCACGTCCACGAGTTGTCACCCTCGGAGGGCGGGGCATCCAGAATCAACGACTCTTTGACGCCCGCCTCATAGAGTTCGTAGGTCAGGTCAACGCCTTCGAAGACCTCCGGGTAGGTCACGGTGTCGATGTTCTGACGGGGCGGCGGCGGAACTGACGACACCGGTTCCGCATTCTCTAGCGTGAAGCCAATCGTGTAACCGCCACGCGAGATCGAGAAGGCATCCTCCGAGTCGGCCCGCTTAGCGAAACTGGGGTCAAGAGGATGCGCGTCCTGGGCAAACGACCCATCCGACTGCCGCACGACCGACAGGTCAACGGGCACCCACTCGCCGTCAACCTCGGCGTGCTCAGGTACCGCGCTCACCTTCGCCGTCAGCGTCCCGTCGATGTTCTCGTAGGTGGTCGTGAACTCGTCACGATCGATTTCAACGGAAGTCGCTTCATCGAATGAGGACTCAGTCTTGACCGGAGCCCCCACTCCCTTGACGATCGGCTCTTCTTTCTTCTCCACGGCTTCGACCGCGGCCGCCTCGAGTTCGGGATAGAACTCGCCTTCCGGAATGGTCCCCGACTCAACGAGCAGCGGCTCCGACTCAAGCGGCGGAACGATCTCCGCAACAGGGACCTCGTCACTCGGCGTGACCGGCTCGACGACCTCCTCCGCCGCGACTGGAGTGACAAGGGTCCAGGTCAAGACCAATGCGGCAATAGACGCCACAATCGAGCGGGTCACACCAGCGCGCATCAACACTCCCAAGGTAAGCAGGCAGCTCAACCTATGGGAACGCGAAGTAACGTCAACACTCCCCCGAGTGGGGGTAGCCCCCACTCGGTGGCTTTTCGTGAGGGTTACACGGTTAGATGTGAGACATGGGATCAGCGTTGACCACCATCGGACTTCCGGTTGCCCTCGGCATCATCATGCTGGGGCTCGGCCTCAGCTTGACCGTCGGCGACTTCAGGCGCATCGCCAAGCATCCGAAGGCGGTGATCATCGCCCTCGTCTGCCAGCTCATCCTGTTGCCGATTGTCTGCTTCGGACTCGTGCTTCTGTTTAACCTGCCGCCCGTGCTCGCGGTCGGCATGATGCTGCTCGCGGCATCCCCGGGCGGAACCACGGCCAACCTCTACAGCCACCTGTTCCGCGGGGACATCGCACTCAACATCTCGCTGACGGCAATCAACTCGATCATCGCGGTGTTTACCCTGCCGCTGATCGTGAACCTGTCGATCGCGTACTTCCAGCCGGGCGACGGGCAGGTGGGCATCCAGCTCGCGAAGGCGCTCGAGGTGTTCGCCATCGTGCTGTTGCCGGTAGCGGTGGGGATGCTCATCCGCTGGTGGAAGCCGGAGTTTGCCAAGCGCATGGACCGGCCGGTGCGGATCGCCTCGATCATCATTCTTGTGGTGGTGATCGCGGGTGCGGTCATCGCGAACCTGCAGGCCCTCCTCGACAACTTCTTTGCACTCGCGGGCGTGACCATCCTGTTCTGTGTGCTCAGCCTCACGATTGGGTTCCTGGTTCCGCGTCTGCTGCGGGTGAATCGCGAGCAGGCCATCGCGAGCTCGTTCGAGATTGGCATCCACAACGCGACGCTCGCGATTGTCATCGCGCAGACGGTGTTGAACAACTTCGAGATGAGTCTTCCGGGCGCGGTCTACGGCGTGCTCATGTTCTTTATCGCTGCGGCCTTTGGGTTCCTGATTCGTGGGCGAAAGGTCGAGCAACCCGCCGCTGCGTGAGCATCCACCGCCAGAATGGTGGGATGACAACGGCCGCGCCCACGCCCCTGACCGGCCGCGCCCTCGCGCCCGACCTCGCGCGCGGGGCACTCCTGCTGTTCATCGTCATCGCGAACTCCTCGTGGTACCTGTGGGATGAGTCAACGCGCCTGCTTTCGGGCTGGCCAGTCGACGCATCGCTGGCCGACCGCATCGTGCAGACCGTCGCGCTAATCGCGGTCGACGGGCGCAGCTACCCCATGTTCGCGGCCCTGTTCGGCTACGGAATCTGGCAGCTGTACGCACGCCAGGTCGCGGCGGGCACGTCGCCGACGGATGCCCGGCGCCTGCTTCAGCGCAGGCACGCCTGGATGCTCGTCTTCGGGTTTGTGCACGCCGCACTCCTGTGGGCCGGCGACATCATCGGCGCGTACGGCCTTGTGGGTCTGGTGATCGTGTGGTTTTTCCTCGGCCGCAAGGATCGCACCCTCGTGATCTGGGCCTCGTTCTTGTCGCTCCTGCTCGTGGTCTTCGCCGTGACGGCGGCCGTGGGTGGGGCGATCGTCGCGACGGTGGGCGCGGAGAAGACCGTCACCGACGACCTGCTCCTGGGCATCGAGAACCCCGACTACCTCGCCTCGATCGTGGATCGCATCGTCGCGTGGGCAGTGCTGACCCCGGCGCAGGCGTTCGTTGGGCTGGTTGTGCCCGCCGCGATTCTTCTGGCGATCGTGGCCGCACGACACCGTGTGCTCGAGGAGCCTCGGGCACACCTGCGACTTCTGCGCTGGGTGGCCGGCGTGGGCATTGGCCTGGGGTGGGCCGGGGGCGCGGTGGTTGCCGCCCAGAATGCGGATGCGCTGGGCATCCCCTCCGAACTGGACTGGGCCTTCCTGGGGATGCAGACGCTCACGGGTCTTGCGTGTGGGCTCGGCTACGTGGCCCTGTTTGGCCTCATCGCCGCACGAGTCAGCACGCCCGGACCGCTCACCGGCGCGCTGCGTTCGCTGGGCGCGCGCTCGTTGACGTTTTACCTCGCCCAGTCCGTGCTTTTTGCCCCCGTGATGAGCGCGTGGGGTCTGGGCCTCGGTGCCGTTCTGAGCTCGTGGTCGATCGTGGCGTACGGCATCGGCGTGTGGCTCGTGACGCTGGCGCTGGCCGTGGTGCTCGATCGCCGCGGCATCCGTGGCCCCGCGGAGTGGGCCCTGCGGCGGCTCGCCTACCGCGCGAGCCGCTCGACGACCGAGCCGTAGACGCGCGGAAGCCGGCTCGCGAGCGGGACGATCGCGCTCCGAAACGGGCTGGTCGCCGCCCACACGAGGTTCGACGTGAGTGACCGGAAGTCGCGGGTCACGCGCCGCCACTGCGTGTCGTAGTCGGGACCACCTCCCACGGCGGCGACGGCCGCGCGGGCCTGGTCAAAACCCAGCCGGAGCCCCTCGCCGGTGATTGCATCGACGTAGCCCGACGCATCCCCCACCAGCAGCACTCGACCGACCTGCGCTCGGGCGGCACGCTGGCGAAACGGTCCGGCACCACGACGTGACCCCACCGCACGCGCCCCGGCGATCTGGGCCGCCAACCGCGGGATGCCCGCCACGGTCGAGTCGAAATCGGTGCCCTGAGGGCCGAGCGTTGCGATGCCCACGAGGCCGGGAGCCACGGGCGTCACGTACACCTCCGCGCGGGGAGCCCAGTACACCTCGATCAGGTCAGACCACGGCTCGACCTCGTAGTGCTCACGGATGCCAAAGCGGCGCCCGCGGGCCGCCACCGGCCGCTCGAGGCCCACGGCCCTCCGCACGCTGGAGTGCAGCCCGTCACACCCGAACAACCAGGAGCCGCGCATCCCCGCGGCCGTCACACCCTGGGCGTGCTGTTCGACCCGCTCAACGCGACCCTCGACCCGCTCGACACCCAGCTCCTCGGCGCGTGCCGCGAGCGCGGCGTGCAGTGTGGTGCGCCTGACCCCCCGACCGAGACCGGTCTCGAAGCGATGGTCGGCCTGGTGGGTGGCGTCGCGGTAGCTGACACCCGTGAGAGGCATCCCCTCCGGGTCGACCCCAAGGCGATGCAACAGCGGGAGAGCGCCCGGCATCAGCCCCTCCCCACACGCCTTGTCGACGGTGCCCTCGCGCGGCTCGACCACCACGACCGTCAGCCCGGCAAGTCGCGCCTCGATCGCGGAGGCCAGACCCACCGGGCCACCTCCCGCGACGATGACGTCGGCGTCGAGCGTCACGCCAGTTCCCGCAGGGCGCGGTTCTCCGTAGGGATGCGGAACCCGAGCAGGAGCACGGCGTTGAGAATCGTGAACGCAATCGCGGTGATCCACGCTGTGTGCACGAGTGGCAGGGCGACACCCTCGATAGCAACAATCACGTAGTTCGGGTGGGTGAACCAGCGGTAGAGCCCTCGATTGGTCACCCGACCGGCGCCGGGCACCACGATCACGCGAGTGTTCCACTGCGAGCCCAGCGACGAGATGATCCAGTACCGCGCAATCTGACACGCGATCGCGATGGCGAGCATCGGCCAACCCAGCCACGGGATAAAGGGGCGATCCAGCAGCACCACCTCGGCGATACACGCCAGCAGCAGACCCGTGTGCAGCGCGACCATCCACGGGAAGTGCCGCTGCCCGTACTCGACGCCGCCGCGCGCGAACGCGGCCGCCGCATTGCGGCGCGACACCACAAGCTCGTAGATGCGCTCCCCGCCGGTTGCCAGAACAAACGCCACGTAGAGAATCACACTCACGGCAACTCCAGAAGAACAAACTCGGCGCTGACGCCGGGGCCTAGGGCAAACAGCAGACCCGGCCCACTCGCACCCGACTCAATCGTGTCGGCGAGCACGTGCAATACCGCGGACGACGACAGGTTGCCCACCCGATCCAGCGTCGCCCAACTGAGCGCGAACTTGGCGGCATCCACCCCCAGGGAGTTGGCGAACGCGTCGAGCACACGAGGGCCGCCGGGATGCGCGACCCACGCGGCCACGTCATCCACCTGCATCCCGTGGTCACCGAGGAACGCCGCAACCTCCGCCGGGAAGTGCCGCTCGATCACCTCGGCGACACCCGCCGTGAGCACAATCTCAAAGCCGGACCCCCCGATGTTCCAGCCGATCACCTCGGTCGAGTCAGGGTAAAACGAGCTCCGCGAGTCGACAACGCGGATGCCCGGCTCCCCCCGATCTTCGCCCACCAGAACGACGGCCGCGGCGCCGTCGCCAAAAAGCCCGGTCGCGACGAAGTTCGCGATCGTCTCGTCATCACGCTGGAGGGTGAGCGAACACAGCTCCACGCTCAGCAGCACCCCCACCTCGGTCGGGTGCCCGGCGAGGTAGTCGTTAACGCGCGCGAGGCCCGCCGCGCCCCCGACACATCCGAGACCAAACGACGGCAGGCGCTTCACGTCGGGGCGCAGGCCCAAGCGCTGGACGAGCAGTGCATCCACCGACGGTGCCGAGATGCCGGTCACCGACGTGAACATCACAAAGTCCACGTCGGGTGCCTCGAGCCCACTCGCGGCGAGCGCCTCCCGGAGGGCACGTTCGGCCAGGTCGGTCGCACACTGAATGAACAGGTCGTTCGACTGCCGGAACGTGCCGAGGTCACGGTAGCGCTCCAGCGGGAGCGCGGTGTGCCGGGTCGCGATACCGGATGCGGCGTGCATCCGCTCAAGAACCGCACGCTTGCCTGGCCCGGTCGAAATCAGCGGCGCAAGCTCGGCCGTAATCTCGGCTTGGGTGTAGGCGAATGCGGGGAGCGCGGGGGCAACCGCCGTGATGCGGCTCATTCTGAGACGCTACGCCACGGGAAGGCTATTCGGTGACCTTAACGGTGAATTCAAGGGGCTGGATGCCACCCTGCTCGTTCGTCATCGTGACCTCGGTCTCGCCCACCTTCTTGGCCGTGAAGCCCGGGTTGAACGTGGCGGAGCCGTCGTCGCGGCCCTGGCTGAACTCGAGGATCGAGCCATCAGCGATCTCGGCGGTGTAGCTGTCGACCGCGAGGTCACCCGTGTTGATGTTGAGCACCTGGCCCACAACCAGCTCGACGGTGTCGCCCTGCAGGTCGTTCGCCGAGACGGTGACGGGGGCAATAACGGGGCCGGACGAGCAGGCGGAGAGGCCAACAACGGCCGTGAGAGCAATAGCTGCAGCAAACACGCGGAGAGTCTTCATGCGCTCAGTATTGTCTGCTGGGGGCTTCGCTCACAATGGGCGAGCAAATGCGACTCGGGGCTCGCCGGGTCCGTCGTAGTCCGGGTAGGCCATCACACCGTCGATGTCCCTGTCACCCGCGGCGCTGAAGCCCATCGCGGCGTGGAAGGCCTGCGACCGGCGGTTGAACGGACCGGTGATCGCGCGGACCTGCGTGCAGCCCAGATCGCGGAATGTGTCGAAGGCCAGCTCGTACAAACCAGAGGCGATCTTGGCGCGGCGCAGCTCGGGGTCAACACCCACGAAGTGGATGTACGCGACGGTGGGATCGTCCTGCGAACGGAACGCAATAAGGAAGGCGCCGATGTCCCCCGATTCGCTCTCCACGATCCAACTGGTCTGGGTGAAGAACTGCAGGAACAGGCGGGGCATCAGCAGACCGAGCATGGCGCGGTTAGGGGTGTCCCACCACCGTCCGATGGCGTCAACGATGGTCGGATGATCCGTCTCGCGGGTGTGGCGGATGCCGTATCCGGGCGGGAGGGTGAGCATGCGCCCAGCCTAGGACCGCACTCCTCCAGCCCGTGTCCCCCATAAGGATGGCTATCCCGGCAGCCAGGAAACGGGGTACAGTTCGAGAGTTGCGCAGGACACCCGGGGAGGGGGCACGCGCAACAACCACGGGAGGGGGACCCGATGCGTTCACGACTTGCACGACTCGTTGCCGTCGCCGTGACGACGATCATTGTTGCGGTGGGTCTCGCCGTGCCCGCTCAGGCCGCAAATGGGCCAGCGGGCGAAGTCTTCGCCATGGTCAACCAGCAGCGCGCGGCGAACGGTCTCCCGGCTCTTGTGTCCGACCCGGTGCTGGACAACGCGGCGTGGCAGTGGGCGAACTATCTCGCGTCGAACGGTCTGTTTGAGCACAGCTCGTCCGAGTGGCGGTCGGCCATGATCTCGGGCGCAGGGTGGGTGAACTCCGGCGAGAACATCGCCGCGGGTTACACGTCCGCCGCATCGGTGATGAGTGGGTGGATGGGGTCCACCGGGCACCGCAACAACATCCTCGGGTCAAGCTATGTCGGGATGGGCGTGGCCTACGTGCAGGGTGGGCCCTGGGGTCACTACTGGGTGCAGATCTTCGCGGGCAGTCTTCCGCGAGTGGCCGCCGGCAACGCGCCCACCATCTCCGGCACGGCCGCCGTGGGCCAGAAGCTCACGGCGACCACCAACGGATGGCCCGGGGGAACCTCGATCGGGTGGAGCTGGCTCTCGAACGGTGTGCCTATCCCCGGCGCCACCTCCTCCAGCTATGTGCCCACAATCAGCGACGCGGGTCGGAAGATCTCTGTCACGGCAACCGGGTCCCTGCCCGGCTACTACGCGACATCCCGTACGTCGGGATCAACGGCGACCGTGAGTGGCGGGCCGGCGGCGGAGCGCGTTTCCGGGTCCGATCGGTATGCGGCCGCGGTCGAGATGTCGCGACGAGGATTTACTGCGGGGGTCAACGTGGTCTTCGTGGCATCCGGGCTGAACTTCCCCGACGCCCTGAGCGCGGGGCCGGCGGCCGCACAGTTGGGTGGTCCTCTGCTCCTCACGGCGCCCGATGCGCTGCCCACCAACGTTCGAAACGAAATCGTGCGGCTACAGCCTGCGCAGATTGTGGTCGTCGGCGGTCCGCTGTCGGTCACACCCGCTGTCCTGGCGGCGCTGAAGACGATTGCTCCCACCATTCGACTGGGTGGCGCCGATCGTTACGCTGCCGGCAGGTCGATCGTCGACCACGCCTTCGACAGCGCCACGGTCGCCTATATCGCCACCGGTGCGAGTTTTCCGGATGCCTTGACCGCCGGAGCTGCCGCCAGCACTCTGGGCGCACCAGTCATCCTCGTCAACGGCGCGGCGTCCACGGTGGACGGCGAGACGCTGGCACTACTTCGCGAGTTGGGTGTGACGTCGGTGCGGATCGCCGGGGGGCCCAACAGCGTGAGTCCGGGCATCCTGTCGCACCTGTCGACCGAGGGCTTCGCCGTCGAGCGCATCGGCGGTGCCGACAGGTACGAGGCCGCGGCCAATATCAACGCGGGCGCGTTCGCCCACGCCGATACGATCTACCTCGCCTCCGGCGCCAACTTCCCGGATGCTCTGGCCGGCTCGGCCTTGGCCGCCTCCACGTCTTCCCCGCTGTTTATCTCGGCGCCGGGCTGTATGCCCGAGTCCATTGGCCGAGGTCTCACCTGGCTCAAGCCGACACGAATCATCCTGCTGGGCGGCGTCAACTCGCTCTCGACCGCAGTGGCATCCTTCCAGCGCTGCTAGGGCAGCGGGCCGCCGCCGTACTTGCCGTTGATCGCGGCGAGGGTGGCATTCATGATCTGGTGACGCAGCAGGTTGCCGGGCACACCCGCAACCTCGTAGCGCGACAGCGGGAACTCGCCGATGCTGTTGCCCACCCACACCGCGGTGGCGACACGAGTTGTTGACGTGATGATCCACGTCTGGTTCGCGTCATCGGTGGTGCCGGTCTTGCCCAGAACCGGGATGCCGTCGCCCGGGTTTGACGCCGAGCCGGTGCCCCCGGTCATCACACCCTGCAGCGCAATCGACACGTCGGCCGCGACCGATGGGGCCACCGCCTGACGGCAGGACTTCTCCTGACCGGGCAGCTCCTCGCCACCCGGACCCACAACCCGGTCCAGCACTATCGGCTCGCAGTAGAGACCTCCCGCGGCGATCGCCGCGTAGGCCGCCGTCATGCTGATCGGGGTGACCTGGTTGGTGCCGAGCACCGATGACGGGTTGGTCCAGAGGGTGTCGCCGTCGGCCCGCTCGACGCCGAGCGATTCGGCGGCGCGGCGGACATCACAGAGATCGAGCTTGAGAGCCATCGAGATGTAAGCACCATTGACCGAGCCGGTCGTGGCGCTCAGTACCGACATGGAGCCCCCACCACCCGAGTCGTTTTTGTAGGGGTAAGGGCCCACCCAGGGCCCATAACTATCGGGACACGTATCGACGAACTTCTGCTGCTCGACCGTGCCCGCGTTACCACTCACGTAGTCGGTGAGCTTGCGCCCGGATTGCAGCCACGCCACAAGCGTGAACAACTTGTAGGTGGAGCCTGACTGGAACCCGCTCGACCCGCCGTAGTCCGCGGACGTGTTGTAGTTGACGGCCGAGGAGTCGGCGCCACCACCCTCGAGGGAGTCGTCGAACCGCTTGTTCTCCGTCATCACCAGCACACGGCCAGTACCGGGCTCGATGGACACCGTCGAGCTGCCCAGGGCAAAGGCGGTCTCGCCCGCCGGCGCCCAGAACGTGGTCTGGTTGTGCGCGGGACCCTGCACGTCGAGGTCGAGAGTTGTGTACAGGTCGTAGCCACCGCTGCGCCAGTTGTCGAGGCGTTCGGCGGGGGTCGCTCCCAGCGCCTCGAAGTTGGGCACGTTCTTGACCACGTAATCGCAGAACCAGCGGGCCGCCTCAAAGGCGTTAACACATCCGCTGCCGCTCGCGGCCGGCTTGAGCGTTGAGGCGTCAACCGGTGTCGCCAACGCCCCGTTGAGCTCGGCCTGTGTGATGCTGCCCACGTCGTGCATGGCGTGGAGGATGACGTCGCGGCGCTTCTGGTTGGCCTCGAAGTTGTCGGGGTCGTCGAGCCCCCGTACGCCGGGGTACTGCACAATCGCGATGAGGCTCGCCGCCTGTGCGAGGGTGAGGTCCGCGGCGCTCACGCTGTAGTACCGCTGGGCGGCCGCCTCGATTCCGTACGTGTTGTCGCCGAAGAAGGAGATGTTCAGGTACGCCGTCAGGATCTCCTCCTTGGTGTACCTCTTCTCGAGCCCAATCGCGTACTTCATCTCCGCGATCTTGCGATCGAAGCTCGGCGCGGTCGCCGCGGCGTACGCCTCCTCGCGCAAGATGAGCGTGGGCTGCTCCAGGGCCTCCTGCACAAAGATGTTTTTGACGAGTTGCATCGTGATCGTGGATGCACCGCTGTCGATATCGCTGGCAAGCACGTTGCCCAGCACGGCCCTGATGACCGAGGCCGTATCAACTCCGTTGTGCTCGTAGAAGCGGTGATCCTCGCCGTCGATTGCCGCCTGGACGACCCAGGGCGAGATCTGGTCAAACTCGACCGCGAGGCGATTCTGCAGGTATACCGTGGCAATCGGCCCGTACCCATTGATGTTGCCAGCGCCGGTGTACTGACCCCAGATCGTGTTGCGCTCGTGCACCCGATCGACGGCGACGTACTCGGGGAGGTCCTCGAAGATGTTGGTGGTGCTGGCGGCGACCACACCCACGATTCCCACGACCGGAGCGAGACCCACGGCGACCAGCATCCCGGCGATCACGCTGAAGCCGAGAAGGCCGGCGACACCCCGCGCTCGACGAACACCCGCTGACTCGGGAGGCCGAGTAATCGGATGGCGCTTGAGGTAGTGCGGTCGTGCTGTCATCTGTGGTGGCATCGGGGCGTGCCCGGATGGAACCAGTAGTCTACCCCACGAACGGGGGACATTCCTGCAGGGCTAGGAGCGGGCGCGTTCCAGGGCCGCAGAGAACCGTCGCGCCCGGTCGACCTCGGCAGCAAGAGGATCGACGACCAGCCTCGAGGTGACGGCCGCCACCTGGGCCAGCAGCTCCTTGCGGGCCCGACGCCGACGATGGGCTCCCACCGCGGCCCCAATCGCGGCACCCGCAATGCCCAGCACAACCCCCAGCAGGATTCCGCCCGCGATGAGCAGCGTCGTCACTGGCCAGCCCTCGACCTCGGGAACCCGCGGCCCCTCGAGCCCCAGGCGCGGGAGGAACGCGAGCGCCAGAAGCCACAGCACCCCCACCAGCGCCGAGACGATCGACAGCCACTGAAGGATTCCGAATGGCACCCACCACCACGAGCCGCGCGTGGGCAGGGTCGCCCGGCCAATCGCGAGATCCAGAGCTGGCGGCAAGGTGTCGACGGCGTTCTGAGCGGTCTCCCGGATGCCCGCGCGCCAGGACTCCGCGTACGGTTCGGCCACGGCCTCCGCGTACCCGCGCACGGCGAGGGACACCCGCGCCTGGGCACCCGCGTTCATCGCGGGCATGCTCGTGCGGTGCACCTCCGGGTCTCGCTCGCGCTTGGTGGGCTTCAGCCCCAGGCGCGCGAGCGGGTCCGCGCGGAAGCGCAGAATCCACGAGACGATGGGCCACCCGGTCGCCTGGCCCGAGCGCTTGCGGTACGACCCCGCGACGGCACCCGCGACGAGATCGATCCCGGCGGCCACTCCGAGCTGTTCGCTGAGGTCCCTCGCCGCGCGTGTGGCCTCGCGGTTCGAGCGGCCCCCGGCGGGGGCCGTGGCCTCCGCCCCCGGTACTCGTGCGGCGAGCGCGGACACGTCCGCCTCGAGGCGAGCGGCGAGCGCGAGCCGGGCGTTCGCGAGATCTCCGATGGCGGCGCGCAGGGCATCCACCCCCTCGCCGGTTGCCGCGCTCGTCGTGAGGATGCGCACGCCCGCGAGACCGTCGGCGGCGAGCAGGCTCCGAAGCGACTCCACCACACGCGGCACCTCGGCCGCGGGCAGCAGGTCGATCTGGTTGAGCACGACCAGAGTCACGGCGCCGTGCCGCGAGTGTGTCGCAATAAAGTCGGCGTGCAGCACGGCATCCGCATACTTCTGGGGGTCAACGACCCACACGAGTGCGTCGACCTGACCGGCAAGACGCTCGGCAACCGCACGGTGTGACGCCTCGACGGAGTCAAAGTCGGGCAGGTCGAGCAGGATGAGCTGGTTCGCGCGCGCGTCGATGACGGGGATCCCCGTGCGGCGATCCCGCACCTCCAGCCAGTCGAGGAGAGCGGTTGCCCCTGGCGGGTCCCACACGATCGCGAGGGGTTCGGCAGTTGTCGGGCGCCGCACGTGACTGCGCGCGACCTCGGATCCCACGAGCGCGTTCGTGAGACTCGACTTGCCCGATCCCGTCGCGCCAAACAGGCCCACCACGGTGTGGTCGGCGGAGAGGGCGCGCCGACCATCGGCACGAACCAGGAGTGCCTCGAGGTCGGCGAGCAGGGCATCCGGAATGCGGTCCTCGCCCAGCTGGGCAATCTCGCGGAGGGCGGCCAGACGTTCGTCGAGGGTCGGCCGGCTCATGCGCGTTGCCCGTCGACGGCCTCGACGAGGGCGCGTGCGTTGTCGCGAAGCGTCTCGGGGGACGGGCCCGCGCGCACCTCGTCGAGCAGGGCGATGTACCGGTCGGCCTGACTGGCCAGGAGCGCGTCGACTCGGGTGTCCAAGTCGTCGCGCGCGGCCTTCGCAAGGCGGCGCACCGCATCCTCGCCAAAGATCGTCTCGAGCAACTTCTGGCCCACCACGGCAGATCCGCCGGCGACCACCAGTTCGGCGCCCGTCAGGCCGCCCGTCGACGCAAAGATCACGACCATGAGCGTGACCGTGATGGCGTTGAGCCCGAGCGACATGATGCGGGCACGGGTGCGCTTGGAGCCGACGTTGTCGCTGATCAACTGCATCACCGACCCCTGCCAGTCCCGAATCATGGTGGACGCCTGCGCCGAGAAGTCGGGGCTCGGCGCCGAGAGCCCGGCGTGCCCCTCCGTGAGCGCACGCCCGGCCCGACTGCGCAGCAGTTCGCGCCATGCCCCCGCGGATGCCCGTGCCGCCTGATCCACGATCACCGCGTGTAGCCCGTGCTCAATGGTCGTCTCAACATCGACGATGGGTTGCGGCACACCGCGGAACCAAGCGCCGATCGAGTCCCGCGTGCGAGAGAACCACGACTCGACCTGACGGAACACATCCGACGTGCCCACGAAGTCCTGCCAGCGTGCGAGAACCTCGCCCCGCAACAACGCGCCGTCCTGGGTGGCCGCGTCGATGCCGGCGTCCGCGACGGAGTACTCCTGGCGGATCGCGGCCTCCGCGTCATCCGTCCACGCGAGTTGCGCCGTGCGGGCCGCGGCGATCCTGTTGACGCGAGAGCCCAGGTCAGTCACCGCGCCGTACAGCGTGGCGGCAGCGATGCGGGCGCGCTCGGCGCGGTCCCCCGCAATGGACTCGAGCCACGACCGGATCTCCGCGACGGCCCCGGCGGGCAGCATGCCCGCCGCATCGAGGGGCTGCTCCTCCACCGTGAACACGGGCGCGGCGTCGAGGCCGCGTGCGGCGAGCATCCGCCCCAGGTCCTCGCGGACGTCGGTCACGGCCGCCGGCGGCACGCGGTTGAGCACAACCCCCACCGTGATGTTGCGGGATGCCGCGTCATCCAGCAGCCGCCACGGCACGGCGTCGGCGTAGCGGTTGGCGGTGGTCACAAACAGCCAGAGGTCGGCCGCGGCGAGCAGCTGGCCCGCGAGCGCGCGGTTCTCGTCGGCGATCGAGTCGATGTCGGGCGCGTCGATGATGGCGACCGACGTGGGGATGCGCTCATCGGCGAGCAGCATCAGCTCGCCGATACGCGAGGCGTCCGGGGCATCGCCCGCGCTGGTTGCGGTGTCGTCCGGCCCGGCTAGGCGACCACGTACCCGGGCGAGACCCGGGAGGATGCGGTCGGACGCGAACCACCCCGCGTCGGAGGGGGCGTGCACCAGGATCGGCTGCCGAGTAGTCGGGCGTATGACACCGGCGCGCGTCACCGGCGACCCCACGATCGCGTTCACGATTGTCGACTTGCCCGCTCCCGTCGAGCCGCCCACCACGGCCAGCAACGGGGCATCCAGGTCGGTGAGTCGCGGACGGATGTAGTCGTCGATCTGACGCACGGCGGATGCAGCGGCCTGGCCGGCCTCGAGTGCACCGTCGAGTGGGAGGGGCAGCCGCACCTCCGCGAGACCCGCGCGCACGGCATCCAGCCGCTCAAGGGCTGTCGTGCCGGTGGGGTTCACCCCTCAAGGATGCCTCACGGGGCCGATCAGCGCTTGGGCAATTAGACGGTGGGAGGCGGCGGCTGCTCCGTCTGCGGACCCTTGCCGCTCAGCAGCTTCCAGATCGCGAAGCCCGCGCCCACAAAAACGGCCAGGTCATCCACGAGGCCAAGGGGGCCCGTGAGCAACTCGGGAATCACGTCAACCGGCGAGACCCCGTAGATGATCGCGGCGACGGCGATCAGAATCGCGGCGGTTACCTGGCGGCCTCGGGACATACCTCAAGCCTACGTGGGCATCCCGCGAGCGCCATGGGTGTTCCTGAAACGACGAGGGCCGCCCCTGCGGAGCGGCCCTCGTCGTATGGTGCGCGAGGGGGGACTTGAACCCCCATGCCCTCACGGGCACACGGACCTGAACCGTGCGCGTCTGCCAATTTCGCCACTCGCGCGTACCAACTAGCGAGATTACCACAGCCCAACTACCCCAACCGAGTGTGCGCAAAGTGTTCTCCAGCGCCACCCGCAGGAGCACTTTGCGCACACTCGGTTGAAGCGGGGTTCAGCACCAACTACGGCGGGCACGCGGGAGGCCGCGCAACGAAGAGACAGGCCGCTCCCAAGCCCACCGGCTAACATCGTAGAAACCACCACGGGCAACCACGGGGAGAGTCTTGGGACTTCTGGACAGCTTCGAGAAGGGTCTTGAGCGCGCCGTCAACGGTGCGTTCGCCAAGACCTTTAAGAGTGGTCTCCAGCCGGTCGAGATCACCGCGGCACTTCGCCGGGAGCTCGACACCAAGGCCGCCGTGGTCTCGCGCGACCGCATCCTCGTGCCCAACAAGTTCACGGTGCGACTCAGCACGGTCGACTACGACCGGATGAACGGGCTCGGCCCCGCGCTGATCCAGGAGCTCGTCGAACTGGTGCAGCGGCACGCGACCGCCCAACGCTACTCGTTCGCGGGCGGAATCTCCGTCGCCCTCGCGGAGGACCCGCGCCTCTCCACCGGCATGATCGACATCCAGTCCACCAACGTGCAGGGCGCCGTCACCTGGACGCCGGTGCTCGAGATCAACGGAACCCGCCATCCGATCACCCACTCGCGTACCGTCATCGGGCGCGGGAGCGATGCGGACATTACGGTCGACGACACCGGAATCTCGCGCAGGCACGTCGAGATTCTCTGGGATGGCACCCGCGCCCAGGTCAATGACCTCGGCTCGACGAACGGCTCCCTTCTTAACGGCAACCCGGTCGCTCGGGCGGCACTCCCGCCCGATTCCGTCATTGACATCGGCCGAACGCGTATCGTGTTCCGGGTGCTTGCCCAGTCCGCAGACCAGCGCGCCATCGATCCCGTCAGCGACGACACGACCTGGATGGGTGGCCTCTAGTGGGTGAACTGACGCTTCTCCTGCTGCGCATCGCGTTCCTCGCGGTGCTCTGGGGTTTCGTCTTCGCCATCGTCTACGCCCTCCGCAGCGACCTGTTCGGCCAGAAGGTCCGCCGGATGCCCGCACCGGCAGCCGCGGCGGCCGCCACACCGGTCGCGGCTCCCCGCCAAGCTCCCGCACCCCGCCTGCCCACACCGCAGGGCCCCGTGTTCGCCACGCGCCTGGTCATCACGTCCGGCGCCAAGGAAGGTCTCGAGATCGACCTCCCCGACGAGCAGCTCACGATCGGGCGTTCGGGCGAGTCGGGCCTGGTGATCCGCGATGACTACACGTCCACGCACCACGCGCGCCTGCTCAAGTGGCCCGACGGCTGGGTCATCCAGGACCTCGACTCCACGAACGGCACGTTCCTCGACGGCACTCGTGTGATCGTGCCGACGATCATCCCGCTCAATACGCCGGTCAAGATCGGCACCACCAGCTTCGAGCTGCGACGGTAGGCGCGATGTCGCGCAGCGCAGCGGTGTCGCATGTCGGCAAGATCCGCGCCAACAACCAGGACAGCGGGTACGCCGGGCGATACCTGTTCCTTGTCGCTGACGGCATGGGCGGGCACGCCGGAGGCGACGTCGCCTCCGCGATCGCAACGAAGCGCATCACGGAGACCGACCGGCAGTACGCGTCGCCCCACGACGCCGAGTTCGCGCTGAAGTCCGCACTCCTTGCCGCCAACTCGCTGCTCGCCGAGACGGTGTTTGAGCACAGCGAACTCACGGGCATGGGAACAACGGTCAGCGGCATCCTGCGCGTTGACGACAAGGTGGCCCTCGCCCATATCGGCGACTCGCGCATCTACCTGTTCCGCGACGGTCGCCTCGAGCAGGTCTCGAGCGACCACACGTTTGTGCAGCGCCTGGTCGACAGCGGTCGTATCACCGCGGAAGAAGCGGCCGTGCATCCCCGTCGCTCCGTGCTGATGCGAGTGCTAGGGGATGTTGATGCCTCGCCCGAGATCGACACGGCGGTGCACGAGACCCGGCCCGGCGATCGCTGGCTGCTGTGCTCGGACGGCCTGAGCTCCTACGTGTCCGAGGAGAAGATCCTCGGCATCCTCGCGTCGGTGCCCTCGGCGAAGGAGGCGGCCGATCGCCTCGTCAAGGAGAGCCTCGACCAGGGCGCGCCCGACAACGTCACCGTGGTGCTGGTCGACGTGGATGACACGACCGACTCGTCCCACGGTTCGCCCACGATCGTCGGCTCCGCGGCGTTGCCCCTGATGTTCGACGGGGAGACCGAACGCCGTGCCCTGCGCCTGCCGAGCCTGCTGCTGCATCCGCTCAAGGCGACCCAGCCCGACGACAGCCACTTCGAGCCGGAGTCTGACGACTACCTCGAGGCGCTCATCCAGGAGGATCGTCGCCGCGCGCGCCGACGCCGGGTGACCTGGCTGGTCTTCCTGGGTCTTGCTCTGGCCGCACTCGTGTTTGGTCTGCTGCTCGGCTACCAGTTCACGCAGCGGCACTTCTTTGTGGGCGTCGAAGACGGCCGCGTGGCGATCTACCAGGGTGTCCAGCAGGACATCGGTCCCATTTCGCTCTCGCACGTCTACGAGGAGACAACGATCGAGCTCGACGACTTGCCCGCCTACCGCCAACTGGCGGTCGAGCAGACCATCAACGCGTCAGATCTTGCTGACGCCAGACGAATCGTGGAGCAGCTGTCGAATGACCGCCTCCCCTAGCACCCAGAACCCTCGCTCGACGTTCACGTCGACCATCCGGCTGAAGCTTCGCGAACCCGCGCGGCTTCGAAATCTCGAGCTTGTTCTGGTGCTGTTCGCGATCGTGATCATCCTGGGAGCCGTCGCCCTCGTGCAGCTCGGCGCCCTGGGGCTCATCGACCCCACTGTTCTGGTGCTCACGGGTGTGTTCGGCCTGATGGTGCTGGGGATGCACGTGACCCTGCGTATCGTCGCCGTCGACGCCGACCCGCTCATCCTCCCCATCATCACGGTCCTCAATGGGCTGGGGATTGCGATGATCTACCGCATCGACCTCGCCGACGACCTGACCGGCTGGGAGAACGGCGGCGTGCGCCAGATCGCCTGGGCGATTATGGCCGTGGTGATCGCGATCGGTGTGCTGGTGGTGGTTCGCAATCATCGTGTGCTGCAGCGCTACCGGTACGTGGCGATGTTCACGGGCATCGTGTTGCTGCTGCTACCGATGCTTCCCGTGATCGGAAGCGACCTGGGAACCAGCGCGCGTCTCTGGGTGGAGATTGGCCCGTTCTCGTTCCAGCCGGGCGAGCTCGGCAAGGTGGCGCTGGCGATCTTCTTTGCGGGTTACCTCGTGACGGCGCGCGACTCCCTCTCGATGGTGGGCCGCAAGGTGCTGGGGATGCAGCTTCCGCGAGCGCGGGACCTCGGCCCAATCCTCGTCGTGTTCGCGGCATCCATGCTCGTCCTGGTGTTCCAGCGTGACCTCGGTACGGCCCTCCTCTACTTTGGGCTCTTCCTCGTGATGTTGTACGTGGCGACGGGGCGCTCGAGCTGGATCATCCTGGGGCTCGCACTGTTTGGCACGGGCGCGTTTGTCGCGAGCCGCACCCTCAGCTACGTAGGGGGCCGTGTCGACGCCTGGCTCGACCCGTTTAACCCCGACAACTTCGAAGCGGTCGGCGGCAGCTACCAGTTGGTGCAGGGACTGTTTGGCCTGGCCGACGGTGGTCTCATCGGCACGGGTCTCGGCCAGGGGCGCCCCGACATCACGCCCCTCGCGGAGAGTGACTACATCATCTCCGCGCTGGGCGAGGAACTGGGGCTGGTGGGGCTGTTCGCGATCCTCGGTCTCTACCTGCTGTTTGTGGCGCGCGGGTTCCGGATTGGCTTCGCCGGTCAGGATGACTTTGGTCGCCTTCTGGGGGTGGGTCTCGCGTTTGTGATCGCCCTGCAGGTCTTTGTCGTGATCGGCGGCGTGACGCGCGTCATCCCGTTGACCGGTCTCACTACGCCGTTCCTCGCCGCGGGAGGATCGTCTCTCGTCGCGAACTGGATCATCGCCGCGCTCCTCCTGCGGCTCTCGGACTCCGTGCGCACACAACCCCTTCTCGTGATCGACCCCGTGGCCGACAGCAACAACCGGTTGGTGGTGGGCCAGTGAACAAGGAGCTCAAGCGCGTCAGCATCGTGGTGCTGGCGATGTTCCTCGCCCTCTTCACGTCGACCACGGTCATCCAGGTCGTCACGGCCGACACCCTGCGTGCGGATGGCCGCAACTCCCGCACGCTGTACGCGAGCTACTCGGCCGAGCGTGGGCCGATTCTCGTGGACGGCCAGCCCATCGCCATCTCGGTGCCCACGGATGACGAGTTCAAGTTCCAGCGGACCTACCCGAACCCGCTGCTGTACGCGCCGGTGACCGGGTACTTCACGCTCAACCAGGGCAACACGGGCATCGAGGGCGCCCTCAACGACTACCTGTCGGGAACCTCGAACTCGCAGTTCCTCGACCAGATCAACGCGATACTCACCGGCCAGAACCCCAAGGGTGCCTCGGTCGAACTCACGATCAGCGCCGCGGTCCAGCAGGCCGCATGGGATGCGTTGGGTGACCTGCAGGGGGCCGTCATCGCGATCAATCCCCAGACGGGTGAGATCCTCGCGATGGTCTCCAAGCCCACCTTCGACCCGAACACCCTCGCCGTGCACGACACGGACGAGGTGATCGCGATGTACGAGGCGCTGCTGAACGACCCGTCCGGTCCCCTCTTCAACCGCACCCTCGCCGGCGCGCTGAACCCGCCCGGCTCCACCTTTAAGCTCGTCGTCGCGGCGGCCGCCCTCGAGAGTGGCCAGTTCACGCCGGCCTCCGAGATTCCGAACCCCGCGCAGCTACCCCTGCCCCAAAGCGACAACGTCATCACCAACTCGGGTGGCGACACGTGTGGTGGCACGCCCACGGTGTCGCTGGCCCGGGCGCTGAGCCTGTCGTGCAACATCCCGTTCGCTCAGGTAGGCGCAGCACTTGGCAGCCAGGAGATCCGCGAGCAGGCTAACCGATTCGGCTTTAACGAGAGCATCTCGGTGCCCCTCGACTCGACCCCGAGCATCTACCCGCGCGCACTCGATGAGCCGCAGACGATGCTCTCCGCCTTCGGGCAGTCGAGTGTGCGGGCATCCCCACTTCAGATGGCGATGGTCTCGATGGCGATTGCCAACGGCGGTTCCCTTATGCGACCCAACCTCGTGGAGAACATCATGACGGCAGACCTACGAACGCTCCAGCAGTTCCAGGCCGAGCAGTTTGGGCAGGCAATGAGCCCCGAAACTGCCGCCGCAATCACACAAATGATGGTGGACTCGGTCGCGAACGGGGCGGCCAGTAATGCCAGAATAGACGGAGTCGACGTCGCGGGTAAGACCGGTACAGCAGAGAATGGCGAGGGCGATCCGTACACCCTCTGGTTCACCGGTTTTGCCCCGGCTAACGACCCACAGGTTGCCGTGGCAGTGGTAATCGAGAACGGTGGCGGGCAGGGACAGTCCGGCTCCGGGAACGAGATCGCCGCACCAATCGCGAAGAGAGTACTTGAGGCGGTGCTATTCGGATGAGACCCAGCAGCGGGCTCACGTTTGGGGGCAGGTACCAGCTCTCCAGTCGCGTCGCAATCGGCGGGATGGGCGAGGTCTGGCAGGCGACCGACCTCGTCATCGGGCGCACGGTCGCCATCAAGATCCTCAAGGACGAATACCTGGGCGACCCGGGCTTCCTCGAGCGGTTCCGCGCCGAGGCTCGCCACGCCGCCCTGGTTAACCACGAGGGCATCGCCAACGTCTTCGACTACGGCGAGGAGGACGGCAGCGCCTACCTCGTGATGGAGCTCGTTCCGGGCGAGGCGCTCAGCGCGATCCTTGAGCGTGAACGGGTGCTGCCGACGGACAAGGTGCTCGATATCGTCGCGCAGACGGCATCCGCCCTTCAGGCAGCCCACGCCGCGGGTCTCGTTCACCGCGACATCAAGCCGGGCAACTTGCTGATCACCCCGGACGGCCGGGTCAAGATCACCGACTTCGGCATCGCGCGGATCGCCGACCAGGTTCCCCTCACGGCAACGGGCCAGGTCATGGGCACCGTGCAGTACCTCTCGCCGGAACAGGCCAGTGGTCACCCCGCGTCCCCGACGACCGACATCTACTCGCTCGGCATCGTCGCGTACGAGGCTCTCGCGGGCAAGCGTCCGTTCACCGGCGAGTCGCAGGTCGCCATCGCGATGGCGCAGATCAACGAGACGCCACCCGAGTTGCCCATCACGGTGGCGGAGCCGGTACGCAACCTCGTCTACGCGTGCATCGCGAAGAACCCCGCCGATCGACCCGCCTCCGCCGCACACCTGGCGCGCGCCGCGCAGTCGCTCCGCCGAGGGGATGTTGCGGCGGCCGCAGCAGCCGTGCCCGGCATCCTCGGCACCGGTTCCCACGCGGCGACCGTTGGTCCGAACTACGGGCAGCCCACGGAAGCGACTCGAGTTCTCCCGGTCAACGGCCCGGTCGACACCCCGACCGCGCCGCCGGAGGGTAAGAGCCGCAACCCGTGGACGTGGCCCCTCGTCGCGCTCATCTCACTTCTTACGGTTGTGCTTGTTGGTGTGCTGATCGCGCTTCTCGCCAACCCGGGGGAAACTCCGGTTGACCCCACCAGCTCCTCCCCGGCGGCAAGCCCGAGCTCACCGACGCCCACCCCGAGCCAGACAACCGATCGGGTGTTCCTCGACGAGGCGCAGGTGCTCGGCAAGACGGAGGACGAGGTTCGTACCTACCTGACCAGCCTCGAGCTCAACCTTGAGGCGCGCGACGGCGCCCAAGCCCCCAGCGAGGATCAGGTGGGGCTCGCAGCAACAGTGAACCCCCGCGGCAACGTGCGCAAGGGCGAGGTCATCACGGTGACCTTCTACACCCCCATCCCCGACCCGGTCGCTACCAAGCCCCCGGCCGTCACCGTCTCGGCGGGCCCGTACGTGTCCGGCGAGGTGATGACCGTCACATGGCCGGTCTACAACGGATGCCCATCGGGGCACCCCTTGAGCGGCTTCAACTTCCAGATCACCAACGGAACCTCGTCGGTCGCCAACGTTGTGCCCCCGGGCGCGACCACGCTCGACGTGACCCTCGGTGACCCGGGAGCCACCACGATCGCCTACACCGCGCTGTGCACGGACTTCGAGTCGCCGGTCTCCGACCTCGTCTCGGTCACAGTGGAGTAACAGCCTCGTTCGAGGCCGCCGACTACACTGGCAGAGATATTGTCGGGTTTCACCGAGGAGAACACTTGTGACTGACGGCGTGGTTCCGCTCATGCGCCAACTCGCAGGTCGCTATGACCTCGGCGAGTTGATTGGCCGCGGCGGTATGTCCGACGTCCATGTTGGCCTCGACACCCGCCTGGGTCGACGGGTCGCGATCAAGCTTCTCAAGCCGTCGCTCGCCAACGATCCCGCCTTCCGCACCCGCTTCCGCCGTGAGGCGCAGGACGCCGCCAAGATGGCGCATCCCACGATCGTGCGCATTTTTGACGCTGGCGAGGAGTCGGTCCGCGAAGCGAGCGGCGCCGAGACCCTCGTGCCGTTTATTGTCATGGAGTACGTCGACGGTCGTCTTCTGAAGGATGTCATTGCCGACGGTCCGGTCGAGCCCGCCGAGGCGTGCCGCATCATCGAGCAGGTGCTCACCGCCCTCGAGTACTCCCACCGTGCCGGTGTCGTTCACCGCGACATCAAGCCTGGCAACATCATGATTACGGCCAGCGGACAGGTCAAGGTCATGGACTTTGGCATCGCCCGTGCCATCTCCGACTCCTCGGCCACCATCGCCGAGACCAGCGCTATCGTGGGCACGGCCCAGTACTTCTCGCCCGAGCAGGCTCGCGGCGAGACGGTGGATGCCCGCACCGACCTGTACTCCACGGGAATCGTGCTCTTCGAGCTCCTCACCGGCCGCGCTCCGTTCCGCGGAGAGAACCCGGTCGCCGTCGCCTACCAGCACGTCAACTCGGATGCCGTGCCCCCGAGTTCCCTTAACCCTCGCGTGTCGCCGGCGCTCGACGCCGTGGTGCTGCGTGCCCTCGCGAAGGACCGCTTCGAGCGTTACCAGAGCGCGAGCGAGTTCCGCGAGGATGTCGAGCGCGCGGCCGCTGGCGAGGTTCCGGTCCGCAAGGAGCTTGCGGTCAACGACTTCAACGCCACTCTCTTTGGCGTCAACCCGAGCTCGGTGGCGGGCAGCGAGGCAACACTTCGCCAGCTCACCGTCGACAACGACGAGCGCCTGGTGCGCACCCAGAACCGGCCGCCGGTCGCGTGGATCTGGGCCGGTATCGCGAGCATGGTCGTGATTGTCGCCGCCGTGATCTTCTGGACGTTTAACCTCGCGCCCGCCGACCTCGCCGGCAACACGTCCCGGATTGTTCCGGACATCGTGGGTCAGAACTACGACGACGGTGCCGCGCTGCTGGAGGACAACGACCTGGTGCCGCAGAAGTTCACCGAAGCCAACGACTCCGTGCCCGAGGGCGCCATCATCCGCACGGATCCGGCCGCCGACACCACGGTCAACCCGGGCCTGCAGGTGAAGGTCTACGTCTCACTCGGCGAGACTCCGGCGAAGGTGCCCAACGTCAACAACCTCCTCGAGGCGGATGCGATCGCCCAGATCCAGGCCCGAGGTCTGGTCTACGGCAGCACCACCCAGGAGTATTCCGCGGATGTTCCGGCCGGTGTGGTGATCCGCTCCGACCCGGAGGGCGACGCGGAGCGGCGCGCGGACGGCTCGATCATCCGTGCGGGCGACGTGGTGAACCTGTATGTCTCCAACGGCATCGTGCAGATTCCCGACCTCACGGGCAAGCCCGCGAGCGAGGCGAGTGCCGCACTGACCGCGCTCAAGATCCCGTACAACGTGCAGGTTGACCTGACCTGCACGGGCAACGTGGTGGCAGCGCAGTCGCTGGTGGGCGATCAGCCACAGCGGTCCCCCGTGACCCTGCGAGTGTGTGGCGGCAGCTAGTACTGCTGGTCGAGTAGGCCCGCAGGGCGAAACTGCTGGTCGAGTAGGCCCGCAGGGCGAAACTGCTGGTCGAGTAGGCCCGCAGGGCGAAACTGCTGGTCGAGTAGGCCCGCAGGGCCGTATCGAGACCTACAGCTTCACCAACGGCGTGAGGTCACGGGCGGTCTCGGCCGCCTCGGGCAGCCCGGCGACGGCGAGCCAGTTGCCGAGCATCCGGTACCCACCCTCGGTCAGAACCGACTCGGGGTGAAACTGCACCCCAAAAACAGGGAGCGCTTCGTGGCGCAGTCCCATGATCACGCCGCCGGCGGTGCGCGAGGTCACCACCAGGTCGTCGGGAACGGTCGTGTCGACCACCGCGAGCGAGTGATACCGCGTCGCGGTGAACGGCTGCGGCACACCGTCGTAGAAGCTCGAGTCGTCGTGGGTGATGAGCGACGTTTTGCCGTGCATCAGCTCCTCGGCGTGGGTCACCGTGGCGCCCATCGCCTCCGCGATCGCCTGGTGCCCGAGGCACACGCCCAGGAGGGGTTGCCCCGACTCGAGCACGGCGCTCACGATCGGGATGCTCACCCCGGCGTCGGCGGGTGTGCCGGGACCCGGCGAGAGCAGCACGGCGTCGTAGTCGCGGATCACACTGGCTGCGTCATCCGCAGAGAACGCGTCGTTGCGAACGACGGTCGTCTCAGCCCCCAGCTGCAGGAGGTACCCGTTGAGGGTGTAGACGAAACTGTCGTAGTTGTCGACGACGAGTACGTGCGTCATTGTCCCTCCACGGTGACATCGGCCTGAGGGATCAGTGTATTGACCCACGGGAACACCCAGAACACGAGTGCGTACAGCACGGCCGCGACCAGAACCAGCAGGATGATCAACCGCACCCACCACGGGCCGGGCAGCACCCGCCACAACGCACCGTACATCAGCCTGCCGCCGATGCTTGTGCGAGTGCCGCGATCTCGGGCGGCGGGCCACCGGCGCGGGGGTACCACGTGTCATAGACGCCGTAGGCGATAACACGCTCCGCCGCCGTCAGGGGTGGATTGCAGCTCGTCACGGTGATGATCCGATCGGTGGGGCTCTGGCCCACGAGCTGGGGCACGGGTTCGAGAACGTTAACGCCCGTCGGCATCACGTACTCGGAGGAGCGGAACACGTAGCGATACCACCCGTCCGCCGTCTCGATGTAGATGCTGTCGCCGACCTGGAGGTTGACGATGTCGGCCAGTGGGGCACCCCATCCGGTGCGGTAACCGGCGATGGCGAAGTTGCCCACCTGGCCGGGCATCTGGGTTCCGGGGTAGTGGCCAATGCCCACGTTGAGAACGTCGTGGACACCCACACCCTCCGCGATTGGGCGCGTGTAGTCGGCACCAAATCGAGGAACGATGAGCGTCGCAAATCGCTCCGCGTTTCCGGGAGCAGTGGCCACGATGGGCTCGCCGGGGTCGGGACGATCGGCGGGCGCGGCGGGCGCACCCTCACCCTTGTCCCATTCCTGGCTCAGTTCTTGGGCCTCGGTCTGCTGCTCGTTGCCGACAAGAAGGTCGTTAATCCAGAGCTGCCAGCCCAAGAAGAGGAGCACAACAACACCCGCGGTGATCAGGAGCTCACCGAGCACACCCACGACGCTGACCCGTGGACGCCGCGCGGTCTTGGAGCTTCGCTCCTCACGGCGTCGCGCCACACGCCCACCCTCGAGGGGAACACGGTCGACCGCCGTGGTCGACGCATCGTCGCTGCCCGTGGGCAGGCCGATGCGCTCGAGTTCGTCAGACATGGCTAGATTCTAGGGTCTAGGGCTGTGAGCATTCCTTGAAGTCTCCTCATTCGGCGGGCCTGCGGCCACATCGGCTAGAATTTCCGGCATGGCCCGTACGACAGCACGAACCAAGCCCGAGCGCCCCGCCGCATCCGGAGAACCCGCACCGAATCCCGTGTGGTTCAAGCCCGTCATGTTCGGCTTTATGCTGCTCGGACTCATCTGGATCATCGTGTTTTACGTGAGCCAGAGCCAGCTGCCCATCCCGGATCTCGGGAGCTGGAACATCCTCATCGGTTTCGGGATTATGTTCGTCGGCTTCCTGATGACCACTCGGTGGCGCTAACTCAGCCCACCTTCGCATAACTACACCGGTGTAGTTATACCCACTGTGGAATGCCTGTGGATAACTCCCCGGCCTCGATCTAGGGGATCCGCCTAAAGGATCACGCCCACGATCGTCAGCCCAATCAGGGCGAGGGCCACCAGGGACACCAGCAGGATCTGCAGGTTGCGCTGTTGCGGGCGACGCGTGCGCAGGTAAACGAACGCGACGGCAGCGCCGGCGATGAGGCCACCGACGTGCGCCTGCCACGAGATATTGAACCCCGGCAGGAACCCGATCACCAGGTTGATGCCGATCACGATCAGCAACTGGATGTTGTTGCCGCCGAGCCTGCGTTGGATCACAAAGAACGCGCCGAGCAGCCCGAAGATCGCACCGGATGCCCCGAGCACCGCCGTGCTGGGGGCGAGGAGCAACACCGCAACCGAACCGCCGAACCCACTGATCAGGTAGAGCGCGAGAAATCGGATGCGCCCGAGCAGCCGCTCGAGGATCGGCCCGAAGATAAACAGCGAGTACATGTTCAGCAGGATATGGAAGATCGATCCCTGCGAGTGCGCGAACACCGAGGTCAGCATCCGCCACGGCTCGTAGGCCGTCAGCGGGGGCCAGTAGACCAGAACACGCGTGACCGGGCTATTGGGCAGGATCTGAAGGACCCAGATCAGCACACACAGCGCAATGATCGTGTACGTCACGACCGGCTGCCCACTGCCCGGCCGGAACGCCGTCATCACGGCGGGCTTGCGTCGAGGCGTACTCGCTCGCCCCTCGCGAACACACTCGGGGCACTGCACGCCGACCGCCGCCTGGGTCTGGCACTGCGGACAAATCGTTCGGCCACACCGCTGGCAGAGAACGTAGCTCTGCCGATCGGGGTGCCGGTAGCAGACGTTGCTCGAACGGTCGGGTGAGTCGCTCACCGATCAGACTTCGTCGACGGTGATGCTCTCGATCACGACGTCCGTGAGGGGCTTGTCGCGACCATCCGTCTCGACGGCCTCGATCGCGTCAACAACCCGCTTGGACTCCTCGTCGGCAACCTCACCGAAGATCGTGTGCTTGCCCTGGAGCCACGGGGTGGGAACGGTCGTGATGAAGAACTGCGAGCCGTTGGTTCCACGACCCCCGCGGGTGCCGGCGTTGGCCATGGCGAGGATGTAGGGCTCACCGAAGGTCAGCTCGGGGTGAATCTCGTCGTCGAACTCGTAGCCCGGGCCACCGATGCCCTGGCCGAGCGGGTCGCCGCCCTGGAGCATAAAGTCCTTGATGATGCGGTGGAAGATCACACCGTTGTAGAGCGGGTCGGTGGAGGTCTTGCCCGTCGCCGGGTGCGTCCACTCCTTGGTGCCAGTCGCGAGTCCCACGAAGTTGGCGACGGTCTTCGGCGCGTGGTTGCCGTAGAGGTTGACCTTGATCGTGCCGAGGTTCGTGGTGATGGTGGCGACTGAGGTATGCAGAGACATGGAGTCAATTCTTGCATGACGTGACAGGATGGGAGAGTTCGTCGAAACGACCTATGGAGGTTTCGCCATGGCACTATCGCGCAAGCGTCAGAAGGAACTCAACCGGTTGAAGAGCCAGGCTGAGGATCTCTGGGAAGACCAGAAGGAGCTTCTTGACCACGCATCGCGTGTGGTTAGGGAGGCGAGTCGCCAGGCGGCTAACTACACCCGTGAGGAAGTAGCCCCGCGGGTTCGCGAGACCTACGAGGAGAAGGTGCGGCCCGCGGTGGGCGCCGTGGGAGCCGGCGCACGCAGTGCCGCACTCGGCACGCGCGACAGGCTCGTGGACGACGTGCTGCCCGCGATGTCCTCGGCGCTGGGGACTGCTCTCGCCGCCATCGAGGTGGCGAAGAACAAGCAGGTGCGCGAGGCGATTGCCCGGGCATCCAAGTTCGGCACCGACCTCGGCACCAAGGTGGGCATCATCGAGCCTCCCAAGAAGTCCGGCCCGGGCAAGTACATCCTCATCGGCTTCGGCGTGGTCACGGTCGCCGCGATCGCCTACGCAGCGTGGCAAACGCTGCGTGCGGACGATGACCTGTGGATCGACGACGAGCCGGAGGCTCCGCAGGCCGACTAGCCGCGCGTGGCGGACGAACCCGAGCCTCCCGCCGACGCGGGTACCGGGCGTGCTCGCACGCACCCGGTGGTGTGGATTGTGGTCATCGCGAGTGTTCTCGCGAGCGCGGGAGTGATCTCGCTCGCCGATCGTGCGCCCCACGGATGATCCGCGAAACGCGGCCGAGTCGTTCCTGCCTCCGGATGGCACGGCCCGCGTGATCACGTACGCGGACGGCAGCGAGTGGATCGTCGAGACGGGGCGGGACACGGGTGTTGCCTATCTGGTTCTGCAACCCCCCGTGTCGGGCGAGCACCAGCTCGACCGCATCGCCCTCGCTGGGGCAGGACGTGGCCCAGTCCCGGTTCTTTCGACAGACGTGGACAGATGTCGCGGGCGAGCGGGGCCAGGTCACCGAGCTCTACGAGCTCGCGGCCGACGGCGTTCGGCTCCTGACGCTCACAGGCGGAACCAACGGGTTCAGCTACGAGCCCGGCCTTCTCGCGCTGCCGTCGGCAATCGCTCCCCGGGGCGACCTGGTCGAGCGAGGGCGCCGCGCTTCCCCAGAACTTCGTCGAGTACACCTCGACCGGCTCCGCGCGAGCGGGCGACGACGGCTGCCTGATCGTTGACCTCGCCGTCACCTACACGGACCCGGCCCAGGCGGATGCCGTGCTGCTCGAGTCCACCGAGACCTCGACATGGTGCCCGGGTGTGGGCCAGGTCAGCACGACGTTCGCCAACAACGGCGAGGAGGGCTCGGCGACGAGCGGGCCGTTCGAGTCGAGATCCCTGTCCGCGACGGATACGCCGTTCGAGGTGGACCTGACGGGTGCGGAGAACTGGACAGCGACATCCGTGCCCCTGGTGCTGCGCGACCCCGTGTTTGGGGAGACGACGATCACGGGCGCGACCGACGGACTCGCGGCAATTACCCCGTCCGGCGTGAGCGTCTACAACACGGGGACCGACCTGATGGGCTACGCCGGCGGCGATGGCGAACAAGTGCGCACGTGGATTGCGCACCCGGGCGGCGAGGTGACGCGACTGGCGGCGATCGGCGACATCGTGGTTGTGGCGACCCACCGACCGCAGCCTCGTTGCGTACGACGATCATGGGCGCCGGGGCTGGTCGCTCACGTTCGACGACATCGTCGCGAGCACACCGATACCCGACGGAACCGACGGCCTGCTGGTGCTCAGCCTCGACGGTGAGTTGCGCCGGGTGACACTGGCCACCGGTGAGGTGCAGTGGAGCACGTGGGTCGGTGGTGACAGTGACATCACCCCGGTGGCCGTGGGAGGGGTCGTCGTGACCGCCGACCGCTCGGGAACCGTGCGCGCGTTCTCGCTCGACGCGGGAACACCCGTGTGGTCCGCTCCCATGGAGAAGCCCGCCCGACTCACCGCAGACGACACCCGCGTGTACGCGGTCGCCGACGATGGCGTGTTGTTCGCGTGGGAGGCGGAGACGGGTCTGCCCGCATGGGAGAACACCGTGCCGGGCACAGTGTCGGAACTGCTGCCGTTCCAGGGTGGGGTGGCGGCACAAAGCCAGGAGGGAACCTTTGTCTTCGACGCCGCCGGTGTCGACCTCTGGTTCAACCCCGCATCCATCGGGATGATTTCGGACGGCTCACGGCTGGTGGTCGGCGGCTCGGACACCGCGTTCCTCCTCGACGAGCGCGGCGAGACCCTCGCCAGTTGGCCCATCATGCTGGACGTGCAGTCGGCCTCGCGGTATGTGCGCCCCGCGCCGACCGGCTTCTGGGTGGTCAACTCCAACTTCGAGGTCGTGGAGGTGACCGGATGACCACAGTCACCCCCCGAAGCATCGTGCGCGCCGCTGGCGCGACGGTCTGGTTGTTTATCACGCGGGTTTTTGTCGAGCCCGTGCGCGAGGGACGGCTGAGGGACACGGGGTGGCCCGCAGGCTTGCGTCCCATCGTGGTCGTGGGTCTCGCTGGGTACATCATCGCGGTGACGCTCGTGCTCGCGTCGGGGTTGCTTCGCCAGCAGCTGGACCTGTTCGTGGCGGCAGGATCCGGCACACCACCCGTGCCCCGGGAGATCTTGTGGGTCGTGATGGCCCTGACTGCCATCGCCCTGTCGCTCGGCCAGGCGGGCGCCCTGCACGTGAGCCCGTGGGCGCGCTGGCTCGTCACGACCTTCACCGTCCTAGTCCTGTTGTTGACGGCCGTGCCCGACCTCAGCGCCTTTGCTCTGGCTCGCGTGTGGGCGGTCATCGCCTCCATCGGCCTGATCGTTTTTGTCGCGCTCCGCGGGCGACGCGCTTTTGCGTGGTGGGAGTTCGTGGCGATCGCCCTCCTCGTGTCGATCACCTTCGCCGTCAGTATCACCGTGGTGGCGAGCTCGAGTCTCAGCTACGGCTTCGACTTTGTTCCGATCATGGTCTCGCTGGTTCTCCTGACAATCGGGCAGCTCGCGGTTCCCGCCGCGATCGCGGCCGGTGCGGCAGTGGCCGAGTTGGCCGTCTCGTCGGCGGTGTGGGCGGCCGGCGTCGTGCGGGATCGGCTGGGTCGCGTCGCGGTGGTCGTCGTGCTTGTGATCGTGGTGATCTGGCGGACGATCGACCTGATTCCCGCAGTGGAGGCCTTTGTCGCTGAACCGTTGGTCGAGTTGCAGAGATCCGTCGCCGCCGCCGTGTTTGTTGCCGCGATAGCGGCCGGGTGGGTCGCCCTCCGTCGGGTGCGCGCCACATCCGACGACCCGGTCACCACCGCCGGACTCATCACAACATTGTCGTCGGTCTCGCTCCTGATCGCCGCGTGCCTGACACTCATCATTCCGTCGGCCCTGCTCAACCTGGGTGGGCTCGTTGCTGTCTCGTTTGGAGCCGAGTGGCTTAGGGATGCCACGTCGGTGCTGTCGTCCATCACCAGCAGCAGCCTGCTCGTCGGAGTGACGCGATCGGTGGTTGGCCTGGGGCTGATTGGTCTCGCGTTCCTCCTCGCTCGGCGCGGCCGCGCACTCCTGCCGGAGTTGCTGCTCGCTATTGGGCTCTCCAACGCGACCGTGGGTATTGGCAACGTAATGGGCATCACGCTGCTGTGGACTCCCGAGTCGTTGGCCCTGGTGGCGACGCTGGCCAGTCTCGCGCTCCTCGTGTGGATTCTCGTCACCCGGCGGGTGACTCTCGCACGCCTGACCGGGGTCACGGGCGCACTGCTTGTCGCCGCGCTGTTCTCACACCGGGAGTTTCTCTCCGACCCCCTGGGCCGTCATCATCGGTTCGGCCGCGGTCGCGACGGTGCTCCTCGGTTTTGTGTGGTCCCTGCTCACGAGCTACTCCGCGGCGAACGAGACGAGCCACAAGTATCCGCAAGCATCGCGTGTCCTGCTCGTTCTGGGCAACGCGGTGTTCGCCACGACGATGCTCGCCTATACGTCGCTGGCGCGTGATCCCGACTCGGTCGTGAACCTCGCCCTGTTCACGGAAAACGGTGCCCAGTCGTTTGGGGATGCCTTGATTGCGAGCTCGCTGATCGTCGCGTTCACGGCAACGATCCGCGACGACAAACTCGTTTAGGCCGCTGTCGGGTCGAGCCAGCTCAACACCGGGCTCGGGGCGAAATCGTCGGTGACGTCGCCGGCGCGATCCTCGGGAGCCTGAAGGTTCAGCCGCATCACCGACGCACCCTCGCTCAGGTCGAGACGGGCGAGATCGACCCAGAACAGGTTGGGTCGGGTGCTCGAGTCGAAGAAGTACAGGTTCTCGCTGGGGCTGGCGACCACCCGCCAGCGGGTGGGGGCGATATTGGGATGCTCGGGGTCATCCTGTCCGAACGGAACCGACACGTTGCGCATTACCGCCAGCATGCTCGCGACCGAGGTGCGCACGTCATCCGTCTCGGGCAGCAGGCGGGAGAAGTGGCGAGCGCGCACGTAGCGATCGGGCGACTCCACGTCTCCGGGGAGAGGAAGGTCGCCGCCGAAGCCCTGGTAGCGCGTGATGAGCTCGAGCTGCTGGTCGAAGGGGGGCGAGTTGGTCATCACGGTCCACTCGGCGGAGTGGTGGACGGTGGTGGCGCCGTCAAGGAACTCGATGATCGCCGAATCCCCGGCGCGATCCGACACCGAGATGTGTGCGGTTCCGGGCTGGCCGCTAATGAGCACGGGCACGATCTGCACGGAGCTCGTCTCGAAGAAGTCCACGACCTCGGCCACGGTCGCGAACATGTCGAGCAGGTACTGGATGATGACGGGCAACCCCAGCCCGGGGCGCGTCACGTCACGGGTGCCGTAGTCCGCCTCGCTCAGGTAGAGGCCGTTCGCGACGAGCCCTTGAGTGTTGAGCCCGTCGACACTGAACGATCCGTACATGGATGCCACGAGACTTCCGTAGCGGGACGTCCAGGTAAGCGTGTTCTCGCCGGCCTCACGGTGCTCGAGGCCCGCGGGCAGCGCCCACAGGTCCGTCGCCGTGTCGGTGTACCAGTCCATGCTGCGCCCCACCAGCACGATTCCTGCTCCGGGAGTACCGGCCGTTGACCACAGAACTCGAGTGCACATGGTGTGATCCTATGGCGCGCCGCCGCGAGTGCCGCCTGCGGCTCTAGGCTTGCCGCATGGTCGAGCCTGTTCTTAATGTCCGCTCCGAATCCCGCACCACCGTTGGGGCGGAATCCGAAGCCGTGATCGTCGGTGGCATCGCCGCCGGAATTGGTGTTCTCACCGGCGGGCTGGTGTTCGCCGGGTCGAGCCCTGCCATCTGGGGTGGGTGGTCGATTGGGCTGCTTGCTGCCATTGTGGTGCTCGTGCTGGGGCTCGTTGCGAGCTACATCGGCTACTGGCGCGCGCGGCACCTGCCGGGTCAGGAGTGGCGCCTTCCCCTGGCACCGTGGAAGTTCATCCTCGATGCCACCAACGTCGCCGCAGTCCACGCGCTCATCGCGGCGATCACCACGATCGCCGCCTTCGTGTTGCTCTCCCTGAGCTTTCGTGGGGTGACTCTCGACGGCTGGGTATCAGCGGCATCCGTGGGCGCGGCTGCGGGGTTGAGCGCCTACTGGATCTACCTGTCGGTCTCAAAGATCGACACCGACAAGCTCGCCAGCCTGCTGGTGCTGTTTATCTCGATCACCACGCTCACCAGCATGGCCACGGCATCCGACCCGATGTGGTGGGAGTACCACTTCAGCCTGCTCGGCACGTTGGGGGATGCATCCGCGAACCTGTTCAACATTTCGCTCATCATCGCGGGCCTGCTCGTGACCACGTTCTCGCTTTACCTGCAGCGCGACATCCGCGCGCTTGTGGACCTCGGCGTGCTGAAGTACCGATGGAGCGCACGAAGCATCTCGGTGCTGTTCATCGTGATGGGCTTGATGCTCGCAGGCGTGGGGCTGTTTCCCCTGACCGTGAGCGTGACGCTCCACAACCTGTGCGCCGCGGGGATGGCCGTGGCGTTCTTCCTGCTGTTGCTCAGCTCACCGCTTGTGCTGCGGGGGATGCCGTGGACGTTCTTCGCGGTGACGGGCGCGTTTTTTGTCGCGATGGTCGGTGCCGTCATCCTGTTTGCGGTCACCGGATACTTCAACCTGACGTTCTTCGAGCTGGTCGTTTTTATGATCATCTTCGGCTGGATCGCCACGTTTATCCGGTTCCTCGGGGCAACGGTCGCCACGGCGAACTCCCGCTAGCGTTTGTGCCCTCACGGGTGTACTTTCATGGTGAAAGTACATTACGGAGGCAATGATGGCCCGAAAGATCGACGGTCATGCGCTTGAGCTGCCGCCCATCACCCTCCCCTACCGCTCGGCCGCGCTTGCCGATCTCGTCCGGCTGATGAGCGTGTGGACCTCTGCCGGGTTCCAGGCATCCATGGCAGGATCCACCACGCTGCCCGACGACTCCAACGCGATCTCGGCGATCTACCTGCTCGCCGCGGGCGGCCCGATTCGGCCCAGCACGCTGGCGGCCCTGCATCACGTGTCGGCACCGACCGCGAGCCGGCTTATCGAAAAGCTGTCGGCCGCGGGGCTCGTGCTCCGCACCCCCGATCCTCAGGATTCCCGCGCGACCCTCGTGGCCCTTACCCCCGAGGGAGCCACGGTCGCGCGGGAACTCTTCGACGCGGGCGACACGATGATGGCGAGCCTGCAGGCCGACTGGTCGGATGCGGAACGCGAGACGTTCGCCGGCCTCCTCTCCAGACTCGTCGCGGCGACCACAACCTTTACTCCGGCGTAGGCCGGTCCCACCGAAAGGAACACCATGTCCACATACGCCGTCACCGGCTCCGCCTCCGGAATGGGTCGTGCCACCGCTGACCTGCTGCGAGCACAGGGCCACACCGTGATCGGAGTCGACCTGAAGGATGCCGAGGTCATCGCCGACCTGTCGAGCGCGTCCGGACGCGCAGCGGCCGCTGCGGAGGTGCTCAAGAAAGCCCCCACGCTCGACGGTGCGGTGCTTGCCGCGGGCCTCGGCCCGGGACCCGGTGACTCCCGCTCGAAGCTCATCGCCGAAGTGAACTACTTCGGAGTGGTAGACCTGTTGACCGCCTGGCGACCGGCACTGGCCGCCGCAGGCAAGGCCCAGGTGGTGGTCTTCTCGTCGAACTCCACCACAACGACCCCAGTCGTACCCGGCTCGACCGTGAAGGCGTTCCTCGCCGGCAACTCCGAGAAGGCCGTCGCGTCGGTGAAGAAGTTCGGCAAGAACGGCTCAGCGTTCGCGTACGCCGGCTCGAAGATTGCGGTGAGCCGGTGGCTGCGCCGCGCGGCCGTCACGCCGGAGTGGGCGGGTGCGGGCATCCGCCTTAATGCCATCGCCCCGGGCGCCATCATCACGCCGCTGCTGCAGGCGCAGCTCGACGACCCCGAGATGGCTGGCGCCATCGAGGCGTTTCCGATTCCCCTCGGCGACTACGGCAAGCCCGACGAGATCGCCCAGTGGGTGGTCTTTATGCTCTCGCCCGCGGCATCGTTTATGACCGGCAGCATCGTGTTCGTCGACGGCGGCACGGACGCGCTCTTCAGGAGTGACGACTGGCCCAAGACGGTCCCCCTGTCGGGGCTGCGCCGGTACCTGAGGATCACCAAGGAATTCAACGCCGCCAAGAAGCGCTAGGCGCGATAGCGGAGTTGCACGAGCCCGGTCGGTGCGCTCGTACCGAAGTGCGGAGATATTCGCGCCGCGCCGGGCAAGACCATGCGACGCGCCGCCCCGAGGGCGAGATCTCCGCAGTTGGGCGCGAGCGTCAGGCGAGCTCGACCGCGGCGCGAGCAATCGCGGAGCTCGACTCCGGGTCGCGGAACCAGAGCGGAACGGCGCGAGTGCGAATACCCTCGGCGGCGAGTGGGTCGATGGCCGCGGCATCCACCTCGTCGACGAGCCATCCGTCGAGCAGTCCACCCGAGGATCGGGCTCCGAGGTACCGGGCAACGGCGAGCGCCGACGTCTCGATGCCCTCCGCAGTGAGGCACTGGTCGGCCATGCCGCGCACGACCGCACCCCCGATGATGGGCGAGACACCAATGACCGGGGCGGATGCGCCGCGCACCGCATCGCGCACCCCCGGGATGTCGAGTACCGGCCGCAGCGACACGATTGGGTTCGACGGGGCAAGCAGCACGAGGTCCGCGCCGGCGATCGCCTCGAGCACACCCGGCGCGGGAACCGCGGACTCGATGCCGCGTGAGACGAAGGCGCTCGGGGCGAGGGATGCACGATAGCGCGTCCACCACTCCTGGAAGTGGAGCTCGCCCTGCTCGGTGGCGACGTACGTCTCCACCTCGTGGTCGGTGACGGGGAGCATCCTCACGCCGACGGGCCAGCGGGAGGTCATCCGCTCGACGACCGCAGACAGGGGCAGGCCGTCCTTGAGGAGTGAGGTGCGCGTGATGTGGGCGCCGAGGTCGAGGTCACCGAGGGTGAACCACGGCCACCCCACGCCCCACTCCGTGAGCTCGGCCGAAACCCGCTCGGTGTCGCCCACCCGACCCCACCCGCGCTCCACGTCGTTCACGCCGGCGAGCGCGTACATCACGGTGTCGAGGTCGGGGGTGATGCGCAGGCCGGCGAGCCACATATCGTCGCCGACGTTGATGATCGCGGTGATCGACGGTTGCTCGGCGAGTGACCTCGCGTATTCCCGCAGGCCCAGGAGGAATCGGGCATTGCCCACTCCCCCGCCGAGAACAACGATCGATCGGGGCTCAGCCATCAGACGATTCTCCCACGGTGCCGAGGTCGATCCACGGCCGATCTGACGCGCCTCGGCGCCTACGGCCGCGTCCCGACGGAGACCACCCGCCAGCTCTCGCCGTCGCGCACGATTTCGCTCCACGATGCGGTCGGAACCACGGGGTCGGGTGCGCCGAAGTGCTGGAGGATCGGGCGGATCACGGCATCGTGGGTGACCACAATCACACAGTCGCCATCATCGAGTTCACGAAGTGCCGCGAGGGCACGGTCGGTCACCGTCTCGCGCGGCTCGACACCCGGTGCGTTGTCGATGGACCCCCACTCGGCGAGGACCTCGGAGCGGAGGTGGCCGGTCCACTGCCCGTAGTCGCGGTTCTGGAAGCCGGGCTCCACTCGGTTAGGTGCGCCGGTCGTCGCAGCGATGATCTCTGCGGTGTGTACCGCGCGGCGAAGGGGGCTGGAGAGCACCGCCGTTGCACCGGAGTCGGCGAGCGCACGCGCCACTGCGTGGGCCTCGGCGACACCCTTCTCGTCGAGCTCGGGATCCGCCAGACCACGCAAGCGGTCCTCGGCGTTAAGAACGGTCTGGCCGTGCCGCACGAGAAACACACGATCAGTCATCGCGTCACGCTCCTTGACGGCACGGCCAATATCCGCGCTACGGGGTGGGGGTCGGAGCCGGAGTCTCCTCGACCTCTTCCTCGACCTCTGTGTCCGACTCGCTGTCGCCCTCGATCGGGGTGAGGCCACACTGCTCGATCTCCTGGTCAACCTGCAGGGTCAGGCGGTCCTTGCCAGCCGCGTGGGCATCCGCGACCGTTCCCGAGTAGATCGTGTTGTCGGCCGACTCGAGGTTGACCGCCGAGGCGCCCTCGCACAAGTGGTAGACGTTGCCGGACTTGGTCCAGAAGACGAGGTTCTCGCCGGTGAGCTCGACGATGTAGTTCGTCTCGGCGTCGTACTGCTCAACCGACGGCGGGTTGATGCTGGTGCCGAAGAAGCCCGCAACCAGAAGCAACAGGATGCCCGCGCCTCCGGCAACCGCTTTCTGCGTGCCGTTCATGTCCTTGTTCAGGAAGATCAGGATGATGAGGGGCAGGAACGCGATGATCGCGATGATCGCGCCGAGCTGGTTCTGCACAAAGAAGCGGAACTTGTCGGCCTTGCGCGCCGGGTCAAGTCGGTTCGCCTGCTTCCAGAGCAGTGAGCCCCCGATGGAGAGGCCGGCGATGACCACAAGAAGCACCACCAGGATGATCGTGTGGGTGGTGGTGAACGGCACCTGGCGCAGGAGCCAGAAGATCGCGAACGCTTCCGCGCCGATCGCGATGGCCCACATGATGAGCGCGATCACGCGGAAGGTCGTTGACTTCTTCTTTGCCTCTGGGGTTGGCTTCCAGGTCTCAGCCGCCTCGGCCTGAGCCTCCGGCGTGGACTCGACGCGGACAGTCTTTTTGGTGGTCTTCTTGGGCTCGGCCACGGTAGTGATCCTCTCTCAGCACGCTCTCAGGATCACAATAGAGGACTCGGCGCCCGCGTGTTCACTGTCGGTCGCGCCATAGTTGCAGCGCGATCGATACCAGACCGACGTGCGGCGTCTCATCCAACTCGTCGAGCGGGATCCAGCGCGCCTCGTCCGTCGACCCATCGAGCTCGAAGGTCAGCTCGCCGCCAGTGATCGTCGCCGAGTAGATGATGCGAAGACCATGCTGGGGGACGCCCGGGCTGCTGATTCGCTCGTCACCGGGAATCACAATCGAGTCGACGCCGAGGAGTGCATCCAGGCGTGCGTGATAGCCGGTCTCCTCGCGGATCTCGCGCACCGCGGCATCCGCCGGGTCCTCACCTGGATCGATGCCACCGCCGGGGAGGGTCCACGCGCTCACGCCGCCCTCCGGCCAGTTCCAGTGCGCAAGCAGAACCTTGCCGTCGCGCACGATCACACCGTAGGCCGCCACCCGTATGTCCACCGGAGAATTATTGCGTAGACCCCTCGCCCGTGTCGGATGACGTGGCTAGGGTGCCAGCATGACAATCGACGACGAGACTCTCGGCTGGCTTCTCGACAGTGACCCCGCGCTGCGGTGGCAGGTTGAGCGCGACCTCGCGGGTGCCGAGGAGTCGGTGTGGCAGGCGACGCGCGCTCGTGTTGCGACCGAGGGGTTCGGCGCCCAGCTGCTTGCCCTGCAGGATGCGGATGGCCAGTGGGCGGGCGGCGCGTTTTTTCCTGCCGGGTTCGACTTCGACAACCCGGGACCCGGGCAACCCTGGACCGCCACCACCTGGAGCCTCAAGTCGTTGCGCGAGTGGGGGCTCGACCCGGCCGTGTTGGCGGGAACCGCCGAGCTGCTCGAGAAGAACGCGACGTGGGAGTACGACGACCTGCGCTACTGGGGTGGCGAGGTGGATGCCTGCATCAACGGGTTCACCCTCGCCAGCGGTGCCTGGCTGGGAGCGGACGTCTCCCCCATCGCGCGGTGGTTCGTCGAGCACCAGACCGAGGAGGGTGGCTGGAACTGCGAGTGGGTCGAGGGGTCGACGCGCTCGTCATTTGTCTCCACCCTGAACTCGCTCGTGGGAATCCTCGAGTACGAGAAGCTCACGGGCGGCAACCCGGACCTGACTGCGGCGCGACACCGAGGTGAGGAATACCTCCTGACGCGGCGCCTCCTTTATCGGCTCACGACCAACGAGCCCGTCGCGTGGTGGGTCGACAAGTTTGCCTACCCGTTCCGCTCGTTTTACAACGCACTCACCGCGGCGGACTACTTTCGGGTGGCCTCGCTCCACGACGGTGTTGCCCCCGACCCACGGATCGCCGACGCGATCCAGATGATCCGTGACGACCGTGACGCCAGCGGTCGGTGGATTCAGGCGCGACGCCACCCGGGCGACGTCTGGTTCGAGGTGGATGTCGACGGCGGCGAGCCCTCGAAGTGGCTCACGTTCTACGCGCTGCGGGTGCTTCAGTGGTGGGAAACATCCCCGCCACATGGGGTGTCTACGCTGGGCGCATGACAGCTGCATCCACCGTCGAGACCCTGACCCGCGTGATCCCCGACTTCCCCGAGCCGGGCGTGCAGTTTATGGATCTCACACCGGTGCTCGCCGACGCGAGCGCGCTGGCTGAGGTCTCGGATGCACTCGTGGCACCGTTCCTCGGTGAGGTCGATGTGATCGCCGGGGTCGAGGCCCGCGGCTTCGCGTTCGCCGCGGCGGCCGCCGCCCGATCGGGGCTGGGGCTGCTGCTCATTCGCAAGGCGGGCAAGCTGCCGGGCGAGCGGATCGCGGAGTCCTACTCGCTCGAGTACGGTCAGGCGACCCTCGAGGTGCATCTCGACCAGGTTCCCGCGGGCACCCGCGTGCTGTTGGTCGACGACGTGCTCGCCACCGGCGGAACCCTGGGAGCCGCGGCCACCCTCATCGAGCGCGCCGGATGGCACGTCGCAGGAATTTCGGTGGTGCTCGAGATCGCGGCCCTCGACGGCCGCGCCGCGATCGCCCCGCGGGAGGTCGCCGTCGTGCGGACCGTCTAGGGATTCCTAGCCAGCTAGAGCCGCGCGCCCATCCCCCAGCGGGCAAGCACAATCGTCTCGATGAGGGCAACGATGTTGTAGAGCAGAAGTGTGATGAGTGTGATCACCGCGACGGACGCCCACAGCTCGTCGAAGCGAGCGGATGCGCTGAACTTCACGATCATGCCGCCGATGCCCGTTCCCGTCGACAACCACTCGGCGAGCAGTGCGCCGGTCACCGCGCCAGGCACGGAGACGCGAGCCGCGGCAAACAGCGAGGGCAGGGCTCCCGGGATGCTCACCTTCAGCAACGCAGTCAGCCCCGACCCGCCATAGACACGAATCAGGTCGAGACTCTCGGCGGATGCTCGGCTCAGGCCAAACATCACTGACGCGAGCGCGGGGAACAACACGACGATGCTCCCGATCACGGCAACGGACGCGGTGGTGCCGCGGCCCGTGATGAGGATGATCACGGGCGCGATCGCGACGAGGGGAACACTGCGCAGCAGGAGGGCCAGCGGCATCACCCCTGCCTCGACCGCCTTCGAGAGCGTAAAGAGCATGGCGAGCACCACGGCGGCGACCATTCCGGCGACAAAACCGACCGCGGCATCCTGCAGGGTCTGGGCAACGAGCGGGAGCAGCTCCGCCCAGTGCTCGGCGGCATCCTCCTCCACGAACAAGAACATCCAGACGTCGATGGGCCCCTTGGCGACGTACGACGAGATTCCGGTGAAACTCACCACCGCTTGCCAGAGGGCAAGCACAACCACGATCGTCAGTGTGCCGTTGAGGAACGCGCGGAGCACGCCGCGACCGAGAGAACGGCGGCGCTCGGAACGTAGCCGCGCCTGGATCGCGCGCTCGGCCTCAAGGTCGTGGGGGTGGACGGCGGTCACGATGCGCTCCGCCCCGAGATCCACGGGGTGACCAATCGAGCGAGGAGTCCCACGAGTCCGTACCCGATCAGCGCGACCGCAGCACACAACAGGAACACCGCCCAGACCCGCTCAGAGTCGAGGTTGCCCTGAAGCCGGATCAACAGGATACCCACACTCCTGTCGGTCGCACCCATGTACTCGCCGAGCACGGCACCGAGGAACGCGGTCGGCACCGCGATCTGCAGGGCGTTGAGAATCGCGGGCAGCGCAGCGATCAGCCGCACCTTCACGAGTTGTGTGTAACGCCCGCCGCCGAACACCCGCACCACGTCGAGGCTCGCGGGGTCGGCCGCCTTGAACCCGAGGAGAGCACCCACGACTGTCGTGAAGAACACCGCGAGCGCCGCAAGAAAAATCGCGGTCGCCGACGGGTCTCCCGCGCGCTTCGCCCCACCCAGGATCACAATCGCGATGCCTCCCACCGCCACGATGGGCAGGCAGTAGGTGACCACCGCGATCTGCGTGACCACGGTCTCGAGCTTCGGCACCAACAACACCGTCGACGCCAGAAGCAGCGCGATGGCGTTGCCCCACGCGAAACCGATCAGCGCCTCCGTGATCGTCACTTGGAACACCGACCAGTACGGGGCCAGCCCATCCTCGACGAGTGTGCTGAACACTGCGAACGGTGACGGCACCGGGGTGAAGTCGGTTCCCGGCGCGGGCGTGAAGATCGTGAGCGAGAACACCCACCACGCCAGCACCAAGACCACGAGCCCAATCAGACCCGTGAGCCAGGTGGGCAGTTTCTTGCGACGCACCGCTACGCCTCGCTCGTGGCGTCCGCGCCGAACAACAACTCGGAGGCGTGGTCGACGAGTGCGTGGAACTCGGGGGTGCGCATCATGTCGGGGGTTCGTGGCCGCGGGAGGTTCACCTCGATGATCTCCTTGATGCGACCGGGGCGCGGCGACATGACGGCCACGCGGTCTGAGAGGAAGATCGCCTCGGAGATGCCGTGGGTGACGAGGAGTGTCGTCGCTGGCTTCTCGGTCCAGATGCGCAGCAGCTCGAGGTTGAGTCGCTGCCTGGTCATGTCGTCCAGCGCACCAAACGGCTCGTCGAGCAACAGCACGGAGGGCTTGAGCGCTAGCGCCCGCGCGATGGACACGCGCTGGCGCATCCCGCCAGACAACTGCGCGGGCCGAGCCTTCTCAAATCCGCGCAAGCCGACGAGGTCAATCAGCTCGTCGATGTAGGCGGCGTCGGCCTTGCGGCCCGCGACCTCGAACGGCAGGCGGATGTTCGTGTAGACGCTGCGCCACGGCAGCAGCGCGTGATCCTGGAACGCGATGCCGAGCTCGCTCGCGCGCCTGAGCTCATCGGGTGACTTGCCATCGACGCGGATCTCGCCGCTCGTGGCGTGCTCGAGGTCGGCGAGGATTCGCAGGATCGTCGACTTGCCGCAGCCCGAGGGGCCGAGCAACGCGATGAACGATCCACGCTCGGTGTGCAGGGTCGCGTCCTGAAGGGCAACGACCGACTTGCCGCCCGCGCCCTTGAAGGTCTTGCTGAGTCCGGTGATGTGGATGCCGGTGCCACCCGAAGGGGCACCGGCATCCGTCTCGTTGTGGGGCATGTTAGGGAAGGTACGCCTTGAGCTCAGGGAACTCCGCGTAGATCTCGTCAATGATCGTCGTGTCGAAGAGGTCCTCGACCGTGACCTCCCAGCCGGCGGCCGCGAGCGACGCAACCGTCTCCTCCTTGAGGGAGTCGGAGATCGTAAAGAGGCCGTTGGCCTCCGTCTCGCTTGTCGAGATCAGGCCCAGCGTCGCCTCGAGGGCAAGGCCGGTCTTGACCGGGTCGAGCGAACCGAAGACCGCCTCGAGCCCATCCGCGTTCTCGGCGGCCTGGTCGTAGTACTTCACGATCAGCTCGACGGAATCCTCGGTGGTGTTGTTGAACGCGTCGGACCAGCCCTTGATCTCGGCGATGAGGAACGCCTTGAGGAGCTCCTTGTTCTCGGCGAGGAACTGGTCGGTCACCGAGAAGGTCTCCGCGACGAACGGCACACCGTTGTCGGCGTAGGGCAGGTTGGTGATCTCGTATCCGGCGAGCTCGACCGTGAGTGCCTCGTTGGTGAGGTAGGCCATAAAGCCATCGACCTCTCCGTTCATCAGCGGGGTCGGGTCGAAGTCGACGGGAACCACGGTCACCTGGTCGGGCGAGATCCCGTTGGCGTTGAGCAGAGCCGCGAACACGCTCGCGTTCGAGTCCTGAACACCGATCTTCTTGCCGATGAGGTCCTCGGGGGTGACGATGTTGCCGCCGTCTGCGAGGGACAGGATCGTAAACGGGTTCTTCTGGAACGTCGCTCCGATGATCTTGAGCGGGGCATCCTCTTCGGCGATTGCGGCGCCGATCGAGGCCGAGTCGCTCAGGGCGACCTGGACCGTTCCGCTGAGGAGCTTCGCCACACCGGTGTCGGGGCCGGAGATGCCGATCACGTCGTCGAAGCCGGCCTCGTCGTAGTAGCCGTTCTCGTAGGCGTAGAACTCGCCCGTGAACTCCTCGTTCTTGATCCACGAGTACTGAACGCTGATCTCGCCGAATGACTCGGCGGCAGGTTCTTCGGTGGTGCCACTCGCGCAGGCGGCGAGCAAGAGAGACGTCGTGACAGCGACGCCGAGGAGTGCGAGGCGGCTGCGACGCGGTGCTCCGGGAACGGCCATGGGGCATGGTCCTTTCGTTGGCAAGGGGAATGTGATGCTCGGAACGCTAGACCGCTCACGTTTCGGGTGCGCTTTCGCCGTGTGACGGGCGCGTTACAGCGGTCGCGGGGCCAGCCTCCCCGGGTGACGCGTTCCCCATGGTGGATGCCATCCCAAATGCAGGAGATTCGGAGACGGATGCTCCGCTCGCCCACTAACCGCGGTCGGCGCGAGCACAATCTCCTGTATTTGGCACGCCTCGCGAGACGGCGTGGCAATTGCGCCCGGGGGTGGTGCCCCGGCAGGATGATGTCGTCTCGCAGTGCGAGACGACCCGACGCTCCACCCGCACCCAGGGAGATCGATGTCTGGCCTTTCCCGGCGCCAGTTCCTCACGACGACGGCCGCCATCGCCGCCGCGACCGGCCTCAACATCGAGTGGCTTGGGCCCCGACTTGCCGCCCCGGCCGCGGCTGCGGTCGACGCCCCGAGCACTCTCCTGCAGACGGTTCTTCAGGGTGGGGTGGTGAAGGGCCAGTATCGGTCGCTCACCTCGGGGCCAGGCGAGCCGTACATCCCCCGACTCGACGTGCTGGGCCGCGCAGCCGCGGCGGGCCGTGCGACCGCGCGCCGATCCCTGCTCTACATGGCCCACCTCTCCGACATGCACGTCATCGAGGCGCAGTCGCCGGGGCGCATCGAGCCGATGATTGTGCAGGATCACTCGTCGTGGGCATCCGCCTTCCACCCTCACGATCCTCTTTCGGTCCACGTGACCGCGGCGATGGTGAAGGCATTCTCCGACCTGCGGTACAGCCCCCTGACCGGTGCGCCCATGGCGGCCGCGATCGTCACGGGCGATAGCGCGGACATGCACTCGCACAAGGAACTCCGCTGGTACATCGACCTGCTCGACGGCGTCACCGTCGACCCGGCCGCGGGAATCGGCGACGTGTACACGGGAGTTCAGGCGTGGGCCGAGGCGGTGTGGGCGTATCGCCCGCGCGACCCCGCCGGCGGGCAGTTCGGCGACTACGGGTTCCCGACGCTCCCGAAGCTCCTCGACCAGGCGATCGGCGAGCCCGTAACGTCGGTCGGGATGCCCGCCCCTTGGTACGCCGTCTACGGAAACCACGACACCCTCCTGCTCGGCACCTTCGACCTGAGCTCGCAGCTGCACGCGATGGCCATTGGTGGACAGAAGTCGTATTCGCTGGAGGGCACGGCATCCACGATTCTGAACGGCTACGCCTCCAGTGGCAGCGCGCTTCAGCGTGGAGCGGATGCCCTGGGCCTGCAGCTGGGACGACCCGGCTTCAAGCCCGTTCCCGCCGACCCCGAGCGCTACCTGTTCGAGCAGGTCGACTTTATGGCCGAGCACTTCCGCACGCAGCCCACGCCCGGGCCGGTGGGACACGGCTTCACCGAGCACAACCTCAAGTCCGGCGAGACGTGGTGGTCGGCGGACATCACGCCCCAGGTTCGGGCGTTTGGCCTCGACACCTGCAACCAGGTTGCCGGTCCCGACGGCGCGGTGCCCGAGGTGCAGTTCGAGTGGTTGCGCGGCGAGCTCGAGAAGGCCACCGCCGAGAAGAAGCTGGTGCTGATCTTCAGCCACCACAACAGCCTCACCCTCGAGAACCGCGCCCAGCGGCCCGGCCAGGAGGTCAAGCTCTACGGCGCCGAGGAGTTCATCGACCTCCTGCTCGCGTACCCGGTGGTCGTCGGCTGGCTCAACGGCCACACCCACCTCAACCAGATCCTCGCGCACTCGGGGCCGAAGGGTGGCTTCTGGGAGATCACCACCGCATCCTGCATCGACTTTCCGCAGCAGCAGCAGGTGGTCGAGATCGTCGACAACCGCGACGGCACCCTCTCGCTGTTCACCACGGTTGTCGATCACGCCTCCCCTGTGTCGCCGGGCTCGAGCGGCTCGTACCTCGACCTCGCCGCGCAGAGTCGCGAGCTCGCGGTGAACGACTGGGCCGCGTTCCCCCTCATGCGTCGTGGGTCTCCCCTCGACCGCAACACCGAACTGCTCCTCGCCGCACCCTTTGACCTGTCGGCAATCAGCGACGCGACCCTCGAGCGCCAGCAGCTCGCGGCGGCCGGTCGGCTTGCCGCCTACGAGAAGGGACTCGAGGGATGAGGCGCCTCCTCGCCATCGGAGCCCTCGTGCTCCTCACCGCCGGGTGCTCCGAGATCGCAGCCATCGCGCCGGTCGGCGGAAACCGCGTGTCGGAGGTTCGCTACGCCGCGCTCGACATCCTTGTGCAGAAAGAGGTCGCGATCCTCACCGCTCCGGTCTGCACCGAGGCGGACGACAAGACGGTGTCGTGTGAGGGCGAGACCGTCGACGGCGAGAAGATCGTGGTGACCTCCGCAGCCGACGACCAAGCGAACTTTACGATCACCGTGGGATCCACGACGCTGTTCGAGGGTGCCGTGCAGGATGTGCTGGACGACGCGATTCGGCCAGCATCGTGAGCGGGGGCATCCGGGTGCTGTCCCTCGCCGGGGTAATTGTGATCAACGCCGTTCTTCAGGCGCTCACCGTGTTGGGCGACCCGGTTCCGGTGGGGAGCGTCGGCTTCATTGCCTCGGTAGTGGCCTCGATGGTGGCGCTCATCGCCGCGACGTGGTCGGCGCTGAGCCTGGTCGCCGCACGCTGGAGCGTGAGTCTCCTGGGGTGGGTCGCCGCGTTTGTGGTTCTCACCAGCGTCGTCTCGGTGCTCCTGCCGTGGGTCGCGGCGTTGCCGATCATCCTCGGTGCGATCGTGCTCCCGTCGATCGCGGCAGGCAGAACAATCGCAGACGGCTTCCGTGCCTACGCGCGCACCCCGGTGCGGCACTCGCTCGTTGTGCTGCTGACCGTGGTCGCCGTGGTGCTCGGCTGGGTGGGTGCGCTCGTGCTCGGGTTTTTTGTGACCGGCTTTGCCGCCAACGTCGCCACGTGGGTGTGGTTCGGGGTGCTCGGCGCGCTGCTGCTGGTGCCGTGGTGGCGGCTCGCGCGGGTGGGGCGCTAGCGGAGCATCCGCAGTTCGTCGCCGCCGCGTTCGAAGCCGGTCGGCTTGCGTGCGCCATCCTCGACGAACCCGTTCCTGGCGTAGAAGGCGCGCGCCCTCGGGTTCTCCTCAAGCACCCACAGGCTGGCCGGCTCATCGCCCAGCACCTCGTCGAGTAGCGCCTGCCCCGCGCCTGAACCGTGCGCGGACTGCAGGAGATAGATGAACCAGAGCTGCCGTTCGCGGGGAGCGGGGTCATCCATGCTCGCACCGACGTGTGCGAACCCCGCGAGTTCGCCGTCGATCTCGGCTACCGCGGTGTGGGGCCCGACGTCGGTGCAGAGCTCGGTCCACATCTGGATGCGACGCGCGAGCGCCTCCTCGCCCCACATGCGCGGCGGGAAGAACTCGCCGTAGGTCTCCTCCCACGTGCGGCTATGCAGGGCGGCGAGCACCTCGGCCTCGTCCGGGCGCGGGGGTCGAATCAGATACATGGCAACTACGCCTTGTCGGCCTTCTTGGTGACGAGCTTCGCGAACCACGCCTTCAGTTCGGTCTTGAACAGGTCGCGCACGGCGTCGTTGTCGAGAACACCGTCGAGGCTCTTGAGCTTGCCCTGGGTGAGCTGGCTACACACCGCCGCCCACGCGTAGCCGATAGCGAGAGTGAATGCACTCGCGGTTGCGCCACTGATCGCCCCGCCGATGAGGGTGCCAGCGCCCGGGATGAGCTTGAGCAACCCGATCACCGCGCTGCGCCCCGCGGTGGTCGCCACCGTCGTCGCGACGGTCGCCGCGAGGGATGCCATGTCGAGGCGAACGCCGTAGATTGCGGAGACCGCGCCCATCATCCCCAACTGGATCGGAACCAGCACCGCGGCATCCGCCACCGGGATCGGCGTCGCGCCCACGGCTGCGGCGGCGGTGCCCGCCGAGACGATCACCGTGTTGGCACGCTTCCACTTGCGGTCGAGGTCGATCTTCTGTGCCGCGGCGAGCGCGGTGGCTACTCCCTCGGGAGCTGCCTGAAAGGTGGCATCAAGGAGGTCCTTTACGCCGTGCTGGGCCTGGCCCGTGAAGTCGTCGGCCTGAGCCATCAGCGGGATGGGCCGTCCACCCACAATCGGGAGGCCGAGGCTCGCGATGTGCTCGGCGAGTTCAAGCGCGTCGCCGTGCAGCTGGCCGTCACGCGACGGCACCTGCGTGAGCACCACGATCACGGGGAGCCCGAGCTCGTGAAGGCGACGGATGAACTCCGCCTCCGTGTCCTCGAAGCGCCGGTCCGTCGCCCGCACGCAATACCAGGCAACGTGCACCTGCTCGAAGAGGGGTTGCTTGCGCATGCTCTCGACGTACTCGCCGAGCTCCTTGATCAGAGCATCCGTGTCGATGCCGATCTCCAGGCCGCGGGTGTCGAGAAGCCCGAGGAACCCCGAGCGGTGGAGGTAGAGGTGGCGGTCCATGGTGACTGGCTCGCCGATACCGGTGGGCGCGACATCCTCGCCGAAGATCGCGTTGATGAGCGTCGACTTGCCCACGCCGGTCTTGCCAAACACGGCTAGGTTAAAGCGACCGATCTTGTCCGCTTCTTCCTGGTACTTCTGCTGGAACTGTTCCGCGAACGAGTTGTCTTCCGTCTGCACGGTTTGCCTCCTGGATGCGCGGGTGCTCGCGTTTTGTGAGCTATGTGGAGCCTAAGCGAATCGACGCGCTCTCGGGTCTGCCACGATGACCTCATGACGTCCGATCTGGCCGCGGGAGTATTCGCGTTCACGTGGCTCGCCCTCGCCATGACACTCGTGCCCGGGTCGGACACAGTGTTTGTCATTCGCTCGAGCCTGCGCGGCGGATGGTTCGCCGGGGTCGTCGCCGCGCTCGGCGTCGTGAGCGGGGTCATCGTGTGGGGCGGGCTCGCCGGGGTCGGGGTGGCGCTGCTGCTGGTGCGGTTTCCGGTGGCCTACACCGTCGTGACGATCGCCGGTGGTCTGTACCTCGGCTACCTCGCGGTCGCGACATTCGTGTCGGCTCGCCGCCTGTGGCGCCAAGGGAACGAAAACGAGGATGATCTGGGCACAACCACCTCGAACGGCACCCTGCTCGGCACCTACTCCGCGGGCCTGCTCACGAACCTGCTGAATCCCAAGATCGGCGTCTTCTACCTGTCGGTGATGCCCGGTCTCTTTCTCGGACAGAACCTGACCGTCGGCTTGGGCCTCGGGCTCGCCGCCATCCACGCCGGGTGGGGAGTGATCTGGCTCACCTTCGTGTCGGTGCTCGCCGGCTGGGCGCGGGCGCACCTGTTGCGGCCGCGGCCCCGCGCCATCCTCGAGGCTGTGTGTGGGGTGTTCCTCTTGGGGTTCGGGGTGTTCGTGATTGTTGAGGTTTTTACGAACTTTGTGTAAGTTCGGCGGCAATTTCGCGTGAACGTCACGGGCCGAGCCGTCGCTCGGATCAATCCTTGATCGTCTTCGTTACCCAAGTGTCAAGGTCTTTCAGCAGTCGCTTGTTCTCGGGTTTGAGGACGATTGGCGCCTCGCCGGACTCATGACGCCCAAGGATGAACTCAGCGAACGCGATCGGACCTGCTGGTTTCAACTCAAGCGCATCGACGGCTGACTTAATGGGCATGTTCGATGCGACCTTATCGAGCTGCGCTCGATCGAGGCCGCCGAGCTCCGCGACAGCATCTAGATAGAACTCACGGTCCAACAAGTCTTCAAGGCCCACGCCGTCGGGCAACGGACGGATGCGCGGCTTAGGTACACCCGCCTCCTCCAGTTGTGTCTTCCAGGACTTGCCTCCTGAGTCACCATCGACCAGATAGGCTACGCGGCTGGCGACGAAGTCGAGCTTGGCCATGTCAGCCTTGCTTGCCGTAGCGATCCCCGGGGACACCTGATAGTCGAGTTCGGCTTTTCCTGTCGCTAGCTTGATGAGGGTCGGCAAGAGCAGCATGTCTGAAACGCCCTCGGCGATTAGAGTGCTGCGAAGACTCGAGAATGCTGCGGCACCCGCGCCCATCACTATGAGCAGCGGGTTGAAGCCGACGTGCTCATTGCGGTCGAGTGACCAGAAGTCATGACGAATAGTGGAGTGGCCGTTGTCGATGGGTTCGACAAAGCGGACGCCGTTGCCGAGGTCTGCAGGGAGGCAAGCAGGAGAGTGTGTTGTGTAGATGACTTGGCCGACTGCTGTAAGTTCTTGGAGCATCCGGATGAGGTCACCCTGCGCATTCTGGTGGAGGTGCTGCTCGGCTTCATCGATGAGCAGAATGGGTGGGCGTTCAAAACTTCCCGAATCCAAGAAGGCGGCCAGTGCCACAAAAGTGCGCAAGCCATCGCTGCGCTCTGTGATCTTGATCCAGCCCGGACCATCTTCAGCCAAATCCTTGACGTCGACCCGCAGGAACTCTTCTGTCACCTTGAGTCCGACAGTGATCTGCTCCTGCTTCCACTTTTCTGTGAAGAAGATCTTGAGCCGCTCGTTAGCCTTCTCCTCGAGGTCGCGCAGGTAGTCGGGCTCGCCGAGCACACTTCGAATTTGTTCGATTGGAAACTGTGCCAACCGGAGGAGATTACCCAGTGCAGGATCATCGTCGATGCTGGTGTCGTTTAGCGAATACTCTGCTCGGATTGAGCGGAGGTTGTCGGTGAACTGCACGAAGACCGGAATCGCTCCGCCGATGCCGCGGTAGACGAGACCTTGCAGATTCACGCCAGGCCGGGCCCACTCATAATAGGTTCGAAACGCCGCCACCTTATTCGCGAGCTTCTCATGGTCATCCAGGTGCTCGGCTACTCCCGCACGGACGTTGTCCCAGACATCCAGCGCTGGCTCCTTGCCCGCTCCACCGACAAAGGCCGAGAGCGCTTCGATGTCCGTGTCATCGAAGGACGACTCAGCGTCTTCTGGCAGCGCTCTGTAAGCCTCGCGAAGGGCTGCAGCTAGTGCGGGCCACGCTTTGAACAGTCCCTCTTTGATTGTTGGAGACAAGGTCGGCCGCGGGCTGAACCGATACGACCGCTGGCCGCTCGCAACCTTTGTGAAGACAAGATGACGCAGCGCCTTGGCCTCGATAGGCAATGCTTCGGCGAGCGCCAACTGCGCGTTGTCGAGCGAAAACGAAAGTCGCACCACGGTCCGGTCTGGGTCAAGCGTCTGGCTTCTCTGCGACCGGGAAGCATCCGTTGGGGGGACCGGATCATCTGAATTGAAAAGTCTGAGAGCAGAGAGAACCGAACTCTTGCCCGCCTCGTTGGGGCCGACGAACGCAACAGTCTTGCGGCCGACGTAGACGTTGGCTTCGAGCAGGCGTCGAAAGCCAAAGACCTCGATGCGATCTAACACTTGTCTCACCTCTAGATTCGTCGCGCCAACTCAGGATATCCGCGTTGTGCGAAACTTCCTCTGATTTACGCCAGTACGCCTGGCAGTTGCACGCACCCTTCATGCACCACACAATGCGATGCGCCGGAACCGGCGCGGCGGGACCCCGGTGTTTCGATCCGCCGATAGCCAGCACAGATGCGAGAAGCCCCACCGTGTGGCGGGGCCCGCCTCTTCGGTGGAGCCTAGGGGAATCCCCGACTGAGCCGCCGGCCCGCGACTAAGTCGCGCTCCGGACTGCTCAGCGGGGGCCCATTCGATTCGCTGCGCCCGATTAAACGAAAAGAGCGCCACCCGAGGGCGACGCTCTTTTCGTTTGTGGAGCCTAGGGGAATCGACGCCCCACCGGCACGGCCGCCACATCGCGGTGCAACGCACGGGTCCCGCACCACGCATTGCGATGCGTCGGAACCGGCGCGGCGGGGACCCCGGCGTTTCGATCCGCCGATAGGCAGCAGAAATGCGAAGAGCCCCACCGTGTGGCGGGGCTTTTCGCATTTGTGGAGCCTAGGGGAATCGAACCCCTGACCTCCTGCTTGCAAAGCAGGCGCTCTACCAATTGAGCTAAGGCCCCGTATGGCCTCGATACGCGCTTCGCGCTACTCGACCAACGGCCAACTTTCTAAAAGGAGGAATCCCTTGTGGAGATTCCAGTGGGGGTACCAGGACTTGAACCTGGGACCTCTTCATTATCAGTGAAGCGCTCTAACCGCCTGAGCTATACCCCCGGAAGGCAGATACGAGAGTATCGCACCTGCACCGTTTCCGATAATCGGGACCCGATCTCGATACGATCGCGCGGCAGGCGCGATCACTCGATCTGAGCCGGAGCCGAGCCATGCTCGGCTCGCAGCTCAGTTGTTGGTGAAGCCGACCAGCAGACCGCCCGTGAGACGCACGCTGAAGTTATAGAGCAACGCGGCGATCGCACCCAGTGCGGTGCCGACCACGATGTTCAGGATCGCAACCACGATCGCAAAGAGCGCGGTCTGTCCGAGCGAGAAGCTCGACGCGATGCTGAACTCCGGCTGGCCCAGGATGTCCTGAAGGATGCCGTCGAGCGATCCAAAGATGCCCGTCGAGTTGAGCACGATCCACAGCAGCAGCGTCGCAACCACAAGGATGATTCCGAGGCACACCGCGACGAGGAACGAGAACTTCACCGCCGACCAGAAGTCGATGTACACGAGCTTCAGTCGTACCTGCTTGGTGGCCACCTGTCGCTGCGACTTGCGCTGCAGCTTCTCCGCGACACTACTCATCTACTGACTCGTCCTTCCCAGTGGCCTCTGGCTCCGAACCCTCGTCGGGCTGGTCATCGGCATCCTGATTCTCCAGATTGCGCTCGCTGTTGCGGGCGATCGCGATGATTCTGTCGTCGTCGGCGAATCGAGCGAATACGACGCCCATGGTGTCCCGACCCTTGGCCGGAACCTCGGCGACAGACGAGCGTACCACCTTGCCGCTGGCAAGAACCACAAGGACCTCGTCCTCCTCCTCGACGATCAGGGCACCCGCGAGGTCCCCTCGGTCGTCGCTGAGTTTGGCCACCTTGATGCCCAAACCGCCGCGGCCCTGAACGCGGTACTGGTCTGCCGACGTGCGCTTCGCGTACCCACCCTCGGTGACAACGAACACAAAACCCTGGTCGCTGACAACGGATGCGGCGAGCAGGGCATCCCCGGATCTGAAGTCCATGCCCTTCACGCCGGAGGTGCTGCGGCCCATCGGGCGGAGCGCGGAATCGGTCGCGGTGAAGCGAATCGACATGCCCTTGCGCGAGACCAACAGAACGTCCTGGTCTTCCTCGACGAGCATGGCCGAGACGAGTTCGTCATCCTCGCGCAGGTTGATCGCGATGATGCCGCCCGTGCGATTCGTGTCGTACTCGCTCAGCGCGGTCTTCTTCACGAGACCACCGCGGGTGGCGAGCACGAGGTACTTCGCCGCCTGGTAGTCGCGAATGTCGAGAATCTGCGCGATCTCCTCGCCCGGCTGCATCGCGAGCAAGTTCGCGACGTGCTGGCCCTTCGCGTCGCGGCCGGCCTCCTGGATCTCGTACGCCTTGGCGCGATAGACACGACCGGTGTTCGTGAAGAACAACAGCCAGTGGTGGGTGGTGGTCACGAAGAAGTGATCAACCACGTCGTCGGCGCGAAGCTGGGCGCCCTTGACTCCCTTGCCACCGCGGTGCTGGCTGCGGTAGTTGTCGCTGCGCGTGCGCTTGACGTATCCGCCGCGCGTCACGGTGATGACCATCTCTTCCTCGGGGATGAGGTCCTCGACGCTCATGTCCCCGTCGAAGCCGAACATGATCTCGGTGCGGCGGTCGTCACCAAAACGATCGGTGATCTCCTGCAGCTCCTCCTGCACGAGGCGACGCTGCTCGGCGGGCGTCGCAAGGATGTGGTTGTACTCCGCGATCAACCGCTCGAGCTCGTCGTGCTCGTCGATGATCTTCTGGCGCTCGAGGGCGGCCAGCCGGCGAAGCTGCATGTCGAGGATGGCCCGCGCCTGCAGGTCGTCCACGTCGAGGAGCTGCATGAGTCCCTCGCGCGCGTCATCGACGGTGGCGGATGCACGGATCAAGGCGATCACTTCATCCATCGCGTCGAGCGCCTTGAGGTAGCCGCGCAGAATGTGGGCGCGCTCCTCGGCCTTGCGCAGGCGGAACGTGGTGCGCCGCACGATCACGTCGATCTGGTGGTCGATCCAGTGAGTGATAAATCCGTCGAGCGGGAGGGTGCGCGGCACACCATCAACGATCGCGAGCATGTTCGCGCCGAAGTTGTCCTGCAGCTGGGTGTGCTTGTAGAGGTTGTTGAGCACAACCTTGGCGACCGCGTCGCGCTTGAGCACAATCACGAGGCGCTGGCCGGTGCGGCCGGAGGTCTCGTCACGGATGTCGGCGATGCCGCCGACCTTGCCTTCCTTCACGAGCTCCGCGATCTTGAGCGCGAGGTTGTCGGGGTTCACCTGGTACGGCAGCTCGGTGACCACCAGGCACGTGCGGCCCTGGAGCTCCTCGACGCTGACGACCGCACGCATGGTGATCGACCCACGTCCGGTGCGATAGGCATCCTGGATGCCCTTGACGCCCAGAATCTGCGCGCCCGTCGGGAAGTCCGGGCCCTTGATTCGCTGGATCAGCGCCTCGAGGAGTTCCTCGCGCGAAGCATCCGGGTTCTCCAACGCCCACAGGGCCCCGGCCGCAACCTCGCGCAGGTTGTGCGGCGGGATGTTGGTGGCCATGCCGACCGCGATACCCACCGAACCGTTGACGAGCAGGTTCGGGAACCGGCTCGGCAGCACGATCGGTTCCTGCGTCTTGCCGTCGTAGTTGTCCTGGAAGTCGACGGTCTCCTCGTCGATGTCTCGGACCATCTCCATCGCGAGCGGCGCCATCTTCGTCTCGGTGTACCGCGGGGCCGCGGCACCGTCGTTGCCGGCCGAGCCGAAGTTGCCCTGACCCAAGGCGAGCGGGTACCGCAAGCTCCAGGGCTGAACGAGACGCACGAGTGCGTCGTAGATCGACGCGTCACCGTGCGGGTGGAACTGACCCATCACCTCGCCAACGATGCGAGTGCACTTGTTGAATCCCTTGTCGGGACGGTACCCACCGTCGTACATCGCGTAAATCACACGGCGATGCACCGGCTTGAGGCCGTCGCGCACGTCGGGCAGTGCGCGCCCGACGATCACGCTCATCGCGTAGTCGAGGTACGACCGCTGCATCTCCAACTGGAGGTCGACCTGGTCGATCTTGTCGTGACGAGCGTCGACTACCGCGCTGTCAAAAGTGGGTTCTGGTGTTTCTTCGTCAGCCATGGCTGGCCCTTCGTCTGGGAGGTCTCGACATGCTCGACCCGCTGAAAACTAGATGTCGAGGAACCGAACGTCCTTGGCGTTGCGCTGGATGAAGTTGCGTCGCGATTCGACGTCCTCACCCATGAGGGTGGAGAAGATCTCGTCGGCCGCGGCCGCGTCATCCAGGGTCACCTGGAGAAGCGTGCGAGTGGCCGGGTCCATCGTGGTCTCCCACAGCTCGGTGTAGTCCATCTCACCGAGACCCTTGTAGCGCTGGATGCCGTTGTCCTTCGGGATGCGCTTGCCTGCCGCAATGCCGTCGGCGAGCAGGGCATCCCGCTCACGGTCGCTGTAGACAAACTGGTGCTCGGCGTTTGTCCACTTCAGTCGGTAGAGCGGCGGTTGCGCGAGGTAGACGTAGCCCTTGTCGATGAGCGGGCGCATGTAGCGGAACAGCAGGGTGAGGAGCAGGGTCGTGATGTGCTGGCCGTCGACATCGGCATCGGCCATCAGCACGATCTTGTGGTACCTGGCCTTCTCGGGGTCGAAGTCCTCGCCGATGCCCGCGCCGAACGCGGTGATCATGGCCTGCACCTCGTTGTTCGCGAGGGCACGGTCGAGGCGAGCCTTCTCCACGTTGAGGATCTTGCCGCGAAGCGGCAGGATCGCCTGGAACTCGGGGTTGCGACCCTGCACGGCGGAGCCGCCGGCCGAGTCACCCTCGACGATGAAGATCTCGGAGAGCGACGGGTCCTTGCTGGAGCAGTCGCGCAGCTTGCCCGGCATACCACCGGACTCGAGAAGACCCTTGCGGCGGGTGTTCTCGCGCGCCTTGCGCGCGGCGATTCGTGCCTGGGATGCCTGGATCGCCTTGCGAATCACGTCGCGGGCTTGCGTGGGGTTGCGATCGAACCAGTCGCCAAGCTGCTGGCCAGCGACACGCTGCACAAACGCCTTCGCCTCCGTGTTGCCCAGCTTGGTCTTGGTCTGGCCCTCGAACTGTGGTTCGCCGAGCTTGACCGAGATGACCGCGGTCAGTCCCTCGCGAACATCCTCGCCGGAGAGGTTCTCGTCCTTCTCCTTGATGATGTTCTTCTCGCGGGCGTAGCGGTTAACGAGTGTGGTCAGCGCCGCACGGAAGCCCTCTTCGTGTGTTCCGCCCTCGTGCGTGTTAATCGTGTTCGCGTAGGTGTGGACACTCTCGGTGTAGCCGTTCGTCCACTGCATCGCGACCTCGAGGGAGATCTTGCGCTCGGTGTCCTCGGACTCGAAGGCGATCACCTCGGGGTGAATCAGTTCGTTCTTCTTGGTCTTGTTGAGGTACTCCACGTAGTCGACGAGGCCACGCTCGTAGAAGTAGCTCTCGACGACATTCTCGTCACCACGTTCGTCGGTGAGGGTGATGCGCAGCCCCTTGTTGAGGAAGGCCATCTGCTGGAAGCGCGCGCGCAGCGTCTCGAAGTCGAACTCGACGGTCTCGAAGATGTCGGGATTCGGCCAGAACGTCTGGGTGGTTCCGGTCTCGTCCGACTCCTCGCCCTGGGCGAGAGGCGCGGTGGGCACACCGTTCTCGAAACTCATGCGCCAGACGTGACCCTGGCGGCGAACCTCGGTGTCGACCTCCTTCGAGAGCGCGTTCACGACCGAGATACCCACGCCGTGCAGACCACCGGACACCGCGTACCCGCCGCCGCCGAACTTGCCGCCGGCGTGCAGGATGGTCATGACGACCTCGACGGTCGACTTGTTCTCCTGCTTGTTGATGTCAACGGGGATGCCGCGGCCGTTGTCGGAGACTCGCACGCCGCCGTCGCGCCGCAGCGTGACCATGATGTTGTCGCAGTAGCCGGCGAGCGCCTCATCGACGGAGTTGTCGACGACCTCGTAGACCAGGTGGTGGAGACCTCGCGGCCCAGTCGACCCGATGTACATACCGGGACGCTTGCGCACCGCCTCGAGACCCTCGAGGATCTGGATCTGGTCTGCTCCATAGCTGTCGGCTGCGACGTGGCCGTTGGAGATTGTCGACTCCGGCAGGTTCTCGGGGGACGAATCGGTCATAAAGGGAGTTACTCCTGCCAGTGGTGGTGGTGCGCGCAATTCGGGGCGAATGACTCCAGATGGAGGGGAACCCGACAGCGCTTTCCATTCTACCAAAGGAGGGGGTTCAAAACCGGCTAAACGGCGATCTGCGGACTTATCTTGGGCCGTGTGACCAGATTTGCCTACCTATCCATAGGTATCGCGTGGACCCCGGCCTGGAATTGATCTGGGGCCGCGTTTCCACGAAGGGGCGTTCGGTCCGTCAAAGCGCACCGACTGGATGCCCGCGTCAGGGAATCTCGCAGCGATTGTTGTTGTCACTTGGGCGCGCATCAGGCGCAACTGAGTGGCCCAGGCCGTGGAGTCGCAGCGCACCGCGAGCACACCATCCTCGATTCCCACCGGCTCGGAGTGCTCGGCCGTCTCCGCGCCCACGATCTGTGCCCAGGACGCGAGAAGTTCCGACCGTGCCAGCGGGGATGTCCACCCCATTTTTGTCGTGAGGCCATCGATCACATCGCCGAGTCCGTGAGGGTCGCGGCCCTCCCCGAACGGAACACTGGCACCCTCGGCACGGGTGTTGCGCTTTCGAGCCGTCGCCGACCGGGTGGACGGGTCACCGAACACTCGACGCAGGCGCAAGTAGACGCTGACGTGTTCGGGCTCCGCCTGCTCATGGGGGTCAGTCATTCTCCACCACCTGACCGGCGCGGATTTTTACGACGTGCGCGGCAAGTTGCTCGGGCACATCATCAAAAACGGCAGCCGTGATGAGGACTTGCTCGAAGTCCCCCACTGCCGCCGCAAGGCGGCCGCGGCGCGATTCGTCGAGTTCGGCAAATACGTCGTCGAGCACTAGCACGGGGTCGCCGGTGGATGACTCGCGCCGCAGCACCGCGGCCGACGCGAGTTTGAGCGCGAGCGCGAACGACCAAGACTCGCCGTGACTGGCGTAGCCGCGCGCGGGCATCCCGTTCAGTTCAAGCACGAGGTCGTCTCGATGGGGACCTGCAAGAGTCACGCCCCGATCGAGTTCTGCGCGCCGAAGGCGCGCGAGCGCGGCGCGGAATTTTTCCGCGATCTCGCCGGCGGGCAGAACCCCCGCGGCCGTCGCATTGTGGTCTTGCTCATCGTCATCGGGGGTCGTCGCGAGGATGCTGAGGTAGTTCGTGAGGTTCGCCGCGTGATCTTGGCCCGCCACCGCCGCGTACGCGGACGCGACCTCCGGCGCGAGCTCGGCGACCAGCGCACTGCGCGCCTCGATCAGTTCGCTGCCGAGGGCGACGAGTCGTTCATCCCAGATATCCAGGGTGCCCAACTGGTTCTCTTTGACGCCGGAATTCCGCGCCGACTTCAGGAGAGTGTTGCGCTGCCTGAGCACCCGCTCGTAGTCGGCGAGCACTCCGCTCATCCTCGGAGTCCGGAGCACGACGAGCTCATCCATAAAGCGGCGACGGCCAGAAGGTTCGCCGCGCACCAGCGCGAGATCCTCGGGGGCAAACAACACACTCGAGAAGTAGCGAGGCAGCTCGCGTGTTTTGATCGGAACACGATTAACCTGCGCGCGGTTGGCGGATGCTCGGTTGAGCTGCACCTCAGCCAGGATCTCGCGCCCCGCGTGGGTGAGGCGCGCGCGGATGATCGCGGAATCCTGCCCCTGCCGGATCATGGCCTGATCGTTCGACACCCGGTGTGAACCCAGCGTGCTGAGATAGCCGAGCGACTCCACAAGATTGGTTTTGCCCTGGCCGTTGCTGCCCACGAACAGGTTGGAGCCGGCGCGCAGGTCGATGTCGAGCGACTCGTAATTACGAAAGTCCGAGAGCGTGAGATGCGTGACGATCATCAGCTCTTGCGGACGGAGTGCCCACCAAACTGGTTGCGCAGAGCGGCAACGGCCTTCATCGCGGGCGAGTCCTTCTGACGCGAGACAAATCGAGCGAAAATCGCCGCGCTGATCGTCGGCACCGGAACGGCACGGTCGAGAGCGTCGTGAACGGTCCAGCGACCCTCACCGGAATCCTCGACGTAACCCTCGATGTCCTCGAATTCGGGATCTTCCTCGAGCGCCTTCACGAGAAGCTCGAGTAGCCAGGAGCGCACGACGGTTCCGCGTTGCCACGCCTTGAACGACCCGGTGACATCGGTGACAAGATCCTTGCGGCTGTCGAGCAGCTCGTACCCCTCGGCCCAGGCCTGCATCAGGGCGTACTCGATGCCGTTGTGAACCATCTTCACGTAATGTCCGGCGCCGATCGGTCCCGCGTGCACGAACCCCTCTTCGCGAGGGCCATCCGGTCGCAGCGCGTCGAAGATCGGCATCGCGAGTTCGACGTCGGCCGCGTCGCCGCCGGCCATCAGTCCGTAGCCGTTTTTCAGGCCCCAGATTCCACCGGAGACACCCACGTCGATAAACCGGATGCTCTTTTTGCCTAAGAACTCCGAGTGAATCGCGTCATCCGTGAATCGAGAATTACCACCATCGATCACGAGGTCGCCGGGGCTCAGGACGTCGGCGACCTGGTGGATGACGTCATCCGTGATCTTTCCGGACGGCACCATGACCCACACCACACGCGGCGCCGGAAGCGCCGCGGCGAGTTCCTCGAGACTCGCGACATCGGTGACGTCCGGGTTCGGGTCGTACCCGGTGACCTCGATGCCCTTCTCGCGCAAGCGGGCACGCATGTTGTTGCCCATCTTGCCAAGGCCGATGATTCCCATGTGCATGGCCTGCTCCTTACGGCGTTTGTCTAGCGGAGCAGCAGGTTGGGCTGCAGAAGGTACTTGTAGTTGTCGGCGCCGGGCTGATCCTTCGACGACTGGCTGGTGATCAGCACGGGCCCGGGCTTGTTCGGGTTCTCGGTCTTGGTGAACGAGATCCGCACGAACTCGGAATGCACCGAGCTCAAGCCATCCAGGAGGAACTGCGGCTTCAAGGAGACCACCGTGTCGGAGCCAGTGAGGAAGGCGTCGATCGACTCGGATGCCTGAGCCTGCTCGGATCCGATCGCCTCGAGAGTCAGGCCCTCGATGGAGAAGGTGAACCGCAGGGCCGCCTCGCGCTCGAGCACCAGGGACACACGACGCACCGACTCGATGAGTTCCGCGGTATTCAGTACCGCGTAGTTGTCGACCGTCTCGGGGAAGAGCCGCTTGACCGGCGGGAAGTTTCCCTTGATAAGCAGCGAGGTGACGGTCTTGTTGTCAGCCTGGAATGCGATCAGTTCGCGGTCATCGGTGCTGGTGATCGCTACGGAGATTGTTCCGCTGTGACCAAACGTCTTGCCGATCTCAGCGAGAGTCTTGGCCGGGACGAGAGCGGTGACCGAGTCGATACCGGAGTTCGCAGCATCCCAGTCAATCTCGCGAACCGCAACGCGATACCGGTCGGTGGCGACGAGCGACAGGCTGTTCTCGGAGACCTCCAGCTGAACGCCGGTGATCACCGGAGTGACATCGTCGCGGGATGCGGCAACGGCTACCTGCGAGATTGCCGCAGCAAAGTCCTCGGCCTTAAGAACTCCGGCCTTGTCTGAGACCTCGGGAAGGGTCGGGTACTCCTCGACCGGCATGCTCAGCAACGTGAAGTTCGCGGAACCGCAGCTGACGACGATACGACCATCCTCGGTCGAGAAGCTCACGGGAGCATTGGGGAGCCGGCTGGCGATGTCAGCGAGAAGGCGACCCGACACAAGAACAGTTCCTGGATCGTCGACCTGGGCTGCAATCTGTGTGCGAGCGGATACCTCGTAGTCGAACGACGAGAGCACAAGTCCGTCAGAAGTTGCCTCGATCAGCACACCACTCAGGATCGGCAGGGTCGTGCGCTGGGGCAGCAACTTCACAGCGAACGAGACGGCCTCACTGAAGACGTCACGGTTGACCTGGAACTTCACTGATTCACCCCTTACCGATCTGTGGTCTGGGCGTTAATACTTGCACAGCCGCGTGCGCGGCGAACCCCATGGGTTATCCCCCGGAATTTCTTTGAACTAAAGAGAACAACAGTCTTAACCGTTGTGGACACTGTGAGTAAGTGCTGGTTCGCGAGACGAGGACTGGAAACTACAACCGTGTGAGTTGTTGAGGAGCGGTGATGAGAAGGGTGAACAACTCGACCGGTTCCTGATGAAGGCGATTCGCTTTCCACAGAAACCCACTTTTCATCAACAGGGTCTCCGGTGTGTCTCCACAGTTATGCACACGTTTTCCACAAGTGTGAAAACTCAGGCGCGGTTGTTCTGCTTGATTCTGCTGGTGAGTTCGGTGACCTGGTTATAGATCGAGCGGCGCTCTTTCATCAGCTCGGTGATCTTCTTGTTCGCGTACATCACAGTGGTGTGGTCACGATTACCGAAGAGCTGACCGATCTTGGGCAGCGACAGGTTCGTCATTTCTCGACAGAGATACATCGCAATCTGTCGTGCGGTGGCCACTGCTTGCGAGCGCGACGATCCGTAGAGGTCGTCGACCGTGAGCTTGAAGTACTCCGCGGTGTGGTTAATGATGTCGACCGGTGCGATCACGTTGTCCTCGTCGAGCGTGATCAGATCCTTCAGGACGGTCTGCACGAGGGCCATGTCGACCGGCTGCCGGTTCAGGTTCGCGAACGCGGTCACACGAATGAGAGTTCCCTCGAGCTCGCGAATGTTCGACGACACCTTGGATGCCATGTACTCGAGGATGTCGTTGCCGACCTGGAGCTTCTCGCTCTGCGCCTTCTTGCGGAGAATGGCGATGCGCGTCTCGAGGTCGGGCGCCTGCACGTCGGTGATCAGTCCCCACTCGAAGCGCGACCGCATCCGGTCCTCAAAACCGGTGAGGTGCTTTGGCGGCAGGTCGCTCGTGATGACCACCTGCTTGTTGTGGTCGTGAAGAGTATTGAAGGTGTGGAAGAACGCTTCCTGCGTCGAGTCCTTGCCCTGGAGGAACTGGATGTCGTCGATAAGGAGAATGTCGATCTCGCGATAGCGGGACTGAAAAACTGACGCTCGGTTGTTGGCGATCGAGTTGATGAAGTCGTTGGTGAACTCCTCCGAGCTGACATACCGCACCCGGATGCCCGGGTAGAGGCTCTCGGCGTAATGACCAATCGCGTGAAGAAGGTGAGTCTTGCCGAGTCCGGATTCCCCATAAATGAAGAGAGGGTTGTACGCCTTGGCCGGCGCTTCGGCGACCGCCACGGCAGCGGCGTGAGCGAAGCGGTTGGAGCCACCAATAACAAAGTTGTCGAAGCTGTACTTCGGGTTAAGTCGAGAGTCGCCTCGTCTGGTCTGGCTCGCGGTATCAGGAACAACCGTCGGCTCGATGTACGACTGCTGCTCGGAGGGGTCGGCCGTCTGCTCGAGCACGTCCTGTTGGATCTCAGGGTTCACGACGATCGCGAAGTTGGCGACCTCCTGCGTTTCCGCCAGGCCGGCGATCGCGTTGAGGAGGGGAAGACGGATGCGCTGCTCCAGCATCCCGCGCGTGAGCTCGTTAGGCACCTCGAGGTAGAGGGTGCCGGCCATCACGCCCTTGGGCTCAACGAGGCTGATAAATCCGAGGAGCTGCGGCGTGATGCGGTCGTCCGAGGTCAGTCGAGTGAGTACTGACTTCCAGATCTCCTGGGTAGAGTCCGGTGCATCCGACATTAATGTTCCACATCCTCATTGGGTTTACTCACACTGTTATCCACCGGCGGGGGGCCGAGATTTCCCAGAGTCTCTGCCCGTATTTCCCCGTGAACGGCTGGCATTCACCTTAGTTGTCCACAGCATGTCGTTACCAACCCCAGTTATCCAGATGTGGATAATGCGGGGATAGTTTGACCCGGCCCGATTAACCCCGTACTTTTAATCAGTTGACTTCCGGCCGTGATCGGCCACCACTTCTTCCGGCCTTGCAGTCGGGCTATGGAGATACGACTATGAGCAAGAGAACCTTCCAGCCGAACAACCGCCGCCGCGCCAAGGTGCACGGCTTCCGGCTCCGCATGCGTACCCGCGCCGGTCGCGCCATCCTGGCGGCCCGTCGTCGCAAGGGTCGCACCGAACTCTCCGCCTAGTCGTTCCGGTGCTCGCCAAGGCGAATCGGGTCACGCGACCCGGTGACTTTCGCACCATCGTGCGCAAGGGCCGAAGGCTGGGCAACGAGCACACGATCATCCACGTGCTCACTACGTCGTCGTCGCAGCCGAGCCGTTTTGGGTTCATAGTGACCAAGGCCGTGGGTGGTGCCGTCACACGTAACACGGTGCGCCGACGCCTTCGTGCCGTGTGTCACGATCTGCTGCCGTCGTACAGCCATGGCAACGACGTGGTGATCAGGGCATTGCCAGCGTCTGCAGGTACTGGCTGGGTTACTCTTCACTCTGAGATTGCCGTTGGTCTCGGCAGAGCGGTGAGGAGAGCATGAAGAGCGCGCTGGCATTTCTGCTGCTCGTTCCGCGCAACGTGTGCGTCGCGATTCTCACGGTCTACCGCGCGGTGATCTCGCCTCTCTACGGCGACGTGTGTCGCTACTACCCATCGTGTTCGCACTACACGCTCCAGGCCATCCAGCAGCACGGTGTTGTGCGTGGAGTCTGGCTCGGCACTCGGCGTATTGCCCGGTGCCACCCCTGGGCCGAGGGCGGCGTCGATGACGTTCCCCCTCATACCCACACTCGCTACCGGGTCACTCGCTCCGGCTTTGTTGTCGCGTCAAGCCACGGAAAGGGCTAACTCGCATCATGGATATTTTCGCCTTCTTCGGCACTCTTTTGTGGCCCATCAAGTGGGTGATCGAGGCGATCCTTGTTGCCTTCCACACCGGGCTTACGGCCATCGGCCTCGACCCGGCCGCGGGCATCACCTGGGTACTGTCGATCACCGGTCTGGTGCTTGTCGTGCGTGCGGCCCTCATCCCGATCTTCGTCCGGCAGATCAAGAGCCAGCGACGGATGATGGAGGTCGCACCACAGCTCAAGAAAATTCAGGACAAGTACAAGGGCAAGAAGGACCAGTTCTCTCGTGAGGCAATGTCGCGCGAGACGATGGAGCTCTACAGGAAGACCGGCACCAACCCACTGAGCTCATGTCTCCCCTTGCTGCTCCAGATGCCGATCTTCTTCGGTCTGTTCTCCGTGCTCAACGACGCGCAGCACAACAAGTCCGGTGTTGGCCTCCTCAACGAGGAGCTGTCGTCCCAGTTCGCGAACGCGGAGATCCTCGGCGCCCCGCTTCGTCTCTCGATCAGCACAGCGGACGGCAACGTCGCGGTCATCGTTATCGCCGCGATCATGGTTGTTCTGATGACCGGTTCGCAGTTCATCACGCAGCTGCAGATCATGTCGAAGAACCAGTCGGCTGAGATGAAGGCCAGCCCGATGTACCGCCAGCAGCGCATCCTGCTGTATCTGCTGCCGCTGGTCTTCGCGTTCTCTGGTTTCACGTTCCCGCTCGGCGTGATGACCTACTGGCTGGTGTCGAACTTCTGGACCATGGGCCAGCAGTTCCTCGTGATCCGCAACATGCCGACGCCCGGTAGCGAGGCAGCACTCGCCCGCGAGGCACGCCTCGCCAAGCACAATCAGCGCAAGGGGATTGTCGAAGAGACCCCCGAGGGCACCCTCATGGTTGAGGAGCCCAAGAAGCCCCAGCGTCAGCAGCCGGTGGGCAAGAACCGATCCAAGAAGCAGAACAAGAAGTGAGTGACGTGACCGAGACCCAGACCCCTGAGACCGAGGTCCAGGACGAGCTTGTGGATGCACCGACGGCGAGCCAGCTCGAGGAGGAAGGCGACATCGCCGCCGACTACATCGAGGAGCTGCTCGACATCGCGGACCTCGATGGTGACATCGAGATCGACGCGCGCGGCGGTCGTTCTTACCTCTCCGTGACGTCCACGGAGAGCGACAGCCTACGCATCCTGTCGAAGCCCGAAACCGTCAGCGCCCTTCAGGAGCTGACCCGCATCGCCGTGCAGACCAAGACCGGCGCGTACTCGCGTCTGATTCTTGACGTCGGCGGCTCCCGGGACGCTCGCGCCGCGGAACTTGCCGCACTGGTAGACCGGGCCGTTCAGCGCATTGAGGACGGAGCGGCGTCTGCCGCACTCCCCCCCATGTCCTCGTACGAGCGCAAGCTCGTGCACGACATTGTTTCGGAGCGTGGGTACGTATCGGAGTCCGAAGGTGAAGGGCGTGATCGTCACACGGTGATTCGCAAGTAGTTTTCCCGTTTAGGAAAGGGACCCGAGCTCGATTGCTCTGGCAGTACACAGAGCCGCCGCAATCGAACTCGGGTCCCTTTCCTTTTGTCCCCTGGGTCACAGGGATGGGGGATGTTTCACGTGAAACATTCCTGCCGAGAACAGAGGTGGGTGTCGATGTTTCACGTGAAACATTGCGTCCGTCGGGGACTGCGCTGCAGCGCAAGACAAGAGATGGAACGATAGGCACGTGACAGACGCACTGGAGACCGAGCCCACGATCGCGGCGGAGTTGTTCGGCGACCGCATTGAGCTCGCACGGCAGTACACCGCCGACCTCGCTCGTCGGGGCGAAGAGTTGGGGCTGATCGGACCACTGGAACTCCCCCGTCTCTGGACCCGGCACATCGTGAACTGTGTGCTCCCCGCGACCCTGCTCAAGCCCGGACGAGTGGGCGACGTGGGAAGTGGCGCAGGTCTGCCTGGTCTGGTCCTCGCGATCGCGAGGCCCGACGCCCACCTTGTTCTCATCGAGCCGATGGAACGCCGTACTGAATGGCTTCGCCATGAGGCAAACGAGCTGGGCCTGCAGAACGTCACCGTCGTTCGTGCGCGTTCCGAGGAGGCGCGCTTGGACCAGCCGCTCGACCAGGTCACGGCCCGCGCGGTTACCGCTCTCTCGAAGCTCATCCCCATCACGGCCCCTCTTGTGCGCTCCGGTGGCGAGCTCATTTTTATGAAGGGCGAGCGTGTGTACGACGAGGTCGACGCCGCGGCCAAGGTAATCCGCAAGGCCCGGCTCTCGGGCGTCGAGGTCTTGACGCTGGGTGAGGGAATAACCCCGGAGGTCACCCGGGTGTTTCGGGCTACAGTGGACTGACCATAGACCTCCTTCGCGGGCCACACGGCCCGGGCACTCGTAAGGTTTCACGTGAAACATCCTGAGGACGGCGCCGCCGCATCCCCCACAACGTTCGACGACTCGACGCCTCTGGCGCGCGAGCTCGCCGAAATTACTCGTCGCCGCCAGGCGCTGGCAAGCGAGACTCTGCCTCTGCCCCAGAAGACTCGCGTCTTCACTGTCGCCAACCAGAAGGGTGGCGTGGGCAAGACCACCACGACCGTCAACCTCGCGGCCGCGCTCGCTCGTGCCGGTGCACGCGTTCTTGTCATCGACCTCGACCCGCAAGGCAACGCGTCCACGGCACTCGGCGTCGAGCACCGCTCCGAGACCGTGAGCGTCTACGACGTCATCATCAACGATGAGCCCATGGCGCAGGTCGTTCAGAAGAGCCCGGAGTTCGAGGCGCTGTACTGCGTTCCCGCCACCATCCACCTGGCTGGCGCCGAGATCGAACTTGTCTCGCTCGTTGCCCGGGAGCAGCGCCTGCGCACGGCCCTCGAGTCGTTCCTGGACGCCTCCGACGAGGACTTCCACTACGTCTTTATCGACTGCCCGCCATCGCTGGGGCTTCTGACGATCAACGCCTTTGTGGCCGCGCAGGAAGTACTGATCCCGATCCAGTGCGAGTACTACGCTCTGGAGGGTCTCAGCCAGCTGCTCAGCAACATCCAGCTGATCGAGCGACACCTCAACCCCCGGCTCTCGGTCTCCACGATCTTGCTCACCATGTATGACTCCCGTACGAACCTCGCCAACCAGGTCGTGCAGGACGTACGCGACCACTTCCCCGAGCAGGTGCTCGACACGGTCATCCCGCGTTCCGTGCGCATCTCCGAGGCTCCCAGCTACGGGCAGAGCGTCATTAGCTACGACGCGAGTTCGCCCGGCTCGCTCTCGTATCTGGAGGCAGCAGCCGAGATGGCGCGGAGAGGAGCACCCAAGTAATGGCTGCACCCAAACGAACCGGCCTCGGCCGGGGCATCGGCGCTCTTATCCCGGCCAACGACGACAGCGCACAGCGGCCGGTCGACGTGTTCTTCCCCGGCGGTAGCTCCGACAAGGCCGGACTCCTTGCCGTGCCCGGCGCACGTCTCGCCAACCTCTCCCCCGACGACATCGTCCCCAACGCCGTTCAGCCGCGGACCGAGTTTGACGCCGAGGCCTTGGAAGAGCTTGTTGTATCGATCCGTGAGATCGGCGTGCTTCAGCCCATCGTGGTGCGGCCGCTTGCCGGTGCGACACCCGACGGGCCGCAGTACGAGCTCATCATGGGAGAGCGTCGACTGCGTGCGACGAAGCGGCTCGGCCTCTCGAGCATCCCTGCGGTTATCAAGAACACGGCCGACGAGGACATGCTTCGGGATGCCCTGCTCGAGAACCTTCACCGGGCTAACCTCAATCCGCTCGAAGAGGCATCGGCGTACCAGCAGCTCCTCGCCGACTTTGGCATCACTCAGGAGCAGCTTGCCCAGCGGATCGGCCGCTCGCGTCCCCAGATCACCAACACCCTCCGCCTGCTCAAGCTCCCTGCCGGAGTGCAGAAGCGGGTTGCGGCTGGGGTACTGAGCGCCGGGCACGCTCGTGCGATCCTGTCCGTCGGTGACGCTGCCGCGATGGAGCGGCTCGCTGACAAGATCGTCAACGAGGATCTCTCCGTGCGGGCGGCGGAGGCCGCAGCCGGCCAGTCCACGCCGAGCCCCACCAAATCGCCGAAGCCGGTCGCGGGCAAGCGTCAGGGCCAGCTCGACGAGATTGCGGAGCAGCTGGGCGATCGGCTCGACACCCGCGTGAAGGTCAGCCTCGGCGCGAGCAAGGGCCAGATCGTGATCGAGTTCGCGACCGTGGGTGATCTCAACCGCATCCTCGCGGAGCTGGGGCAGCCGGGCTTCACGCGCTAGCGGGGAGTGCGGGGCGCTGGTCTCGATACGCGCTGCGCGCGACTCGGCCGGCGGGGTTGCTGCGCAGTGATCGTGCGGTGGTCTCGATACGCGCTGCGCGCTACTCGACCGACAGTCTGCGCACTCGCGCCCCCCACTCTCCCCTCACGAGGCCCGGATGCGCGCCCCCGTCCGCAGGTACTGCGCAGGGTGTGTGTGGTCACGTCTGGATGCGTCGGCTCTGTGTACCGCCAAAGCATCCGGGCGTGACCACACACACCCAAGCCCCCGTATTACCCCCCGGAGATAGCCGCGTCAGCCAGCGCCGAGTACACCCAGCCCAAGTCATGCCCCGCCGCCTCGAGCGCCTGCGGAAGGATCGAGGTCTCGGTGAGACCCGGCAGAACGTTCGCCTCGAGGAACCACGGGGTTCCCGCGCCGTCCACGATCATGTCGACACGTGAGAGGTGGCGCATCCCCAGGGCGTTGTGTGCGGCAAGGGCCGCGTCCGCCGCCCTCGCTGCCACCTCGGCGCTGATACGCGCGGGAACGTAGAACCGGGTCTCCCCCGCGTTGTACCGCGCCTCGAAGCTGTAGACGCCCGACAGAGGCTCGATCTCGACCGCGGGCAGGGCTACGGGCCCGTCCCCGCTGTCGATGATTCCTACGGCGATTTCGGTGCCCGTGATCTTTTGCTCGATGAGCGCCACGTCGCAGTACGTGTAGGCGTCGACCATGGCGCGGGGCAGTAGCGACCGGTCGTCGACCATGGTGACCCCCTGGGCGGATCCTCCGCGGGCGGGCTTCACGACGAGCGGACCGGAGAACTCGTCGGAGATCTCCTCGAGGATGCTGTGGGCACCGAGCTCACGGAAGGCGTCGCGGGGCAGCGTGATGGATGCCGGGGTCTTGACTCCGGCCCGGCCCACGATGGTCTTGGCGGTCGGCTTGTCCCACGCGAGACGGGACGCATCGGCACGGGACCCCACGTACGGGATGCCAATAAAGTCCAGGAGTCCCCGCAGGGCGCCGTCTTCGCCGCTGGCGCCGTGGAGTGCCGGCCACACGACGTCGGGCCGTGTCTCCCGAAGGTAGTGCAGCAGCGTGGCGTCCGGGTCGCGAAGCTCAACGGTGATGCCGTGCTCCGCAAGGCTGTCGGCGACTCGACGGCCGGAGCGCAGCGACACGTCCCGTTCGTGGGAGATGCCGCCGGCGAGTACAAGAATGCGAGGCGTTGCCGACATGGGTCCTTAGCCGAGGTTGGCGGGCGGGTTGATGATGGTCTCGCTGGGACGCACCGTGGCCAGGGGTCCGGTCTGCGAGAACGTGCTGAGGAGTTCGAGCTCGCCGTTGATCACGGTGGAGAGCCGGCGAATCCCTTCGCGAATGAAGTCGGGGGTGGGGTAGCAGAAGGCGAGGCGCAGGTTCGTGCGGCCACCCCCATCCGCGTAGAACGCCGTCCCTGGCGTGTAGGCGACGAGCTCCTTGACGGCGCGCGGCAGCATCGACTTGGAGTCGAGGTTCTCGGGGAGGGTGACCCAGACGTAGAACCCACCGGTGGGCTGGGTCCAGGTGAGGTCGGGGAGGTAGTCGTCGAGGGCTGCGAGCATGGCATCCCGACGCTCTCGGTACACGCCGCGGAAGGTGTCGATCTGACCCTTCCAGTCGGATGTGCTCAGGTACTCGCTCACGATGTGCTGGGTGAACGAGCTGGGTGAGAGCACCGCGGCCTCGTTCGCCAAGATGAGTTTTTCTCTAATAGCGTGGGGGGCGATGGCCCATCCGAGGCGGAAGCCGGGAGCGAGGGTCTTCGAGAAGGTGCCGAGGTAAATCACGCCGTCTTCCTCGACGGACCGCATGGCGTGCGGCGGCGGCCCCTCGAAGTAGAGCAGGCCGTAGGGGTTGTCCTCGAGGACCAGGATCCCGTGGCTGCGGCACAGCTCAAGCACCCGAAGGCGGCGCTCCCACGTGAGCGTGACGCCCGCGGGGTTGCTGAAGCTCGGAACCGTGTACAGGAACTTGATCGTGCGACCCTCGGCCTTGAGCTGAAGGATGCGCTCCTCCAGGGCCTCGGGGATGAGTCCAAACTCGTCCATCTGCACGTGGCTGACGCTTGCCTGATAAGACTTGAACACCGTGAGCGCGGTCACGTAGCTGGGCGCCTCGGCGATCACCACGTCGCCGGGATTCACAAAGAGCTTGGTCACAAGCTCGAGCGCGTGCTGCGAGCCGGTGGTGACGACCACGTCATCGACGCTGCCGCGGATTCCCTCGAGCGCCATCACCTCGAGGATGTGCTCGCGAAGCGCGGGCATCCCCTGGCCGGAGCCGTACTGCAGGGCGACCGGGCCACTGTCGCGCATCGTGCGCTCCATCGCACTCACGATGAGGTCCTGCGGCAACGCAGAGACGTACGGCATGCCGCCGGCGAGCGAGACGACCTCCGGCCGGGAGGCGACGGCGAACAGGGCACGAACCTCGGAGGCGGCGAGACCCGCCGTGCGATCGGCATAGTGGTTGTACCACTGGTCGAGATTGTTGCCTTGGTTCGTCATGCGCTGTCCCATTCAGTCGCGAAGATTCAAGAATAGGGCCCTTAACCACAAAAGTGGCCCCGTCCCAGCAGGGACAGGGCCACTCGTTGCGAATTGGAATTACGCGAGGAACTCGGCGAGGTCGGCCTCAAGTGCCGGCTTCGGCTTGGCGCCGATGACTGTCTTGACGACCTCTCCGCCCCGGAAGACCTTCATCGCGGGGATGGAGGTGATCTGGTACTTCATCGCCATCTGCGGGTTGTCGTCAACGTTGAGCTTGACGATCTTGATCTTGTCGGGGTTCTCCTGGGCGATCTGGTCGAGGATCGGGGAGACGGCGCGACACGGGCCGCACCATTCGGCCCAGAAGTCGACCATGATCGTGTCGGAGGAGTTGAGCACCTCGTCGACAAAGGTCTCGTCGGTGACGTCCTTGGCGAGTGACATGTTGTTCCTTCTTTCTGTGGTCTAGACGGCAGCGGGCTGGACTTCAGCGCGCGCCAGGGTCTCGGCGGGCAGGGCCGCGAGGTAGTGTTCGGCGTCGAGGGCCGCGACCGTACCCGAGCCGGCCGCGGTGACGGCCTGCCGGTAGGTCGGGTCGATAACGTCGCCCGCGGCAAACACCCCGGGGATGTTCGTGCGCGACGAACGCCCGTCAACGGCGATCGTTCCATCCGCATTCAGGTCCAGCTGGCCGTGCACGAGATGGGTGCGTGGGTCGGCGCCGATGGCCACAAACAGGCCGCTGACGTCGATCGTCGTCTCGGATCCGTCAACAACATCCACCACACCAATGCCGGTCACGAGCTCGTCGCCGTAGATGTGCTCGACCTGCTTGTTCCAGAGGAACTCGATCTTGGGGTTTGCGAAGGCGCGCTCCTGCATCGCTTTCGAGGCTCGCAGGGTGTCCTTGCGGTGGATGACGTAGACCTTGTCGGCAAACTTCGTGAGGAAGGTCGCCTCCTCCATCGCCGAGTCACCGCCGCCCACGACGGCAATCGTCTTCTGACGGAAGAAGAATCCGTCACACGTGGCACACCACGAGACGCCGTGTCCGCTCAGGCGGGTTTCATCCTCGAGTCCGAGCTTGCGGTAGGCAGAGCCCGTCGCGAAGATCACGGTCAGCGCCTCGTGCACGTCACCGTTGCCGAGGTGCACACGCTTGACCTCGCCTTCCAGCTCGAGCTTCACGACGTCGTCGTACACGACCTCGGTGCCGAACTTTTCGGCCTGCGCGAGCATCTGGGCCATGAGCTCGGGACCCTGGATGCCCTCGGCAAACCCGGGGTAGTTCTCGACCTCGGTCGTCTTCATCAGCTCGCCGCCGGCCTCGACGGAGCTTGCGATGAGGAGCGGGTGGAGGCTTGCACGGGCAGCATATATGGCTGCCGTGTAGCCCGCCGGACCCGATCCGATGATGATCACCTGGCGCATGAGCGCGTCTCCCTCAGTTGTCTCAGCCGGTATAACACATCGTAGTGAACGGCTATTCCGTAGTTCGGCGACCCAGCCGTGCGCGGATTGGCTCCGCGAATGCCCGAAGCTCCGGGTTGCGACCGACCCACAGGATTCCGAAGTACACGAGCGCCATCACGAGGCCACCCACGGCCATGGTCACGAGGGCCCCCACGCGCGTGGATGACCCAAACCCGCCATCGGTGTAGCCCCCGAGGAGCAGAACCAGGGCGGCACCCACGCCGCCGGCCACGAGCGCGGCGCCGAGGTACTGCGCCGACCGCACGAGGACGTGCCGTGCATCCAGACCCCCGAGCCTCGGCCGAAGCAGGATTGCCGACGCCACCGTCTGGATCGTGCCGGCCAGGCTCATCATCAGCGCGATACCGATGGCAATCAGTGAGGTGGGTGCCATTGCGACGAGCAGCACACCAGCCACGAAGATCACCGACTGCAGTACCTGCATAAAAAACACCGTGCGGGTGTCCTCGAGCGAGTAAAACACACGCTGCAGCAAAAAGAGCACGGTAAACGGGATGAGCCCCACGAGGTAGGCGATCACGACGGTCGCGAGTGCGGTGACGTTCTCGAAGTCACCGCCGTAGATCGCGCTGAACGGGAACGACAACACGATGAGCCCGACGGTCGAGAAGACCATGATCATCAGGATGACGCGCAGCGCCGCCGACAGGTCCGTACGTACGTCGTCGAGCCGTCCATCGCGCGCGTGTGCGCTCATCCGCGTGAAGTAGGCGGTGGCGATCGACACGGTCACCACCGAGTGCGGCAGCATAAAGATCAGCCACGCGTATTTGAGAACGGCGAGCGAGGCATCCCCCGTCGCCAGCGACGCCACCTGGGTCTCGACGATCGCGGCGATCTGCGTGATGAGGATCATGCCAAACACCCAGCTGGCCGTGGTTCCCATACGCCCGAGCCCGACCCCACGCCAACGGAAGTTGGGGCGGAAGCTCAGCCCGGCACGACGCCAGAACAGCGTGAGCACCAACGCCTGGGCCGCAATTCCCAGGGTTGCGGTGCCGCCCAGCACGGCGATCATCTCCGGCGTCCACGTGCCGGCATCCCGGTGCGCGGGGTCCGGCCCGAACAGCAGGATGAACGCCCCAATGCCCACGATGGCGATCACGTTGTTCAGCGCGGGTGCCCACGTGAACGGCCCAAACACGTTGCGCGCGTTGAGCACCTGGCCCAGGAGGCTGTACAGCGAGTAGAAGAAGATCTGCGGCAGACACCAGTAGGCGAGGGCCGTGGCCAGCGCGATGCCCTCCTCGGTGAAGCCGCGCTCCCCCGACTGCGCGTACAGCCGCACCAGGAGGGGTGCGGCCAGCGTCGCCGCGACCGTCACCAGCAGGAACACCACGATGCCGAGCGTGAGCACACGGTTGATGTAGAGCTGCCCACCGTCCTCGTGAACTGCGGCGCGAACGATCTGCGGCACCAGCACCGCGGTGAGCAGGCCACCCGCGATCAGCGCGTAGATGCTGTTCGGGATGATCGTGGCCAGCGTAAACCCGTCAGCTGCGGCGCCGACCGTGCCGATGGCAGCGGCGAGGACGATCCCGTTGATAAACCCCAGCACCCGCGACACGATCGTGCCGGAGGCCAACAGCGCGCTGGAGCGGCCGATGCCGGGCTCAGCCATCGCCGCCGTCAGCGGGCTCGTCGCCGGTGGGCTCGGCATCCGACGTGCGCCGCCGTCGAAGGATGTTGCGCACGAGCCCGATGGCAAACACCAGCACCACAATGCCCGCGAGTACGAGAACGATCGGGGTCTCCCAGCCGGCCTGCACGTTGATCTCCGTCACGGCGGGCTGACCGATGCCAATGCCCGCCGCGCTCGTCAGAGTGATGAGAACCTGAACGCTGCCGTTGGTGATCGCCTGCACGGGAATCTGTGCCTTGGCCTGCGAGTTCGGCTCGATCGTCACCTGGACCAGCGAGTCGGTGACCGCGAGTTGGGCGGTCTCCGGTCGCACGGTCACATAGACAGTCACGGCCTGTGCCAGGTCGTTACGAATCGGGATGGGCAGGGTCGCGTTGTCGGCGAGCAGCGTGAACGTGCTGGTGGTCACCACCTGCACGGCGTCGAGAAGGTCAGCGGATGCGGTGAGGAAGTCGTCGGTCGCGGCGGCCCAGCCCGCGGTGTTGTCCTTCCAGCCGATCGACAGCAGGCCGAGAACCTCAAGTCGACGCGGGGCGGTCAGCGTGGACGGGTCGGCCAGGATCGTCGCGAATCGCGACTCGGCGGACTCGGCATCGAGAAGCCGGCTGACGACGGCGACGCGCTCCGCGTCCTGCGCGCCGTCGACGAGGGTCGCGGGGCCTGCGGTTGAGCCGTCGAGCGCGTCGCTCAGCGGAACCAGGGTGATCGCAGCATCCGCGCTCAGGCTCGCGATGGTCAGGGCGACCGAGCTGCCGGTGACCGCAACGGCCCGGTCGAGGCTTGCGACGACCGAGGCCTGGCCATCCTGCACGGCCCCAGCCTGAGCGATGGCGGACTGAAGCCCGGGAAGCGCCGCCTGCAGTTCTTCCGGCGTGAGGGACGTGGCGGCCGCACGAAGTGCCGCCGAGACCGTGTCGTCGGTGACGATCGTTGGGGTGCCCCCGAGGTCGACCGAGGGGCCGGTTGTGGCATCGCGACTGACGTTGCCCGACGAGAGGATGACCGTGTCGAAGCCGCTCGCCGCAAACGCACCGAGGTCACTCGAGGCGACAGTGCCTTCGCGCGGCCAGATTGCCGTGGGGAAGTCGCTGTCCCACGCGAGAAGGTCCTCCGTCGTGGGGAGCGCCGGGGCGGCATCCTCATCCGGGGCTTCCGACGGCGTAGGGGTGGGCGTCGGCTCTGCCGGGCCAAACAGCGTGGGGTCGATTGCGAAGCCGAACCCCTCCGGCCCCAGCACCGTCGAGCTGCCCGCCTGGGTCGCAAGAGTGACGTCCGAATCCGCATAGGGCAGCAGGAACGACTCGTTGGTGGCCGTCTCAAGCGAGTCGAGCCAGGCGAGTGCGGACGTGGGTGCGCCGGTGCCCAGAACCCTGATCGAGGCGAGCATCATCGGGTCGATCGCGATGGTCACGGGTCGCCCCGCGACCGCGTCCAGCTGCCGGGTCAACAGACCAGTGGCAGAGGTGTACTGCTCGAGAAGATCCGCCGGGATCAGCCCTGTTGTGCCGGGGGGAGCCACGATAGGCGCGATGATCGCGACCTCCACCGGGCCCGCGTTAGCGGCCTGCGCAGACGGGACCACCGCGCTCGCGACGACGAGCCCGATCGCGATCGAGACCGCCGCGGCACCCCGGGAGACTCGCGCGGCCAGCATGGCGAGAAGTCTATTCGTTTGCACCTGTGAGGCAGGTGCCACCGTCACGACCACGGGGCGCTGTGCCAAGCTTGATCACCATGGAAAGCGTCGCCTCGGCAGTGCAGCGACTGGGTGAGGTGGCGGACTCCGCGCCCGTCGCCCGGCTGGCCGACGCCTTCGCGAAGGCCGGCCGAGAGCTCGCCCTCGTGGGCGGCCCGGTTCGGGACGCGTTTCTGGGGCGCCCGGTCAACGATCTCGACTTAACGACCAACGCACTGCCCGACGAGATTCTCGAGCTGGTGACGCCGATCTCCGACGCCCAGTGGGATGTCGGCCGCGAGTTTGGCACGATCGCTGCCCGCATCAACGGCATCACCGTCGAGATCACCACGTATCGTGCCGACCAGTACGACGGGGCAACCCGCAAGCCGGTTGTTGCATTTGGCAGCAGCCTCGAGGACGACCTGGTGCGTCGCGACTTCACCGTCAACGCGATGGCGCTGCGGTTGCCCGAGCGCAAGCTCGTCGACCCGTGGGGTGGGCTCGAGCACCTCCTTGCGCGCACCATCACCACCCCGGGTGCTCCCGAGGTTTCATTCGGTGACGACCCGTTGCGGATGCTGCGCGCCGCGCGCTTCTCGTCGCAGCTCGGGTTCGAGGTCTCCCCCGAGACGGTGCGGGCCATGACGGACATGGCTCCGCAGTTGTCGATCGTGAGCGTCGAGCGCATCAGCGACGAGCTGTCGAAGTTGATGCTCACGGATGACCCGGTACCGGGCATCCGCCTGCTCGTCGACACCGGGATCGCCCAGCTTGTGTTGCCCGAGGTGCCCGCCCTGCGGCTCGAGCGTGACGAGCACGCCCACCACAAGGACGTCTACGAGCACACGCTCACCGTCGTGACTCAGGCGATCGAGCTTGAGAAGTCTCGGGGCCACGGACCGTCGCTGGTGCTGCGGCTCGCGGCCCTGCTGCACGACATCGGCAAGCCAGCAACTCGCCGAATCGAGTCGGGTCGAGTCGTGACCTTCCACCACCACGACGTCGTCGGGGCGAAGTTGGCCACGAAGCGCCTGAAGGCGTTGCGGATGCCCAACGACACGATCGCGGCGGTGGCACGTCTCGTCGAACTGCACCTGAGGTTCTTCGGGTACACCGATGGCGCATGGACCGACTCCGCCGTGCGCCGGTACGTGCGAGACGCCGGCGACCTCCTCGAATGGCTGCACATCCTCACCCGCGCCGACGTCACCACGCGCAACGTGCGCAAGGCCGACCGCCTCTCGTTCGCCTACGACGACCTCGAGGAGCGCATCGCCGCGATCCGAGAGGCCGAGGGCATCGCGGCCCTTCGTCCGGATCTCGATGGCGAGGCGATCATGCGAATCCTCGACCTGAAGCCCGGGCGCGAGGTGGGTGAGGCCTATCGGTTCCTGCTCGAGCTGCGTCTCGACGAGGGCCCGCTCGGAACCGATGAGGCCGAGCGACGCCTGCGCGACTGGTGGGCCGCACGCCCCACCTCCTAGTTCGCTGTGGCGGGGTGGGGCGGATGCGACTACACTAAGCAGGTTGTCTTCTGCCGTCTGGCGGGGGGCATCCGTCTACACCCTCCTGTTGCAGATCGTCTGCAACCGTTCTAGTCCGAAGGAGGTGGGTTTGTGACGCACCAGTACGAACTCATGGTCATCCTCGATCCCGAGATCGATGAGCGCACCGTGGCACCCAGCCTGGATAAGTTCCTCAACGTCATTCGTACCGACGGGGGAACCGTCGACAACGTTGACATCTGGGGACGCCGCCGGCTGGCCTACGAGATCAACAAGAAGACCGAGGGCATCTACGCCGTCGTCAACTACACGTCGACTTCTGACGCGTCGGTCGAGCTCGACCGCCAGCTGAAGCTGTCGGAGGCCGTCATGCGCACCAAGGTGCTGCGTGCCGAGCAGGGCATGGCCCAGGTTGCCGCCGCCAAGAAGCTGGCCGACGAGAAGGCCGCCCGCAAGGGTGCCGCTCCCGCCAAGGCCGCCGCGGCTCCCGCCGAGGATGCTCCCGCCGAGAAGGCAGCGCCCGCCAAGGTCGCCGCGACCCCGAAGGCTGCCCCCAAGGCTGCCGAGACGGACGCAGAGTAAGCCATGGCCGGCGAGACCATCATCACCGTCGTGGGTAACCTCACGAGTGACCCCGAGCTGCGCTACACGCAGTCCGGGCTTGCGGTCGCCAACTTCACCATCGCCTCGACTCCCCGCAACTTCGATCGTGCGTCGAACGACTGGAAGGACGGCGAGGCACTGTTCCTCCGCGCGTCCTGCTGGCGTGAGTTCGCCGAGCACGTTGCTGGTTCGCTGACCAAGGGCAGCCGCGTTATTGCGACCGGCCGCCTCAAGCAGCGTTCCTACGAGACGAAGGAAGGCGAGAAGCGGACGAGCATTGAGCTCGAGGTCGACGAGATCGGCCCGAGCCTGCGCTACGCAACCGCCCAGGTGACGCGCGCCGCGTCATCCCGTGACGGTGGCGCCCCCCGCGGTGGTGGCCAGGTTGCCGAGGAGCCGTGGGCGGCCAGCGCTCCCGAGCCTTCCGGTGGCGACGTCTGGAACACCCCCGGCAACTACTCGGACGAGACGCCGTTCTAACGGCTCGGATCTCGATTTGGCCCCGACGGGCCTTCTCGAACAACGACTACTAAGGAATAACAACTCATGGCAGGAAAGAGCAGCGGCGACCGCCGCAAGCCCATCCGCAAGGGCAAGGACGGCAAGAACGCCGCCCCGGCCAAGGCGATCCGCGTGGGCGTCATCGACTACAAGGATGTCGCGACCCTTCGCAAGTTCATCTCGGAGCGTGGAAAGATCCGCGCTCGCCGCATCACCGGTGTCTCCGTGCAGGAGCAGCGCCTCATCGCAACGGCCGTTAAGAACGCCCGCGAGATGGCACTTCTCCCCTACGCCGGCTCGGGCCGTTAAGGAGTATCGACAATGTCCAAGCTGATCCTCACGCACGAGGTCACCGGTCTCGGTGCCCCCGGCGACGTCGTTGACGTCAAGAACGGTTTCGCTCGCAACTACCTCATCCCCCAGGGCTTCGCCGTGGCGTGGACCCGCGGTGGCGAGAAGCAGATCGAGCAGATCAAGGCCGCCCGCGCCGCGCGCGAGCACGCCACCCTAGAAGAGGCACAGGACCTCAAGGCTCGCCTCCAGGCCACGACCGTGAAGCTCACGGTCAAGGCTGGCGAGGGCGGACGCCTCTTTGGTTCCGTAAAGACGGTGGATGTCGCCAACGCGGTGGCAGCTGCCGGTCTCGGCGAGATCGACAAGCGCAAGATCGAGATCACGAGCCCTATCAAGGCGACGGGTGAGCACGAGGCGACCATTCGCCTGCGCGACGACCTCGTTGCGACGATCTCCCTGCAGGTCGTGGCGGCGAAGTAGCTCCACCTCACGACAAGAGCGGCGGGCCTTCGGGCTCGCCGCTCTTGCGTCTTTCATGACGGCTTGTCAAGGGATTCGTGACGCGATTCTGAGACCTTTTCGTCAGCTTTATGCACAGCGTGAAGGTTTTACACCCAACTCTCAACCCGCAGTCTAAACATGTTTCTACACACATAGGTGGAAACTAAAAAGTGCAGGTCAGGGGCCATAAGACGCAACAAAGTCGTGTGTTATCCCCAGCCGAGTGCACAGTTTCCTCACACGCGCCTCGGCGTTTCGTGCACATTACCCACAACTCCATCCACAGGGTCTGTTGGTACGCGAGCGGGGGCATCCCTATCGTGGTGCAGTCCCCAGCTGTGGCGCGGGATTCCGGCCGGGGGAAGTACTCGGAGTGTCGGAGGGCCCAGCTAGAACTGGGGCGTAACGTCATCCTCGGGAGGGGTCGAATGTCCATTGCTCACCTGGGACTCGCTGGCGACCAGCGCCAGTCCGGTGACCCCCAAGGCTCCCGCGGCGACAGGGTTCCCCCACACGATCTGCTTGCCGAGCAGAGCGCAATTGGTGGCATGCTCCTGAGCAAGGATGCCGTGGCCGACGTCATCGAGACCGTCCGCGGCGTGGACTTCTACATCCCCAAGCACGAGACGATCTTCGATGCGGTGATGACCCTCTACTCGCACGGCGAGCCGACAGACGTTATTGCGGTCACCGACGAGCTCACCAAGACGGGCCAGCTCGGCCGCGCGGGTGGTGCGGAATACCTTCACACGCTCACCGCCCTGGTGCCGACCGCGGCCAACGCCGGCTTCTACGCATCCATCGTCGCCGAGAAGGCGGTCCTGCGTCGCCTGGTCGAGGCGGGCACCCGAATCGTTCAGATGGGCTACGCGAGCGAGGGCGAGGTCGTTGACCTCGTTAACAACGCCCAGGCCGAGATCTACGCGGTAACCGGTGGCGTCGAGAGCGAAGACTACGTTCCGTTGACCGAGGCGGTGACGACCGCGATCGACGAGATCGAGGCCGCTCGTGGCCGCGACGGCCAGATGATCGGTGTGCCCACCGGGTTTGCCGAACTGGATGAGTTGACGAACGGTCTGCACCCGGGCCAGCTGATCATCATTGCGGCACGCCCCGCCATCGGTAAGTCAACGCTTGGCCTCGACATTGCGCGGGCCGCAGCGATCAAACACGACCTCCCCACGATCGTGTTCTCCCTCGAGATGGGGCGCAGCGAGATCGCCATGCGCCTCCTGTCAGCCGAGGCGTCGGTTCCCCTCCAGCACATGCGCAAGGGAACCGTTCACGCCAACGACTGGACGACCATCGCCCAGACTCGCGGTCGCATCAACGACGCACCGCTCTACATCGACGACAGCCCCAACATGACCCTCGTCGAGATCCGGGCGAAGTGCCGCCGGCTCAAGCAGCGCATCGGTCTCAAGATGGTCATCATCGACTACCTCCAGCTCATGACGAGCGGCAAGAAGGTCGAGTCGCGTCAGCAAGAGGTGAGTGAGTTTTCCCGTGCCCTCAAGCTCCTCGCCAAGGAACTCGAGGTTCCGGTCATCGCCATCTCGCAGCTGAACCGTGGCCCCGAGCAGCGTGCCGACAAGAAGCCCGCGCTCTCCGATCTCCGTGAGTCCGGCTCGATCGAGCAGGACGCCGACATGGTGATTCTGCTCCACCGCGAGAGCGCGTACGAGGCGGAGAACGCCCGGGCCGGCGAAGCGGACCTCATCGTCGCCAAGCACCGCAACGGCCCCACCCGCACGATCACGGTCGCGTTCACCGGCCACTTCTCGCGCTTCGGCGACATGGCGCCGAGCTAAGCCCTCGACTTCACGCGCACTGGCGCGACCTAGCGCGAGACCCAGCCGCTCGCGTGCAGGCGTTCGAGCGCATCGAGCAGCAGGTCGAGTCCGAAGTCGAACTCCGCGTCGTCATCACAGGCGCCGCCCGGGTTCCGGTGGGCGGAATCCGCGGCAACGCCCGCAATGGCGGGAAAGGCTGTCGCCAGGGCCTCGAGTTCGGCCGGCGACGGCGTCGGTGGGGGCGGGGCACCGGCCGGGGGTGCGAACGCCTCGGGTGCGAAGCCCCAGACGCGGTGGCCGAGTGCGTGCATCCCGTAGTGGATCAGGTCAAACGAGAACCCACCTCGGGCGAGGTCGGTTGCGATGGAGTTCAGGTGGGCCAGGACCGCGGGTGTGCGTCGAGTCGCCTGAAGGATGCCCGTGCGCAACCAGGGGTGCGTCGCGACCGCGTGTCGCGCGCTGTGTAGGCGAAACCGCACGGCATCACGCCACGCCAGCTCCGGGTCGGGGGTGGCGTAGGACATCACGACAGCATCGATGACCCCGGAGACTAGGTCATCCTTGTCAGCCACGTGTTTGTACAGCGCCATGGGCACGACCCCGAGGCGACCCGCGAGTGACCGCATGCTGAGGGCGTCAAGGCCTTCCTCGTCGGCGAGCGCTATGGCGGACTCGATGACTCGGCCGCGGTTCAGAGGTGCCGACGCTCGGCGTTCCTGTGTCATTGGCATCCCCACTTGACGAGGTGTACAGCGTACGCCTAGCATAGCCACGCTCCAGATGTGTACGCCGTACACCTCACTCAACGAGAGGATTCTGATGACCCCCGACCGCCGCCTTGCCCTGTGGGCGGGCCTGTTGTACCTGGCGACATTCGCCACCTCGATTCCCGCGCTTGCACTCAAGACCGCGTATCTCGCGGACGGGGCCGAGCCCGTGTTTGCCTCAGCGGGAGCGGTTCTCGAACTCGCCCTCGCCGCGGCATGCGTGGGCACGGCGCTTGCGCTCTACCCCCTCACTCGCAGGCACAGCGAGCCGCTCGCTCTGGGCTTCGTCGCATCCCGAACCATCGAAGCCACCACCATCGTCGTGGGTGTCTTGGCGCTCATGTCCGTTGTTACCCTCCGCGCCGGAGGCGAATCGGACGCGGCCCTCGTTGCGATCCACAACTGGGCGTTCTTGCTGGGCCCGGCGGTGATGGCGTCAACCAACGGGCTCCTGCTGGGCACGGTCCTTCTGCGCGCCCGACTGGTACCCCGTGTCATCCCCATCGTTGGTCTGGTTGGTGCGCCGATTCTGCTTCTGTCGTCCGTGGCGGTGTTGTGTGGCTTGTGGACGCAGACCTCCACCATCGGCGCGCTGTCGTCACTGCCCATCGCTGCGTGGGAGCTCGCACTTGGCCTCTGGCTCACGTTCCGTGGCGTTCGCGACGTGGCCGTGTCGAGCTAGCGGGAGCTGCCACCGAACCGCCAGTCTGCGACTCCACACGAGTCGTAGACTGGCGTGGTGAGTTCCTGGATTGCGCCGTTGCTTCGCGCGGTCCCCGCGATTGCCTTGGCCGTTGTGGTGACCTTCTCTGCCGACCATTCCGCGACCCTCGGACTCGTCACCTTTGGGGCGTCCGCCGTGGCCTCCGGAGCGGTCATCGTGGCGTTCGCTCTCCGTCAGGAGGCGGGGCTCGCGCGAAACCTGCAGCTCGTTCAGGGGGCGCTCGGTGTTGTCGCGGGCGTGGCTGCCCTCGCCGTGACCGGTGGTGGCCTGTCGTACCTCGTGTTCGTCGTGAGCACCTGGGCCGTCGCGACCGGGTTCATCGAGCTGTACCTCGGCCTCCGGGCACGCCGCTCCACCAACGCTGACATCAAGGCGATCTCGCGCGACCTCATCTTTGCGGGTGCGCTCACGGTGGTGCTCGCCATCATCGTGTTGGTTCTTCCGCCGGACTTCAGCCAGCCATTCACCGGGCCGGACGGCGTCGCTCGCGAGCTCACCGCATCCGTCATCATCGTGGGCCTGCTCGGCGCATACTGGGCGGTGCTCGGAGTGTTCCTGGTGATCGCCGCGTTGTCACTCAAGTGGGCGGATGCCCCAACCCCTGCCGAAACGAAGGCCTGACCATGAGCACACCCTCCCGCCGCGACCGCACTCGTCCGGCCGAACTGCTCATCATCTCGGGCGTGCTGGCGATCTTCGTGGCCCTCGTGGTGCTCATGTCGACGCGCGAGATTGTGCTGTCGCTGATCTTCTTGGGGATCTCGTTTATCGTCGCGCTGGTGGTGCTCGCGATGCTGTCCCTCGCGGTGCAGCCCGACAGCGCCGAGAAGCTCGACATCCTTGAGCAGGACGACGAGCAGCGCGGGCACTAGCTAGTCCAGCCTCCCAAATGCAGGAGATCGGGTGACTCGGGCGCCTGCATCCCACTCACGAGGCACTCGCTTGCAGGTATCTCCTGCATTCGGACGGCGAGCAGGGCGCGCTAGCCCTCGATGTAGCGCACGAGCTCGCTCGCGAGGCCCGCGTAGGTTGCCGGGGTGAGTTCGCGCAGGCGAGCCTTGGCGGCATCCCCGATGTCGAGGCCGTCGATAAACGCGACCAGGTCGGCCTGCCCCACGCGCTTTCCGCGGGTGAGCTCCTTGAGGATGGCGTACGGGTCGGCGATCGAGCTGCGACCCGCCGTCACCTCGGCACGGATGACCGTCTGGATCGCCTCGCCGAGCACCTCCCAGTTGGTCTCGAGATCCGCGTCGAGGGCGACCGGGTCGAGGTCGATCTCGTTGAGGCCACGCTCGATGTTGTCGAGAGCGAGCAGGGAGTGGCCGAGGGCGACACCCACGTTGCGTTGCGTCGTGGAGTCGGTGAGGTCACGCTGCAGACGCGAGGTGACCAGGGTCGCGCCGAGCGAGTCGAGGAGGGCGCTCGAGAGTTCGAGGTTCGCCTCCGCGTTCTCGAATCGAATCGGGTTGATCTTGTGCGGCATCGTCGACGAGCCGGTGGCGCCCGGCTGGGGGATCTGCCGGAAGTAACCCATCGAGATGTAGGTCCACACATCCGTGCAGAGGTTGTGGAGCACACGGTTCGCGTGGCTGATGCGCGCGTACAGCTCGGCTTGCCAGTCGTGCGACTCGATCTGGGTGGTGAGCGGGTTCCACGTCAGGCCGAGCGACGTGACGAACTCCTGAGAGATCGCCGGCCAGTCGAGGTCGGGGTCGGCGGCGAGGTGCGCGGCGAACGTGCCGGTCGCGCCGCTGAACTTGCCGAGGTACTCGGTCGCCTCGATCTGGGCGAGGATGCGCTGCAGCCGGTAGACGACGACGGCGAACTCCTTGCCCATGGTCGTTGGGGTCGCGGGCTGCCCATGGGTATGCGAGAGCATCGAGGCATCCCGGTGTTCGATCGCCAGCGCACGCAGCGCCTCGATCACGGCCCGGAACTTCGGCAGCCACGTCTCGCGCACGGCCGCGCTAATGGTGAGTGCGTAGGAGAGGTTGTTGATGTCCTCGCTCGTGCACGCGAAGTGGGTGAGCTCGGCCACGGAGTTCAGCCCGAGATCGGCGAGCTTCTCACGAACGAGGTACTCGACGGCCTTAACGTCGTGACGGGTGGTGGCCTCAAGGGTCGCCAGGCGGTCGATCTGCTCCTGGCCAAAGTCGGCAGCAAACTCCCGCAGCGCACGTGCCTGCTCGTGTTCGAGCCGGTGACTTCCGAACAGCTCGTGTTCGGTCAGGTAGATGAGCCACTCCACCTCGACGCGCACACGAGCACGATTGAGCCCGGCCTCGGAGAGGTGATCGCCCAGGCCCGATACGGCGGCGCGGTAGCGACCGTCGAGTGGGCTCAGGGGCTGGTCGGGCAAGCTCATGTGACTCCCTGTCGGATTGCTGGCTTAATTTGGCGGAACAGCGCGGCGCTGGCCTTGGTGATCATCCCCAAGACTTGATCGAACATGGCGGCATCCGAGTAATACGGGTCCGGCACGTCGACCAGCGACGCCTGCTCGCTGTCGAAGCTCAGCAACAACTGTACTTTCGAGCGGTCCTGCTCGTTGGTCGCCCACGCCTTGAGGATGCGTTCCTGGCTCCGATCGAAGACAACAACCAGGTCGAGGCTGGCGAACCATTCGGGCTCGAACTGCCGCGCACGGTGGCCGGAGCCGTTGTGCCCCTGCGCCCGGAGCGCGGCGAGTGTGCGGTCATCCGAGGGTTCGCCCACGTGCCAGTCCCCGGTGCCGGCGGAGATCACGGCGATGCTGGGCTCGAGGCCCGCCTTCTTGACCATCTCCTTGAACACGGTCTCGGCCATCGGCGATCGGCAAATGTTGCCCGTACAGACGAAGCAGATACGAAAGAGCGCTTCCTCAGTGAAGGTGCGCTCGAACGTCATGGGTTCATTGTCGCGCAGTTTGCCCTCCCCAACACCGGCGAGTATTGCCGCACTTTCCACCGATCGTGGGCGAACGTCGGCGGCTGTGGGCGGCCAAATGCACGATTGCAGACATGACCCGACCCGAGGATGCCCCGCTCATCGCCGCACTGCAGTACCAGCACCACGAGCTCGAGGTGCTGGTGGCACGAGTCGAGCGGATGAGGCAGGGTCTTGTGCCCCCACCCACCTCCGCGTGGCGCGGCACTGCCCGGCGAGCCTTCTCGACGGGGATGCAGGGAATCGCGTCGGCCGTGGACTCGGCCGCGGAGGAGGTCAGGGCAGCACACGGTCACACGGCAGTCGCTCTCGTCGAGGTGGGCGCCCGTGTCTGACGAGCTGACAATCTCGAGCGGAGGCACGACGGCGGTCGTGACCGACGAGCTGTACTCGACCGCCGTGCAACTGGAGCTGCTGACCCGCGAGGCGGCGGCACTACGATCATCCATCTCGGCGATTGACGATGTCGTGAGCCGCTCCCGCATTGGCGACGCGTCGCGCAGTGCCCTGCTGGCGGAAACCTGTCTGGATCGAGCAGCGATGTTCCTGTTGCAGGCCGAACTCCAGTCGAGGTTCTTCGCCTTCGCGGTGTCGTCCGCCGCGGACGGATACACGGCCGTCGAACTGATGGCGCGGCGTCTCGTCGGGGGTGTGGTGGACGAAGGCGGCGGAGTGATCGGGTCTCTCGCGCCCGTCTTGGCACCCGCGGCACTGGTCGGCGCCGCAGGGTTCGCGCTCGCGGGAGATCAGGGACGCAACCAGCTGTTGAGCCAGCCGGCGGTTGTCGCCGGAATTCGCGCGGCGGTCATGGGAGCCGACGATGCCCTCTGGGCGCGCGCCGGAGTTCCACGCCCGGTGGTGACTGCCCTCGGCGACCAGGGTGCGGGGGTCACGGGACTCCCGACGGCCGCGGCGGCGCTCGCGGCTGTGGGGCGATCCGTGGGGATCGACGAGTCGGCTGTGCGCGTCACTCGCGCACAGCCACTCCCGCTCGCGGGCGACGCCTCGCCCGCTGGGTTCGCCGATCGGGTGGACCGGGTGCCGGAACCCGAGGCGCTGGGCGGCGCCCAGGTGGTTATCGAGAAGTACGAGATGCCCGATGGTGAAATACGCGCCGAGGTGTTTATCGCTGGCACGGTGGACTTCGATCCGCTTGCGGAGGGCGAGCCGTGGGACATGGCGAGCAACGTGTCGAACGCGATTGGTCCCGGGAGTGGCTCGTACGACTCCGTGGTTGCGGCCATGCAGGAGGCGGGACTCACGTCCGAAACGCCCGTGCAGCTGACGGGGTACTCACAGGGCGGGGGCACGGCGGCCCAACTGGCAGCATCGGGTCAGTTCGACGTTCGGGGGCTCGTCACCTTCGGTGGGCCGACCGGCCAGGTGCCCATTCCCGAATCGGTGCCCGCGGTCATCGTCGAGCACTCCGATGACCTGGTCGCTGCTCTCGGCGGCGCCCAACAGAACGACCACGCGGTTGTTGTCTCCCGGTGGGCGACCGAGGGCAAGGACTTCACGCACGCGGCACTCCTGCCGGGCCACGAACTCAACGGCTACCGAGAAACGTCAGTGCTAATGGACCTCAGCTCTGACCCGGCGCTGGCGAGCGTGAGCGACCGCATCCACGATTTCAGTTCGGGCGGGGCGCTCGTGTCGCGGGTTGCCTACGAATGTGATCGCGTCAGCGGCGATCGCTCATAAGCGGGCGAAGAAGGATGCCGATGATCCAGCTGATGAGGCCCAGCACCAGCGCGCCCAAAACACCCCACCAGAAGCTCTCAACGACCAGGCCAAAGCCTGTGAGGCTCGAAATCCATGCGACCAGCAGAAGCAGGAGTCCGTTGACGATCAGCGCGATGAGGCCCAGCGTGAGGATGTACAAGGGGAACGCCACGATACGGATGAAGTTGCCCACGATGCCGTTGACGATTCCGAACACGAGGGCGACGAGCAGGTACGTGAGGACGGTCTCGAGTGTGCCGGCCGGCGGGAACGCCACAACCTTGACGCCAACGACGATAAGCGTGGTGAGCCAGAGGGCGAGCGCATTGATCAGGATGCGGAGCACAAACTTCATGCGGTCAACTATGCCCGTGCGCGCTGTTGCTGGCAATCGCGCCGCGCCAAAGCCACCCGCCCGAATAGGCTGTGACGGTGACCACCGACCGCGTTCGCCTCCGCCCCGAGATCGAGTCGATGGTGCCCTACCGCCAGGGTCGCACCGCCGCGGAGGACGCCTTCAAACTCTCGTCCAACGAGAACCCGTACCCCCCATTGCCGGCGGTGCTCGACGCGATCGCACGCAGCACCATCAACCGCTACCCGGAGGCATCCGCAGCCGAGCTGCGCACCCACGTCGGCGCACGCTTTGGGGTCTCGCCCGAGCAGGTGCAGGTTGGGGCGGGATCCGTCGCCGTGTTGGCCCAACTCATCTCAGCGGCATCCGCCCCCGGCGACGAGGTCGTCTACGCGTGGCGCAGCTTCGAGGCGTACCCACTTCTTGTGGCCACGGCTGGATCCCGGAGTGTGCCAGTCGCCCTCACCGACGACTACCGCCACGATCTCCCCGCGATGGCGGCCGCGATCACCGACCGCACGCGCGTGGTGATCGTCTGCAGTCCGAACAACCCCACGAGCACGATCGTGACCCACGACGAGTTCGCCGAGTTTATGGCGGCCGTGCCCCAGAACGTGCTGGTGCTTCTCGACGAGGCGTACGCGGAGTTCGTCACCGACGAGCGGGCCGTACGGGGCGAGCAGGTCATCCACGAGTACCCCAACCTCGTAGTGCTTCGTACCTTCTCCAAGGCATACGGACTAGCGGGCCTCCGGGTCGGTTACGCGGTGGGCCCGGAGTACGTCATGGATGCGGCGCGTGCGGTCGCGATCCCCCTCTCGGTCACCGAACCGGCGCAGCGTGCCGCCATCACCTCCCTCGAGCACGAGGGCGAACTGCTCGAGCGCGTGGCGGCGCTCGCGGCACTCCGGGACGAGATCGCCGAGGGTCTGAGGGCACAGGAATGGCGCATGCCCGAGCCCCAGGGCAACTTCGTGTGGCTGCCCACGGGCGAGAACACTGCCCGTGCAGCGGAGGTTTTTGAGTCCCACGGGGTGATCGTGCGGGCACTCGGCGAGGGTGTTCGGGTGAGCATCGGCGAGACCGAGGCTGTCGACAAACTCCTAAGGGCGGCGGCGGAGGTTGTTTCAATGCAACCAACGGCCCCGGCTGTGACCGGGTTAGATTAGACCAATGGCCTACACCCCGGCGACGATACAACTGCTGTCACCGGCGGGGACCATCGTCACAAGCGATGAGACCGCCGAGTACCTCCCGCTTGTCGAGAAGCTCACCGACGAGCAGTTGCGCGAGTTCCACCGACAGATGGTGGTGATTCGCCGCTTCGACGTGGAGGCAGCCAACCTGCAGCGCCAAGGCCAACTGGCGCTCTGGATCCCGAGTGTCGGCCAGGAGGCCGCCCAGGTGGGCTCCGGTTTCGCTGCCAAGCCGCAGGACCACATCTTCCCGGCGTACCGAGAGCACGTGATCGCTCGTATCCGCGGGGTCGACCCGATGAAGATCATCGAGATGCTTCGAGGGCTCAGCCACGGTGGCTGGGACCCGGCCGAGCACAACAACTTCCACCTCTACACGCTGGTCATCGGCTCCCAGACGCTTCACGCGACCGGGTACGCCATGGGCATGCAGTTCGACGGCACCACTGCGACGGGCAACCCCGACACCGACGAGGCCGTCATCGTCTACTTCGGCGACGGGGCCACGAGCCAGGGCGACGTGAGCGAGGCGCTCGTCTTCGCCGCGAGCTACCAGACTCCCCAAGTCTTCTTCTTGCAGAACAACCACTGGGCAATCTCCGTGCCGGTGACTCGCCAGTCGCGCACTCCCCTGTACCTCCGCGGAACCGGCTTTGGCATCCCGAGCGTTCAGATCGACGGCAACGACGTGCTCGCGAGCTACGCCGTGACCGCAGCGAGCCTCGACGCCGCGCGTGCCGGCGAGGGCCCACGGTTTATCGAGGCGCTCACCTACCGCATTGGCGCACACACCACGAGCGATGACCCCACCAAGTATCGGGATGCTGCCGAGGCCGACTTCTGGATTGCCAACGACCCCATCACCCGTTTCGAGGCCTACCTTCGCTCGCGCGGCGAGGGCGACGCGTTTTTCGCCGAGGTCGCGCAGGAGGGCGAGGACCTCGCCGCCGACGCCCGCAGGCGCACGCTCGCGCTTGAGAATCCGCCGGCCACGAAGATGTTCAGCAACGTCTACTCCGATCCCCATCCGCTGATCGAGGCGCAGGCCCAGTGGCTCGCGGACTACGAGGCATCCTTCGAGGGAGGCCAGCCGTGAGCATCGAGTCATTGAGCATGGCGAAGGCCCTCAACCTGGGCCTCCAGAAGGCGCTGGCCGACGACCCCAAGGTGATCCTGATGGGCGAGGACATCGGCCGCCTCGGCGGAGTGTTCCGCGTCACCGAGGGCCTGCAGGCCGAGTTTGGCGAGAACCGAGTGCTTGACACTCCACTCGCCGAGTCCGGCATCGTGGGCACCGCGATTGGGCTCGCGATGCGCGGCTACCGCCCCGTGTGCGAGATCCAGTTCGACGGGTTCATCTTCCCGGGCTTCGACCAGATCACTTCCCAGCTGGCCAAGCTCACGTACCGCCACGAGGGTGCGCTGAGTATGCCCGTGGTGATCCGCGTTCCCTATGGCGGACACATCGGCGCGGTCGAGCACCATCAGGAAAGCCCCGAGGCGTACTTCGCGCACACCCCGGGTCTTCGAGTCGTGACACCCGGCAGCCCCCACGACGCGTACTGGATGATCCAGGAGGCCATCGCCTCCAACGACCCGGTGCTGTTCTTCGAGCCGAAGAGCCGGTACTGGCCCAAGGGTGACGTCGATTTCGCGAGCGCGGGCATCCCGCTGCATTCCACCCGTGTGGTGCGCGAGGGCAGCGAGGTCACGCTGCTGGGTTACGGCCCCAGCGTTGCGCTGCTCCTCCAGGCCGCGGAGATTGCGGCCGAGGAGGGAACCAGCGCCGAGGTCATCGACCTCCGCTCGATCTCCCCGATCGATTACGCGCCGATCATCGCGTCGGTGCAGAAGACGGGTCGTCTGGTGATCGCGCAGGAGGCGCCCGGATTTGTCTCGGTGGGCTCCGAGATCGCGGCGACCATCGCCGAGCGGTGTTTCTACAACCTCGAGGCCCCGGTGCTGCGGGTCGCCGGCTTCGACACCCCGTTCCCGCCCGCGAAGCTCGAATCCGTCTACCTGCCCGACGCCGACCGAGTGCTCGAGGCAGTCGACCGGGCCCTGGCCTACTAAGGAGCGGTACCCATGTCTGAGTTCAGGCTCCCCGACGTCGGGGAAGGTCTTACCGAAGCCGAGATTGTCGCGTGGAAGGTCAAGGCCGGCGACACGGTCACCATCAACCAGGTCCTTGTCGAGATCGAGACGGCGAAGTCTCTCGTCGAGTTGCCGTCGCCCTTCGCGGGAACCGTCTCGGCGCTCCTCGTTGACGAGGGTCAGACGGTCGAGGTGGGCACCCCGATCATCTCCGTGGAGGGTGGGGATGCCCCTGCTCCCGCACCGGCAGCGCCCGTGGCCGAGGCCGCATCCGCGGTGACCGACACCGCCGCCACCGTCGCCGCGGAAGAGAAGCCCGGTGCTGTGCTCGTCGGGTACGGCACAAGCGGACACGGCACATCCCGCCGTCGCGGTGGCGGACACTCCCCTGCCGCAGCGCCGGTTCCGCCCGCGCCTGCGCCGCGACCTGCGTCGGTGCCTGCGGCAGCGGCGTCCGCGATTATCGCCAAGCCGCCCATCCGCAAGCTCGCCAAGGATCTGGGTGTCGACCTCTCGACCGTGGTCGCGACCGGTCTTGCCGGCGAGATCACCCGCGACGACGTGATTCGTCAGGCCTCGCAGGCGACTGTGTTCCGCAACATCGAGACTCCCGAGTGGGGTGCCGAGCGCGAGGAGGTCATCCCGGTCAAGGGTGTGCGCAAGGCAATCGCGACGGCCATGTCGCAGAGCGCGTTCAGCGCGCCGCACGTGAGCGTGTTCGTCGACATCGATGCGACCCGAACGATGGAGTTCGTGAAGCGGCTCAAGAACTCGCCCGACTTCGCGGGCATCCGGGTTTCGCCGCTGCTGATCGCGGCCAAGGCTCTCATCTGGGCGGTGCGCCGCAACCCCACTGTGAACAGCACGTGGACCGACAAGGAGATCACGGTTCACCACTACGTGAACCTCGGTATCGCCGCCGCGACCCCGCGGGGGCTTGTGGTTCCCAACGTGAAGGACGCCCACGCGCTCTCGCTCAAGGATCTCGCGATCGCGCTCGAGCAGCTCGTGATCACGGCCCGCGACGGCAAGACGCAGCCCGCCGAGATGGCGGGTGGCACGATCACGATCACCAACCTCGGGTCGTTTGGAATGGACACGGGAACCCCGATCCTCAACCCGGGCGAGGTCGGCATCCTCGCGCTCGGCACCATCAAGCAGAAGCCGTGGGTTGTCGACGGCGAGGTACGGCCCCGCTTTGTCACGACCCTCGGCGGAAGCTTCGACCACCGAGTGGTCGACGGGGATGTCGTGAGCCGCTTCGTCGCGGATGTCGCGAGTGTGCTCGAGGAGCCCGCGCTCCTGCTCGACTGAGCCGCGCCTGCCGCTCGGCCAGTCCGCGCCCGCCGCCCGAGTGGGTAAAGCTGCCCAAAAGCAGGAGATCTGCGGGCGCTGCCGCAGTGTTGTGCGGGAGCAGGGGCATCCGCGTCGAAAAGTCCTGCATTTGGGCACGCCCTTCGCTGTGGTACGTTGTTGATAACGAATCTCATTACGGTTATCAGCTAGAAAGAACCCCATGAAGCGTCTTGCCCTTGTTGCAGCATCCGCCCTGGTCCTTGCCGGATGCGCGGCAACCCCCGCACCCGAGGACGACGGCCGACTGCAGGTCGTCGCATCCACCAACGTCTACGGCGACATCGCCTCGGCGATCGGCGGCGACCTCGTGAACGTCACGAGCATCATCACCGGCGCCAACCAGGACCCCCACAGCTACGAGGCGTCGGCGCGCGACCAGCTCGCGATCGCTGAGGCCGACCTCGTGATTCTCAACGGCGGCGGCTACGACACGTTTATGGAGACGCTCGTTGACGCATCCGGGACTACCGCGCCCGTGATTACGGCGGTCGACGTGTCGGGTCTGCTCGAGGACGGTGCCGACGACGACCACGCCGAAGAGGACAGTGCCGAGGAGGAGGACCATGACGGCCACGACCACATCGAGGGCTTCAACGAGCACGTCTGGTATGACTTCCACGCCATGGAGGATGTCGCCGAGGAGATCGCCGACCAGCTGAGCGCTCTCGACTCCGCCAACGCCGCCGCGTTCGAGGCCAACGCGGACGCCTTCACCGCGGAGATCGAGGCGCTCGAGGCCCGCGCCGACGAGCTGCACACCACCCTCGAGGGCCAGGGTGCGGCGATGACCGAGCCTGTTCCCGGCTACCTGCTGGCTGCGGTCGGTCTCGACAACCTCACCCCCGAGGCGTTCACCGAGGCGATCGAGGAGGGCGCGGATGTTCCGCCGCTCGCCCTCCAGGAGACCCTCGACCTGTTCACCGGCCCGAGCGTAGTGGTGCTCGCGTACAACTCACAGACCGCGAGCCCCGAGACCGAGCGGGTGCGCGAGGCGGCCGAGACCGCGGGCGTTCCGGTGCTCGACTTCACGGAAACCCTCCCGGACGGGCAGACTTACGTCTCGTGGATGACGGCCAACCTCGACTCGATCGCCGCAGCGCTGACCTAGTGCCAGCGCTCGCGATTTCGCAGGGTGCGCTCTCCTTGGGGGAGCGCACCCTCTGGCGTTCCCTCGACCTCACCGTCGCATCCGGTGAGTTTCTGGCCATCCTCGGGTCGAACGGGTCGGGCAAGACCAGCCTCCTGCGGGCGATTCTTGGCCAGCAGCCACTCGATGAGGGCAGCATCTCGGTGGGCGGGCGCCCGGTCCAACGGGGCGACCGCCGCATCGGTTACATTCCGCAGCAGCGGATGATCGCACCCGGCACTCCCCTGCGCGGCCGTGACCTCGTGACGCTCGGCATCAACGGCCACCGGTTCGGGTTGCCGCGAACCGCGCGCGCGGAGCACGACCGAGTGGATGCCGCGATTGCTGCGGTGGGGGCGTCCGGCTATGCAGACCAGCCGATGGGGTCGCTCTCGGGAGGGGAGCAGCAGAGACTGCGGGTCGCGCAGGCCACGGTGTCTGATCCCCTGCTCCTTCTGGCGGACGAGCCGCTCACGAGCCTCGACCTGGCGCACCAGCGTGGGGTATCCGAGCTCATCGACGCTCAGCGTCGCGAGTACAACACCGCGGTTGTGTTTGTCACCCACGACGTGAACCCCGTGCTCTCGATGGTCGACCGCATCCTGTATCTCGCTCAGGGGCGCTTTACGATCGGCACCCCCGACGAGGTTCTGCGCTCCGACGTGCTGAGCGCGCTCTACGGCACGCCGGTCGAGGTGTTCCGTCGCGAGGGTCGTGTGTTTGTCGCCGGCGGCGTCGAGGAGGGTCACCACGCATGATCTTCGACTTCAGTAACTACGGCGAACTGCTCCAGCTCGTGCAGGCGTCGGTCTTCGCCGGTGCGGTGCTCGGCATCGTGGGTGGGCTCATTGGGGTGTTCGTGATGCAACGCGACATGGCGTTCGCGGTGCACGGCATCAGCGAGCTGTCGTTCGCGGGGGCCGCGGGAGCCTTGCTCCTGGGGATGAACGTGGTCGCGGGTTCCGTGGTCGGGTCGCTCATCGCCGCGGCGATCATCGGACTCCTCGGGGCGCGCGCTCGCGATCGCAACTCGATCATCGGGGTGCTGATGCCGTTTGGTCTTGGCCTCGGCATCCTGTTTTTGGCTCTCTACCCGGGGCGCAGTGGCAACAAGTTTGGGCTGCTCACCGGCCAGATCATCTCGGTGAACTTCGACCAGCTGTGGCTGCTCGTGGGTATTGCGATCGCCGTGCTTGCGGCGTTGTTGGTGATCTGGCGGCCGCTGACCTTTGACAGTCTCGACCCCGAGGTGGCGGCGGCGCGCGGGGTGCCCGGTCGCACGCTGAGCCTCGTGTTTATGCTCCTGCTCGGTCTCACCGTCGCCGTGTCGGTCCAGGTGATTGGGGCACTGCTGGTGCTCGCGCTGCTGGTCACGCCCGCGGCGGCAGCCCTGCGGGTGTCCGCCTCGCCCGTGCTTGTGCCGGTGCTGAGCATGGTCTTCGGTCTTGTGTCGGCGGTGGGCGGAATTCTCATCGCGATCGGGTCGTCGCTGCCGATCAGCCCGTTCATCACGACCATCTCGTTTGTGATTTACCTCGCCTGCCGCGTGATCGGCGGCCGACGTAGGGTTAAGGCATGACGGCGAAGCGCAACACGTGGCAGCGAGAGGCGGTGCGCGAGGCCCTCGGTGAGTCCGAGGGGTTCGTGAGCGCGCAGTCGTTGCACTCGGCGCTGCGGGAGCGCGGGTCATCCATTGGGCTTGCCACTGTGTACCGGGCGCTCGCCGACCTGGCCGTCGAGGGTGAGGCCGACTCGCTGCAGCAGGAGGGTGAGAGCCTGTACCGCGCGTGCACGCCCGGCACCCATCACCACCACCTGATCTGCCGCAACTGCGGGCTGACCGTGGAGATCGAGGCGGATGCCGTGGAGGAGTGGGCGAAGGCGGTCGCCGCCCAGCACGGCTTTACCCAGCCGAACCACATCGTCGACGTGTTTGGCCTCTGCGCCGACTGCTCGCGCTAACCGCCCGCGGCCCTGCCCAAATACAGGAGACTTCGTCGCCGAGGCGCCCGGATGCGCATCAACGTGGTGGGGGATGCCCCAATCTCCTGCATTTGGTGTGGCCGCTAGCGCCCCGCACGCCCCTCGCGAATCGCGCGCACGATCAGCTGCACCGCGACGATCAGCACCAACACCGCAAACAGGATGTGCGAGAGCCGAGTCGGAAGCGCATGCGCGACCACTGCGCCGGGGTAGGCGGCAAGGGCCGCGCTGATGCCCAGCGCCAGGCCATCCGGTAGCCGCACGAGCCGGGCCCGCAGGTTGGCAATCGAGCCGGTCGTCGCCGTCGGAATCATCGCCAGCAGCGACGTGCCCTTGGCCACCAGCTCGGTCACGGCGAAGATGCCCGTGAGTGCGGGCACGAAGATCACCCCGCCGCCGATCCCAAACAGCCCGGATGCAATGCCCACGATCACGCCCAGCCCCAGTAGCCCGGCCACAACGATGGGGGTGAACTCGAAGCGTGTGGTTCCCTCGGGCATCTCGATGAGCATCCGGATCGCCATCAGCAGCAGGAAGGCGATAAAAAGCCAGCGCAGCCAGGCGAGCGAGAGTTTGCGCAGCAGGCGTGTTCCGATGAGCGCGCCCACAATTCCGCCTGCGGCAATCAGCGCCGCGGCGATCAGGTCAACGTGCCCCTCGAACCCGTACGTGATCGCCCCCACAATCGCGGCGGGCAGCACGGCGAGCAGTGACATCGCGCTGGCGTGACGCTGGTCGACCTTCAGAACGAGGATCAGCAGGGGCACCATCAGCACCCCGCCACCAATGCCAAACAGGCCGGAGAGGAACCCCCCGACGAGTCCGATCGCGATCAGGGCGAGGATGCGGCGGGTCACCCGTCGAGCCTACGCCCGCCCGCGCTACCCCGCTTTACCGTGCCGCGGTCGGCTGCCCTAGCGCCGCGACGCGTACGCGAGGGCCAGTGCCCCGAGCTTGGCCCGCGTCAGGGAGCCGCCCTGCAGCACATCCCGTATGGTGCGAAGTGCAAACGCGGGGCCCTGCACGAGCATCGTGGTGACGACCGACTCCTCCCAGGCTTGAAGCTCGTCGCGGATCTTCTCCGGCGGGCCAATAAGCGCGATCTCCTCGATGAGCTTGGTCGGCACCGCGGCGGCAGCCTCGGCCTTTTTGCCGGCGAGGTAGAGCTCTTGGATCCGGTCGCCCGCCTCCTCGTAGCCGAGACGGTCGATCGCATCCCGGTAGAAGTTGGCGCCCTTGGCCCCCATGCCTCCTACGTACAGGGCGACGAGGGGGCGCACCATGTCGGCGGCCTTCTCCACGTCGGGGTGCGGGATCACCGCGATCGACAACGCCACCTCGAACTCCGAGCGCGGCGAGAGTGTGGGGGAGCGCACGGCGAACCCGGCCTCGAGGTTGGCGCGAGCCTCGGCATCCCCCTCCCGGGAGAGCAAAAAGGGCAGCCAGCCGTCGGCAATCTCTGCGGCCAGCGCCGTGTTCTTGGGTCCGCTCGCGGCGAGATAAATCGGGATGCTCGTGCGCAGCGGATGCACGGTCGAGCGCAACGGCTTGCCCAGGCCCATGCCGTCCTCGCCCGGGTACGGCAGTGGGTAGTGTGGCCCGGCGGAGGTGACCGGCTCCTCCCGCGCGATCACCTGGCGAACGATGTCGATGTACTCGCGCGTGCGGGCCAGCGGCTTGGGATACGGCTGGCCGTACCATCCCTCGACGACCTGCGGGCCGGATGCTCCGAGCCCCAGAATCACGCGGCCCCCCGAGAGGTGGTCGAGGGTCATGGCGGCCATCGCGGCGGCGGTGGGAGAACGCGCGGACAACTGCGCGATGCCCGTGCCGAGCTTGATGCGCTTCGTGCGCGAACCCCACCACGCGAGGGGGGTGAACGCGTCAGAGCCGTAGGCCTCCGCGGTCCAGATGGATTCGAAGCCGAGCCGCTCCGCCGTGCGGATCGCCTTGAGCGCGCCCGGGGGCGGCCCACTCTTCCAGTAGCCGACGCTGTAGCCGATGCGCATGGGGTGAGCCTACCGGGCCTTGTGTATCGGTATAACGGAGAATAATATCCGTTATATGAGAACACAGGCTCCTGTGCTGGCCCCGGTATTCCGGTCAGATGGTCAGGCGCGCCTTCTCTCCGAAATTCTTCTCGGCACCGAGGAGCTGAGCATCAGCGACGTGGCAACCCGCGCGGGAGTCGCCTACCCCACTGCGCACGCTGAGCTTCAGCGCCTGCTGAAGGCGGGGATCCTGCACGAGCGAAAAGCGGGGCGCACTCGCATGATCTCGGCGAATCCGCGAAGCCCGCTGGTGGCACCACTCAGGGAGATTCTGCTCGTCGCGACTGGGCCAGCCGCCCTGTTGTCGGAGGAGCTGCGCACAATCAGAGGCGTGAAACGAGCATTCCTGTTTGGGTCGTTTGCCGCTCGAAGCGTAGGCGTCGAGGGCGGCGCTCCGAAAGACATCGACCTTATGGTGGTCGGCGACCCCGAGCTCGCGGAGATTTACGACCTCTGCGATCGGGTAGAGAAACAAGTCGGTCGGCCGGTCAACCCCACCGTTCTCACTGAGGATGAGTTCGCCGCGGATTCCGGATTTCTTCGTTCCGTCCGTGAGAACCCCACCGTCGCACTCATCGGCGAGGCCCCGTGAGCCTTACGCCGTTGACGCCGCAGCAAACTTCCGCCGTAGACGCGTTGGTGACCGCTGGTCGACTCAGACGCGTACCGGCTGACGCGCTCCGAGCTGCCGACTTTCTTGGGGTCGCGGATGAGCGCCTCGCGGAGCTTTCCACCATGCAGAGCGCCGTCGTGCGGTACGGCGTTGCGTATGACGCCGCGCACGACTTGGGTGAGGCGTTCCTCGCCGCGCACGGCTACGCCACTGTTAACGGACCTGGACAGCACGCCGCGATCGGCGAGTTTCTTGCCGCCGTCATCGACGCGCCACCCGACCAAGCCCGAGCGGCAGTGGCGTTCGACCGAGCCCGACGAGCACGAAACCAGCAGAACTACCGCGCAAACACCGTCGGGGAGTCTCAGGCCTCGGACGTCGAGTCGATCGCCCGCGCCCTCCGTTCCGCAGCGCAGGTCCGGGGCATCGGCACGTAGCGATCGCCCTTTCGCGACCCGCTTAGCGCTCGGGCGCCCCGAAGTCGTGGTCGGTGTAGGCGCGGTGGTCGAGCGAATGCTCGTCTGCGTGCGCCTTCGGGTCACCGAAGTCGTGCAGTTGGGCCTCGGCCGCCGGCACGGGCGCGTGACCGTAGTCGGGGTACGTGGTGATGTGGGTGGTGTCATCCATCGTGGTCTCCTTCGTTCACTCGGATGAGTCGCGGCATCCGCTGAGGGAACGGCCGCTCACACCAGCGTGCGCCTGAATCTCGCCCGGCGGAAGGGGCTTGCGAACGACGACGTGGCGCGCTAGTGGCCGGCTCGCCGGGTGCGTGAGGCGACAAAAACGCTGGCGCCCAGCAGCAGGAGCACCGTGCCTCCGACCAGAAGGGGTGTGATGTCGATGCCGGTCGCCGCCAGTGCCGGGCCCACCACGGTGAGTGCGGAGCTGAACGAGCGCGCCGAGTCGCCGCCGGTGGCCGCGATCGCGTGGTCGCCGTAGGGGGCGTCCGCCGGGATGGTGACGGTCGTGGTGAAGCCGCCCGTCGCATCCGCCGTGACAGAGCGCAGGGGAATCAGGATCGACCCCACCCTCAGGTCAAGTTGGTTGGTCTCCCCCGGATGGAATCCGCTGCCACTCACCGTGACCGTGTCACCCCGCGCTGCTTCGGCGGAATCGAGGGTGACGGCGAACGCCGAGTGGATCGCATTGGTTGCGAGGGTGGTGAGCAGCGTGACGCCACTGGCATTCGGATGCAGCGCGCCGAGCTTCACGCAGACGTAGCCGTCGCCCTCCGGAAGGTACCCCGCGTCACAACTCGACTCGAGGTTGAGGTAGGCGGTGAGCCCCCAGATCCACGGATCAGACGAGCAGAGGGTGTTGTTGGCGGAGGCCGCCCACGTCGGAACAAAGTGGAAGCCGTGCGCCGCAGCCTGGCTCTGGAGGGTGTCATCCAGCGCGCTCTCCACCGTGTGGATAAAGCTGATGTCCACGCCCGAGAATGGCACGGCATTGTCGTTGTCCATCGAGGTGAAGCACGCGTCGGTGGCGTCCGCGGGTGCGATCTGCGGGTAGCCAACAACAAACACCTGGGCGTTGGGGGCGAGCTGCTTGATCGCGTCAAACGTGCTCGCGATGCGTGGCTCCACGGCGCTCGATAGGCGAGCGAACAGGTCGGCGCCGAGATAGGTGCTGCCCTCGCCGAAGTAGTCGGCGCAGTCGGTGACGTCGGCGCCCACCTCGAGGTACAGGTACAGCGGGTGAGTGTCGGCACCCACCTCCTCGCGGATGCACGCCATCGCGATATCCGAGAAGCCGAGGTCGTTGCCGCCTATCGCCACGGTGACAATGTCGGTGCTCGCGCTCAGGCCCGCAGTCTGCAGCTCGGGCGCGGTCATGCCCGAGAGCGTGACCTGCAGCTGGTCGCCCGCCGGCAACTCCTGCAGCGGGTCGGCGCTCACTGGGATCGGGAACGACGCGCCGGACGGATACCCGAGGTTCGCGCTGATGGCACCACTGCAGGTCTGATCGGTGAGGTCGAGGCCCAGGGCGGATGCCACGTTGTGCGGGTAGTTCGCCGTCGCCTGGTAACACCCGTTGGGGTCGCCCGCGAAGGGGCTGGTGTTCGAGAAGGGCGTGAGGCCAAAACCGGCGGAGTAGGAGTCGCCGAGCGACACGTACTCGAGATCCTCCAGCTCACCGGGCGCGGCGGCGGTGGATGTTTGTGCCGCCCCCGCGACAACAAGCAGGCTCGCGAGCGCGAGCAATGACCCCCAGGATGCGCGGCGCATGCTGAGAGGTTATCGGGTGGGGTGTGCCGAGGGCTATGGGTGTGCTCGGCGCCGACCCGTGGCCAGGGCGATTCCCCCCACAAGAAGCAGGAGCGCCCCGCCCCACACGAGAGGTGTGGCATCCATGCCCGTCGCGGCCAGTGCGGGCGCCACGTGCAGGGGCGAGCTGAAGGCGCGTTGTGACTCGTCGCCCACGCCCTGCACGGTGACCGCGCCGGTGGGTGACCCGGCCGGGATGGTGACGGACGCGGTGAAGCTGCCCGAGGCATCCGCGGTCGCCGTGCCGATTTCGATGGCCGTCGAGCCCGAGACGAGTTGGATGCGCACGGTCTCGCCGGGCTGGAACCCGCCGCCAGTGACGCCCAGGCTGTCGCCCACTGCGACGGACGCGCTCGCTGGGGTCACAAAGAACGCGGAGTTGACTGCGGCGGTGGTGAGCGACGCGAGGTTGGCGATGCCGTTCTCCGTCGGATGCAGCGCACCAAGCTCAACGCAGATTTCGCCGTTCAGCACCGGCAGGTAGTTGGCGTCGCACGTCGGCTGGTCGTTCTCGTACGCGGTGAGGCCCCAGATCCACGGGTCGGTGGAGCAGAGCGTGTTGTTCGCGGAGGATGCCCAACTCGTCACGAAGTGGAAGCCATGCTCCTCGGCGCCGGACTGCAGCGCCCCGTCGAGCGCGATCTCTACGCTGTGGATGAACTGAAGGTCGGTTCCCGAGAACGGCACCGAGTTGGGGGTGGTCGGGGCGGTGAAGCAGGCGTTCGTGGCATCCGCCGGCGTGACCATCGGGTAACCGACGACAAACACCTGCGCGTTGGGGGCCAGAGTGGCGATGGCGTCGAGGACTCCGTCGATCCGGGGGGCGACGACATCCGTCATGCGGGTGAAGAGGTCCGCCGCGGGGTAGGTGGTGGGGTCGCCGAAGTAGTCGGCGCAGTTGGGCACGCTGATGCCCAGCTCGAGGGCGAGGTAGACGGGCTCGCTCGTGGGGTCGACCCCGGTGCGGATGCACGCCTCAGCGATGTGCGAGAAGCCCAGGTCATTGCCACCGATGCCCACCGTCACAACGTCCGTCGACTCGTCGAGGCCCGCCTTCTGCAGCTCGGGCACGGTGAGGCCTGCGAGGGTGACCTGCAGCTCGTCGCCCGTGGGGAGCACAGGCAGCGGTTCGGCGGGAGTCAGCGCGGGGAACGTGACGCCGGCGGGGTAGCCGACGTTCGCGGTGATGGCGCCGCTGCAGGTCTGGTCGGTGATGTCGAGCCCGAGGGATGCCGCGACCCGGCTCGGGTAGTCGTTCTGCGACTGGTAACACCCGTTGGGGTCGCCGCTGAACGGCGTGGTGGTCGAGTACGGCTCCAGCCCGAACCCGGCGGAGTAGGAGTCGCCCAGGGCGACATAGTCGAGCCCGTCGAGCTCACCCGGCTGGGCGGCAGTCGAGGACTGAGCGGTGGCGGTCGCCGCAAGCACGGCGGCGACGGCGAGGAGGGGGACCCATGATGCGCGGCGCATGAGGACGAGGGTAGTGGGTGTGGGGGGTCTGAGGTCGAGTCAACATGAGCATGAGTTCGAACGCCCTGCGCTCTTCGATCACGATCCACTGTGGACAGCGGATGAAGCTCCGCCTTCCGCTAGTCGATAGGGCCTCTTTCCTTTGTGCCCTCGCCCGATCGGAACGACCCCGACGCCGCCGCGCCGCGCTGCACGCCCATGACGCGCCCGAGCGCGGTGGAGGCGGGCGCGCAGATCATTCCTCTTATCGCTCGCAGCTCGAGCCATCGTCGTCGGCAGGCAGGTCGCTGTCAACGAGTCCCAACCTTCCGACTGGCAACGGTCTGGTGGTGGAGTGGAAAGGGGTCGCGTCGTCCCTACTTAGGACTGTCCAGACTTGCGACCCACTCGCGCAGCTCCCCCTGTCCTCGGATTATCCTCGTTCCGAATTGATCGGCAAGACCTGTAGCGCGGACATGATGTGCCCAGTGCGAATCGGGAACAACTACGTCGCAGTGGGGCACCGCGACGGCAAGGGCTTGTAGATCATTGCGATCGTGCTGGCGAAAGTTGTAGTCAAGCTGGCGATGCACCGAGTACAGGAGTTCCGCAATGACGCGCTGAGAGGGGATGGAGTTGACAAACGCGGTGCCTGCGGTTGGGCCATCAAACCAGGTGAAGGCCTCCTGAGAATTGAAGGTCATGGAGTCCACTTGACCGGACAGGAGGACGATCCTGTCCGCGATGATGGTTCGATACAGAAGAGATACATCGCTGCCCACAGACCGCACTCGTGCTCGGATGACGTTCTGGTGACCGACCCACTCGTCGCCCAAACGGTGTGTCGAGCGGTAGTCAATCCCTGGGATGTCGTAGTCGAAGTCCACCCCGACAAGGTTGAACCACTCGAAGACTTCAGGTGCCATTAGGCCGGACACTGCCTCCCATGCGGCTGGAGCCGCGACCTCGGCCCCTTCGGGCTCGAACGCCGTTGCAAGGCTCTCGACGAACCGAAACCGGCCGTGCTCGGAGGCGAAAGCATGACGCGCCCCGACCCCGACAACCCAGGTGCGAGGTGGTAGCCCGACCTGGCTGAACTTTCCAGTCGTTCGCCATGATGTGATAGTTCGGCGGACCTCTTCCTCGACAACTTCATGCACGGCCCGCAAAGTTCGATAGCCACTGAGCGCTCCCATCGTTCGGGCAACTTCTCTCCTCGAAGATGTCCTTAATTGGTTCCATAGTTCGAGGTAGTTCGTCGAATCGAGGACGATCTCGATCTGACCATCGTCTGCCGCGCGCAACAACGCTTCGTAGCTGGGTGCAAGCGCGTGTGAATCGTCCCGTCTAGCTTTCGTCAGTTCGACCCACACCCAGGAGTCGAAGTAGGCCAGCTTGCTTGCGGGCAGGGGGCTCAATCTGATGGGCGGAAAGCGATGGCTCTCTTTACCGCGGGCGGCTTCGTCCATCACATCTCAGTTCCGTTCAATGTTGCTCGCCCGGACGGCTAACTCGCCCAACCGAAGGGCCAATGGTGTCGAACTATGACAAGGCTCGCGCTCGAGAGACAGTGGTCGTCTTGAGCGAATTGTCGGATGTATCTAACGTTGATTGACCGACTTCGGTTACTGCAGCCGTCTGAGCGTCAGATCCACACTCGCGGACCGCGATAAGGGACGCACCGACCTTCGCCGCAACTCCAACCGCGACCGCGTTTCCGATAACGCCCATGACGCGGCTCCTGGCCCCTGGGAATTCGTAGCTTCGCGGGAAGCCTTGGACGAGAGCGGCTTCGCGAACGCTGAGGTATCTAACAGCCCCGTTGAGTTCGCGAAGCATGCCTTCACCGCCCGCCACGCCATGTACACCCGCCTTTATAGTCTTGCTTGGAAGATCGAGCGGACTTCCATTGTGCTTGTCGTAAATCCTCGCCCCTTGGACGGCCGTGTGGTTTGGCCAACCCTCCGGCGATACATCGTCGGTGGGTTCGGGCACATCGTCGAGCAGGTCACGGAGTGTTCTCCAAGGCAAGTGATCGGTTGGCTCCCCCATCCTGCGAACGCGTGCGATGTGTCCGCGTAGATGCCGTGGCTCCTCTGCAGGCGTCTTCATGGCGTGCCGTTCCCAGTAAGCCCCGCTGACCCACTGCTGATAAAGGAGAGCGTCCCGGCTGTGGGTGCGCTCCACGCCCGGCCATGTGCCAGCTTCGGCTATGTCTGCGCGTATGGCAACAAGAAAGATCCTGCGACGATTCTGGGCGACACCAACGTCCGCAGCGTCAATCTGATCCTGGTAGACGCGATACAAGTCATCCGCGCGGCTCTTGCGGATGCGTGCATGGTGCTCGTTCCAAAGTTCGTTCTTCTTCGGCATGATGCCAGGGCGCCGAAGTTGATCTCTTACGTAGTCAAGATAGGGAGAGAAGGTAGGTCTAGTTAGCCCGGGCACATTCTCAAAAACGACGAACTCGGGCATGAGGCGGCGAACGACATCGATTGCAGCTGGGAACATGTTCCGCTCGTCTGAGTCGCCTGCGTGGGCACCTCCGAGAGAAAATGGCTGGCACGGTGGCCCGCCCGCCACGAGGCTCACCGAACCTACTTGACCTAGTTGAGTGGCCAGCTCCCTGACGTCGCCTTCCAGAACGTGTTCTTCATTCCACAGCGTAGAGTCAAGCTTGGCGTTGTGGCGGAGCACTTTGGCCGCAGGTGCCCACCATTCGACAAGCCTGTCATGCGTAAAGCCGGCCTCACGCATCCCGAGCGCGAGTCCCCCACCGCCGGCGAAGAGTTCGATAGAATTCGCAGTAGAGGTCACGACGATTGGTGCCCAAGCTGCTCTCGGACGTAGTGAAGTGTAAGCCCACAACGTTGAACGATGTCCCGTTGCATGTCGGCCAGTTCGCGCGGCGTGGTTCTTCCCTGTGTCTCGGTCACGACCACATGACCGACCAGCCCGCGCTCCACACTGGTCCTGAGTGCTGCCCAGACCAGGTTCTTGAAGTTGTGAGCGCCGTCCCATGCAACGTAGGCGACCTCGCCGGACGCGTTCACGACCTCGGCATGAAACGGCTTGATTCCGGCCGTGTTTTCGACCATCGTCCAGCCCTCGCCGAGCGCCGCTAGGAGAATATCCTCGACACTCGTTCCGCCTGTACGGCCGAACCGCGCATACCGACCAGCGCCCCGAAGGGCACGGGAGTACTCCTTCATCGGGCCGTCCTTTATCCAGGCCCGTGTCGCTTCAGGGGTCATGTACATCTTGAGCACACCGCCGATCCGGTCATCGTCGACCCACTCGCTGTAGGCCCGGCTCCGTTCGGCGAGCGAAAGGTGCATCCAATTGCGCACGTGTGCGTCTGAATAGATCGCTGTGACCACAGCTGCTAGTTGAGTTTCGGGAATGAGCTTGTCGCGGGTCATGCCGGTAGCACGTTCGGATCCAAGAACTGGAGACGAGCCTCGTCGTTTGCAGTCTCCAAGTCAGCCGCATCAAGAATCCACTGCTCCAGAAGACTCTCCGCCCGGACATCACTAAACGCAATAGTGGGCTGCGGGACTTTCGGCAGTACCTCGATATCAGATGCCTCCAGCTGCCGACGAAGGTTCAGAAGTGCCGCAACGCGGCGAATGTCCGATACAAAGTCGAGGGCGAGCACGTGTTCCTTTCCCTCGCGGAGCCGCAGGCCACGGCCAAGCTGCTGCACGAAGATCCTGCGACTATGCGTCACGCGTGCGAACGCCAAGATGTTGACGTCAGGAACGTCGACACCCTCGTTGAGAATGTCGACGGCCGCAAGAATGGGTATTCGGCCAGAACGGAAGTCGAGTAACCGTTGCTGTCTTTCCCGTTTGAGCATGCCGGCATGAAGCGCTGCGGCGCTCGCCCAGTCCGTGTGCTTGCGGAGTATCTTCTGCATCCGTTCGGCGTGCTCGATCGTCTGGCAGAAAACGATCCCGCGAGGGCTAACAGTGCTGTACCAAGCATCCTTGAGGGCGTCAACTACAGCCTCATCGCGTTGCGTCAGAAACAAGCGTGAGTTGAGTTCCTTGATGGAGTAGCTGTTCACGCTGGCATCGCGCACGATGTCCCAGTTAATGTTGTCAACGAAGAGTCTGTAGTCGACGGTCGCGAGGTAGCTACGACGCATGCCTTCTTCGATCCCAAGCTTGAAGCTCGCGGCCCCAAATCGTTTTTCGATGTCGTACTTATCGCCGCGCCAAGGGGTCGCAGTAACTCCAAACTGGAGGCTTGATTCTAGCTCGTCGAGCAAGCGGTCATACCGGCCGTCTTCCCCAACGTGGTGAGTCTCGTCGACCATTACTAGGCCCGGTCGCCACCCTTTCAGCACAGCATTGAGAGCGCTGGCTGTGGTCGCAAATGTAACTCCGTGCAGGCTCCGCGGTTTGTCCTCGCCGGTCAGAACCTGAGTTGGAACGCGTTTCGGAAGGTGCCTCCACATCGCGCGCTCGAGCTGATTGACGAGCTCCTTGGTGTGTGCCACCACCAGAACATCACTCGTAGGACGAGTCTGCAGGTATCGTCCGACGACCTCACCGCCGACAACGGTTTTGCCTAGCCCAGTGGCGAGTACTAGGAGGGCGCGTCGACGCGCTTCTAGGTCGGCCCAAAGGGCTGTCACTGCGGAGTCTTGATAGTCACGGAGGACGATAGGCGGACTCTCCGGCGCTGACAAATAGAGATCTTGGAGATCTTTGCCGCTCCAAAAATCAATCCGTCGCCCAAGCCGAAGCAAGTCGGTTTTTCGCTTCTCAGCATCTGCCGAAGGCCTCGTGTTGGTCGCGACGACGGCGCGCGACGCGCCATAGTGTTCGAAGGCGCGCGAGACTTCATCGACTCCGTCGCGGTTGATGGAGCCGCTGTGCTTCCATTTTGTTTGGATCACCCAGAGCTTGCCATGAAGGCTTCCGACGAGGTCGCCACCTTTGTCACCTGGTCCATCAATATTGACGACGTCCCGGAAGCCCAGCAGCCCCAATAGCCGTTCGACCTCGCGTGTAAATCGGGCCGGACCCCCTACTGCCAGCCGCGTCGGTGCTAGGAACGACGTCAAGAGTCACCGTCCTCGACCGCTCCAATAATCTCTTGCGAAAGGAGGAGGCAGGCCAGCCGTCCACGCTGAAGCTCCTCAGGGCTACGAACCGAGGTTGTGACGGCGATTGTGGCAACATCGCCCAAGAGGTCGGCCAGGCGGCTCGTTGCCACCCGCTTGGCCTCTATGTCTGCGAGGGCGTCATAGGATACGCGAAAGACGCGGCCGTCCAGAAAGGACTCAGGACGCGCCTCAACCAGGCGGACCAGCGCGCCGCCCCCAACGTACTCAATCCAATCGCCCGAAGTGATGACCTCACTCCAGTCGATGCCGCCTCCTTCTACCGCGAATGCGCGTTCGGACGTCGCTTGATCTTCAGTCGTCAGCAGGCTCCAATAGCCTGCGGCATTTCCGGCGATGACCGGCTGCATCGCCTCGCGCACTCGGTTAAGGGTGCGGGACGCGAGATCAGCAAGGAACGGACCCGAGATGCGCGCGTCAGGGAGACACCGTTGCTTGAGGTCAGCAAAGACCGCCGAGAGGGAGCGCGAGGAGCCGTCGCGCAGGCGCAAGTACTCCGCGAGCTCGATGACTACCAGATCTCGAGTATCGACCCCAAAATCCACGAAGATCGGGTGTTCCGCGTCAACGAATACGTCCACCTGGGAACCCCTGCCTGATGCAACGTAAACAGGGACATGATCAGACTCGTTTGGTCGGGTGATGCGGTGATTCCGGACGAGCCATGCCTGGACCTGTAGTGCCGCCCCGTGTCCAGGCAACCCGAAGTTCGCTTCCAAATCAGGCAGATGAGTGGCACTTGCTTTCCACTTCTTCCTGCGTTCGTCTTCAGTATGAATGGGAGAGGGAGCTGGGGGTGCGGCTTGGGGCGCGGCATGCTCGGGCTCGAGTAGACCCTTTTGCTCAAGAATGTTTGGATTAGGGGCGGACGAATCTACGGGTGCAGCGGGGGAATTGTCGTGCTGCTGGGCCGCTAGATACCACTTCTCGTCTGTCTGATATGCAGGGTCCCTCTTGCGGAACTTCTCGGCCCATTCACGCGCAAGCTCGTGAAGGGCAACCTTACCGTCCCCAGGGATGAGGTAGTTGAGGCCCGGATCGTTACGACGATAGCCAGTGAAAAGTCGAGCCAGCGGGGAGACGTTGGGAATTGTGAAGCCTCGACTCTTAGCGAGTTTCGGTTGCAGGGGCCCCTCCCCCCGAATCACTTGCACTACGCGTTTCCACTCGGGGGTGTCGTACTCGAAGGCGTTCTTCTGATAGTTCACCCGCACGTGGTCTATATGGATCTCGCCCACGATCCGACCGGCGCGCGGAACCTCAATTGGATACTCGACCTCGCCTCGATCGCTTAGGTCGTCTTGATCGACCCAACGAAACATGGATTGATCGCGGACAAGTATCTTGCGACCGTTGCGAATGAAGTCGATGCCGAAGTCGGTAGCGTGGAGGTACCGCTGAATTCCAACCCAACCCCAGATTCGCCGTTCACGCACCTCGACCCGTACGCTCTCGCACGACTCGCAGACAGTCTCTCCAACGGTTTGCCACACGCCGCAGTCGAGACAAACGCGACGATCGGCAAGTCGTTCGTCGATTTCGATTACGGCGGGAATCTTCTCGCCATTTCGGACCACTGACCGCCCTTCGCCCCAGACGCAGGGGAGCCGAGGCTTGACAAGCTCATTGTCAACGATCAGATTGAAGCCGCGGTCGGCCAGCAGATAGCTGTAGATGTCGCCCAAGCTCTGCTTGATCTTTGCCTGGGTGCGGCTCACTGTCTGATGGTGTTCGGGCTTTAGGTTTCGGATTACAATCTCGGTCCCATGTTCGCCCGGTGAGTTTTTTGGGTCGAAGGTTACGGGCAGGTCAAAACTGTTGCCTGCCGCCATTCCCTTGAGATCCACTGTGACGACTGTCCACTCAGTGTCGCTTGACTTAGCGGTGCGTACGACGGCCACCTGCCCGAGGCGTGCCGTTGCGATGTTGAACCCAACACCGAAAAGGCCGAGCTGGCCGAGGCGGTCGTTGCTCGTCCAACCAGCTCGAAGAGCATTGTTCAGTTGATCGAGGGTCATGCCCGGGCCGTTGTCTTTGATCCACACCTCGCCGTCTCTAGGAGTGCTGGACTTGGCGGGGAGAGTGACCCAGACCGTGGGATCCTCTGTGTCTAGCGGGTGTCGGAGAAACTCATCGAATGCGTTGTCAACTAACTCAGCTATGCACTGCACGGGCGAGAACTCGATATCGCCGAGCACTCCGAGCAGACGTGGATGTGGTTCGACGTTGATGCTCACAGACACTTCGGGCATCACTATCTCCAACTTCCCGTCAGACATATTTCAGGTGATTCTCCGACGCGGTTCGCAGTTCACCGCCCGTTTTGGGGTCGGATAGCGCTAAATCTATCGGGAAGTCCAGACATTGCTTCACTTATTGCGGGTACTTTGCGTGCCTCACCCGGCGCGGCTGAGGTTATTTGACCCCTGTCTAGGTGCATTCTGCCCAAGGGATAGAGCGATGCGATTGCACCCCACCCCCAACTCGCGTACCCTATACAGGTTGGGCATTTCCGCCCCACACGTATGCCTCCCAATGAACGTCCGGGATCAAGGCGTGCCGACAAGTGATCTTGGGTGAGTCATCCAGCAGTGGATGGGTCACGGTAACCAGAACAGGAGTACCGCCATGGCAGCAGTCTGCCAAGTGACCGGAGCCGTTCCCGGCTTTGGGCACAACATTTCACACTCGCACCGACGCACCAAGCGTCGTTTCGATCCGAACATCCAGAAGAAGACCTACTACGTGCCCTCGCTGCGCCGTAACGTCACCCTCACCCTGTCCGCCAAGGGCATCAAGGTGATCGACGCTCGTGGCATCGAAGCCGTGGTCAAGGACCTTCTTGCCCGTGGGGAGAAGATCTAATGGCTAAGCAGCAGGACATCCGCCCCATCATCAAGCTCCGCTCCACCGCGGGTACGGGCTACACCTACGTGACGAAGAAGAACCGTCGCAACAACCCCGATCGCCTCGTGCTGAAGAAGTACGACCCGGTGATCCGCCAGCACGTCGAATTCCGCGAGGAGCGCTAACCATGGCCAAGAAGAGCAAGATTGCCAAGAACGAGCAGCGCAAGGTCGTTGTCGCTCGCTACCAGGCCAAGCGCCTCGAGCTGAAGAAGGCCCTCGTGGACCCGAACGGCACCGACGAGACCCGCGAGGCCGCTCGCGTCGCCCTGCAGAAGCTTCCGCGCGACGCGTCGCCGGTGCGCGTGCGTGGTCGCGACTCGATCGACGGTCGTCCCCGCGGTTTCCTCAGCCAGTTCGGTATTTCCCGTGTGCGCTTCCGCGATATGGCACACCGGGGTGAGTTGCCCGGAATTACCAAGTCAAGCTGGTAGATTTCAGGCGCTATACACGCTCCACCTAATTGCATGAGGTCCGAGGAGGACATCCCATGGCTGATAAGTCACTGAACCGTACCGAGTTTGTCGCGGCTGTTGCCGCTGAGTCTGGCCAGAGCCAGGCTGCCGTGAACGGGGTCCTCGACTCCGTCTTCTCCGTGCTGGCCAGCTCGGTCGGTGACGGCACCAAGGTCTCCATTCCCGGATGGCTCGCTGTCGAGCGTACGCACCGTGCCGCACGCACCGGCCGCAACCCGCAGACCGGCGAGGCGATCGAGATCAAGGCAAGCTACGGCGTGAAGATCAGCGCCGGCAGCAAGCTCAAGGCTGCCGCCAAGTAACACCCCCAGTCGACAGGGCGGTGACCGTGATGGTCGCCGCCCTTCGTCGTTAACCGGGGCCCGCCCGACGCTTAGGCTTGAGGGGTGCCCCGACTCCTCCGGATAGCGCTGCCCGCCATCCTCCTGCTCGCGGCACTGCTGTCCCTCCTCGCCGGGCTCGCCTTCGGCGGCGGGGCGGATGCACCGCTCCTGCTCGACCCAGGCCCCGTCGTGCGGTACGGCCTCCCCATCTCCACGCTCCTCGTCAACCTCGGCGGCGCTGGAGCCCTCGGTGCACTCCTCCTCGCGTGTTTCGCCCTCGACTCGTCGCGGCCCGAATACGACCGCGCCCTCGACGTCGCCGCCGGGTCCGCCGCGGTCTGGACCGTTGCCGCCGGAACCACCGGCCTCTTCACCTTCCTTGCCGTCCTCAGCCAGCCGCTCCGATTCGACGACCAGTTCGGCGAAATCCTTGCCAACTTCCTCACCGGCACTGAGCTCGGCCAGGCCTGGCTCACCACCACGCTCGTCGCGGCCGGCGTCACCGCCCTGTGCTTTGCCGTGCGCAACCAGACCGTGCTCGCGTTCGTCACCGTCCTCGCCGCCTACGGGATGCTGCCGCCCACCCTTCAGGGACACCGCGGCGGCACCGCCAACCACGACGCCGCATCCACCGCCCTGTTTATCCACGTGCTGTTCTCCGCCGTCTGGCTGGGCGGGCTGCTCACCCTGGTGCTGGTTCGCTCCACGATGGATCGCGACCGCCTCGTCACCGTGCTGCGGCGGTACTCGACGGTCGCCCTCGTGTGTTTTGTTGTGGTCGCGGCATCCGGCTATGTCAGCGCGCAGATACGCGTCGAGACGATCGAGAACATGTTCTCCCCCTACGGCGCTCTCGTCGTGGCGAAGGTCGCCGCGCTTCTCGCGCTTGGTCTGCTCGGTGCCCTTCAGCGCCGGGTGATGATCGCACGGATGACGCGGCTCGCGGCCCGCACGCGGGCCTGGTTCTGGGCGCTCGTCGCCACCGAGCTCGCGTTTATGGGTGTCGCATCGGGAGCCGCTGCCGCTCTCGCGCGCACCGCGACGCCAGTGCCCGAGGTTCCGGTCGCCGACCTCACCGACCCCACCCCCGCCGAGATCCTCACCGGTCGCCCGCTACCGCCCGCGCCCAGCATCGAGAACTACCTCACGATGTTCAACATCGACCTGCTGTGGCTGCTGATCTGCGCGTTCGGCATCCTGTTCTACGTCTGGGGTGTTCTGCGGCTGCGCGCTCGCGGCGATCGGTGGCCGTGGTACCGCACCACCCTGTGGGTGCTCGGCATGGTCGTGCTGTTCTGGGTGACCAACGGCGGCGTGAACGTCTACGAGAAGTTCCTGTTCAGCTCGCACATGCTCGCCCACATGACCCTGGGCATGTTCGTTCCGCTGCTTCTGGTTCCGGGTGCGCCCATCACGCTTGCGCTGCGGGTCATCCACAAGCGTGAGGACGGCAGCCGCGGCATCCGCGAGTGGCTCATGATCCTGGTGCACTCGAAGCCGTTCGCGATCCTCGCGAACCCGATCGTCGCGGCGGCCATCTTCACGGCCTCCCTCTGGATCTTCTACTACACGCCAGTCTTCAGCTGGGCGACCACCAACCATGTGGGCCACCAGTGGATGATCGTGCACTTCCTGCTCAGCGGCTACCTGTTTGTGCAGTCACTCATTGGTATCGACCCTTCGCCCCAGCGCCTGCCCTACCCGGTGCGGCTCGTCGTGCTTCTGGCCACGATGGCGTTCCACGCATTCTTCGGCCTCGCGCTGATGTCGGGCACGGGGCTGCTGCTGGCCAACTGGTACGGCGCGATGGGCTGGGATATTGGCGTCAGCGCCATCCAGGATCAGCAGGCCGGTGGCGGCATTGCGTGGAGCGTCGGCGAGATACCCAACGCGATCCTTGCGCTCACGATCGTGTTCCTGTGGTCCCGATCGGATGCCCGCGAGACCAAGCGCCGCGACCGCCAGGCCGATCGTGACGGGGATGCCGAGCTCGAGGAATACAACCGGATGCTCGCGGAGCGCGCCAACCGCCGCTGACCCGCCAGCTGCAGCATCCCTCAGCCGTTCGCGCGGGAGTTAACCACAGTGCGCGTGAACACGCCTCGGCCCCACCTCGGCCCTCAACCGCTCGCGCGGGAGTTGACGACCGTGGGCGGGCGTTCGAACTCCCGCGGAGTGTCGCAAACTCCCGCGCGAGGCATTCCACGCGCAAGTGGCCCGCCGCCCGAGACGGGCGTCGGCGCTGGCGTCGCGGCGAAGGCCAGAAATGGCCTTCGCTCTGAGCTCCAGCTGTGCTACTCGTAGCGGGCGGTGATCAACAGCTCGTCGCCGGGCAGGAAGCCGATCGCGTAGCTCACCGTGAAGGGCACGTCCTCGTCGAACGTGGACACCGAGCCGTCGAACAGGCTCCGCACGTCGACCACGAGGTGTGCGATGCCCGGGGTTGCAGGAACCAGCCACTCGCCCGAGCGGTCCCCGGCGCGGATGCTCACCTCCGGGTACTGCGTGATGGACCACGCGGGTGGCGTGATGATGCGGTTGCCCATGGACTGGCCGAACGGGCATCCCGTCGGCATCAGCACCTCTTGGGTCGTGCAGGTGTCGAGGCCCTCGTTGACGCGCTCCTGAACCTCCTGGATCATCAGCGCGTTCGGCTGCACCATCAGAGCGGTAGGCACGGATGCTCCAGGCTCCTGAACCTCGACCCGAACGGGCGCGGCGTCGAGGTAGGTCGTGTCGTGGTTGAGCTCGTACGCCCCCGGCGTGAACACGAGGTACCCGGCCGGGTCGTTGGGGGTGGGAGTGACGAGGTCGATGCCGTTGGCTGAGAAGCGGGCATCCCCCAGCACCGTCACGTACATCGTCGACAGTGGACCGGTCACGAAGTGCCAGTCCGGGAAGAGGCCAAACAGCATGTCGTCGGCGCGAACCTCGAAGGCCGTGCGACCCGCCTGGCCGTCGGCGAGGTAGCTGAACGTCACCTTGTGCAGGCCACCCTCAAGCTCGATGTCGTTGATGAGCTTGAGGTCGGTGAGCTCGCTCATGGCGGAGCGGCGGAGCAGGGTGTCGGAGGTGTCGGTGGCCGGCTGCTCGCCGATGATCTCGAGGGCTCCCGCGGCATCCTGTCGGGCGAGCGCGTCGAGGTAACTCTTGACGTAGCCCGAGGCGCTGTAGACCGAGTTGTTGAGCACCAGAACGGTGAAACCGAAGGCGCCGAGCACCAACGCACCCACGAGGGACCAGGTGATCAGCTCGCGGCGCATTCCCACATCCTATGTTTTTCACCGGCGGTCGAGCCTGTCGGTGGGGCGACGTTCGTCAAACTAGGGTGAAACGGTGAATGACGTCGCCCTCTCCCCGGAGCAGCAGGCCGTCTTCGACCGCATCGAGACCTCGATGGACAACATCTTCGTCACCGGTCGCGCCGGCACGGGAAAGTCCACCCTGCTGAATCACCTCTCATGGGCGACGTCGAAGCAGGTGGTCATCTGCGCGCCCACCGGCGTTGCGGCGCTCAACGTGGGTGGGCAGACCATCCATTCACTTTTCCGGCTGCCGATTGGGGTGATCGCCGACCACGACATCGAGCAGTCCGACGAGCTTCGCAAGCTGCTCAACTCGATCGAGACGCTCGTCATCGACGAGGTATCGATGGTCAACGCCGACCTGCTGGATGCCGTGGACCGCTCGCTGCGCCAGGCTCGGGGCCGCAAGAACGAGGCATTCGGGGGAGTGCAGGTGGTGCTCTTCGGTGACCCCTACCAGCTGGCGCCGGTACCGGGTGAGGGCGACGAGCGCGCGTACTTCTCCGACCACTACCGGTCCATGTGGTTCTTCGACGCGAAGGTGTGGGAGGAGACCGACCTCACGATTTACGAGCTGGCGACCATCCATCGGCAGTCCGACAGCGAGTTCAAGTGGATGCTCAATGCCGTGCGCCACGGACAGGTCACCGCCGAGATCGCGGGCCGGCTCAACGAGGTGGGCGCTCGCCCCGCCCCCACGGACGGCGCGATCACGCTGGCCACCACCAACGGCACAGTCACGCGCATCAACGCGACCGAGCTCGCCCGGCTGCCCGGCCGCGCGTTGACGGCGAAAGCCGAGATCAACGGCGAGTTCGGCGGGCGCACCTACCCGGCGGATGAGGCGCTCGAGCTGAAGGTGGGGGCGCGGGTGATGTTCCTGCGCAACGACACCCAGTGGGACGGCGGGCCACCACGCTGGGTCAACGGCAGTGTGGGGACGGTGCTCAAGATCGACTCGACCGTGTGGGTCGAGATCGACGGAACCCGCCACGAGGTTCGGCCCGCGGTGTGGGAGAAGTTCCGCTACAGCTACTCGCCGCTAACGAAGTCGCTGCGCAAGGATGTCGTGGCCGAGTTCACGCAGTTCCCCTTGCGTCTGGCGTGGGCCGTGACCATCCACAAGTCGCAGGGCAAGACCTACGACCGCGCGATCGTGGACCTCGGCCAGCGCTCCTTCGCACCCGGCCAGACGTACGTGGCGCTCAGCCGCATCACCGACCTCGAGGGTCTGTTTATGACCCGCCCGCTACGGCCGAGCGACATCATCGTCGACGAGAACGTCGTGCGGTTTATGGGGCGCGTCACGGCCATCCCCGCGATCCGCGCCTAGCCAACCCCCGCGAAAAGCCACTTCTTGCGGTATGGCCGCGCCAAACCTCGCAAGAAGTGGCTTTTCGCGGGGGTTTAGGGGGCGGGGAGTGGCGCGAGGTCCGGCGGAAGGAAGGCCGTGCGAGCAGCGTCGCTCGTGAGGAGAGCGTCGCTGTAGTGGTCCGACAGGAGGTCGCGGCGCAGGAGGTCGGGGTTCGCCTCCAGGAACGCGTGAGAGTCGGCCCAGGTTCCGGCGGCGGTTCGGTCGGCGATGATGCGGGTCCACGCCGTCGTGCGCGTCGCGTGGAACGCTTCGGGCTTGCCGTTCGCGATGGCCATCGCCCGGATGCCCGCGGTCACGCGAGCCAGGGCATCCTGTTCGCCGCCCTCACGAACCATCAGGTACACAACGCGCACATGGTCGTCGTGCGGAAAACGGGCGAGTGTGCCCGCGTCGAACCCCGCGAGAAGCTCCCGGTCGGAAGCGGACTCGACCAGGTCGGACACCTACGCGGCGGCCTTGGCCGCGCTCAGGTCGATGAAGAGCTCGGTGTTGAACCGGTAGGCGGTGACGACCTCGTCGATCACACGCTCGCGCTCCTCGTCGCTCCAGGCCACCGAGTCAAGCTGCTCGCGGTAGGTGTCCTTGAACTGCTTGGGGCTGGCGATCTGATCGAACAGGTAGAAGCCAACGCCGTTTGTGTCGAAACCGAAGTGGCGCTGCATCAGGCGACCGATGGCCTGGCCACCCGACAGGTCACCCATGTAGCGCGTGTAGTGATGGGCGATAAAGCCGCCAGCCCAGCCCTCGGCCGCAACCTCGTTGATGCGGTCGACGTACCTCACGGTCGTCGGCAGCGGGGTGATCTCGGCGCGCCAGTCGGGCCCGAGGAGAAACGCGAGGTCCTGCTCGAGCGCGGGCATCCGGGTGAGCTGGGGCGAGATGAAGGCGGATGCCACGGGGTCGCTCGCGAACGTCTCGGCGACCGCCTCGAGCGCCTCGTAAATGAAGTAGTGCTGCACGACCAGAGCGATGTAGTCCTCGCGGGTTCCCTCGCCGCTCATGAGGTCCTTCATGAAGCTCGCGCCTTCGCTGTCGCCGTGCGACGACCAGGTGCGCTCGCGGAGAGCTTGGGAGAAGGGGATGACGGACACGGGAACTCCAGACGGCGGGTGTTAGGCAAGCCTCAGTTTAGCCTGTGTGCCCATGTTCGTCGAAGGTCGATGGTCCCGGAAAGACCCCGCCTCCGGGTGCCGCGAGTGCAAGCGTCACGAGTGCGACAACGACCAGCGCGCCCACAACAAGTGCCACCGCATATCGCAGCACGGTCGACGTCGGTGTGGTCCCGCGACGACGACCCACCCCGAGGATCGCCGCGCCCGCCAGCGTGAGGAGGCTTGCGATTCCGAGCGGCACGGGGGAGACGGATGCTGGCATGGTGTGGGTGACGAGCGCCACCACCCAGAGGAGCGTGGGCGCTATCGCGACGCCGAGCGCGACCCGAGGCACGGGCACCACGTCGCGCGCGAACGTGACCGCGCCCCACAGAATTTCGGCGGCGCCGAGCATCCCGAGCAGCACGGCTGCCCACAGCGGAGCATCCAGGGCGAGATCGCAGTGGATGATGCCCGCACCGAGCGCGACGAAGGCCACCCAGGTGCGCAGGATCGTGGACATCAGTCGCGGTTGGCGCCCAGGCCAACCGCGAGCAGAACTGCGGATGCCCCGAAGTGCACGGCGTTTGCCGTGGAGGTGAGTGCGAGTGCGTTTGGTTCGGGCCCCACAAGAAAGAGCCCAACAATACCGAGCACCAAGAAGGCGAAGCCGGTCCACGCGTTGACCGTGCGCGAGGCCTTCAGGTTCGAAACGGCGGCCAGGAGCAACGCCGCCCCCAACACGCCCTGGATGAGCCCCAGCGCGGGATTCGTCGCGACGATGCCGCCGAGCGAGATGCCCGGCCCAAAAAACGCGGAACCGCCGGAGAGCAGCAGGCCCACGACGCCGAGCAGTAGAAACAGCGCGCCCAGCGCGAGACCCACGACTCGGTTCGCGGTGCGCACTAGTGGGGCCGCGGCTCGATGCCGAGGCGTTCACACGCCGCGTTGTAAAGAACAACAACCTCGCGCCGGATCTCCGGGCGCTCGGAGATCTCCTTCGACCACGGCACGGTCGCCTCGAGCTGCTCGCCGTCGACCTCGTAGACCCAGGTGCCACCGAGGTGATCGAGGGTGGTCATGGTCGCCGTCGTCGCGTTGGGGTTGGCGAACGCCCGAACGATCAGGAGGCTGTCGTCGGTGTGGTCGTCGTTCATGTGGTGCAGCACGGCGGCCACAACGTCGTCGGAGAAGATAGGCACGCCTTAACGCTACCCGCACCCTCGCTGGTCGAGTAGCCGCGCAGCGGCGTGGGCCCGCTGGTCGAGTAGCCGCGCAGCGGCGTGGGCTCCGCTGGTCGAGTAGCCGCGCAGCGGCGTATCGAGACCTACTCCTTCAGGTGCTTCTCCAGGAAGACCGCGGTGCGGGCGAAGGCGAGGGCGGCAGATTGTGCATCCACCTTGCCGGGCAGGCTCGCGTTCGCGAACGAGTGCTGGGTGCCCAGGTAGCGGTGCTCGGTGACCGGCGTGCCGTGATCCTTGAGGCGCGAGACGAACGGTTCGGGTTCCTCCCCCTCGTCCCAGTCGTCGGTCTCGGCCCAGTGCAGAAGCACCGGGCACGGGATGACGCCGTGGTCTTGGGGGGCAAGGCTCGCATAGTAGGCGACCACGGCATCCGCGGCGCCGGCCTGCGCGTGGAGGAGGCCCAGCCATCCGCCGAGCGAGAAGCCCACAAGCGCGACCTTCTCGTCACCCGTCTCCTGCGCCTGCGCGATCGCGTCGTCGATCTCGGCGAGTGCGGTTCCGATGTCGAGGTTGCCCATCAGTTGCTGCGCGGTGGGGGTGTCAACAGTGCAGAAGCCCTCGTAGAGGTCGACCACCGCAACACGCAGGCCACGGCTGGCCAGCGCCTCGGCGAACGGCTCGAGTCCGGGGAGCCGCCCGTACATGTCGTGCAGCACCACAACCACCGGGTCGCCGGGGGTTCCGTAGAACAACGGGACGCCCGGCGACGGGATCGGCACGAGCTCGGTCATACCCCCGATGGTAGCTAGTGAGCATGCCAGACTGTGGAGATGACCACGGACGCGCCTCTCTCGCGCGCGCGCCTCGGTGACGGGGATGCGCGACGCATCCCCACGGTGAACGACGTTGCACGCCTCGCTGGTGTCTCTAAAGGCACGGTCTCGAAGGTCCTCAACGGTCGAGCGGGGATCCGCGCGGAGACCCGTGAACAGGTTGAAACGGCTGCGCGCCAGCTGGGGTACCGGCCCAACCTTCAGGCACTGAGCCTGATGGAGGGCAGGACGGGAACCGTTGGCCTTCTCACGCACGACCTCGAGGGTCGTTTTTGCCTGCCGATCCTGATGGGCGCGGAAGACGCCTTGGGTGCCGGCAAGCTGTCGGTGTTTTTGTGTGACGCCCGCGGGGACGCCATCCGTGAGCAGTACCACCTGGAGGCGTTGCTCGCCCGCCGGGTCGACGGGCTGATCGTTGTGGGTGACAAGGCCGCACCGCGGTCGTCCTTGGGCGAGTTGCCCGTTCCTGTCGTCTATGCCTCCGGTCCGTCGCTCGACCCCAATGACACCTCGGTCGTCACGGATGACGTGCAGGCGGGCCGGATGGGCGCGGAGCACCTAGTGAACATCGGGCGCTCGCGTATCGCCTACATCGGGGGTGACCCGTCGTACAAGGGCGCTCACCGTCGTGCCGAGGGCGTCGAGGAGTTCCTGTCGGAGCGCGGACTCTCGTTGGCTGTGCCCCCGATGTTTGGTGCATGGTCGGAGACGTGGGGTTTTCAGGCGGCGCGGCAGGTGCTCTCCCGCCGGCCCGACGTGGACGCCATCATGTGTGGAAACGACCAGATCGCTCGTGGTGTTCTCGATGCGCTGCGCGAGAACGGACGACGCGTCCCCGAGGATGTCGCGGTGCTCGGCCACGACAACTGGGAGACCCTGGTGCTGGCCGCCCGCCCACCCCTGTCGTCCATCGATGCGAACTACCAGGATCTGGGCAGCAAGGCAGCAGAGTTGCTTTTTCTTGCCATGGCGGGCAACCCTCAGCCGGGCGTCCACGTGATCCCCAGCCGGGTTGTGCCGCGCGAGTCGACTATCTAGTTCGATTCACGATGGAAACTCGGTTTCCAGCTTCCTGAGCTTCGAGCTTGACAGCCCACAATTCAGGCTCTACTTTTATGGAAACGCGTTTCCAAAAGTTTCCTAGAAGCCAGCGGACGCGCAGTTCGCTGTCACGCAATACCGCTAAGGTCCCGTGACATCCACATCAACGAAGATTGGAAGTCCGCAATGGAACACACATTCCGTAAGTCCCGGCTGCGGTTCCTGGCCTTGCTCCCGGCCAGTGCACTGCTCCTCGCCGGATGCGCAGCAACCGACGGCTCAGACGGATCGAGCAACAAGCTCACCGTTTGGCACTACTTCTCGGAGGACACCCAGGTCGGAGTGATGACCTCCTACGAGGAGCTTTTCGAGGCATCACACCCCGAGGTCGACGTCGAGAACGTTTACGTTCCGTACGACCAGTTCAGCTCCAAGCTCATCGCCGGGGCTGGTTCCAGCACGGGCCCGGATGTCGTCGTGTTCAACGGTGGCGAGGCATCCACGCTCGCGCTCGCGGGCACCCTTGCCCCGATGGACGAGTACTGGGACGACTTCGCGGACGCCGCGCAGTTCCCCGAGGGCGTCGTTCACCAGGTCGATGGCTCGGTCTACATGGCTCAGGGCTACGTGAACCTCCTCGGCCTCTGGTACAACCAGGACATCCTCGACGAGATCGGTGTGAAGCCGCCGACCACGATCGACGAGCTGAACTCCGCCATGGCGGCCGCGAAGGCTGCGGGATACGAGGGCATCACCCTGTCGGGCATGCCCCAGGGCCAGGGCGAGTGGCAGGCCTACCCGTGGTTGTCCGCGGGTGGTTTCGACTGGGACAACCTCGACACCGCGGCCCTTACCGAGGGCTACGAGCTCGTGAAGTCCTGGGTGGACAACGGTTATCTCTCGGCCGAGTCGGCCACGTGGGACCAGACAGTGCCGTTCCAGCGCTTCGCTGCCGGTGGCGTGGCGTTCGCGGAGAACGGCAACTGGCAGCAGGGAACCGCAGCCAGCACCGCGGAGTTCAACTACGGAGTCGTAGCGCTTCCCGTGGGCGACGAAGGCAAGGTGTACCTCGGCGGCGAGGCTGAGGGTATTGGAGCGTTCAGCGCCAACCCCGACCTCGCGTGGGAGTACCTCTCCGAGACGTTCTTCAGCGCCGAGGGCCAGCTCATCTCGCTCGAGGGCTCCGGCACCATTCCGTCGCGTCTCGACGTCGCGGAGAACGAGGGTGTGACGGGCAACCCGCTGCTCGCCGGCTTCGCCGAGAGCGTCGCCCGCAACGGTGCGAACTACCCGCCGTCCAATGCACTGCCCGAGAAGGTGTCTGACCTGCAGCTGTTTGGCGGTCAGATCTGGAGCAGTGTCATCTCGGGCCAGCTCACCCCGGCGGATGCCGCAGCGCAACTCGTTGATGGTGTTGCGCCGTTCCTGAAGTAGTGCTCGAGCGTTGAGCATCCGTACCACCCGCCCCATCGACCAAGGAGATACCCCATGACCAGACGTGCCCACGGCACCATGGCCAGCGGAACTCCCGCTCGGCGGAGGCGGGTGGTACGGCTTCCGTACGTTCTTCCCGCAGCGATCTTCCTCGCTGTTCTCTCCGCCTACCCTCTCGTCCAGCTCGTTCGGATGAGCGTGAGCGCGGTCTCCTCCCGCACCCTGCGCGACCCGTGGGAGTTCGTCGGACTCGACAACTTCGTTCGCGGGATTGAGTCGGGCGACACCGGCGCGGCCCTGCTGCGAACATTCATCTTTGTCGCGATCGTCTTCACGATCGGTATGGCCGGTGGTCTCGCGGCCGCGCTCGCACTGCGTGGCCGGCGAGGCTCGGCGGGCTTCCTTCTCGCCCTGATGGTCTTCGTCTGGGCCCTGCCGCCCGTGGTGAACGGCAGCGTCTGGAAGTTCCTGATGGGAGACGCCGGCCTGTTCAACGAGATCGCCAGGGCCACGGGCCTCACGACCACGGCGATCCCCTTCCTGTACGACCAGCACCTCTCGCTTATCTCGGTGGCGCTGGTCAACTCGTGGGCCGTCATCCCGTTCAACGCGCTGGTGTTTCGTGCCGCGTTGTTGGGCGTCTCGCCGGAGGTCATCGAGGCCGCGCGCCTCGACGGGGCACGCCCGTGGCAGGAGGCCGTTCACATCCTCATTCCTAGCGTTCGTGCCACCGCGATTGTGCTGAGTGTCCTCACCCTCGTATACGCCTTCCGCAGCTTCGACTTCATCTACGTGATGACCTACGGCGGCCCCGGCACGTCGACCGTCACCCTTCCGTTCTTGGCATACCTGCAGGCCTTCGTCAGATACGACTTCGGTCTGGGTGCCGCTACCTCGTTGATCGCGGGAGCACTCGTGGTGCTGCTCGCCATCGCCTACGCCCGCAACGTGAGGAAGGAGGAGTCGGCATGACCACGTCCACTCGTCGACGCACGCGCAGCTGGCGCCCCGCGACTCCGGTCGCCTCCACGGTTCGTTTTGTTCTCTTCCTGATGTACGGGATCCCGATCGTGTGGATCCTCACGACATCCCTCAAGGATCGTGGCGACGTGCTCTCGCGCGACTCGGCGTTCTTCTTCACCCCCACGCTGGATGCGTACACGGCGGTGTTGGCCAACGGCAACCTGATCGGTGCGGGCATCCAGTCACTTGTCATCGCCGTCTCGACGACGCTCCTCGTGCTGATCCTGGCGATCCCGGCGGCGTATTTCCTCGCACGGGCCGAGGGTTTCTGGAGCACCGCGCTTCTTGCCGGCCTCATCGTGCTGCAGATCATGCCCCAGACGTCGATGGTGATCCCCCTGTTCCAGGTGTTCGGGGAGTGGCGCATCCTCGATCAGACGGTCGCGGTGATCCTGGCGGATGCCGCCCTGCTCACGCCGTTCGCGATTCTGCTGCTCAGGCCGTTCTTCCGCTCGGTTCCCGAGACGCTCGAGGAAGCGGCATCCATCGACGGTGCCTCCACCTGGCGCACCTTCCGGTCCGTCCTGGTGCCACTCGTCAGCAACGGAATCGCGACGACCGGCACGCTGGTCTTCCTCATCTCGTGGGGCGAGTTCCTCTACGCCGTCAACTTCTTCCTGTCGCCCAACAAGTACCCGCTGAGTGCGTTGCTCGCACAGCAGGTCTCGGCCTACGGCATCAACTGGCCGGGCCTGATGGCGCTCGCCGTGATCACCTCGATCCCGATTCTCATTCTCTTTACCTTCACGTACCGATTCCTCAAGGAAGGACTGACCCTTGGCGCTGTCAAATGACACCCCGGCTTTCGAACGGCAGGGGCTGGTGACGTCGCGACTTCCTGCGGCGGCCGATGGTGCCGTACGTCCGCTGTCCATGGACGAGGTCGTTCTCGCTCCCGACAGCTACTGGGGCATGTGGCAGGACATCAACGCGACCGCGATCCTGCAGCACTGCGCCGAGTGGATGGAGCGCGAGGGCTGGGTAGACAACTTCATCGCCGCGGCCGAGGGGACACTCCCCGGCGCTCGCCGCGGGCGCGAGTTCACGGACTCGGACGTGTACAAGCTCATTGAGGCCATGAGTTGGGAGAACGGTCGTCGCCCCACTCCCGAGCTCGAGGCGTCGATTCGGCGGCTCATCGAGATTGTCGGCAACGCCCAGGAGCCAGACGGCTACATCAACACCAACTTTGGACGCCCCGGCCAGACCGCTCGATACGCGGATCTCGAGTGGGGGAGCGAGTTGTACAACTACGGCCACCTGCTCCAGGCCGCCGTGGCCCGTGCTCGGACAACTGGTCCCGATCGGCTCCTGGAGATCGCGACACGGGTCGCCGACCACATCTGTGACACCTTCGGTGACGGGGGAATCGAGTCGGTGTGTGGGCACCCCGAGATTGAACTCGGGCTGATCGAGCTCGCCCGCCTGACGGGCACCGAACGGTACCGTCACCAGGCGGAGCTGTTCCTCGCGCGTCGGGGTCACCACGTTCTTGAGGACATCGAGTTCGGTCGCTCTTACTTCCAGGACGACGTGCCTCTGAGAGACGCCACCGTGTTTCGTGGGCACGCCGTGCGAGCGACCTACCTCGCGGCAGCCGCGGTTGACCTCGGAATTGACCGCGGCGACGATTCGCTCGTGGACACCATCCGCCAGCAGCTGGACCGCACGCTCGGGCGCCGCACCTACATCACCGGGGGCATGGGCTCACACTTCCAGGACGAGGCTTTTGGTCTGGACTACGAGCTGCCCGCGGACCGTGCCTACTCCGAGACCTGTGCGGGTGTTGGTGCGTTTATGCTCGCGTGGCGGCTGTTGCTGGCGACGGATGAACCGCGCTACGGGGACCTGATGGAGCGCACCCTCTACAACGTGATCGCCACGTCGCCGGCCCCGGACGGCAAGGCGTTCTTCTACGTCAACACTCTCCATCAGCGGTCCATCCCGAATCATGCGGATGCCTCGCAGTCGAGCCTCCAGGTGGGTCTGGGCGAGCGGGCGCCGTGGTTCAGGGTCTCCTGCTGCCCCACCAACGTGTCCCGCACCTTCGCGACCTTGGACGCGTACGTTGCGATCGCAGATGCCGAGGGTGTGTCGGTCTCGCTCTACGCCCCCGGACAGGTGTCGACGACCCTGGATGACGGACGCCAGGTTGCCTTCGAGATCGAGTCCGACTACCCGCACGATGGTCGTATTGTGGTTCGTGTTCCGGAGAACGAGTCGGGGGCGTGGCGCCTTCGACTGCGAGTGCCGGCCTGGGCGCACGGAGCCACGCTCAGTCGCGGCGGTGCCGCCCCCACGCCGGTCTCGCCGGGCTGGGCGATCGTCGACAGGGTTGGCGCGAGCGCCGAGGAGATCGAGCTCCTGCTGCCCATGGAGCCACGATTTGTGTTCGGAGACCCACGCATCGAATCGTCGCGGGCAGCCGTGGCCGTGGAGCGCGGACCCCGTGTGTACTGCGTTGAGTCGCCCGACCTGCCCGACGGCACTCACGTTGACGAGGTTGTGGTGAACCTTGCCGTGCGACCGCAGGTTCGTGGAACCGACGACGTTGTTGTGCTGGCTCACCTCGAGGGCCTCGAGTCCGGGGCCTGGCCCTACGTGGACGAGCCCGCCGTGGTGGCCTCCGAGCCGAATCACGAGGTTAGGTTGCTTCCCTACAACGAATGGTCACGCCGCGGGCCCTCGACGATGCGGGTCTGGATGCGCGCTCGATGAGTGCCCCGTCCCCCGAGGTGACCGCTCGCCGGCTCGGGCAGGCGGGGTTCGAACTCACGACCGGCGCCACTCGACTGGTGATCGACCCGTTCCTCAGCGACTACCCCGGCCGCCTGCTCCCCGCGGGCATCACACCCGAGGAACTCGCTCAGTCCGACGCGATTCTTGTCACCCACGAGCATGAGGATCACCTCGACCTCCCTGCGCTCGCGGCGATGCCACCCTCCGCGACGATTGTGGTCGTGCCGGCGCCACTCGTGGCGATGGTCAGGGCAGCTCTACCGGGTCGCGCGGTGGTCGCCGCCCGCATCAACGAGACGATGACGGTCGGCGGTGCCACGGTTATCCCGATCCCGGCGCTACACGGGCTGCGCGCGAAGGACGGCTACGGATTCCACGCGGATGGCGAGGGCCAGCATCCCTATGTGGGCTACGTCGTTCGGCTGGGCGGAACCACCCTCTTCCACGCCGGCGACGGGCTCGACTACCCCGACCTCGCCGCCACGCTCGAGCGACTGGGCGTAACCCTGGCGCTCCTGCCCATCAACGGTCGCGACGCCGAGCGGGAGGCCCTCGACATCGTCGGGAACATGGATGCCCGGGAGGCCGTCGACCTGGTCATCCGCGCCGGCGTGAGATGTGTCATCCCCATGCACTACGACATGTTCGCGAACAACCCCGGGCCGGTGGGGCACTTCGTTGGTCTCGTCACGGATGCCGCACCACACGTGAACGTCCTGGTTCCGGGCCTCGACTCACCCATCCCCTCCCCTCTGACTACCCCGCAGGAATCACTCCATGAAAATCACCGCACTCGAGACGATCCAGCTCGCCGCCTATCCCAACCTCATCCACGTGCTCCTCGAGACCGACGAGGGCATCACCGGACTCGGTGAGACGTTCCTCGGCGCGGATGCCGTTGCCGCGTGGATGCACGAGAACGCCGCGCCCTACCTGCTGGGCAAGGACCCCCTGCAGATCGAGCGCCACTGGCAGTCCCTCAAGGGCTTCGTAGGCATGAACAGCTCGAGCACGGAGAACCGTGGTCGGTCGGCCATCGATATTGCCCTGTGGGACATCTTCGGCAAGGTGACCGGGCAGCCGCTGTACCAGCTGCTCGGGGGCAAGGTCCGTGACTCGATCCCCGTCTACAACACCTGTGCCGGCCCGTTCTACGCGCGGGCTATTCCGATCGCGGGCGAGGTGTCGACTAACAACTGGCAGCTGGGCCAGGGTGACCGTTCGCTCGAGGACATGGATGCGTTCCTCAACGACCCCGGCGCGCTGGCGCGTGAGCTGGTTGCCGAGGGCATCACGGGCATGAAGATGTGGCCGTTCGACCTGCACGTGGGCAAGTCCGACGGGCACTACATCAGCGCCGCTGACCTCGACAGCACGGTGGACCTGTTCCGTCAGGTGAGGGCCGCGGTGGGTGGGCAGATCGAGATTATGGTCGACCTCCACACCCTGTGGGACCTGCCGACGGCCACCAAGATCGCGCGGGCACTTGAGGAGGTTGCACCGGCCTGGATCGAGGACCCAATCCGCCCGGACGACGTTGGTGCACTCGCGGAGTTCCGCCGCTCCACCTCGATCCCGACGACGGCGGGCGAGACACTCGGCACCCGCTGGGCCTATCGGGAGATTCTGGAGAAGCGTGCGCTCGACGTGATCATGACCGATCCGGTCTGGGTTGGAGGCGTCTCCGAGGTTCGCCGAATCGCCGCCATGGCTGAGGCGTACCAACCCCGGTGACAATGCACGACTGCAACGGTCCGGTTCAGTTCACGGTGGGGGTCAACCTCTCCGTGCACCTGCCGAACGCGACTCTTCAAGAGAGCGTGCGCGCATACCACCGCACCTGGTACCGCGACCTCGCCCACAACGTCGCGGCCATCACCAACGGCCAGGCCACGCCGACGGACTTGCCCGGTCACGGTGTCGAACTCTCGGCCGAGGCGATCGGTGCCCCGGGCACACGCCGGCGCCGCAGCACTATGAAAGGAATGACGTCATGAAGGTGGTCTCCTGGACCGGAGCCAACGGTCGGCTCGAGCGCGGCGCGCTCGACGGCGAGGTGATCCGGGTACTGGACGGTGAGTGGGGCGCGTTCGTTCCCACGGGTGAGATCGTCCAAGCGTCCACTGTGAAGCTCGGTGCTCCCGTGAGCCCGAGGAGCATCGTGTGTGTGGGGCTGAACTACCTGCTGCACGCGAAGGAGTCGGGGCTGCCCGTTCCCGACCAGCCGGCCCTGTTCACCAAGCTCGTGAGCTCCGTTATTGGTCCCGGCGACGAGATCATCAAGCCCACTGCCACGGAGAAGCTCGACTACGAGGTTGAACTGGGTGTGGTGATCGGCCGCGAGACCCACAACGTCTCCGTCGAGGATGCCCTCGCCTCCGTCGCCGGGTACGTGTGCGTGAACGACGTGTCCGCTCGTGATCTGCAGCGCGGCGACGGATACGGATGGGTTCGCGGCAAAAGCGCCGACACCTTCTGTCCCGTGGGCCCGTACGTTCTCACCGCCGACGAGGTGCCCGACCCGCAGGCCCTCCGACTTACCACGACAGTCAACGGAGAACTCCGCCAGGATTCGTCCACCGCCGACATGATCTTCAGCGTGGCCGAGGTGATCAGCTTTATCTCGGGTGTTGTCACCCTTCAGCCCGGCGATCTCATCTGCACGGGCACGCCCAGTGGCGTGGCTGACGGGATGTCGCCGCCGCGCTATCTGGTCGCTGGCGACCACGTTGTGGTGGAGATCGAGGGGCTCGGCCGCCTGGAGAACACCGTCGTGGCGCAGGGAGTCGATCGTGGCTGAGCCGTTGGCCGGGCGGGTCGCGATCGTCACGGGCGGTGCTCGGGGCCTTGGTCTGGCATCCGCCCGCCTTCTTGCCGAGCGCGGCGCGAGTGTTGTCCTCGCGGATCGGGATGCCCCGAGCCTCGAGTCCGCTCGGGCGAGTGTGCCCAGTGCAACGGTCGCCGTTGTTGACGTGACTGACCCGGCCGCGTGCGCCGCCGCCATCCAGCAGGTTATGGATGCCCACGGCCGGCTCGACATTCTGGTCAACTGTGCAGGCATCGCCGGGGTCAACCGCACGCTGTGGGAGCTGACCCCCGACGAATTCCGGTCGGTCGTCGAGGTGAACCTCATCGGCACCTATCTCATGTGTCGTGCGGCGGTTCCCGCCATGCTCGAGACCTCACAGGGCCACGGGCGGATCGTGAACGTCGCGTCGATGGCGGGCAAGGACGGCAACCCGAGGGCAAGCCACTACTCGGCCGCAAAGGCCGGCATCATCGCGCTGACGAAAAGCCTGGGCAAAGAACTCGCGACCACGGGCATCCTCGCAAATGTGATTGCGCCCGCGGTGATCGAGACCGACATGGCATCCGCCGTCTCCCCCGAGCAGCTCGAATACATGAGGAGTCTCATCCCCATGGGGCGGCTGGGCCAGCCCGACGAGGTCGCACGACTGGTGGCGTTCCTCTCCAGCGACGAGGTGTCGTTCTCCACCGGCGCCGTGTACGACATCAGCGGCGGCCGGGCGACCTACTAGGGGATGGCGAAACAGATGACCACGATGACGCGCACCGAGGCGCTCGCCGCTCTGACGGCCCGGGCGCTCGAGACAGCGCGAGAGCCGTTCGCCGGGTTCCCCCACACGGCCGAGCCGGACGGCGGGTGGACACTCTCGCCGGACGGCGACTGGACCGGCGGCTTTTTTGTGGGGCAACTCTGGCTTGCCGCACGAGCCAGCAGTGATGCGCCACTCCACGACGTGGCAACCGAGTGGGCGCTGCGCCTGGCGCCCCGGGTGCAGTCGACGACCATCTTTCGTGGGTTCCTGTTCTGGTACGGCGTCGCGCTCGGCGCGATCGATGACAACAACGATGAACTCGCGGCCCTAGCGGTGGATGCGGCCCGCGCGCTCGCGGCCGACGTTAACCCGATGGCGGGACTCATCCCACTCGGCCCCACCGCGGAGGAAGCCCACGCCGTGGGCGAGGGCGAGACCAACATCGATGGAGTCCCCGGCACGGTCCTGCTTCTGGACTGGGCGGCTAGCCGCACCGGCGACGCGCGACTGCGTGAGGTAGCGCTGCAGCACGCGCGGGGCCACCGCCAGATGTGTGTGAGAGACGACGGTGGGGTGATCCAGTCGGCGTCGTTCGACCCAGCCACCGGCGTGCAGACCCGTCGCTACACCCACAAGGGCTATTCGGACGAGAGCGTCTGGGGCAGGGCGCAGGCGTGGGGGCTGCTCGGGATGGTTCACGCCGCCCTGCTCGACCCCACCGAGTTTCTCGACACCGCGCGCTCTATTGCGGACTGGTGGATCGAGCGCCTACCCGAGGATGGCGTGGCGCGCTGGGACTTTGACGACCCGGACCCGGGGGCCCCCATCGACACCTCGGCGACCGCGATCGGTTCGGCCGCGCTGCTCAAGCTGGCCGCCCTCGACTCGGCCTCCGGTGACCGGTACCGACGTGTGGCAGAGCACTCCGTTGACGCTCTCGTGGCGAGTCATGTCGTCTCGGCCAGCGCCGGAGGTTCCACGGGGATGCTCCTGCACGGCTGCTACAACCGGCGCATCGGGCTCGCGGTCGACAACGAGCTCGTCTGGGGCACCTACTACCTGACCGAGGCACTGTCATCGCTGACGGGCCGAACCGACACATCGAGGATCTGATTATGCTCAGGAGCAACTTTGATGAGGGCACCACTCGCTGGGCGGTCCGCCGCGCGCAGTGGCGGGCGCTGGGGATCTCCGACGAGGAGATGACCCGTCCGAAGGTCGCCGTGATCAACTCCTCGTCGAGCCTCTCCAGCTGTTATGGGCACTTGGACGAGACGTCGCGAGTGGTGCAGGAGGCGATCCGCGCCGCCGGTGGCCTCGCCTTTGAGATTCGAACGACGGCTCCGAGTGACTTTGTCACGAGCGCAGGTCGTGAGGCTCGATACCTCCTCCCCACCCGAGACCTGATCGTCAACGAGATCGAGGTCATGGTGGAGGGCGCGCAGCTCGACGGCATCGTGTGCCTGTCCTCCTGCGACAAGACCACACCCGCGCACCTCATGGCCCTCGGTCGACTCAACCTCCCCTCTCTTGTGGTCATCGGGGGCTACCAGGGGCACGGCATCTGTGCCGGCGCACCGGTCGACATCGATGACGTTTATGAGTCCGTGGGTGCCGTCGCCGCGGGGACGATGACGATCGAGCGGCTCACCGAACTCACGGAGAACGCCATCACCGGCCCGGGAGTCTGCGCCGGTCTCGGCACCGCCAACAGCATGCACATCGTCGCCGAGGCCCTGGGGATGGCGATGCCGGGCAGCGCCCCGGTGCTCGCCGCCAGCCCCCGCATGTACGAGCGCGCTGCCGCGGCCGGAACACGAATCGTCGAGCTGGTTCACGAGAACGTTCGAGCACGCGATGTGATCACTCCGGCCGCTATCGACAACGCCCTGAAGGTGGTGGTCGCGGTCGGTGGGTCGATCAACACGGTTCGCCATATCACCGCTATTGCCGCCGAGGCGGAGCTTCCGGTCGACGTTGTTGCTCGGCTCCGGGAGTTGCAGGGCCAGATCCCCCTTCTCGCCCGGGTGCGCCCGAACGGAGCCCACCGGGTCGCCGATCTGGAACGTGCGGGCGGATGCGCGGCCGTCGTCTCCCAGCTGGGTTCCGTCATCGACGGCACCGCCCGAAGTGTGGCCGGGGGCACGATCGCCGACCACGTGCTCGCGGCAGACGTGATTGACCAGGCGGTCGTGCATCCGATCAGCAGCCCCGCGGATGATCGTGGTGGCCTTGCGGTCATCCGCGGCAACCTCGCACCCGACGGTGCGCTCGTGAAGCTCGCGGCCGTTCCGCGAGATCGAGTTCGGTTCGATGGCCCGGCGCGGGTCTACGAGACAGAAACCGACGCCATGGCGGATGTACGTGCTGGCGCAATTCAGCCCGGAGACGTGCTCGTGCTGCGTGGGATGGGGCCCCGGGGTGGCCCCGGCACGGTCTTCGCCGCGGGCCTTGTCGCCGCTCTTGTGGGCGCGCGGCTCTCAGCGCATGTCGCCGTTGTCACCGACGGTGAACTCTCCGGACTCAACAGCGGAATGACCGTGGGGCAGGTGATGCCCGAGGCCGCCGAGGGTGGCCCCCTCGCGGCGGTGCAGGACGGCGATCACATCCACATCGACCTCGGCGAGCTCTCCGTGTCCGTCGATCTCAGTGACCACGTGATTGCGGATCGTCTCGCGGCCCTTGCAACCGTGCCCCTCCCGGACGCGCCACGCGGATGGCTGTCGATCTACCGACAACTGGTCGCGCCGATCTACGACGGGGCCGTGCTGGTGTCGCCACCGGTTCGCGAGGGTCGACAGTAATGACAACGGCTGCGCAGGCCCTCGTTGTGCGTGGGCCCGGCGACGTGGGGGTCGAGGACATCATCCTTGCCGATCCCCGGGCGATGGAGGTGCTCATCCGCGTCGAGGCCACGGGCATCTGTCACACCGACGTGTCGTGGAGCAACGGGATGCTGTACTCGCAGTTTCCCGTGACGCCGGGGCACGAGACCAGTGGCACCGTGGTTGCCGTGGGGTCGGCCGTCAACCGAATCGCCGTGGGTGACCGTGTGGTGGTTGCCCTCACTCACCACTGCGGACATTGCTTCTACTGCGAGTCCGGGCATCCGATGCTGTGCGCCGAGCGCACTCGAGAGCACGGCCGACTGACTTGGCGGGATGCCCCGCTCACTCAGGGTTTTGGGGTGTCGGGCTTTGCCACACACGTTCTGGTTGGAGAGTCGAGCTGTGTTGTTGTGCCCGACGACGTACCGCTCGACGTCGCAGCGCTAGTGGGCTGCGCGATCGCCACGGGAGTTGGCGCGGTACTCAACGTGGCCCAGGTGGTGCCGGGTTCGCGAGTACTGGTGATCGGTGCCGGGGGGATCGGCCTCTCGGTCGTGATGGGCGCCACGCTGTCTGGCGCCGAGCAGCTTGTGGTGGTCGAGCCAAGCGAGTCCCGGCGTGAGCACGCGATCCGGCTGGGTGCGACGGATGCCGTGCCGCCCGGCAGTGACGAGCTATCGGCGCTCGCGGGCGACGGCTTCGACTACGTCTTTGAGTCTGCGGGCCTGGTCTCGACAATGGAGGACGCAATCCGACTCACCCGTCGAGGAGGCACCACAACCCTGTTGGGTGCGCCCGCGCCGCACGAGGAGTTTCGGGTGCCCGCGCTCGACTTCGTCGCGAGCCAGAAGCGCCTGCTGGGGTGTATCACCGGCGACGTGAGCCCGGTGGCCGACTTCGACAGGTACTTCCGTCTGTACCTGCGCGGGCGGCTCCCGCTGGACGAGCTCGTGACCTCCACGGTCACACTTCAGGACGCCGCCGAACTTCTGGTGAGCGGACCCCCCGCGGGCGACATCCGCGTCGTAGTGCGGCCCTGATCCCCCGGTCTACGGGCGCTCCTCCTGGAACGCCACGCGCGAGCCCGTGAACGTGAGCACCTGGCCCACGAACACCCGCTCGCCTTGGGTCAGTCGCACACCATCGGCGTCCGCCAGTTGGTCCCACCAGATGTCGAAGCGCTTGCGGATGAGGTCGGCCGAGTCGCCCTCGACGACCGTGTACGTGAGGGGGTTGCCCGCGGCATCCGTTGTGGTGGCGCCCATCGCGCCGTTGATGGGGCCGCCGTCCACCACACGAACGGTGCCCACGAGTTGCTGGTTGGGCGTGAAGGTCAGGGTCTCGCCGGCGAAGATTACGGTGTCGGTGCGTACCTCGCGGCCTTCCTCGGTGATGAGTTGGACGAGGAGGTCGAGCCCAAACCGGTCGATGATGGCGTACGCGCCGTCCCCCGCGGCGACCACGTAACCGGTGATCTCGCCCCCTCGGCGGACCGTTGACCCGTTTGCACCGTCGCGCTTGCCGCCATCCACGATGGGCACCGTGGGGGCCGCGACTGGGGTGGCGGTGGGCGTGGGAGTCGGCTGCGGTGGTGGGGGAGCGGTGCATCCTGCGACCAGCAGCACCCCCACGCTGGCGACAAGCAGAGGCATTCTCATCTCTCCACGCTAGGCGAGGACGAGGGAAAGGGGAACCCTTGTGTGTGAGCTGGGGTGACCACCACGCGCGGGAGGTAACGACACTTCGCGGGTCGTGGAACTCCCGCGCGCTGTCGCCAACTCCCGCGTGGGGGAAAAGTGGAGCGGATGACGGGAATCCCCTACTGAGCCGCCGGCCGATCGCTGCGCGACCGTCCGGACTGCTCAGCGGGGGCCCATTCGATTCACTCCGCTGTTGTCGAATGAAGAAAGCGCCCACCCTTCGGGCGAGCGCTTTCTTCATTCGAGAGCGGATGACGGGAATCGAACCCGCGCTATCAGCTTGGGAAGCTGAAGTTCTGCCATTGAACTACATCCGCAGTCGCCGCGAACGGCTGGCCACCAGTGTAAGCGAGGAATCCGCTCAGCGCAGGTCGAGGCGGATGCGCCCGCTCGCGATGCCACGGTCGTCGTCGGGTGCCGGCGCCTGCACGACCAGCCGCTGCTCGGCATCCACGATGTCGCGGGAGGTTGCGGCGTGCGGGTGGAACACCTGGTCGAACGAGGCCGACATCAGACCCGCACCGGGTGCGCTCGCTCCGCGGTGGCGGGGGTGGCGAATCATCCACCACGCACCCACAAAGAGGCCGACGATCACCGCGACGAACGCGGTAACGATGAGCACGGCCTCCATGCCCCAACAATAGACTGGGCCGCATGCTGCTCTCCGATCGTGATATCCGGGCGGAACTGGGCGCGGGTCGTATTGGCCTCGAGCCCCTCGACCTGGAGATGGTTCAGCCCTCGAGCATTGACGTGCGGCTCGATCGCTTCTTCCGCCTGTTCGATAACCACAAGTACCCGTTCATCGATCCGGCAGAGGACCAGCCGGAGCTGACGCGACTCATCGAGACCAAGCCGGATGAGCCGTTTATCCTGCACCCGGGCGAGTTTGTGCTCGGCTCGACGTTCGAGCTCGTCACCCTGCCCGACGACATCGCCGCACGCCTCGAAGGTAAAAGCTCTCTCGGCCGGCTGGGGCTCCTCACGCACTCGACGGCGGGATTTGTTGACCCGGGCTTCTCCGGTCACGTCACGCTGGAGCTCTCCAACGTCGCGACCCTGCCGATCAAGCTGTGGCCTGGGATGAAGATTGGCCAGCTGTGCTTCATCCGCACGAGCTCGCCGGTCGACAACCCCTACGGGTCGGGCATCTACCTCAACCGCTACCAGGGGCAGCGGGGGCCGACCGCGTCGCGCAGCTTCCAGAACTTCCACCGCACCGACGTGCGGTCGACGGATGCTGGGTCGGCGGGGGGCTAGGTTTCGATACGCGCTGCGCGCTACTCAACCAGCGGGCGCGCTGCGCGCTACTGGGCCGGCGGGTGGGTTGCGCGCTACTGGGCCGGCGGGTGGTGTCGGCGCGGGCCATTACGGTGTGCGCATGGACTTCGCACGGATGCTCGTCTCGACCGAACGCTCCCCCGACCTGCCACCGGAACACGACCTGTTTGGCCGTTTTGTCGGCACCTGGTCGGTGGAGAACTCCCTGTTCTCCGAGGCGACGGGGGAGTGGTCGCACAGCAGACTGACCTGGAGTTTTGCGCGAATACTGCAGGGGCGCGGCGTGCAGGACGTCATCGAGACGGAATCGGGTCGCCAGATTGGCACGACCGTGCGCACGTGGGATGCCGTGGCGGGCTGGCGCGTTGTCTGGTTTAGCCCTGTGGTTCCCGAGCACTGTGTACTCGCGGCAGAAGCTCTGGGCGACGACGGCGTCCGGCTCGACGGCGTGCAGTCAGACGGCCGACGCATCCGGTGGGAGTTCAGCGCGATCACGCCGGGCTCGTTCGCCTGGAACGGCTGGTGTTCGAACGACGACGGAGTCACCTGGTGGCATGAGCAGCACATGCAGGTGACGCGGCTCGAAGGCTAACTGAGCTGCGCCAGCTGCCATCCCAGCCACGGGCTGAACGCGTAGGGCGCCGCCTGCGCGGCCGCCTGCAGCGACTCGGGCTCGACCCACGCGAACTCGGCGACTTCGGCTGGGTTGGCCGCCACCTCATCCGTGGTCATCGCCCGGTAGACGGGGCAGATCTCGTTCTCGACGATGCCGGATGCGTCGACGGCCCGGTAGCGGAAGTCCGGCAGGATCAGCTCCAGACCCCCCACCGTGATGCCCAACTCGTCGAGCGCACGCCGCGCGATCGCGTCTTCAATCGACTCCTCGGGCGCGGGGTGACCACAGAACGAGTTCGTCCACACGCCGGGCCAGGTGAGTTTGGTGAGCGCTCGCCGCGTCACCAGCACCTGTCCGGAGAGGTTGTACACGTGGCACGAGAAGGCCAAGTGGAGGGCCGTGTCGGTCGTGTGCACGCCGACCTTGTCGGCAACTCCGATCGCCTGGCCATCATCATCCAGGAGCACTACCTGCTCGGGCTCTGTCATCGCGGTACTCTGCCTAAGTGGATGGTTCTGGACTGATCGCGCTCTCCGAGGAGAGGCAGACTCAGGTCGACGCCGTGCTGACGCGCTTCTTCAGCCTAGCCAAGAACCGTGCCGCTGCCCTCGGCCCTCAATATGTGCGGCTGTGGGAGACCCTCGAGGCCAACACCACGGGGGGCAAGCGCTTCCGCCCGCGCATGGTCATGGCGGCCTATCAGGCGCTCGGCGGAACCGACACGGATGCCGCCGCGAACATCGGCGCGGCATTCGAGCTGCTCCACACCGCCCTCATCGTTCACGACGACGTGATCGATCACGACTTTGTTCGTCGGGGTGTGCCCAACATCTCGGGAACCTACCGCGACCTCGCGATCGACAAGGGTCGCTCGGAGCGCACCGCCGAGCACAGCGGCATTTCCGCCGCGGTTATCGCGGGTGACCTCGCACTGTTTAACTCCTACCGACTCATCGACCGCAGTGGCGTCAACGGAGTCACGCGCGCCCGTCTCATCGAGGTGATGGACGAAGCGCTGTTCGCTTCGGCGGCCGGCGAGCTCATCGACATCGACTTCTCGATCCAGGCCGAGGTGCCACGCGTCGACGACATCCTCACGATGGAGCGTCTCAAGACGGCCGTCTACTCGTTCGAGTGCCCCCTCCAGGCGGGTGCGATCCTCGCCGGCGCGAGCGAAGAGGTTGTTGCCACCCTGGGCGAGTTCGGCCGCGAGATTGGCATCGCCTACCAGATCGTGGATGACCTGCTCGGCGTCTTCGGAACCGAGGCGGAGACCGGCAAGACCACCGTCGGCGACCTTCGCGAGGGCAAGCGGACGGTGCTCATCGCCTACGCGACGAGCACCCGCGAGTGGGCCGAGGTCGAGGACCTCTTCGGCTGCGAGGATCTCACCGACGAGGATGCCGCGCGCCTGCGCGACGTGCTTGTGGGATGCGGCGCGCGCTCCTTCACGGAGGGGCTGGCCAGGTACTACGCGAACCGCGCCCTGGCCCGTCTGGCCGAGCCGCACATCCCGCCCGCACTCCGAGCGGAACTTCACCCCGTTGCCGACGCCGTTTTGGGCAGGGTCAAATGAGCGAACGACTTGCCCTGTACGACCGTGTAGCGGAGGAGACGGCGAGCATTGTCATCCGCCGGTACTCGACGTCGTTTGGTCTTGCATCCAGGCTTCTGGGCACGGGTGTGCGCCAGCACGTTGAAAACATCTACGCGCTGGTGCGGGTCGCGGATGAGATCGTTGATGGGCCAGCGACGGAGGCCGGTCTCGACACCATCGGTGCCGGCCGCGCCCTCAACGAGTTGGAGCGCGAGACCGAGCACGCCATGGAGACCGGGTTCAGCTCGAACCTCGTGGTCCACGCGTTCGCGCTGACCGCCCGCGAGGTGAACTTTGGCTCCGAGCTCACGGCCCCGTTCTTCGACTCGATGCGGATGGACCTCAGCGAGAAGGAACACGACCAGGCGAGTTTTGATCGCTACGTCTACGGCTCTGCGGAGGTTGTGGGCCTGATGTGCCTGGAGGCGTTCCTGCAGGGCGTCGAGGTGAGCCCCGAGGAGAAGGAGCGGATGGTGACGGGTGCGCGTGCGCTCGGCGCCGCGTTCCAGAAGGTCAACTTCCTTCGCGATCTCGCCGCCGACTTCGAAACCCTGGGCCGCAGCTACTTTCCCGGTGTCGACGTCGACACGTTCACGGAGGCCGACAAGCTGCGCCTTCTCGACGACATCGACGCCGACCTCAGGGTCTCCGCGGCGGTGGTGCCCGACCTGCCCGCGACCAGCCGTCGTGCCGTCGCCCTCGCCCAGTCCCTGTTCGCCGAGCTCTCCGTGCGTCTTCGCGCGACTCCGGCGGCCCAGCTCGTACGCGCCCGCGTGCGGGTACCCAACCCGGTGAAGGCGCGTCTCGCGCTGGTCGCCGCACTCGGCGGAAAGCCACAGCAATGAGCCGCATCGTGATCATCGGAGGCGGCATTGCCGGCCTCGCCAGCGCAGGTCTTCTCGCGAAGGAGGGCCACGAGGTCACCCTTCTCGAGGCTCGTGACCAGGTGGGTGGCCGAGCGGGCAATTGGGAGCGTGACGGCTTCCGCTTCGATACCGGCCCGTCGTGGTACCTCATGCCCGAGGTGTTTGACCACTTCTACCGGCTTCTCGGCACAACCGCCGACGAGCAGCTTCAGCTCGTGACTCTCGACCCCGGGTACCGCGTCTACTTCGAGGGCGAGGATGCACCGCTCGAGGTCTCCGCCGAACTCGAGGAGAACATCGCTCTCTTCGAGAGCATCGAGCCCGGCGCCGGCGCCCGACTCGAGAAGTACCTCGTGTCGGCGCAAACCACGTACGAGCTCGCCAAGAAGCGCTTCCTCTACACGACGTACGCCGACTTCCGGCCTCTCTTTCGCGCGGATGTACTCTCGCGCACGGCCACCTTCTTGCGGCTCCTGCTGCAGCCGTTGTCGTCCTTCGTCTCGGGCAAGTTCAAGGACCGCCGCCTGCAGCAACTGCTTGGCTACCCCGCGGTGTTCCTCGGGTCGTCGCCGTACCTCACGCCGAGCATGTACCACCTGATGAGCCACCTCGACCTCGCGGACGGCGTGCTTTACCCGATGGGTGGCTTTACGCGCGTGATCGAGAGCATCGCGGACCTCGCGCGCGAGCAGGGCGCCACGATCATCCTCAATGCGGATGTGACGCGCATCGTTGTCACTGACGGCAAGGCGACCGGGGTCGAGTACGTCGACGGCTCGGGTGCTGCGCAGGTGCTGGATGCGGACATCGTGGTGTCCGCTGCGGACCTGCACCACACCGAGACCCAACTGCTGAAGCCCGAGGAGCAGACCTACCCGGCCTCGTACTGGGAGACAAAGACCCCGGGGCCGTCCGCTCTGCTCCTGTACCTGGGCGTCGAGGGGTCATTGCCTCAGCTGCAGCACCACACTCTCCTCTTCACGCGCGAGTGGGAGAACGGGTTTGAGGCGATCTTCGGCGACAATCCTCGGGTGCCGGAGCCGGCATCCCTGTACATCTGCAAGCCCAGTGGGGTTGACCCGGATGTTGCGCCCGAGGGCTACGAGAACCTCTTTGTGCTGGTGCCGATCCCCGCCGAACCGACCCTCGGTCGTGGCGACACCGACGGGGATGGTGATGCCGCCCTCGAGGCGGTCGCGGATCGGGTGATCACACAGATTTCGGAGTGGGCGGACATCCCGGATCTCGCCGAGCGCATCACCCTGCGCCGCACGGTGGGCCCCGGCAACTTCGCCGAGGAGCTCAATGCCTGGCGCGGCACAGCCCTCGGGCCGGCACACACGCTCAAGCAGAGCGCCTTCTTCCGTGCCGGGAACGTCTCGAAGAAGGTCGACGGGCTCTACTACGTGGGTGGCTCGACGATTCCCGGCATTGGCCTGCCGATGTGCCTTATCAGCGCCGAGATTCTCGTGAAGCGTCTCCGCGGCGACACCTCCACCGAGCCACTGCCCGAACCGCTGGTGCCGAGCGCGCCCGCCACGCTGGTCGAGACCGCGGAGCCCTAGTGCCGTTCCTCTACCTCGCTGCGCTTCTCATCGCCCTCACAGGCATGGTGCTGCTTGACCGCCGGTTCCGGCTGTTCTTCTGGCTGGACCCGCGACGGGCCGCGGTGGTTTTGGTGGTGGGAGTGTTCTTTTTTCTGGCATGGGATCTCGCCGGGGTCAGCCTCGGGGTGTTCTTCCGTGGTGAGACGGACTTTATGACCGGCTTGCAGGTGGCACCCGAGGTTCCGCTCGAGGAGGTCTTTTTCCTTACCCTGCTCTGCTACCTCACGATGAACGTCTACGGCTTCGTCGCCACGCGCCTCCCCCGCCGGTCGAGGGGGTCGGAGGCACCCCGCCGGTCGAGTAACCCGAAGGCACCCCGCCGGTCGAGTAGCCCGGAGGGCGTATCGAGACCCGGGGGCCCCGAATGACCTACTGGCTCCTCAACGTCGTCTTCCTCATCCCGGTCGTGATCGTCGGGGTGCTCGCCATGCGCCGCGTGCGCTGGGCCGCCGTGGGCGTCACCGCGGCCGTGCTGCTGATGATGACTGCGGTATTCGACAACATCATGATTTCGATTGGACTGGTCGACTACGACCCCGCCCTGATCAGTGGGATGTTCATTGGGGTGGCTCCCCTTGAGGACTTCGCCTACGCGGTCGCGGCGATTATTGGACTCCCCTCCCTGTGGGCGCTGCTGGGTGCTCGGGCACCCCGCCGGTCGAGTAGCCCGGATGCACCCCGTCGGTCGAGTAGCCCGGAGGCACCCCGCCGGTCGAGTAGCCCGGATGCACCCCGTCGGTCGAGTAGCCCGGAGGGCGTATCGAGACCAGGCACCAATGCTTAAGGCGCTCTTCGTCTCATCCCGCCCGCTGAGCTGGGTGAATACGGCGTTCCCGTTCGCGGCGGCATACTTCCTCACCACACGCGAGATCGACCTCGTGTTTGTGGTCGGAACGATCTTCTTCCTGGTGCCCTACAACCTCGCGATGTACGGCATCAACGACGTCTTCGACTACGAGTCCGACCTGCGCAATCCGCGCAAGGGTGGCGTGGAGGGCGCGCTGCTGGACCCCCGGATGCACCGCCCCACAATCATCGCGGCGGTCGTGACCACCGTTCCCTTCCTGGTGTTCCTCGTGATCGTGGGTTCGCCCCTGTCGTGGCTGGTCCTCGCGATCAGCATGTTCGCGGTCGTTGCGTACTCGGCAAAGGGCCTGCGGTTTAAGGAACGCCCGTTCCTCGATTCGCTCACCTCGAGCACCCACTTCGTGTCGCCGGCGGTCTATGGTCTCGTGCTCGCCGGAGCCACGTTCACGCCGCAGTTGTGGGCGGTGCTCGCGGCGTTCTTCTTGTGGGGCATCGCCTCGCACGCCTTTGGTGCCGTGCAGGACATCGTGGCGGACCGCGAGGCGAGCATCTCGTCCATCGCCACTGTCATCGGCGGCAAGGCGACTGTGCGGTTCGCGATCCTCGCCTACGCGCTCGGCGGTGTACTGCTGCTGTTCTCCCAGTGGCCGGGGCCGCTCGCCTCCGTGCTGGTTGTGCCGTACATCCTGATGTGTGCACCGTTCTGGAGCGTCGCTGATGCCGACGCCGAGTCGGCTAACCGTGGCTGGCGTCGGTTCCTGCTGTTGAACTTCATCACGGGCTTCCTCGTGACGATGCTGCTCATCTGGTTCGTGCTCGTCACGCCCGCGTAAGGGCGCCATCTCCTCACGCGGGAGCTCGCGACAGTCCGCGGGAGTTCTTCCACCCGCGCACCGTCGCTACCTCCCGCGCGGGAGACCAAGCCCGGATCTGCGCCACGGCGGACGTAGTCGATAGACTCCGAGAATCCGCCGATCTTCGCCCGAGAGGTCCTCGTGAACCGTATCTCCGCCCGGCTTGCCGCCGCAGCCGCTGCCGTCATGCTTGTTGGCCTGGGAACGTCGGCGGCCGCTGCCGCCACACCGCTTTCGCCGGGCGACGCGCTCTACGCGATCTCGTGTCCGCAGACCGACCAGCCGGAGTTCCCCACGGCAGTGCAGCTCTGGGGAGTTAACGCAACAACCGCGGTCAGCACCCCGATCGGGAGTGGCTCCGGCGACTTCGAAGGCCTGTGCGCCGGCCAACCCGCGTGGAACCCGCTGACCAACACCGCGTGGGTGATCCTTCTCACGGACGACCACGACGAGCCGAGTGTTCTCGCCCAGATCGACGTTGCGACGGGCGCAGTAACGCCGGGCGCCCTCCTGCTGGACGATGGCGAGCCGGTTCCCGTGGCATCTCTCGCGATTGGACTGGATGGTGCGGCCTACGCCATCTCGTACACCCAGCTCTACTCGGTCGACCTGACAACGGGCGAGCTCACGCCGATCGGCGGCACGCTGCCGACGATCTACGGGTTCTCGGTCGACCCCACCACGGGCACGTTCTGGGCGCTCGCCGCCAGCAGTGATCTCATCGAGATCGACGTGACCACGGGCGATTTCACCTTTGGCCCCAGCCTTGAGTTGTCCGGAGTCTACGGGCTGCAGATCGACTCGGCCGGCGCGCTCTGGGTCATCGGGGTGAACGACGACGAACCGACCCTGCGCACGCAGCTGTACTCGGCGTCGAGCCTCGCGGTTGAGGAGCCCCCGACGACGGTGGGTCTGCTCACGGTGACCGACGTCGGGCAGCCCTTCAGCCAGGCGCTGCTGTTGGTCCCGGGCGCGCCCAACGCCGTGCCGGGGTCCGAGCCGAGCCTGGCAGCAACGGGGGCGTCGCCGGCGCCGCTGATCGCCGGCGCGATGCTGCTGCTCATCGGCGGCCTCGCACTCACGATGACCCGGCGGGTGCGCGCGGGGCGCTAGTCGCTCCAGCCCAGGTTTCGGGCCATCCGTTCGAGCACCGTGACGGTCTGCTCGTACTGCTCGGGGCTGACGCCCGCGGCGATGGCCGTGCGCTGAGTCGCGACGACGGCCTCGAGTCGTTCGAAGGCGCCGCGCCCCCGCTCGGTCAGTTCGTAGCCGGTCACGGTCGCATCCACCCACGCGCTCTCGATGAGCTCGGTGAGGTGTTCTGCGGAGGATTCGCCGTCGTCGGCAGACAGGAACGGCGCGACCGCGGCATCCAGTTGCTCAACCGTTGAGGGCTCTCGAGAGAGAACGTTCAACAGTTGCCACTGGCGCCGGGTCACGCCGTGTTCCTCAAGCGTCGAGGCGAACTGCTCGTCGATCAGTCGATCAACAAGCTTGAGCCAGTATCCGATGGGTCGAGGAGCGTTCATGCCTTGAGGTTACGCCTCGGGCTTCGGAGTGGGGAGGTCTTCCGACCCATCGAAGTGGCCGAAGCCGCGTCCGAAGGGGCCGGGTCCGTGACCGTGGCGACGGCCATCGTGGTCATGCCGAAAATCCGCAGCCCGGGACGGGCCGCGGCGCTGGCGTCGCGGCGAAGGCCAGAAATGGCCTTCGCTTTCAGCTCCAGCGCGCCATCCGAGGTTGCGTGCCATCTTCTCGAGGGTGGCCATGGTGGTGGCGTAGTCCTCGTCGGAGATGTCGACGCGCGCCTTGTCGGCGAGCGTCTCGCGGAATGCGTGGCGCTGCTCGCGGGCCAGTTCGTGCTTGCGGTACTCGATTGCCCTCAGCCAGAAGCCGGGGCGAGTTGTCGTGTTCTTCATTACGATCTCTCTTTCGTAGATGTATGTCATATGACAATAAATGTATAGTTACATACATGGATTCGGAAAGTCAAGCGGATGCCGTGCGCCAGATAGAGGACGCCTTGCTGGCCTTGAGGCCCACCCACGGCCGCGGCCCCGGTCGCCCCGGCATGGGACGTGGCCCCGGCGGGGGACACCGACCGCCGTGGGGCGACGGTCCGCCGCCCTGGGCGGGTGGGGCGGGTCACGGTCACGGTCCGCACGAGCGTGGCCTCGGCGCGGGCGCGCGCTTCCGCCTGCTCGAGGTGCTCTCGGTCGCCGCGGACGACGCGCGCCTCGGCATCTCGGAGATCGCGGAGGCGGTGGGTGTCGACCAGCCGCGAGCATCCCGTCTGGTTGCGGACGCCGCATCCCGCGGACTTGTCACCCGCTCGGGCGACCCTCTGGACGCGCGCAAGAGCGTTGTCGCCATCACGGATGCCGGGCGTGCGCTCCTGACAACCGTGCGGCAGGGCAGGCGCACGGCCGTCACCGATGCGCTCGAGGGATTCACCGACGATGAGGTTGTGGCGTTTGCATCCCTGCTGTCACGATTCGCGGCGGCCTGGCCGCGCCACTAGAACCCCGGCCACGTCGGAGGCCTCAGTTCAGTCCTGCGTCACATCCAGGCGCGAAATCGCGTCATGATTTGACTGCGGACCACTCTCCTTGGGTGGCGGCCCGTAACCGCCTCGAATTGAGGAGGGTTACGGATGCGTCGTACGGGGGCTCTGACCGCGGTACTTTCCGCCGTTCTGCTATTCGTCAGTGCCGTTCCGGCGGGAGCGGTTCCTGCCTCGGTGGTGTGCTCTGAGTCGGTGGATCCGGCGTCGTGCGACAGTGACCGGGATCGCATCACGGATGTGCTGGAGAAGCAGATCTGTGGCACGTCGACGTGCGCGACGGGCAGGGAGGACGCCGACCGGGATGGCATTCCCGACTGGTCCGAGTTCATCGTGTGTGGGGATGCGCGATGCGCGAACACCTCGAAGGATACGGATAGCGACGGCATCCCGGATTTCGCGGAGAACGTGTGGGAGAAGCGTGCAGACTTTGCAGCCGGCGGTTACGACGATTGCGTCAACGAATCAGTAGTTGCACCGGGAGTGGGTTCAAATGGGCAGGCGTAGATTTCGTCCACGTCTTCAGCGTGGGGTTCGTTCTGGAGTGGTGCTCCTTGTGCTTGCGGGTTTGGCTGGGACGCTGTCGAGTTGTGTCAGTCCAAGTAAGGGGGCAATGAAGGTCGAAGGGAGCACGCTTGTTGTCGCTGTGTGCGAGCCCTTTCGGGCGGACTACTTGCGGATCAATGTGGTTGACGGAGGTGACGCAACTGAGGTGTGGCGTGCCGCAGGCGAAGCTGACCTAGTGGAGGGCGATCTCATCCACTTTGGAGTCGCACCTGAGGGCATGCTGACTGACGTTCTAGACAATGATTCGCCTTTCGACGGGTTGGTGGTGAGCGCTTTGATCTCGAAGAGTGACGGCGGAGTGTGGGTTTTGGCCGCTGCTTGGGATGAGCTCCGCACTGACGCGTGGCGGAATCAGGACGGACAGTACACCGACGGGCCCTGCGCTGGGCGATGACGACATCAATGCCGGCCACCCCCGGACCCAGCACCCCAAAGGTCGCTTCTGGGGTGCACGCAGCTTCCCGGACGGCCCTGACCGTAACCCTCTTGTGTGGTGTCGCTCTGTCGGTCGTGGGATGTGGCTCGCCAGATCCTGAGCAGGGTGTATTTCCCGTGGGGGCCTTCGACTATCAGCTTGGCGGCGCCTACGAACCCGCGCCCGAAGTCCAGCTGGTCGCCCGCGACCGCACGGATGCTCCGGCCGACGGCCTGTACTCCATCTGCTACATCAACGGGTTCCAGACCCAGCCGGGTGAACAGGAGCTGTGGCCCGCCGACACGCTCCTGACCATCGACGGCGAGCTCGTCTTCGACTCCGACTGGCCCGACGAGGTCTTGCTGGACACCTCCACGAACGCCAAGCGCGAGGCAGTCCTCGGGATCGTTGGCCCCTGGATCGAGGGATGCGCGCGGGACGGATTTGATGCCGTTGAGTTCGACAATCTCGACAGCTTCACCCGGTCACACGGCGTGCTCACCATCGACGACAACGTGGCGCTCGCATCCGCATTCGCCGACGTCGCACACGGCGTAGGCCTCGCGGTCGGACAGAAGAACGCCGCCGAGTACAGCGCGCGGCTGAAGCAGGACGCCGGGTTCGATTTCGCCGTTGCCGAGGAGTGCGCGGCCTACGAGGAGTGCGGGGCGTACACGATCGTCTACGGCGACGCCGTCATCGACATCGAATACACGGATGCACTCCCACGCGAGTTTGACGACATGTGCGCCGACCCCGAGTCACCCGGGTCGATGATCCTGCGCGATAGGGACCTCGCCACCCCGGGCGACCCGGACTACGTGTTCGAGACCTGCCAGCACTAACCCAGGACTACGCCGCGCGAACGTACTTCGGCAGGCGGACCAGCAGCAGCAGGATCGCGCCGACGAGCAGCACGAGCGCGATGCCCAGAACGCCGTAGATCGTGGCGCCGAATGCGACGATGAACAGCGTCCAGAGTGCCGGCGAGATGAAGCTCGCCACACGACCGGTGGTCGCGTAGAGGCCAAAGACCTCGCCCTGCTTGTCCTCCGGGGTGACCCGAGCCAGCAGCGAGCGGCTCGCGGCCTGCGCCGGGCCAACAAACGCCGAGAGGATGAGACCTCCGACCCAGAAGACCACGGTGCCGGTGTCGTGGAGCGCAAACACCAGCACGGCCATCAGCACAAGACCAAAGAGCGCAAACAGGATGACGCGCTTGGGGCCAACCACGTCATCCACTCGCCCGGCAATGATGGTCGAGATTCCCGCAACCACGTTGGCCGCGATGCCGAAGATCATGACCTCGTTGGGGGTGAAGTTGAACGCGACCGCAGCCAGCACACCGCCGAACGCGAAGACGCCTGCCAAACCGTCACGGTAAATGGCGCTCGCAAACAGGAACCAGAAGGTGGGGCGGGTGGTCGGCTCCTTGTACAGGCGCACGATGTCCTTCACGAGCACGACATAGCTCTTGAAGAAGCCCACCTTGGCAACATCGGCTCGAGCGGGCGGAGCCTCCGGCACGTTGAACAGCAGCGGCAGCGAGAAGATCACGGTCCAGACCGCTGCTCCCACGGCGATGAGCCGGTAGGCGAGTCCGTTCGAGGTGTCGAGACCAAACCAGTCCGCGAACGTCAGCGCCACAACGATGATGAGCGCGATGATGCCACCGATGTAGCCCAGTCCCCAGCCCAGTCCGCTGACCTTGCCGATCGTGCGCTTGGTCGAGACCTGCACGAGCATCGCGTTGTAGTTGACGCCTGCGATCTCGGAGACCACTGCGCCCAGCGCGAGAACGGCGGCACCGAACCAGAAGTAGGCCGGATCCGCGTAGACGAAAAACAGGCTGAACTGGAGCAGTGCGAGGAGAGCCGTGAAGCCCAGCAGCATGGCCTTCTTGCGGCCCGAGGCATCCGCCCGCTGCCCCAGGACCGGGGCAAGCAGCAGGATGAGCACTCCCGCCAGCGTGGTCGCGAGCCCATAGCCCGCCGAGAGGTCGGCGAGCGCCTTCTCCTTGATCGGGTCCGTGGCATCTAGTGCAGCGATATCCGCAGGCAGGAAGTTGTCGGAGATCAGGTAGAGCGAGGCAAATACGAAGGTCAGGATGACCGAGTTGAAGGGCTGCGTCGCCCAGTCCCAGAATGCCCACGACAGCACCTGCTTGCGGGGGACAACCTTCTCGTCGTCGAGTTCCTTGCCCAGGGCCGCGACGGCGCCGGTGTTGGCGGTCGGGGGGATCTTGGTGGGCGTGGGTTCGGGCGTGCTCTCGCTCATGGTCACACGCTAGTGGTTCGAGGTGTTCTCGACGTGAACTTTTCGTACCCAACCTTGCGCGGTGGTGTGGATGAGTACGAGCGTGATCGCGGCGAGCACGGCGTTGCGGAATGCGGGGTCGAGACCGTTCCACGCTGTGGAGCGCCACATCTGGAACCACTCGCCGCCGACGGTGATAAACCCGCCGAAGAACAGGATGATGATCATCAGCAGGCCGATGCTCGACAGGGTGCGCGCCAGGTCAAATGCGCCACGGACGATGAACGCTCGAAGCCAGGCGACACATGCGGCAATCAGAACAATCGCGGCCAGGCTCTCCCAGACGATCACGCCGATGTAGGCGACGTTCCACGCGACCGGATCGGTGATGGCGCGCCACATCACGTCGGGGTCGAGGTCACTGCCGGGCGTGCCGCCGAAGTTGGTGGTATCCATCGATAGCACGTGCTGCACGAAGGCGAAGTTCGTGTCGTAGTCGGTGATGTTCCCCAGCGCGACCAGGAAGATGTAGAGCGCATTGCAGGCCACCAGCACGGCGACGGCAAAGGGCAACGAGCCCAGCTTCTGCCACCACGTGCGGTTCTCGGACGTCGTTGTCATGCGTGCACCCTAGCGCCGTGCATCCCCAGAGGTCACCTTGAGTCGACTCGACTCAACTTGGACTTGACAGAGTTATCCACAGGTTGCAAACTTGATACATCACGACTCACGTTTTGATACGGTCGCACGCGGCCCCTCAACGAGCGAGTCCCACAGACCACAAGAAACACACACAAGGAGACAAGAGCACATGGCTCGAGCAGTAGGTATCGACCTGGGAACCACCAACTCGGTGGTTGCCGTCCTCGAGGGTGGCGAGCCCACGGTTATCGCCAACGCCGAGGGATTCCGCACGACCCCGTCGGTCGTTGCATTCACGAAGGATGCCGAGACACTCGTCGGTGAGACCGCGAAGCGTCAGGCAGTCACCAACGTCGACCGCACCATCTCGTCCGTCAAGCGCCACATGGGCACGGACTGGAAGCAGGACGTCGACAGCAAGAAGTACACGCCGCAGGAGATCTCCGCGCGTATTCTCGCCAAGCTCAAGCGCGACGCCGAGCAGTACCTGGGCGAGCCGGTGACGGATGCCGTCATCACTGTTCCCGCGTACTTCAACGACGCCGAGCGCCAGGCCACCAAGGAGGCCGGTGAGATCGCGGGCCTCAACGTGCTGCGCATCATCAACGAGCCCACCGCGGCCGCGCTCGCGTACGGGCTCGACAAGGGCAAGGAAGACGAGCTCATCCTGGTCTTCGACCTCGGTGGTGGAACGTTCGACGTCTCCCTGCTCGAGGTGGGCAAGGACGACGACTTCTCGACCATCCAGGTCAAGGCGACCGCCGGTGACAACCGCCTCGGTGGTGACGACTGGGACCAGCGAGTCGTCGACTACCTGATCAAGCGCTTCAAGGAGACCACCGGCGTCGACGTCTCGAACGACAAGATCGCCAAGCAGCGTCTCAAGGAGGCGGCAGAGCAGGCCAAGAAGGAGCTGTCGAGCCAGACCTCGACCACCATCCAGCTGCCCTACCTCTCCCTCACGGAGAACGGTCCGGCCAACCTCGACGAGACGCTGACCCGCGCCAAGTTCGAGGAGCTCACGGCTGACCTGCTCGAGCGCACCAAGAAGCCGTTCGAGGACGTCATCAAGGAGGCCGGCGTCAAGCTGTCCGACGTCGCCCACGTGGTGCTCGTTGGTGGCTCGACCCGTATGCCCGCTGTTGTTGACCTGGTCAAGAAGCTGACCGGTGGCAAGGAGCCCAACAAGGGCGTCAACCCGGATGAGGTGGTCGCCGTGGGCGCCGCCCTCCAGGCCGGCGTGCTGAAGGGCGAGCGCAAGGACGTGCTGCTCATCGACGTCACCCCCCTGAGCCTCGGTATCGAGACCAAGGGTGGCATCATGACGAAGCTCATCGAGCGCAACACCGCCATCCCCACCAAGCGCAGCGAGACCTTCACCACGGCCGACGACAACCAGCCGTCCGTGGCGATCCAGGTGTTCCAGGGCGAGCGCGAGTTCACCCGCGACAACAAGAACCTGGGAACGTTCGAGCTGACCGGCATCGCGCCGGCCCCGCGTGGAATCCCGCAGATCGAGGTCACCTTCGACATCGACGCCAACGGCATCGTGCACGTGTCCGCCAAGGACAAGGGCACGGGCAAGGAGCAGTCGATGACAATCACGGGTGGCTCGTCGCTCTCCAAGGAAGACATCGAGCGGATGGTTCGCGAGGGCGAGGAGCACGCGGCCGAGGACAAGGCGCGCCGCGAGGCCGCCGAGACCCGCAACACGGCCGAGCAGCTCGCCTACTCCACCGAGAAGCTCATCAAGGACAACGAGGACAAGCTCCCCGCTGACGTGAAGAGCGAGGTTCAGGCGGACGTTGACGCCCTCAAGTCGGCGCTTGCCGGTGACGACGAGGCCGCGGTCAAGACCGCGTTCGACACCCTCACCGAGAGCCAGCAGAAGCTGGGCGCGGCGATCTACTCGGCTCAGGCCGAGCAGCCCGCCGAGGCAGCGGAGGAGCCGGCCGCCGAAGCGAACGACGAGGACATCGTCGACGCCGAGGTCGTGGACGACGAGGACGACAAGGACAAGAAGTAGGTCATGGTCGACGAGAACACCACCCCAGAGGAACACGACGAGCCGGTCATCCGGGACAAGCGTCGCATCGACCCCGAGACCGGTGATGTTCGCGAGCCCAAGGCCGAGGAGCCCGTGGCCGAGGGGGCGGACGACGAATCCGCCCCCGAGGCCCTGAGCGCCGAGGACCAGGCTCTGCTCGATGAAGCAGAGCGGGACCTCGTCGCCGACATGCGCAACGACATGCTGCGCGCTCAGGCCGAGCTCGTGAACTTCCGCACCCGTGTCGAGCGGGACCGCGCGGCCAACCGCGAGGCGGTGATCGCCGAGGTGCTGCGTTCGCTGCTCCCCGCGATCGACGATCTCGCTCGCGCCGAGGCGCACGGCGACCTCGTCGAGGGCGCACCGCTGACCCTGGTTGCCCAGAAGCTGCGCACCGCATTCGAGAAGTACGGCCTCAAGCCGATCGGCGAGAAGGGCGAGCCCTTTGACCCGGCATTCCACGAGGCGGTTGTGCAGCTCCCCAGCCCGGACGCGACCGAGAACACCATCGCCGACGTGATCGAGCTCGGCTACGTGCTCGGTGACCGCCTCGTGCGGCCCGCCAAGGTGGCCGTCTCGGTTCCCGCCGAGTAACGGCGAAAAGAGGCACACCGGTGGCAAGCCAGGACTGGTTCGACAAGGACTTCTATGCCGTTCTCGGCGTCTCCAAGGACGTCTCCGAGGCGGAGCTCAAGAAGGTCTACCGCAAGCTCGCCCGCCAGTATCACCCGGACTCCAACCCGGGCGACGCGAAGGCGGAGGCGAAGTTCAAGGAGATCAGCGAGGCACACTCCGTACTCTCTGACCCCGAGCTCCGTCGCGAGTACGACCAGATTCGTGCCATGGGCTCCGGCGCCCGCTTCAGCGCGGGTGGCCCCCAGGGCGGCGGCTTCGAGGATGTCTTCGGCGGCATGTTCGGCGGACAGCGCGGTGGGTACGCCCAGGGCGCGAGCTTCGAGGATCTCCTCGGCGGCATGTTCGGTGGCCAGGCGGGGTTCCGCACGGGACCCACGCCGGGCCGCGACATCACCGCGGCGACCACCCTCGACTTCGTCACCGCCATCAAAGGCGAGACGATCAAGTTGCAGGCCGCGGGGGGCAACCCCATCACCGTCAAGATCCCCGCGGGGGTCAGCGACGGCCAGAAGATCAAGCTCAAGGGTAAGGGTGAGCCAAGCCCCAACGGTGGCCCTGCCGGCGACCTGGTGCTCACGGTCGCCGTGCGCAAGCATCCCGTGTTCGAGCGTGACGGCCTCAACCTGCGCGTGACCGTTCCGGTCACCTTCACGGAGGCCGCGCTCGGCGCGACCATCGAGGTGCCCACGCTGGGCGGCGAGCCGGTGAAGCTGCGGGTCTCCGCGGGAACGCCCAGCGGGCGCATCCTGCGGGTCAAGGGACGCGGGGTCACCTCGTCCAAGGGCACGGGAGACCTGCTCGCCGAGATCGAGGTGGCCGTGCCGTCGCACATGCCGGATGCCGCGCTCACCGCCCTCAAGGAGTTTGCCGCGGCTATGCCGGACGAAAACCCGCGCGCCGAACTGATCGAGCGAGCGAGGGGCTAATGGACGCCGAGACTCCGGTCTTCGCGATCGCGGTCGCGGCTGAGCTCGCGGGCATGCACCCGCAGACGCTGAGGCAGTACGACCGGCTCGGTCTCGTGAGCCCCACCCGCACGCCCGGGCAGTCACGCCGCTACTCGATGCGCGACGTCGTGCAGTTGCGTGAGATCGCGGCGCTGAGCGCCCAGGGCCTCAACCTTGAAGGCATCCGTCGGATTCTCGAGCTCGAGAACCAGGTCGCTGAACTCAGCGGCCGGGTTCGCGAGCTGGAGCATGCGCTTGCCGAGGAACTTCTCAACCGCCCGGGTCGACGGGTGTTTGCTGCGGGTGCCGCCGGCGACGTGGTCTCCCTGCGTGCAGGCTCCCGTGCCGAGAAGGCGAACCAGGTCGTGGTGTGGCGGCCCCTGCGGCGTGGAGTGGATCCGTCATGATCACCACGGCCTTCGACTTCTCGTCGCTGCGGCGGCACCCGGACGTCGAGGCGCCCAACCTGCACGCGGTCGACGCGACCGACCGGCTTATCCTCGATGAGGCCGCCGAGGAGATCGCCGCGCACCCGCACGGCGTACTGGTGATCGACGACCACTTTGGCGCGCTGACTCTCGGGGCAATCGCGCTGCACGGTGCGCGCGGGGTGCGGATTCATCAGGACTCGGTGGTGGCCGAGCGAGCTCTCGCCGCGAACGCGGGCGAGCTCGCGACCGAGTACCGCTCGGTCCCGCTCGAGGACGTGGGGCAAGGGCGTGTCGTGCTGTGGCAGCTTCCGCGGAGTCTCGACCTTCTCGAGGACATCGCGGCGCGGATCGCGGGCCAGCTACATCCGGACGCGACGGTATATGCCGGCGGGCGTATCAAGCACATGACAACCCGCATGAACGAGGTGCTCGCTACACACTTCGGCGAGGTTCGTGCCTCGCTTGCCCGGCAGAAGTCACGGGTGCTGGTCGCGCGCGAGCCCCGGCCCGGGTCCGCTGCGAGCACGGCCCGAGAGATCCATTCCGAGAACGGAATACGGTTCGAGACCGCCCCCGGTGTGTTTGCGGGCGGGCGACTGGACATCGGAACGCGCGCACTCCTGGCCGTTCTCGACCAGGTGTCGACGGATGCCCGAACCGCCGTCGATCTCGGCTGTGGGTCCGGCATCCTCGCCGCAACACTCGCGGCGGCACGTCCGGCCCTCACCGTCACCGCGACGGACGTCTCGCAGGCGGCCGTCGACGCGGCGCGGGCGACCGCCGAGCTCAACGGGTTGGCGAACGTGGTGGTCCTCCGGGATGACGCGGGCTCGAGCATCCCGGACCACAGCGTCGACGTGGTGCTCCTCAACCCACCGTTCCACGCGGGGTCGACCGTGCACACTGGCATTGCGTCCAAGCTGTTCGCCGCCGCCGCCCGAATGCTGCGGCCGGGCGGGGAACTCTGGACCGTCTATAACTCGCCCCTGGGCTACCGTCCCGAGCTCGCTCGGGTCGTAGGCCCCACGCGGGAGGTCTCCCGCACCCCCAAGTTCACTGTGACTGTCTCAGAATTGAGAGGAATCTAATGGCCAACATGCAGGGTGCCCCGGGCACCAACGAGGAGCAGAAGACCGCCCTCGAGCAGTACGGCGTCAACCTCACCGACATCGCTCGGAGCGGCAAGCTCGACCCCGTGATCGGTCGGGATGCCGAGATCCGGCGAGTAAGCCAGGTGCTGACGCGTCGCACCAAAAACAATCCCGTGCTCATCGGCGAGCCCGGCGTCGGCAAGACTGCCGTCGTTGAGGGACTCGCCCAGCGCATCGTTGCGGGTGACGTGGCCGACTCGCTCAAGGACAAGACGCTCATCGCGCTCGACCTCGCGGCGCTCGTGGCGGGTGCCAAGTACCGCGGTGAGTTCGAGGAGCGCCTCAAGGCCGTGCTCAAGGAGATCAACGACTCCGAGGGCCAGATCATCACGTTCATCGACGAGCTGCACACCCTGATGGGTGCGGGCGGCGGCGAGGGCTCCGTGGCGGCGGCCAACATGCTCAAGCCCATGCTCGCGCGTGGTGAGCTGCGCCTGATTGGTGCGACCACCCTCGACGAGTACCGCCAGTACATCGAGAAGGATGCCGCGCTGGAGCGTCGGTTCCAGCAGGTGTTCGTCGGCGAGCCGTCGGTGGAAGACACCGTCGCGATTCTGCGTGGGCTCAAGGAGCGCTATGAGGCGCACCACAAGGTGACCATTGCGGACTCCGCGCTGGTGGCTGCGGCAACCCTCAGCAACCGCTACATCTCCGGGCGCAAGCTGCCCGACAAGGCGATCGACCTCATCGACGAGGCGGCGTCCCGTCTCAAGATGGAGATCGACTCCTCGCCCGTCGAGATCGACCAGCTCAAGCGTGCCGTCGACCGGTTGCGCATCGAGGAGCTCGCGCTCAAGAAGGAGAAGGACGAGGCCTCGAAGGCTCGCCTCGAGAAGCTCCGCGAGGATCTGGCGGAACGGGGCAAGGAGCTCGAGGCGCTCGAGCGTCGCTGGGCTGCGGAGAAGTCGTCACTCACCGGGGTCGGTGATCTCAAGACCCGGCTCAATGACGCCCGCATCCAGCTCGATCGGGCCATGCGCGAGGGTGACTACCAGAAGGCGTCAAAGCTCAACTACGAGACGATCCCGGGCATCGAGAAGGCGCTCGCCGAGGCGGAGCAGTCCGAGCCCACGGGCCCTCGGATGGTCAACGACCAGGTAACCGAGGAGGACATCGCGGCGGTGGTGGCTGCGTGGACGGGCGTGCCGGTCGACAAGCTCACGCAGGGCGAGACCGAGAAGCTCCTGCATCTCGAGGCGGAGCTCGGAAAGCGGCTCATTGGCCAGAAGGAGGCGGTCGCGGCCGTCTCCGAGGCGGTGCGGCGCACGCGCGCGGGCATCTCCGACCCGGACCGGCCCACCGGCTCGTTCCTGTTCCTGGGCCCGACCGGAGTCGGAAAGACCGAGCTCGCCAAGGCGCTCGCGGAGTACCTGTTCGACGACGAGAAGGCTCTCGTTCGGATCGACATGAGCGAGTACGGCGAGAAGTTCTCCGTCTCGCGGCTTGTGGGTGCCCCTCCCGGCTACGTCGGGTACGAGCAGGGTGGCCAGCTGACGGAGGCCGTGCGCCGACGGCCGTACTCGGTGATCCTTCTCGACGAGGTCGAGAAGGCGCATCCCGAGGTCTTCGACGTGCTCCTGCAGGTGCTGGATGACGGCCGCCTCACCGACGGCCAGGGTCGCACCGTCGACTTCCGCAACGTCATCCTGATTCTCACCAGCAACCTCGGCAGCCAGTTCATCACAGACCAGTCGTTGCCGTGGGAGCAGCGCAAGGATGCGGTGGGTGACCTCGTTCGCCAGGCGTTTAAGCCCGAGTTCGTGAACCGCCTCGATGACATCGTCGTGTTTGCGCCGCTCTCGACGGACGACCTCGCTCAGATTGTCGAGCTCTACATCGACCGGCTGGCGCGACGTCTCGGGGACCGCAGGCTGGAACTCGCCGTCACGCCGGATGCCCGGTTCTGGCTTGCAGAGCGTGGCTACGACCCTATCTATGGTGCGCGACCGCTCCGGCGCCTCATGCAGCGCGAGATTGACGACAGGCTGGCGAAGGCTCTCCTCTCGGGCGAGATCCGCGACGGTGACACCGTCTACGTCGGTGTCGCCGACGACGGCGACGGTCTCACGGTGAAGCGCCTCGGCGAGTAACCCGTACCGCGAGTTCGCTTGTTTGTAGCGTTTTTGGGCCCCACGAGGCCACAAACAAGCGAACTCGCGAGCGGCGTAGGGTGAGAACATGCTTGCCACCGTGATTACCGCCGCCCGTGACATCCAGGTTCAGGAGGTCGACGACCCCACGATCATTGCCCCGACGGATGCGGTGGTGCGTGTCGTCGCCGCCTGCGTCTGTGGCTCAGACCTGTGGCCCTACCGCGGGGTCACCCCCACCACGAAGCCGCGGCGGATCGGCCACGAGTTCGTGGGTGTCGTGGAGTCCGTGGGCGACGAGGTGACGCGCATCCGCGTCGGCGACTTCGTGATCGCCCCGTTCTACTGGTGCGACATGACGTGCATCAACTGCCTCAACGGCGTGAGCACCAGCTGCCTGCACGGCGGATGGTGGGGTGCGCCCGATCGAAACGGTGCCTTTGTCGACGGGGGCCAGGGCGAACTCGTTCGGGTTCCGCTTGCGGATGGCACGCTGGTTGCGACGCCGTCGACGCCCGCCCCCGAGCTTGTCCCCAGCCTCCTGACCCTCGCTGACGTGATGGGCACGGGTCATCACGCGGCGGTCTCCGCCGGCGTCACCGCGGGCAGCACGGTGGTTGTCGTCGGTGACGGGGCCGTTGGCCTCTGCGCGGTGCTGGCCGCAAAGCGGCTCGGGGCATCCCGGGTGGTGGCGATGTCGCGGCACGCCGACCGTCAGGCGATCGCTCGCGAGTTTGGCGCCGACGATATCGTCGAGGAGCGAGGTGCCGAGGGCATCGCCCGCGTGAAGGAGCTCTTCGACGGGGTTGGACCGGACTGCGTTCTGGAGTGTGTGGGCACGGCCGAGTCGATGGAGCAGGCGCTCAAGTCCGCTCGCCCCGGCGGCATGGTCGGCTACGTTGGTGTGCCCAACGGTGGTGCCGAGCTGCCCATCCAGGTGATGTTCGGAACCAACGTCGGCGCGAACGGTGGTGTCGCGCCCGTGCGCAACTATGTCGAGGAGCTGCTGCCGGAGGTGCTTGCGGGAACCCTCAACCCCGGCATCGTATTCGACCTCGAGCTGCCGCTCGCCGAGGCCGCCGAGGCGTACGCCGCCATGGACGAGCGCCGCGCCACGAAGGTGCTCCTCCGCCCCTAAACATCCGCGAGTTCGCTTGTTTGTGGGGTGTGCGAGCCCCAAAACCCCACAAACAAGCGAACTCGCGAGCTAGGGGAGCGAGCTAGGGGAGCGAGCTCGGAGGGCGCGCGGCAGGAGTGCGCGCGCTACGCGAGCTCGCGCGTGATGGCCGCGACGAAGCGGTCGATGTCGTCCTCGGTCGTGTCGAAGGCGGTCATCCAGCGCACCTCGCCTGCCGCGGCATCCCAGTCGTAAAAGCGGTAGTTCTCGCGGAGGCGCTCCGCCACGCCCGCGGGCAGGGTCGCGAAGACCGCGTTGGCTTGGGTCGCCTGCGAGAAACCCAGACCGGGAAGGTCGGCCGCCTCGAGGGCACCCCGAAGGCGCGCGGCCATGGCGTTGGCGTGGCTCGCCGAGCGCAGCCACAGGTCGTCACTGAGCAGCGCGATCAGCTGCGCCGACACGAACCGCATCTTCGAGGCGAGCTGCATGTTGAGCTTGCGGAGAAAAACGAGTCCCTCGCTCACGGCCGGGTTCAGCACCACAATCGCCTCGCCGTAGAGCAGGCCATTTTTGGTGCCGCCGAAACTCAGGATGTCGACCCCGGCATCCGTCGTGAACTCACTGAACCCCACGCCCAGGGCGGCCGCCGCGTTGGAGACCCGCGCGCCGTCCATGTGCAGCACCATGCCGCGCTCGTGTGCGTAATCGGCGATGGCCCGCACCTCGTCAACCGTGTACAGCGTGCCCAGCTCGGTGGTCTGTGTGATGCTGACCGCGAGCGGCTGCGCCCGGTGCTCGTCGCCCCAGCCCCACGCCTCGGTCGCGATGAGTTCGGGGGTGAGCTTGCCGTCGGGCGTGGGAATCGTGAGGAGCTTGAGCCCGCTGACTCGCTCCGGGGCCGCGTTCTCGTCCGTGTGGATGTGAGCAGTCGAGGTCGCGATCACGGCACCCCACCGCGGCAGCACACTCGTGAGCGCGGTCACGTTGGCTCCCGTTCCGTTGAAGACGGGGAAGGTCTCGGCCTGCGCACCGAAGTGCTCGCGCATGACCTCCTGCAGCCGCGCCGTGTAGACATCTTCGCCATACGCGATCTGGTGGCCACCGTTGGCGCCCACGATCGCGGCGATCACCTCCGGGTGCGCCCCCGCGTAGTTGTCGCTCGCGAAGCTCCGGAGGTTTCGGTCATGCAGTGGGTCCACGGAAGAAGTATCCCTTAGTTGGTGATCGGCAGTCGTTTGCCGTTGAGGTCTGCGGCCGGTTCGCGCCACAGCCTCGCGATGCGGTCGGCGAGCTCGGCGACGGGGGTCGCGCCGTCGCCCTCGCCCAGTGCGCGCACGACCAGGATGACGGATGCCGCGGTTCCCCCCTTCGCGAAGCCGGATGCTGCCGCGCGCGCCCAGGTCTCCGCCGCGGCCTTCGCCGTTGCGTAGTTGGCGTTCGACCACGTCGGATTCTCGACCGTCGAGCTCGACACCATCACAAGTCGTCCGGCGGGGGCGGCCGCGAGATCGGGGTGAAACACCCGCGAGGTGTTGCGGAACGTCTCGATCACCCGAGACTCGAGCCACGCCCAGTCGTCATCCGCGCGCCCGGCCCGCCATCCGCCCA
>CBDIIE010000016.1:0-447998 GCA_965279605.1 Rhodoglobus sp.
TCAGCGCTCGCGTTCTTTGTGATCGCGCGGTTCGTCTGGCGCAGAGAGATCTCCGAGACCGTTATCGGCTCCCTGGGCTCGGGCTACGTCAACGCGAACAACATTGGGATCCCGGTCGCGTTTTTTGTCCTGGGCAACACCGCGTACGCGGCACCCGTGGTGCTCCTGCAACTCCTCGTCTTCGCGCCGATCGTGCTGACCACACTCGACGTGCAGCAGAACGGGGGAGGATCGGTGTGGCGCATCATCCTGCGGCCATTCCGCAACCCCATCATCGTGGGGTCGGCCCTGGGCGTGCTGGTTTCGGCCCTCGACCTGACCATCCCCGAGGAGGTCATGCAGCCGTTCCGGATCATCGGCGCCGCGGCGGTTCCCGTGATGCTCATCGCCTTCGGAATCTCCCTGCACGGCCAGCGGCCGCTCGCTCCGGGAACCTCGCGACGGGACGTACTTCTCGCGACCTCACTCAAGCTCGTGGCCATGCCCGTGGTGGCGTGGCTGGTGGGGCGGTTCGTCTTCTCCCTCGACGGGCTCGACCTGTTCGCCGTTGTAGTGCTCGCCGCGTTGCCCGCCGCACAGAACGTCTTCAACTACGCGCAGCGCTACGAGCGCGGGGTCCTGATGGCGCGAGACATCGTGCTCGTCACTACCCTGCTGTCGTTGCCCGTGCTTCTGCTGGTCGCCGCGATTCTCGCGCCTCGCTAGGCCCTAGAGGAACATCGGGCGATCGTCGTCGTCCTCGGTGGCCAGGTCCAGGTCAACAACCACGGGAACGTGATCACTCGGGCGTCGCCCTTGCGCTGTTCGCGGTCGATGTGGGCCGCGGTCACGAGGTCGTCAAAGGCGCGAGAGCCAAGGATGAAGTCGATGCGCATGCCTTCGTTGCGAGGGAATCGGAGCTGCTGGTAGTCCCAGTACGTGTAGCCCTCGACACCACGCGAGCGCAGCGCATCCACTAGACCAAGGCCTCGAGCGCTACAAACGCGTCGCGTTCCGGCTGGCTCACATGGGTCTTGCCCGCGAAGGCACCGATGTCCCAGACATCGTGATCGAACGGGGCGATGTTGAAGTCGCCCATCAGGGCGAGTGGTTCGTGGGGATGCGCGGCCAGCCAGTCGCGAGTGTCGGACGCGAGCCCCGCCAGCCACTCGAGCTTGTACGGGTAGTGCGGGTTGTCGAGCTCGCGACCGTTGGGCACGTAAAGACTCCACAGGCGAACACCGTTGACGGTTACCCCGAGGGCCCGCGCCTCGCGCGGTAGTGTGCCGTCGTCGAGTGCCTTGCCAAACCCGGGGGCACTCTCGAAGCCTACGGTCACGTCGTCCATGGGCAGGCGGCTCGCGAAAGCGACACCGTTCCACTGGTTCAGCCCGTGCAGTTCAACTTCGTACCCCGCCTCGCTGAACGCCTCGAAGGGAAACTGGGCTTCGGTGCACTTGATCTCCTGCATCGCCAGCACGTCAACGTCTTCCCGACCGAGCCAGTCGACGACCCGGCCCACCCGGGTGCGGATCGAGTTCACATTCCAGGTGGCTACGCGCATGGCATCCACGCTACAAGCTTCAACCGACGCCCGAACCACGGTCGGTTCTCCCCTCTACTGGGGCACGACAGATGTCCCCCGTCGCGCCTATGGTGCAAGGGTGAGATATCCGGATGACGTGCTCGACGAGGATGCCCTCGCCGCCAACCGCACCGATCATCGCCGGGCCATCGTGCTCACCCTGGTCTCGTTCGTTGTGGTGATCGTGGCGAGTGCGCTCGTGGTGATTGCGGGAATCCCGGGCGCCTGACTCACTCAGTAGGCTTGCCGTGTGACCGACGCGAAGCAGCAACTCATCGACTACATCTCGGCCGACGCGGTGTTCCACGGGGACTTCACCCTGACCAGCGGCAAGAAGGCCACCTACTACGTCGACCTGCGCAAGGTCAGCCTTGACCATCGAGTCGCCCCGCTGATCGGCCAGGTCATGCTCGATCTCATCGCCGGCGTTCCGGACGTGAGCGCGGTGGGTGGGATGACCATGGGCGCCGACCCGATCGCCTCCGCGATCCTCCACCAGGGTGCTGCCCGCGGCCTCTCCTATGACGCCTTTGTGGTGCGCAAGGAGCCGAAGGACCACGGCCGGGGCAAGCAGGTCGAGGGCCCCGACCTCGCAGGCAAGCGGGTCATTGTGCTCGAGGACACCTCGACGACCGGAGGCTCGCCCCTCGCCGCGATCGAGGCTCTCAAGAAGGTCGGCGCGGAGATTGCCGCTGTGGCCGTTGTTGTCGACCGAAGCACGGGTGCGCGCGAGCGCATCGAGGCCGAGGGCTACCCCTACTTCGCCGCGATCGGACTGGATGATCTTGGGCTGCCCCGATGACAGACGACAAGGACAACGACGACCTTGACCCGAGTGACTGGCTAGCCAGCCAGTTCGGGGAAGATCCGCCCGCGCCTCCCGCACCATCCACGCCCGCACCATCCACCCCCGCGCCACCCCTGCCCGACCCTGCGCCCACACCCCCTCCCACCACGCCTCCGGTGAGCCCACCGCCCAGCACTTTCGGGTCGGGGTCGTTCCAGTGGGGGCTTACGCCGGGCGCCGAGGTCCCCGCCGAACCCACGCCAGCGCCAGAGCCCGCGGCACCCACACCTGTGCCGCCCGTGGTTCCCGCCCCGCCGGTGCTGCCGTCCGCACCGCTGCTTCCGGATGCGCCGATCATCCCGCAGCCCACCATCCCGTCGTACCAGCCCCCGACGGATGCCCCCACTCAGGCCTTCCCGCCCGCTCAGCCTGCGGCGCCCGACGTCCCGACTCAGGCGATGCCGACCTACCCGGGCCAGGATGTTGAGCAGGCCGCCTGGGACCCGTGGCAGGCTCGCCCCGTTGACGACTCCCTCGACGGCGTGACCGAGGTCATCGAGGCCGAGATCATCGGGCTGGACGGCCCGGAAGGCGAGTCGAATCCCACCCCGTCGATCGACGACATCTTCGGCGACGGACTTTTTAAGGACTACGCGGACGAGGGAATTATCCCCCCGCCCCCGGCGGGCGGGCCGAAGCCCCCGAAACCACCCAAGGGTGAGCGCGCCCCCATCCCCAAGGTTCAGAAGATCCTGATGTGGGTCGCGGGTGGGCTCCTTGCGGTTCTCGCGCTGATCGCGCTGTTCCTCTTGGGCACACGCCTGCCCGCGACCTTTGGTCCGGCCCCCGCGCTGACGCCCTCCGCGACGCCGACCCCCACGCCGAGCATCATCGTCCTGCCACCGGGGCCAATCGAGCCCGGTGAGCACCAGTGGGATGCCCTGCTGGGCGGCGAGTGCCTGAGCCCGTTCGAGTCGGCCTGGCAGGACCGCTACACGGTCGTCGACTGCGCGACCCCCCATCCCGCGCAGATGGTTTACCGCGGGCTGTTCGCGGATGCCGCGGATGTCGCCTACCCGGGCGTGGAAGAGCTGCAGAAGCGCATCAACCTTCTGTGCACCGCGCCAACGGTGATCAACTATCAGGTGGCGGGAACCGCTCAGGACATCCAGGTGACCGCAAGCTTCGCGGCCGACGCGGCGGACTGGGATGCGGGCAACCGCACCTACTTCTGCTTCGTCAGCCGGGCATCCGGAGAGAACCTGGCCGCGTCGATCGCCCTGCCGCAACCCGCGGTGACGATCACGCCTGCCCCCTAGATCGCGTCGGACTCCAGCGGCTCGTCGAGCAGCAGGTCGGCGACCGAATTGAGTACCTCATCCGGCCGGAACGGGTAGCGCTCGATCTCGGCCTGGTCACTGATGCCGGTCAGCACCAGAATTGTGTGGAGCCCGGCCTCGATACCCGCAACGATGTCGGTGTCCATACGGTCGCCGATCATGCCCGTGTTCTCGGAGTGTGCGCCGATCTTGTTCATCGCCGAGCGGAACATCATGGGGTTGGGCTTGCCCACCACGTAGGGTTCCTTGCCGGTCGCCTTCGTGATGAGGGCAGCGACGGCCCCGGTCGCGGGGAGGGGTCCGTCGGCGCTTGGGCCCGTGGCATCCGGGTTCGTCACAATAAAGCGAGATCCGTCGCCGATCAGTCGAATTGCCTTGGTGATCGCCTCGAAGGAGTAGTTGCGCGTCTCACCGATCACCACGTAGTCGGGGTCGGTCTCGGTCATGATGAAGCCGGCCTCGTGAAGGGCGGTGGTGATTCCGGCCTCGCCGATAACAAACGCGCTACCGCCGGGGATCTGCGACTGCAAGAAGTCCGCGGTCGCGAGGGCCGACGTCCAGATCGATTCCTCGGGCACGATCAGCCCGGATGCCTTGAGGCGCGCGCTCAGATCGCGGGGCGTAAAAATCGAGTTGTTGGTGAGAACAAGGTAGGGCTGGCCCTGGTCACGCCACTGCTGCAGAAGCTCGGATGCCCCGGGCACGGGGTGGTTCTCATGGACCAGAACACCGTCCATGTCGGTGAGCCAGCACTCGATTTCGCCACGGTTGCTCATGCCGCCATGGTAGCGCCGTGTGGATGGACGCTGCTCTACGCGGGCAGGAAGGTAGTGTCGGCAGGCAGCCGCGCCCGCATGACCTCCACCGCCTCCGGGTTCTGGTCGACGAGCACAAACCTGCGGTCGAGGGCCGCGGCAACGGCACCCGTTGTGCCGCTTCCGGCGAAGAAGTCGAGAACCCAGTCCCCCGGCGCCGAGGAGGCCTGGATGATTCGCCGCAGGATTCCCTCGGGCTTCTGCGTCGCGTACCCGGTCTTCTCGCGCCCGGTGGGGGAGACGATCGTGTGCCACCAGACATCCGTGGGGAGTTTGCCCAGCGCCACCTTCTCCGGCGTCACCAGCCCCGGGGCCATGTACGGCTCACGGTCGACGCTCGAGCTGTCGAAGTAGTACCGGCGGGGGTCTTTCACGTAGACGAGGATCGTGTCGTGTTTGGCCGGCCACTTGCTCTTCGAGCGAGCTCCGTAGTCGTAGGCCCAGATGATCTCGTTAAGAAACGAGTCCCGCCCAAAGAGCGCGTCGAGCGCGACCTTCGCGTAGTGCGCCTCCCGAAAGTCGAGGTGGAGGTAGAGCGTGCCCTGGTCGTCGAGCAGCCGCCACGCCTCGGCGAGCCTCGGCTCCAGAAACTCCCAGTAGTCGGCGAACCGGTCGTCGTACCCGTAGAGGGTGCCCTTGATGCTGTCGTAGGTGCGTCCCTTGAAGCCGACGCGGCCGCCCTCAGGGTTGTGCACGGTCGTGATCGCCTGCCGCGACTGCGTGCGACCCGTGTTAAAGGGAGGGTCGAGGTAGATCAGCCGAAAGCTTCCATCGGGTAGCGACCGTACGACCTCGAGGTTGTCGCCGTGGATGACGCGGCTCGGTCCGTCGGCGCGCCAGGGCTCGGTCATGCCTCGACATTAACAGGGTGAACTCACCTGCGGGGTTGATCGGCGATCTCCTCGAGTTGGCGGCGCACGAACGAGGACATTCCCGGAACAGTGAACGCCACTACCCCACGTTCGCGGGCATAGATAATCCCCTTGGAAATGAGTCCTTGTCGAACGGTGCTGAGTCGGCGTTGGCTGCTGTTGAGGGCTTCGGCAATCGACGACGTTGTGCACTCACCGAGTGGTGAGTCGGACATGGCAATCAGGTATTTCCGCTCTGCCGGGGTCGCCCTGTCCCAGCGCGCGGGGTAGAAGCCCATGTCGAGATCGAGACGACCATTGGCGATTCCGAGCTCGGCATCTTCGAGCCGGATCGGCTTCTCCGTCGCGGCATCCCACGCTTTCATCGCGAATGTCTGAAGAAAATAGGGGTAGCCCTCGGCCGCGTCGACGATGGCGGCCACCGCATCCTCATCGAAGTCCACGCTGAGTCGTTCGGCAGGAATCCTTACTGCCTCGGCTGCGCGCCCGGGCTCGAGCGGACCGAGACCCCTGTAGTCGAACAGGCGCTCCGCGTACGACCGTGCAGAGCTCAGGATGGATGGCAACGATGGGAGCCCAGCACCGATAACAAAAAAGGGCCACCCGTTCTGTCCCGCTTTGTGTTGTGTCTTCAGCAGAGCATCAAGGAGCTCCTGATCGACGTCTTGCATTTCGTCGAGAAACACCCCGAGCGCTGTGGAGTTCTCCAATAGGGCCGGAGCGAGATCCTCGACAAGCTCCTCGAGATCTACTTCGATCCGGCCGGAGTTGGCGCGCGCCGGGTTGGCGTCGACCTGAAGGCCGATCGATGCGACGCCCAGCGACAAACTGAACGCTGAGACACTCGACAGGGCCTCGGTAAGTTTCGCGCGAATCATCGCTGTGCGGTTGAACTTGTGCGCCGCGCTGGTGAGAGCTCGCGCGAGACGGTTGCGTATCGCCTCTTCGCCGCCGGGTGTTGTTGATCCTTCCAGTTCGACTATGAGCCAACTCGCACGCTCGGCCTGCTGAACGAAGCGTTTCAGGAGCACAGTCTTGCCCACACCGCGCAAGCCGTGGAGAACGATCCCGCGACTGGGGTTGCGCTTGCGGGTTCGTGCGATGAGCAGATCGAATGCGTCGATCTCCTGCTGCCGTCCAGCGAGTTCCGGCGGCTTGAGTCCAGAGCCGGGAGCGTAGGGATTCAACTCGGAGTACATGTTGTCGTTGATTGTATATACCTCTCTAGTGAATTCCGCTATACAGCGCTATACAAATACAGATAGTCCCCGGTCCTGGCGTCGATCTTCCGCGCGAGTAATGCTGTGGAGAGCGTCAGACTTTCTCGCGCTGTGGAGGGGCCGACTAGCCTCGACACGTGACCGACAATCCCAGCCCCGAGCTCACGACGTATGGCGTGGGTCCGTGGCAGGGCGACTGGCCGGATGACCCGCGATACGATCCGGAACTACTCGAGCGCGGCGACACCCGCAACGTCGTGGACCAGTACCGCTACTGGACGGTCGAGGCGATCGTCGCCGATCTGGACACCCGACGTCATTCCTTCCACGTGGCCATCGAGAACTGGCAGCACGATCTCAACATCGGTTCTATCGTTCGCACGGCCAACGCATTCGCCGCCGCCACCGTGCACATCATCGGTCGGCGCCGCTGGAACAGGCGCGGCGCGATGGTGACCGACCGGTACCAGCACGTGATGCACCATCCCGACATCGCCGACTTCGTGGAGTGGGCCAGGTCCGCCGACCTGCCGATTGTCGCCGTCGACAACGTGGCGGGCAGTGTTCCAATCGAGCACACGTCGTTGCCCGAGCGGTGCATCCTGTTGTTCGGGCAGGAGGGCCCGGGACTCACCACGGAGGCGCTCGCCGCAGCGGACGTGGCCGTGGAGATCACCCAGTACGGCTCGACCCGAAGTATCAACGCATCGGCCGCCGCGGCCATTGTTATGCACGCGTGGGTGCGGGAGCATGCCACACACTAGGCTGGGGCAACCCGATCGAGTGAGGCAACACATGAACCGTGCTCTGACCGTCGTGATCGCGGCCGCGGCCATCATTCTGAGTGGCCTCGTCGCGGGGCCTGCAGCGGCTCTTCCCCCGGGGTGCACACCAACCTTTCCGGATGCGCCCAGCCAGTCGGTGGTCGAGGCGGGCGATCCCGCCATCTTCACGATTCCCGGCCTGTGTCTCTCGGGACCAGCCACTTACTTTGTCACGAGCAACCCGGACTCCGTAGGGGTCACCGTGGTGGCGGATGGTTCCGCAACGGCCGGGGTCACGCTGACGCCCACAACGCCCGAGCCCGGGGTGAGCGTCGTCTCCATCGAGTTCGCCAATGGGCCGGACACACGAACCTATACGTTCGCGGCCTACTTTGGGGTCTCCCCGGAGATCACGTGGTCGACCGGACCGAACCCGAACCCCGTCGCCATCGAGAAGAGCGGAACCGGTTCGTTTACCCTGCCCGGACTCCACTGGCCCGATGAGAGCGAGTGCGAGATCAAGGTTGAGACCGACAAGGAGGTCGACTTCTTTACCGACCCCCCGAACCGCAGTGGCCTCCCGGTCACCTTCGGAGTTAAGGACCCGGACTTCACGGGCGTCCTCAGCGTGACCTACACCCTCACGTGCCGGCCCGCCGGTGGGGTCGCGGAGAGCCGCGCCTGGGACCTTGCCGTATACGTCGGAGTCCCGTTGCCGGTAGCGCCGGTCGAGCCACAGCTGGCGGCGACGGGCTCAGGTGGGGCTCCGTGGGTGCCCGCCGCGGTCACTGCGGCGCTGCTGCTCGTGGCCGGTGGGCTTCTCCGCCGCCATGTAAGCACCTCCCGATAGACTGGGGTGTAATCCCCACCGTTTCTGGAAGAGGACCCCCATGCCAGCCATCGTGATTATTGGCGCCCAGTGGGGCGACGAGGGCAAGGGCAAGGCCACTGACCTCCTCGCTGACCGCATCGACTACGTCGTGAAGTTCAATGGCGGCAACAACGCCGGCCACACGGTTGTCGTCGGCGACCAGAAGTACGCCCTGCACCTGCTGCCGTCGGGAATCCTCACGGAGGGTGTTGTTCCCGTGATTGGCAACGGTGTTGTTGTCGACATCGAGGTGCTCTTCGACGAGCTCACTGCCCTGTCGAGCCGGGGCGTGGACGTCTCGAAGCTCGTCGTCAGTGCGAACGCCCACGTCATCACGCAGTACCACCGCACGCTAGACAAGGTCACGGAGCGGTTCCTCGGCAAGCGCCAGATCGGCACTACCGGTCGTGGCATCGGACCTGCCTACGCGGACAAGATCAACCGGGTGGGCATCCGCATCCAGGACCTGTTCGACGAGAACATCCTGCGCCAGAAGGTGGAGGGTGCCCTGCACCAGAAGAACCACCTGCTCGTTAAGATCTACAACCGCCGGGCCATCTCCGTCGACGAGATCGTGGATGACCTGCTCTCCTACGCGGACCGCCTGCGCCCCATGGTGAGCGACACCGGCCTGCTGCTCAACCAGGCGCTCGATGCGGGCAAGACGGTGGTGTTCGAGGGTGGCCAGGCCACCATGCTCGACGTCGACCACGGCACCTACCCCTTTGTCACCTCCTCGAACTCGACGAGCGGCGGTGCCTCGACCGGCTCCGGTGTTGCCCCCAACCGCATCGACCGCGTGATTGGCATCGCCAAGGCGTACATCACCCGCGTGGGCGCCGGGCCCTTCCCCACGGAGCTGCACGACGAATGGGGCGAGTGGCTGCGCACCAAGGGCTTCGAGTTCGGCACAACAACCGGTCGCCCACGCCGCACCGGCTGGTACGACGCGCCCATCGCGCGCTACTCGTCACGGGTCAACGGCATCACCGACTACGTCATCACCAAGCTCGACATCCTCACGGGACTCGAGAAGATTCCCGTGTGTGTGGCCTACGACGTGGGTGGTGTGCGCTTCGACGAACTGCCCGTAAACCAGTCGGACTTCCACCACGCGGTGCCGATCTACGAGGAGTTCCCCGGCTGGTCGGAGGACATCTCGGGTGTGCGCCGCTTTGAGGATCTCCCGCGGAACGCGCAGGACTACATCCTCGCTCTTGAGCAGATGAGTGGTGCGCGCATCTCGGCGATCGGTGTGGGCCCCCAGCGTGACGCCATTGTGGTGCGTCACTCCTTGCTCGGCTAGAACCAGGCCAGACCGCTCAGCACTCCGAGGCCAGCCGCGACGACGGGGATGCCGAGGCCGACGAGACCATCCCAGAACGTCGGCACTCTGGTGCCCTCCGTCGGTGCGTTCATCGACATGAGGGAGCGCCGCGCGCCGTCGGCGAACACAAAGACCTCGCCGCGGGCGGTTGAGGACCCGATAAAGGTGCGCACTGGATTGGCGCGAAGCTCGAGCACAATCGGCACGAGCCCCATCGCCACAAACAGCGCACAGAGAACATAGCCCGTCACCCCGCCGCCGATCGCGAAGGCAACACTCAACCCCACGAACAACACGGCCCAAGCCCACGCGGGTAGTGGTGTGCCAAACCCCTGGGAGAAGATCAGCGCGATGCCCACGGCCGCGAGCCCACCGAAGATGCTCAGCGGAGTGAACGCGGCCACGTTCTCGGGGCACTCGACGGCGATCTCGTAAGGGCCACCGCTCGCGCAGGATCCGCCGAGTCCAATAACGACCAGAGCGGACTGGAACAGGAGCGCAAAACACAGGGTGAACAGAAACCACGACACGGCTGAGCCGAGCATCCTGACAAGAGGGGTGGTGCGCCAGCTGGTCGTCACGAATGCGAGACTAGCGTGATGCCGGCCTCTCGTCCTCCCCTCCGGGTCATTACCGGTCAGTTCGTTACGGTAGCGCCATTGAGCCGTTCGGAGCTGCCCGAGCTGTTCGCGGCGATCGGCTCGCCGGAGGTTTTTGCCGGTGGTTACGGGGGTGGCCCGGCCGGCTTCCGCTCGACCGAGGCCGAGTTCGTCGAGTTCGCCACGACCTATTACTCTTGGGGCTCCGGCAACGTCTACGGTGTGCGACTCGTCGGCGGTCCCGCGGCCGGGCGGCTCGTGGGCACGTCAACCCTCGGCGACTTCGACGAGAACCGCGAGCACGCGCACATCGGCTGGACGGCGTGGTCCCCCACGGTGTGGGCGACGGCCGTGAATCCCGAGGCCAAACTCGTGATGCTCGGCGAGGCGTTTGACCACGGTTTTGGTCGGGTGAAGCTGCAGGCGGATGCTCTCAACTCGCGTTCCCGCGCGGCGATCGCCAAGCTCGGCGCGACCTTCGAGGGCATCACGCGGCGTGACCAGCGGCGTGCGGACGGCTCCTGGCGCGACACCGCCGTGTTCTCGATCACGATCGACGACTGGCCCGCGGTCAAGGCGGGGCTGCAAGCGAGGCTTGCCGAGTTCGACGGCCCGGTTATCCCGGCCGACTAGCGTGGCAACGGCGGGCGGGCGACAAGAACGGTCCCGGCGCCCGTGAACCGCATGGTCCCTGCTCCGGCGGGCACGATCGTCGTGGTTCCCGCGGATACGTCGGTGAGGGTTCCGCCATCCGTGCCCAGGATCATGCTGCCGTCAAGACCAATCACAATCGCCAGACTCGGCTCGAGCGTGAGGTCGTGCGAGACTCGATCCAACCTGAAGAACGGGGCGGCCTCGGTCGCAAGCGCCGGGCCATCCTCGGTGGCATGTCGGATGAGACGGCGCGCGTCTTCCGACGTGCGCGCCGTGGTCTCCACCGCGTCGAGCGCCACGGCAAAACCCAGGCCCAGGTGGCCGTCACGCTCGCCATCGAGCTCAAAACCATCCCACTCGAGAAGGATCGACAGGTCCTCCGGTTCCTGCACCTCGGCGAGGAACGTGCCCTCGCCGATCGCGTGGAGAACACCCGGCGGCACAAACACGGTGTCGTCGCGCCCCACCCTGAACTCGTGCATGAGCTCGAGCATCCGAGATGTCTGCTGCGTCTCGATGTAGTGCAACAGGGTCGTGTGGTCGATGCTCTCGCGCATCCCCAAGTGGACGGTGCCGGGCTCGAGGATGTACCAGGCCTCGGCCTTGCCGTGGGCGGCGGCGAGCGTGCGGCGGGCGAAATCTCCGTCGGGGTGGGCATGAATGGGGAGACGCTGACCGGGGTCGAGCAGCTTGACCAGCAGCATGGGGTCGTCGCCGAAGGATGCCACGTGGGCGGCACCCAGCCAGGCGCTCGGGTCGCGGGCGATCGCATCCGCGAGCAGTTCCCCGCTCGGCAAGGTGGTGAGACCCGCGGGCGCATCATCACGCACGCTTGTCACCGACCCGACCCAGTCCTCGGGTGTGTGTGGCTGGGCGACCGGGTCGCCACGAAAGCGCGAGATCCGGGCGCCGCCGTCGTAGAACCGGGCTGCGGGTTGGTTGGCGGGGAGGCTGACGGGACGCGGTGCGTCGTCAGGGGAGGGGGTCACTCGACGGGCCTTTCCAGGAGGTTCGACAGTTCGGGGGCGAGGCGCCCGATGGTGGCTGGTGTGGGGGACGCGCCCACAACGATGGCGGCTGACGCCGTGGTGGCGAGGCGGGCCGCGTCGGCAAGGCTCGCGCCCGAGAAGATGCCGTAGAGCAGTCCTGCGGTTCCGGCATCACCCGCTCCGTTGGTTGTTGTCACGTGCGCCACGGACAGTGCCGGCTCGTGGTGGGAGCGATTCGCCCAGTCATCGGCGAGCGCGGCGAGGGCTGCGCCAGCGTGGGCAAATCGGTCGGGGCTTCCCGTACGCAGGTACAGGCCGTGCCGCCCCGCGGAGATCGCGACCACGGCAACTCCGGCGTCGACTAGGTCGCCCGCAAGGCGCTCGACGAGCTCTGGCGAATACTCCTCGTCGATCCGCAGCGCCGAGGTGAGGTCGTCGAGACTGGGACTCAGAACGTCGGTCACGGGGGCGATTTCGGCGAGGATCTGCTCCCACGGGAGAGCCCCCACGGCTGACATCGGATCAACAACGGCGAGGTCCACCGAGGTGACCGCACCCTCCGATCGCTGGCGTGCAAGCAGCGATCGGAGGGGGGCGCCGGCGCCGGTCAGGGTTGCCGGCAAGAGGGGTGGATATCCGAGGTGGAAGATGGCCGCGTCGACAGTGGGGATGTCTTCCCCCGTGAACGTGGCGTTGGTTCCGGTGTGGTGCCAGAACGTGCGGTCCTGCCCCGGGGGCTCGACCACAACGCTGTACGACGTGGTGCCGCCCGTGACGCGCGCGAGTGTGGTGGTGGTCAGCCCCAGCTGGCTCAGGCGAGTGACCAGGAGGTCGGCGAGCGCGTCATCCCCGAGGCTCGCGTAGGGCACCACCTCGGCGCCGAGGGCGGTCAGTGCGCCGCCCGTGTTGGCGACGGATCCTCCGGCGCTGAGGGTCAGAGGCCCCACGTCAATGAGCGCACCGGGCTCGAACGACGCCGTGGATCCCAGCTCCGGGGTGATGTCGAGGCACAGGTGACCTGTCACTGCAATCCTGCGCACCGAGTTCCTTCCCTCGAACCGAGCTCGCTTATCAATCGGCTAGACAACGTTATCTGAACGGGGATACTCTGACACAACTGCGCCCCGAAAGAAACCGGCTGGCGATCACAATCCAAGGAGAAATCACCCCCATGTCGCTATACCGGCTCAACAGGCTGTTCAATGCGCGATCCGGCCGAGCCCTCGATGTCGCCGTGGACCACGGCTTCTTCGGGGAGCGCTCGTTCATCGACGGAATCGAGAACATGCAGGCGGTCGTGGCAACACTTGTTCAGGCCCAACCGGATGCCGTGCAGCTCACGCTGGGCCAAGCACGATACCTGCAGAGCATCCCGGGCAAGGAGAAGCCAGCGCTTGTGCTGCGAACCGACGTGGCCAACGTCTATGGCAACCCGCTCGACTCGCACATCTTCAGCCACCACGTTCCGCACGCCATAGAGGAGGCCGTGCGGCTCGACGCGGTCGCCGTGTGTGCCAACTTGATGCACCTTCCCGGTCGACCCGACATCAGGGAGGCCAACATCGTCTCGATCATGGCCCTGCGCGAGAAAGCGACCCGATACGGCATGCCCCTGATGATCGAACCGCTGGTCATGCAGGACAACGCCGCTGCGGGGGGTGGCTACATGGTTGACGGAGACGTCGACAAGATCGTCACCCTCGTGCGCCAAGCCAAGGAGCTCGGTGCCGACCTCATCAAGGCAGATCCCACCGACGACGTCGAGCAGTACCACCGCGTGATCGAGGTGGCCGGCGACACCCCCGTGCTCGTCCGGGGCGGCGGACGGGTGGATGATCGGACTCTCCTCACACGAACGGCCGCGGTGCTCGCCCAGGGTGCTCGCGGAATCGTCTACGGGCGCAACGTCATCCAGCACCCCAACCCTGCGGGAATCACCGCCGCGTTGATGGCGGTCGTGCACACGAACACCTCCGTGGACGAGGCACTCGAGATCGTTGAGGGGAGCGCGGCATGAGCGCCGAGACGGTCAACGTCGCCATCATCGGAGCCGGGCTGATGGGGCGAGAGATCGCCGCGGCGCTGCAACGCTGGCCCGCCCTCATCGACCACCCCGTGCGGCCCCGGCTCACCGCGGTGTGTGACATCAACGCGGGGGCGCTGGAGTGGTTCCGCGAGATCGACACCGTCACGACCCTCGTCACGGACTACCACGACCTGCTCGCCGACGACTCGATCGACGTGATCTACGTGGCCGTGCGCCACGACCTGCACGAGGCGATCTACACGGATGTGATCCGCGCGGGCAAGAGCCTGCTCGCGGAGAAGCCCTTTGGGATCAACGAGAGCGCCGCCGCCGAGATCATGGCCGCCGTATCTGCGCATCCCGAGAGTTTTGTCCGCTGCTCCAGCGAGATGCCCTTCTTCCCCGGGGCGCAGTGGGCCATCAACTACGTGCGCAGTGGCGCGCTGGGAACCATAGTCGAGGCGCGCAACAGCTTCCTTCACGCCAGCGATGTCGACCCGAACAAGCCGATTGGCTGGAAGAGGCAGAACCAGTTCTGCGGCGAGGCCGGCGTCATGAACGACCTGGGGCTCCACACCTGGCACGTTCCTCTCCGCCTCGGCTGGGCTCCCGATCGGGTCTACGCGGTGCTGCAGAACATCATTACCGAGCGCCCCGGGGCCGGTGGGGCGCTCGTGCCCGCCGACACCTGGGACAACGCGGTGCTCCACAGCTGGGCGACTCACGACGGCGTTCGTTTTCCGCTCACGACCGAAACCAAGCGCATCGATCCGGGGCAGAAGAACACCTGGGTGTTCGAGGCGATTGGTCTTGAGGGTGGTGTGCGATTCAGCACCAAGAACCCCAAGCGGGTCGAGGTCTTCGCCGTCGTCGACGTTCCGGGCATCGGCAAGGAGCAGGTCTGGCAGGAGCTGGATGCCGGGAGCCAGTCGGTGTGGCCCACCGTGACCGGTCCCAACTTCGAGTTCGGGTTCTCTGACTCGATCCTTCAGATGTGGGCCGTGTATCTTGCCGAGCGCGCCGGGGTGCTGGGCGGCCGGTTTGGTGCGGCAACGCCGACGGAAGCGGCGTTCACCCACACGGTGTACCGTGCGGCGGCGCAGTCCCACGCCACCGGCGCCGCGATCGCCGTCGAGGCTCCCGCCCCGTGAACCACCGGGGCGGCGTGTGGTGGCGCCGCCCCGGCTCTGTCACGAACGGTAGGCGGAGTTGATCAGCCCACGAATGTAGCCGTTCGCGTACAACCGGCCCAGGGTCTCGTAACCGGGATGACGGTTGCTCTCGCCGTCCATGGTCGGCACGTGATCTGCGCGTACCGGCCCCGTGTAGCCGTGCTCCGCGTACACCCGCATACACTCCACGAGGTCGGTCTGGCCGTCGTCGTGGAACGTCTCGACGAATGAATCGGCCGTGCCACGAACGTCGCGGAAGTGCACAAACGCCACCGCATCCTGCCGCAGAAACTGCGCAATCGTGGACGGAAGGTCATCGGTCATCAGAGCGAAGTTGCCCTGGCAGAGGGTGATGGCGTTTGCATGCGACGGGGCGAGCTCCAGCAGTCGCTCGAACGCGGCGACCTCCCCAAAGATGCGGGGAACACCACGAACGACACTGCGCGGCGGGTCATCGGGATGCAGCGCTAGCCGCACCCCGGACTCCTCCGCCACCGGCACCACGGCATCAAGCATGTACTCAAGCCCCGACCACAACTGCTCCGGTGTCAGCTCGCCGTTCGCCGCCAGCGGGGCGAGCTCGCCCGCGAGACTCTCGTCGTAGCCGGTGACGAACGCGCCGCCACGACTGGGCACGACAACGCTGGTTCGCGCCCAACTCGACAGGGCCATCCAGTTGTAACACAGGGTGGGAATCCCCACCCGACCCATTGCTCTGACCTGCGTGATGAGGTTGTCGATCTGTTCGTCCCGACCGGGTAGCCCCAGCCGCGCCAGGTCGAGCGGGGGTGTGTCCTCGATCACGCTGACGTCGAACCCGTGCTCGTCGAAGCGATCCACCAGCCGACGAAGCGCGGGCTCGCCCCAGGGAGCGTCTCCGCCAGTGCCGACGGCGGCGCTTGGCTTCCCCACGGATGCGAACATCCGCTGGTCCTGTTCGCCGCCGTCGAGCAGCGCCACCACGGTGGTGATTCCCATCTGGCGTGTGAGTCGCCAGAGGTGCGACGGTTCTCCCCACAGGATGTCGGTGAGGAGCATCTATGACTCCTTGTCGGGCAGGGGTGCGGCAAGCCGGGCCAAGAGACCACCATCAACTCGCAGGTCGCTTCCGGTGATGAAGGATGCCCGGGGCCCGGTCACAAAGGCAATGGCTTCTCCCACTTCGGACATCAGGCCCACGCGTCCTAGCGCATGGGCCGTGCCCCACTGCGCGACGAGACGCTCGACCGCCTCGGGGGATCCGTCGCTGTGGGTCGCCGCCGCGGCGCGCAGCATGGGTGTGTCGACCGAACCGGGGCTCACGCTGTTGACGCGGACGCCGTAGGCGGCCTCATCCACCGCTATGGCACGAGCGAGCGCGACGAGCGCGCCCTTGCTCGCGGTGTAGGCGGCAACCTGGGCCTGAGTGGCGGTCGCCTGCACGGATGCCACGATCGCAACACTTCCGGAGCCGGATTCACGCAGCGCCGGCATACTCGCATGCAGGGCGAGGAAGACTCCGCGCACGTTGACGTCAAACACCTCGTCCCAGGTCGCCAGTGAGGTCGAGACCACGTCGCCGTAGCGCTGGATTCCCGCCGAGGTCACAAGAGTGTCGAGCCGACCGAAGGCGGTGACCGTCGTCGCCACGGCCGACCGCATCGTCTCCGGGTCGTCGATGGGTCCCGGCACGGCGATCGCTCGACCACCTGCCGCGACGATCTCCTCAACCACCTCCGCGGTGGTCTCGTGGGTGCTGCCGTGGACGGCCACCGCCGATCCTTGGCGGGCGAGCTCGACGGCTGCACCCCGCCCGATCCCCTTGGATGCCCCGGTGACGAGTGCCACTCGCCCGGCGTGGTCACCGCTGGTCATGTGTGTGTCCTTTCGATGGTGAGTGAAACGCGGATGCGCAGCTGTGCGCCTCCCGCGAGGGTCAGGGCTGGGGCGCCGCCCACTCGGGTGGTGGGTGTCGATGACGGCTCGAGCGCCACTACGCGCGCCCGGCGGAACCAGGGGTAGCCTTCGGTGCCTTCGAGCTCCTGCCACAGCCAGAGCGAGTTCAGGATCTTCTCGTCCCACTCGACGTGGGCCTGGATTCCGCGAGTGGTGTTGCGCAGGGTGGCCAAGCCGGTGACAAAGTCGGATGCCCATCCGAACGTGACCCGTCGTGAGCCCTCTGGTGGCACCACACTGAGGTCGAGAGCATCACCCTCATTGGTGGTCACGTGGGGCCAGTCGTGCCGGGTGGCATCGCCATCCCACCGGAACGACGTGGCGCCCAGCTCGATCACGCAGTCGCCCTCGAGGAGGTCCCTGCTGAACGCCGGATGCGACACGTAGTCGAAGAGCACCTCATCGCCGCTGAGATTGTTGAGCAGGTCATCCATCACGATGCGCCCGCCCGCCAGGGAGATCGTTCTCGTCACGAGCAGGGGCACCGACACGAGCTCGGTTTCCATCCGCGCGTGGGCGTCACTCGACTCGAGCACAACAAACGGCACCCGAGAAAGTTCACCGTGGAATCCGACCGACGCCGTACCGATCTGGCTGCGTGGCCCCGCGGTCGGGGCGAGGGTCTGCCAGCCTCCGCGATAACGCTCGAGCCACTCCGCCTGGTCGTCAGCAAACGCGCTGGCCGCTCCCGTCTCCGCCATGAGGTCGGCGCGCCGACGCCACGGGGTGGTGAACAACACGTCGAGATCGGTTGGCCGGTGACGCAGCGACACGACTTCCCCACCCCGTTGAGGGTCGATGACTGCCGAGAGTTCGTCGTTCTGAAGAATCACGGTTACCTCCCAAACCGGTACTGGGCCGCGCCGCTGAGGCCCGTCTGGACTGCGAATACCGAGCCGGCGAGCGGCTCGCTGCGGAGTGTGGCCTCGTCGAGGCCGTTGCGCGCGGATGTCACGTACAGGTAGCCGTCGGGCCCGAAGCAGCAGCTCGAGGGCTGACTCACCGGCATCTCGACGACACCAATCGTCCGCCCGTCTGGCGACAGCCGAACGACCTTGGAGGCGCCCCACACGGCGACCCAGACGCAGTCTTCCTCGTCGACGGCCAGCCCATCCGGGAGCCCGTCGGGGATTGACGCGAACTGACTGAGCTGCCCGAGTGCACCCTCGTCGCCGTCGAACAAGCCCACGAGTACCGTGTGAAGAAGCGAGTCGACGAGGAACATCCTGCGGTTGTCGGTTGTCCAGCCCAGGCCATTGGGCAGGGTGAGCCCGTGAACGACGACGGTGCTTGTGTTGTCGCCATCCCAGCGATGCAACGCGCCCGCGCCGGGCTCGAAGGTCAGGCTTGTGCTTCCGGCCCACAATCGGCCGCCGACGTCACACTTGGCATCGTTCATCCGGTACGCGGGATCAGGCAGAACGGGAGCCACCATACGCCGAGCGGTGGCCGTGGCGATCTCGAAGCCGTCGCCCGTGGCCAGTACGAATCCCTCGGTGTGCTCCCGGGGGATCGCCGCCCCGAGGATGCCCGAGCCCGACCTCCGGACGGTGTCGCCGCTGGCCAACGTTGTCTCGAACAGGTCGCCACCAAGAATGTCCACCCACGAGAGAACTCCAGTCCGCTCGTCGTAGAAAGGTCCTTCGCCAACGCTGGCCTGTGCCCGGACCACGATATCGACGGGCGCATAGCTCGAGGTAGTGAAGTTCATCCGCTCAAGCCCTCTCAGAATTTGGTGTTGGACAACGTTGTCCCTGCGTCCCTATACTAGCCGAGCAATGACCACTGAGGCGATTGGCCTTCCGTAGAACACTTGTCACAAAGGAGTGAAAACAGCATGACCACACGAACAACCCGACTGCGGTCAGTAGCCGCACTCGCCACCGCGGCTGCCCTTGTGGGTGGCCTCGCGGCGTGCTCGGCCGACACCGGTTCGAGCGTCATCCGAGTGTCGACCCCCTACGACGATTACTGGGGTGAGCCCCTTCGTGTGGCTGCCGCCGAGTACGAGAAGCAGCACCCCGGAGTCACCGTCGAGGTAGAGGGCATTCCCTACGAGGACTACCAGTCGACGTACCAGACCCAGCTTGTTGGTGGCAGCGCCGCCGACCTTCTGTTCCTTGAGCCGCCGGCCGTTGCCGAGTTCGCTGGCCGCGAGTTCCTCGAGCCGCTTGACTCCTACCTCGACGCCGACGGCGGCGCGTGGGCCTCGGTCTTCAACGACGGCATCCTCGACGCGAACCGCGCCGCGGACGGCAACCAGTACGCCGCTCCGTGGTCGTCGGTAGCGGTCGTCGTCGCCTACCACGACGCCGTTTACCAGGAGCTCGGTGCCGGTGCCCCCGAGACCTGGGACGAGTGGATGGACATCAACGCCGACCTGGTCGATGCGGGCCAGGTTCCCCTCACCGTGTCGCTCAAGGGTGACGACGCGCAGATCTGGTGGCTCCTCACCAACAAGCTCAACGCGATCTTCCGCCCGCTTGTGCCCGAGATCAACCTGATTCACGCCGACGGCTGGGAGTTCGACCCCAACGACCTCACGTCAACTGCGGGCGAGTCGTACACGGCCGACGAACTGTACGTCGCGTTCAAGAAGGGTCTGATCGACCCGGCCGTCTCCGAGGGCTACCGCGTGGCGGCCGAGCAGGTCGCGGAGATGATTCCGTTCCTCAACGACGACACCGGCAGCACCGTTCCGACCGAGGTCAACTCGCGGTTCGCGGCATCCGAGGTTCCGCAGATCATCACGCTTGGTCTTGTCCTGGCCAACGTGGCCAACGAGATCGCGGCATCCGGTGGCACCTCCGACGTACGCTCGTTCAACCTGCCCACGATCACCGAGGACAACTACCCCGGTCTGACCGCCGGCGGCGAGAACCCGCTCTCGGGTCTGCGCAACAGCTTCTCCGTCAACGCAGCAGCGGCGAACAAGGAGGGCGCGATCGACTTCCTGAAGTTCATCACCACCCCCGAGATCGCCACCCTGATGTACTCGGTACAGGCCCAGGGTGACGCATCCGCCATCAAGGGTGTGGAGTACCCGGCCGACAGTGTCATCGTCGAGGGTTCCGCTCAGAAGTACGCGGAGATCAACGCCTACGGCTTCGGTGGGGCACCGACCTTCGACGCCCAGGACGCCGACGAGTTCAACGCGCAGCTCCAGCAGCTGATGACGGGCGCCTCGACGATCGACCAGTTCTTGGCCGCTCGCAGCGCCTCAAACCTCGCCGCGCTCGAGCGTAACCTTGTCCTCAACGCCGACACGATCGACCAGGCGTTCATCGACGAGCAGCTCGGAAACTAAGGCAATGATGACCGCTGGCGCTTCCTTCACCCCGCCAAGGACTCTCCCAGGAGCCCGAACACGGCTCAGGAAGCGCCAGCGGCATCACTACGTCCTCGCGTTCTTCCTGGTGTTGCCCGCAATGGCATTCATCGGGGTGTTTATTGCCTACCCATTCGTTCAGGGCATCTACCGTTCGTTCTTCAACTACAACGGCGGCAACCTCAACCAGTTCATTGGCATCCAGAACTACATCGACCTGTTCAAGGACCCGCTGGTTGGCCCGTCGTTTCTCAACGTATTTATCCTGACCAGCGCACTGGTGATCCAGTCCGTTGTGGTCGCGTTTGTTGCGGCCTGGCTGATTCACCACCTGTCGAGCGAGAGACTCAAGTACCTCTTCCGGGTGCTCGTGATGCTGCCGGCCGTCGTGCCTACGATTGTCGGGTTCCTGCTCTGGACCGAGTTCCTCTCTCCCGATGGTGCCGTGAACCAGGTGCTCGGTGGCCTCGGGCTCGGCTTTCTTCAGGGTGACTGGCTCGGGGACCCCAACCGGGTCATCATCGGCCTGATAATCGTGGGATTCCCTTGGCTCAACGGCATCAACACGCTGTTGTTCCTCGCCGCTCTTGGTGAGATCCCCAACGAAATCTATGATTCGGCACGGCTGGATCGCGCGGGCCGCGGCCGCATTCTCTGGAACATCGAGATTCCCGCGGTGATGGCCCAGGCATCCGTCCTGATGGTCCTGGCGATCGTGATTGGGCTCCAAAGCTACGAGAACGTCTACGTGATGACCGGCGGCGGCCCATTCAACAGCTCCAACGTGCCCGGCCTCATCCTGTTCAAGAACGCGTTCGGTTACGGCCGGTTTGGCTACGCCAGTGCCATCGGCGTCGTTCTGTTCATCGTCATCGCCGCCGTGCTTCTGCTCGGCTCCTGGCTCCGAAAGAGGGCACGCAATGCGTTCTAGTCCACTCGAGCGCGTGGGATCCGCCGTGCGGCTCACCGTTCTGATTCTGATGGTTGTCGGCACGCTGTTCCCGCTGTACTTCCTTGTCGTGACGGCGTTCAAGACCGGCAGCGAGTTCGGTACCAACTACTTCCTCCCGCCGCTGACCTCGTTCACGACGGACAACCTCATGGCGGGGCTCGATCTGGTCGGACGCTTCGCGCTCAACTCCGTTCAGGTCACCCTCATTACCGCCGCCATTGTGCTGCTCGTCGTCGTGCCCGCGGTGTACGCGTTTACCTGGCTGGTGTTTCCCGGGGCGAACTGGCTGTACACGGTGGCTATCGCTACCCTGCTCGTTCCGGCGGTGCTCACCTTCGTGCCGCAGTACATCCTCACCAAGCAGCTCGGTCTCCTTAACGACCAGTGGGGTGTCATCCTGCCGTTTGTGGCAACGGGCATTGGTGTGGCGGTTTACCTGCTGCGCAGCTTCTTCTCCGCACTACCGTTTGAACTGATCGAGGCGGCCCGCCTCGACGGGGCATCCGAATTGCAGATCCTGCGCCGCGTGGTGCTCCCGCTTTCGGTTCCCTCGCTCGTCACGGTCGCGGTCGTGACGATCGTGACCGCGTGGAATGCGTTCCTCTGGCCGCTTGTGGTGATCTCATCGGAGTCCAAGCGATTGATCTCGGTCGCCGTGACGTTCCTTGCGGGCAGCACAAGTGTGCCGGACGTGCCGGCGCTGATGGGCGGCTACCTCGCGGCGTCGTTGCCGCTCATCATCATCCTGTCGTTGCTGCTTCGCTACTTCGTGCGAGGGCTCACGGAGGGTGCCGTCAAGGGCTAGGACGACTGCACTCGCTCGGAACCGCGAAGTACCAGCTGTGTGGGATGCACGACCGTGCGTGCCTCGAGATCCGGATTCTCGATGCGCTCGAACAACATCGACACCGCGGACGTGCCCATCCCGATGATGTCCTGGGTGACAACACTCACGGGAGGCTCGCCCAGTTGCGCGGCCTCGAAGTCGTCAAACCCGATCAGGGGAAGCCGGCGCTTGGTGCTGCTAAAGGCACGCAATGAGCCAAGCGCTGCGCGGTTGTTCGCGGCGAAGATGCCATCAACGCCGACCGCGGGGTCAAGGAGCGCGGCCACCTCCCGCACGCCGTCACCGGCGGAGTGGATGTTCGAGATCACCAGTTCCGGAGCGACGGTGAGTGAGCGCGCGGCGAGGGCCTCCGTGAAGCCGCGCAGGCGCTCGGACATCGTGAAGATGTCGAGGTTGTCGCCGAGGAACGCGATGCGACGGCACCCCTCGTCGATGAGCTGGGTGGTGGCGGCATAGGCACCGCCGAAGTTGTCGGCCAGCACCGTGTCTGACGAGCGCGCGGATGCGGGTCGGTCGACGAAGACCACCGGCACGTTGTAGGGGTTGAGATCGTCCCACGATGCCCCGACCTCGCGCGGTGGCACCACGATCAGGCCATCGACCTGCTGGCCGAGGAGCCGCACCACGATCTTGTCGTGGCGGACGCCACTCTCCTCGGAGCTCGCAGTGATGAGCATGTGGTCGCGGGCCTGGGCGCCCCGCTCGACGGCGCCGGTGAGTGCCGCATAAAACGGGTTGGCGATGTCGCCAATCACGAGACCCAACACTCGACTCGTCTGCCCGGGGCGCAGACTGGCCGCCGCGAGGTTGCGCCGATAGCCCAGCGTGCGAATCGCATCCGCGATGCGCTTGGCGAGCTCGGGGTTGACGTTCGTCTCGCCGTTGACATACCGCGAGACCGTCTTCAGCGCGACACCCGCCTCGCGGGCGACGTCGTTCATGGTAGGGCTCTTCATGTTAGGAGACAGGCTATTCCATTAGTTGCACGCATCAACAGTGAGAAGCAACGTTATCTGACTTGAGCCGTAGCGGTTCTTCTCCGCGGCCGCGGGCACGGTGTGCCCGTCGTGCGGCCCACCGCTTCGCAGTAGATTTGAGACCATGAGCGAGACGACCCCTGCTGCACTCCTGTCGCTGCGGCAGAGCATCGACAACATTGATGCCGCGCTGGTGCACCTCCTCGCCGAGCGATTTAAGTTCACCCAGCAGGTGGGCGTGCTGAAGGCCCAAGCCGGGATGCCGGCATCCGACCCTGCTCGTGAGGCCGTCCAGGTCGCGCGGCTCCGAGCTCTCGCCGAGGAGTCACATCTCGACCCGGCGTTCGCGGAGAAGTTCCTCAACTTCATCGTTGCCGAGGTGATTCATCATCACGAGTCCTTGGCGACCGGGGCGATCCCCACCTCCGACGACTAGAGGCTCGGACTAAAGCGAGCGAACGAGCGCGACCGTGGCTTCGAGGTCCTCGGGGAGCGTTGTAGTTGACACCGTGACCGTCTCGAGGTCGTCGAGGCTTCGAAGTCGCACACGCAATCTCACGATGTTCTCGTCCAGATCTCCTGTACGACACAGGCTCACAAAGAGGCCCGAGCCCAGAACCGCGTTTGATTGCCCCCGATCGAGCACGTCCGACACCTCGCGCGCAATGGTGATCTGGCGCACGACGCGGCGCCATCCGGCCGGGTCGCCACTGTCGACACGCACCAGGCACCATGTCTTGCCTACCGTCTCGCCGGTCGCGCGCGCTTCCGCGTAGATCTCGCGAACCCGGGCCAGCAGGTACTCCTCCGTGCCCAGCCCGGTCAACGCGTCGGTTGTTCCACGGTTGAGCAAGGACGCGGTCGTGACCTCGTTCCACTGATCCACGAACGTGCGTGTCACCTCGAACGGGGGTTGTGACTGCGTCGCGATACTAAAGAGCACCGCGAGGTCGTCAAGGCTGTCGCGCAGACCGAGACCCCGAGCGGCCCGATCGGCCCCCAGTCCCCCCGCGGCGTCGGTGATGCCGTCCTGTGTGACGAGCGCGCCAACCATCGCCTCGACTGCGGGGCCACGCCAGTCGTCGGGACTGCGCCAGGCAAAAACGGTACTCGCGGTCATCCACTGTTCGGACAGCGACGAGATCCGACCGCGCATGGCACGAGATTCGGAGGGATTCATCTCAGATGAGACGCAAAAACTGCGTCATCATTACGCGGTTTGCTCGTCTCATATGTGCCCGAACAATCCGGCAGACGCGATACCGAGGATAATTACCGTCTACCACTCCGCCCCGCACGGAGTCGACGGAAGAGAACTTATGCACAACTCCCCGCGGGGCGACTCCAGAAGCGACGCGGAGCTGATTGGCTTCGTGCGGTCTGGCGACCCTTCTGCATTTGGCGCGCTCTGGGCACGCCACGCTCCTTCGGCCACCTCGATGGCCCGCTACTACGCGAACGACCACTTCAGCGCCGACGACCTCGTGAGCGAAGCATTCGAGCGCACCTACACCGCGCTTCGCGCGGGCGGTGGGCCGGATGTCTCTTTCCGCGCCTACCTCTATACAACCGTCCGCCGCCTCGCCTACGAGAACACCGAGCGGGCGCGCACGACGCGGGTCACCGATGACTTCACGCCGTATGAAATGCCGGAGGAGGTCACTGACCCCGCTGTTGATTCGTTCGACAACCGCATGGTGGCGGCGGCTTTCGCGAGCCTTCCCGAGCGCTGGCAAGCAGTCCTCTGGTACCTCGAGATCGAGCGGATGAAGCCCGCCGACATCGCCGTCATCCTGGGCCTCACCGCCAACGGGGTTTCTGCCCTCGCCTATCGGGCCCGCGAGGGGCTTCGCGAGTTTTATCTCCAAGCCCACGTCTCGTCCGATGCGCGCACCGCCGAGTGTGAGCAGCAGCGCGGAAAGCTTGGCGCGTACGTTAATGGCACCCTGTCCTCACGCGATGAGGCAAAGGTAGATAATCATCTCCAGTCCTGCGCGGAGTGCACCGCTATCGTGGCCGAACTGCGCGATGTTGGGCACGGCCTCCGTGTGGTCATCGCCCCGCTGATCCTCGGTGGCGCCGCCGCCGCGGGTCTCCTGGCGGGCGCACAACCGCAGAGCGCGTCTGCCTCGGCTGTCCAGTCGGGTACCAGCACCGGAACGATGGTTGCTGCGTCGGCCGTCGCGGTTGCCGGCATCGCCTCGGTCATCGCGTTGGCACTGTCTGGCGCCGGTCCCGCTACGCTCGCACAAGATCCCGCCCGCTCTCCGGCCGCGGTTGCGCCCGCAGAGCCCACCCCCCAGAACACGCCGACCCCGCGGGTCACGCCCACTCCCGTGCCGTCGCGGCCGGCCCCAGCCACGCCGCCGACGCCGCCGGATGACCCGAGCGATCCGGTTGATCCCGTGGAGCCGGTTGCCGCGGTCTCGGCAGACATGCTCGACCTCGGTGATCTGGTGCTCGGCCGTGATGGGATGCTCGGCGTCGAGGTTCACAGCGAGGGAGACGCCGACGCGCTCGGCGCATCGCTCGTTGTGAATCTGCCGTCCGGCGTAAGTCTGGATGCCGCCCGGTCGGTGACCTCCACGGGTGCCGCATGGGGCTGCACAACCACCTCGACCGGGGTGGTGTGCTCGGCGAGTGTACTTGAGTCGGGCACCACCGGGCTCCTGCTGCTTCCGGTATCCGTCGGGGTGGGCGCGGACACCACCACACGCCCCTCTGCGACGGTAACGGCCGCTGGTCTCCCGCCGGTCACGGTCACGGCGTCGTCCGTGGTCTCGGACGGCCTGGGCGCGCGGTTTGTCGCGGATGGTGCGTTCGAGTCGACGATGGCGGGGGCATCCTTCCTGACCTGTGACGCATCCCTACCCGGATGCACCGACGCCCAGCAGCGCGTCGGGGACCCGACCCTGTGGGACAACCACATGTGGCCACTGGTACCGACGACCACGGAGGGGTTGGGCGTTGCGTCCTCGGCCACCCAACTCGACCTGCCCGACGGGGCCGACGTGGCGTTCGCGGGACTCTACTGGTCGGGCGTGACGCCGCCCGACACCACCGACGAGCAGCTCTCCCAGATTGTTCTGCGGTCGCCAGACGGCACCACGCAGCCCGTGACGGCACGGCGTCTCGAGCGAGCTGACGCCTCGGGTGCCGGGCGATTCCAGTCGTTTGCTGACGTGACCGGGCTGGTTTCCACCTACGGCGAAGGGGAGTGGGTCGCCGGAGTCGACCACATATCCGCAGCGTCAGGTGGCTACGCGGGCTGGGCACTCGTGGTTGTGTACGCGGATGACTCGGTGGCGCCGGGCCGGGTGGCCGTATTCGACGGCTTTGCGTCAATCGTCGACTCGTCGGTCTCACTTGCCATCGCTGGGCTTCCCGAATCCGTCGTCGACGTGGGCGTCGTGGCGTGGGAGGGCGACGCGGGAATCACCGGTGATGGCCTCGTACTCGACGGGGTGCCGCTCACGCGCGGGGGAACCTACCCCGACCCCCTGAACGTGTTTATGTCGGATGCTCAGGGCTCCGGCATCCTCAACACCTTTGGCGTTGACGTTGGGCGCTTCCAGCCCGCGGCGCTCTCTGCGGCTCGCGGCACCCTGACCGCGACGACTCAGGGCGACCAGTACGTGCTCGGTGTGGTCTCCGTCACAACTCGCTGAAACTTTCTGTCGAAAGTCGCGTCATCGATGCAAACGCTTGCCCTCTCTTATTCCAGAAGGAGAGGGGCACAACCGTCGAAGGTCGCCGGTTGGGTTCTGGGTACATGACCCCGAGTGAGCTGCTGATCGCAACCGCGCTTCTGCTCACCTGTCTCTCCGGCGCACTGCTTGCTCTCGTGCTGTGGCTCAAGCGTCCTCGGTATCGCCGTGGTCGTCGTGGGCGCACCGTACTGGTGAGCGTCAACCCCTCCGCGCCGCCCGCCCACTACCCCAGTCGTCCAGACGAGGGTTCATTGTTGTCGAGCCGTCCCCCCAGAATGACGGCCGGCGAAAGCAGTGTTCCCGTTGCGGACGTGGAAGACGACTCGTGGGTGGGCGGCGCGGAGGTTCTCTCGCGAGCAACTCGCTAGGGGGCACCGTCCCCCTCCCGCCGCCTGGTTTGGCCTAGTACCCGACAACCGGCCCGAAGGCGGCGGCGAGGGTGCCGCGGTGAATCTCACGCAACTCGTCGATCGACAGAGTGAACTGGTCCTGCAGCTCGAGGGCGCCCGAGTTCTCGGTGACGCCGATCCGCAGCACCGGGTAGCCGCGACCCTCACACAATCCGCGGAACTTCACGTCGTCCTCGCGCGGCACACTCACGAGCATCCGGCCGGTCGACTCGCTGAAGAGGGCCGCCGTCGCGTCCACACCATCACGCTCGAGGATCTCGGAGAGCCACACCCGCGCGCCCACACCAAAGCGCAGAACACTCTCGATGAGCGCCTGGCCGAGCCCGCCATCGGCGAGGTCGTGGGCCGAGGCGACAAGGCTCTCCTGTGCTCCGGCAGCGATGAGCGCGGCGAGCTTACGCTCCGCGGCGAGATCAACCACCGGCGGCACACCACCGAGGTGGTCGTGGACCGCTCCGGCCCACGCCGAGCCATCGAGCTCGTCGCGGGTCACGCCGAGGAGGTAGATGTTGTTGCCCTCGTCCTGCCAGCCCGAGGGGATGCGGCGCGCCACGTCGTCGATAACACCGAGCACCGCGACCACCGGGGTGGGGTGAATTGGCACGTCACCGGTCTGGTTGTAGAACGAGACATTGCCACCGGTCACGGGAATCTCGAGCTCGAGGCATCCGTCGGCCAGACCCTCCACCGCCTTCGAGAACTGCCACATCACCTCGGGGTTCTCAGGGGAGCCGAAGTTGAGGCAGTCGCTCACGGCGACGGGGGTCGCGCCGGTTGCGGCGACGTTGCGGAACGCCTCGGCGAGCGCGAGCTGTGCGCCGCGGTAGGGGTCCAGCTGGCAGTACCGACCATTCGCGTCAGTCGCGACGGCGAACCCGAGCCCGGACTCCTCGTCGACGCGCACCATTCCGCCGTCGTCCGGGAAGCTCAGCGCGGTGTTGCCCATCACGTAGCGGTCGTACTGGTTGGTGATCCAGGACTTGTCAGCAAGGTTTCGGGGTGCCCACGAGGCGCAGTAGGTCCGCCTTGAGGTCGGCGGAGCGAGGCAGGCTCGCCGCCGTGTCCGCGTTGAGTGCGTCGATCCAGGTGGGGTAGGCGACCGGACGGTTGTAGACCGGGCCATCAACCGCAACCGTGCGGGGCTCGACGTTGACGATCTCCTCGCCGTGCCAGTTGATGATGAGGCGGCCGGTGTCGGTGACCTCTCCCAGAACACTCGTCTCGACATCCCACTTGGCCGTGACCGCCAGGAACCCCTCGAGCTTCTCGGGCCGCACGATCGCCATCATGCGCTCCTGGCTCTCCGACATGAGGATCTCCTCGGCGGTGAGTGTGGGGTCGCGCAGCAGAACCTTCTCGAGCTCGATGAACATGCCTCCGTCGCCGTTGGAGGCCAGCTCCGAGGTCGCGCAGGAGATTCCCGCAGCGCCCAGATCTTGGATGCCCTCGACAAGATCGCCGGCGAACAGCTCGAGGCAACACTCGATGAGCACCTTCTCGGCGAACGGGTCACCCACCTGCACGGCGGGGCGCTTGGTTGGCCCACCCTCGCTGAAACTGTCCGAGGCGAGAATGGATGCTCCGCCGATGCCGTCGCCACCGGTGCGGGCGCCGAACAGCACAACCTTGTTGCCGACGCCGCGCGCGTTGGCCAGGTGGAGGTCCTCGTGGCGCAGGACACCAACCGCTAGCGCGTTGACGAGGGGGTTCGCCTGGTAGACCGAGTCGAACCAGGTCTCGCCGCCGATGTTGGGGAGTCCGAGGCAGTTGCCGTAGAACGAGATGCCCGACACAACGCCGTGCACCACACGGGCCGTGTCCGGGTCGGCGATGTCACCGAAGCGCAGAGCATCCATCACAGCAACGGGGCGCGCGCCCATGGAGATGATGTCGCGCACGATGCCGCCCACGCCGGTGGCCGCACCCTGGAAGGGCTCGATGTAGCTGGGGTGGTTGTGGCTCTCGATCTTGAAGGTGACCGCCCAGCCCTCGCCCACGTCGATGACGCCGGCGTTCTCGCCCATGCCCACCATGAGGTTCTTCTTCATCGCGTCGTTGACCTTCTGGCCGAACTGGCGGAGGTAAACCTTGGAGCTCTTGTAGGAGCAGTGCTCGCTCCACATCACCGAGTACATGGCGAGCTCGCCACTCGTGGGGCGCCGACCGAGAATCTCGCGAATCTTGAGGTACTCGTCCTCCTTGAGTCCGAGTGCCGCGTAGGGCTGCTCCTTCTCGGGGGTCGCGGCGGCATTCGACACGGTGTCAGCACCGCTGGTGGTGGGGGTCACGAGGCTCCAGAGAGGTGGGCGCGAGGAATGTCCCAATTCTACCCAGCACCGTAGGCTGGTGCCGTGCCCGCCGCCGAGACGATCGACGCCCCGCCCCGCCCAGCGCTGTCGTGGGCTCTCATTCCGGCAGTTCTCCTGAGTGGGTCTGCCCCGCTGATGTTCGCATTCCGGGGCACGTCAGTCGCCCAGACGGTTGCCGCCTACTCGATGCTCGTCGCCGCACTCGTGATCGCGTGGATCTTCGACAGCCGCCGCCTGAGCGAGGGGCTCTTCCGCGACCTGCTCCTCATTGCGGTCGGAATGGTAATCGTCAGCACGGTGTCGGTGAAGGCCGACATCAGTTGGGGCAACTTCTTCCTGCTGGGGTTTGTGCTCGCCGCGGCGGTTGCCGTGCCCTACCTCATCTCCCGTTTTGTTTTTAAGGACCGGCTCATCCGTTTTCCCTGGCGAGGGGGATGGCCGTGGAGCCGGGTGCAGTGGGCTTACCTCGCGCTGGTGCTCTTTTTGGGCTGGCTGATTCTGCCGTTCTACTTCATCACCTCGGGGGTCTACCTCAACTGGCCCAACACCGTGACGCCGGACGAGATCGCTCGACTGTTCGTGGGAGTCAACGCGGTCGGCACGTGGGACGAGCTGTTTTTTTATCCTCACCGTGTTTGTGCTCTTTAAGCGGCACTTCCCGGTGTGGCAGGCGAACCTGCTGCAGATGGTGATCTTCGTCTCCTTCCTGTGGGAGCTGGGCTACCAGGCGTGGGGCCCGCTGCTGACCATTCCCTTCGCGCTGCTCCAGGGCTGGATCTACTCGCAGACGAAGTCGTTGCCCTACGTGCTGACAGTCCACCTGCTGTTTGACGCGATCGTCTTTCTGGTGATCGTGCACGCTCGGAACGGTGGGGTCTTTCCCTTCTTCCTTGTGTCGCCGTAGCCGGGTACCCTGCCGTCATGGCCGAGATCAAGACACGAGCGACCGACGAGAATGTCACCGCGTTCCTTGACCGCGTGGAGAACGATCGTCGTCGCGCCGAGGGATTTGCGCTCCGCGACCTGATGGAACGGATCACCGGTGAGCCCGCCACGATGTGGGGTCCCACGATGGTGGGCTTCGGTTCGAAGCCGTACACGACCACCACGGGCACCAACGACATGTTCATCCTGGGGTTCTCGCCACGCAAGGGTGCGCTCACGATCTATGGCGTCTACAACCACGACGGCCCGGCCGACCCACTCTTCGAGAAGCTGGGCCCCCACACTACGGGCAAGGGATGCCTCTATCTCAAGCGCCTGGATGACGTCGACGCGAGTGTGCTCGAGACACTCGTGCGTAACGCGTGGGCTGCCGCCTAGTCCGACCCGGGCAGCTGGGGCGGGCCCAGCGTCAACAGAACCACAAACAGCACAACAACCGCGGCGGCAATCACCAGGACCAGCAGTAGCGGGTGGCGGATGAACCACCTGGCGAGCCGGTCGATCCAGATCTTGTCGCGCGGGTCATCCGTCTCGTCCCGGCGCCACGCGCCCTCGAGTCGACCGGTGCGCGCGAGCCACAGCTCCACCGGGATCGTGGCGTAGGGGATGATCGCGCTCACGATCGCGAGGGCGGCAACACCCGGGTGCCAGCGCTGGTTGACCGCGAGGAGCACCGCGGTGGCGCCGTAGGCGAGGAACACAAAACCGTGAATACCGCCGGCGATCGTGACGCCAAGAGCAAACCCCGTGGTGGCGCGCACGATGAGGGCGGTGATCAGGAGCGTCCACGTGATCGCCTCGGCGATCGCGGCAAGACGGAACAACTGTTTCGGGTTCATGGGGGCCTGACGGGTTAGCGGGTGGAGACGAGAGCGGTGACCGCGCTGGTGAAGAACGTGAGCCCGTCGATGCCGGAGCGCATTGCATCCGGGGTGTCTGGGCCAAAGCCGGGCTCGGTGGCGTGCTCGGGGTGAGGCATGAGCCCCACGACGTTGCCTCGCTCGTTCGTGATGCCCGCGATGTTGTTGACCGACCCGTTGGGGTTCACGTCGAGGTAGCGGAACACCACACGGCCGTCGCCCTCGAGACGAGCGATTGTCTCGGCGTCGGCGATAAAACCACCCTCGCCATTCTTGAGCGGGATGGTGATCTCCTGGTCGGCCGTGAAGCCGTTGGTCCAGTCGGTGGAGGTGTTCTCCACCCGCAGACGCTGGTCGCGGCAGATGAAGTCGCCATGGTCGTTGCGGATGAGGCCACCCGGGAGCAGGTGCGCCTCGACGAGGATCTGGAAGCCGTTGCAGATGCCGAGCACGGGCATCCCGGCGTTGGCGGCGTCAATGACCTCGCTCATGATCGGTGAGCGTGCGGCGATGGCGCCACAGCGCAGGTAGTCCCCGTAGCTAAAACCACCCGGGAGAACGATCGCGTCCACGCCCTTGAGGTCGTGCTCGCCGTGCCACAGTGCGACCGGCTCCGCGCCCGCGAGACGAACGGCGCGCTGTGCATCCCGGTCGTCCAGCGAACCGGGAAAAGTGATGACGCCGATCCGTGTGCTCAATGGGTCTCCCCGGCGGCGACCGTCTCGACCTCGGCGAGGTGCACACTCACGACATCCTCGATGACGGTGTTGGCGAGCATGTCTTCCGCGAGCTCGCGCACCTCGGCGAGAAGGGCGTCATCCACGGGTCCGGCAACGGTCAGCTCGAACCGCTTGCCGATGCGCACGTTCGTGAAGTGATCCTTGCCAAGACGGGCGAGGGCACCGGCGACGGCCTTGCCCTGGGGGTCGAGAAGTTCAGCCTTGGGCATAACCTCGACGACGATGGTGGGCACGATGGGCTCCCGATGGTTGCCGGTGGGTGGGATGCAGCCAGTCTACCGAAGCCACGGGTTGACGACGGCGAGCGGGAGTCCAGCGAAGTCCCGGGTATTTCTGGTGGCCACGGTCGCGCCGTGGACTAGCGCGATGCCAGCGATCTGCGCGTCGCCCGTGGACATGGGTGCCCCGCGCTGCCGGCGAAATGCGAGCGTCGCGGCCGTGTGTCGCGCGCTCGCCGCATCATACGGGAGGACCCGATCGTCGAAGAGTTCGGTAAGGACTGCCTCCACAGTCCTAAGGAGAGTGGTGCGTCGTGCCGACGGGGGAATGAGGTCGACCCCGAAGTACATCTCCTGAACGGTGATCGACGTGGTGAATAGCCGGTCGTGGTGGTCGAGCCACGATCGGATCGTGGGGTCCGGGCGTGTTCGGAGCAGTTCTGACACGACGTTTGTGTCGACGAGGATCACGTGTCGAGCTTCGCCACGCGAGGTTTGACATCGATGAGGTCGCTCCCGCGACGGATCTCGTCGAGCGCCTCGAAGTACTCGTCAGGAAATTCAACATCCACGAGGAGAGCCTGAATGCGATCCCCGAGCCCCACATGCTGAGTTCCCGATGTGGGGAGCACTGCCTCGGACAACGCCGTGTGGAGGATCATTCGTGCTTCCTCTTCCATGCTGCGTCCGTGGAGTGCGGCGACAACGCGCAGGCGCTCCTTGAGAGCGTCGTCCAGATTCCGAACAAGCAGTTGTGCCACTCCGGCCACCTCCGGATATCAATGATATCAGGGGAGTTCAAGAAGGTGGTCGGCACGCGGCGCGGTCGCCGTGATGAGCCGCGCGTTCGCTTCGTCTGGCCCGAGCGCCCACGCGCGGGCATCCTCGGGGCTCTTGCCAAACCGCTGGTGCCGTTCGATGAGGCGCTCGTGGCGGATATCGTCGTCGATCCGCACGAAGAAGGTGGTGTCGAGCAGGGGCGCGACCGCTTCCCACCCGCCGTTGTCGCACAAGAGGTAGTTGCCCTCGACGATGATGGTGCGCTTCTCCGGAGCGATGGGGATGCTGTCCGCCACGGGCTCCTCGATGGTGCGGTCGAACCCTCTCGCAAGCACCTCTCCTCCTGAGAAACGCACGGCCTCAAGCACCTTGACGAACGCGGCGACATCGAAGGTGTCGGGCGCGCCCATCCGCTCGCGGCGGCCGAGCTTTACCAGCGTGGCCTGCGGGTAGTGGTAGCCGTCCATGGGCAGGAGCACACTCGACGGGATGCGCGTTGCCAGCTCCTCCGCGATTGTCGACTTGCCCGCGCCCGGCGCACCCGCGATGCCGACCAGACGGCGGCGAGGAGTCAGGCCGGCGAGAAACTCGGCGACCGCGGCGATCGAGGTGAATGTCGTCATGGTTGATGCCACCCTAGAGCGCGCCGTCGCCGGGGCGGGTGCAGACTAGGCGGGTGCCCCGTACCGTCCAGTCCCGAATCGTTGGTGTGCTCGTTGCGGGCCAGGTGATGCAGGGGCTCGGCCAGGGTGCGACGCTGGCGATGGGCGCGGTGATTGCGAACCAGATTGCTGGCCCCAGCTTTTCGGGGGCAGCGGCAACGGGCTCGACGCTGGGAGCGGCGATCGCATCGATTCCCCTCGCGCGGTTCGCGCGGCGCATGGGCCGACGCCCCGCGCTGGCACTGGGCGCCGGAATCTCGGGTGCGGGCTCCATCCTGACCGTTGTCGCCACAGGGCTCCAGTTCTTTCCCCTGCTTGTCTTGGGATTCGCAATGCTGGGCGTGGGAACCGCGGTGGGCCTGCAGGCGCGATTCGCCGCGACGGACAACGCCGAGCCTGCGCGCCGGGGCCGCGACCTGTCGCTCGTGGTGTGGTCGACGACCATCGGTGCCGTGGTTGGCCCGAACCTGTTTGGACCGGGCGTCGCCATTCAGGATGCCCTGGGCCTCCCGCCCCTCACCGGCTCGTTTGTCATCGCGATTGTGGCCCAGTTCGCGGCCGTGGTGCTGTACCTCGTCGCCCTGCGCCCGGACCCCTTGGTGCTCGCGCGGGGCCGAGCGGTGGAGCCGGCACCCGTCGCCGACGCGGGCATCATCCGGGGCCGCGGCGCGCTCGTGTTCGCGATCGGGTCGATTGCTGCCAGCCACGCCGTGATGGTGTCGATCATGTCGATGACCCCCGTGCATCTCACCGAGCACGGTGCAACGCTCACGGTGGTCGGATTTACGATCAGCCTCCATGTGGCTGGGATGTTCGCGCTCTCACCCGTCTTTGGCTGGCTCAGCGACCGCTGGGGCCGGGTGCCGCTCATCCTGCTGGGCCAGCTGATGTTGGGCGCGGCCGTGGTGACCGTGGGGCTGGGTGCCGAGAACGAGCTCGCGGTCGTGATTGCCCTCGTGCTGTTGGGCCTGGGGTGGAGCGCCGCGACTGTGTCCGGGTCGGCGCTCGTGTCCGACCTCGTGACGGGCGAGACGCGCCTCAAGGTCCAGGGCCGCACCGACACCATCATGAGTCTCGCGGGGGCGCTGGGCGGTGCGCTCGCCGGGCCGACGCTGGCCGTCGTCGGATACTCGGGTCTCGCGTGGATCGCTGGAATCCTCGTGCTCGCCGTGATCCTGGCCGCGACGATCGTCAGTCGGCGGGTAGCACTCCCGAGCTGACCGCGTCCTCGATCGCGAAGTGGGCCCAGTCGCGGTAGCCGATCGGCCCGGGATGAAACAGGTCGCTCGCGAAGAAGCCCTCGGTGTACGGCGGTGGCGGTGGTGACATATGCACGTCAGGGAATGTCGCGACCACGGCGCGCGCGGCATCCTCGAGGTTGCGCGAGTGAAGGTAGAGGTTCCAGCGCAGCGGGTTGGGCAACAAGCCAAACCGGAAGAAGGCAGGCAGGCTCGACATGAGGATCGTGGCATCCGGGGATGCCGCCCGCAGCCGGTCCAGAATCGTGCGGATGTCCCGGGCAAACGACCGCCGCGACCGAAGCCCGAGCGCGTCGTTGGCCCCAATCGACAGGAACACTATGTCCCACGACTCGGCGCACGCCTCGTCGAGGTAGCGCTCGATGAACTCGCTCGCGTCTGCGCCGTTCTCGCCGATCGCACGCCACTCGACGCCGCGCCCGGTGAGGGTGTTGAGCTCGCGCGCGAGGTTGCCGGGCAGCGCGTCGTTCTGGGTGTCGGCACCGACGCCCGCGGCCGTGGAGTCACCCAGCACCAGCAGACGCAGTGGGCGGGGACCGGGGTGGGTTCCGTGCCACGGGAGCGCGGCATCCGGCAGGCGGGGCGTGTCGCGGCGCAGCCTGCGACCCTGCGCCAGCAGCACGGGACCGGTGGGGATGACGGCAACCCGACTCAGTCTTCGCAGCGCGCTCACGTGGCCATGTTAGCTACGCTCGAACGCATGGACACGACCGGACTCGACGCCTTTATCGCCGACAACAACTTCAGCGGTGTGGTGCTCATCAAGCGTGGCCCCACCACCCTGTTCGAGTCCGCCGCGGGTCTCGCCACGCAGCGGTGGGGTGTGCCCAACACGATGGACACCCGATTTGACACGGCCTCGATCACCAAGCTGTTCACGAGTGTCGCCGTGCTGCAACTGGTGGGCAAGGGTGATCTCGACCTCGAGACCTCGATCCACCACTACGTGGACCTCGAGGGCACCACCATCAGCCCCAAGGTCACCCTGCTTCACCTGCTCACCCACACGAGTGGCATCCGCGACGATGCGGACGAGGAGGATGGCGAGGATTACGCCGCGCTGTGGGTCGACAAGCCCAACTACTCCGTCATCGAGACGAAAGACTTCTTGCCGCAGTTCGTCCACAAGGAGCCCAACGCCGAGCCCGGCGTCGAGTGTCGGTACTGCAACGTCGGCTACATCCTCGCGGGGCTCGCCATCGAAAAGGTCACGGGTGTGCCCTATCGCCAGTACGTGTTCGACGAGGTCTTCACCAAGGCGGGGATGCTCGACTCGGGCTTCTACGATCGCCGAGACGCGGCCCCGCGCGTGGCGGAGGGCTGGGACCTGGTCGACGGAACGTGGGTCGAGAACATCTACAGCTACCCGCCCATCGGTTCGCCCGATGGTGGCGCACACGTGACGGCCGCCGACCTCGTGCGGTTCATCGATGCGGTTCGGGGTGGGGAGCTTCTCGACGCCGAGCACACCGAGGAGTTCCTGGTGCCGCAGGTGGAGCACGACGAGGCCACGTGGTACGGCTTTGGTCTCGAGTTCGACATGAACGAGGACGGCACGGTTCGCTCGTACTACAAGGAGGGCATCAACGCGGGAGCGTCGGGCATCCTTCGCCACTACGTGGAGGAGGGCATCGACATCGTGGTGCTCTCGAACTCCGAGGAGGGCGCCTGGCCGGTCATCCGCGAGCTGGATGAGCGGCTCGGCGGCTAATCGCCCGCAACCACCCGGATGAGGTTCGCCCACGGGTCGTCAAAGCTCACGGTCTGGCCGTCGTCGCGCGTCTCGACACCGTAGTGGCGCATCCGCTCGACGAGCGAGCCGAGATCGTCGGTCGTGGGTACCTCGATATCGACCTGCGCGAGTCCGAGCCCCAGCTGGCGTCGGCCGGCACCCTGGCTGTTCCACGTGTTCATGGCCATGTGATGGTGGTACCCACCCGCGCTCACGAACAGGGCGCTGGGGCCGTACGTGGCCGTCTCGTCGAACCCGAGCCGCTCCACGTAGAACTCGCGGGCCGAGTGAATGTCGCCGACCTGAAGGTGAACGTGTCCGACGCGGGCCCCGCCGATGAGCGGGTCCTGCACGGCCTTCTCGGTGAGGTTCTCCTGCAGGAAGGCGTTGGGGTCAAGGAAGAGGGTGCTCATCTCGATCGAGCCGTGGGCCCAGCTCCACTGGGTGCGGTCGCGATCCCAGTACAGCTCGACGCCGTTGCCCTCGGGGTCGGTGAAGTAGAACGCCTTGCTCACGAGGTGGTCCGAGCTGCCGGTGAACGTGTTGGGGTACTTGCGCGCGACCGAGTAGACGGCGGCGGCGAGCGCCTCCTCGGTGTCGAAGAGGATCGCGGTGTGGAAGAGGCCCGCGTCGCGTGGGCTGGCGTGACGGAGTTCCGGCGCGTGTCGGAGGACCATCACGGGAGTGGCGCCGCGCCCGAGGACGACGGTGTCCGACGTCTCATCGAGCACCACCAGCGCGACGGCGTCACGGTAGTAGGCGGTGAGGGCATCCAGGTTTCCCACCCGCAGGGTCACGGGGCCCATGGAGGTGTCGGCGGCGAGCAGTTGTTCGGTCATGTCATCCCCAACTTACTTGAAGTCTCAAGTATTCCCGTAGTCTGGATGACATGCTCACCGAATCCGAGAACGAGGCGTGGCGCGCGCTGGTGTTTGCCACGCACAGCCTCGAGGAGGCGCTCGATCGGCAGTCTCGTCGTGACGGTGGCATCCCTCACTCGCACTACAAGCTGCTGGTGGTGCTTTACGAGGCCGGTGAGGCCGGAACGCCGATGTCCGCGCTCGCGGCACAGCTGACGTACTCCCCCTCGAGACTCGCGCACGCGCTGGCCAGCCTGGAGCGGTCGGGCTGGGCAACCCGCGAGAGGTCGCCGAGTGACCGCCGTGTGCAAGTCGCCCGAATCACCACGGATGGCCGCTCGGTCGTGCGTGCGGTCACCCCCGGCCAGATTCGCGACGTTCGGATGCCCGTGCTCGAGGGCCTCTCGGCCGAGGATCTCGAGACTCTTGTGCGCATCAGCCGCCACATCATCGCCTCGACATAGATGATGGCTCGCCGTCTGGGGCGGCGAGCCATCACACGAAGGTTCGGTGCACCACCACAAACGGTTTGTTATTCGTAGATCACACTCTCGAACGTGGCCACGCCGGCCTCATCCACGGTCACGAACCCACTCTGCTTGAAGCCCGAGATGGTGCCTTCGGCGGTTCCATACTCGCCGGGCAACTCGTAGTCGGCGTCCAGGCGCATGCTCCCGGGCGTCTCGGGGATCACTGCCCAGCCCCGACCACTTCGGTAATCCCCGAAGGAGACGGTCGGTCGCACCAGCAGCGTCCAGCGAACGTTCGTATACGTCGCGTCGTCCTGGGCGATGCTAAACCCACAGTTGCCCGACGGGGCAAGCACGGGCTGCGCCAGGCACGAGTCGAGGTAGGCGTTAACGGCAGCCTGGGCGGATGCCGCGCCCGCCTCGGTGAGTGTGACCGGCAGGGCCACCGAGGTCGTCGAGTCGGGCCCCTCGAACCGGATCGTGACCGTGACCGGTTCGGCGGTGTAGAACTCGGTTGTTCCCTCGGGGGTGAACGTGTACGTGCCGGGGAGAGCGGGCACGTCGTACTCGTAGGAGCCGACGAGCACACCAAAGTCGGTGCCGTTGACGGAGAGGTCCATGCCATCCGGGCGAGCAAAGGACACGTAGACGTTCGGCAGGTTGCTGCCGTCGACTCGCCAGACGTCGAAGACGCCGAGATCCCGCTTGATGAGGCTGAGAGTCAACTCCTGCGTGTACGTCTCGGAACCTTGAACGAACTCGACGGTGGCCTCCGCATCAGTTCCGTCGATATCTGTGTCGATCACGGTGAAGTCACTGATCGGATCCGTCACGGCCGCGTAGGTATCGGGCTGGAGCAGGACGGGGTTGCCCTCGGGCAGCGCGGTCATCCAGGTGCGTGCGGCCGCGGCATCCCCGCCGACCAGCTCGTTCAGGTACGACGAGACCACGGCCTCGGGTGTGCGTTGACCCGCAACAACGGAATAGGTGATGCCAGCACCCGCGCCCAGGAGAACAACGACGCCGGCCGAGACGATGACCGGAACTAGCCACCGGCGACGTGCCTTCGGCGCGGGCTCGGGAGCCTCGATCTGAGTGTCGGGCCGAGGTGCTGGCAGGTCGGTCATCCGCTGGCTCCCCCCGTCAGGCGCTCGATGAGCTCGCGGTACCGGGCGGCGGTGCGCTCGACGATCTCCGAGGGGAGGGTGGGCGGGATTCCGGTCTTGTCCCAGTTGGCGGCGAGCCAGTTGCGAACGATCTGCTTGTCGAAGCTCGCGAGTCGGTCCGGCCCGCCCGCCGCGTACGACTCGGAGTCCCAGTAGCGACTGCTGTCGGAGGTGAGCACTTCATCGGCGAGGGTGAGTTCGCCCGTGGTGGGGTCGGCCCCGAACTCGAACTTGGTGTCAGCAAGGATCACCCCGCGCGCTTCCGCGATAACGGATGCCTGCGAGAAGATCCGCAACGACGTGTCGCGCAGGGCGGCGGCGGCCTCAGCGCCCACCAGCTCGACGGTGCGCTCGAACGTGATGTTCTCGTCGTGCTCCCCCATGGGGGCCTTCCACGCCGGAGTGTAGATGGGCTCGGGCAACCGATCGCCATCGCTCAGGCCCGCAGGCAGCGCTACGCCACACACACTCTGGGACTGCTGGTACTCGACCCAGCCACTCCCCGACAGGTAGCCCCGCACCACACACTCGATGGGATACATCTCGAGGGTTCGCACGAGCATGCTGCGGGCGGGCTCGGGCACGTCCGCGGACTCGCCCGCTGGGTCAACGAGGTGATTGGGCACGTCGAGCTGGGTGAACCACCACCGGCTTAGTGTGGTCAGCAGTTCGCCCTTGCCCGGGATGCCCGGCTCAAGAACATGGTCAAAGGCGCTCACCCGGTCGCTGGCCACCATGAGGACCAGGCCCGGATGCTCGGGCGACCGGTACAGGTCGCGCACCTTGCCGGAGTAGACGTGCTCCCAGGTGGTGCTCACTCCGCGACCCGCTGGGCGATGTCGGTGCGGAAGTGTGCACCCTCGAGGTGGATGGTGTCGAGGGCCGCGTAGGCCTTGCGCCGGGCATCCACGAAGTCCGCTCCGGTCGCGACAACACTGAGCACACGCCCGCCGGTGGCCACGTATTCGCCGTCGACGAGGGCCGTGGCCGCGTGGGCGATGCTGACGTCGTGCACCTGGTCGAGGCCCGTGATGGGGCGACCGGTGATCGGCTCCTCCGGGTACCCCTCGCTCGCGAGCACCACGGTAACCGCGACCTCGTCCGAGAACTCTGGCCACGGCTGTGACCCAAGCTCGCCCGTGGCGGCGGCGAACAGGAGGCCACTGAGCGGGGTAACCAGGCGCGGAAGAACCACCTGGGTTTCGGGGTCACCAAATCGCGCGTTGAACTCGATGACCCGAATGCCCTGGCGCGTGACGATCAGGCCGCAGTAGAGGAGGCCAATAAACGGCGTGTGCTCGGACGCCAGCTGCCGAACGGTGGGCACCGCGATGGTCTGGATGACCTCGTCGACAAACCCCTCGGGCAACCACGGGAGGGGGCTGTAGGCACCCATGCCTCCGGTGTTCGGCCCCTCGTCGCCGTCGAACACGCGCTTGTAGTCCTGTGCGGGGGAGAGGGGCAGCACGTTGTGGCCGTCGCTGAGGAGAAACAGCGAGACCTCCTGGCCGGCGAGGAACTCCTCCACGAGCACGGCGCCCTGCTGCAGCCAGTAGTCCGCGTGTGCGATTGCTGCCGAGCGGTCGGGTGTGACCAGCACTCCCTTGCCGGCGGCCAGGCCATCCGCCTTGATCACGTAGGGCGCGCCGTACTCGTCGATCGCCTCGATCGCGTCCTCGATCGAACCGGCCCTGGTCGCGCGCCCGGTGGGCACCCCCGCGTCATCCATGATGCGCTTGGCAAATGTCTTGCTGCCTTCGAGCGCCGCAGCAGCCTTGCCCGGCCCAAAGACCGCAATACCGCGCTGACGCAGGGCATCCGCGACGCCAGCAACCAGCGGTGCCTCAGGCCCGATCACCACAAGCTCGATGTTGTTGTCGAGGGCGTAGGCGCTGACAACGTCGCCCCGGGTGGGGTCGAGAGCCACCACGTTGACGTCGGCAGCAATACCGGCATTGCCGGGTGCCGCGGTGATCTCGTGGCCCGCGTTCTCGCGGAGCAGGGACGTGATGATCGCGTGCTCGCGTGCACCGGAGCCGAGGACGAGGATTCGCACGGGTCAACCCTACCTAGCGCGGGCCAGAGCTCACCCGTCACAATGGTGCAACCTGCACGCATCAGGAGGCCCCGTGACCCAGACTCCACGCACCCTCACTCCCCGTACCCAGGTCGTCTGGCTTGCCATTTACTGGGCGGCCGCAGGCATCAACGCGCTCCTGATGATCCAGGGTCTGGTCGCCGTCGCCTCCCTGCCGCTGCCGTCCGTGATCGCGGTGGTTCTCGCGTGCCTCTCAACCGCGATCGGCGCGGTGTTTGCGACGCGCATCCTGCGGGCGGGGGTGAGCACAACGACGTTTATCAAGTCCACGACCACCGTGCGAGTCATTGCGATCGCGTGGATCGTGCTCGAGGTGGCGATCGTCTCGACCGCCGTCATCTCGACGGTCACCGGGCGTGAACTCGCGGAACTCGACTGGTCGGCAGGCTTTGCCGGCACGGTCGGCTCGATCTCGCTGCTGGCGGTACTCGGGCCTGGGTACTCGGAGTACCGGCAGGCCGCGCATCCCGAGTCGTCGTAGCGTAGGGGCATGCCACCCAAGCGCATCCCCAGCGATACCGGTCGCGCGGCGGTTGATGCCGCGCTCGCGGGATCACGCACCGACCTGCCAACCGCGGTGCGGTTTCTCCTGCAGGTCCTCGCCGAGGGCGCCGAGGGCAACACCGTTGAGGTGCGTGTGCCACCCTTTGGTGCGGTGCAGGCGATCCAAGGCCCGCGTCACACTCGTGGAACCCCACCCAACGTGATCGAGATGGATGCGGTGACCTGGCTGGCGCTGGCCACCGGGTCACTCAGCTGGGCGGATGCCACCGCGAGCGGCCGGGTTTCCGCATCCGGCCAGCGCGCCGACCTCACGGCATATCTCCCGGTTTTGTGGGGGACAATAGAGGCGTGACCCAGGACCATCAGACCGACGTTCGTGTTCGGCGCGCCCCCAAGTTCGGCGCGTTTATGGTCGTGGGTGGGGGCCTCGGCGCAATCATCACCCTCATCCTGACGTCGCTCTACCCGGCCGACCCTAACGTGGGGTTTGTTGCCCTCTTCGCGTACTTCTGCCTGTTTGGCATTCCCGCAGGTGTTGTTGTGGGTGCCGTGATCGCGCTGCTGCTCGACCGCCGGTCGTCGCGTCGTGCTCGCACGATGGTTGCCGACCACGAGGTCGTTGATGCGCCGGCGGCGCCGGAGGCCCCGGCGGTCGAGGGTTCCGAGCAGTAGCTCAGTTCGACGCGCGGCGGTAGCTGCTGCCGTCGGGGGATCGCTGGAGGAGACTCGCGTCAACCAGGTACCGCCGCAGTGTCGCCACGTCCGCGCTGACCGTCGCGAGGTGTTCCCCCACCTCCGGCTCCGTTAGCTCACGGTCGGGGAGCCGGGCCGCGACCCACTCCAGGAGTTCCCTGCGGTCAGCGGGCCGTGCGGGGAACCCGTCGATCCGGCCGTCGCGGAGCCACCGGTCGACGCCCTGTCGGGTTTCTGCGGGATGCTCGGCAAGAAGCCGCGCGAACTCGTCGGTCGGGTGCCCATCCGCGTCGAGGAGCCCCGCGGTCGCGAGGGCGGCAAGGGCCTTGGTGGTGTTCTTGTCGTCGGGTTGGGGCATCCCGAGCACGGCTCGAGCCCATGTCGCTCGGCGCACCGGCTCAGCTAGTGCCGCGGCAGCCCGCCGCCATTCTCCGCCCGCCACGAGCGCTCCCTTCCTCGACACGATCCACTGATTCCAGTGTGCCACCGGCCGTCCTTGCCCAATCCTCGTCATAAACGGGTGGTTCGCGCGTCTCGCTATGAGCGCGTCTAGCGCTTGGTATCTAGAACACGAGAAACCTGAAGTGTGACACATGGCGAGACCCGCTGCTGGAGTACTTGGGATGTTTCTGCTCGTGCTGCTGATCGGGTGCACGCAGGCGAGCACGGGAGTTCCTGCGGGCATCCGGACGCTCGTCTCTGACGAGGACGACCTGCAGGCGGTCGCCGAGTGCCTCTCGGATCGGGGCTGGGACGCGGAACTCACTCACGGTGCCGTGGGCGTGGAAGTTCCGAAGGACCAGGCCGAGGCCTACAAGCGCGACAGCATGGAGTGCTGGAACGCGACCGGAGTGGACACGAGTGGCACACTCTCCGAGGCCGACTACGAGGCGATCTACGAGTGGTACTCGATGATCGCGGACTGCCTTCGAGGAGCGGGGTTCGATGCCCCCGAGCGCCCCACGTATCAGGACTTCACGTCGACCTATGACTCGAGCCCGTGGATTCCGTGGTCGGAGGTTCCTTCTACCGACCTCGGTCGAGCGACGGACTGTGTCCGGTGATGGACGTCGCGAACGGGTGACGCTCAGCTCAGCTGGGTGGCCTCGACCCACGCGAGGTACTCGGGGGTCACGGTGCCGGTGACGTAGTCACCCGTGAAGCAGCTCATTTCGAGAGCCGTGACATCCGACCCCTCGATGATGGCCGCCTCCATGTCGGCGACCTCCTGGTAGATCAGGTAGTCGGCGCCGAGCTCCGTCGCGATCTCGGGGTAGGTGCGGCCGTGGGCGACGAGCTCGTGACGGGACGGCATGTTGATGCCGTAGACGTGGGGGAACCGCACGGGCGGCGCCGCCGACGTGAAGGTGACCTTGTTGGCGCCGGCCTCGCGGGCCATCTGCACGATCTCCTTCGAGGTGGTGCCCCGAACGATCGAGTCGTCAACAATCAGGATGTTCTTGCCCTTGAACTCCGACGACATCGCGTTGAGCTTCTGCTTGACCGACTTCTTGCGCTCGGCCTGCCCGGGCATGATGAAGGTGCGGCCCACGTAGCGGTTCTTGTAGAACCCCTCGCGGTACTCGACGCCGAGCTTCTGGGCCACCTGCATGGCTGCAGGGCGCGAGGAGTCGGGGATGGGCATCACCACGTCGATGTCACCCATCGGCGTGTAGCGCGCGATGGTGTCCGCGAGGCGGTTACCGAGCCGCAGGCGCGCCTCGTAGACGGAGATGCCGTTCATCACGGAGTCGGGCCGCGCAAGGTAGACGTACTCGAACGAGCAGGGGATGAGTCGGGGGTTCGCCGCGCACTGGCGGCTCGTCATCTCGCCGTCTGGGGTGATAAACACGGCCTCGCCGGGTGCGACATCCCGCACGACCTCATAGCCCGCGCTCTCGAGCACCAGCGACTCGGAGGCGACAATCCACTCCGCGCCCACAAAACCGGTGCTGCGGCGACCGAGCACCAGAGGGCGGATGCCAAACGGGTCACGGAAGGCCAGCAGGCCGTGGCCGGCGATCAGCGCGATCGCGGCGTATGACCCTTCGACCCGCTCGTGGAGCCGGGTGATCGCGTTGAACACCTGGTCGGGGTCGAGGGTGGTTCCCGAGATCTGTGCCTGAAGCTCGTTGGCCAGCACGTTCACGAGCAACTCGGTGTCGCTGGTCGTGTTGAGGTGGCGACGGTCGATGTGGAAGAGCTCCTCGGTGAGCTCCCTGGTGTTGGTGAGGTTGCCGTTGTGCACCAGCGTGATGCCGTAGGGCGCGTTCACGTAGAACGGCTGAGCCTCTTCCTCGTTGCGCGCACTGCCCTTCGTCGCGTAGCGCACGTGACCCAGGCCCATGTTGCCCAAGAGCGAGCGCATGTCGCGCGTGCGGTACGCCTCGCGCACCTGTCCCTTCGCCTTAAACATGTGCAGGGTGCTGCCGTCAGCAGTGGCGATTCCGGTCGAATCCTGGCCGCGGTGCTGCAGCAGTGACAGGGCGTCGTAGACCTGCTGATTGACCGGATGGGTTGAGACAATGCCGACGATGCCGCACATACTGGCCGGTGGCTCCCTGTTGCTCGAAAGGGGGCGTACCCGAAGAGGTACGTTCTAGTCTCCCATACGTCGGTGACTCATCACTTGGGATGAAAGCTCACTTCTCCGCTGGTGCGTGCGGGATGCGCGACTTAGCGTTGCCTCATGGAAAAGACGCTGAGGCGATTCGCACGCCAGCTCGTCACACACTTCACGTGGGTGCCTATCGCGGGAGCGGCCGTGTATCTCGTGCTGTGGATCGTTGCCGAGGCGGGGCGAGTGGGGATCGTCGAGAAGACGGTCGTGTTTGCCCTGTTTGCGGTGGCCATTGCGCTCTCCGGTCTGGCGCCGCTGGCATCCCTCGGGATCATCACGGTGGTGCCGATCCTTCAGCTGGTGGGCGTGCTGTATCCGCCGATGGCCACGAGCTGGCCGATGTACGCGGCGGCCGGGTTCGTCGCGTTCGCTGTTGCGTTCCGGGCAGACGGACTCGCGCGTGTGCTCGTGCTTCCCGTGGGGGTCGTGACCTCCCTCGTCTTCGCGGGCAGGATGATGCTCCCCAGCAACGAGGGCTACTGGACGAGCTGGATCGGCGGGCAGTTCGTGGTGACCGACCGGCCACACTGGGAGAACTTCCTCACGCTCATCGCGCTGGGCATGGGCTTTTACCTTGGGATGTGGGCGCTCGGTATCGCCGGCCGCAGCCTGTTGCGCGAGCGCGCGATCGGCCACGAGCTCACGTCCGCGGAGGTGCGCCTCGTCGAGACGGACCTTGAGCTACGTCTCGCTGAGGATCGGGCGCGAATCTCGCGTGACGTGCACGACGCACTCGCCCATTCCCTCGCCGTGATCGTCTCGCAGGCGGAGGGGGCGCTCGCGCTTCAGGCCCGTCGGCCCAAGGTTGCCGGGGATGCGCTCGGCGCGATCGCCTCGGTGGGGCGCAGTGCGCTCACCGACGTGAGGAGCCTGGTGGAGCGCATCCACGAGCAGGACCTCACGGCGGTGGCGCCCACGATCACCGACATCCCCGAGCTCATCGTGCGCATGCGCACCGTGGGCATGGATGCAACGCTCCAGGTGCTCGGGGACCCCCATCCACTGTCGTCGTCACGCGAGCTTGCGGTCTACCGGATCGTGCAGGAGTGCCTCACGAACGCGCTCAAGCACGCGGGACCCTCCTCGACCGCTCGGGTCACCCTCGACTGGCAGGGCCCGGGGCTTGCGGTGCTGGTGGTGTCTCGACCCGAGGGCGCTCCACCTCCTGCCGCATCCAGCCGGGGCGTGGGCATTGCGGGAATGATGGAGCGGGCGAGGCTCGCCGGCGGGTGGCTCACGGCCGGCCGCGAGGGGTCCGACTTCATCGTGACCGCCTTTATCCCCGGCCATACGCGCGCGGAGTCGAAGGAGCTGATCGATGCCTAGCCGCATCTCGGTGCTGGTTGTTGACGATCAGCCCCTGTTCTCCTCGGGAATCGCCATGCTCATCGATGCACAACACGACATGAGGTGTGTCGGCACGGCCGCGGACGGCCGGAGCGCGCTCGCCGAGGTGGCCCTCAAGAAACCCGACATCGTGCTGATGGACCTGCGGATGCCCGGACTCAGCGGCATCGACGCGACCCGCGAGCTCCTCGCTCACGGAGTCGCCGACGACAAGCCCCGCGTGATTGTGCTCACCACCCTGAGGCGGGACGACGTGGTCGTGCAGGCGCTCGAGGCGGGCGCGAGCGCGTTCCTGACGAAGGATGCCACGACCGAACAGGTGCTCACGAGCATCCGTACCGTGCACTCCGGGGATGCCATCCCCGACCTCGCCGAGACCCTCTCCCTCGTAGCCGAGATGGGAGGCGAGACCTCCCCGGCGCGCCGCCAAGAGACGATCGACGCCCTGAGCCCTCGCGAACGCGAGATCTTCCTCCTGGTGGCGCGGGGCCTCTCGAACTCCGAGATTGCTACCGCCGCCTACGTGAGCGAGGCCACCGTCAAGACCCACATCGCGGCGATCCTGCGCAAGCTCGACCTGCGCAGCCGAGTTCAGGTGGTCGTGTTCGCGCACAAGCACGACCTCGTGGTGGTGTGACGATCGCACGGGCGTGGCCCGGTACTCTGGTGGCGTGACCGGCAACTCATCCAGCTACGCCCGCGCCGGAGTCGACACCGCAGCCGGTGACCTCGCCGTTGAACTGATGAAGTCCGCGGTGTCGCGCACCCACGGCCCCCAGGTCTTTGGCGGGGTGGGCGGGTTCGCCGGCATGTTCGACGTGTCGTTCCTCAAGAACTTCGATCGGCCGTTGCTTGCCACCTCCACGGATGGTGTGGGCACGAAGGTCGCGATCGCCCAGGCCATCGACAAACACGACACCATCGGTCAGGACCTGGTCGGGATGGTCGTCGACGACATCATCGTGGTGGGCGCGAAGCCCCTGTTTATGACCGACTACATCGCGTGTGGGAAGGTCTTCCCGCAGCGCATCGCCGACATCGTGCGCGGCATCGCCGAGGCATGCGAGGCGACTGGAACGGCGCTCGTGGGTGGCGAGACGGCCGAGCATCCCGGCCTCCTGGGCCCCGATGACTACGACGTCGCGGGGGCCGCCGTGGGCGCGGTCGAGGCCGCCGACCTGCTTGGCCCTGACCGGGTGCGTGAGGGCGACGTGATTATCGCTCTGGAGTCGTCCGGTCTTCACAGCAACGGGTTCTCGCTGGTGCGTCACATCCTGCGGGAGCGGGGCGTGGGCTTCACGGACACGTCCGCGGAGCTGGGTGGTGTTGTCGGCGAGGTGCTTCTCGAGCCGACCCGCCTCTACACCTCACCCCTCGTGGAGCTGCTGGCCGCCGCGCCCGGTGCGGTTCACGCGCTCAGCCACGTCACTGGCGGTGGCATTGCCGCGAATCTCGCACGCGTGCTGCCCCGCGGCAGCCGGGCCGAGGTCGAGCGCTCCACGTGGTCGCCGCCCCAGGTGTTCCAGGCGCTTTCCGCGATGGCAGGGTCAACGCTGGAGTCCAGCGAGGGAACCTGGAACCTCGGGGTGGGCATGATCGCGATTGTTGCCGCGGATGCCGCGGACGCAACGATCGCGCAGCTGACGGCCAGCGGCATCCCGTCGTGGGTTGTGGGCCACGTGTCGACGGGCGCGTACAGCGGAGACGGCTGGGAGCAGGGTGCCAAGGGGGTCGACGGCGGAGCCGTTCGACTGGTCGGAACCTACCGCTAGTTAGGCGCTTTTGGACTCGTCTTCGAGCTCATCCTCGGAGTCGTCGGCGAACTGGTCGGCGTACGGGTCAACGTACTCCGGCCACTTCTCGAGGTCCTCGGAGAGACGCGGATCGGTCGATCCGGCGAGTTCGCGCTCAAGGGCACCGTAGTTGGTGTCCGGGCTGAAGTACTTCAGATCCCGAGCGACCTTCGTGTGCTTAGCCTTTTGACGGCCACGCCCCATGCGAGACCCCCTCTTGTGTCTGCGAACAGGGTGAATGAAAACTAGCGACAAGCTTATCACGCAGCATATCGGCCGGAGCCCTTATCCACCGCCTCCCGCAGGCCCGGTAACGTTGCTGAGGTGACGCCCGCAAGCACTGACACCTCCGTGGTTGTCATTGGCGCGGGTCAAGCCGGGTTGTCGGTGGCCTATTACCTCAAGCGTCTGGGTCTCGACGCCGGAAACGACTTTGTTCTGTTGGATCGTGGCCCCTCCACCGGCGGCGCGTGGCAGTTCCGCTGGGAAGCGCTGCGGATCGGCTCGGCGCACAAGATCAACGACCTTCCGGGCATGGATGAGCTGGGGCTGTCGTTCGAGACCGCCGATCGTCACGCGCCCGCCAAGGCCGTGGTGGCCGAGTACTACCGGCGGTACGAGGAGCACTACGGGCTCCAGGTGGTGCGCCCCGCGGACGTAACCGCGGTCGAGAACTGGGGTGCCGACCTCAAGGTCAACTTCACCCTCGACGGGGACGACGAGAAGGAGGTGACCACGGTCACCGTCGTCAACGCGACGGGCACGTGGGGTGCCCCCTTTATCCCCTGGTATCCGGGCCTGAAGTCGTTCGAGGGCCGTCACGTGCACACCAACGATTACCGGGCCGCCGAGGACTTTGCTGGTCAGAGTGTTGTTGTCGTGGGCGGGGGCACGTCGGCGATTGGGTTCCTGCTCGAACTTGAGGGCATCGCCTCGGATCTCACGTGGGTCAGCCGTCGCCCCATCGACTTCCTCGAGGATGGCGAGCTCAACCTGGAGGCCCGCAGCGAGGCCGTTCGCAAGCAGGATGAGGCGGCTCGCGCCGGCCGCGCCCTCCCGAGCATCGTGAGTGGCACCGGGGTGCCCCGCACGCGTCGCATCCAGGCCGGGATCGAGCGGGGTGTCCTCACCCCACGCCCGATCTTCGCCTCGATCGAGCCTGATGGGGTGCGCTGGGCCGACGGCGCCTTCAAGAAGGCAGACGCCATCATCTGGTCCACCGGGTTCCGGCCCGAGCTTCGCCACCTCGCTCCCCTCAAGCTTCGCGAGAAGGAGGGTGGAGTTGTGGTCGCCCAGGGCGCGTCGTGGAAGGACCCTCGCGTGTTCTTTGCGGGATACGGCCCACAGGCATCCACCATCGGCGCCAACCGGGCGGGGCGCATGATCGCGCGCCAGGTGATCGCGACCCTGAGCAAGCTGCAGGCGGCTCGCTAGCGGGAGCCGCCTGCAGGGAACGGTCACCGGAGACCGTGCATAATTGCTGGATGACCGACGACCGCCCGCAGGCCGCCACCACCCCCCGCTCGAGCATCCGTCGTCCTTTCTGGATCACCGTTGCCATCGCGCTGGTGGTGATCGCCGTGGACCAGCTCACCAAGTGGTGGGCTATCGAGAACCTGTCGGACGGCCAGGTCATCCCGGTGATTGGCGAGTTCATCCGCTTTGTTCTTGTCTACAACCCGGGCGCGGCCTTTGGTCTCGCCGCCGGGTTCACGTGGATCCTGGCGATCGTCGCCGTGGCCGCCGCGGTGGTTGCCGCCTGGTACGCGTGGCGGGTCAAGTCGCTCGCGTGGGCGATCGTGCTCGGCATGATTCTCGGTGGGGCCGTGACGCACGCCGGGGACCGCCTGTTCCGCGAGCCGAGTTTTGCGCAGGGTCACGTTGTTGACTTCATCGCGTACGGCAACTGGTTCGTCGGCAACGTCGCGGACATCATGATCGTGCTGGGCGCCGGCCTCGCCGTGCTGCTGGTTCTGCTCAAGGTCGACACGGGTCGCACCCCGGCCCCGATCGCGGCCCCGACCTCCGACGACTCCCCCGCCTCTTAGCCCCGCCTCTTAGCCCCGAGGTAAGCCAAACGCTCCTTCGAAGGCTTCCGGAAGGAGCATTCGGCTTACCTCAGTGGGTGTACTTCGGCGGGTGCGGGTGCGGGTGCGGGTGCGGGTGCGGGTCGGCTGGCTGTAGCTCAGCGGGTGGCGGCGTAGGCGAGGGCCGCCACGAGGATGCCCAGCGCGAGGTTCGAGAGAACGCTGACGGCGGCCGTGCGCCCCTTGCCGTCGAGCAGCAGCTGTATCGTCTCGACGCTGAACGTGGAGAAGGTCGTCAGGCCGCCGCAGAAGCCCGTCAGGAGGATGAGGCGCACGTCCGCCGAGACCACGCCCGCCTCGGCGAGCCCCAACACGACGCCGCCGAGGGCCGACCCCACGACGTTGACAATGAGGACCGCCCACGGGAACTCGCGATACCTGCCCGGGGGTCCACTCGACCAGCGGACCGCGAGCCGCGAGACGAGGTACCGCACCACCGCACCGGCGGCTCCCGCGAGCAGCACCGCGGCGACGACGGCGGTGTTCACTCGTCCACCAGGTCGATGGGGGCGGGGCGGCCGAGGCGGAGCCCGAGCCAGGCGGCCGTGAGCCCCAGCACGAGGGTTGCTGCAAGGTAGGCGAGGGCGAGCATCCACTCGGTGGCAGCCGTCAGCGACACGAGCGAGACGGCCACGGCGGAAAACGTGGTGAAGGACCCGAGGAGGCCGGCCCCGAGACCCGCTCGCAGCCACGGCGGCGCACCCGCCCACACCCGCGCGACGAGCACGGCGAGGGTAAACGCGCCGAGCGTGTTGGCCACGAGCGTCGACCACGGGAACCCCGCGTCCGTGTGCAGCAGGGCGCCGTCGAGAGTGAGGCGCAGCGCGGTTCCGACGAGACCGCCGACGATGACCGCGAGGATGTCGCGCACTACTTCTTCCGAGCCGTCGGCTTTTCGACCGGCTTGGCCGGCGGCATCGGCGCACGAACGACGGGGCGCAGGGGTTCACCGCGGCGATCCTGACCGGGCAGCGGGCGGGAGCGGCGACCGTAGATCAACGTGGACGAGTCCAGCAGCCAGGGCACCAGCGCGATCACCACGCCATGCACGAGCGACAGCTTCTGGCGGATCCGCCGCGCCTTGTGGTTGTGGAGCAGGTTCTCCCACCAGTGACCCACGATGTACTGCGGCGTGTAGACCGTCACGACCTCGGCGCCGTGGGTCTCGCGACGTGACTTGATGTACTTCGCGAGGGGCGCGCTGATGTCGCGGTACGGCGACTCGATCACGTTAAGCGGAACCTTGATGTTCTGCTCGATCCAGTCCCGCTCGAGCTGCTGCGTCGCCGCCTCGTCAATCGATACGTGAACCGCCTCGATCGAGTTGTGACGGGCCGCGATCGCGTAGTCGAGGGCCTTCAGCACGGGCTTCTGCATTCGACCCACAAGCACAATGGCGTGGTCACCGGTGGCGCCAAACTTCGTTGTGGGGTCCGCCTCGATCTCCAGGTCAACGTCGCGGTAGTAGCGGTTGACACCGAGCATCAGCAGGAACAGCACGGGCATAATCACGTACACCAGCCACGCGCCGTGCGTGAACTTCGTGATCGTCACGATCACGAGCACCGTTGCGGTCATCGCGGCACCCAGCGCGTTGATGGCCAGCCCGCGCCACACCGCACCGCGGTCGTCGCAGCCGTTCTTCAGCATCCGCCACCAGTGCCGCACCATGCCGGTCTGACCCAGCGTGAACGAGATGAACACACCGATGATGTAGAGCTGGATGAGCTGAGTGACGTCGGCCTGGTAGACGACCGTGATGAGCGCGGCAACAATCGCGAGCGCGATCACCCCGTTCGAGAAGATCAGGCGGTCGCCGCGGGTGGAGAGGGACTTCGGTGCGTAGCGGTCGGTCGCCAGAACCGAGCCGAGCAGCGGGAACCCGTTGAACGCAGTGTTGGCCGCGAGAAGCAGGACCGCCGCGGTGGCGCCCTGAATCACAAAGAACAGGATCGAGTTGTTTCCGAAGGTCGCCGCCGCCATCTGCGCGATGAGGCTGCGCTGGGGGTCGTCTCCGGGTCGGCACCCCACAAACTCGGTGAGCTCGGTGCAATCCAGGTAGTGGACGCCCGCGATGAGGGCCACGGCGACAAGCCCCGAGAACAGGATGATCGCGATCGATCCCATGGCAACGAGCGTCTTCTGCGCGTTCTTGATCTTGGGGGTGCGGAACGCGGGCACGCCATTCGAGATCGCCTCGACGCCGGTGAGGGCGGCGCATCCGCTGGCAAAGGCACGCAGCAGCAGCAGGATAAAGGCGACCTGCGTGAGGCTCTCGGCCTGCACCACAACGTCGACCGACTCCGCGACCGGGGCATCTCCGAGGAGAGTGCGCACGAGTCCGACGACCACCATCACGCCGATGCTCGCAATAAAGAGGTAGGTCGGCACCGCGAAGGCCTTGCTGGCCTCACGCACACCACGCAGGTTGACTGCGGCGAGCAGCACAATAAACCCGACCGCGATCTCGATGCGGAACGGGTTGAGCTCCGGGAACGCGGAGATGATGTTGTCAACGCCGGATGCCACGGACACCGCGACGGTGAGGATGTAGTCGACGAGCAGCGCCGACGCGACCACGAGGCCCGCCTTTTCGCCCAGGTTCTTCGACGCAACCTCGTAGTCGCCGCCACCACTCGGGTAGGCCTTGATGAGCTGGCGGTAGCTGAGCACCACCACAAGCAAGAGGATGACAACGGCCGCGGCCACCCCCGGCGCGAACGACAGGAACGCGAGCCCGCCGAGCAGCAGGATCATCAGGAGTTCCTGCGGAGCGTAGGCAACAGAGGAGAGCGGGTCACTCGCAAAAATGGGTAGCGCGAGGTGCTTGGGGAGTAGTTGTGCTTCGAGCTTGTCGGAGGGCAACGGCTCGCCGATCAGCCACCGCTTGGGTGACCTGGCTTCGTCTGTCACGGTGGGCGAGCTTACTCCTCGGTGCGGCGCTGTCAACTTGATTCGACGGCCTAGAATTCCCCCATGCCCTCAACCCGTACCCGCCGCCGCACCTGGCCGTGGATTCTTGTGGGCGCCCTCTTGCTGATCCTTGTGCCGGTTGGCGTCGTTGTTGTTCCGATCCTCACTCACCAGAATCAGGGGTCGGCAAATCAGGAGCGCCCCGTGGGCGAGTTCCCGCTCGAGGTGTCTGCGACGGGTGATGACGGGCGCACGCGCGAGCTGATGGTTGTCTCGCCCGACGCCGGCGTCACGGTCGACACCTCGGCCCTCACGGTCGGAGAGCGGCTCATCGTGTCGGGCACCGGGTATGACTCGTCGCGAGGGATCTACGTGGCGATTTGTGTTATCCCCGAGGAGCTAACGACCAAGCCCGGACCGTGTATTGGTGGTGTTCCCGACCAGGAGCAGACCGACGTGGTGGAGGGCACAATCCAGTACGCACCCAGTAACTGGATCAACGATGACTGGGCATGGAAGCTGTTCGGCGCTCGCAGTTACGACGACCTCGAGACCGGCACGTTCACCGCCTACCTCGAGGTGGGCGACCCGGTCGGCGAGGGCTTCGACTGTCGGGTCGACGCGTGTGGCATCTACACGCGCAACGACCACACGGCGCTGAGCGACCGCGTGCAGGACGTGTATATCCCGGTGGCGTTCGCCGACTAGCTAGAGCTCGGCGCGCAGAGCGGCGAGGCCGGTGCGCAGGGTCTCGACCGTCTCGGGCGTGAGCTCGCCGCGCGCGGCGCGCAGCCGCAGCTCGGAGCGCACTCCCGCGCGAAACTCCGTGAGGGCAACCTCCGCCTGCTGCAGCTGGATTCGCGCGGCGATGTGCCGGTCGGTGTCGTCCACGCGCGTCGCACGGGTCTCGGTGCGTGCCTCAGTCCGGGCCTCGCGCGCCGCGGCGGCGAGTTCAGCCCGCAGGGACCGCATGGCGTCGTTGACCGAGGTGCGCACCTCATCCGCGAGGCGACGCACTGAGTCGGTGACGTCGTTCTCGATGCCGTCGAGTTCGGACTTGCGCGCCTCGAGCTCCGCTCTGCCTGCCTCGGTGATCTCATAGACGGTCTTGCGGCCGTCGGCGACCTTGGTGACAAGACCCTCTTCCTCAAGCTTGGAGAGGCGGGGGTAGATGGTGCCCGCGCTCGGCACGTACGTGCCGCCGAAGCGGTCGCCGAGCGCCTGGATGAGCTCGTAGCCGTGCATCCCCCGGCCCGACTCGGCGAGCAGGCTCAGCAGGTACAGCCGCAGGTGGCCGTGGGCAAAAACGGGCGGGGTCATGCGGTCACCGCGTGCAGCACCGAGATGTCACCGGAGACCGTGTTGGCCTTGAAGTCGAGCCAGCGCTGGTCGAGGGTGCCGAACTTGCCGGTGTACGCCCCGCGGATGCCACGGATCTCCGAGTTGTCGAGCTGCAGTCGCCCGCTCACGGTGTTGATGCGGTACTGCACGGGAACCTCGGCGGCGAGGCGCGTGGTGACGTTGCCGCTGATCGTGTTGACCCGGACCTCGTCCGGCACACCCAGGACGTCGAGGAACACGTCACCCGAGACCGTGTCCGCGACGAACTTCATGATCTCGCCGGAGGCGGTGATGTCACCGCTGATCGTGTGCGCGTTGATCGAGCCGTAGTGGTTACGGACAGCGATCTCGCCGTTCACGGCGTTGAGCTGCAGGTCGCCGTAGAGGTTGTCGACCACAAGGTCGCCGCTCACGGTCGAGATCTGGGCGTCCTCCGTGAGGCCGGCGATGAGGGCGCTCGCCGACACCACACCAAACTTGAGCGCAACATCCCGAGGAACCCGGATGCTGATGTCGGCCTTGGCTGTGCCGCCGCGCCACGAGGAGAACACCTCGATGAAGTTGTCCCAGCGCAACTGCGCGTGGTCGATCTCGAGGGTGTCTCCATCAATGGTCACCTTGAGCTCGCGGCCGGTCACCGAGTGGACCTCGATGCGCGCTCCCGGCTCGTCGTGACCGACGATGTTGACCTGGCCGGCGATGAGGCCCACCTTGAGCTTGCGGATCATGTCGATGTCGATGATCTTCTCGCCGTCGATCATCCATTTCTCCTGGGCCACGGTGGCCTCCCTTCTTGCGCTATATCGCGTCTTGTAGAAGTCACGTTATATCGCGATAGTGACCGAGTCAAGTTATATCGCGAGTTGCGTATTGACATTGACGTGACGTCAACCTCTAGCGTGGGTGGCGAAGGAGGAGACATGGACTGGTCAATCCAAGACATCGCGCGCCTGGCGGGAACAACATCCCGCACGCTGAGGCACTACGACGATGTGGGATTGTTGCCGCCGACGCGCATCGGCAGCAACGGGTACCGCTACTACGACGAGCACGCGCTCGTGCGGTTGCAGCGGATCCTGATGCTTCGTGATCTTGGCCTGGGCATACCGGCGATCGCCGACGTGCTGGCCGGGCATCGCGACGACAGCCGTGCCCTCCTTGTGCACCTCGACTGGCTGCAGCAGGAGAGGAACCGAATCGACCGGCAGATCGCCAGTGTCGAGAGCACCATCCGCAGCCTGGAAGGAGGTGAGCAACTGATGGCAGAGAACATGTTCGACGGCTTCGATCACACCCAGTACAAGGATGAGGTCGAGCAGAAGTGGGGCGCACAGGCGTACGCCGACAGTGACCGCTGGTGGCGGTCAAAGTCGGATGCCGAGAAGGCCGAGTGGAAATCACTCGTAGCCCAGCTCGGTGCCGACTGGGCAGCCGCTGCGGCGCGGGGCATCGCGCCCGACAGCGACGAGGCGCAGGCCCTGGCAACTCGTCACGCCGAATGGCTCGGCAGCATCCCCGGAACCCCCGGGGCCGAGGCCGGCCGACCCACAAAGCACTACTTCATGGGTCTGGGTGAGATGTACGTCGCCGACGAGCGCTTCGCGAAGAACTACGGCGGCACCGCCGGTGCCGAGTTCGTGCGTGACGCCATGCGCGTCTACGCCGAGCGCAACCTCTAGTACTCCGTTCGGCGGGGCCCTCATCACGTGGCCCCGCCGACCGGTGTCCTTAGGGCTCGCGCGTCGGAATCGGTCCGTAACCGTCGCGCGAGACGAGCTCGATGGTGCCGATCATTGCCCAGAGTGACAGCGCGGCGAGCGCGATAGTCATGGCGATCATGCGGGAACCTCCTCGGGTTCGGGCCGGCGCGCCTCGGGAACGCGCAGCAGGGGCAGAGTCACGTTGACCATCGGGCCAATCAGCAGGGCGAACGCAAGGGTTCCGATTCCGACGTTTCCGCCGAGAAGCCACCCGATCGTCAATACCGTCACCTCGATCGCCGTGCGGACGATCCAGATCTTCCAGCCCCACCGACGATGGATGCCCGTCATGAGGCCATCACGGGGACCGGGGCCAAAGCGCGCGCCAATGTAGAGGCCCGTCGCGATGGCCACCATGGCGAGCCCTCCGGCGAACAGAACAACTCGGCTGAACAGGTCGTCGATCTCGGGGATGATCCACAGCCCGATCTGCGCGCTGGGCCCCACGAGCAGCACGTTTAGCACGGTTCCGATGCCCGGCTTCTGGCGGATGGGGACCCACAGCAGCAGCACCAGCACACCCACGACGTTGGTGATGAGCCCAAACGACCACCCTGTCTGAAGGGCGATGCCCTGGGTCAGAACGTCCCACGGGGCAACCCCAATGGCGCCACGAATCATCAGGGCAATGCCAAAGCCGTAGAGAAAGAGGCCAACAAGCAACTGCGTGATGCGGCGGGTCATGATGAGGGTTGGACTGGTCACATGAGTATCCAATTGGCAGATTGGACTGGAGACAAGAGTCCAATTGTCGTAATCTGGCCCCATGAGTACCCTGTCGGCACGCGCATTGGCCACTCTTCTCGCCGGGTGGCGTGATGCTGGCGTCGCCTATGCCGCGCTCGCCGACCGCATCCGACTGCTGATTCTCGACGGGCGGATTGCCTCTGCCACGCGCCTTCCGGCCGAGCGCGAGCTGGCCGCACAGTTGGGTGTCAGCCGCACGACCGTGACCGCCGCCTACGCCGAGCTCCGCGCGACGGGCCACCTCGTGAGCACCCGCGGCTCGGGCAGTGTCGCCCAACTGCCACACCGTCCGCCGGTGAGCACCGAGGGGTACTTTCCCGAATACCTCGACTTCAGCAAGGCGACTATGCCGGCGATCCCGCAGATCGCGGGGGCGGCGCGGCTCGCGGCAGAGAAGCTCCCCGCGTACCTCGGCGACTCGGGCTTCGACCCGTACGGCCAGGCGATCCTGCGCGAGGCCATCGCCGATCGCTACACCCAGCGGGGGCTCACCACGAGTGCCGACCAGATCATGGTGACCGTGGGTGCCCAGCACGCGATCGCCCTCATCGCCCGCACCATCATGGGCCGGGGCGATCGGGCACTCGTCGAGCACCCCACCTACCCGCACGCGCTCGACGCGCTCAAAGCCGCGGGCGCACGTGTGCTCCCCGTGAGTGTCACCAATGAGGAGGGGTGGGATGCCCTCGCCCTCGAACAGGCGATCCAGCGCTCGAGCCCCGCGCTGGGCTACCTCATGCCCGACAACCACAACCCCACGGGCCGCTCGATGCCCGACGAGCAGCGCGAGTGGCTGATGGCGCTCGCCGCGCGCCACGGCACCACGATCATCGCGGACGAGACCATGGCCGAGCTGGGTCTCGACGGTCAGCCCGACCCCGTGCCGATGGCGGTACACGGCAACGCGATTCTGGTGGGGTCGGTGGGCAAGACCGCGTGGGGTGGCCTGAGAGTCGGCTGGATCCGGGCGGATCGCACGATCATCCAGCGCCTGGTTCGCAACCGCTCGTCGGGTGACCTCGGCACACCACTGCTCGAGCAGCTCATCGTCACAAACCTGCTTCGCGACTTCGACACGATCCTTGAGGAGCGCCGCGCCTTCCTGCGCACGGGTCGGGAGCGGCTCGCGCGCCTGGTGGGTGAGCGTCTCCCCGACTGGCACGTGCCCCACACCGGCGGTGGGCTCACCTCGTGGGTGTACCTGGGCCAGCCGGTGAGCTCGCAACTGGCGATCGCCTCCCGCAACGAGGGTCTCGTGATTGCTGCCGGCCCACGCTTTGGGGTGGACGGCGCGTTCGAGCGCTTCATCCGCATCCCGTTCTCCTACCCGGAGGAGGAGACCCTTCGTGCGGTGGATGCCCTCGCTCGGGCCTGGGCGTCGATCATGCGCTACCCCGTGCCGGTCGGGGCGGAGGATCTCAGCGCGGTCGTGTGATGGGCGTACTCCCACGGGAGTACGCGGGGTGCCCTAGACACCAGCGATAATCTGGTGTGCATCTTTTGTCGGTCTTCAGCCTGCGCAATCGCGCCCTCATTGCTCTCGTCACGATTGTTGTGGGGGTGTTCGGCGGTCTCGCGCTCACCTCGCTCAAGCAAGAGCTGATCCCCTCACTCTCGTTGCCGCAGGTCTTTATCGTCAGCACCTACCCGGGTGCGAGCCCGGCCGTCGTCGACAAGGATGTGTCGACCCCCATCGAGGCCGCCATCCAGGGTGTCGCGGGCCTCGACTCCACCACCGCCACGTCGAGCGCGAACGTGTCGAGTATCACCGCGTCGTTCGACTACGGCACCAACATCGCGACGGCGGAGCAGAAGATCCAGTCGGCGATCAACCGCATCGCCTCCCGGATCCCCGACTCTGTGGACACCCAGGTGCTCACCTTCAACTTCTCCGACCTCCCCGTCATCCAGATCGCCGTCACCAGCGACCTCGACCCGGTTGATCTCGCTGCACGTCTCGAGTCGTCGACGATCGTTGACCTCAAGAAGCTGGACGGGGTGAGCGACGCGTCCCTGTTGGGTGCGACGACGCAGCGCGTGGTGATCACACCCGACCCGACCGAGCTGTTCTTGCGTGGCCTGAGTACCCAGTCGATTCGTGATGCGCTCGACGCCAATGGCGTTCTGCTGCCCGCCGGCCAGATCACCGAGGACGGCAAGACTCTTACTGTCCAGGCTGGCACGCGCCTGACGACGTCCGACGAGATCGCCGCACTTCCCCTGCTCGGCGGCACCGCCGGCCTGACCCTGATCTCGGATGTTGCGACAGTCGAGGTCGTCAACGACCCCGTCACGGGTATCTCGCGCGTCAACGGTGAGCCGTCGGTGACCATCGCCATCTCGAAGGCGCCCTCGGGCAATACCGTCGCGGTGTCGCAGGCAGTCGTCGACGCGATCCCGGACCTCGAGGCCGCACTGGGTGACAACACGAAGTTCACTGTGGTGTTCGACCAGGCGCCGTTTATCGAGGAGTCGATCAACAGCCTCGCGACGGAGGGTCTCCTGGGCCTCGCCTTCGCGGTCGTGGTGATCTTCCTCTTCCTGTTCTCGTTCCGCTCGACAGTGGTCGCGGCCATCTCCATTCCTGCGTCCGTGCTGATCACCTTTATTGGGATGCAGGTCGCCGGGTACACCCTTAACGTCATTACCCTCGGTGCGCTCACGATCGCGATCGGCCGTGTTGTCGACGACTCGATCGTGGTGATCGAGAACATCAAGCGGCACCTGTCCCTCGGGGAGGAGAAGCTGCCGGCCATCCTCACGGCCGTCAAGGAGGTCGCCTCGGCGATCACGGCATCCACCGTCACTACGGTCGCGGTGTTCTTGCCGCTGGCGCTCGTCGGTGACATCACGGGCGAGCTGTTCCGTCCGTTCGCCCTCACGGTGACCATCGCGCTCGCGGCATCCCTCTTTGTCTCGCTCACGATCGTGCCCGTGCTCGCGTACTGGTTCCTCGGCAACAAGGCGCACAAGCACACCGGAACCGAGATTGTCGTCGACGAGCTCGAGAAGCCGTCGCGCCTGCAGAAGGCCTACCTGCCCATCATCAACTGGACGCTCTCCGCGGCCTGGAAGGGCGCGGTGGTGCTCGTCGCCTCGGTGCTCCTGCTCGGCGGCACGGCGTTCGCGGCGCAGTTCCTGCCCACCAACTTCATCGGTGACAGCGGTCAGAACACGCTCACCGTCAACCAGAAGTTGCCGCTGGGCTCCAGCCTCGAGGCGCAAGACGAGGCTGCCATGGTCGTCGAGGATGCCCTGCTCTCGGTCGACGGCGTCGAGACCGTGCAGACCTCCATCGGTTCCGGCGGCAACTCCCTGCGCGCAGCCTTCACCGGCTCCAGCGGTGCAACGTTCTCGTTGACCACCGATCCGGACCTCGACCAGACCACACTTCAGGCCGACGTGCGCGAGAAGCTCGACGGCCTCACCGATGTTGGCGAGGTGACGATCGCGGCCGCCCAGGGTGGATTCGCGTCATCCACGATCAACATCAACATCACAGCGACAACCGAGTCGGAACTGCGGGATGCCGCCGACCAGATCCAGTCGGCCATGGCGGACCTCGACGTGGTGGCTCAGGCGACGAGCAACCTCTCGAACGAGCAGCCGTTCATCCAGATTGCCGTTGATCGCGACAAGGCCGCTGAGATTGGCCTCAGCGAGATCGCGGTGGGCGGAATTGTGACGGCCGCGATGAACCCGAGTGCCACCGGGTCCGTTGTTATCGACGAGAAGACCCTGTCGATCTACATCCTCAACGAGAGTGCCCCCACCACCATCGAGGAGCTGCGCGACTTCACCATCCCGAGCGCGGCCGGCCTGGTTCCGCTCAGCGACATCGCCACGGTCGAGCAGACCAACGGACCGTCGAGCATCACCACCATCAAGGGGGTGCGCAGCGCGACCGTTGCTGTCACCCCGAACGGCGACGACGTCGGAACCGCCTCCCAGGTGGTCTCGGCGGAGCTCGACACCCTCGACCTCCCGGCGGGCGCGACGGCGACCCTCGGTGGTGTCACCGCCCAGCAGACGGATGCGTTCCAGCAGCTGGGTCTCGCGCTCCTGGTCGCCATCCTCATCGTCTACGTGGTGATGGTGGCAACCTTCAAGAGCCTGCGCCAGCCGCTGCTCCTGCTGGTCTCGGTGCCGTTCGCCGCGACCGGCGCGATCCTGCTGCAGCTGGCATCCGGAATCCCGCTGGGTGTTCCGTCGCTGATTGGTGTGCTGATGCTCATCGGTATCGTCGTGACGAACGCGATCGTGCTCGTCGACCTCGTCAACCAGTACCGCGAGCGAGGCATGAACGTGCGGGATGCCGTCATCCACGGGTCCTCGCGGCGTCTGCGCCCCATCCTGATGACGGCGGCGGCGACGATCTTCGCGCTGCTCCCCCTCGCGATGGGCCTGACCGGCCAGGGCGGGTTCATCTCGCAGCCGCTCGGCATCATCGTGATCGGTGGACTGGTGTCGTCGACCCTGCTGACGTTGATCGTGCTTCCGGTCCTCTACTACCTGGTCGAGGGCGCGAAGGAACGGCGTGACCTCAGGCGCGCGGCGAAGGCGGAAGGCGCGGCCACGGCGTAGCGCGGGTGATAGCGACAGTCCGCGGGAGTTCGCCGTGGGGCGCACTGTCGCCTACTCCCGCGCGAAGTAGCTAGGCTCGCGGGGTGGCCACCCCTGACTTCATCCTGACCCTGCGCGAGAAGATCGGCACCGATCCGCTGTGGCTCACGGGCGTCAGCGCGGTTGTGCTTCACGAGGGGAAGGTGCTGCTCGTCAAGCGTGCCGACAACGGCGCGTGGACCCCCGTGACGGGCATCGTCGACCCGGGCGAGGAGCCCGCGACCGCTGCGGAACGCGAGACGCTGGAGGAGGCGGGGATCGTGGCACATGCCACGGCGCTCACGTGGGTGCACGTCATCCCCCCGATCACCTACGCGAACGGAGACCAGTCGCAGTTTCTTGACCTGGTGTTCCGGTGCGAGTACGTCTCCGGTGAGCCATTCCCCGTGGACGGTGAGAACACCGAGGTCGCCTGGTTCCCGCTGGACGGGCTGCCGGAGATGGACTCGAACATGGTCGAGCGCATTCGTGGTGCGGCCCACTTCGATGGGGTAACCCGCTTCGAGCGCTAGAGGGTTTTCTCCATGCAGTAGCTGTGGGGGTCGCCCTCGTACTCGCCGTAGTTGGGGATACGCACGTACCCCCGCTTCTCGTAGAGCGCGATCGCGGCGAACGACTTCGGCCCTGTCTCCAGGCGGATGATCGTGGCGCCGCCGCCACGGGCGTGCTCCTCGATCGCCTCCAGCAGCTCTCCGGCGAGCCCTCGGCCGCGCGCGGCGTCGCTCACGTACAGGCGCTTCAGTTCGACGTAACCGTCGTAGGGCACGAGGGCGGCCATCCCCAGGGCCTTGCCGTCGACGCGTGCCACAAAAACGTTCACCCCGGGAGCCTCGAGCTCGGAGACGTCCAGGAGGTAACAGCTGCCGGGCGGGTACAACGACAGGGCGAACGCCTCGCTGCCCTCGAGGAGGGCCTCAACCTCGGGTTGGCGGGCGGGTTCGATCTCGACACTCATGGTGGATTCACCCTATCCGCGAGACTTGGCGAGCCAAATCCCTAGTGTTGTGCGCGCCACAACCCCTGAAGACTGGACGCGTGATTCGCCGCCGTGCTCTCGCGTTCGTGGCCACCTGTGCCGTCGTCGCGGCAACCCTCAGCGCCTGCGTTCCGAATGCCCCCGACTCGGGAGCGTGGGGTCAAGAACTCGCGCGTGAGGGCATCGCGACCGTTCCCTTCGAGGGCGGAGATCCGCTATATCCCGTGGATGACGCGGTGCTGGTGCTCACCGAGTGGCAGGTCGCCTCGCTGCAGGCATCTCTGCCGGCCGGCGAGACCGGGGACTTCACGGTTGTTCCTGCATCCGATCTCGATGCCACCTTTGTGGCGTTGCCGGATACCGCGGGCCTGCCCGAGGAGCTGATGCCCTCCGCGCTGGTGCTCGCGTGGTGGCGGGACGGAACCTCGAGTCGTGCGGCGCTGGCACGGAGCCAGGTTGAGCCTCCTACCACCGATGACGGTGCCGGCCTGCCGCTCACGGTGCTTGCGCTGTTCACGGCGGACGCGTTTGCCGACTTCGGGCGGAGTGATGCGCAGGTGCCATCCGCGCGCTCGGAGGGAACCACTCTCGCCTCGGGCGAGATTCACCTCGCCGACTCGGGGCCCTGTGGCACGGTCAACGATGCCATCGACGCGGCACACAAGTTTTTGGTCGATGCGGGGATCGTGGGCTCAATCATCAAGAAGGCCGCCGGTGCCGCGGTGGATGCCGTGTCGACCGCCATTGGCGTCGCCGCGATCAAGAAGGTCATCGCCGTGGTCAACGTGGTGATGAATACGGCCTCTCTCATCACCCCGTGGAAGGTGACGACCGAGCTCTCCAACGGTGGGTCGTACCTTGTCGGCACCAACGGGACAACCGGCGAAGGGGGAACCCTCACGGTCACCCTCGAGGGTGCCGTGAGCCAGCCGGATGCCGCCGTATCCGCGTGCCTGCAACTCATCGGGGTGCAGGACCCCACCGACCAGAAGGGCTCGACCCTGCAGTGGGCGGGCTACGACGGGTACGTCTCCGGAGTAACCCCGTCGTTGCTCGTGCGCGGCACCGAGCCCGCGGCTCTTGACGAGAACAACAGGGCTGTTCTCGAGTTCTCGACCGGCACCCAGGACATCGACACGAGCAAGGCCGAACTCACCGTCGACGCGAACGTGCACGTGAGTGTGCGGGTCGAGCGGGCCGACATCACCAAGCTCACCACCTACATCCGATCGTTGGATACGGCGACCACACGTCTGGTGTTGGGCACACTCCTCGAGGACATCGCGACGGACCTGCAGTACCTCGCCAACCCCAACACGCAGTTCACGCAGGTGCTCGTGAGTTTCTGGAAGCCCAAGGACCAACCCGAGCCGGATCCGGGAGGCGGAACTGACTCGGGCACGGGCGAGAGCGACCCCGGTGACGAGGCGCAGCAGGGAATTGGGTGGTGTCTCGACCCCGAGGTGATCACGACGATTACGGGCCAGGCCGTGTCCGAGCACTACACAGAGAAGCCTGCGGAGAACCTCATCCCGGAGGGGGTCAGCAACCCCTACGAGGTCAAGGACACCTGCCTGTACAAGCTGGAGAGTGGCCTTCTTGTGGCGATCGTCGCACCGTACTTCGTGTACGACCCCGATGGTGGGTTTGACTACGCGATGACCGGGGACAACCCGGGCGGATCATGCAACCGTGCGGCCGGCCCGGTCTTCTTCGGCGAGCCGATGCTGAACTCGTACTACGTGTGGAGTGGCAACAGCCTTGCGGGCACGTTTGTCTATTTTGCTGGCGACAACAGCTCGTACGACTGGCTGCCGGACCTCGCCTTCGCGGCGGGGCTCTGCGGCTAAAGAGTCTCGTCGAAAAACTCCACAATTCGTTTCTTCATGTCCTCGTCGAGCATGCCCAGCGAGTGCAGTGTCCCCTCCACCGTGACGTAGGTGGTGGGGATGCCCGACTCGCGCAGCACGGTGACAAACGTGTCGGCCTGGCTCAGCGGAATGAACTCATCCACGGAGTGGGCGACAAAAAACGGCGGGTCGGTGGGGTCGACGAGGGTGATCGGTGAGGCGGCGGCTGCGGCCGGGCAGTTCGTGAGATCCGAGCATCCGAGGTAGGCGCGCTGCACGTCGCCGAAGTCCTGGTTGTAGGAGTCGGTGGTGGGGATGGCCACCCGCACATCCGTGGGGCCACTGAGTTCTGCGACCGCCGCGACCCGGCTCCCGCTCACCCAGTCGCCGGACCCGGTGGTGCCCAGCAGGGCCGCGAGGTTACCGCCGGCCGAGCCGCCGAACGCGCCAATACGGTCCGGGTCGATCGAGTACTTCTCGACCTGCTCCGGTTCGCGCAACCAGCGCACCGCCTGGGCCACGTCATCGAGCTGGGCGGGGAAGGTCGCCGCGGGGGCGAGACGGTAGTTGACCGACACGGTGACGTACCCCTGGGACGCCAGCCACTGGCAGGTGGCGCGCCAGTTGAGGTTGGCCTTGTCGCCCCGCATCCAACTGCCGCCATGAATCGAGACGATCGCCGCTCGGGTTTCGGTGGGTGGTGGTCCGGGTGGCAGGCACACGTCGAGGAGGAGTGGTTGTCCGTCTACTTCGCCGTACACGACGTCGTCGAACACGGGAACGTCGGGGATGGTGGTGACATCCGGGTAGACCGGCTGAGCGGTCGGGGTCACCAGTTCTGACGCGTTGCCGGTGGGGGCGCATCCGACCAGAACGAGCGCGCAGGCACCCGCCACGAGGAGTCGGGTAGGCGCGGGCACGATTTAGGCTAGTGCGTTTTGTTGAGTGATGGAGTAACGTAGCAAGGTCGGCTCAAGACAGCGTGGGTACACCACGCATGGGTTTGTAAGTCTTGCGGGCCGGTTCGACAGCTAATCCAGCTGGCGACAATCACACGAATGTATGTGACGGCCTCGGTCAAAGACTGCCCGGGTTCTGCAGTTCTCAAGGGGATTCCCCTGTGCTGCCATGCGTTGAAAAACAACAACCCGGAAAGAATCAGCATGCCTAATTACTCGAAGCCAGCCTACGGGCGCGACTCCAACAAGAAGCCCGCAGCCAAGGGCTCACAGCGCGAGGGTCACCGCGGCTATCGTGCCGATGCATCCTCGGCCGCACCCAAGAAGCGCTGGTCAGCGGATGAGCGCGCGCAGCGCACCGGTGACCGCCCGACGGGTGCCGCTCGCCCCGCGCGCGACGACCGTCGTCCCGACTGGACCCCTCGTGACAAGCCGGCGCGCCCCGCGTACGGTGACCGCACCGAGCGTCCCGCTTACGGTGACCGTCGTCCGGAGCGTCCGTCGTATGGCGACCGCACCGAGCGTCCCGCCTACGGCGACCGTCGTCCCGAGCGCACCGAGCGCCCCGCGTATGGCGACCGCCCGCAGCGTCCGTCCTACGGTGACCGTCCGCAGCGCACCGAGCGCCCCGGCAACGGTGAGCGCCCCCAGCGTCCCGCTTACAACGATCGTGCCCCGCGCACGGATCGTCCGTCGTACGACCGCCCCGAGCGTCCCTCGTACGACCGCGCCGAGCGTCCGGCCCGCACCGAGCGTCCCTCGTACAACGATCGTGCTCCGCGTGCAGACCGCCCGTCGTACGACCGTGCTGAGCGCCCGGCTCGCGCCGAGCGTCCGTCGTACGACCGCGCCGCGCGTCCCGAGCGTGGATCGTACGATCGTGCTCCGCGTGCAGACCGCCCGTCGTACGACCGACCGCAGCGCACCGAGCGCCCCTCCTACGACCGCGCACCTCGTCGTGACTTCGACGACCGCGCGCCGCGTCGTGACTCCTCGTACTACCCCGACCGTGAGGTGAAGGCGTTCCACGCCCAGGACGACGTGGTGCTCGAGCGTCTCGAGGCATCCGCCATTACCGCCGAGGCCGTCGAGGGCACCACCTTCGCTGACCTGGGTCTCGGTGGCAACATCGTGCGTCAGCTCGCGACCATGGGTGCTGCTGCGCCATTCCCGATTCAGGCAGCCACCATCCCGGATGTGCTGGCTGGCAAGGATGTTCTGGGTCGCGGCAAGACCGGCTCCGGCAAGACCATCGCCTTCGGTGCACCGCTCGTCGAGCGCCTCATGGAGAACAACGGCGGCAAGGACCGCAAGATGGGTCGTCACCCGCGTGCGCTCATCCTCGCTCCGACCCGCGAGCTCGCCCAGCAGATCGACCGCACCGTGCAGCCCATCGCGCGCAGTGTTGGCCTGTTCACCACGACCATCGTCGGTGGTGTGCCCCAGTACAAGCAGGTCTCGGCGCTGCAGCGTGGTGTCGACATCGTGATTGCGACTCCCGGTCGTGTCGAGGACCTCGTTGAGCAGGGTCGTCTTGACCTCAGCAACGTGTTCGTCACGGTGCTGGACGAGGCCGACCACATGTGCGACCTGGGCTTCCTCGAGCCGGTGCAGCGCATCCTGCGGGAGACCAAGGACGGTGGCCAGAAGCTGCTGTTCTCCGCGACCCTCGACAAGGGCGTGGCCACTCTCGTGAACGAGTTCCTCGTGGAGCCGGCCGTGCACGAGGTTGCCGGTGAAGATCAGGCCTCCTCGACGATCGACCACCGTGTTCTGCTCATCGAGCAGCGCGACAAGCGCGAGATCATCGAGCAGCTCGCCAAGGGCGACGGCAAGACCCTCATCTTCACTCGGACGCGTGCGTTCGCCGAAGAGATGAGCGACTACCTCGAGGACGCCGGCATTCCGGCGACCAGCCTGCACGGTGACCTCAACCAGTCGCGTCGTACGCGCAACCTCTCGCTGCTGACCAGTGGTCGGGTGAACGTGCTGGTGGCGACGGATGTTGCTGCTCGTGGCATCCATGTCGACGACATCTCGCTCGTGATCCAGGCCGACGCGCCCGAGGAGTACAAGACGTACCTGCACCGCTCCGGCCGTACGGGTCGTGCGGGCAAGCAGGGCACCGTCGTGACCCTCGTCAACCGCAACCGTCGTCGCAAGATGGACGAGTTGCTGGGTCGTGCCGAGATCGAGGCCACCATGAGCCACGTTGCTCCCGGTGACGAGCTGCTCGAGACGCTCGCAGCGCTGTAACTCCGCGCGGGTCTCGATACGGGCTGCGCCCACTCGACCGACATCGTTGGTCGAGTAGCGGCGCAGCCGCGTATCGAGGCCCGGCCTACGGGGTACCGCGGCGGAAGATCCGCTCCACACCCCACTGGGTCACCTTGAGCATCGCCTCGCGCACGATGGCGCCACTCATCTTCGAGTCGCCAAACTCGCGGTCGCGAAACTCGATCGGCACCTCCACGAGCTCGAAGCCGGCGCCCGCGATGCGCCGGGTCATGTCGATCTGGAAGCAGTAGCCGTGCGACTCGATTCCGCTCAGGTCGATGGTGCGCAGCACACTCGAGCGGTACGCGCGGAACCCGGCCGTCACGTCGCGGACGGAGAGTCCGAGCATCCCTCGGGCATACCAACTGCCGCCGCGGCTGATGAACTCGCGGGATTTGGGCCAGTTCACGACCGAGCCGCCCTCGACCCAGCGCGAACCGATGACACCACCCACGCGCCCCTCGGTGTCGTTCGCGAGGATCTCCAGCATCCCGGGGATCACCTCTGGCGGGTGTGAGCCGTCCGCGTCGAGCTCCACAAGAACGTCGTAGTTGTGGTCGAGCCCCCAGGCGAATCCGGCGAGGTAGGCGGGGCCCAGACCCTGTTTGCCGGCGCGCGTGAGCAGGGTGAGTCGGGGTTCGGATGCCGCCAACTCGGCGACGTACTCGCCCGTGCCGTCCGGGCTCGAGTCATCCACCACAAGTACGTCGACGGCGGAGGCAAGAACCCTTGGCAGGATGCGCTCGATACTCTCACGTTCGTTGTAGGTGGGGATGATGACCAGTGCGGCTGAGGGCAAGGCTGAACTTTCGAGTAATCGACAGGTTGCCCATAGGGTAGTGCAGTAACCTCGGTCCGTCGGGCCGCGGGGCCCACTTACGTGTGGAGGCATAGTGTGACCGGCAGCGCGCCTCCCCGATCTCGCCGCCTCGCCCACACTCTCACCGTCTTGCGGTATGTGCTGCTCGCCGTGGTAATCGGGTTTGCCGTCGCCTTTTTTGCGCGGCAGTGGGGCCAGATCACCGAGGTGATCGCGCACATCCCCGTTGGTGCCGCCGTGCTGTCGTTTGTGGTGATGATCGTGGGGATGATCGCCAACGTGCTCAGCTGGGTGACCCTCCTCAACGGTCTCGGCCACCCCGTGCCGTTTCCTCGTGGAGCGCAGATCATGCTGGTTGGTCAGCTGGGCAAGTATGTTCCCGGTTCCGTGTGGGCGTACGTGATGCAGATGGAGTTGGGGCGCCAGTACGGCATCGCGCGTGCTCGGGTTTTGGTGACCGCGCTGTATGCGGCGGGTATTGGCGTGGTGTCGTCGCTGATTCTGGGGGCGTCCGTTGTGCCCACTATTAGTGCGGATCAGCCAGCGCTGGCGTGGTTGTACCTGCTGCTGCCCGTGGGGCTCGTGTGTCTGCATCCGCGCGTGATGACGTGGCTGTCGAATCTCACACTCAAGCTGTTCCGTCGCCCGCCTCTCGAGCATCGAGTGGGGTTCGGCACAATTCTTGCGGCCATCGGATGGTCACTTCTTTCGTACGTACTGTACGGCGTGCACCTGCAGCTGCTGGTGGGGGATGCCGCACCCGCCTCGTTGTTGACCGTGATCATGCTGGGTGGTGCCCTGAGCCTCGGGTTTACGGCCAGCCTTATTGCGTTTGTGTTGCCGTCCGGTGCGGGAGTGCGAGAGGCGGTGGTGATCGCGGTGCTTGCAGCGCTCGCGGTTCCGCTGGTGGATGCATCCGCCATGGCGCTGGTGTCGCGTGCCATGTTCACGGCGGGTGACCTGTTGCTCGCCGGCACTGCCGTGATTGTGGTGTTGGCGATGCGGCGCAACCTTCGCGCGCGGGACACGGCGACGTCGGAGTACGAGCAGCTCGGTGACTGGCACTCGGGCGACGAGGTAGATCAGCCCAGGTAGTCGCAGCTCACTTTTGCGGTTCGTTGGGGGGCGATGGGGATGGGCGCGATGCCGTCTGCCGGTGGATCGGTGCGGCACACGGTGCGCCACTCGGCAACCCCGCCAGACCAGGTGACGCCGCTGGTGCGGGCTGATTCGCTCTGAGTACTTGCGAGCGCGAACTGTGCGGTGAGCACAACGACTAGTGCCCACGAGATCACACGACCGGCGCGGTGTGGCCACCGCGTGTGGACTACGGCGGCACACACGGGAACAACTGCCGCCAGCATCATCCCCGAGGCGACGCCGTACCTCGAGTTGACGATGCCCAGGAAACCTTGCGAGTGATCCATTTGGGAGTACGCGAACGTGAACGAACCGTCGGCGATGGCACCGCCCGCGTAGATCGCGGCCGAGGCGAATGCGAGGGTCACGACGAGGAGTCGCTGGCGACCCGTTCCACCCACGAAGGCCACAGCGCCGGCGACCACAAACGGAACGAGCACCAGTGCGGGCAGTAGTACACCCGTGGCGACGAACACGTCGGCGAGCCAGTACGGGTCCGGGTTGGCCATGGGCGCGACCGTGTTGTACAGGTACCCCTCGACAATCGAGCGAACTCCTAGCCACTGGGCCGTACTGGGTCGGGGGGTCGTAATGGTCGTGATGACTTGGGCGAGGCCACCGATGATGAGACCTGCTGCGATGGGCCACGCGTAGCGATGTTCGCGGCGCCAGTTCAGCAGGAGGAGTGGCAGAAACAGGATGGTCTGGATCTCCGTCATGGCGACGAGGAGCGCTACTACTCCCCAGCCCACGCCGCCACGCCATGAGCGTGGTCGGTAGAGCGCGAGCCACGGTGCCAGCCACATTCCGTAGGAGTGAAGGTCGGCCATGTTGCCGAGCACTTCCTGGGCTGCGAGGGGCAGAAGGATCGTGATGCCGGCGAGGGCGAGGCGTGCGGGCATCCACGGGACCAGGTCGCGGCTCAGCCAGAAGACGGCGGCGGCCACCAGCCCCACGATGATCGCGCACACGACAAAAACGAGGAGACCGTAGAGGTCAATCGGGGCGAGGAGGACGAGCGCGGTGACGAGTCGTGGCACGAGGTGCTGGTAGCCCGCGTACCCGGTGAAGATCACCGAGAGGCTCCCTTCGCCTAGTGCTTCTTGGAGAAACAGTTCGCCGTCTTCGGCCCACACCGTGTCGAGGTGTGGTGCCGGTACGCGCAGAAGGCTGACGAGTGCGCCGACGATCACGATTGACATGAGGATGAGTCGTGTGCGCACGGCGTCAGCCTACCTACGTCAGCGCCAGCATGGCGCCGGCCGTGATCGCCAGCACCAGTCCGACGTATTGCAGTACGGCGATGCGCTCCTTGAGCACAATCGCGGCGAGGATGATCGTGCCCGCCGGGTACAGGGCGGTGAGCACGGCAATCACGGAGAGCTCTCCGATACGTACGCCGAGGAGTAGGCCGGCGTTGGCGATCGCATCGAGGATGCCACAGGCGATGGCGACGGTGAGGCCGGTCTTCCAGGTGCCGTGGGCGGGGGCGGTTCCGCGTCGCCACGCGATCAGGGCCAGTACTCCGACGAGGGTGAACATGATGGTGGCGTTGGTGGCTCGGTTGAGCACGAGGGGCACGATGCCCGAGTCATCCGGTGTTGCATCGATGAGTATCAAGAAGACGCCGATTGCGGCGCCCGACCCGATCGCCATGAGCACACCCTTGAGGCTGGGTCGTACTGCGTTTCGTACAAGTTCTCCTGCGCCCGGGGGCGTGAATCCGACCAACACGATTGCGACGATCGCGAGACCTAGTGCAACGTAGCCGAAGGTGCTCAGGCGTTCGCCGCCGATGAGCCCGACCGTGAGCGGGACGACTGCCGAAACGACTGCCGTGAGCGGTGACAGGATGCTCATCGGTCCGATCGCGAGGCACGCGTAGAGCAGGCCGATGGCGACTGCTCCGCTGATGCCCGAGAGTGCTCCGAGGATGACCGCGTCGGACGACCATGTGCCACCAATGACCGGGAGTCCGACGGCCACGAACAAGACCAGCCCCACGAGTGCGGCGATCGCGGTGACGAGGACGGCACTCATCCGTTTGGCGGCGAGACCTCCGAGAAAGTCGGCTGCGCCATAGACGAGAGCAGAGCCGAGGCCAATCACGACGGTGAGCATGAGGGTTCCACGCTATCGGGTCAGTGCGCTCACGTCGTGGGCAGCGCCTCCGTGGGCAGCTTGCGCACCTTGGCACGGCGGCGACGACGTTCGGGGATCATCGAGCGCATCTCCTCGAGTTTGCCGAAGCAGAGGAGGCGGTCGCCGGCCTCGAGTACGACGGCCTTTTTGGGGTTGGGGATAACAGTGGTGCCGCGATGCACGGTCAGTACCGTGATGTCGCGCTCGGCCAGGTTCGTGTCACCCAGCTTCTGGCCCACGAAGTCGCCGTTGTTGTGCACGAGGATCTCCGCGACGCCGTATCCGGTGGACACACTGAGACGCTGGCGCACGTCGATTTCGGGGAACGCGACCTGGCCGCCGATGTAGTCGATGATGGCGCCGGCCACATCCAGCTGGGTTGCCGCCTCGATGCCTTCGAGGCCCGGTGACGAGTTGACCTCCATCACGAGAGGCCCGTCGGGTCCCTCGAGCATGTCGACTCCCGCGACCCGCAACCCCATGATCTGTGCCGAGCGTACGGCGGCCTGCTCGTAGTCGGGCGAGAGGTCGACCGCTTCGACGGTGCCTCCGCGATGCACGTTCGACCGGAACTCGTCCCCACTCGCCGTGCGTCGCATGGCGGCGACGACGCGGTCACCAACAACAAGTGCGCGAATGTCGCGGCCACGACTCTCGCGGATGAAGCGCTGGATGAGCACGTTCTGCTTCGTCGAGTGCAGGGTTTCGATGATCGCTTCGGCGACCTTCACTTCGGGTGCCAGAATCACGCCGATACCCTGGGTGCCTTCGAGCAGCTTGATGACGACGGGCGCGCCACCGACGCGTTCGATAGCGGGACGAACATCCGCCCGGTTGCGCACGAACGCTGTTGCCGGCATCGCGATGTTGTGGCGGGACAAGATCTGGGTGGCCCGTAGTTTGTCGCGAGCGTTGGAGATTCCGTTGGCGGTGTTGGGTGTGTACACGTCCATTTGCTCGAACTGGCGAACAACGGCCGTGCCGAAGTAGGTGATGGATGCACCGATGCGCGGCAGGATCGCGTCGTACTCGCTGAGCTGTCTTCCGCGGTACTGAAGGTCGGGATCCTCCCCGGAGAGGTCGATCGCGAAGCGCAGGGTATTGAGCACCCGCACCTCGTGGCCGCGCTGATCGGCGGCAGCACGAAGCCGCTGCGTGGAGTACGAACGCGGCGCGCGCGACAAGATCGCAAGTTTCATTCGGGGGTGTCCTGCCAAGATGGAGCGGTGAGCAAGTCCACCCATTCAAACACCCTCGCGGGGTGGCGGGAATGGGTGCAGCTACCGGATGTGGGCATCCCCTGGATCAAGGCCAAACTCGACACCGGTGCACAAACCTCATCGCTGCACGCCTACAACAAGTCCGTCTTCGAACGGGACGGTGTGGAGTGGGTTCGTTTTACGGTGCGGCCGTGGCAGGAGTCGATCGAGGACGAGGTCATCGTGGAGTGCCCGGTGCACGATCGGCGCCGGGTTCGGAGCTCGTCGGGGCACGTGCAGGATCGTTTTGTGGTGCTGATGAAGGTCGTTCTAGTGGGTCAGACCGTCGAGGCCGAGGTCACGCTGAGCAATCGTGACCAGATGGGTTTTCGGATGCTTATTGGGCGCGAGGCTCTCCGGCAGGGTTTTGACGTGACATCCGCCCAGTCGTTTCTGGGGCCGCGTGCACCCAAGGCGACTCGTCGTCGTAATCGGGGGCACGCCGGCTAGGACGTTCGCCCTGTCGCTCGTGAGCGTGCAGGCGCAGGATAGGCATGGGAGGTAACCATGTCTGATCGAACTCGTTACGTCGAGCGTGCTGGCCCCGCGGGGTTCTTCTTTCTGCTCGCCTACATTGGTGCGGCCATCTACTTCATCTCGCAATCCGATGGGTCATTCTGGGCGGTCGTGCTCGGGTTGCTGCAGGCGATCGTGTGGCCGGTGTACGTGATCTATCACGTGTTGCTGCTGCTCGGGGCCTAGCTACTCGACATGTAAACGCTGTCTACATAGGGTGGATGGACTATGGCATCCACCGACGACTCCTCCACGCCCGCTGCCGACAGCCCCGCTCCGCCCGCCCACGAACCGCCGCCGGGCGGTATGCGCACGTTCGGGCAGATCCTTGTTAACACTGCGGTCGCGAACATCACCACGAGTTACCTCTGGTGGGCGTTGACCTTCTGGGTCTACCTCGAGACGCGATCGGTGCTCGCGACCGGTGTTATTGGTGGCGCTTACATGCTGTTTGTCGCGCTGTTCTCGATGGTCTTCGGCACGATCGTCGATCGGCACCGCAAGCATGCGGCGATGGTGTTCGCGAGCACGGTCACTCTGGTGTCGTTCGCGATTGCTGGGGGCATGTACTTGGTGTTGCCCGAGCGCGCATTGCTTGACCTGAGTGCACCCTGGTTCTGGTTGTTCTCGGCGATCATCCTGTTTGGCGGGGTGATCGAGAACATGCGCAACATCGCGCTCTCAACGACGGTCACCCTTCTGGTGCCGGTCGAGCGACACGCGAATGCGAACGGTCTTGTGGGCACCGTTCAGGGAATCGCGTTTTTGGTGACGAGCATCTTTTCCGGGCTCTCGGTGGGTCTGCTCGGGATGGGCTGGACCCTCCTCATCGCGATTGTGCTGACCGCACTTGCTCTGGTGCACCTGCTCTTCCTGCGCATCCCCGAGGAGCAGCCACACGTGTCGGAGCGTGCTCCGTTCATTGATCTGCGGGGCAGCGTCACCGCCGTTCGGGCGGTGACGGGTCTGTTCGCGCTCATCATCTTTTCGACGTTCAACAATCTCATCGGTGGCGTCTACATGGCGCTCATGGACCCGTACGGTCTTGAGTTGTTCCCGGTTGAGATCTGGGGTGTGGTGTTGGGCATTTCGTCGACCGGGTTCATCATCGGTGGGTTGCTTATTGCCAAGTTTGGTTTGGGCCGAAATCCGATTCGCACGATGTTGTTCCTCGTGATCCTGATGGGCGTGTTGGGGGCGACCTTCACGATCCGTGAGTGGTGGTGGTTGTACGCGGTGGGGATTTTCCTTTACATGACGATGATCCCGGCGATCGAGGCATCCGAGCAGACGGTCATTCAGAAGGTGGTGCCGTTCCGCACGCAGGGTCGGGTGTTTGGGTTTGCGCAGGCGTTCGAGTCGGCGGCGGCTCCCGTGACGGCGTTCCTGATTGCGCCGATCGCGGAGTTTGTGATCATCCCCTACATGGACTCGGATGCAGGCCAGGAGGCCTGGGGTTGGTTGTTGGGCGAGGGGTCGGCTCGCGGTATCGCTTTGGTCTTTTTGGTTGCGGGGCTTGTGATGGTGGTTGCTGCCTCGTTGGCGTTCCTCACGAGGTCGTATCGCCTGATCTCGGCACAGTATGCAGGTCAAGAGGAGTCCGTGATGCCCGAGGAGGTACCGGCGGCGTGAGGCTCGTGACCAGCACGCAGGTGTCGTTGGACGGCGTGATGCAGGGGATGGGTGGCTCCTCGGAGGATCGCCGCTTCGGTTTCGAGCGTGGTGGTTGGGCTCTGCCACTGGGGGACTCCGAGTCGGGCGCGCACATCCTTGAGCGCTACGGTACGGCGGACGCGTTTCTGTTTGGGCGAGTGACGTACGAGATTTTTGAGCGCTACTGGCCGGAGGGTCTCGGTGGTGATGGCCCCCTCGCGAGGGCGCTGAACGGTCGGCCGAAGTTTCTGGCGTCGACGACGATCACCGAGCCGACCTGGGCGGGTACGACCGTGCTCGGTTCTGACCTCGCTGCGGCGATTGGTGAGTTGAAGAGCCAGTCGGATGGTGTGCTGCTGGTGCCGGGCAGTGGTGCCTTGGTTCGGTGGTTGCTTGCTCACGGGCTGGTCGATGAGCTGGAGCTCATGATTCTGCCGGTCGTGGTTGGTCAGGGCGTGCGCCTGTTCCCCGAGTCTGGGCCGGACCTGGCGCTCGAGGTGATCTCGTCGCGGGTCACTCCGAGCGGGGTGGCGATTGTGTCGTACCGGCCATCGGGCACACCGAGGTACGCCGGCTGAGTCAGACGGGGTACTGAGAACGGGCTCTTGGCGCGCAGCGGGACTTGGGTTCCGTTTTCCGACCGCGCGACGAGTTGACCGTGCTTCTCGATGATTCGCCAGTTGTTGGCGTGTAGCTCCATGTGATGGAACCGACACAGAGGGATTCCGTTCCTCAAGGTGGTGTTGCGGCCGTTCCACCTCTGGCAATGGTGCATCTCTGTCATCGAGGGTGGCCTGTCGCAATCACCCCACGCGCATCCGTTCCAGTACGCGGCGGCCGCTATTCGTTGCCGTGGACTGTGTAGCCTCTGCGTCGCCCCCACATCGATGGGCTTGGCACCGTCGAAGAGGACCGGCAACCAGCCGGTGTCGCAAGCGAGTCGCTGGGCGGTTGTGGTGCTGACGAAGGCGGTCTGGCCCTCGAAGTAGGCGAATCCGTTGCCGTGCTGGAGGTCGGCCGCCTGCACGTGAACGCGCACGGCGGGGGACCGGGTGCCGAACACGGTCGCCAGGTCACTCGACTCGGCGCGTGTAGCGAGACGCACGATGTCAACAAGCGCGTCGAGGGAGAGCTGGGGGATCGTACGATCGTCGGCGGCCATGGCCGCGGCGCGCTCCTGCTCGGCGGGGTCCACAAAACTGGGACCACCGCGGCGAGGGCTCGTGATGGTCTCGATGGCGCCAATAACGATCGCCGCGGACTCGGGGTCGAGCACGGCCGTCATCCGCGTGGTTCCGTCGGCCTGTGCGGACCAGGTGAGCGAGCGCTTGCCGCGGCGGTGCGCTTCGAGGTCGGCGATGTTCGTGGCATCCAGTCGGTCACGCAGCTGGCGGGCCGCCGTGCCGGTGCTCTCCGGGCTGGCGTCGCGCGCGAACTCTACGAGGGCGGCGGCCGCGTCGAGGAGGTCGTCCGCAGCGACGTCGGCCGAGGGTGTTCCGAGCCCACGGGAGATGGCGGCCGCCGCAGCGACGGAGAGCTCACCGGACTCGATGGCCTCGCTCACCGGGGCCAGCCACGGGTTCGCCGGAGTGAGGGACGTGCCCACGGTCACCAAGGCCTTGGCCTCGTTCAGGCTGACACCGGTGAGCCGCTGGACTGCCTTCTCTGGCGTGGGCGCACCCGTGCGCGCAGCGAGCCCACGATGGCCCAATGATCGATCGGAGCGCCGAGCCAGCTCGCCGCTGATCGCGGCGGCGACGGCATCCACCCGGCGACGGGCGGCACCTGACTCACGCTGGAGCTCGAGCAACCGCTCGTCGGAGATCGCCGACAGCTCACTCACGTCGGGCAACACAACCACCACTGAGGTGTTGGTGCCCGACGTGTTCATGCCTCTATTGTAATTGATATAGAACGCCAGTGCTAATAAAAGCAGATACTGTGGAAAGAAAAATAGAACACAGATTCTTATCCACAATCGCCGTAGTGACCCACGAAGAATGACCGCTGAGCCCGCTGGCTAGTCTGGCCAGATGCTAAAGATCGGTGTCCTGAGTGCCGCGCGCATCGCGACCAACGCCCTCATCCATCCGGCCGAGGAGGTCGACGGGGTGGAGGTGGTCGCGATTGCTGCCCGCGACCACGATCGTGCGGCGGAGGCGGCGCGCAAGCACGGCATCCCGAGGGTTCACGACAGCTACGAGGCCCTGCTTGCCGACCCGGACATCGACGCCGTCTACATCCCGCTGCCGAATGGCCTCCACGGGCGGTGGACGCTCGCCGCGATCGAGGCCGGAAAACACGTGCTGTGTGAGAAGCCGTTCACTGCGAACGCCGACGAGGCGCGGGAGGTGGCTGCGGCCGCGGCTGCCTCGTCGGTCGTCGTGATGGAGGCGCACCACACCACGTACCACCCCCAAACGAAGCGTGCCGCCGAGATCGTGCGCACGGGCATCCTCGGAACCATCGAGTCCGCGGAGGCCTCGTTTATCGTTCCCATGCCGCCGAGCTCGGACATCCGGTGGAATGTCGACCTCGCCGGCGGCTCGCTGATGGACCTCGGGTGCTATCCCCTCCGGTGGCTCCACGACGTGCTGGGTGCAACCCCCACGGTGGTGTCGGCCGAGGCGCACGATCGCGAGGGCATTGATGCGTCGATGGATGCTCGGCTCGACTACTCCGGTGTGCCCGTGCGCATGCGTGCCGCGATGTGGTCCACCCCACCACTCCTCATCTCCGCCGTGGTTCGGGGCAGCGCTGGCGAGATGAAGGTGCGGATGCCCTACGCGCCCCAGGTGAAGGGCAAGATCAGTGTGACCGGCCCCGGACTCCGTCTGCGCGAGAAGGCCGACCCGCGGGCGAGCTACACGTTCCAGCTCGAGGCGTTCCGGGATGCCGTGCTCTCAGGTGGCCCCGTGCCGACGGATGCCGCGGCCGCCGTCGAAACGATGCAGACGATCGACGACATCTACCGCGCGGCGGGCATGGAGCCGCGGCGCGTGAGCTGACCCCTCGACACCCCCTCCTCTCCTCACCTAGGCTTTTGCATGGCCCCCAAATGGGGCACACCCGACGCCTAGGTTGAATCCCCACACAACGAGGAGAAAACATGCGATCCCCCCGTCACGCCGTCAGGAGGGTCGCGCCGGTCGCGATTCTCGCGCTGGCTCTCACCGCGTTGGGCACGGCACCCGCCGCGCACGCCGCAGACCCGGTCACCATTGACCTCCTCTCCATCAACGACTTCCACGGCAGGCTCGAGGCCGCACCGCCGATCGCGGGCGCTGCGGTGCTCGCGGGAATGGTCGACAGCTACCGCGCCGCGAACCCGAACACCCTGTTTGTGGGTGCGGGCGACCTGATTGGCGCGTCGACGTTCACGTCGTTTATCCAGCAGGACGAGCCCACCATCGAGGCCCTCAACGTGATGGGCCTCGACACGAGCGCGTTCGGCAACCACGAGTTCGACCGGGGCGTTGACGACGTGGTCAACCGCGTGGAGCCGCTCACCGACTGGGACTACCTGGCCGCCAACCTCTACCAGGCAGGCACGACCACACCCGCGTTCCCCGAGTACTACGTCGAGGACTTCGGCGACGTGAGCGTTGGGTTCGTGGGCGCTGTCACCGAGGAGCTCCCGAGCCTCGTCTCCCCAGCGGGCATCGCATCCATCGATGTGGGTCCCGTCGTTCCGGCCGTGAACCGGGTGGCCGACCAGCTCAGCGACGGCGACCCAAACAACGGCGAGGCGGATGTTGTGGTGCTCCTCATCCACGAGGGTGCCGCGAACACGACCATCGAGGCGGCAACGGATGACTCGCGCTTCGGGCAGGTCGTCACCGGTGCCAACGCCAACATTGACGCCATCATCTCGGGTCACACCCACCTCGCGTACAACCACCAGGTGCCCATCCCCGGCACGGACCGCACCCGGCCGGTGATCTCATCCGGCCAGTACGGCGAGAAGTTCGCGCACACCACCATCACGATCGACCCCGACACGGGCGACTTCACGATGACCTCCGAGATCAAGAACCTCGCGGGCGCCTACACGCCCAACGTGGAGGTCGCGCAGATCGTGGCGGATGCCGTGGCGGTCGCGCGGGAGGCGGGCTCCGTGAAGCTCGGCGACATCACCGCCGACGTGAACCGGGGTGTGCAGGACAACACGAGCGAGAACCGCGGCGCAGAGTCAACACTCGGCAACTTCGTCGCCGACGTGCAGCTCTGGGCCACACAGCAGGCCGGTTCGCAGATCGCGTTTATGAACCCGGGTGGTCTTCGTGCCGACCTGAAGTATGCCGCCAACCCGACCACACCGGGTGACGGCACCGGAGTTGTGACCTACTCGGAGGCGGCGGGCGTGCAGTCGTTCGCGAACACTCTCGTCACGAAGGACCTCACGGGCGAGCAGATCCGTCAGGCGCTCGAGCAGCAGTGGCAGCCCGCGGGTGCGAGCCGGCCGTTCCTCAAGCTCGGCGTCTCGGCGGGACTCACCTACACCTACGATCCGGCAGCAGCGGCGGGCAGTCGCATCACGGGCATGTGGCTCGACGGCACTCCGCTCGACCTGGGTGCCACCTACAAGGTGACGGTCAACTCGTTCCTTGCGAGCGGCGGCGACAACTTCGGCGCCTTCGCCCAGGGCACCAACTCGGCCGACTCTGGCCGTGTTGACCTCGCGAGTATGGTCGACTACTTCGAGGCGAACCCGGTGGTGAGCCCCGACTACACCCAGCGTGCGGTGGGTGTCACCGTGTCCGCCCCGGATGCTGACGGCTACAGCGCGGGCGACGAGGTCACCCTCACGCTCTCGTCACTGCTGTTCAGCAACGACGGTCCGCGTGCGGGCACCGCGGTTGTGAGCTCCGGTGACACGGTGCTCGGGCAGGCCAGCATCGACCCGACGATCGTGAACACCACGGATGAGGTGGGCCGGGCATCCGTCACCATCACCATCCCCGAGGGCACCTCCGCCGGCACCCTGCCGCTCACGGTCAAAGTTCCGGAGACCGGCACCACCACAACGGTGACGCTCGCCACGACCGTCGTCGAAGAGTCCATCACCTCGGTGACGGCGCCGACGATTACGGGCACGCCGAAGGTGGGTCGTGTGCTCTCGGTCGACGACGGAACGTGGAGCGTTGCCAGCCCAACGGTCTCCTACCAGTGGCTGCGCAACGGCGAGCCGATCGAGGGGGCGACGGATGATCGGTACCGGGTGACCGCGGATGACGCGGGCGCAACCCTCACCGCGGTGCTCACGGCCTCGGCGGAGGGCTACACCGACGGCACCGCGACCTCCAACGCGGTGACCGTGGCGAAGCTCGACACGGTGGCGACGATCTCGGTATCGAAGCTGCTCATCCGCTCGAACCAGGCCCTCGACGTCACGGCGACGGTGCGGGCCGGGTATGGGGTTATTCCAACGGGAACCGTGAGTGTGCTCGATGGCTCGACCGTGGTCGCGACCGGCGAACTGGGGGCGAACGGGCGAGTGACGATCCCGGTGGCCGGACTGGATCGTGGCATCCACCTCATCACGGTTCGGTATGAGGGCACCGGGCAGCTCGACGGTGACCGCTCCCTGCCGCGGATCGTGTTTGTCTGGTAGATCGGCAGTAGCACCGGGAGGGTCGGGCCAGCGTGGCTCGGCCCTCCCGTGTTCGTGAGCCCCCGCGTACCACTAATCTCTCCTCCATGAGCACAGAGGAACCGTCGACCGCGCGCCCCGGCCTGTTCAGCGCCACGGAGGTGACACTCCCGCCGTACCGCATCCAGTGGTTGGCCCGCCTGATGTATGGCAACCCGTTTGAGATTGTTGTTATCGCCGTCATCATCGCGAACGCGGTCTCCCTCGCGATCCTGACCTACGCGGATCTCGACCCGGCCGTCGTGCAGGTCGCGCACGCCATCGACCAGTTCGCGATCATCTTCTACACGGTCGAGTTGCTGCTGCGACTCATCTCCTACGGCACCAAGCCGTGGATGTTCTTCCGCAACCCCTGGAACGTCTTCGACTTCCTGGTGGTGGTGCTCATCCCGTTCCTCAACAACGGAACGGTCATCTTCCGTCTGGTGCGACTGCTGCGGATCCTGCGCATCTTCCGCTTCCTGCCGGAGGCGCGCATCCTGATGTTGTCGATGATCAAGTCGGTCGCACCACTGGCCAACCTCGCCGTCCTTATCGGCTTCTTGATGTTTATCTACGCGATGGCGGGTGTGTACCTGTTTGGTGCCGCCGATCCCGAGCGCTGGGCGAACCTCGGCCTCGCCATGCTCACCCTCACCGTGATGCTGACCCTCGAGAACTTCCCGGACACGTTCCTCGCCGGCCTCGAGGTGACTCCCTTTGCGCTTCTCTACTTCCTCTCGTACATGTTCTTCATCGTCTTCACGGTGCTCAACGTGCTGATCGGCATCGTGCTCAACGCGATGGACCAGGCGCGCGAGGAGGTCGCCGCCACGCCCGCGCCCGGTGCGCCGCCAACTCCGAGCCCTCACGATCAGGAGATCGCGGCCCTTCGGGTGCGCATCGCCGAGCTTGAGGCGGGCAGCATGGTGTCGCCCGATCACCTGCGGCGCATCCGCGAGGAGCTCGACCGCTTGGCGAAGAGGTAGGCGGTCGTTCCGTCAGGGGCGGCACCTAGGCTGGGACACATGACCCCCGCCCTGTCCGTTCTGGAGAAGACCTTCGGGTACTCCGCCTTCCGGGGGCAGCAGGGGGAGATCATCCAGACCGTCATTGACGGCGGGGATGCCCTGGTGCTGATGCCCACGGGCGGCGGCAAGTCGTTGTGTTACCAGATTCCGTCGCTCGTGCGCGAGGGCACGGGCGTGGTCATCTCGCCCTTGATCGCGCTGATGCAAGACCAGGTGGATGCCCTCGCCGCCGTGGGTGCGCGCGCGGCGTTCCTCAACTCAACGCAGGACCCTCAGGAGCGCGCCCGCGTGGAGGCCGCGTTCCTCGCGGGCGAACTCGACCTGCTGTATCTCGCGCCCGAGCGCCTCCGGCAGGCCGCCGACCTGCTCGACCGCGGCACGATCGCGCTGTTCGCGATCGACGAGGCGCACTGTGTATCGCAGTGGGGCCATGACTTCCGGCCGGAGTACCTCGGGCTCTCGATGATTCACGAGCGCTGGCCATCCGTGCCCCGTATCGCGCTCACGGCCACCGCAACGGCGGCGACCCGCCGCGAGATTGTGCAGCGGCTCGACCTGACTGGGGCGAGGGAATTCGTTTCGAGCTTCGATCGGCCGAACATCCAGTACCGCATCGAGTCGAAGGCCCAGCCGCTGCAGCAACTCCTCTCGTTGCTGCGCACCGAACATGCCGGGGATGCCGGCATCGTTTACTGCCTGTCGCGTGCGTCGGTGGAGAAGACGGCCGACTTCCTCGTGGAGAACGGAATCCCGGCCCTCCCCTATCACGCGGGCATGGACGCGGGGATGCGCTCGCGCAACCAGTCGCGGTTCCTCCGCGAGGACGGCCTCGTGATGGTTGCGACGATCGCCTTTGGCATGGGAATTGACAAGCCCGACGTGCGGTTTGTCGCCCACCTCGACCTGCCGAAGTCGGTCGAGGGGTACTACCAGGAGACCGGTCGTGCCGGTCGTGACGGGCTTCCGTCGACCGCGTGGCTCGCGTACGGACTGCAGGATGTGGTGCAGCAGCGCCGAATGATCGACACCTCCGAGGGTGATCTGGCTCATCGCCGCAACTTGAGTGCCCATCTGGATGCAATGCTCGCGCTCTGCGAGACCGTCGAGTGTCGGCGCGTGCAGTTGCTCAGCTACTTCGGGGAGTCCTCGAGCGCGTGTGGCAACTGCGACACGTGCCTGTCTCCGCCCGAAACCTGGGACGGCACCATTCCCGCGCAGAAGCTGTTATCCACGGTCGTGCGGCTCGACCGCGAGCGCGGCCAGAAGTTCGGCGCTGGCCACATCATCGACATCCTTCTGGGCAAGACCAACGACCGCATTACCAAGGGGCGACACGACGAGCTGTCCACCTACGGCATTGGGCAGGATCTCAGCGAGCAGGAGTGGCGGGCGGTGGTGCGCCAGTTGCTCGCGCGGGGGCTGCTCGCCGTGCAGGGCGAGTACGGCATCCTCGCGATCACGCCGGCGTCTGCGGGTGTGCTCTCGGGCGGTGAGAAGGTGCACCTGCGCCGCGAGGCGCCGCGCCAGTCCAAGGCGGCCAAGCGTGCCGTCAAGGCGGACCTGCCGCAGGTCGCGCTTCCCCTCTTCGAGCGCCTGCGGGAGTGGCGAGCGGGCGAGGCCCGGGCGCAGGGAGTTCCCGCCTACATCGTCTTCGGGGATGCAACGCTCCGCGGCATTGCCGTGACGGAGCCCAGCACCCTCGGCGAGCTGGCCGAGATCAGTGGTGTGGGCGAGAAGAAGCTCGAGCAGTACGGCGCGGCCCTCCTCGCGGTCGTCGCTGGCACCGAGCTGCCCGCCGCGGCTGCGCCCCCGGTGACCGACTTCGCCCCCGAGCCCGACGACGACCCCTACCCTCCGGACGACCCGTACCTTCTGGAGCCACCCCCGCTGGTTGAGTAGCCGCGCAGCCAGTTCCGCTGGTTGAGTAGCCGCGCAGCCAGTTCCGCTGGTTGAGTAGCCGCGCAGCGGCGTATCGAAACCCCACACATGACCACACTCCACACCTCACGCCTCACCCTCCGCCACTGGCGCGAGTCCGACCGCGACCCGTGGGCCGCGCTCGTCGCCGACCCGGTCGTGATGGAGTTCTTCCCCTCCACCCAGGATCGCACCACCGCCGATGCCACCTTCGACCGCCTCTCCTCGGCTCTCGACGAGCGCGGCTGGGGGCTCTGGGCAGTTGACCTCGAAGGGGAGTTCATCGGTTTCACGGGTCTCGCGCCCGTGACCATCGACGTTCCGTTCGCCGGTGCCACCGAGGTGGGCTGGCGCTTCGCCGCCCACGCGTGGGGCCACGGCTACGCCACGGAGGCGGCGCGCGCCGCGGTTGACCATGCCTTCGGGCCCCTTGGTCTCCTCGAGCTGGTGTCCATGACGTCGGCGCTCAACGTGCGCTCGCGGGCCGTGATGGAGCGTCTTGGCATGACACACGACGTGGCCGACGACTTCGAGCATCCGAGTGTTCCGGAGGGCAGCCGCCTGCGCCCCCACGTGCTCTACCGGTTGCGGTCGTAGACTGCAGCGGTGACGAGCCCTCGCACCAACCGTGGCCCCGCTGCGGCGGCGGAGAACCGGGCCGCGCTTATCCGGGCTGCGGCCGAGGTCTTCGCGGAACAGGGCCTGGATGCTCCGCTCTCCGCCATCGCGAAGCGCGCGGGTGTGGGCCAGGCGAGCCTGTATCGCAACTTCTCGAGCCGGGGTGAGCTCGCCTTCGCGGCGTTTGAGAGCAACCTTGACGACCTCGAGGCGATCGTCGCCCGCGGCGGAACTCTGCGTGACGTGCTCGCCGAGGTCGCCGACCAGATCGCGGATGTTGTTGCCCTCATCGAGCTGACCGTCACCCTCGCGGGTGACCCACACATCCTCGATTTCGAACGGCGGATGCGCGCCATCGTCGACGCCACGATCGCCGCGGGGCGCGAGTCGGGCACCGTGCCGCCGACCTTCACCACGGATGACGTGATGTTGTCAATCGGGATGCTCGCCGCAGCCGCCCGCGCGGGAACCCGCGACCAGCGGCGCGCCCTCGTCGCGCGCGCCCTGCAGCTGCTGGGCATCCGGGTCTCGTTGGGCGAGTAGCCGCGGCCCTGCTGGTTGAGTAGCGGCGTAGCCGCCGCCCTGTTGGTTGAGTAGCGGCGTAGCCGCGTATCGAAACCGGGTCTCGATACGGCGCGTTGCGCCTACTCGACCGGCGGGTTGCGCGTTGCGCCTACTCGCCCGGCGGGGCCTTCGCTTAGAGCTCCAGCGAGCGCAACCGCGGCAGGATCTCCTCGCCGTACAGCTTGAGGAACCGCTCCTGGTCGTGACCCGGTCCATGGAACACGAGGTGCTTGAAGCCCAGATCCAGGTACTGCTGGATTCGTGCAACATGCTCGTCGGGGTCGGTCGAGACGATAAACCGGGATGCCGCGCGCTCGATCGGCAGTTGGTCGGCGAGACGCTGCATCTCGACCGGGTCCTCCACGCCCATCTTCTCCTCGGGGGAGAGCGCCAGGGGCGCCCAGAACCGGGTGTCCTGCAGTGCGCGCTCGTGGTCGTGGTCAAACGACACCTTGACCTCGATGAGGGTGTCGATGTCATCCGCCGACCGACCAGCCTTCTCGAGTCCCTCGGCGAGCGCGGGCATCAGCGTCTCCGTGTACAGCTCGGGCTTCTTGCCGGAGGTGGTGATGAAGCCATCCGCAATTCGCCCGGCAAGGCGAGTGGCCGCGGGGCCGGCGGCACCGATGTAGATCGGCACCGGCTTCTCTGGCTTGTCGTAGATGGTCGCGTTGACTGTGGTGTAGTACTCGCCCTCGAACGTCACGCGCTCCTCGGTCCAGAGCTTCTCGATGAGGGTGATCGCCTCCTTGAGGCGGGCGAACCGCTCCGGGGACTCTGGCCACGGGATGCCGAGCGTCGCCTCGTTGAGCGCCTCGCCTGTGCCGACCCCCAGAATTACCCGGCCGGGGAACATCGCTCCCAGGGTTCCAAACGCCTGTGCAACCACACCCGGGTGATATCGGAACGTCGGGGTGAGCACCGAGGTGCCCATGATGATGCGCTCGGTCGAGGCGCCCAGCGCGCCGAGCCACGGCATCGCGGCGGGTGCGTGGCCACCGTCGTGGTTCCACGGCTGGAGGTGATCGGAGACGAACACCGAGTCGAACCCGACCTGTTCGGCGAGCACCGAGTAGCGCAGCAGGTCGCTGGGCGTGAACTGCTCAGCGGACGCCTTGTATCCGAAGCGGATGGGGTGCGACATGGGTCTCCTTGGGTCGATAGGGTGTGGGGTCAAAGGTGCCGTTGCGCTCGCGGAACTCGTGAGCGGATCCCGGCCAGAGCAGCGTGAGGCGGCCACTGCGGGGGTCGACGTACCAGCTGTCGCATCCGCCCGTCAGCCACACGGTGGGCGCGGCCATTCGGTCGATCTCGCGCGTGTAGGAACGCTCTGCGCGTGCGGACACTTCGAGTACCCCACCGAACTCGTCGAGGTACTCGAGCGCGCCGAGCAGGTACTGAAGTTGGGTCTCGATCATGTAGACGGCCGAGTTGTGGCCGAGGCCCGCGTTGGGGCCGTTGACGATGAACAGGTTGGGGAACCCGTGCACGGTTGTCGACGCATACGCGGTCATGCCCCGCCGCCAGTGTTCGGCGAGGGTCGTGCCCCCGACCCCGTGCACGAGGGATGCGTAGGGCTGCTGCGCTGACTCGAAGCCGGTCGCGAAGACAACAACGTCGGCCTCGTAGCGCGCGCCGCTCTCCGCGACGAGTGTGCCCTGGTCGATCGTGGCGAGCGCCGACGCCTCGAGGTGCACGGCCCCACTCGCGAGTGCGGGGTAGTAGTCGCTCGAGATCAGGCGGCGCTTGCATCCGATCTCGTAGTCGGGAGTCAGCGCTGCTCGCAGCCCAGGGTCGGCGACCTGGGCGGCAAGGTGCTCGAGGGCTTCGGCCCGAGCGACGGCGATCGCATCAGAGTCCCCGGCGCGCGCGGAGAACATGGCCTCGCCCTGCCAGAACTGCTCGTCGCGCAGGGCCGCGATGGCGCCCGGGTCCGCGGCGAACTCGGCGCGCTCGGCATCCGTGTAGTCCCGGTCGTGGCGGGGAACGATCCACGGGGCGCTGCGCTGGAACACGGTCACGTCGGCACCGATCTCCGCGAGGCGGGGCACCAGCTGGATGGCCGAGGCACCCGTGCCAATGACCGCCACGCGCCTGCCCACCAGGTCGACGTCGTCCCGCCAGCGGGCCGAGTGGAACAGGTCACCCCTGAAGGTCTCGATGCCCGGCAGCTCGGGGATGCGCGGCTCGGTCAGTCGCCCGGCGGCGAGCACCACGGCATCCGCCGTGAGGCTCCCGCGACTCGTCGCGACCCGCCACACCGCCCACTCGTCGTCCCACCGGAGACTCGTCATCGCGGTGCCCAGCCGCAGGTAGGGCTCAAGCCCCTCGGTGCGCACCGCCGACTCGAGGTAGGTGTGAATCTCGGCCCCACGCGCGAACACACTCGACCAGTTCGGGTTGGGCAAAAACTCGTAGCTGTAGAGATGGGATGGCACATCGCACGCCACACCGGGGTAGGAGTTGTCGCGCCAGGTGCCACCCACACGCTCGGCCCGCTCGAGCAGCACAAACGACTCCTCGCCGCGGCGGCGCAGCGCGATGGCCGCCCCGATTCCCGCGAATCCGGCGCCGATGATCGCCACGCGCACGTGTGTCATACGAGCTTCCTTGCCGCGGGTGGTTCGCCGTAGGTGGTGGTGCGCTGCCGCAGCGTGCGGAACAACGGGCCGGTGATACGGCGGGCCTGCTCGATCGTCAGCTCGTGCCCGAACTCGGCTCCCGCCTCCGGGAGTACTCGGCCGTCGAAGAGGGTGCCGCCGAGGTCGTCCGCACCGGACTGCAGCATCACGCCCGCGGTCTCGAACCCGAGCCTCGTCCACGGAACCTGGATGTGACGGATGTGCCCGTTGAGCATGATGCGCGACAGGGCGTGGATGGCGCGGTGCTCGTCCAGCGTGACCGTGGTGCCGGGCAGGGGGATCGGAACAAACTCGGTGAACCCGCCCGTCTCATCCTGGATCTCGATGAGCCGGTTGAGGTGTGTGATGCGCTGCTCGGGGGTTTCGCCGTGCCCGTAGAACATCACCGAGCTGGTGGTGAACCCGGCGCGGTGGGCGGCGGTGATGACCTCGACCCAGCGGTCGATAGGGAGGTCGGTGGGGGCGACGCGTTGCCGGACCGTCTCGTCCAGGATCTTGAGCCCGGTGCCGGGCATCGTGTCGACGCCCGCCTCGCGCAGATCACCGAGTGCCTTCTCGAGGGAGCGGCCCGACCGGGTGGCGAAGTCGTCAACATCCGCGGGCCGGAAGGCGTGCAGGTGGATGCCCGGGGTCGCTGCCTTCACGGCCCGAGCAAGCTCGAGGTACCCCTCGGGGTCGCCCGGGATGATGCCCTGCACACACAGCTCGGTCGCGCCGAGCTCCCACGCGTCGAGCGCGACCGCGGCGACGTCGTCGAGGGAGTACTGCCCGAACTTGGTTGAGTCGAGGTTGCGGTTGACGACGATGCTCACGGCCTCGCCGACCGTGTAGCGGCGCAAGTCGTTGGCGCGGGCCGCGAGCTCGTAGATGCTCTCCTGCTGGTTGAGTACCGGCCGCGGGCGGGCTTCGCCCTGCGGGCGACTCAACCAGCCGTTGCGCGCGAGCCCCCGCTCGTCCGCCAGGGCCACCACGCGCGGGGCGATCCCGGCGTCGAGCCACTCGTTGTTGAGGTACTCCGGGTGGGCGGTGAGGCGCTCGCGGAGGTCGTAGCCGAGCGCCGCCGTCTGCGCGGCCAGGTCGTCGAGCTGGGGCCACGGGCGCTCGGGGTTCACGTGGTCGGCGGTGAGTGGGCTGACGCCACCCCAGTCGTCGATGCCGGCGCGCACGAGCATCCCCAGTTCGGTCTCGTCGGAGAGGTTCGGCGGAACCTGGATGCGCGCATCCGGTCCCATCACGATGCGGGCGACCGCGACCGCCGCCACGTACTCGATGAGCTCGAGATCATCCACGGACTGCATCGCGGTGCGAGGCTTCGCGCGGAAGTTCTGCACGATCACCTCCTGCACGTGGCCGTGCCGGTCATCCGCATCGCGCAGTGCAACGAGCGACTCGGCGCGATCCCGCACGGTCTCGCCGATGCCGACGAGGATGCCCGTGGTAAACGGAACACGGGCGACACCCGCATCCTCGATCACCCGCAGGCGCAGCGCCGGGTCTTTGTCGGGCGACCCGTAGTGCACCTGGCCTTTCTCCGTGAACAGCCGCTCGGAGGTGGTCTCGAGCATCATGCCCATCGAGGGGGCGTATGGCCTGAGGAACTCCAGCTCGGCGAGGCTCATCACGCCGGGGTTGAGGTGGGGCAGCAGCCCGGTCTCGTCGAGTACGGCCTGCGCCATGTCGGCGACGTAGTGGAGAGTCGACTCGTAGCCGTGCTCGTCGAGCCACGCGCGCGCCTCGGGCCAGCGCTCCTCCGGGCGGTCACCGAGCGTGAAGAGTGCCTCCTTGCACCCGAGCGCCGCTCCCTGCCGCGCAACCTCGAGCACCTGCTCGCGTGACATGTAGGCGGGCTTGCCGAGCTTCAGCAGCTGACCCGGGGTGTCCACGAAGATGCAGTAGTGGCAGCGGTCGCGGCACAGGGTGGTGACCGGCAGGAAGACCTTGCGAGAGTAGGTGATGACCCCGGGGCGCCCGGCGCTAGCGAGCCCCACATCCCGCAGGTGGCCCGCAACGTGGAGGAGTCGATCGAGGGCTTCCCCCCGAGCACCGAGCAGAACCTCGGCTTCGTCGACGGTGACGCGGTGGCTGGCGCTCACACGATCGAGGATGCCCCCGATCGCCGAACCACGGCTCGAGTCCACCAGCGTCATCAATCCAGCGTACTCGCGCCCGCGCGAACACTCTTTCGCGCGAGGCGACGGTGCGGGTCAGTCGGTGATCGCCGAGTCCGGTGCTGGCGACCCCACCAGCAGACCCCATGCGAGCACGAGGGCGGCAAGTACGGCGCCGCTCACCATCAACCACGTGCCGACCCCAACGAACTGGACGGCAGTCACATCCACCTCACCGGCGCGCAGGGCATTGTCGACCGCGGGCTCGTTGACGGTCACGAGGATGCCACCCCCGATGACCATCGTCATGCTCACAACCTTGAGTGTCGTAAGTGCCCGGCCGACAAGGCCGCGTCGATACCACGGTGTGGCCACGTCTCTCCTGACCGCGGCCGGTGACGACCGCTCAACACAAAAGACGAGTCAGCTCGCCGTTCGTGACGCGTAGTCTCAGGGTTGTGAGCACCGTGCGTCGACTCCTTCTGGGAATCGGCTTGTCCGTAGTCGTTGTGGGGGTGGCATCCATCGTCCCGCGGACTCTGGGTGCACCGGATGCCGTCGCGTTCAACTCGACCGTCGCTGCGGCCCTGGCCGTGGGTCTCGCCGCGTTCGTGTGGGTGCCCTTCGTGGCTGCGGCATGGGTCGTTCGCCGACTCACCGAGAAACACGAGGGGGTGGTTCGTTCGACGCCGGGCGCTGAGGATTGGCTCGCTCTTCACGTGAGGACTCCCGGTGCGCGCCTGCGCTACAGGGCCGTTCGTGTCACACGAGATGCGACCGGGCTCACCCTTGTCGCGGTGGGCACACCGCCCATCGACGTGCCCTGGTCATCCATTCGAACCGTGGCCACAGCACTTCGGAAGGTACGGGGATGGCGCCGGGTGCTTCTCCTGAGCGGCCCGGCCGTGCGTCTGGTGGTCATCCCCTTCCGTGACGGGTCATTCGCGAGCAATCACGAGGTGCTCACCTACGCGGCCAAGCTTCTCGAGCGCTAACACCACCGAGTTGCGAGTTCGGCACCTTCCCCGCTCGGATTCGGGGCCAGAAGGGTGCGGAAGTCGCAACTCGGAGGGCATTGTTAGCGTTTCGGTGGCGTGGATGGGCGGGCGAACGCGCCAAAGAACAGCAGCACGACTCCGATGAGCGCGCCACCGACCTGCCACCATGTGCCCAGTACGATCAGGCTGGCGGCGTTTGTGTCGGTCCAGCCGTCGCGTGCTGCCTCGATAGTGGCCGCGTTGTTGACGGCCACAACGATGCCGCCCGCAACGAGACCAACAAGGCTGAGCCCAATGAGCAGGGCAAGGCACACGCCCCTAAGGATGCGAGCTCTTTCGCCCGTCTCGATCATCGGTGTTCCTCCGCTCGACCTAGTGAACTCATGCTTGGACGCAGTAGATCGATCGGGACGGCTTGAACGCCGTCTGTGTACCCGTCTTGTCCACAAGCGTCGTCACGGTGCGGCCGCCCGACTTCACGGTCTTCCACTTCTCTACCCTGTACGTGTAGAACGTGCCCATGATGTAAGCCTTAAAGCTCGCGTTCTTCGGAAGCTGAGGGCTCGTGCAGCTCGAGCTGCCACTCGCGGTGTACTCGTAGGAGAACCCGAGCTGGGCCGAGACCTCGCCCGCTGTGAGCCCCAGTGAACCGCTCACCGAGGTCTTCTCAGAATAGTTGGCGGTAATTGTGCACGACGTGTTCGCCGTCCCCACCCTGCAGCCGCCGACCAACCTCTGAAAGTTCGCTTTGGTCGTGTTCCCGAGTGGTATCACCTTCGACGTGTACGTCGTTACGGTGATTGCCGGGTCGGCGACGATCGGGTAGGTTGCGTTGGCTGGCGCCTCGATGCGCTGGGTGACCGTGGCACCGTCGATGTCGTACGCGGTAGGGATAGTGCGACCCGTAGCATCCTCTGCCCAGGGGGCGGCAGCGCGCGCGAGCTCCTCGCCATCGGCCCCAAAGAGGACAAATCCGCCATCCTCAGCGGCGTCGACGCGCCCACCCTCCGCGAGCACGAACTCGTAGGTGAAGACCGAGAGGGACTCGGCCGAGTATTGAACAGACAGTAGCTGGACGGTGCCGTCGTCGTGAATGACGGGAACGATGGCCTCGTTGGCGTTCGCGTAGGCGATTGTGTCGCCGGTCTTCTCGGCGCTACCGAGGTTCTCAACCCGCGGCACGTTGATCGCGAACGAGACGTCGCCAGTGCCGAAGGTGATTGGATCTGCCGGATCGGTGGGCACCGTGATCTCCACGCCGGAAACGGTGGCGGCTATCGCGTCCTCACCGGAGAGGTCCACGGCGAGGTCGGCGGCGTCCGCCACGGACTCCGCGAGCGCGGGGCTGTCGTCTAGTTCCACGTCGCCCGGGGCGCCTATGCCTCCACGGGTGTCCGGCGCGTGAACCGTTGCGTGAGCGTCGACCGAGTCGAGGGCGAGCGCGCGATCAGCTGCGAGCGTGGGGGTGGCTGCAACGGCGGCGCCAAGGATAAGGCCGAGGGCCCGAGTAATCGTCTTCATAGTGCTCCTGTTTTGGGCAATGAGCGCCAAACGCGCTATGTCTATAAGACGGAAGGCCACCGCTGCCGTGACGCAGAATGCGGGTGGCATCACGGGAGCATTGTTGAGTCCTGCCAATGGGCCAGCGCGCGGCGGGTGCACAATTCGTGTGACTCCTACCGCGAACTCCCACTTTTGTTGTAGCAGTCGTACCGTGGAATTATGAGCCAGACCGTAGACCGCACCTCGAAGGTTGCCCGCACGACGACCGCTGCGCCGGTTGTGGACGTTGCCGCACTGGGACAGCAGCTACTCGGGCGGTGGGCCGACGTGCGCCGCCGTTCGCGTGCGTTCGCCGCGACACCCGAGATTCAGCGCATCCCCGGTCAGACCATGGAGGAGCACCGCGCCCGGGTGCTCGAACAGCTTCATCTTCTCGTCAAGGAGGGCGCAGTTCACAAGGCGTTCCCGAAGTCGGTGGGTGGTGGCGAGGATGCCGGAGGCAACATCGCCCAGTTCGAGGAGCTGCTGCTCGCCGACCCCTCACTTCAGATCAAGGCGGGTGTGCAGTGGGGGCTCTTCGGCGCGGCCGTCATGCATCTCGGCACCGAGGAGCACCACAAGAAATGGCTTCCGGGCATCATGAGTCTCGAGATCCCCGGGGCGTTCGCGATGACCGAGACCGGGCACGGCTCGGACGTCTCGGCGGTCGGCACCACGGCGACCTACGACGAGGCGACCGGCGAGTTTGTTATCGACACCCCGTTCCGCGCGGCGTGGAAGGACTACCTGGGCAACGCCGCACTGCACGGCGAGGCCGCCGTGGTCTTCGCGCAGCTGATTACGAAGGGTGTGAACCACGGGGTCCACGCGTTCTACGTGCCCATCCGCGACTCCCAGAAGCAGTTCTTGCCCGGAGTTGGCGGCGAGGATGATGGCCTCAAGGGTGGCCTGAACGGCATCGACAACGGACGCCTGCACTTCACGGGCGTGCGCATCCCCCGCACCAACCTGCTGAACCGCTACGGCGACGTCGCCGAGGACGGCACCTACTCGTCGCCCATCGAGAGCCCCGGTCGTCGGTTCTTCACGATGCTCGGCACCCTCGTGCAGGGTCGGGTGTCTCTGGATGGCGCCTCGGTCGTGGCATCCAAGCTGGCGCTCACGATCGCGCTCTCGTATGGCTCGCAGCGTCGGCAGTTCACCGCGGCCTCCGACACGGAGGAGGAGGTCATCCTCGACTACCAGCGTCACCAGCGCCGGCTGCTGCCGCGCCTGGCGACGACATACGCGATGAGCTTCGCCCACGACGTGTTCCTCGACAAGTTCCACGACGTGTTCTCGGGCACCCACGACACCGACGCCGACCGCCAGGATCTCGAGACCCTCGCCGCGGCCCTCAAGCCGCTGTCCACGTGGCATGCCCTCGACATCCTGCAGGAAGCACGCGAGGCCTGTGGTGGCAACGGTTTCCTCTTCGAGAACCGGCTGGTGGGGCTCCGCGCCGACATGGACATCTACGCGACGTTCGAGGGCGACAACAACGTGTTGTTGCAGCTCGTGGCCAAGCGACTCCTCACCGACTACTCCAAGAAGTTCGCCGGCGCGGATGCTGGAGCTCTCGCCACCTACGTCGCCGAGCAGGTGGGTGACGCGACGATCAACCGCACGGGCCTGCGCAAGCTCGCCCAGTCGATCGTCGACTTTGGCTCGACCGCTCGCTCGGTGGGCTACGTGCGCGACACCGACTCGCAGCGCCAGCTGCTTACCGACCGGGTGCAGACGATGGTCGCCGAGATCGCGGGACGCCTGCGCGATGCCAACAAGCTTCCCAAGATGGAGGCAGCGCAGCTCTTCAACAGCAACCAGAACGCGCTCATCGAGGCGGCACGAGCACACGGCGAGCTGCTGCAGTGGGAGGCGTTCACGGATGCCGTGGAGAAGATCGAGGACGACGGCACCCGCCAGGTCCTCACGTGGCTCCGCGACCTCTTTGGTCTGGGACTGATCGAGAAGCACGCCGCCTGGTACCTCATCCACGGGCGGATCTCCGCGCAGCGCGCCCAGGCGATCACGAGCTACATCGACGACCGACTGCTGCCACGCCTGCGCGAGCACGCGCTGCCTCTGGTCGCCGCGTTCGAGTTGTCGCCGGAGCTCATCCGCGCTCCGATCGCCTTGGGCGAGGAGAAGGAGCGGCAGGACGAGGCGATGGCGTACTACGCGTTGCAGCGCGAGTCCGGCACCGCCCCGACTCTCGAGAAGGCGCCCCCGAAGGCCGTCCGCCGCTAAAGCGCCGCCGCCAGACAACCGAGTGTGCGCAAAGTGCGCGCGGCCCGCCTAGGCTGCAGCACTTTGCGCACACTCGGTTGTGGGGCGAGAGCGGCGGCGGAGCCCGGGGCTAGTTCTCGAGGGACTCCTCGCGGCGGCCCGAGCCCGAGAGGCGAAGGGTCGCGAGGAACCCGAGCGCGAGGAATCCGGCGGCGGAGAAGGCGCCCAGCCGCGTCGCATCGCTGAAGGCCTGGCGGGCGTCGGCCGCGACATCCGGCGACTGCGCGTCGAGGCCCGGGATGGCGCCACCGGCCGAGTCGACGACGGCATCCACGATCTGGGTCGCGGCGGATGCCGGGATCTCGGGCCGCGCGTCGAGTTTGGCCTGAAGCCCCGCGCCGAGGCTCGTGAAGAGGATCGTTCCCAGGATGGCGATGCCGAGGGCCGAGCCGATCTGGCGGGACGTGCTCTGCGTGCCCGACCCCTGCCCACTCTGGTCGAGTGGCACATCCTTGAGCACCACGCTCGTGAGCTGCGCGGTGGCCAACCCCACGCCGAAGCCGTAGATGAAGATGCCCGGCACAATCTGCCACCACTCGGCCGTGGGGGTGATGCCGAGCGCGACGATCACGATGCCCACGATCTCCGCAAGGATGCCCACGCGCACGATCGTGACGGGCGACACCTTGTTGCCAAATGCGCCGGCGAAACCGCTCGCGAAGAACGACCCAATCGCGAGAGCCAGAATCACAAAGCCCGCCTGCAGCGCGTCGTAGCCGAGCACGTTCTGCAGCCACAGCGGCAGCGAGAGAATCAGCCCGAACTCGCCGAGCGACACGATGAGAGCGGCGATGTTGCCGTTGCGGAACGAGGGGATCCGCAGCAGGCCAAAGGCGAGCATCGTCGACTTGCCCTCGCGCTCGCGACGTTGCCCCCACAGGACGAAGGCGACGAGCGCCACGAGTGTCAGCAGGAACACAAACGGGATGGGCGAGATGTCAAAGGTCCAGAAGCTGGGCGGGGTGTCGCTCAACCACCAGCCGTAGGTGCGTCCCTCGATGAGACCAAACACGAGGCTCGCGAACAGCACCACCGAGAGCAGCGCGCCCACCACATCCACCCGCCGGGGGATGCCCTGCTCGCGTGATTCCATCACGGTCACGAGGATGCCGATCACAATGATCACGCCGAGGGGCACGTTGATGCCAAACGCCCAGCGCCACGAGAAGTAGGTGGTGAGCCACCCGCCGAGAAGCGGACCCACGGCTGCCATGCCGCCGATCGTGGAACCCCAGATCGCGAAGGCGATGGCGCGCTCGCGGCCACGGAACGTCGCGTTGATGATCGACAGCGAGGCCGTGAGAATCATGGCGCCGCCGACGCCCTGGACGAGGCGCGACAGGATGAGCAGCTCTCCCGAGGGGGCGAGCGCGGCGAACACCGACGCGAGCGAGAAGACCACAACACCGATCACGGTGATGAGGCGGCGCCCAAACCGGTCGGCCAGCGTGCCGAAGACCAGCAGCAGCGAGGCGAACACCAGGGTGTACGACTCCTGCACCCACTGGACCTCGGTGGAGGAGATACCGAGGTCATCAACAATCGACGGGATCGCGACGTTGACGATGGTCGAATCGACGATGATGAGGGCAACGGCGATGCTGATAAAAACGAGTCCGAACCAGCGGGTTCGGGATGACTGCTCTGCCATGAGCGGGAGCTTACGCCCGCGAGCGACCCGACACGCGCACGGCGACGGTAACTCCGAGCACGACAACGGCGGCGACGATCGCGGCCACCCCCGTGATGGTGGATGCAGGCTCGCCCGCGAGGCGGCCGACGGCCACCCAGGCCAGTCCCCACGCGAGGGTGAGGGCGGGAGAGATGCGTCCGCGTCCGGCCAGCGCGAGAGCAACTCCGGCTGCCGTTGCGGCGAGAATCACCACAACGGCCCAGAGTTCCGGTGCGAGGCCGAAGCCCGTGAATCCGGATGCCGCGAGCCACGCCGTGATGTTCGCGGCGGTCGCCACACACACCCAGCCGAGGTAGAGCCCGATCGGAACGTCGGTGAACGCGGCATCCAGTGCGCTCGTCGGGCGGTACTGCGCCGCCTGCATGAACGTCTGGATGAGCACGGCGAGGAGCACCACGATGATCGGAACACTGAGCGGCAGCAGGTCGAACTGGATGCTGAGGATCCACAGTCCGTTGAGCACGAGGGATGCCGCGACCCAGTACCCGAGGCGCCGCTGGCGCTCCGCGGTGGTCTGGCCCGGCAGCGCCTGCCACACCGCGTGAACGATGAGGCCGAGGTAGATGACGGACCACACGGAGAAGGCCGGTGTGGCCGGCGCGATGAGCGTGGCATCCGCGGCGAGTGCGCCGCCCGCCGCGTCCTGGATGGGGGTGCCACCGGCCGCGCCCGAACCCACAAAGGAGGCGATGACGGCGAACACCGCGCTTGAGATGACAACGACCTGACGGATGACATCCTGCGGTGATCTCATTCCCCCACCCTACTCGGCGGGTTCAGCGACACCAGAGGCGCGGAACGTCGCACGGGCGATGAGGCCACGAGGCTTGCGGGGTTCCAGCGAGACGGTTCCTCCGCTGAGTTCGACGAGGCGCTTGACGATCGCGAGGCCCAGTCCGCTTCCCCCGCCGTCCGAGTCCGCTTGCCAGAATCGATCGAACGCCAGTGTGCACTGCTCTGCCGTGAGGCCCGGCCCCGAGTCGGCAACCGACACCGTCACCAGATCGCCGTGAGTCTCCACGCCGACCACGATGTCGGTGCCGGCCGGGCTCGCCGTGAGTGCGTTGTCGACATAGTTGTCGACGACCTGTTCCACCGCATGGTCCAGCGCGTGGATATGTGCACGCACCGGGCCGGCGTAGCTCAGGGTGACGCCGAGCTCCTGGGCGAGCGCGTGCCAGTGATCGACCCGCTCCTGCGCCACGCGGGCGACATCCACCGTCACCAACGGCGTCGATGCCGAGTCGGTGCGGCTGAGGAGCAGCAGCCCCTCGATGATCGTCAGAAGACGATCCGTCTCGATTTCCGCCGCCGCGAGACGGTCGGCCGCGGTCGTGGGATCCGTGTCGACCAGTTCCCGCGCGCTCTCGAGCCGGAGCCGCAGCGCAGTCAGAGGCGTTCGGAGCTGGTGAGAGGCGTCGGCCGCGAAGGCCCGTTGCTGATCGATCATGCCGGACAGTCGATCGGCCATCGTGTTGAACGATCGCGAGAGAGCTCGAATCTCGGGCGCGCCGGACGTGTCGTCCGCGCGGGCACTGAGGTCGCCCGCGGCGAGCACCTCCGTCACGCTCTCGAGCAACCGCAGCCGGCGCGTGACCGTATTCGAGAACACGAACCCGGCGAATCCGGCGAGCAGGGCAGATGTCAGCGCAACGGTCCCGAGTACCTGCAACCGTGCAGTGACGGCATCGGTGACGACGGACAGGGGATAGGTCAGGCGCACCGCTCCCGGCACATCCTCGCCGGAGAACACCGGCACGGCGACGTACATCAGCTCCTGCTGGAGCGTCTCGGAGTAACGAGTACCCGACTGGATGCTTCCGCTCAGGGCCGCCGCAATCTCCGGTCGCGAGAGGTACGACGAACCCACGCGGGAGTCGTCGGCGTCGCTCGTGACGATCGCGACGCCGTCCCGGTCGACGATCACGACCCGAGCCCCGCCGGCTGCCTGATAGTCCCGTGCGAACTCGGTCAGCTCGGCGAGCCCCTCGGGCGTGGAGTGCTCAAGGACCTCCTCGGCACGACCGCCCAGCACAAACGCGTCACGCTCGAGCGACGTCACCAGTCGATCGTTTTCCACCTGTCGCAGGTAGAAGGCCAACGGGATGTCCTGCACGAGCAGGACGAGAAGCGTGAGGCCCATCAGGGCGCCCATAAACCGCCACCTCACGTGGGCAGCCCAAATCTGAACCCGATGCCCCGAACGGCCACAATCCAGCCCGGGTCGCCGAGCTTCTTGCGGATCGCCGCGACGTGCGCATCAAGCGTTTTTGTCGTGCCGTACCAATTGGTGTCCCACACCACCCGGAGGATCTCGGACCTGCGGATGACGGCACCCGCGTCATGAGCGAGGTAGGCGAGGAGCTCGAATTCCTTGGGTGTCAGGTGTACCTCGGTACCCGCCAGATAAACCCGGCGGGAGCGATCATCCACCACCAGCTCCCCGAAGCGGAGTTCCGGTGTGACGGTGGGATCGGGGGGCGACGTTCTGCGCGCGACTGCCTTGATCCGAGCGACCAGCTCGCGGATACCAAACGGCTTGACCAGATAGTCGTCGGCCCCGATCTCGAGGGCAATGACTCGGTCGATCTCCTCGTCGCGGGCGGAGATGACGATGATCGGCACGGACGAGGACTGCCTAATGCGTCGACACACCTCGGTGCCGTCAATGTCGGGGAGCCCCAGATCGAGAAGGACGAGATCCGGGTGGAGTGAGGTGACGGCATCCAGAGCCGCTTGCCCCGAGGAGACGTGGTGGGGCTCCATCGTGGCCGAGACGAGCCCATCGATGACGCCGTCCGCGACCGACGCGTCATCTTCGACGAGGAGTACGCGCATGTGCTCATTGTGCTCCGTGGAGGCTGGCTGCGCACAGGACCTTCGTCGTACCCCTCAGATCTTGGACGTTTCTTGGATAAAGGCCAGCCCGGCCTTGGATGGCGCCTGCGTACGGTCGAACCATGAGAATTCAACTGATCACCGCACTCTCCGTTATCGGAGTTCTCGGGGCCGCGGGGGCGGCAATGGCCGTCAACGCGGATGCACTGTCCGCGAGTACCTCAAGCCCGATCGGAAACGCGACCGAGATCTTGGTTCCGACAGGCGACGAGACGCTCCTGCCGACCAGCACGCCCACGCCCACTCCGAGCTCGTCGCCCGCCGACGACTCGGGGAACGACATAAGCGATGACTCGGTCAGCTCCGGTTCAGACGCGGGTCCCGCCGCTCCCGACGATTCGTCGTCGACGCCGGGGACCAGCGACGACCCTGCCGGGCACGACGCGACCGATGACCACGGTGATGACGCGACCGACGATGTGTCGGACGATCACGGTGACGACTCCGCCGATGACGACAGCTCGCACGAATCCGATGACGATGACGTGGCCGAACATGAGGGCGAAACAGAGGATGACGACTAGTTCGGCCCACCCGGCCCGGGGAGCACGCGCCGTTACGGGTGTGCTCTCCGTGGCCGCTCTGGTCGCCATGGTGACCGGCTTTGAGTATGGTGCTCAGGCCACCGAGGTCACCGTGGCGACTCCCCGCGAGCGGGCGACGGCGCCCACGTCGGCGAAAGTGGTGGTCGGGACGCCCGCGCCGGCAGCACCGCCGCCTGCTCCGGTCGAAGAGCCTGTCGCGGAACCCGCGCCGGTCGATGTCGCGCCGGTCGACTCTGCCCCGGTCGAACCGGCTCCCGCCCCGGCCCCGGTTGACCCGGCACCCGCACCCGTCGACCCCGCTCCGGCACCCGCTCCGGTCGACCCTGCTCCGGCTCCCCCGGATGGTTCCAGTGGTGGATCGGGTGGGTAGTACGACTCGCACCGTACCCCTGATGGGCGGGACGGCGGTCATCACCGTCGTCGACGGAACCGACGAGATGCTGGACCGCGCGATCGCGCTCGCCGATCGCTGCGAGGCACTCTGGAGCAGGTTCTTGCCGCTCAGTGACATCAGTCGGCTGAACAACTCCGGCGGTGACGCGGTCGACGTCGACGCGCTCACCCTCGTGCTGATCGAGGCGATGCGGGCGGGTGTGGCAGAGACTGGCGGGGACTTCGACCCCACCCTGCTTCCGGCGGTGGTCGACGTGGGCTACACGGCATCCAGCAGTGCACCAGACCTGACCACCGGGCTTGCCCCGTGGGCACGAGCGGCCGGCGACCTTGCAGACATCACGATCGAGGGCCACTCGGTCCGGATGCCCAGGACCCTCACGCTCGACCCGGGCGGGATTGGCAAGGGGCTGGCCGCCGACCTGGTCTGCGCGCAGCTGATTGAGGACGGCGCGACGGGCGCTATGGCACAAATCAGTGGGGACATTGTGGTGGCGGGCCGCGCCCCGGACTCCCACGCGTGGCGCCTCGGTGTCGAGGATCCGTTCGTGGAGGGCACCCACCGGGCGATCGTTCGCCTGCCGGCGGGCGCTTTGGTCACGTCGAGCCAGCTCAAGCGCCGCTTCATAACCTCGCGCGGGGAACGACACCACCTCATCGACCCACGCACACTCGACAGCGCCGTCACCGACGTGCAGACGGTGTCCGTGATAGCCAGCACCGGGGCGCGCGCCGAGACGCTCACCAAACCCGGGTTCCTTCGGGACCCCTCCGACTTCCTGGATTGGCTGCCGCGAGTTGGCGCCGCGGGTCTCATCATCGATCGTGACGGCCGCGCCCTGACGTCGACCAACTGGCAGGACTACGACGAATGATCGACCCACACTTCTGGTGGTACGTCGCCCGGGCAAGCGGCCTTATCGCGTGGGTTCTCGCCACGTTGTCGGTGGTGTGGGGCGTGCTGATGTCCACGCGCATCCTCCGATCGGCGGCAAACGCGGCGTGGCTTCGGGACCTCCACCAGTACTTCGCTGGTGCAGGATTCCTGATGATCTTGCTCCACATGGTCACCCTGATGCTCGACGGATGGCTCTCACTCTCGCCACTGGAACTGCTGGTTCCGTTTGCCGCGGACTACCGACCGCTGGCGCTCGCGCTCGGGATCATCGCGTTTTATCTGCTGGTGGCCATCCACCTCAGTTCCCTGGCCATCAACCGGCTTCCGAAGAAGGTGTGGCGGGGCATCCATCTCACCAGCTACCTTGTGCTCGCGCTCGTCGCGTTCCACTCCGGCACGGCGGGCACGGACGTGGGCTCCACGTGGTACCTGCTGCTCTCGAGCACCCTGATCGTGGTGGGGGCGCTGGCGGTGCTGATCCCGGTGATCATGAGGACGGCGGGCACCACTCCACCGCCACCCGCCGACACCACGTCGACACCGCCGGCGTCACGGCCCGTGAGCCCTCCGATCACGATTGACCGGCGCACCATGGTCGTGACGAGCGTCGTGCGGGAGGCGGACGAGGTGCTGAGCATTCGGCTCGCTCCGCTGGGTGGTGGTCAGCTGCCACCGTGGCATCCGGGCGCGCACATCACGCTGCACCTGCCCAACGGGCTGGAACGCCAGTACTCGTTGTGTGGTGACCCCGCAGAGCGCCACCACTTCGACATCGCGGTACTGCGCACCGTGGGTTCCGCAGGCGGCAGCGAGTGGATCCACAACACCCTCGCCCCCGGCATGACCCTCGTGGTGGACGGGCCTCTCAACCACTTCGAGTTCATCGCGGCGACCGAGTATCTCTTTGTCGCGGGTGGTATCGGCATCACCCCGATCAAGTCGATGATCGAATCCCTCCCGGCGCATCGCGCGTGGCGACTCATCTATCTGGCGCGCAGTCGGGCGACGGCCGCCTTCGCGGGCGAGTTGCTCGAACGCTACCCGGATCGTGTCACGTTCATTGCATCCGAAGAAGCCTTGGGCGGCACGGCCCTGGATGACGCGCTGGAGCACACGCATGCGACCGTGTACTGCTGTGGCCCCGCATCGCTTATGGCACGAGTTATTGGCCAGGTCGCTCCCGACCGACTACACATTGAGAGGTTCGAGCCGGTGCTCAGGGTGCCGGTGGCACCCAGTCACGACACGGAGGTCGCGTGCGCGCGGACCGGCACACACCTGACCGTCTCCGCGGGTGACAACCTGCTCGAGGCGCTCGAGTTGGCGGGCCTTCCCGTGAGTGCGTCGTGTCGCAAGGGAGTGTGCGGAAGTTGTGAGGTGCGAGTCCTCGATGGCCGCCCCGAGCACCTCGACTCCGTAATGTCGGATTCCGAGAAGGATGAACTCGGCGTGATGTATCCGTGTGTCTCCACGTCGTCAACCAACCGGCTGGTGCTTGACCTGTAGACGGTACCGTTGTGCCATGACGTTCAACGACGACGCGAAGATCGACACCAGCAAGGTCAGTCGCCGCGGACGAAACACCGGGATCGCCGTGGGCGGCGGTGGCTTGCTGATCGTGGGCCTGTTCCTGTTGTCCCAGCTGCTGGGCGTGGACCTCACCGGGCTCGCGGGTGGTGGGCAGTCCCCGGAGCAGCCCGGCGAGAGCATCGGCTCCTGCACCGGTGCGGACGCCAACGCGGATCTGGACTGCCGCATCGCCGGAGCCGCAGACTCCCTCGACACCTACTGGTCCGAGCAACTGCCGTCGTTCGGCGTCGACTACCGCAGTACCAACATCGTCCTCTTCACCGGCCAGACAAACACCGGATGCGGCGGCGCGACGAGTGCGGTCGGTCCGTTCTACTGCCCGCCCGACGAGACGATCTACATCGACACGAGCTTCTACGACGAGCTCCAGAGCCGTTTTGGCTCCTCGGGTGGACCCCTCGCGCAGATGTACGTCGTCGCTCACGAGTGGGGTCACCACATCCAGAACATCACCGGGATCATGAACGGCCTCAACCTGCAGGAGACCGGCCCCACGTCGGATGGCGTGCGTCTGGAGGTGCAGGCTGACTGCTTTGCGGGAGCTTGGGTGGGGGCGGCGCCGAGCATCCTCAACGCCGACGGCGTGCCGTTCCTGGAGCCGGTGACTCAGCAGCAGATTGCTGATGCACTGAGCGCGGCATCCGCAGTGGGTGACGACCGCATCCAGTCGGCGACCACCGGTCAGGTGACGCCGGAGAGTTGGACCCACGGGTCGAGCGAGATGCGTCAGCGCTGGTTCCTCGCCGGCCTCGAGGGTGGACCCAACGCGTGCAACACGTTCGAGGTGAGTGGCTCCGACCTGTGACCGTCGACCCCGTACCCGCCGCGCTCGAGGCCGTGCTCGCCGAGGCTCGTTCGCTGCGTGGGGGCGAGGTGGCCACCTACATCCCGGAGCTCGCCACCGCCGACTCGGATGCCTTGGGCATCGCGATCGTGGGGGTGCGGGGCAACGTCTGGCAGGCGGGCGACTCGACCGCGCCGTTTACGATCCAGTCGGTGTCAAAGCCGTTCGTCTACGCCCTCGCGCTTGAGCACCTCGGCGTCGATGCCGTGCTCGAACGGGTGGGGGTCGAACCCAGCGGCGAGCCGTTCAACGCGATCAGCCTTGACGACTCGGGTCGCCCGATAAACCCGATGATCAACGCCGGGGCGATTGTTGTGGCATCCCTGGTGCCGGGCGACGTCGTGCGTGACGGCCTCGCGCTATTCGCCGGGCACTCCCTCGAGGTGGATGACGCGGTGTTCCGCTCCGAGCTCGAGACGGGTCACCGCAACCGCGCGTTGGCGCACCTCGCGCTCGCCGCCGGGGTTCTGGGCACGTCGGTCGACACCGCCACCGAGGACTACTTTCGGCAGTGCTCCCTTGTGGTGAGCGCGCTCGACGTGGCGACGATGGCCGCGACCCTGGCCAACGCGGGCTTCAACCCGATCACGGGGGAGCGGGTTGTGAGCGAGCAGGTTGCGCGGTGGACACTCGCGGTGATGGCGTCGTGTGGAATGTATGACGCGTCTGGGGAGTGGCTCGCGCGGGTGGGGCTGCCCGCGAAGAGTGGGGTGGGCGGGGGCATCGTGGCCGTCGACCCCGGGCTGTTTGGGGTGGGCACGTTCAGCCCGCCGCTCGACGAGCGGGGCAACAGCCTGCGGGGCAAGGCGATGCTGGAGTCGTTGTCCGCGGCGAACGGGTTACACGCGTTCGCGCATCCCGACTACAAGTTCTAGAAGGCGGGTTTCGATACGGCCCTGCGGGCCTACTCAACCGGCGGGGCGGCGCTGCGCGATCAGCGAGTGCACAAAGGCGAGCTTCTCGCGTACCGGCTCGGTGAGCTCGAACGGGTAGAGGTCACGCTGCCCCATCGCGCGGTTCACACGGTTGAACATCAGCGAGAGCCACCGCCAGTCGGTCAGCATCCGCTCGATGCCGAGCGACCGATAGTCAGCCTCGGGCACCACGTTGGCCTCGACGATTCCGGGCACCCGCGACGAGTCGAGCACGACCCCAGCATTCGCCGCGGTCGCGAGGGTTCCGGTGATGTGGAGGTAGTGCGCGAAGCACTCCGCGAAGTCCTCCCACGGGTGCATCGTCGCGTACTCCGAGATGTACGACAGTGCCCAGTCGGCGGGGGCACCCTCGTTGTAGTGGCGCTGGATCGAGGCCTGGTAACTCTGCCGCTCGTCGCCGAACAGTGCGCGACAGGCATCCCACGCCGCGTCATCCGCCAGCAACACCTGCTGGTAGTAGTGCCCAATCTCGTGGCGGAAGTGGCCGAGCATGGTGCGGTAGGGCTCGCCCAGTCGCACACGAAGAGCCTCCCGGTGCGCATCCAGTGTCTCGGCAAGGTCGAGGGTGATGATGCCGTTCGCGTGGCCGATCATCACCCGCCTGCCGCTGTAGCTGGAGAGCAGGTCAAAGCCGAGCCCACCCTCCTTCTCGTAGAAGGGGACGATCGGCAGGCCGAGCTCCGCGAGCTGCACGAGAAGGCGGCGCTTGGCGATGCCCGTGTCGTAGAGCTTCTCCCACGCGATCGTGTCGTCGCGGTCGGGCAGCGTGCGGCTGAGGCGACACGAGAAGCAGCGGCCCGATTCCTCCGCGTCGGAGACGAGCCAGTTGCATCCCCACGAGCGGTTGGAGCAGTAGCGCCAGGTGGTGCCGTCGGCCTCGACCCCGTCCGGATGCCCGACCAGAAAGCTGAGCGTGTCGAACCGGTACCCCAGCTCGGCCGCGCAGTGCTGGCACGGCTGCCAGTCGAGGAACGCGAAGTTGTGGCAGTTCGGGCACCGAGGCGTGGACACGCTGCGAGTCTAGGCGCGCGCGTGCCGCCGTGGTGCCCTGCGCGACGGGCCCGCGGCTCGGAACCGCGCGGCCCGGCGATTAACGCGGTGCAGCGTGCTGCGGGTTCGAGGTTTTGGGGTTTCGGGATGCTGCGCGGCACGCGCGAAGAACCACACCTTGGTGAACTCCACGAGCACAAGGTAGAGCACGATCATCCCGACCAGCGCGAGGAAAAACGGCACCGGCAGCGGCTCAAACCCGAGCACCCCGGCGAGCGGTGAGAAGGGCAACCACACTCCGGCTGCCACGACACCCAGCGACGCGAGGGTGAGCCCCAGCGAGGGTCGGCTGCGCAGGAACGGGACCCGCCTGGTGCGGATCACAAAAATGATCAGGGTCTGGGTGGCGATCGACTCGATGAACCAGCCGGCCTGGAACTGGCTTTCGGTCGCGTGGAACAGCAACAACATCACCCCAAACGTGGCGAAGTCGAACAGCGAGCTGATGGGGCCAAACGTGAACATAAACCGGCGGATAAAACCGATGTCCCAGTGGGCGGGAGCACGCAGCCGCTCGGGGTCGACCCGGTCGCCGGGGATCGCGAGTTGGCCGGCGTCGTAGAGCAGGTTGTTGAGAAGGATTTGCCCCGGAAGCATGGGGAGGAAGGGGAGAACAACGGATGCCACGGATGCCGAGACCATGTTGCCGAAGTTGGAGGAGGTTCCCATGAGCACGTACTTGATCGTGTTGGCGAAGATGCGTCGCCCCTCGACCACCCCGTCGGCGAGCACGCCCAAGTCCTTGTCGAGGAGCAGCACGTCCGCGGCATCCTTGGCCACGTCGGCCGCGCTCTCGACCGAGATGCCGATGTCCGCTTCGTGGAGGGCCAGGGCATCGTTGACGCCGTCGCCGAGGAACCCGACCGACCGGCCCGAGTGACGCAGCAGACGGATGATTCGCGCCTTCTGTTCAGGTGACACCCGCGCGAAGATGGTCGCCTGACTCGCCCGCTCGCGCAGCACGTCGTCATCGAGGTCATCGATGTCGGCGCCGGAGAGTGTGCCACCCGAGACGATACCCACGTCGGCGAGCACCTTCTCGGCAACAACCGCACTGTCGCCTGTCGCGATCTTGACCGTGATTCCCAACTCGGCGAGCCGAGCGAGCGACGAGCGGGCGTCATCCTTCGGGCGGTCCAGAAAGACGAGGAAGCCGTCGAGGGTGAGGCCGGTCTCGTCCGCGGCCTTCACGACCGTCGCGCCGGGGGCCGACCTGTGGGCGACGGCGACGACGCGCTCGCCGGCCGCGTACTCGCGCTCGAGCATCCCTTGCGCGTCCCCCGGAAGATCCACACAACGGCGCAGGACCTCCTCCGGGGATCCCTTCGTAATCATCAACCGCGCACCGCTGGGATCGTCAACAAGCACACTGGCCATCCGACGGGTGTGGTCAAACGGCAGCAGGTCGACCAGGGTGTAGCGCTCGGGATGCTGGGCTGCCGCATCGGGGGCGGACCACAGTGCCGCATCCAGCGGGTTGAGGCCCACGGTTGTTCCGTGCGCCGACCTGTAGTCCTGCTCCGTTGCGAGCATGCCCCGCAGATACACCTCGGACGCGTCGAGCGAGCCGTGCGCCGGGAGGGCGCGTTTGAAGCTGATCCGGCCCTCGGTGAGGGTGCCCGTCTTGTCGGTGACAAGCACGTCCAGGTCACCGAGATCCTCGATGCACACGAGTCGCTTCACGAGCACCTTGCGCCTGGCGAGCGCGCGCGAGCCGGCGGCGAGGCTCGCGCTGACCACCGCGGGTAGGAGCTGGGGTGTGATCCCCACCGCGATCGCGAGCGAGAACAGCAGGGAGTCGATGAGGGGCCGCTGAAGAAGAAGGTTGGCGACAAAAATCAGGGTCGTGAGGACCACGGCGACCTGCAGGAGGAGCAGCGAGAATCGGCCGAGCCCACGCTGGAACTCCGTCTGTGGCTGACCGGCCCCGAGACCCACGGCGATGTGGCCGAACTCGGTGCGGGTTCCGGTCTCCACAACAACCCCGGTCATGCTCCCGGCCTGCACGACCGTGCCCATCAACGCGCACGATGCGAGCTCCCCGACGGTCACACCCGGGGGAGTGGGCTCGGGCGACTTCTCAACCGGCATCGATTCCCCGGTGAGGATTCCCTCGTCGCACGCGAGGTCGTGGCTCGCGAGCACCCGCAGGTCGGCGGGAACTATCGCGCCAATCCCCAGCCGCACGACGTCGCCGGGTACGAGGTCGACGACGGAGATCTCGGTGGCGACACCATCGCGCAGCACTACCACGGTGTGGGTGACCTGGTCGTGGAGGGCGTCGGCGGCGCGTTCGGCACGGAACTCGTTAACAAACCCGAGACCAATGCTCGCGAGCAGGATGACGCCAATGATGATCGCGTTGGTGGTCTCACCGAGGAACACGGAGACCCCGGCCGTGACAAACAGCAGGATAAGGATGGGGCTGCGCAGCTGGCGACCGAGGACCCGCCAGGGCTTCGCGCGGTGAGCCCGCAGCGCGTTGGGTCCGACGCGCGCAAGGCGCATCGTGGCCTCGGCGCTGGTCAGTCCCTCGGGGCGGGAGTCAAGTCGTTCGAGTACCGCGGCCGCATCGAGGCAGGCGACTTGGCGAACGGTGGAGGCGTCGGGCGCGATCACGTGCCTCCTTTGCCGGTCCTGCCCTCAGGATAGACGCAGCCCACCGCCCGCGACCGGGACCTTGTTCCCTTGCATCCGGGGCAAAACGGGTGCACCATTGCATCCGGACAATACGCTCCGGATACCCGAAGCATCCACGACGGAGAGGATCAGCCATGCAGATTGCCGACAAGGTTTTTGTTGTTACCGGAGGCGGCAACGGAATGGGTCGCGAGGTCGTTCTGGGCCTTATCAAGCGCGGTGCACGCGTGGCGGCCGTTGACCTCAGCGAGGCGGGGCTCGCCGAGACGGTCGCGCTCGCTGGAGCCGGCGAGGGAAAGTTGACCACTCACGCGCTTAATGTCGCCGACCGCAAGGCCGTGCTCGCCCTGCCGGACGCGGTGGTCAAGGCCCACGGCCAGGTGGATGGTCTCTTTAACGTGGCCGGCATCATCCAGCCGTTCGTCAAGATCAACGAACTCGACTTCGACGTGATCGAGCGGGTGATGAACGTGAACTTCTGGGGTGTCGTGAACATGTCGAAGGCATTTTTGCCTCACCTGCTCGCTCGCCCCGAGTCGGGTCTCCTCAATGTCTCGAGCATGGGTGGGTTCTTGCCGGTGCCCGGGCAGGCGGCCTACGGTGCCAGCAAGGCGGCCGTCAAGCTGTTCACGGAAGCGCTGTACGCCGAGACGCAGGGCACGCCGCTCAAGGTCACGGTGATCTTCCCGGGCGCGATCGGCACGAACATCACCAAGAACTCCGGCGTTGACACGTCCAAGCTGGAGGCGGCGACGGCCGGAGCCAAGGAGCGCAAGGTGGTGGCGCCCGCGGACGCCGGCCACCAGATCATCGACGCGATGGAGAAGGGTAAGTTCCGCGCGACCATCGGCGGCGACGCGAAGTTTATGGACCGCTTCGCACGCCTTGCACCGAGGCGTGCGACCCTGCTGATCGCCGACCAGATGAAGGACCTGCTGGGATAGAAAGGCGTCACCGGGCATCCCGGGCCGTGGCCAGGTGGGCGAGTGTGTCGCGCATCTCGCTCTCCACGACCCGGGTCGCTCGCCCACGCGTGTCATCACCGAGCGTCACCACAACGTCGTCCGGTGCACAGTACGTGACCCGGAACTCCGGGTCGGAGCGCCAGACCACCCCGATCAGGCCTCGCTCGACCTCTTGCCAGGTGGCGGCCCACGTGAGTCCACCACCGGGTCGGGGGTCAATCCGGATGTGGGACCAGCCCGGGGCTAGAGAGCTCAGCCCCCCGATGGTGCGGTGCATCCAGTCCGCCACGGCGCCCAGCGCGTAGTGGTTGAAGCTCGTCATCTCGCCCGGGTTCACCGTGCCGTCGTCGAGCAGGGAGTCCCAGCGCTCCCAGATTGTTGTCGCACCCAGCTCCACCGGGTGCAGCCACGACGGCGATTGCCTGCTGGTCAGGAGTGCATACGCCTCGTCGAGGTGGCCCGTGATGGTGAGCGCCTCACACAGGTAGGGCGCCCCGGCAAAACCCGCGTTGATACGAAAGCCGCCCTCGCGAACCAGTGTCGCCAGCCGATGTCCCGCGGCGGATGCGTCGGCACTCGAGAGAACACCGGTGACAATTCCGAGGGCGTAGACCGCGGGGGCATCCGACAGGATCCGGCCGGAGTCGTGGATGTAGGCGGCGCTGAACGCGGCGCGCAGCGCGCGGGCGTGGGTGCGCCACGCCGTGGCATCCTCGTCGAGCCCCAGCGCCGACGCCGCCCGCCCCACGAGGTCGAGGGTCCGATGAAGCGCGGCGGTGGCAATGACGTCCGGGTCCGCGACGGCGGCGAAGGGGTTGTCTGGTGGGGCGGTCGGGTCAAGCCAGTCTCCAAACTGGAAGTCGCCCTCCCACACCCCCCGAGCCGAGAGCCGACCGAGGGCACGGGTGGCATGAGCCGCCATGCTCGTGTAACTCTCGCGAAGCACGGTCACGTCACCACTGGACTCCCAGACGGCCCACGGTACCCAGACGGCGGCGTCACTCCACAGGGCGGTGGTCTCCGGGGTGTCGCCGGGGCGCACGGCCCAGCCCTTGAGTGGGTCGGGCACCACGTAGGGCACCCGCCCGTCGGCCGCGGCCTGCTCGGCTCGGAGATCCGCCAACCAGTCCCGGAGGAAGCCCGTCACGTCGAACAGGTAGCAGGCGGTGGGAGCGAACACAGCGATGTCGCCGGTCCACCCGAGACGCTCGTCGCGCTGCGGGCAGTCGCTCGGAATCCCCACGGTGTTGCCCCTCAGGCTCCAGACCACGTTCTGATGGAAACGATCAAGTAGCTCCTCTGAGCACGCGAAGCCACCGGTGCGACGAAGATCGCTGCCCACCACCACCGCTTCGACACTCCCGGTGACCTCGGACCAGCCTTCGATCCGGGCATAACGGAACCCGTGGAAGGTGAGCGTCGGTTCGAAGAGGTCCGCACCCCCGCTCAGGACAAAGACGTCCTCGGCTCTCGCCGAGCGGAGCGGCCGACGGGCGAGTTCACCGTTCTCGAGCACCTCGGCATGAGTTGCCACCAGCCGGTGACCGGCCGGTCCGGTGGCGCTGACACGCAGCCAGCCCACGATGTTCTGGCCAAAGTCCAGCAGGACACTGCCGTCATCCCGGGTGGATAAGGAGACGGGCGCGATCGTCTCGTGTCGAACAATGGGTGGACCGATCGGGGCCACAACACGACCCTGGTCCAGGGGTTCGGTCCGCGGCGGTTCGGAGGGTCCGCGGGAGATCCGCAGGTCGAGGGTCTGGCCGTCGTACAGGTCGTCCGCGCGGGTTGTGGACCGCACGACGCGCCACGACGAATTCGTGACCAGAGCCGTTGTCGACCCGTCCGTCCACTGGAGAGTGAGACGGGCGGCGACCCCGGGCTCGCGGCCGTAGACCTGCTGGGCACCCATCCAACCGAGACGACCGCAGTACCACCCCGTTCCCGCGAGAAGCGCCAGCTCGTGGGTCTGCCCGGGCGCGCCGAGCAGAGCCGTGACGTCGTAGTCGACCATGCGCAGTCGCCACTCGTAGGAGGTCCAGCCCGGCACGAGGACGTCGGGGCTCACCGGTCGGCCGTCGAGTGTGGCCTCGACGAGTCCCTCCGCAGTGACCTCGAGACGTGCGCTCGAGAGCGCGCCACGGTCATGCGGAAGAACAAAGGAGTGAACAAAAAGCGGCGCGCCAACCCAGTCGTGGGGGGCGCGGAGAAGATCCGGAGTCATAGGTTCCCGTGAGGAGGGGTTCGGGTGGGCGGGGTCGCCGCCCACCCGAACCGTGGTTTAGCCGATCGTGATGGTGCCTAGCTGGACAGCCCAGGACGTCACGGCGGCGATGCGGATCTCCACCGCGGTGGTACCCGCCGGGAGTGCCGCACTCGTGATGGTGCGTTGTACCCATCCGTTTGTGGTGTTCGTGGCCGCGGATGCCGTCGTCGAGACGACGGTGCCCACCCCCGACCCGGTGAGCGCAACGACCGAGATGGTTGTCGGTGCCTGGCCAAACAGGTAGGTGGTGAGGGTCAGTACGTCGCCGGCCTTCGCATCCCACCGGACCGTGCCCGCCGTGTTGTTCGAACGCTTGAACCGGGCGGCATCCCCGGCCATGTTCGACAGGGGACCCGACGTGTCAACGACCATGTTGGACGTGTGCCACGTGCTGATGCTCCAGTCGGCGGCAGGGTCCACGAGGTCGGGTGCGCTCGCGGGCGGCGCGAACTCGTGCATCCCGCGCGACGGCGCTGCCGAGGTCGACACGGCGTTGCCGAAGAGGTCGCGCAGCCCGTTGGGCGACTGGAGCTGTCCGCTCGAGATCGCCGGCGAGCCGGTCGACAGCTTGTAGGCGTCGGCGACGGCAAAACCGTCACCCGTCGTACCGGGGCTTACGAAACCGGGGTCAGACGTGATCTTCGTGGAGTCTGCGGGCTCCGTCGCCGGGTGGTTGCCGGCAAACACGTTCGACGCGAACGACGCCGTGGTGCCGAGGCCGGGGTAGAAGTATCCACCGGTTCCCCGGTTGTCGACGATGTTGTTGGTGAACCACCACGACCCCGGTGTGGTGCTAGCGCACGCGCCCGCATCCCCGTCGCAGTACAACACGTTCGCGGGTGAGTCTTCGGGGATCACAAACGTGTTGTTGTAGATGCGCACCGGGCCGGGGACTCCCCACGAGAACGTGATGATTCCCTTCTCCCCGCTCCACGCATCGTTGATGGAGAGGTTGTAACGAACGACAACGTCGCTGGAGTAGCCGCCCATCATCAGGAGGAATCCACCCTCGTTGTCGTGGGAGTAGTTGTACTGAACGCGGGTGTTGATGCTCGCGAGATCGACGTCGAACCCCTGGCCGTCGGTGCCGTGGAGCTGAGTCTCGGACACCTCGTTGAACTGCACCAGCGTGTTCATGGCGCGTGTGGGCCAGAGCCCCGCGCTCGCGGGCATCGTGGAGCCCTCGATGGTGCGCTGCCCGGCGCCGCGCACCACGTTGTACTCGAGGACGGCGCCATCCGTTCCAAACGCGAGGATCCCATCGCTGTCGGGCTCGATGACCGTGTTGTTGCGGATGCGTACGTTGGTCGAGAGAGCCGACTGCACAATTGCCGTCATCGAGGTCGTGAAGTAGCTGGCATCCCAGACGGTGATGCCCGTGCGACCCACGTTCTCGACGTGGTTGCCCTCGACGAGCACGCCGTTGAAGTTGGCGCCAAGAGCCGTGGTGTCGACGACGATGCCACCGTTGACATGGGCGTCGATGCCCGTGCAGTGGAAACATCCGTTGACATCGGAGACGGTGTTGTTGCGGATGATGATGCCGCTGACCGTGCTATTGCCGACGGTGTTGCGCACCTGGATGCCGGAGCGAGGCGTGCCGTCGGTGGTCAGGGTGCCGAAGTTGTCGACTCCGGAGTTGCTGACCACATCAAGGTTCTCGATGGTCCAGTAGCTCTGGTTGACGAGCTGGACCGCACCACCGGTCGACACGGTGGACCCATCGATGTGAGGCGCGGCACCCGTGCCATACGCCGAGATCGTGATGGGGGCCGCCGCGCTACCCGACCCCAGCGGGGCGAGCTGACCCGTCCAGCTTCCCCCGCGGGCCAGCAGGATCTGGTCACCCGCCCCGAACGTTCGGCTGTTCGCGGCCGCGAGGGTTTTCCACGCGGTTGCCGGGCTGGTGCCTGCCGCGCTGTCGTTCCCCGTGGCCGAGTTGATGTAATACGTGGTGTTCGCGGCTGCCGCCGGTTGCGCGGCGACGATGCCGGCTCCCGCGAGCAAGAGCGCCGCGATAGTTGCGACTGCGCGTCGGCCGAATGGCGCGCGCATCCCTACAGAACCTGCACTCACTGCTGTTCCTTTCGGTTCACCGCCTACCCCGTTGCAGGCGGAGCCTTTTAGTCCTTGAGTCCGGCGGACAACCCGGCGCCCGCGAGGAGCGGCTTCTGGAAGATCAGGAAGAGACCAATGGGTACCAGCGAGGCCACCACGAGTACGGCAAAGAACGTGGAGAGCTCGGTCGAACGCTCGATGATCGGCAGGGCCACCGATATGGGGCGCAGGTCAGGATTGGTCAGTACCAGTGACGGCCAGAGGTAGTCCTTCCACGCTCCGATCGAGGCCAGCAGGGCGACGACCCCGAGGATCGGTCGGGCCAGTGGCAGGACGACGCTCCACAGGATGCGCAGTGGGCTGGCCCCGTCGATCTCGGCCGCCTCGATCACCTCCCGCGGGATGCTGCGGAGGTAACCGGTCACCAGAAGCACGCTGAACGCGTTGGCTCCCGCGGGGAGCCAGACCGCCCAGAACGTGTTCTGCAGCGACAGTCCGGTGCCGAAGACGTCGATCACCGTGAGATAAAGGGGCACGAGGGAGACCACTCCCGGCAGGAAGATCGTCGCGAGGATTCCCGCGCTGAGCAGTGGCGCCCATCGGGGCCGCAATATCGCGATGACGTACCCGGCGCTCAGCGCGACGATGACCGTGGCCGCCGCCGAGCCCGCCGCAACCAGCACGGTGTTGAGCAGAAGGCGCCCGGTGTCGACTCCCTGGAACGCGTTGACGTAGTTCTGCCACTCGGTCATCCGCCAGAACACACCCAGCGGGTCGCTGAGCACGTCGCGGGTTGTGCCGAGGGATGCCGCAACCAGCCACAGAAGCGGACCCAGGCCCGCGACGGCGACGCCCACCAGCACAAGTCCGTGAACGATAAGGATGAGCGCACGCCGTGTGGGTTGTCGCCGCTCGGTGAACGAGAGAATGCCGGAGTCGGTCACGATTCCCACCTCCGGGTCAGTCGCAGGTACAGGGCCGAAAGAATGGCCAGCGTCACGGCGAGCATGAGGCCCAGCGCCGTCGCCGCCCCGTAGTCCGCGGACCCGCCGAAGGCGTAGCGATACATCAGAAGAAGGATGGTGAGGGTGGCGTTTTGTGGGCCACCCGAGGTCATGAGGAACGGCTCGGCGAAAACCTGGGATGCGCCGATGAACTGCAGCAACATCATGATGAGCACGATCGTTCGGATCTGCGGGAGGGTCACGTGCCAGACGCGTGACCAGATGCCGGCTCCGTCGAGGATCGCGGCCTCGTATAGCTCCGGCCGCACCGCGGTCAGCGCCGCAAGGTAGACGAGCACACTCGTGCCGGCAGCGGCCCAGGTCGCCTGGAGCACAATCGAGGGCATCGCCAGCGCGGCCGAGTTGAGCCATGCCAGCGGGCCCACGCCGAGTGGTGCAAGAAGGGTGTTAAACAGACCGGTGGGAGAGGGGTCGTACGCGAACTTCCACAGGAGAATCGCCACGACGGGTGGCACGATCACGGGGAAGTACGCGAGTGCCGCGTACAGCCCGCGGTGCTTGGCGCGCACTGTCGAGATGACGACCGCCAGCGCGAGCGGAAGTGGAAAGCCAAAAAGAATGGCGAGAACAACAAACCACAGGGTGTTGACCACGGCCTTGCCGAACTGTGGGTCGGCAAGCACGTAGGTGAAGTTGTCGAGGCCCACCCAGTCGGCGGGGCCTAAGAAGTTGGTGCGCTGGAAGCTCATGAGGCCGCCAAAGATGATCGGCCACCAGGAGAAGATCGAGAAGACCACGATCGTCGGCAGGGCAATGGCCAGTGCCGTGAGATTGGCGCGACGGCGCAGTCGCGAGCCAGCGAGTGTCATGGTTCCTTCTTTGCAGGACGCGGATGCTGGGGCGGCGGCATGTGGGTGGGAGCGCCGCCGCCCCAGGAGGGTTATCGACCCAGGATGGTCTGCGCTGCCGCGGCAGCGTCGCTCAGGAGCGTGGCGATGTCAGCGTTCTCATCGGTGATCACGGCCTGAACGACCGGATCCAGTGCCGCGTAGATATCCTGACCGTTCTTTGCCGGCTCAGACTGTACCTTCTGGTCCGCAACCCGCGACAGGTACGGTGCGAAGTTGTCGACCGGCACGTTGTTGATGTCGGAGATCCACGCGAGGTACTGCTCGTAGATGTCGGCGGTCACGACCGGAAGACCCGGGATTGCCACGGCCGAGCCCTGGGACGCGAGGGCCTCGGCGTAGGCGCGCGCGGCATCCTCGCTCTGGTAACGACCGAGCTGATTGAACGAGATCCACTCGACGGCGGCCTTGGCCTCGGCGGCCGTGGCGTTGGGGCTGACGATGTCGATGTTGCCACCGGACAGGGTCACGGGCGCGTCACCGGAGTCGACGGTCGGCATGGCACCGAACCCGAAGTCCTCGCCCGGGAAGCCGAGCAGCTCGGTGAGTGGCTGGTAGGCGTCGGACTGCAGCGTGAACATGCCCACCTGGCCGGCAGCAAAGAGCTGCGCGAGCTCGATCGCCGACAGGAGTCCGTTGGGTGACAGGCTGCCGTCGACCCACCGCATGTCGTGCAGGAGCTGCAGCGAGTCGGCGGCCGGAGCGTCATCGAACGTGACCTCATCGCCGGCGGCGTTCACGAGGGAGCCCCCACGCGAGGCCACCTGGGCACCGAGTACCCAGCCACCCTGGTTCTCGGTCGTGACCTGGGCGAAGCCGAACTGGCCGGTCTTCTCGGTGATGGTCTGGGCCGCGTCACGAACCTCGTCCCACGTGGTCGGCGGTGCGTCGGGGTCGAGTCCCGCGGCCTCGAACAGCGCCCGGTTGTAGACCAGGCCCATGGCGTAGGCCTGGGTCGGGATGCCGTAGTAACGGTCCTCGCTCGTCACGAGGTCAACGATCTGGGGGTTCAGGATGTCGATGACACCGGTCGAGGTGACGGCATCCGTGATGTCGGCCACCTGCCCACGCTCGATGAGTCCCCGAATCTCGGTGAAAGGCACACCCACGACCGTGGGCAGGTCGCCGGCCGCCAGACGCGCGGCGAAGGTCTGGGCATCCCAGCCATCTTCGACGGTCGTCACGGTGTAGTCGGGGTGAGCTGCCTCGAACTCCTCGACCATCGTGTTGAAGAGCGCAAGGCGCGCTTCCTCGGTTGCCGCGGGGCGGTTTCCGATAACGAGTTCGACCGGACCGGACGGCTCGCTGGTGCCACACGCCGTCAGGCTCGAGAGCGCAATTGCTCCCAGTGCTGCGACGCCGATGAGTCCGCGGACTCTGGGCTGTTTCTTCATTGAAACTCCTGTTCTGGTGCCGGATTGCCGACACTCGGTGCGTGATGTAGCTTGGTCACTCTCGATGCCAAAGCGCTTTTGCACGATAGCCCCACATGACGGACGACGCAAGACCGCCCGTCGAAAGGGCCCAACAACTTCGAACGAACAGAGGACAACGCAGTGCTCACCCGCATACCCCTAGACCCCACGTGGCGGCTCAGAGCTGTTGCGGGACCCACGCCGACCGAGATCATCGGCCGAGAGTTTGATGCACCGGTTCCGGGGGATGTCCACACCGCGCTCGAGCGGGCCGGCGCGATTCCCGACCCCGTGATCGACAACAACGAGCAGCTGCTGCGGTGGATCGGCGAGACATCGTGGGAGTACAGCACCGGGCTCCCCGAACACCCCGAGCTCGCCACCGCCGAGTGCATCGACGTGGTCTTCCACGGGGTCGACACGATCGCGCGCGCAGACATCAACGGCGAGACGCGCGCCAGCAGCAGAAACATGCATCGCACCTGGCGTGCACCCGCTCCCGAGGTTGCCACGGGTGGAGGCCACCTGACCGTGACCATCGAGTCACCGATCGAGGTGGGCGAAGCGGAGCGCCGACGCCTGGGTGATAGATGGAGTGTCTTTAGCCCCATCTCGCCGTTTCTTCGAAAAAAGGCCTGCGACTTCGGATGGGACTGGGGGCCGTCGTTGCCCGGCGCCGGGATCTGGCGTACGGCTGAGATCCAGGCTTGGTCGACCGCCCGGATCGACGCACTTCGCCCAACCGCGCGACTCGTGGACGGCGACGGTGTGGTCTTCCTCGACGTCGACCTCGTTCGCACGGACGCCGGACGCGCGGTGCCACTCGAGATCGTTGTTGAACTGGGGGAGGCCAGCACCACGATCCCCGTGCCTGCGGGCGAGAACCGAGTGCGTGGCGAGGTCCGGGTGGCGCGCCCCGAGCTCTGGTGGCCAGCGGGCCTCGGGCCGCAGGTGCTCCACACCCTCGTCGTGTCCGTTCGGGCCGCCGGGGTTGTGCTTGACGAGCGCACCCAGAAGATCGGGTTCCGGGAGCTCGTGGTCGATCAGGAGCCCGACGCGGTCGGCGTCTCGTTTGGGGTCACCGTGAACGGCGAGCGGATGTTCATCCGCGGCTTCAACTGGATTCCCGACGACACGTCGGTTGCTCTCGTCACCGAGTCGGACTACCGGCAACGAATCGCCGAGGCCCAGGCGCTCGGCGCGAATCTCATCCGTGTGTGGGGTGGCGGAGTCTTCGAGGATGATGCGTTCTACAACGCCTGCGACGAGGCGGGGATGCTCGTGTGGCAGGATTTCTTGTTCGCCTGCGCCGCCTACCCCGAGGAGGAGCCCTTCACCGAGGAGGTTGAGGCCGAGGCGCGCGACAACGTGAGCCGCCTGATGCACCACGCGAGCCTCGCGATCTGGAACGGCAACAACGAGAACCTCTGGTTCTGGTTCTTGCACGACTGGCAGACCGTGCTCGAGGGTCGCAGCTGGGGCGAAGGGTTCTACTTCGACGTGCTTCCGCGGGTGGTTGCCGACCTCGATCCCGCCCGCACCTACATCGTGGGAAGCCCCTCGTCCGGCGATCGCTGGACAGAGCCCAACGATCCCTCGCGCGGGGTTGTGCACTCCTGGGTGCCCGACGACTTCCGCGCGTACGACCTGATCACTCCCCGCTTCGTCTCGGAGTTTGGCTTTCAGGGACCACCCGCGCGTGCCACCTTCGACGCTGCGGTGCACGACGCAGACCCCGCGCCGTTCTCCCCCGGGACCATTCAGCGCCAGAAGGCCGAAGGGGGCACCGAGCGCATCAACGACGTGCTCGACATTCACTTTGGTGTGCCCGCCGACTTCGACGAGTGGTACTGGTTGGCACAGCTCAATCAGGCTCATGCGGTGAGATACGGCATCGAGCGGTTCCGAGTGCTCGAGCCGCTCTGTCGAGGCACGGTGGTCTGGCAGCTCAACGACTGTTGGCCGTCGTTGTCGTGGTCGGTAATCGACGTCGAGGACCGCTGGAAGCCGGTCGCTTATTCGGTTCGTGAGGCGTACCGCGATCGTATTGTCGTGCTCCGTATCGAGGACGGCACTCCGGTGCTGTACGGCTGCAACAGCACCACCACCGCATGGGACGTGTCGGTAGAGGTGCAGCGCTGGCACGGCGGCGAGCAGGATGTAGTCACTCACGTCAGCGGAACCATCCCGCCCCACTCCGCCGGTGTGCTCCCTCTTGGCGACCTCGGGCGGGCGCTCGCCGCAGACGAGCTCCTTGTGGCGACCGCGCCCCACACCCGAAGTGTGGTGCTGGGCCAGACCGACCGCGAGTTCCCCTTCGTCGAGCCGGACTATGGTGTCGACGTGTCGTACAGCAGCGGAGCGGTCGCCGTGACGATTGCTGCGCGCTCGCTGATTCGTGATGCCACCCTTCCGGTCGCCGACGTTGATCCGGCCGCTCACAGCGACATCAACGTGGTGACGCTGCTTCCGGGTGAGAGTGCGACGTGGACGATCCGCACGTCGCAGCCGAGTACGTTCGACGAACGGACGATTCGTGGCATCCTCAAGACCGCCCATGCCGCGTCGGTCACGGATCCCACCTTCCGAAGCCTGGCCATGCTCGAGGCGGAGAAGGCCGAACGGCGGGCGGCAACCGGCGCGTGATTCGGCTGGAACCACATCCCGGGCCCCCATCGGCTCCCGCCTCTGCGGTGGGAGCCGGAATCCGGTCGAGCACCGTGCTGCGTTATCGTCTTGCGTCCACCACCGCTCGGACGGAGCTGGTGGTGCCGGGCATTGCGATCGATCGGGTGATTGACGCCGACGACGAGCTCGTGTGGAGTGTGTTCCCCGCCTTCGACGTCGAAGCCGAGGACGTCCTCGACGGGTACCGCGCGGCAGCGGTCACGATCGAGATCGTCACGGAAACCGGCGAGCGACTTCGGGACGCGCGCGAGACCGACGGCACCCTGGCGGCGGCGGCCGGGCGCGTCGACCTCGATTTTCCCGACCAGTGGAACGAGCGAAGGGTGCCGCTGGGCGCTCTCGTCGGCTCCCGCGTCCGAGAGTATCGACTGGTCGTTGATCTGCCGCCCGCGCGGGGTCGCACGGGCGAGACGCTGGAGGGGTGGATCGACGGGATTCGGATCGAGCCGAAATCGAGGCAAGGGGATGCGGCGTCCCCGGCCGACCGGGTTCCGACGACCCGCGGCAGTCACTCGTCGCCCGCCCGATCACGTGGTCTCACCCAGCCCCTCACGGGTGTTCCCCACGGTGGCGTGTTCCTCGCACCCGCGACGGACCTCTCCAACCCCCACTGGACCTACTCGTGGAACGCGCACGGGCCCGGCCCCCATCCGACACTCGCGGGCATGCTTCTGACCCGATCCCCCAGTATCTGGATTGGTGACCGCGGAGCCGTCGCGTTCCGCATGGGACTCGTGCCCGACGAGAAACACGGTGTTGCACCGGAGGACTTCAGCCACGACAACGAGGTGGCGCGCCCCCACCGCTACCAGCTCACGACGCACTCGGGCATCCGGGTCGACGGGTCGGCAACCGATCACGCGGCCGTGATCGAGGCCACCTTCCCCGCTCCGGGCCGACTGGTGATCTGCGCGCCGGGTTCGCCGTTGTCGGCGCTCAGCGTCCGCCTCGAGTCGAACGGCGAGGTGCGGGTTGACGCGGCATCCACTCTGCCCAACCCCCACGAGCCCGACCCGCTCAGGGCGTTCTACTCGATCTCGATCACCGGCGCCGACCTGTCGGTGGAGCACATCGGCGACACACTGGTGCTCGACGTGCGACCCGCTGGCGGGCCTCTCAGGATCGAGGCCGGGACCTCCCAGCTCTCGACTGCGCAGGCCGAGGTCGTCCGCGCGTCTGTGGTGGGTGTCACCGTCGAGGAGCTCGCGCTGGCGGCCCGCGAGCGATGGGATGACCAACTCGCCACCGTCAGTGCTCCCGCGGGCACCGCCGAGCAGCGAATGCTTGTCGCGTCGGACCTGTACCGACTCTTTTTGTATCCCACTCGCCACGACGAGGACGCTCCCGACGGCCCGAGGTACCCGAGTCCCACGCGCCGGATCGCGCCCGACTCCGATGCTGCCACCGGTCGAGAGATCCGGGCCGGACGGATGCACACCGACAACGGCTTTTGGGACACCTACCGCACGGCGTGGCCCGCCTACGCACTCCTCGACCCCGCCCGGGCCGGGGCGCTGCTGGACGGCATGCTCGAGCACGTGCGCGACGGGGGGTGGTCCGCGCGATGGACGGCGGGCACACCCCTTGACGCCATGGTGGGCACAAGTCTGGACGTGGTAGCCGCCGACCTCGTCGAGGCAGGGGTGCCGGGCGTTGACCTCGAGACGGCCTACTCGGCCGCCCTCCGAAACGCGACGGCAGAATCATCCGACCCCCGGTTCGGGCGCAAGGGAATGCCCGACGCACTCGTGTGTGGGTACGTGGATGCCGCGCACCCCGAGTCTGTCTCGTGGACTCTCGAGGGAGCGATCAGCGACGGCGGTGCCGCGGTGCTCGCGCGAGCGCTGGCACGCACCTCCTCCGGCGCGAGCGCCACCCGTCTCCGCGCGGAGGCGCGCTACCTCGCGCACCGCGCGACCGCGTACCGCAGCGTCTGGGACACCACCACACGGTTCTTCCGTCCTCGCGACCGCGAAGGGGCGTGGGCGGACGGGCCGTTCGATCCGCGCGTCTGGGGCGGTGGGCACACCGAGACGAACGCCTGGGGCTCTCGCTTCTCCGCGCCTCACGACGGTGCGGGGCTCGCGGCGCTGTTCGGGGGCAAGACCGCCCTCGGCGACGCACTCGACGAGTACTTTCGTGAGCAGGAGACCGCTCGCGTTCAGTTCGCAGGGACCTACCCCGGGGTGATTCACGAGATGCCCGAGGCGCGGGATGTGCGTCGGGGAATGTGGGGGCTCAACAACCAGCCCGCTCACCACGTGCCCTGGATGTACGCGCACACCGATCGGCCGTGGCGTGCCGACGAGGTGATCGGGGATGCCGTCCGGCGGATGTTCCGCGGAACCAGCATCGGCCAGGGGTTTCCGGGCGACGAAGACAACGGCGAGATGTCGGCCTGGCACCTCCTCTCGGTTCTGGGCTTCGCGCCGTTCGCCCCCGGTTCGGGTCGTCTTCTCGTCACGGCACCTCAGGTCGATCACCTCGAGCTGCGCCCGCGGGGTACGCCTGGCCTCGACATCGTGGTCCAGCGGGCCGACCCCACCGACCGCTACATCCACAGTGTGCGCTTTAACGGTGCCGACTGGACGCAGCCGACGATTGGTATCCCCGCGCTTCACGAGGGAGGTCGGTGGGAGGTTACCCTCGGCCCCCAGCCGGTCGTGTGGAGCGAACCTCTCGGCTCGCGCCCACACTTCGCCCCCGATGGTGTATCACGGGTGGGTCTGACGGTGGTGGGGGAGGCGAACGTTGACGCGGTCGTCGAACCCGATCAGCTTGTGCACGTAACCCTCCATGACAGTTACTCCTCGGGCCCGGACCCGGCGCTGCTTGTGGTGGGCCTTCGGGATGCCGGTACTCACACGTTCAGCATCGAGACATCGGGCACAATCGCCCGGTTCGCCGCGGAGGAGTGGCGCTGGCCGGGACAGGCGCGTCCATTCGAGATCAGGCTTCCGGGCGGCATCCGACGGGTGGGCATCCGCTGGGGCTCGCCTGCCGCACACGTGTCGTTCGTGCAGCTTCTCGCCTAGGTGTCGGCGAGCACGCCCTCGACGGCGGCGAGCAGTGCCCTCCATCGGGGATCCGCTCCGGGCGGCGGGAACGTCATCCGCTGACCTACAAATGCGAAACCTAGCTGGCTTGGCGCGTGCGCGAACGCGAGCCGCCCGCCCATGCCCGCGTGCCCAAACGAGCCCTCGCCGAGCATGGGGGCGTGGGCGTGGGAGATCTCGAATCCCAGCCCCCATCGGGTCGTGGGTACGGCTCCCGGCAGGTACGTGGGTTCGGGGACCCCGCCGAGATGGTCGCGCGAGACCAGCTGCACGGTCTCATCCGACAGCAGTCGCACCCCATCGACCTCCGCGGTGCAGGCCCCGTACACTCGCGCGAGCGCCCGGGCATTGGTGACCAGACCGCCGCCGGCCACCTGCGCTCGGCGGAACTCGAGGCCGTTCATGGGCTCGGTTCCCTGGATGCCGTTCTCCCGGACGAAGAGTGGGATGATCTGGTCCGTTGCACGGTAACCCGCCAGGACGGCGGCCCCGGCATCCCCCTCGACCGACGTCGGCGCGGGCGCGGTCTCAATGGGGTCCATCAGGGCAGGAAGGTACCGTCCATCGGCGCTCTCTGGCAGCCCAAGCCAGAGTGACGCGTGCAACGGCTCGGCGATCTTCTCCTGGAGGAGTGCACCGATCTCGAGGCCTGTGACCCGCCGCAGGAGTTCCCCGGCGATGACCCCATAGCTCAGGATGTGGTAAATCCGAGCCGACCGTGGACGGTATGACGGCGGCTCCTGGGCTAGCCGGGCGGCGAGGGCGATCGGGTCGCGCAGGTCGGCGATGGATTCGAGTGGGAGCACCGGGATGCCCGCGACGTGAGTGAGGACGTCCCGCACCGTGATGGTGTCCTTGCCGTGCGCGCCAAACTCGGGCCAGTAGGTGCTGACCGAGCGGTCGGGGTCCAGTCGCCCAGCCTCGATCTCCATCGCGGCCAGGATCGCCACGACACCCTTCGCCGCGGAGAAGGCGATCGTGAGGCTGTCGTGATCCCACGGGGTTCCGCTGAGGGGGTCGGTGCCTCCCCAGAGGTCGACCACCACCTCGCCCCGGTGAACAATCGCCACGGACGCGCCTGCCTCGTCGGCGTCGACCACGCGGGAGAAGGCCTCCCGCAGCGGTTGCCAGTGGGGATGCACATCACCGTAGATCATGGAACGATCCTAGTGACTAAGCGCTTTGGCATACACTGAAGTCGGTACTCTCGGTACCGTCCCGCAGGGCCGCGGGTCATCGCGAGAACAAGGTTGGGGTGAGGATGCCGCCCAGATCGGTACGTCTAGTCGACGTGGCCAACGCCGCAGGGGTGTCTCTGCCGACCGCGTCGCAGGTGATGAACGGCACGGGCAGGGTCGCCGAGGACACCCGGCGACGGGTGCTCGATGAGGCACGACGCCTCGACTACCGCCCCAATGCGCTCGCCCGCAGCGTCGCGCTGGGCCGCAGTCGCACGATTGGTGTTCTCGCGGAGAACGCGGCCGGTGCCTTCTGTATGCCGGTGCTGATCGGCGTCAACCGAGCACTTAGTTCACAAGACCTGGCCAGCATCCTGTTCGACGCCAGGCACGACGCCGACGTGAGGCGCGAGCACATCCGCCACATGCTCGATCGCCAGGTCGACGGCATCATTGTGATCGGCGAGGGCCCGGATGCCCCCATCGCGAGCCTCGGCGAGGAGTTCGCGGGGCCGATCGTGCACGCCTTCGGGCCCCATGATCCGCAAGACGCGGCGAGTGTGCACCCCGACGAGCGCCAGGGGGGACGCCTTGCGGGTGAGAAGCTGGTCTCGCTTGGCCGCACTCGCATCGCACACGTGACGGCGCACGAGACACTTCCCTCGGTGCGCGACAGGTACGAGGGATTCGCGGAGGCACTCGCCGCCGGGGGGCTCACGCCGGCCGCCGTGCTGTATGGGGAGTTCTCGCGAGCGTGGGGTCACGCCGCAGTGGATCGGCTGTTGGCGACCGTGCCTGACGTCGACGGGGTGTTCGCGGCGAACGACGCGATCGCCGTGGGTGTCGCCGCCATGATGACCGCACGAGGCAAACGTGTGCCGGAGGACGTGGCAATCGTCGGCTACGACAACGTCGCTGGCTACGGCGATGACGTCGAGCCGTATCTGACCTCGATTGATCCCCACCTCGAGACCGTGGGTGAACGAGCCGCGCAGTACCTGATTTCGGTTCTGGCGGGCGAATCCGGGGACGCCGGCGCGGTCGAGCCGCGGCTTGCCACGGGCGCGTCCACCGACGGCGACGATGACGCTGCCCGCCGCGACCTGGTGGAGGCGCTGATGCGTTCGACCACCGCCCCTCCCACGTTGTACACGCCGCCCGGGTCGCGGCAATGAGCTCAATGGCCGTCGAGACCCGGTTCTCGGCGCCCGAGGCCCCCATCGTGGGAGCCCTCGATCTCGAGCAGGGTGCCCACGGGGTTCGCCCGCGCCGGTTGCCGAGGTGGACTCGTCGGCAGATCTCCGATCCGGTATTCGACTTTGTGGTCGGCATGGGCTCGGGTCTGAGAGTGGCAACTCGAACCCATGCCGATGCGCTCGAGCTTGAACTGCTCGTCACGGGAATTGACCCTGGCGTGCCCGTTACCCAGCCGGCGCTCATCGACCTGGTCGTTGACGGCGAGGTGCGTGCGTCCCGCGCAGTGGCGCGCGAGGACCAGAGCCTCATCGACGGTACTGGGCGACTGACCCGGGAGCGTGGACCGGTTCGAGTGCTCTTCGACGGCCTCGGTTCCGCCGACAAGAACGTCGAACTCTGGCTGCCTCACACCACGGCGATGGAGCTTGTTGCCCTCAGGGCGAGCGAGCCCCTGCATCCGCCGATCGACGATCGGCCCGTCTGGGTCCACCATGGCTCGTCAATCAGCCAGTGTGGCGAGGCGGATGCCCCGACCCGCACGTGGCCGGCGATCGCCGCACGACGAGCGGGCGTGCACCTCCACAGCCTGGGGTTCAGCGGGAACGCGGTCGGGGACCCCTTCGTCGCCCGGACGATCCGTGACCTCCCGGCCGACCGGATCAGCCTCGAGCTGGGAATCAACGTCGTCAACGGCGACCTGATGCGCAGGCGGATGTTCGAGTCGGTTGTGCACGGGTTCCTCGACACTGTGCGGGAGGGGCATCCGGACGTGCCGATCCTGCTGATCGGGCCTATCCCCTGCCCGGCGCACGAACACACTCCCGGCCCGACCGTGATGGATCCGGCCACTGGCATGTGCACGAGCGGCGGCGATCCACGTGAGCTCGAGCGGGGCGGCCTGAGCCTCGACACGGTGCGCGAGGCCCTCGCATCCGTGCTGGCAGCCCGGCAGGATGACGCTCAGCTCAACTATCTCGACGGCCACCTTCTCCTGCCGGTCTCGGAGGTCGCGGACCTCGACGACGGACTGCACCCCAACGCGGCCGCCTACGTGCGGATGGGTGAGCGATTTGTCACCCACGCCTTCGGCCCGAGCGGAGCGCTCACTCTCTAGTTCTACCGTCTGTAGAATCATCGGACCGCGACAACGACGGGAGCCGCATTGCACACCAGGTGGGCACGCCTCGCGCGAGGCTGGGTTGCCGCTGGTTGTGCGACGTTCGTCGCGGGCTTCTCCCACGTGGTTGCCGGTGGTGAGTACCCGAGTGTGTTCGCGTTGGTCGTCTCGCTCGTGATCTCGGGCACCCTCTGCACGTTGCTCGCCGGCCGCCGCCTGTCGCTGGCGCGGTTGTCGATCTCGGTGGCGGCAAGTCAGGCCCTGTTCCACGGGCTCTTCAGCTCGCTGGGCACTCCGACGGTGGTCGAGCACTCGCATGATCAGATGATCGTCGCGAGCTCGCACGGTCACGCGACGATGTGGGGCGCACACGCGGTCGCCGCCCTTGTCACGATCGTCGCGCTGCGCTACGGCGAGGTCGCCTTCTGGGGGCTGGCCCACACCGCGCGGATGTTCCTGGTCCGGCTGGTTCGCTGGCTTGCCCCGACGGCGCTGCCCCTCATCCCCCGCATTCTGGGAGAGGTCGAGGTTGTTGCTCCTCGGCAGTCTCCCCACCTTGTTCTGCCCACACTTCGTGGTCCGCCGCGAGAGTTCGCCTTCTAGGCCTCTCGCATTCTCCGGGCACTCGCCCACGCTGCGCTCGCAGCACATTCACGAAGTAGGCGTCGCCGTGCGCGGCGACGCCAGAACAACAGAAAGCACAACTCCATGAAGAAGACTGTCCTGTCTGCACTCGCGCTCGGCGCGGGCCTCACCCTCGCGCTTGCCGTTCCGCTCAGCGCAAGTGCCCACGTCAGCGCCAGCGCGACCTCGACCGCTGCCGGGTCGTACACCGTCGTCACGTTCAGCGTGCCGCACGGCTGCGACGGCCAGGCGACGAACGTGATCACGATCGACATCCCCGAGGACATCATCTCGGTGACGCCGACCCGCAACCCGAACTGGACGATCAGCGAGGTCAAGGCACCCCTCGAGCCGCCGGTCGAGGATGCCACCGAGCGTGACGCGCAGATCGTCTACACCGCGGTAACGCCGCTGCCGGCCGACCAGCGTGACGTGTTCGAGCTGTCGCTCAAGCTGCCCGAGGGGGAGGCCGGCGACGTTGTCGAGTTCCCCGTGACGCAGGACTGCGTCGACGGCGGCCAGACCCTGTGGGCTGGTGACGAGGTGCCGTCCATCACGCTGACCGCCGCGGTCGAGGGTGACGAGCACGGCCACGGCGCGACCACCGAGGAGCACACCGAGGAGGCGGCTCACACCGAGGCCGCCGCCACGGGGGGCGACGACGTGCTCGCGCGCGTTCTCGGCATCTCGGGTCTCGTTGTTGGTGCTGCAGGCATCGTGATCGCGATCGTCAGCCGTCGCAAGCAGCCCCAGCAGTAACGATCATGACGACGATCGCTGATCGGCGGGCCTGGGCCCGCGCGCTCGCGGTCGGCGCGATTGTTGTGGCGTCTGCGCTGGGGTTCGCCGCCCCAGCGCAGGCCCACAACTACATCGTGTCGTCCACCCCGGAGGAGGGGGCCGTCCTCGCCGAGTTGCCCGAGCAGTTCTCCCTCACCACCAACGGCCCGCTGCTGGACCTCAGTGGCGACGCATCCGGCTTCGCCTTCCGGGTGGTGGATGCCGCGGGCCTCTACTACGGCGACGGCTGCATTACCGTCTCGGGCTCAAGCATGTACATGGGTGCATCCCTCGGTGAGCCGGGGGACTACCTCGTGCTGTGGCAGCTTGTCTCGGAGGATGGCCACACCCTCTCCGGCGAGTTTGGGTTCACCTGGGCTCCGGCCGCAGACACCCCTGTGTCGGAGGGGTCACCGACCGTGCCCGTGTGTGGCGGGGTCACCGAGGAGCCCACACCCTCTCCGGGATCGCCGACTCCCGACGACACCCCGGACGTCGCGGCTCCCGAGGATGCCGCGTCCATCGATTCCGACCTGCCGTGGATCCTGGGTGCCGGGGGCATCCTCGTGATCGCCGCCGTGACGACCGTGGTGCTGGTGCGCCGGCGGGCGCCCGGCGGCACGTCAGGCTCGGAGCGCTGAGTCGAGCTGGGGCTCGCGCATCCGTGAGCCCCAGCTACAGCGGCCTGCCGCCCGTCACCCCCACGACCGTGCCCGACATGTACGAGGCCTCGGTCGAGCCCAGCAGCACGTAGATGGGGGCGAGTTCGGCGGGTTGGCCGGCGCGACCTAGCGGGGTGTCCTTGCCGAACTCCGCCACCTTGTCCGGCCAGTCCGTCGCGGGAATCAGGGGCGTCCAGATGGGCCCGGGTGCGACCCCGTTGACGCGGATGCCACGCGGCCCGAGCTCCTCGGCCATCGCCTTCACAAACGCGACCTGCGCGGCCTTCGTCATGGCGTAGTCGATGAGCCCAGACGAGGGCTGGAAGGCCTGGATCGACGTGGTCACGATGATGCTCGCGCCCGCCTCGAGGTGAGGGAGCGCCGCGCTTGTGAACCACACCATGGAGTAGATGTTGGTCTCGAAGACGCGCTCGAACTCCGCCGTCTCGAGGGACTCGAGCCCGTCGCGGCTCTTCTGGTAGGCCGCGTTGGGGATCAGGATGTCCAACCCGCCGAACGCATCCACGGTCTGGTCGACGGCGTCGCGGCAGAACTTCTCGTCGCGCACGTCACCCGGAATCAGCAGTGCCCGCCGCCCGGCCGCGCTGATCAGGTCGGCGGTGGCATCGGCATCCTCGCTCTCCTCGGGCAGGTACACGATCGCCACGTCACATCCCTCGCGGGCATAGGCGATGGCGACGGCCCGGCCGATGCCCGAGTCACCCCCGGTGATCAGTGCGCGCCGGCCCTCGAGTCGGGCGCTGCCGACGTAGCTCTCCTCGCCGTGATCGGGCGTGGGTGTCGTCTCTCCCGTGAGGCCGGGCTGACTCTGTGGGGTGCCGTCGAATCCGCCCTCGGGGTAGGCGGTGCGGGGGTCGGTGTCAGTCATGTCTGTCTCCTTCAGTCCCGTAGGGGCAGGTAGGGGTGTTCGGCGAGCAGCCCCGCCAGATGTGCCGCATTCACGGCGACCAGACGGTTGGTGTGGGTGACGTTCTCCGGCGTCTCGTCGAGGTCCTGGTAGTCGACGGTCTCCATCGCCCGCCCGGTCCAGTAGGTGGATCCCTGCGACGGAATCGTGAACCCCACGTCGGCGAGGCCCTGGTACAGGTCCGCGATTGCGTTGTGTGCGCCATCCTCGTTGCCGACGGCGGCCACGATCGCGACCTTTCCCGCGAGGATGCCGCGGCCCTCGTCGTCGTACACACTCAGTTCCGCGTCGAGCCGTTCGAGCACTCGCTGGGCCTCGCTCGAGGCGTGGCCCATCCACACCGGGGTCGCGACCAGAAGGATGTCCGCATCCAGGATGCGGGTGCGCAGTCCCGGCCATCCGTCGCCGTCTCCCTCGTCGGAGGTGACACCCGGCAGCACTCCCACGTCGACTGTTCGTACGGAGTCGCCGGTCACCCCAAACTTCGCCAGTTCGTCGAGCAGTTGGGTGGCAAGCAGCTCCGAACTTGACGGCTCGGGGCTCTTCTTGAGCGTGCAGACAAGCGCGAACGCGGTCAGTTGGTTCATGGCCATTCCTCCACGCTACGCAGCCCCTAGCTGGGAACTACAGGGATTGACCGACCGCACGAACTGCACTAGGTGCCGAATTTGTCAAGCCGTTGATTGCCTCTGAGGGCGCGAGGAGCATGGCCCGCATGATGGTTATCGATGACGAGAACGGCGCGTTCCAGGTCGACGAGGGGGTGGTGGATGCGCTGCGTGCTCTCGGAAAGGCGTTGTCCGCCGTGGGCCTCGCGGCCGAGATCCGGTTGACCAGACCCGCAGGGGGGCCATCGGTGGGAATTGCCCTGGGGGACGACCTTGCGGGCAACCCCCGTGTGTTGCGGGCACGGCTGGCTGCTCGCGGCGAAGGTAGCCGTTTGGCGATCGACGGGATCGAATAGTCATGGGAACCCTGATGTACGGCCGCCCCGCAGAGAAGATCGAGATCGAGGATCGAACCCTCGCGCACATCAAGATAGTGATCCTCGCGAAACTGCGGCGAGCGGAACCCTTCGCGTTCTCGTTCGAACACGACGATCACGTCGAGGGCAGATCAACGATCTGGATGCATCCCTCGATTCCTCTGCAGTTCTCTTTTCCGAGCACACAGCAGCCCAGGATCAATCGGGAATGGCTCGATGTTCTTGTGGTCTCGGCCAACAGCGTCGACGGGCTTCGGCTCATTCCGGAGCCCAGCGAGGTGCCCCCCAAAGAGGGGTAGAGTGGAGCTTTCCCGCGACAGCAAGGAATGGAATCCCCCATGGGTTACTTGCTCTTTGGCTCGCCGCCAGAATCAGTCAAACTCGACGATCGGGTGCTCGCTCACCTCAAGATCGTGATGCTCACGAAGCTCCGTCGCCACGAGGGCTTCCCGTTCTCGTTCGACTTCGACCCCTCTGCGGGCAGCGGTCGATCGACGGTGTGGTTGAACCCGGGTGTGCTCATCCAATTCCGTTTTGAGGGAAGCCGCGCACCCTCCATCAACAAGGCGTGGCTGGAGTTGATGATGCTCACCGCCAACGAGACCGATGGCCTGCGCATCGTCGAGGAGCCCGAGGAAACGTGGACCGCTCCGACCGTCAGCGCCACGGTCGCAGTGGAGAAGTAGTCACTGCCGGGCAAGCAGACTGAGGAGCGCCGAGGTGCTCCGAGACCCACCCACCGTGTGTCCCGCGGCGAACAGTTCAAACACCGCGGGGTGGATGTAGCTCCCGCGCGCCACCGCGACAGTGTTGCCAAGCACTGCGGCCGCGGCACGGGTGGCCTCGAGGATTGCCGCCTGGATCTCCCGCATCCCCTGAGGTGGCACGGCGGGCAGGGCCGCCGCCGCGACAGACGTCGCCGTGAGCGTGCGGAAGTCCTTCGCCGTGAAATCGGAGCCGGTGCACTCCCGAATGAACGAGTTGATGTCGGCCGTGCGAGCGGGACGACGTGCGCGGCCTTCGCGCCACGCGAGGAGACGGGATGCGCCGGCACGTTCGTTGAGCAACTCGCTGACCGCCTCGGCAAGCGCTCGGTCGCGCGTCGTGATCGACGCCCGTTGTCGACTCTTGGCGAGAAACTCGAACCTCACGGTGTCGCCGTTAATACGCACGTGACGGCAGAGCAGCGTGCATAGGCCACGTGACCCGTTGGTGGTCGCATACTCCTCGCCGCCGATACGCATGGCCGTGAGGTCGAGGATACGGAAGCCCGTCGCCAGCACCTTCTCGCGTGACAGGGCGGGAGCGGCCAGCCTCATGGATGCACGCCGCCGAGCCGCCGGAATCGCGCGTGCCAACGCGAGCGCTCGCGCGAACTTCTCGTCGTCACGCTGACGCCGCCAGTCCGGGTGATAGATGTACTGACGACGGCGAGCGTCATCGAGTCCTACGGCGAGGATGTGTGCGGACGGGTTTGTCGCCAGCCAGACGTCGGTCCACGCAGGCGGAACCACCAGGGACTCGAGTCGGGCGCGGGTTCGCGCGGGAACCGCGCGGCCACGGGCATCCCGAAACTGAAGGGTGTCACCCCGACGCACCCGGGTATACCCGGGCGAATCGTAGGGTCGCACATAGGCGAGTGTGGGCATCGGTGGTCGCGCCTCCCGGTCGCCCTGCCCTCGCGCTAGCGTGCGCCCTCGACGTGCTCCTTGAACTTGCTCAATGCGTGACGCACGGCAAGGGAGGGGATCGAGAGCGCCGCACCGACTCGCTCGGCACCCGTCTGTGGCTGCCAGTCGATCTGCACGGCCATACGGGATGACGAGTCGCTGACGTGGTGGAACGTCACGACGCCCGCGTGATCGACCTCTCCCGTTGTGCTGGTCCACGCGACGCGGTCGTCGGTGATCTGCTCGGTGATGACCGTGTCGAACTGGCGGGTGATGCCGCCCACGGTGACCTTCCACGCGTTGGTCACGTCATCCACCTCGGTCACACTCTCGACCTCGCTGATAAACGAGGGAAATCTCTCGAAGAGTGTCCACTGGTTGTACACGTCACTCACCGGTGCCGCGATATCGATCGTCTCTACGACCTTGTCCATGTTGTGCTCCTCGTGTTTGTTGGTGCTTCGACGCTAGGTCGGGCAGGCACGGATGCACGAGGGGTTGTATTCACAGCGGATCACGACTACGGACTCTCCAAATACAGGAGATGTGGCCCGCGGCGCTCCCGTTTATGCGGCGGGAGGCCTCGGCGCTGCGAAATCTCCTGTATTTGGGTGGATGTGGGCCGGCTAGCGCGCGGTGCGTCGCCGGGCCACGAGCGCAAGCGCCCCCAGCAGGAGGAGGGCGAGCGCGGCGGCCGCGGTGGGGGCGGGGTCCGCGCCGGTGGCGGCGAGCATCCCACACTCACCTGGCGTGAGCACGGTGATCGGGAGCTCCGCGTCGTGGGGGTTGCCAAACTCGTCGGTCACCGTGACGGGGAGGGTATAGCTGCCGGGGTTCTCTAGTGACCCGTTGAGGGTGAAGGTGGCGCCATCCGCCGGGAGATCACTGTGGATCTCCCAGGTTCCGCCGGCGGCGCTGGGGATGGGCCCAAAGGCAACATTCGACGCGTTCTAGGGCACATTGAACTCGTAGGCGATCGGGCCCACGGATGCGAGGTCGGCACCGGGGCATACCTCGACTGCTGTGGGGTCCAGAGCGAGCTCGAAATACGCGTCACACCCGGTGAGAGGGCAGACCGTCACGGTGAACTCGATCTCCCAGTTGTCGCCGCCCTCGCTCTTGATGGCGAAGAACATGGGCTTGTCGCCCGGCACCCCCGTGCCAATTCCCCTGCACTCCAGCGAGGCGCCAAAGTCGGTCTTGTCAATGGAGCAGTGGGTCACCGACTCGGTGAGCGCCGGTGCGGAGGCGTGGACCACCCAATAGGTCTCGGGGAGCGGAAAATGCACGTCAACGACGAAACCAATCTGGTCTTCGTCGATCAGGATGGTGGGGTCGACCCACACGTGCGGCGGATCTAGGTAGGTGCCCTCCGGCGGCTCGTCTGCGCTGGCCGGCGAGGTGGCGACGCCGGCGACGCCCAGCGTCAGGGCGATCGCGACAAGGATGCGGGTGAGAAGGCCCCAGGCGTTCGGGCGCGCCGTGATCATGGCTCAGTAAAGCAGGTCTTGGGCCGCCGTGGTGAACAAAGAACGACTCGGGTGGTTACGCCCTGCGGAACAGGTCGGCCTGGAAGCGGTAGGCGTCGCCGCGGTAGGTGTTGGTGCCCACGAGCACGGGGATGCCGTCGGCCGTGTAGCCGACCTCGTCGCCAACGAGCACCGCAGCACCGGCGACCGTGTCGAGCAGTCGCGCGAGCGCGGCATCCGCGTTGGTGGCCATCACGCTGTAGGAGCTTCGATGGATGGCGACTCCGCAGCTCTCTCGCAACGTCTCGTAGAGCGACACGTTGTTGAGTTCCGCGTCCACAAGTTGTGGGGCGCGTTCGACGGGCACCACAACCACGTCAAAACACACCGGGCGGCCATCGAGGCCTCGCAGGCGGTCGATCTGCAGGACGGGGGATGTCGGGGCGATTCGCAGCGTTTCCGCCTCGCGAAGGCTGGCTGGCCGCACCTCTTGGCGGAGCACCTGTGCGGATGGCCGAAGGCCCCGAGCGCGAGCCATCTCGGTGAATGACTGCAAGGTGCTGGGGAGCTCGCCGACGACAGTGGCCGGGACGAACCATCCCCGCTGAGCGGAGCGATTGAGCCTGCCCTCCTCCTCGAGGGCCGACAGGGCCGAGCGGAGTGTGACCCGGCTGATGCCAAAACGATCGGCGAGTTCGCGTTCTCCGGGCAGCCTCGTGCCGGCCGGATACACGCCCTGGTCGAGCTCCATGGCGAGTTGGTCGTAGGCCCGTACGGCGGCGGTGGCGAAGGTCACGAGAGCACAGTACCACATGGTGAAACTGGTACAACATAACGGCAAAGTGGATTCAAACTGGAACATCTGGTCTAAAAGTGCTAACTTTCCCGTGACGGTGCTCGCCACCGTCCGGGCCGTTGTACCGCGGGCCTGAGGGAGTTCTCGTCTCGCAACCACATAGGAGTGAAAATGAAGTTCAAGAATGCCCGCTTGGCAGCGATCACGATTGGCTCGGTGGCGGCTCTTGCCCTGAGCGCGTGCGCGCCCACGGCAAGCACACCCGGCGCCAACGCGCCAACAGACGTATCTGACGACGTAGCTGCAGCCGGCGAGGTCACACTCAAGCTCTCCGACTTCTGGACCTCCGCCGAGGAGGAGTGGATCCTCTCGCTCATCGAGCAGTTCGAGAAGACCTACCCGAACGTCACCATTGAGCGCACCCACGAGGACTGGGGCCAGCTCACGAGCACCCTCAACCTGCAGCTCCAGGATGCCGGTGGCCCCGACATCGCGTCGGCCAACAACGGATGGTCGTCGCTCGGCACCCTCGCCAAGGCCGGCCTCGTGCTGAACCTCGACGCCTACGCGGACCTCTACGGGTGGGATGACGCGGTTCCCACGACGATCGCTCGACAGAACCAGTTCACCACCGACTTCACCACCATCGGTGAGGGCTCGTGGTTTGCCACCCCGCCCGCTCGTGCCTCGCTGATCGGCATCTACTACAACGCGGACATCCTCGATGAGCTGGGAATCGAAGTCCCCACGACGCTCGACGAGCTCGAGTCGGCGATGGCGGCGGCCAAGGATGCGGGCATCACCCCCATGAGCTACAGCGGTCTCGACGGTAACACCGCCGCACTTCTGGGCCTGCAGGCGGTGTACGGCACGGAATCCGACATCAACAACTTCGTCTACGGCGACGAGAGTGTCACCGCGGAGGACACGGGCCTCACGAAGGCGGCCGAGACGCTCGCGGAGTGGGGTTCCGAGGGCTGGCTGACCCCCAGCTTCGAGGGCATCGACTACCAGACGGCGCTCGCCGACTTCGTTGACGGTTCCGCGGCGTTCCGCTTCGACTACACGGGTTCGCTGGGTCTGAGCGGCGACAAGCTCGACCAGTTCGGCTACATCCAGCTGCCCCAGGCCGCCGACGACAGCACCACCGTTGGTGTCGGCGCGGCTCCCGCCGCGATGGTGATCTCGTCCAAGACCGAGAACCCCAACGTCGCGGCCGCGTTCCTCAACTTCCTGATATCGGAGGAGGCGAGCCAGACCGCGGTCGACCTCGGACTGGTCCCGATGCTCAACGAGGTGACCATCCCCGAGAAGCTGAGCCAGACCGGTGAGGCGACCGCGACCGCGACCCTCGACGCGGACAACGGCTACGTGCCCTACTTCGACTGGGCAAGCCCCACGATGCTGGACATCCTCACGCAGAACACGCAGCTCCTCCTGGCCGGCAAGGCGACCCCCGAGGACCTCACGGCCGCCGTTCAGGCGGACCGCGAGACCTTCCTCGCGCAGTAGGAACTGTCGGTGAGCATCACGCAGATGGGGGCCGCCGCTACTCCAATAGTGGGTAGCGGCGGCCCCGCCACCGCGGTGCCGCGCACCCCGCGAAAGCGACCGCGTGGATCCCGAGAGAGTCGCAGGATGCGACGGGTCGGGCTGCTGTTCGCGGCCCCCGGGCTGCTGCTGTACGCCGTTGTTGTCCTGTGGCCCCTGCTGCAGTCGCTGCAGTACTCGTTCTACAAGTGGGACGGCTTCAGCGCGCCGAGCTGGGTGGGTTTCGACAACTACGTGAACTTCTTCACGGATCCGGTCCTGCGCTCGACCCTGGGCAACGTCCTCGTTCTGCTTGTGTTCTTCGCGATTCTCCCCATCGCGCTCGGTCTGGTCTCCGCGGCACTCATTACTGCCGCCAAGAGGCCGGGGATGGCGGTGTTCCGGTGGATCTTCTTCCTTCCGCAGGTGCTCACGAGTGTGGTCATCGCGCTCATCTTCAAGCGGATGTACGCGCCCGAAGGCCCCATCAACGAGGCCCTGCGTGCCGTCGGTCTGGGTGAGTTCGCCACCAGTTGGCTCGGTGACTTCACGTGGGCCCTGCCCGCCGTGGGTCTCATTGGCACGTGGGTGACCTTCGGCTTCTGCATGGTCCTGTTCATCGCGGGCGCGTCGGCCATCTCGCCCGAGCTGTACGAGGCCGTCCGGATGGATGGCGCGGGCCCCATCCGTGAGTTCTTTACGATCACCCTCCCGGGCCTTCGCGGTCAGCTCGCCGTCGCGCTGACCCTCACGATCACGGCCGCGTTGCGCGCCTTTGACCTCATCTGGATCACCACACGAGGTGGGCCCGGAACCTCGACCCTGACACCGGCGGTCGCGCTCTACAAGGCGGCGTTCGTCAACCCCAACGTGGGCCAAGCGGCAGCGATCGGCGTGATCATGGCGATCCTCTGTCTGGTCATCGCCTGGGTCATCACGCGCCTGTCGGAGAAGGAGTAATGGTGGATACCTCGACGCGAGCGCAGAAGCTCGGCACCTACTTCATCCTCTGTCTTCTCGCCGCCATTGTGCTCTGGCCGGTGGGAACCTTCATCGCCGCGGCGCTGAGCCCCGACCGCGCCGGTCGCCCCAGCGCTGACCTCCAGTGGGGCAACTTCGCCGCCGCGTGGGAGAGCGCCGACTTCGCCCAGTCCATGACGGTCTCGTTGGTGATCACCGTCTGTGTGGTCGTGGGTGGTGTCATCCTGGCGCTCCTGGGTGGGTACGCGTTTGGTGTGCTCGGTGTGGCGGGCGACCGGTTCCTTTTCCCCGTGGTCCTGCTCGGCATGATGATCTCGCTCGAGGCGATCATCGTGCCGCTGTACTACCAGTTCCGCACTTTTGGACTGACGGGCAGCCTCCTGGGCGTCATCATCATCCATCTGGGCATGGGCGTGCCGTTTGGCATCTTCTGGATGCGGGCCGCGTTCCGGTCACTGCCGCGCAGCATCTTCGAGTCGGCGTCCATGGACGGGGCCGGCCCGATGCGGATGTTGTGGTCCATCGCCGTGCCGAACCTGATGCCAGCCATCTACACGCTGATCCTCCTCAGCTTCATGTGGACGTGGAACGACTACTTCCTCTCGCTGGTGTTCCTCCACGGCGAGAACCAGACGGCGACGGTCGCGCTGGGCGTGTTCCAAGGCAAACATGTCACGGAGATCAACCTCATGGCGGCGGGGGGTCTCATTGTGGCCGCGCCGATCCTGGTGCTCTACGTGATCTTCCAGCGCCGGTTTATCTCCGGGATGCTCGCGGGAGCCATCAAGGAGTAGCCCCGTCAGATCATCCGCTTCGGCACCACACACTCTTCACCCACGCAATACAAGTAAAGGCAGCAACGTGCGACTCACCCCTCAGATCGTCCCCACCGCGGACGCCATCGGCGACCTCCTCGCAGATCTCATCGTCGACCGGATCGCGGCGAAGGGCGATCGCCCGTTCCTACTCGGCTGCCCCAGCGGCCGAACGGCGGTTCCCGTCTATTCGGCGCTGGTTCGTCGCGCTGCCGAAGGCGTGAACCTCTCGACCCTCGTCATCGTGATGATGGACGACTACGTTGTGCCGGATGCTCGGGGCGAGTTTCGCATCGTTGACCCGGAAGCCTCGTACTCGTGCCTGAGGTTCGCGCGCCGCGACATCCTTGCCCCCATTGCGGAGGCATCGGCGCGCGCCGGAAACCCTGCACCGACCGAGCTGTGGACCGCCGACCCTGCGGACCCCGCCGCGTACGACGAGCGGATCGCCGCCGCCGGGGGCATCGACCTGTTTCTGCTGGCGTCCGGCGACAGTGATGGCCACGTGGCGTTTAACCAGCCGGGCACACCCCGCGACGCCAAGACCCACATCGTTGACCTCGGGGATGCGACGCGCCGCGACAACATGAGTACGTTCCCCGAGTTCACGCGGCTCGACATGGTGCCGCACAACGGCGTCACCGTGGGCATCGACACGATCGCGCGTCACTCGGCGGAGGTCGTGATGATTCTCAGCGGCGAACACAAGCGGGAGGCATTCGCGCGCATCACGGCCGCGGAGTCCTACGAGCCCGACTGGCCCGCCACGATCGTGACCGAGTGCCGGAACCCCCACCTGCTGGTCGACCACGATGCCGCTGCCCTGCGCGCGTGAGCTTTTTCACGAATGATCATGTAATGACCCTTCCTCGCCAGAACACCGCCGCGCACACCGACTTCGTGGTTGGTGTCGACATCGGCGGCACCAAGACGCACGTCGCCACGGCGGCGCTCGGCTCTGAGCGGGAGCTGATTCGCGAGACCGTGATCCCGTCCTCGTCGTGGCGTGGCGACCTGGGGGATCCCCACGCGGACGCCGCAGGGCTTCGGGATCTGCTCGTGCGCCTGTATGGCCAGGAGGTGCTTGGCGCGCCACTGGCGGTCGGGGCACACGGGTGCGACACCACAAGCCAGTGCCACGACGTGGAGAATGCGTTGCGCCACCACGTCGACGCGCCCGTCGTCGTTGTCAACGACTCGGAGCTGATGGGTCCCGCGATGGGCGTTGAGGATGCCATCGGCGTGGTGGTGGGCACCGGCTCGATCGCCACCGCTCGCGACGACAGCGGCACTCTTCTTGCCGCTGGTGGATGGGGCTGGCTGCTCGGCGACGAGGGGAGCGCCCCCGGGCTCGTGCGGGAGGCCACGCGGGCCGTGCTCGCCGCGCTGGATCGGGGAGAGCCGCTCGACGCGCTTGGTCGGCGCCTTATGACGACGTTCCGTGCTCACAATGGTGCCGAGCTCGCGCTCGCGGTCACCTCCGCGGGTTCGGCCGAGGGATGGGGCGCCCACGCGCCCGAGGTGTTCGAGGCCGCAGCCGAGGGCTCCCGTCTCGCCGACCAGGTCATCCGTTCGGCTGGAGAGCAGCTGGCCGGGCTTGTTGCCCAGCTGCTCCGTCGTGGTGTCGAGGCCCGTGTTGTTGTTGCGGGCGGATCGGTGATCGAACAACAACCACCACTCCAGGATGCGGTGCGATCCGCGCTCGCGCGCGAGCATCCGGAGGTCGCCCTCGAGATCCTCACGCGTCCGCCGGTGATGGGCGCCATTGCCCTCGCGCGGCGCGTCGCTCATCAACCCCCATCAGATGTCCTCAGAACGGAGAACTCGCAGTCATGAAAGTCACCCTCATCGGAGCAGGAAGCCGGGAATTTGCCGGAAAGATCGTTCGAGACCTGCTGCTCAGCGAGCCCATCGCCGCACAGGGGCTCGAGATCGTGCTGATGGACATCGCCGCCGAGCCTCTCGCGGAGATGGAAACCTACACCCGGCAGGTCATCGAGCGGCTGGGCCACTCGGCGACCGTCTCCGCGACCACTGACCTGAATTCCGCCGTGGCAGGCGCCGCCTTTGTGGTCACGGCCATCGAGGTGGACCGCTACCACTACTGGTCGCAGGACTTCTCAATTCCCCGCAAGTACGGGTTCAAGCAGGTCTACGGCGAGAACGGTGGCCCCGGCGGACTGTTCCACGCGCTTCGCCAGTTTGGCCCGTTGCTGGAGATCGCCCGGGCGATCGAGGCCCATGCCCCGGATGCCCTCTTCCTCAACTTCTCCAACCCGGAGCACAAGGTCTGCGAGGCCATCTCGCGGCTGACGTCGGTGAAGGTCGTGGGGCTCTGTCACGGGTACTTCTACGGGGTGCGTCAGATCGCGGCGTTCCTCGATCGGCCGGCGGACGAGCTCGAATTGCCCGCCGCGGGAATCAACCACTTCACGTGGTTCCAGGCGGTTCGCGACCGGGCCACCGGCGAGGACCTCTACCCGCGCCTGCGCGAGGTGGAGCACGAGGCCAACTGGGTCTCGGACTGGCACGAGATTGGGCTGTCGCGCATCCTCTTCCGCCGGTTTGGGCTGTGGCCGTCACCCAGCGCGAACCACATCGGCGAGTACATCTCGTGGGCGGATGACTACGTGCCGGCGCAGTTGCAGTACTTCAACGACCCCGGTGACGGATCCCCGTGGGCCGAGGGCACGGAGACGCCCGAGTGGTTCTACCACATCGGATTGGCCGACACCCATCGCCCCTTCGGTGCCCCGCGCCCCACGGTTCCGCTCGAGGAACAGCCGCTTGAGGCATCCGAGGAGCTGGCGATCCCCATCATCGAGTGGGTCGCGTGTGGTGTCGAGCGCCCGCTTCCGGCCGTGAACATCCCCAACCGGGGCGCCATCCCGGGCCTACCGGACGAGATGGTGGTCGAGGTTCCCGCGACCGTCGAGAACGGCGCGTTGGTGCCGCTGCAGATGGAGCCGCTCCCCGAGGGCATTTTCGCGATGGTCCGGCTCCAGGGCTCCATCCACAAGCTGCTCGTCGAGGCGTTCGTCGAGCAGTCGAAGGCGAAGCTGCTGCAGGCGATCCTCCTCGACCCGATCGTGGACAACCACAATCGGGCGGTCGCGATGCTCGACGAGTTCCTCGAACTGCAGAAGGACGCGCTGCCGCCGCTGCACTGAGCGTCGGCGGGCGACCCTGCTCAGATGAACAGGGTCGTCGTCGACTCGGCTGCCTCCCCGAGGAACGTGGCGACACCCCCGAGCTCGACCCCATCAAGAAGGTCGGATGGTGCGATGCCCAGCAGGTCCATCGTCATCGTGCAGCCGATGATGCGCGCCCCACCCGCCTGGGCGGATGCAATGAGCTCGGGGAGAGAGTGCACCCCGTTCTTTTTCATGACGCCCTTGATCATTGCGGTGCCCGCGCCCATCATGTTCATCTGCGAGAGGGTGAGCTTGTCGGCGCCGCGAGGCATCATGGCACCAAACATCGCGTCCATCGCCGAACGCTCGCGCTTCGGCGGCTTCGCCTTGCGCAGGGCGTTGAGTCCCCAGAAGGTGAAGAACATCGACACCTCCTCACCCATCGCGAGAGCTCCGTTCGCGATGATAAACGCGGCGATGAGCTTGTCGAGGTCGCCGTCGAAGACCACAAACGAGAGCTTCGGTGTGGACGGGACGACAGCCGTCGTCCCCACAACGGGCTCGCCACCCTTGCGTATCGTCGCGACGTAGCCCGGGCCCTCGGGCGTGATCGACACCAGGTGGTGCCCGTTCCGTTTCGCCCACGCGGGCCCGTCCAGGGCGAAGCCCGGGTCCGAGACGTGCACAACGACCTCGTCGCCGGCATCCATCGTCTTGATCGTGTCCGCGAGCTTCATGATCGGGCCGGGGCACGCGAGCCCAGCGCAGTCGAGGTCAACCGAGACACCGGTGCCCAGCATGATGAGCTCACGATGAGCAGCTGCGGCGACAACGTCGACGGCCTCCGCGTATGCGGTTACCGCGGGGGTCGGCTCGGCGCTGTCGGGTGCGAGCTCGTGCCAGGCGCGGAAGGTTTCGGAACCTCCGGAGAGCGTGGCGACATCCGTGAACCCTCGCTGCACCAGCGAGCGGTACGCGAGGTAGCTGCGGAAGCCGACCGAGCAGTAGAGCCGCAGGGGCGCCGAGCGGTCCCAGCCCGCGCTCGCCTCGCGGATCGTGGCCAGTGGCACGTTCTCCGCCCCGGGCAGGTGCCAGATGGAGAACTCCTCGGGTGTACGCACGTCGAGGATGCGCGCACCCTCCGTGGCGTGGGGGTAGTCCTGCGCGTACCACAGGGTGAGGTCGCCGAGCAGCACGTTGCTGGCGACAAAGCCCGCCATATTAACCGGGTCCTTGGCGGAGCCAAACGGCGGCGCGTACGCGAGCTCGAGTTCCTCGAGATCCCAGACGGTGAGCTGTGCGCGCAGTGCCGTGGCCAACACGTCGAGGCGCTTGTCGACGCCATCGAACCCCGCGGCCTGGGCGCCCAGGATGCGCCCGGTGTCCGGCGCGAACAGGAGTTTGAGGTGCATCATCGCGGTTCCGGGGTAGTAGCCAGCGTGGCCGGATGGATGCACGTGCACGGCCCGGTACGGAACGTCCGCGGCGATCAGCTGGCGCTCCGTGGCACCGGTACCACCGGCAACCATGTCGAACACCTTCACGATGGAGGTGCCCTGAGTGGATCGATAGTCGGTGGTGCGACCACAGATGTTTTCCGCGGCGACGCGCGCCTCACGGTTCGCGGGGCCGGCCAGCGGGGCGAGCCACTGCCCGGGGAGCACGGTGTTCGGCGTCTCGACGGAGTCGCCCGCGGCCCAGATGGCGGGGTCGGACGTGCGCATGTGCGTGTCGACCGTGATGCCGCCGCGTTCGCCGATGGCGAGCCCAGCATCCTTGGCCAGCTGGACTGACGGCCGGACGCCCGCCGAGAGGATCACGAGGTCGGCATCCAAAAACACGGAGTTGGTGAGTTCGACGGTCAGCCCGTCGCCGCGAGGCGTAAAGGCCGCCGCGGCCGTCGAGAGGTGCAGTCGGATGCCCCTGCTGCGCAAGTGACGCTCGACGGGCACCGACAACTCGTGGTCCAGCGGCGGCAGGATCTGATCGGCCATCTCGACGACGTCGACGATCGCCCCGCGGTGCGCGAGGTTCTCCGCCATCTCCAGTCCGATGTAGCCGGCACCGATCACCACGCAGTTCACCGGGCCGCGGTCTCCGGAGTTCGCCCGATTGAGGGCCGCGTCGAGCTGGGCCTTGATGGCATCCATGTCGCTGATGCGGCGCAGAACGTGGATGCCCGGCAGGTCGATCCCGGGCAGGGGCGGGCGGACTGGCTCGGCGCCGAGGCACAGCGCGAGTGCGTCGTAGCTCTCGGTGTACTCGCGGCCAGAGTCCAGTTCCGTGATCGTGACCGTCTTTTTTGTGCGGTCGATCGAGGTGACCTCGTTGCCCACGCGCACGTCGATGTCGAGCGACTCGCGCAGACTCTCCGGGGTTTGCAGCAGCAGGCGCTCACGATCGGTGATCACTTCGCCGATGTGGTACGGCAGTCCGCAGTTCGCGAACGACACGTGGTGCCCCCGCTCGAGCACGATGATCTCGGCGTTCTCGTCTAGGCGACGTGCCCGGGCCGCGACGGATGCTCCAGCCGCGACACCTCCGACCACCACTAGCTTCATCGTCCAGCCCTTCCCTGCCAGCGCACGACCGAGGGGCCGTGTCACTCGCGAAGATACCCCTGCGGGTATGGGTTGGGTACGGACCTAGGTCCTGTGGGGGGACAGCGCTACCCCGACGCTGCCGACCCATACCGTTCCGCCATCTCACCGAAGGCCTCGGCCAACTCGGGTGGACCTACAACCTCCATCGCCACCTCGAACCGCCCGAACTGGGCGGCGAGTGATCCCCAGGACCAGGCGCCGAGCTCGAGGCTGCAGCGGTCGGGCCCCAGCTCGTGAACGGTGCCGTCACCCGCGAACGGAAGCACGTCACGTGCTGGGAGATCGAGGATGACCGTGCCGGTGCATGGCCACGCGTTCACGTTTGACCCCTTAAAGCGCGCCGACACGAACTCGGCCACGTCACCGCCCGGCACCTCTCGCGGGGCAAATCGTGGCCCGGTGGGGATGCGCGGAGAGATGCGGTCCGCGCTGAACAGCCGCCAGTCGTCGCGCTCGAGATCCCACGCGAGGAGGTACCAGTTGCCGTGCATGGTCGCGAGGTGGTGCGGTTCGACACGGCGCGGGGCCACGAACTTGTCGTCGGGGGATGCTCCCCGTGCCGGGTAGTCGAACCGCAGCACCTCGCGGTCGCGGATGGCTCTCGAGAGTGCGACGAGCACATCTGCGGACACACTCTCGATGATTCGCTCGCCAGGGCGCGCAACCGTGGTCACCCGCAGTGCATCAACCCGATGCCGCAGCGCAGACGGCATTACCTGTCGCACCGTCGCCAGTGCACGAAGCGCAGCCTCCTCGATTCCCGCACCGATGGCCGGGGCGCTCTGGAGTGCGATGGCGATCGCGATCGCCTGTTCGTCGTCGAACAGCAGGGGTGGCAAATCGTCGCCGGCATCAAGCCGGTAGCCACCATCCGAGCCCATGGTCGCGTGGATGTTGTAGCCCATGTCGCGCAGGCGATCGACATCCCTGCGCACGGTGCGGTGACTAATTCCCAACCGCTCGGCGAGGACTGTTCCCGGCCAGTCGCGTCGAGTCTGAAGCAACGAGAGCAGACGCAGGAGCCGAGCGGTGGTGGCGGCTGGCGGGGTCATGGCATCCAGAGTAGTTCCGATGTAGGACCGTATCTGTCCTAGTTGCCTGCGAGAGTCGTGTCGCCGCCCAGAAGGGCGCGACGACGATCAGGAGCAGACATGACCATCACGACCACCACCCACCTCAACTTCCGCTGCGACGCCCGGGCCGCGCTCGAGTTCTACAAGTCCGTCTTCGGTGGCGAGATCACCATCGCGACCTACGGTGACTTCGGGATGCCCGAGGGCGTGCCCGGCGCCACCAACGTGGTCTTCGGCCAGGTCGAATCCCCGGAAGGTTTCCGCGTTATGGCCTACGACATCCCCGGCCAGTCCGGCGGCTCGGCCGACACCGCCGGCTCGACGCGCCGCGAGAACGGCACCACGCTCACCAACCAGCCCTTCTTCGTGTCGGTGCGCGGCACCACGCTCGCCGAGGTCGAGGGCTACTGGGCCACGCTGTCGGTGGGCGCGTCCATCGTCGAGCCGCTCGCGGCATCCGCGTGGAGCCCCGGGTTTGGCATGCTCACCGACACGTTCGGCGTGACGTGGATCCTCGACGTCGCCGCGGAGTACGCGGCGTAGGAGGGCCGACGAAAAGAACGGGAGGGGCCGCGCGGATCATCCTCGCCGGGCCTCTCCCGTGCTCGAGCTCCGGCCCCAGACATCACAGAGTTCTCGACATCCGCCCAGTGCAGGCAATGGACTTGCGCGCATAAACTTATGCGCATAAGTTTGAAAGAACAGTGATCCCGCACGAAGGAGTGTCATGTCCACCGCAACCATTACCGCCTCGGCAACCTCTCGAGACCTCGGCACCGTTCGCGTCCGACGTTCGTCGAAGCCCTCCGCTGTAAGCGAGGTGCTCTACGGTCTCTTCCTCGAGGACATCAACTTCGCCGCGGATGGCGGTCTCAACGCCAACCTGGTGAACAACTACACCTTCGACGGCGCGTACCTCGACCGCTCGAACGGCTACAGCATGATGGGGGCGGTCCTCCTCAAGAAGAAGGCTCTCCCCCTGAGCGAGCCGTTGCGTCACTGGCACGCGTCATCCTCTCTCGAGTCGCACGACGCCGACGGCGTAACGCCCGAAGCTCGGTACGCCCGCCTCCACGTCGATGGCGAGGCCAACCTGGTCAACCACGGGTATCCGGGCGATGGACCGTCGATGGGATGCCGCGCTGGCGTCACGTATGACTTCACGGCCCTGATGCGCGCGGATGCCTTTCGGGGTGACGTCGAGGTCAGCCTGATCGATGCCAGCGGTACCGCCGTCGCAACGGACACTCTCAAGGCGCCGAAGAAGGGATGGGGCCAGGTTGGGGCCACCCTGCCCGTCACCCAGACGGGGCTCTACAGCCTCCGCATCCGGGCGACCGGGTCGGGCACGATCGACCTCGACGAGGTCTCGCTCGTGGCCGATGACTACTGGAACGCCGGTGACTCGCGCTGGACCCAGGGGAAAATGCGGCGTGATTTGGTGGAGGCGCTCGCCGCCCTCAAGCCAGCGTTTATGCGCTTCCCGGGGGGATGCATCGTCGAGGGCGTCGGATCGGGAAACCAGTATGACTGGCGCGACACGGTAGGGCCGCTGGTCAACCGCTCAAGCAAGTACAGCCTCTGGGGCGAGGGTCGGGACAACGGTGACTACTCCCAGTCGAACCAGATCGGTTTTTACGAGTACTTCCTTCTGTGCGAAGACCTCGGCATGGAGCCGGTTCCCGTGGTGTGGGCCGGTCTCTCATGCCAGTACCGCTCGGACGAGTGTGTGACGACGTCGAGTGTCGAGTTCCGCGACGTGGTGCGTAGTGCCGTCGATCTCATCGAGTGGGCGACCGGTGACCCCCAGACAAACAAGTGGGCGGCACTGCGCGCCGAGGCCGGGCATCCGGAGCCGTTCCGGCTCAACTACATCGGAATTGGCAACGAGAACCACGGCGAGGAGTACCTCGCCCACTTCGATGCGATCAAGGCCGCGATCAATGAGCGCCGCCCGGGCATGCGCTATATCGTCGCCGCAGGGGCTTACCCCAAGGGCAAGGAGTTCGAACTCAGCCACAGCCACGTGGCGAACATGTCCGACGTGATCGTCGACGAGCACTCCTACGCCGCACCGAAGTGGTTCATGGATCAGAGCACTCGCTACGACTCGTACCCACGCCGCCAGTCGCGGGTGATGGTCGGTGAATATGCCGCATACCCCGTCGCGGCCCCGACCGCGCTGCTCGGCCGGTACGTGCCCAACCGCTGGCAGAGTGCCGTCGCCGAAGCGGCGTTCCTCACCGGAGTCGAGCGCAACGCCGACGTCGTGGAGATGACTTGCTACGCCCCGCTTCTCGCCAACATTCAGGCCAAGCAGTGGAGGCACAACCTCATCGAGTTCACGCCGCACGCCGTGCAGCCAACCGTTAACTACGAGGTACAGAAACTATTTGGGGAGTCGGTAGGCTCGCAGACCCGCGTGGCAGAGGTGACATCGGCACCCGGTGTTTTTGTTTCGGCAACGGGGAACTCTGACACGTCGATCATCAAGCTCGTGAACACCTCATCACGCCCCCGTCGTCTTCAGATCGAGGTAGATGATGCGACCGGCGCACCAGCATCCCTCGTTGAACTCGTCGCCTCGCCCCAGGCGCGGGCGAGCTTCGACGGTCTCAACCCGCTGGGGTCACCCGTGAAGCAGCGCTCGGCCCAACTCGACGTAGTAGCGCATCAGGTGGAGATCACCCTGCCGGCGCATTCAGTGTCGCGACTCACCGTGCCCTGCGGCTGACTCGACTAGAGCGGCGCGACCGACTCACATTCGACAACACGGACCCTCATAAAGTCTTCGACCGGGGATGTGGGTGTCTGCCCCAGCGCCAGCTCGGCAATCACTGGTGCAGCGGCATCCGCGTCCCATTCGATCGAGGTAAGCCGCGGTGCGCTTACGGCGCTCACCAAACTGGCGTCATATCCGATTACCGAGAGATCTGCCGGACACGAGAGCCCGGCATCCCGGATCGACCTGATCGCCAGCAGGGCGACCTCGTCGTTGTTGGCACAGATCGCCGTGATCCCATCACGATGCCATTCGCGAACGAGGGCAGCCGAGGCATCAGGGTCTAGTGGAATAGATGCCGACAGTACGTTCGGCAGGCCGAGCGCCGCAGCTCGTCGCGAGACGGATGCTTCTCGTGCACCTGACTGCCGTGCGAGTTCAGGCTCTGGGGAACCGGCGAACGCGAGGCGCGTGTGTCCGTGCGAGGCGACGTAGTCAACCTGAAGCTCAGATCCTGGGTCGTGGAACGAGCCTGCGCCCAAATCAACTGCCCCCTCGGGAAGGTCGGTAGGAAAGAGCGAGAAGACAACATCGGGCTTGAGCGAGCTCACCATCGACCGGAACGTTCCATCGCCGGAACGCTCGAAGTGCACGGTCATGGTGAGACCGCGGCGAGCGAACTCTGCCGTGAGCGAGCCCAGGAGGCGGAGCACGGGCTCGGCGAGCGGAACCGGGGGGACAATGCACACCACGACGCCGCTCGTCCCTGCCGCCAGGGAACGAGCTTGCGCATTGCGCTGATAGCCGAGTTCGGCGATGGCGCGCTCGACCGCCGCTCGAGTCTCTTCGCTGATCGACTGGGTGGTGACGTTGTTGATGACGTAGCTCACCGTCGCCTGGGATACCTTGGCGCGGCGGGCGACGTCCGTCATGGTTGGGCGGCGTGATGTCGGCACAGGCCTCCTCCTCCCGCGATCGGCCTCGTGAGTCTACCGGTCGCATACCGACCGGGCCGAGCTTGCACGTTCCCTCTCGACGCTACAAACCCGGCCCGGCACGCGGACGGTCGTGTTATCCGGCGACCGGCGATTCCACCTCGGCGTCGCGGGCCAGAGCCTCCCGGATCGCTGGACCGTGCTTCTCGATGGTGAACAGCGAGGCCAGGATGCCGATAATCACCACAAGGACGGCGGGGATGACGAGGTACAGGAGGACGATCGAGGAGATCGCCGTGTCGGGTTGTGTCTGCGCTCCCGCGGTGTATCCGCCGGCCGCGAGTACCCAGCCGGTGAGTCCCGCGCCAACACCCGCGCCGGCCTTCAGGCCGATCGTCACGGCGCTGTACGTGAGCCCATCGGCGCGTACCGCGAATCGATACTCCCCGTAGTCGACAACATCCGCCACGATCGCAAACAATCCCACCGCGAAGGGCACCGCCCCGAAACCTCGAATGAGCGAGCCAACAAGGACGAGCACGAGGTTGTCCGGACCAAGAAGCGGGATCAGGGAGCCCGCGAGCATCACGCCGGAGCCAATCAGGAACAGTCGGCGCTTTCCGAACCGTCGGAACGCGGCCGACATAAATGGGATGCCGACAAGTACCGGGATGAGGCCAGCGATGCTGAGCAGGCCGAACGTGTTTGCGTCGCCGAGCACGTCGCTCGCGTAGTACACGCCGGCGGCCTGGTTCACCCCGTTGAAGATGTAGAAGCACACAAACAGTCCCGCAACCAGGTAGAAGTACTTGTTGCGGAAGATGCTGCGGAACAGCACCCGAGCTGGCTGCGCGGTGCTGCTGTGCTCCCCCTGCGGCACGACGCGCTCCTTGGTGCCAAAGAACACAATCGCCATCGTCGCGACCATGATCGCGCCGTAGATAGACGCCGTCGTTGTCCACGCGGCTTGGTCGCCGCCCAGTGCAGTGATCACGGGCAAGGTCACCGAGCTCACCACGAGGATCGTCAGTAGTGCTGCGAAGAACCGGAAGCTCGACAGTGTGATCCGCGCGCGCGGGTCGGGGGTGATTACCGACAGCAGCGCGCTGTAGGCGATGTTGGATGCGGTGAAGAAGACCGCAACCACGGCCGCATAGGAGACCGCGATCCAGACGATCTTGCCGGTCTCGTCTAGAGCAGCAGGCACCGAGAACGACATCACAAAAAACACCGCCATGGGGATGGCAGTGAAGAGCACCCAGGGGCGTACCTTGCCCCACCGGGTCTCGGTCTTGTCGATGAGGTATCCAATAACCAGGTCGGTCAGTCCGTTGAGCAGCTGACCGAAGAGCAGGATGGTACCGGCGATCGCGGCCCCGATGCCGACGAGGTCGGTCAGGTAGAACAGCAGAAACGCGGTGAGCGGGGTCTGCACGAGGTTCTGGGCGATATCGCCGGCGGAATAGGCGAGTTTCTCACGGAGGCGGATCATGGGGTTTCCTTCCAGCTTCTTTGGTGGAACAAGGGTGGATGGGGACCACTATACTGATGCGCATAAGTAGTGCAAGCCCTCATGGGTCACACGCCCGGACGACGTCACGAAGGAGTGCCTCGGTGTCCACGCCATCCGCAACCAACCGACCTGAACCGTTCCACCCGGAGCTCAGGGCGGGCCGATTCATCCCTCGGATCACCGCCCGGCCGCCGCGGTACTTTCCCTTCCGCGTGCGCATGCGGGCGCGCACCAGTACGCCCGAGGTGGAGGTCCGCATTGAGGACGTTCAGGGGCCAGCGGGCACGATCGCCCTGCGCGTATACCGCCCCAGGAGTGCGGTGGGTTCAACTGCGGCGCTCTACTGGATCCACGGCGGCGGCCTCGTCGCCGGGGTACCCGAGCAGGATCAGGGTCAGCACTTTCGTGTTGCCCGCGAGCTTGGCGTGACCGTGATCGCGGCGTCGTACAGGGTTGCGCCCGAGCACCCCGCGCCCGCCGCACTCGACGATGTTGTGGCAGGCTACCGCGCCGTGATCGAGAACCCGTCGCGCTTCGGCATCGAGCCCGGACGTGTCGCCATCGGCGGTGCGAGCGCCGGTGGTGGGCTCGCTGCGGCGGCATGCCAACGACTCCTCGATGAAGGTGGCCCACTTCCTCCGGTGCAGATTCTCGTCTACCCGATGCTCGACGACCGCACCGTTCTGCGCACCGACATTGACGAGCGCCACGTGCGCCTGTGGACCAACACGAGCAACCGCAACGGCTGGACTGCCTATCTCGGCCGCGAGCCTGGGAATGATTCCGTTCCTGCCTATTGGGTTCCGGCTCGTCGCGACGATCTCACCGGTCTGCCGCCGGCCTGGATCGGCGTGGGCACCCTTGACCTCTTCCATGACGAGGATGTCGCCTACGCCGAGCGGCTTCGTGCGGCGGGGGTGCCGTGTGAACTCGAGATCGTGCCGGGCGCGTTCCACGGGTTCGATGGGATCTTCCCACGCACTGCAGTCGTGCGCAGTTTTGCTGACTCGTGGGGGAGGGCGCTCGCCGCGGCTGTCGGCGCGAGCTAGGGCGAGAGAGGTTGTTGGCCGTCGCCGGCGCTGAACGTTCACCGTAGGGTGTCCACGTGAGCATCTTTGGCCGCCGACTGTCGCGACGCAAGGCTGATCTTCTCCAGCCGCCGCCCGTCTCTGTCGCTGGCGCAGGGTGGTACGTCTTCGAACATCTGGCTGAACGCGTTATTGAGGATCCGGCGTCGCTTAACCGCATGAGTCCAGAACAGCGGATGGTCTACGCGCTCAACCTCGTGCGGCAGGAGGTCGCATCGGGAGGGTTTGAAGGGTACTTCGATTGGACGAACGCGTCGTCCGTGGACAACGCTCTGGCCGGATTCGAACTTCTCGCGCCCCGGTTGGGTGCAATCCTCCAGGAGGCAATCGACCTCGCCCAGTTGCACGACGAACCCGACTTCGACTCGCTGGATGCCGAGTTCACCCTCGCGGAAGCCCAGGTCACAGTCGACTCGGTCGTGGACGCCTACGTGGTCGAGCACAGTGCGAGTTTCTTCGCCTCGCCGATCAGCCCAACGACGTCGTAGGGGCGAACAACTTGCACTAAGTGCAACGATGCACTTAGTGTGTCGAATGGGTCGGCGACGAGACCGACCCTCGCGCAGCCCGCGACTCCTGCAAAGACGCAGAATCGAGCCACCTATGACAGCTGAATCGACGAGCCCGGCACGCAAGGGCGTGCTCGGCTTCCTCCCGTTCCTCCAGTTCGCGACTGGTCTCCTGAGCGCCTGGTACATCGTCCTTCTCGCCGAGATCGGGCGAGAATTCTCGGTCGACGCCGCCGGGCTCAACTGGGTCAATGCGATCTACATGCTCGCGACGGTCGTTACTGTCTCGATCCTCGCGAAGCTCGGCGACGTGCACGGGCACCGCCGGATGCTCATCGTCGCGACGACGCTGGTCACGGTCGGGTCGATCGTGATCGCGCTCGCGCCCAACTTCGAGGTCCTCCTCGTGGGGCGGGCCCTGCAGGCGCCGCTTGCGGCGCTGTTGCCGCTGTCGTTCGCGATCGCCCGCGAACGCGCCGGCGAATCGTCGGGTGGGGCCGTCGCGAAGCTGGTCGCAAGCGCGACCATCGGAGGGGCGCTCGGCGGGATCGGGGCCGGCCTCCTGCTCGCAGTGCTCGGCGATCTCCGTCTTACGCTCTGGGTGCCCGCGGTGGTTCTGGCGCTGTGCATCCCCGGTGTAATCCTCTTCGTGAAGGAGACGACGGTTCGCGCCGCGGGGGGCGTGGACTGGCTCGGTGGGGGGCTGCTCGGCATCGGTCTGCTGCTCGCACTGGGCGGCTTCGCGAACGCTCCAACATGGGGCTGGACCGACCTGAAGACCATCTCGGGCATCCTGGTGGGCGCCCTTCTGCTCGCCGCCTGGGTCGCCGTAGAACTGCGGGTGAAGCACCCGCTCGTCGACTTCCGGGTTCTTGTCCGTGGCGGTGTTGGACTACCACTCATCATCGGTTTCGTGGGTGCCGCGCAGTTCTTTGGGAGCACCACCGCGACGACGGTCTTCGCCCTCTCCGACCCCGCGATAAACGGCTACGGTCTCGGGTTCACTCCCGCCACTGCCGGAATCATCGTGATCCTCACGACAGTGGGGACCTTCGCCACCGCCCTCCTCGGCGATCGCGTCGTCCGTGCACTCGGAACGCGAGGAGCGCTGATGCTCGCAGGAGCACTGGTGGCGACGGGATATGTGGCGATGATCGTGGGTGGCGGCATCGTGGCCGTATTCCTCACGGCGTCGGTCATCACGGGTCTGGGAACCGGCCTGATGCTCAGCATCGTCCCAGCGACGATCGTCCGAGTTGCTCCGGCGGACTCGGTGGGCATTGCATCGGGGCTCTACAACACGGCGCGCGCAGCGGCCGGGGCCATCGCCGGGGCCGTGTTCGCATTCGTGATGGCAAGTGTCTCCGCGGGCGGCGTGAGCGAGCCCGGCTCCAGCGTGGCCCCCTTCATCGCGGTCTGGGCCATCTGCGCCGGCTTGTGCATTCTGTTCGCGGTCTTGTCCATGTTCGTCCGCGAGCGGCCCCGCCGGGCCGGTGAACGTCGTCGAGCGAGCCTTCGCTTGCGCGTATCGCAGGGAGCGCTCGTCGCGATGAGCTCGCGCATGGCGAAGTCGCCGCCGGACTTCGAGCGCTCGCGAGCCATCACCGAGGGGATCGCGCGACGACTCAAGGTGGCGCGTGGGGTGAGCGAAACACGCGAAGTCATCGCCGGCGTTCCCGTCAACCGCTACTCGAGAGTGGTGGGGACGGCGGCGCCCGGAGTGGTGCTGCACGTTCACGGCGGCGCATATGTCGGAGGGAGCGCGACGTTCGGTCGTGTTCACTCCGAGGTGGCAGCTCGCGCAGGAATCGAGGTCGTGAGTGTGGACTACCGGCTCGCTCCCGAGCACCCCTATCCAGCGGCCGTCGACGACGCGCTCGCGGTCTACCGGGAAGTCTCGGCGTCACAGCCGGTGGTCGTGGTTGGGGAGTCGGCGGGCGGCGGCCTCGCCCTCGCCCTCGTGCAGCGCATCCGCGACGAAGGCCTCGTGATGCCCGTCGCCGTCGTCGCGATGATGCCGTGGGCGGATCTCACCCAGTCGAGCTCGAGCTACGACCTGAACCGGGGACGCGATGTGCTGACTCGGGAGGGCCTCACTCGCGGAGCTCTCGCCTACGCGGGTGATCTCGACCTCACGGACCCCGGCCTCTCGCCGCTCTTCGGCTCGTTCGACGGATTCCCACCGACACTGATCGTCGTGGGCACACACGACTCCCTGCTCGAGGACGCACGAGCGGTGTTCGGGATGCTGACGGAAGCCGGCATCCAGGCTGAACTCGTCGAGATCGCCGGCGGCACGCACAGTTTCGCCCAGATGCCGGCACCCGAAGGCCGAGAGGCGATGGCACTGGTGTTCGGCTACATGATCGACGCCCTCTCACGTGAGCCCGCTTCCACGTAGGCGTTCGGCCACGTTCACGACGGCCCGGGGTGCAACGATGAGGGCGGCCTCCGTTGCACCCCGGTGCTCCTCTGTGCAAACGTCAAGACATGGCCCTAGAGAATGACCGCCGCGCTGCCCTCAAAGCCAGCAATCGTCAGGCGATCATCGACGCCGCTCGCGAGCTGGTCGAGGAGCGTGGGGGTCCCGACTTCGGGGTCGATGAGATTGCGGCGCGCGCGGATGTGGCGCGCCGCACCGTCTTCAACCATTTCCCGACCCTCGACGACGTATTCATCGCCGTGTGCCAGGAGGTGATGCTCGGTGTCTCGGAGAGTTTTATCGCGGACGTCGCGAGTGCACCTGTTGGCGACGGCAGCCGCGATGCGATGTTCGACGACGTCGCGGCGGCCGCTCGCAAGGTCGACATCCCGTCGGTAGTGACCGCCGTGACCCAGATCCTTGGCCCACCCGGAACAACCCGAAGCCGCAGCGCGATGTTGCCACGGGTCGCAGTCGCGCGCATCAACGCGGAAATCGTGGACTATCTCCGTCGTCGCTTCCCCGACGTTGACGACCTCGAGTTGGAACTGATCATCGAGTTCCTCACGGGCGGCCTCCTCCTGATCGGTCGTCGATGGAACGAGGCGACCGGCGGGCGTGCGGGCGAGGCCGAGCGCGCCCTGTGGGCGCAGCTCGTCGAGGAGCTCATCGACACGATGAGGCGCGGATATCCGTCGAGTGCCGCGCCCTGACGAGAGTGAGCGACGGCGGATGAACGGCGTGCATGTGATCACGTCAGTCGGCAAAGGGTGGGCGCGAGACCACCCACTAAACGATGAGGGTCCATCGTAAAGGGCCTTCTGGCTGCCACGGTTGAGGGCTAGCGTGGCAGCGTGTCCAACTTGATCGACGCCGTCCAGACCGAATTTGTCACCGACTTCGCGATGCTAACTGCAGGTCAGGACGGAGTCGACCCGGACCCCGGATACCTGTCGTTCGCAGTGTCCAGTCCGGGCCTTGTGAACCTCCAAACCGGAAACAAGTACTCCCGCGTCAACATCCGAGCCGAGCGATGGGCCGCTCGCCCGCCGATCCCCGATGACTGGGAAGACGTAGACGACATCCCGTTCGAGGAGGTCCCCACGGCCGGGAAGCTCATCTTGAGTGGATTCGATCCGAGCGATGTCGGTCTGGACGTTTCTGGTTTAGGCCGCGGTCGAGTCCGCGTTTTGGCGCGCGGCCGCCATCGGTATCACTACAGCTCTCCTCTCGACGCTGATTCGATGGCTCCTGAGGACTGGCTGCTACAGCTGTACCCGCAGGATGGTCCGATCGACCCAATGGCCGGCGGGCCGCGTCGTATCGCGGGTACCGGAGGGTTGTCTCGGACGACGGGATCGCCCTGGCGCGCCGCCGTGCTCGGTTTCCGTGCCTCGGGATGGTCGGATCAGTTCGTCAGCTCTCACGGGTACTACCTCGCCGAACTTGCGCTTCTCTCAGCGACAGCGTCGCTCACTCGACTCGAACTGGCATCGAGGATGGCGAGGCTCATGCCGCCGTGGGAACTGGGCGGGCCGGATGCGGAATCGCTGGCGATCCCTCCCAGGTCGAGCGTTCGCGATGACGCAGACCCGCTCGCAGAGCTCAGTGGCAGAGCTGAGATAGCGTCGATCGGTGACGCGATCGATGCTCTGGTCTCGATCGGCCTACTTCTGGTTGAGGAGCGAGCTGGCATGCACCTGCTCGCCCCCAACCCGTCGCCGCAGCCGGCCTGGGAACGACTCGGCCTCACGGGCGGCCGGCTCGCCTGGGCTCGAACGCGCGCTCTCGAGGAACATCTAGGCTCCGCGAGCGATATCGCCAAAGCCGTGTTGTGGCGCGGCGACAAGGGGCTCACTACAACGCCTCGCGCTATGGCCATCCGATGGTGCACCGAGGTCGACGACATCGTTGGAGGCCTTAGCTTGCTCGGTGGTTCGCTGCGAGTGACGGCCGACCGCGACCTAGGATTCGATACTGAACTCGACGCCGACCAGCCGATCACCTTGTGGAAGAACGCTGCGCCGATCGATCACTGAGGGGCCGCTGCGGCGAATGTCGTGTGGGTGGTCGTCAAGTGCGACCGGCGCCAAATCCATCTCTGCGAAGCAATTCTTGTGGTGGCTCCGACGGGCGTCGATCCCGTGACATCACGATTTTCAGCGACAACGCGGTCGAGTTGCAGCCCGGCAGTTCATCAAGACTTCCTCGAGATCGAGCCGATTTGTCACCCAATCGGCCCTCATATGATCAGCGCAATGCCGCTCGTTCGTGGGCAAAACGTGGCGACGTCAAGCGTGCCGAGTGCGGTTTATCTATGGTTCACAGCGGCCGGTGCCTGTCTCGTCCCCTGGGCGAGCACGGGAATATTCGTCAACGATGGAGCTGGCGCGGTGGACCGCCTGAGCGCCACGAGTGGGCAAGGGCAATAGCCCTGGACGCTTGGAGACCTGACCAATACGTCGTAATGAGCGCCCGATTGGTAGCGTGGGCGACGTCCTACGTGAGCCTTAAGCTGTGGACGATCCGGGGAGCACCCATGTCAACGCAAGAACGTCTAGATGAACTCACCCATGAGCTGGGCTACCGCGGCAGTCGCGGGTACCTAGACGGCGCCGATGCTGGCGAAGTTCATTCGGCCGACCCTCGCGGCCTCATCTGGAATGATCTGCAGGAGAAGTGCGGGGTCACCGCCGCCTACTTCAAAGGTGCGATTCCCGTAGTGGCCTTCATCGCCGCCGAGACGCGGGATGACGCGATGCTGGCACATCGTCGCTTGTGGAACTACGGGCGCGTCCCCATCTTGATTGCGACGACTGAGAACGAAGTGTTGGCGTTCAGTTGCAACACCGCGCAGACTCCAACATCCCCCTACGCCGCGGTCTTGGCCGAAACGTCAAACAAGCGCGATGCCACCGCCGTACTTGCGGATTTCACACGCTTTAGCGTCGAGTCGGGTCAATTGGCTCGGCACCGCTCGAAGTACATGAGCACACACAGTCGTGTGGACCAGGACCTCCTTCGCAATCTTCGTGTTCTGCGCTTGCGTCTATTGGAGGCAGGCGTGCATGACCGAGAGATTGAGCCCCTACTCGGGCGCTCCATCTTCGTGAAGTACCTCGAGGATCGCAAGATTTTGCTGCCTGAGGATCTCCGTGAGCTTGGACAGCCTGAGTCGCTGGTAGCGACGCTGGCCGGCGGCTGGGAGGCAGTAGCAGCGTTCTTCGCCGCCATGTCCGAACACTTCAGCGGAGATGTTTTTCAACGGGACGTTCTTACGCGCCCTATTCCGTCAGAGGCTCTGGTGGTTCTAGCTCACTTTTTCGAGGGTGCCGACTTAGAGACCGGACAAGCTTCGCTTTGGCCCTACAATTTCGCCATTATCCCGGCAGAACTCATCAGTTCGATATACGAGCAACTCCTCGCCGACCAACAGAAGGCCAATGCCGCCTATTACACTCCGCGTCGCGTAGTGGACCTGGTTCTGGACGAGTTGCTTCCCATGGTCAACCATGAGAACCACGAGGTTACCGTCCTCGACCCCGCATGCGGTTCAGGGATATTCCTCACAGAAGCATTCCGACGACTGGTGCACAGAAGCCGCGCAGAATCGCGGTCGATCCCCGGGTACCAAGAACTCAGCAGGCTCCTTGTAACCTCGATCTTCGGAATCGACCGGAGCGCTGACGCCGTCGGAGTCACTGCTTTTGGGCTTTATCTTGCTCTGCTGGAGCACGTTGATCCGCGAACGGTTTGGAGGGACGTCAGACTCCCGAGTCTCGTCGGCACCAATCTGATCGTGTCGGACTTCTTTGAAACGAACCCGCTTACTCCTAAAAAGTTCGACGTGATCGTGGGCAACCCGCCATGGCAAAGCACCTTGTCTATCGCCGCACGCAGGTACTTGAAAACCGGAAACCACCGAGCTCCAGATCGTCAAGTTGCGTCCGCTTTCGTCTGGAAGACCGCGGAGATGCTCAGTGCTGGAGGCAAGGTAGGGCTGGTCCTACCTTCGAAAACAGTCCTACATAATCGAGGCGGGACCGCCGACCGCTTCCGGTTGGACTTCTTCTCCAAACTGGACGTGCAAACTCTCCTCGACCTATCGCCCCTTCGCCGCGAGCTATTCGGTGCGACGAGCCCTGCCGTTATTGCCATATACGGCTCGGAGCCACGGGAGGCATCTGCCGATTTGTTGCACGTCTCGCCGCGGCGCACGCCGATCGCTGAGATTATCGACGGTATCGCGATACCACAGCAGAACATCCAGCGCATGTCCCAAGCACGAGCGCGGGTGGACCCTGGCATCTGGAAGGTACTGCTTTGGGGTGGGCCAGATGACCTAGCTTTTGTCGATCATTTGGGAGCGACTTTCCAGTCGCTAAGTCAACTTGCGAAATCTCGCGGATGGCAGACCGGAGCAGGCTTCCAGAAGGTAAAAAAGGGCGACCGGAATGACGCTTCCCATCTCCATAATCTTCCCCAGATCGAGACGAGCAGTTTGAGCTCGATGCATGCGCCATCCGAACTGCTGCCCCCGGTGACGGAGCCTTTCCTGCATAGGCCGCGTGATCCCCGAATCTACCGGGCCCCTCATCTTTTGATGCGCAAGGGATTTGCGCATACGCCGGAAGCGGCCTTTGTTCCATACGACGCGACGTTCACGGACGGCCTGTTCGCCATCTCTGCGGATGTGGATGAGGAGGACTTGCTGCGAGCTCTCTCCGCTCTTCTCGCGTCGTCACTCGCCCGCTACTGGTATCTCATGACGTCCAGTTCTTGGGGCGTAGAACGAGAGCAGCTCCACTACCGAGAGTGGATGAGCCTTCCGGTCCCGGATCTGAATAGCACGGACATCGAGAGTCTCGTCCGGATCCTTGATTTGGTGGCAACCGGGGCGCCCGAAAGTGAATGGCGCACCACGCTCGATCGCATCGTAGAGGACGCATATTCTCTGACACACGCGGAGCGTCAGTTGATCTCCGATGCGCTCACGATTCGGCTTTCTGAACTGCAATTCGGGTCACAGTCCGATTCATACGGTCCCCCCAACGACACAGAATTCGGCGCGTATCTGGACGCCTTCTCTCGAAGCATCAACGCCCTTGAGCTCGGTCGTTGGAGCGTAACGTTGAGCGAAGCCTCGAATGGTTTCGCGCGAGTGACGTGCACCAACCTCGATTTGAACGTGTCCGCCGATCCCAGCCACATATTTGGGCTGGAGAACCTCCTCGGTCCGGAGACCGACTTGCTCGACGAATGGCTTTCCTCCGCTTCGATCGTCGAGCCTCAAGCAATCATTCTGGATGGCGACCGAGTCCATCTCGTCAAGCCGCATCGTCGCAGTTGCTGGATGACAAGTTCGGCCCCACGTGATGCCGCGGACGTGTTCGAGTCACTCTTGCGGCATGACAGCGCCGGCAATGATTGAACGCGCTCTCGATCGTGTGTACGGTCGAATTTCGATGGTGGTGCAAGTCCGGGCAGCACGCCGCCTGTCAGAGTTGGTGCCTGAGCTCGTTGGCGACGCGGTTGCGAGATGGGCAAAGAATGGGTGGGTTACCTACGACCATACTGAAGCAAATTGCACCATCCAGCTATACCGATGGCTCGTCGAGGCGCGTCGAATCGATATTCGCTTCCACACGTTCGAAGTGAACCTTGAGAACGTCAACCCAACACCGCAAATGTTGGAGGGAAAGGCATCAGTCGCTACTGCTTCACGCCCGGATGTGCGGATCTCCGTGCGTGGCGCTGGGATTTTCTTGGAAGCCAAGCGCCTGATGTCAACCGGAGATTGGTGCAGGCTCTACGTGCACGAGGGGATGGCCCGTTATGTTGCGTCTACCTACGCCGCAACTGAAAGAGTGGGCATGATGGTCGGCTACGTCCAAAACCAGCCCGACACCACTGGTCTCCGTGATCGGATTAACAACTACGTCCATTCGCACGAACTTATGGGACCTTCACACCAGCTCATCGAGTATCGAGCCGACGTTGACCAAGAATGGCTAACGTCCGACCACGCGAGATCATCGGGCACGGATGTTCGTCTCGAGCACTTGTGGGTCGTCCTTCCTTAGTTGGCTCACCAGGTATCCCCGGTCTACTTGTTGGTCTTGCGATCCATCCGTGTTTTAACGATGGTCGCCACAACTCAAGTGAATAGTGGTCAGCCTCCGGTAGCCTCAGACATCGCAACTGGATGACGCAGTGTCTCGATTCGAGAGGACCGCAACGATGAAGCGCCCTGTTTCGTTCTACTTCACCCGCAACAGCCTCGTGCTCACTTTGGCGATCGAGTTTGTGTTTCTAGTCGTGGGCGTCCTCGCCGCGTTGTTCATAGTTTTCGCGGCGGGAGATCTCGATGTGCGGCTTCGCGCAACACTCTCCGCGATGTCGCTTGGACTCGCGGGATCCGCGGCCTACTATCTCCGCCGCGTCTATCGGGCAGCATTCGACGAGCGGCTGTTCGTCGTCACCGGTGCAGAGAATCCCCGCGAGAGGCTCGCCACAAACCTCTATTTGCGGGGCCGGCCAATAATCTCATTGCCAATGACTCTCGCCGTCTCCCTTGGCATCATACTGACCTACACCTCCGTCGCACCGGACAGTGCGTCACCTACCTCCGACCTGATCTATCTGACCGGGTCCCTTGGATTCGTCACCGGATTCTTGGGCGGACGAACAATCGAGCAACTCGAAAAGAACGGAAAGGTATGAGCGGGACGAGCGCTTCCATGACCGGCGCGAAACTGGACGCCCAGATCAGAAAACTCGAGAGGAGCGCAGCCGAGGTCCTGAAAATGAAGAAGGAATCGCGCCCTAAGCGCCCGATCGTTATCGAGTTCTCGGGCTCGCCGAAGTCTGGAAAGTCCCAGGCTGTGACATCGTTGACGATTTTCCTCAAGAGAAACGGGTTCAACGTGAAGGTGTTGTCTGAACGGGCATCAGTCAGCCCTGTTTCGGACAAGCGTTCGCCTTTTTTCAACGCATGGACTGGGTGCTCGATACTTACGGGCTTGATTCCCTACCTGAGCGAGTCCGTCTCGGACGTTGACGTGGTCATCACGGATCGCGGAATCTTCGACACCCTTTGCTGGTTCACGTGGCTTCAGGACGAGGAGGCGATGTCTGTTGAGGAGGGCGAGGACATGGTCAAGTTCTTCCTGACTAAGCGCTTTCGTCAAGCGACCGACCTTGTCCTAGCGTTTACGGCATCTTCCGAAGCGTCGATGGAACGCGAGTACGCGAATCTGCTAACTCGAAAACTCGGCTCGATAATGGCACCAAATGTCCTGGACTCTTACGTCCGAAGTATCAACAAGACGATTGCGACTCACGGGCCGGACTTCAAGAATGTACGCGCAATAGACACGAGTCACACGACGCAGAATCAAGTTGCGGTCGAGGTGACAACCGTAGTCTTGAGTGCGATGCGAGACGAGCTCGTCGAGAAGGTGGGGGTGTTCGAGCGCAGCTCGCTCGACATCGCCGTTTCAAGTGACAGCGTGTTCAGTATCGAAAAGCTCATTGACGCTGGCTTGGCAATGAAGTTTGTCCCACGCTCCGAGGCTGAAAAGGACATGGGGCTGGTGCAACTCGTGCCGGTAGTGGTCGTCACCGACTCAAACCTGAAGCGGGTGATGGTGTTTCGGAAACGGAAAGAGGCGCTTGGTCACGCTGGCTCACCGGAACGCGACAAGAACTTGCTGTACGTAGGGGGGCACCTTCGCAGTGAGGACTCTTTTGGCCTTGAGCGGGACGATCTCCTGGCGGTGTCGCGGGTGGCTATCCAGCGGGAGATGAACGAGGAGCTCGGGACTACGCTTCGCCTTGACGGTGAGCCGCCATTCGGCATTTGGGACCTCGACGGGAAAGAACCGTCCCAGAAACACCTCGCGATCGTGCATCTCGCCAAAGTTAGCTTCGATGAACTGAAACTTCGTCTTGATGGTTATGAGTTAGTCCAGCCGCACAACAGCGAGGTAAGCGGGCAGGTTTTCGATGCGATAGACCCTCAGCTCCGACAGTCAAAGTCACTTGAAAGCTGGAGTCGCGTGATCCTCGATCGCGTCTTTGGGGTAGACGTCGCGGCTGAGGTTATGGACTTTGACTCGCTCATCGAAGAGAACGACCGCACGAGTAGCTAGCCTTCTCGGCCAGCCCGTCGCCTCCTGTTGCGCCGATAGCTGGCTTGCACCGATGGTTGCTGACGGTACGTCAGCCGCTCGTGCTACGACTGCAAAAATCGCGCAACTTCGGGACTCTGGTCCGCGAGAAAGCGTGCGACCAACTTGAGGTGCATTACTTCCTCGCAGATGACATTCAGCAGAGATTACGAGTGCTCCTGAGTAAGAACTGAGCGCACTGCGGCAGCGGTCACGACCACCCCGATATCCGAGTGATCGTTGAGCCGGTGTGAGTAGATGCCGACGAATTCCCCATACGGCTCCGGTGGTGAGTGAACCTCTCCCTCGGCGTCGCGGAAGCCCTCCAAGTCTCTGTAGAACACCACCGGTGAACCGGAGTTGCCGTTTCTTGTGCGGCTGTCAACGAGGAAGGCCGGCGCGCCCTCAATGTCGACCAATGGCTCGCTCGCAACGTACGCGCGTGTCCATATGCCAAATGTCTCGTAGCCGCCCCGACGTCCAAACGGGAACCCGATGATATTGAGATCTAGGGCTGGCGTTAGTCCGACTCGGTAGGCGACAGGTCGAGGCGCTGCCTCAGGTAGATCTAGGTCAGCTTCGAACAGAGCTGTGTGCGTTGCCATCGCAGGGAGCGTAATCGGAAGCGCTGCAACATCGGCGATCCAGGTAAATACTGGGTGTTCAAGCCAAAGGGACTGGGCTCCGGTAGTTCCAGTCTGGTGGGACGTGAGCGCATAGGTCTGCTTCACGAAACCTCCATGCACGCTCGGATGCGTCACGAGAACCTCGTCCGGGTCTCGATTGTGCTCGTCGAGCCTTTTCTGAGAAAGTGCGTGGCGACCAGAGAACACGTGTCGATTAGAGACCAGGTAATGCTGTCCGGCGTGGTGCACCACAAAGCCAGTGGCCTTGCTGATCTCGATCCCGTTGAAAAGCACCACAAGAGGCAGGGCTGCGAACGTGTACGGATTAAATCGGGGCTGCATCGCGCCCTTCCAACGGCTCATCTCGGGGATGGACGCCCATGGAAACCAGCTTGGCATGAACTGGTTTCCGTCGACAACAAATACACAAGGTCGCGCACGGCCTTCATCTTCTTGAGTGCAGTACGAGGTCTACACCAGAGGAGGGCAACCGATCAACTGACGTCACGACCTCTAATCGCAGTCACGCCCGTGGTTGCACGGTGGATAGGCGCATCTGCCCAATCCGGAGGGCAAACTTGGGTAGTCCGTGGGTAAATGTGGGCAAGCTATGCATATTCTGGAGAATCTCACGACACGTTTACGACCCAAGGAGTCACTGACCAGCACAACCGGTGGTGGCTCCGACGGGCGTCGATCCCGTGACCTCACGATTTTCAGTCGTGCGCTCTACCAACTGAGCTACAGAGCCAAACGGATCGACCGCTGGCGAGAGTGGCCGAACCTTGCGACCCTGACCGGACTTGAACCGGCGACCTCCGCCGTGACAGGGCGGCGCGCTAACCAACTGCGCTACAGGGCCTAGCTATTTTGTTCTGTGTTTGGTGACCCCAACGGGATTCGAACCCGTGCTACCGCCGTGAAAGGGCGGCGTCCTAGGCCACTAAACGATGGGGCCGCGAAGTACAGGACCTCTTAGCTACCGAGGGACAAGCATACGGGCGACCGCCAGTTTTGCCAAACCGCCGTCGGCTCTGGGGCCGGGCCGCCGCCGGGCGTACGGTCCGCCGGTCCTGGCGCGGGAGTTCGCGCATCCAGCCGCCCGAGTTACCTCTGCCTGCTGCCCAAATGCAGGAGATTTGTGCATCCCTCGTCCAGTTCATGCGGCAGCGCGGCCCACCGCGTCGAAATCTCCTGCATTTGGGATGCAGCACACGGGATGCAGCACACGCGATGCAGCTCGCCCGGCGGCGAGCATCCGCCCAATCGCGCGAAAGGGCACGAATCAGCCGGGCATCCGGGATGCGCCGGGTTAGTTTCAAGTCGTCATTGAACCTTTTCGCAGGGGTGAGTCACTGACGCCAATACTGGGCAAGCACGCCGCCTGTTGCTACTGTTAACAGTGTTACTTGTGTTAACAGCGTGACTCGCGCTGCTTTTGACACGATTCGGGGAGCTATGAACACGCGCTACAGCCGGGGGGCAGCGGTCACGACGGGGTTCCGCCTGCGCGGCAGCCGCCTCGTCGCGATGGCAGCCGTGCTCGCCACGCTCGTCGCCGGCACCGTGATCGGCGCCAACCAGCCCGCGTGGGCCAAGGATTACCCCACCTGGGATGACGTGGCCGCCGTCCGCAATGACGAGGCCGCCGCCCAGAACCAGATTGCAGCCATCGAGGCACTGCTCGGCCAGCTCCAGGCCGACGTCACCCGGACCCAGGCCGACGCCCAGGCCAAGGGTGCGATCTGGGGCGAGGCCGACACGAAGTTCCAGGCCGCAGCAACACGTGCCGCCAACCTTCTCGAGCAGGCCGAGACCGCGAACAAGGCCGCGCTGGAGTCCGAGCAGCGTGCCGGGCAGATGGCCGCCCAGCTCGTGCGCGCGGGCGGTGGCGACGTCACCGCGAACCTCCTGACCAACTCCAGCGACGCCGACGGCCTCCTCTATGGGTTGGGCATGTCGAGCAAGATCGCCGAGCAGGCCAACGCCATCTACGAGCGTGCCCTCCTCGACCGCAACACCGCGCAGGCACTCACCGACCAGGCGGAGGTCGCGCGCGACGAGCTCGAGGTGCTCAAGATCGCGGCGGAGAAGGCGTTCGCCGAGGCTCAGGCAGCCGCCCAGACCGCGGCGACCGCGCTTGCCGAACAGCAGGACAACCAGGCACGACTTCAGGCCCAGCTGGTGGTGCTCAAGGAGCGCCGCGCGGCGACCGAGGCCGACTACCTCGCGGGAGTGCAGGAGCGCCTCAACTCGGGTGCCAGCCTCGACGCCGGCGAGATCAGCCTGAGCGGATGGGCCAAGCCCGCGGCCGGGCGCATCACGTCGAGCTTCGGCTACCGTATCCCTCCGACCAGCGGTGCCTCGAGCTTCCACCAGGGAACCGACATTGGCGCCTACTGCGGCGCGCCCATCTTCGCGGCCCACGGCGGCACCGTCGTCTACGCCGGCTGGAACGGTGGCTACGGCAACTTCGTGCTGATCGACCACGGCGGTGGCGTGCAGACCGCGTACGCACACATTGTCGACGGCGGCATCCTTGTGGGCTACGGCCAGAACGTGGATGTGGGCACCCAGATTGCCAGCGTCGGAACCACCGGAACCTCCACCGGCTGCCACCTCCACCTCGAGGTGCGCTTCTGGGGTGTCGCGACCGACGCCGTTCCCTTCTTCGCAGGGCAGGGCATCACTCTTGGCTAACACGAGCGGGTTCAGGGAGCGGTGATGCGCAGGCATTACCGCGCCGTGGGCGCGCTCGTTGTTGGCACCCTGCTGCTGACCATTGGTTTGGCGACCCCTGCTGTCGCCGACGACTACCCCACGTGGGATGACGTGCTCGCCGCACGAGAAAACGAGGCTCAGACGCAGGCCGCGATCGATGAGATCGAGGGCATCCTTCTGCAACTCGAGACCCAGGCGGCGGAACTGGGCAAGACGGCGCTGCTGCGCGAAGAGGAGTACGGCGTCGCACAGGCCGCCTTCACCGCGGCCGCCACACGAGCCGACCGTCTCGACGCTCAGGCGACCAACGCGTCCAAGCGCGCGGACGAGTCGAGTCAGCGCGCCGGCCAGCTCATCGCGCAGCTCGCCCGCACGGGCGGTGGCAACCTCACGCTGAGCCTCCTGATGAGCCCCAACGCCGAGGACCTCCTCGGCAGCCTCGGCACCGCGAGCAAGGTCACCGAGCAGGCCGCGCAGATCTACCAGCAGGCCATGCAGGATCGCAATGCCGCCCAGTCGCTCACCGCGCAGGCGAGGGTTGCCGAGACGGAGCGCGAGGAGCTCGCGAGCGTCGCCGAGGCCGCGCTTGCCGAGGCCAAGGCCGCATCGGATGCCGCCAACGCGCAGGTCGCGGAACAGCAGGCCGCCGCGAGCCAGATGCACGAGCAGCTCGCGACCCTCCGCGGAACCACCGCCCAGGTCGAGGCCGACTACATCGAGGGCCTCACCGAGGAGCAGGAGCAGGCGGAGCAGCCGGCGCCGCCGCCCACCCCCACGACACCGCCAAACCCGACGCCTCCGCCGCCGAACGCGGCCGCCGCGGCGGGAGCCATCGCGTTCGCTTACGCGCAGATCGGCGACCCTTACCTCTTTGCGGGCTCGGGGCCCGACGCGTGGGACTGCTCGGGTCTCACCCAGGGTGCGTACGCATCCGTGGGTGTCTACATTGGCGCGCACCTCGTGTCGAGCCAGTACTACACGATGGCGAACGCCGGTCGGCTGGTGCCGCTCGGGCAGATGGTGCCGGGCGACCTCATCTTCTACGCGGACGGCGGGTACGTCGGCGGCGGTTTTTACCACGTCACCATGTACGTGGGTGACGGCATGATGATCGAGGCCCCGCGTCCGGGTGTTGCGGTGCGCGTTACGCCCGTGCGGTACTACGACGCGCTGCCCTACGCGGGCCGCCCGACGCCGTAACTGCTGCAGTAGCCGCTGGTTGAGTAGCCCCGGAGGGGAGCGCTGGTTGAGTAGCCCCGCAGGGGCGCTGCTGGTTGAGTAGCCCCGGAGGGGCGTATCGAAACCTGCCCTGAGTCGGCGCTGGTCTCGATACGGCCTTCGGCCTACTCGACCGGCGGGTGTAGCGAGCGCTGGTTGAGTAGCCCCGGAGGGGCGTATCGAAACCTGCCCTGAGTCGGCGCTGGTCTCGATACGGCCTGCGGCCTACTCGACCGGCGGTGCGGCGAGCGCTGGTTGAGTAGCCCCGGAGGGGCGTATCGAAACCTGCCCTGCGTCGGCGCTGGTCTCGATACGGCCTGCGGCCTACTCGACCGGCGGAGGAGCTGCGGCCTACTCGACCGGCGGAGGAGCTGCGGCCTACTCGACCGGCGGAGGAGCTGCGGCCTACTCGACCGGCGAGTCCCGCTCTAGCCCTTGTACGCGGCGAGGCCCGCCTGCACAACAGCCTCGGCCTCGGCGGCGTCGCCCCAGCCGTCGATCTTGACCCACTTGCCGGGCTCGAGGTCCTTGTAGTGCTCGAAGAAGTGCTCGATCTCCTTCTTCGTGAACTCGGGGATGTCCGCGAGGTCCTGGATGTGGCTCCAGCGCGGGTCCTTCGCCTGCACGCAGATGACCTTCGCGTCGCTGCCGCCGTCATCCGTCATGTTGAACACGGCGACCGGGCGCACCGAGATGCCCACGCCGGGGAAGGTGGGGGCGTCGAGCAGGATGAGCGCGTCGACAGGGTCACCGTCGAGGCCGAGCGTGTGCTCGAAGAAGCCGTAGTCGGTGGGGTACTGGAAGGTGGTGAAGAGGTAACGATCCAGGAAGACGCGGCCGGTCTCGTGGTCGACCTCGTACTTGTTGCGGCTCCCCTGGGGGATCTCGACGACGACGTCGTAGGCGGCCATGGGTGTTCTCCTCGAAAGATATGGCAGGGATGATCTGCGGGATGCTGCAATAACGTTAGCTGATGGCGCCCACCCGTCCGAGACTCTCCCCCGCAATCGCGGACGTCCGCCGCGCCGTGCGCGAGCTTCTCGCCGACACCATTGCGAGCCCAAATACAGGAGATTTCGCAGCGGCGAGCCGTGCATCCGCCTCGCCCGGCGGCGGCAGCCCCACATCTCCTGCATTTGGCAAGGCAGACGGTGCCACCGGCGCGCTCGTGCTCGTGGCTCTCTCGGGTGGCCCCGACTCGCTCGCCCTCGCCGCAGCCACCGCGTTCGAGGCGCCGCGCGCGGGTCTCGGTGCGGGTGCCGTCATCGTTGACCACGGCCTGCAGCCGGGCTCGGCGGATGCCGCCGCCCACGCCGCGCGCGCAGCCACCGACCTCGGCCTCGCTCCCGTGCTGGTGCGCACGGTCACCGTGGGCACGGACGGCGGACCGGAGGCCGCCGCCCGCACCGCCCGCTACGCCGCGCTGGAGGCTGCCGCCCGGGAGACGGGCGCGTCCGCGGTGCTCCTCGGCCACACGCTGGACGATCAGGCCGAGACCGTACTACTGGGGCTGGCGCGCGGTAGCGGCGCGGCGAGCATCCGGGGTATGGAACCGCACAACGGCCTCTATCTGCGCCCGCTGCTGGGCATCCGCCGGTCGACCACGGAGCAGTTCTGCGCCGACTCGGGCCTTGAGCCCTGGATCGACCCCCAGAACGCCGACTCCTCTTTTACGCGAGTTCGGGTGCGCACGGCAGTGTTGCCCGTGCTGGAGCGGGAGCTGGGCCCGGGCATCCCCGAGTCGCTGGCCCGCACTGCCGAGCAGCTTCGGGAGGATGCCGCCGCGCTCGACCACTTCGCGGAGGAGATCGCCGAGGACTTGGCCGAGCACACGGAGGCGGGTATCTCGTTGCCAGCAAAGGCCCTCGAGGTGCAGCCAGCGGCGCTGCGACAGCGGCTCATCCGTCTCGCCGTGTCGAGCGAGTTCCACGTCTCGCTGAGTCGTGCCCAGACCTTGGAGGTCGCGCGGCTTGTGACCGACTGGCACGGGCAGGCGGGCGTCGACCTGCCCGGCATTAGGGTGGAACGGCGGGGCGGCCTCCTGCACTTCAGCGCCACGAACTAGCAACGAACTAGCCACGAACTAGCGAAGAACCACCCACGAGAAAAGGACCGAGATGGAATTCAGCGACGTCGAGAACGACCTCTCGGAGATCCTTCTCACCGAGGACGAGATCCACGCCAAGATCGCCGAGCTCGCCCGGGTTATCGAGGCGGACTACGCCGGCGAGAAGCTCCTGCTCGTGGGTGTGCTGCGCGGTGCCGTGATGGTGATGGCCGACCTCGCGCGTGAGCTCAAGCTGCCCGGGATCGAGATGGACTGGATGGCCGTCTCGTCGTACGGCGCGGGCACCCAGTCGAGCGGTGTGGTGCGCATCCTCAAGGATCTCGACTCCGACCTCGAGGGCCGCAAGGTGCTCATCGTCGAGGACATCATCGACTCGGGCCTCACGCTCTCGTGGCTGCGTGGCAACCTGGAGAGCCGCGGCGCGGCATCCGTCGAAATCTGCGCGCTGCTGCGCAAGCCCGACGCCGTGAAGGTCGAGGTGGATGTTCGGTACATCGGCTTCGACATCCCCAACAAGTTTGTGGTGGGCTACGGCCTCGACTTCGCGGAGAAGTACCGCAACCTGCGGGGTGTCGCCGTGCTCGCGCCCCACGTCTACTCGTAGGGCGAACCTCGCCTCGCAGTTCTCCCTACGGCGAACATGCAGCGACCCTCCAGCACGAGACCGGTAGCCTTACAGAACATTTCTCGTGAGAAAGGTGCCGTGCCTCAGGGGCATGGAACAACATGGACGTCAAGCGCATATTCCGTGGGCCGATCATCTACATCGTGCTTGCGATCGTCGTCGTGTGGGTGGGCTCGAGCCTTCTTACTGCGAGCGGTTTCCGTGAGATCACCACGCAGGAGGGGCTGCAGCTTCTCGAGGGCAACACGGTCGAGTCGGCGAAGATCGTCGACGGCGAGCAGCGGGTCGACCTCACGCTCAGCAAGGCGGACGGCGACAACGGCACGAAGGTGCAGTTCTACTACGTCGCACCCCGTGGGGCCGAGGTCATCGCAGCGATCAACGCGGCCGACCTGAAGAACTTCGACGACGAGGTTCCACAGACCAACTTCTTCACGAGCCTGCTCGGCATCCTTCTGCCGTTCCTCATCATTGGTGTCATTTTCTACTTCCTGCTGAGCCGGATGCAGGGCGGCGGTAACCGCGTGATGCAGTTCGGCAAGTCGAAGGCCAAGCTCGTGGGCAAGGAGGCCCCCAAGGTCACCTTCGCGGATGTCGCGGGCGCCGACGAGGCGATCGAGGAGCTTGAGGAGATCAAGGACTTCCTCAAGGACCCGGCCAAGTTCCTGGCCGTCGGTGCGCGCATCCCCAAGGGTGTGCTGCTCTATGGCCCTCCCGGAACCGGCAAGACGCTGCTGGCGCGCGCGACCGCGGGCGAGGCGGGTGTGCCGTTCTACACGATCTCGGGTTCCGACTTCGTGGAGATGTTCGTGGGTGTGGGTGCAAGCCGCGTTCGCGACCTGTTCGACCAGGCCAAGCAGAACTCCCCGGCGATCATCTTCATCGACGAGATCGACGCGGTCGGTCGCCACCGCGGCGCCGGTATCGGCGGCGGCAACGACGAGCGCGAGCAGACCCTCAACCAGCTGCTCGTGGAGATGGACGGGTTCGACGTCAAGACGAACGTCATCCTGATCGCCGCGACGAACCGCCCGGATGTGCTGGACCCGGCGCTGCTGCGCCCCGGCCGTTTTGACCGCCAGATTGGCGTCGACGCTCCCGACCTTCAGGGCCGCAAGCAGATCCTCGAGGTGCACGCCAAGGGCAAGCCCATGGCAGACGGAGTCAACCTCGAGGTGCTCGCACGCAAGACGCCCGGCTTCACCGGTGCCGACCTCGCGAACGTGCTCAACGAGGCCGCGCTTCTCACCGCACGCAGCAACGCGCAGCTCATCGACAACCGTGCCCTCGACGAGGCCGTCGACCGCGTGATGGCCGGCCCGCAGCGCCGCACGCGCCTGATGAACGACAAGGAGAAGCTCATCACGGCGTACCACGAGGGTGGTCACGCCCTCGCCGCGGCGAGTATGCGCAACACCGACCCGGTCACGAAGGTGACCATCCTGCCGCGTGGTCGTGCCCTCGGATACACGATGGTGCTGCCCCTCGAGGACAAGTACTCGGTCACCCGCAACGAGCTTCTTGACCAGCTCACCTACGCGATGGGTGGGCGTGTGGCCGAGGAGATCGTGTTCCACGACCCGACCACTGGCGCATCCAACGACATCGAGAAGGCGACGTCCATCGCTCGCCGGATGGTCACCGAGTACGGCATGAGCACCAAGGTGGGTTCGGTCAAGCTCGGCCAGGCGACCGGTGAGCCGTTCCTCGGCCGTGACATGGGTCACCAGCGCGACTACTCCGACCAGATCGCCGAGACCATCGACGAGGAGGTGCGCGCGCTCATCGAGCAAGCGCACGACGAGGCGTGGCAGGTGCTGAACACCAACCGCGACATCCTCGATCGCCTCGCGACGGAGCTTCTCGAGAAGGAGACCCTCGACCACGAGCAGCTCGCCGTGATCTTCGAGGATGTCGAGAAGCTGCCCGAGCGTCCGACCTGGCTCTCGAGCGACACGCGCCCGCTGTCGGACCGCCCGCCGGTGGCGATCCCCTCGAAGCTCCCCGTTGATGGCAGCCTCACCGAGGGTGGCATCCAGTCCGACTACCCGGAGAAGCCGAAGCGCGCGTCACGTCCGCGCAAGTCGCCCGGCGTTGCGACCGCCTAGGGCATAACCATGGCCATCGACTCCGGACGCATCGAGGCGGCCGTTGCCGAGATTCTCGCCGCCATCGGCGAGGACCCGGCACGGCCCGGTCTCGCGAGCACTCCGCAGCGGGTGGCCCAGGCCTACCAGGACTTCTTCGCCGGTCTCGACGTCGACCCGCAGAGTCACCTCATCGACACGGTGGAGTTGAAGCCGGGTGAGCTCGGCGAGCTGGTTTTGTTGCGCGACATCGACTTCCGGTCGGTGTGTGAGCACCACTTGCTCCCGTTCCTTGGTGTTGCCCACCTCGCCTACATCCCGGGGTCCCGGGTGGTGGGCCTCGGCAAACTGCCCCGTGTTGTCGAGACCCTCGCCTCGCGGCCCCAGCTCCAGGAGCGGCTGACCGAGGAGATCGCGGATGCGCTCGCTGCCGGTCTCGACGCGGCTGGTGTGCTCGTGGTGCTCGACGCGGTCCACGGTTGTGTGTCGGCCCGCGGTGTGCGCCAGGCGAAGAGCTCGACCGTCACGATGGCCACGCGCGGAACCCTGAGCGACCCGGTGCAGCGCGCCGAGGTTATGGCCCTGATCGGAGCCACCGCATGACGCAGATCCTGGCGATCCTCAACGTGACACCCGACTCCTTCAGCGACGGCGGAGAGTACGTCGACGCGGATGCCGCGATCGCCCGAGGCATCGAGCTGCGGGATGCGGGTGCCGCCCTGGTCGACGTCGGCGGCGAGTCCACGCGCCCGGGTGCCACCAGCATCACGCCGGAGGAGGAGCAGGAGCGGATCCTTCCCGTGATCCGGGGACTCGTCGAGGCTGGTGTAGAGGTGAGCGTCGACACGATGAACGCGTCCACGGCGCTCGCGGCTGCTGAGGCGGGAGCATCCGTCATCAATGACGTCTCGGGTGGGCTGAAGGACGCGGGCATGTACCGCGTGATCGCCGAGACCGGCCTGAAGTACATCGCGATGCACTGGCGTGGCCCGAGCGACGCGGAGGCCGTCTACGACGACGTGGTGGTCGACGTGCGCACGGAGCTGAAGGCGCGTGTCGCCGAGATGACGGTGGTGGGAATCGACCCGAGCCGCGTCATCCTCGACCCGGGTCTGGGCTTCGCCAAGACGGCCGAGCACAACTGGCAGCTGCTGGGCCGGCTCGACGAGGTGCAGAGTCTCGGGTTCCCGGTGCTCGTGGGCGCATCGCGCAAGCGGTTCCTGAGCCCGTGGGGGGAGAACCCTGCCGAGCGCGACGGCGCAACCGCGATCGTGAGCGCGCTCGCGGCACAGGCCGGCGCGTGGGGCGTGCGAGTGCACGATGTCGAGTCGACCCGTCGGGCACTCGAGGTGCAGGCGGCGTGGGAGAACGGACGAGGCTGATGGACTTTATGGACGAGATCTGCCTGACGGGGCTTCGCGCCTCAGCGCACCACGGGGTGCTCGAGCACGAGCGGCGCACCGGGCAGGTGTTCCTGATCGACGTGATCGTGTACCTGCCGCTGGCAGACGCCGCCCGCAGCGACGACCTGGACCGCACCATCCACTACGGCGAACTTGCCGAGGAGATCGTGGCCGCGGTCGAGCGTGACCCGGTCGACCTGATCGAAACGGTTGCCGAGCGGGTGGCCCAGGTGGTGCTCGCCCACGATCTGGCCCAGCTCACCAAGGTGACCGTGCACAAGCCGAGCGCGCCGATCGCCGTGCCGTTTGACGACGTGTCGGTCACGATCACCCGAGGTCGGCCCCAGAGCACGGGGTCGGTCGGGTTCAGGGCGTGACGATGGCGCGCGTGGTGCTCGCCTTGGGCAGCAACCTTGGTGACCGGGAGGCGACCGTTCTCGCCGCCGTGCGCGAGATAGCGGACCTCGACGGGGTCGAGCTGGTCGCCGCGTCCGGCCTGCACTCCACGGTCGCGCTCAAGCCCGAGGGTGTCGACCCGGATGCCCCCGCCTACGTCAACGCGGTGGTGATCGTCGAGACGGCTCTCGATCCCCACGCTCTCCTGACCGCACTGCGCGCAATCGAGCACGCTCACGGCCGAGTGCGCACCGAACGCTGGGGCGACCGAACGCTCGATATCGACATCGTGGATGCCGGGGTCACCATCACGACCCCCGACCTCACCCTCCCGCACCCGCGGGCCCACGAGCGCGACTTTGTGCTTGCCCCGTGGCTCGAGGCCGACCCGGATGCCGTTCTCACCGGCCGGGGCTCGGTGCGTGACCTGCTGGCCACCCTCACCCACACCTCCGGAGCTACCCCGTGACCCGCACCAAGCCGCTCCACCTCGTGGTGCTCGCCGCTCTGGGCGCGACCCTCGCGTGGTTCCTGCAGACGGCACTCACGGCCACCGGCCACGCGATTGTGATCCCGCCGATCACCCTCGCGTTTGCCCTCGCGCTCATCGGCGGAATTGTCGTGCTGATGGCGCTTCCGGTGCGACGAGTCTCCCGGCGGGTCGAGGGTGCGACGGTCGATCCGTTCTACGCGACGCGCGTGGTGATGCTCGCCAAGGCGTCGAGCCTCAGTGGCGCGCTGCTCGGCGGGGCGGGGCTCGGCATCACCGCGTACCTCCTGAGTCGCTCCGTCATACCCGGGGTAGGCTCGGTAACGATGGCTCTCGCGAGCACCGCAGGAGCCATCGTGCTGCTGGTCGCGGGGCTGGTCGCTGAGCACATGTGCACAATTCCCCCCGAAGACGACGACCCACACGACGGTCGTCCCGATGCCAAAGGACACCTGTGACGCTCGAACTTCCCGACACCGACTGGCGCCGGGTTTCGCCCAAGTACGTGGTGGTCGACCTGGTGGGCAACCTCATCGGGAGCGCGATTCTTGTGGGGGCGCTCACCGTGGCACCCGCGCTCACGGGCATCCTCTGGCTCTGGATCGCGCCCGCCATCGCCGCGGTGATCTGCATCATCACGCTCGCGCTCACCCCTCGCCGGGTGCGGGCGATTGGGTACCAGCTTCGGCAGGATGACCTGCTGTTTCGCAAGGGAATTATGTTCCAGCGTTTTGTCGCCGTGCCCTACGGCCGGATGCAGCTGGTCGACGTCAACCGTGGCCCGCTCGCCCGCGCCGTGGGGCTCAGCGAGCTCAAGTTCGTGACCGCGGCGGCGGCGACTGGGGTCACGATCCCTGGTCTGCCGGAGGCCGAGGCAGAAGACCTGCGCGACAAGCTGGTTGCCCTCGCGGAAAGCCGGCGGGCCGGGCTGTGAGCACCCCGGCAGAAGCGCTCCCGAGCGGCCGACTGGCCGACGGGGAGTGGCACCGGCTGCACCCCGCGACGCCCCTGCTGCGAGGCGGCATCGCGTTTGTTGCGATCCTCGGTGTCATCATCGTCAACCTGCGCGACGTCGCCATCGAGATCATCTTTGGTGGCGACGGCTTCGGCGACGAGTACGACCCCATCACCTACATCATCGAGCACGACTATCTCGGCTGGATCCTGCTCGCGATCATCGGTGGGCTCATCCTCACGATCCTCGGGTTTTTCCTGTCGTGGCGGATGCACACCTTCCGCATCACGGGCGAGCTCGTGGAGGTGCGCTCGGGCATCCTGTTCCGCACGCACCGCCGGGGCCGGCTCGACCGCATCCAGGGCATCAACATCGTGCGGCCATTCCTTGCGCGCCTCGTGGGCGCCGCGAAGCTCGAGATCACGGTCGCGGGGGAGGACGCCAACATCCCGCTCGCCCTACCTCGGCTCGGCCGCGGCCGACGAGCTTCGGCGCGAGATTCTGATTCTTGCCGCGGGCGGAACGCTCACGCAGGACGCCGGCGGCGCGAGCGTCGCCGCGGGCGGATTCGTTGACCAGCGAGTGAACGAACTGCTCGCGCCCGAGCTCGACCCGACCCTGGCCGCGCCGGAGTCCGTGGTGAAGATGCACCCGGGCCGGCTCGTGGGGTCACTGCTGCTGAGCGGCATGACCATTTCGCTGCTCATCGCCGCAGTGGTCGCAATCGTGATCATCGTGCGCACGGGCGAGGCGTTCTTCCTGTTCGCGTTTATCCCGGGCCTGATTGGTATCGGTAGCTTCTACGTCTCGCGAATCACCCGCTCGCTGCGCTACAGCATCGCCGCTACGCCGGATGGAGTGCGGGTCGGCTTTGGGCTGCTCTCCACGAGCAACGAGACGTTGCCCCCGGGTCGTATCCACGCCGTGCAGGTCATCCAGCCGCTGTTGTGGCGGCCGGCCGGCTGGTGGGAGGTGCGGATCAACCGGGCATCCACCTCGTCGGCGCAGGGTGCCGCGGGCCAGGCGAACACGACGATCCTGCCGGTGGGCACCCTCGCCGACGTGCGCAAGGTGCTCGAGCTGGTGTTGCCCCTCATGGTCGACGAGGAGTCGATCGCCCTGCTCGAGCGGGGGCTCACGTCGAAGGGTGGCGACGACGGGTTTGTGAACTCGCCCCGACGCTCCCTGCCGATCCGATGGTTTTCGTGGCGTCGCAACGGGTTTGCGACCACGTCGAACGCGGTGCTCCTGCGCAAGGGGCAGGTGTGGCGCGAACTGGTCGTGGTGCCGCAGGCGCGCATCCAGAGTGTTTCGCTGCGGCAGGGTCCCCTCCTGAGGCGGATGCGCCTGGCCGCGGTGCGCGTGCACACGGTCGCCGGCCCGATTACTGCCAGCCTCGGGGCGATCGACGAGACGGCGGCCGTCGAGTTCTTCGCTGCCCTCGCGTCGGATGCCGTTGCCGCGGGCAGTGCGGACACCAGTCACCGCTGGCGCCTGGGCGAGTCCACGTGACCGCCGCGGGGCGACTTGGCGTAGGCATCATCGGCGGGGGACGGGTTGGCCCCGTCCTCGGTGCCGGTCTCGCGGCGGCGGGGCACGCGGTCACGGGCATCGCGACGGTCTCGGAGGCCAACCGCGAGCGAGCGAGCGTGATGCTTCCGCAGGCGCCGATCCTCGAGATTCCCGAGGTTCTCGAGCGCAGCGAGCTTGTTATCCTCGCGATCCCGGAGGGCGAGATCGAGTCACTCGTGGCGGGGCTCGCGGCAACCGGGGCGTGGCAGCCGGGCCAGCTGGTGCTGCACACCGCGCCCGGTCTCGGATGGTCGGTGCTCACGCCCGCGATGGCCGCGGGGGCAATTCCGCTCGCGGTGCATCCCGCGATGTCGTTTACGGGAACGAGCATGGACCTGGTGCGGCTGCGCGAGAGCTACTGCGCGGTGAGTGCACCCGCGCCCGTGTTGCCGATCGCGCAGGCGCTGGTTGTTGAGCTCGGTGCCGAACCCGTGGTCATCGAGGAGAAGGATCGTGCGGCCTACGCGGAGGCGATCTCCATCGCCACGAGCTTCTCGGCCTCGATCGTGCGCCAGTCGGTCGACCTGCTGGCGGGCCCTGGGGCTGGAGTCGCCGTCGTCGATCATCGCGCCGCTCGTGCGCTCCTCGGTCGAGAACGCCCTCCACCAGCCGCCCGCCCCGCTGGTCGAGTAGGCCCGCAGGGCGCTCCGCTGGTTGAGTAGGCCCGCAGGGCGCTCCGCTGGTTGAGTAGGCCCGCAGGGCCGTATCGAAACCCGCCGCGTGGTCTCGATACGCGCTTTGCGCTACTCGACCGACAACACCGCAGGCCCTCACCCCGCTGGTCGAGTAGCCGCGAAGCGGCATATCGAGACCGCCCCCAATACGATGGCCGAGTGACTGCACCAACGCCGCGCGTGATCGACACCATTTCTGCCATGCGCGAGGCCGTCGCCGCCGAGCGCGCCGCGGGCCGCACGGTCGCTCTCACGCCCACCCTTGGCGCCCTGCACGACGGCCACATCGCGCACGTGCGTCGTGCTGCCGAGATCGCCGACACCCGGGTCGTCTCCATCTTCGTCAACCCCACCCAGTTCACCCAGCCCGAGGACCTCGAGCGGTACCCCCGCACGCTGGAGGCCGACGTCGAACGCCTGGCCGCGGAGGGTGTTGACATCGTCTTCGCGCCCACTGTCGAGGAGATGTACCCGACCGGCCCCACGCAGACCGTCGTCACCGCGGGCGCAGTGGGGGGCACCTTCGAGGGACGCTCCCGCCCCGGCCACTTCGACGGCGTGCTCACCGTCGTCGCCAAGCTCCTCGGCATCATCACGCCCCGATATCGTCACCTTCGGCCAAAAGGATGCCCAGCAGCTGTTCCTTGTCAAGCGCATGATCGTCGACCTCAACATCAACACTCGCGTCGAGACCATCGAGACTGTGCGCGAGGATGACGGGCTTGCGCTGTCGAGTCGTAACCGGTTCCTCTCGGCGAGGCGAGCGCCGGGCCGCGCGCACCCTGTCCGCCGCGCTGGAAGCCGCCGTCTCGGCGAGCGAGCGCGGCATCGACGCGGCCCTGGCCGCGGCGCAGGGGGCACTCATGGGCGAGCAACTTGTGGATCTGGACTACTTTGCGGTCGTGCATCCCGCGACCTTCCGGCCAGTGGATGACGACTATCGCGGCCCAGCGATCGCGATCGTGGCAGCGCGGCTCGGCAACACGCGGCTCATCGACAACGAGACACTGCGGATCAGCTAGTCGTCGGGGTTTCGATACGGCCCTGCGGGCCTACTCAACCAGCGGGGTGTCTGCGGGCCTGTCGGTCGAGTAGGCGTAGCGCGTATCGAGACCACGGAGGCGGGTTTCGATACGGCCCTGCGGGCCTACTCAACCAGCGGGGTGTCCTGCGGGCCTGTCGGTCGAGTAGCGCGTAGCGCGTATCGAGACCACCGCGGCAAAGTACGCTTAACCCTCGTGACTGACGAGACAACTCCTGCACCCGAACTGACCGAGGCCGAAGTCTCGGAGCAGAAGGCCGTGCGTCTCGACAAGCGCGAGCGCCTCATCGCGTCCGGGGCCGGTGCGTACCCGGTGGGTGTCGCGATCACCACGACGATCCCCGAGGTGCGCGAGAAGTACCCGAACCTCGAGGCGGATGCCACCACCGGCGACATCGTGGGCCTCGCCGGCCGTGTGGTGCATCTCCGCAACACCGGCAAGCTGTGTTTCGCGTCGCTCCAGTCGGGCGACGGCCAGCGCATCCAGGCCATGGTCTCGCTTGCGGAGGTCGGCGAGGAATCGCTCGAGCGCTGGAAGGATCTGGTTGACCTCGGCGACCACGTGTTCGTCACGGGCGAGGTCATCTCGAGCCGCCGCGGCGAGCTGTCGATTCTTGCGAAGGACTGGGCGATTGCGGCCAAGGCTATTCGCCCGCTGCCCAACCTGCACCACGAGCTGAGCGACGAGGCGCGGGTGCGCAGTCGTTACCTTGACCTCATCGTTCGCGAGCAGGCGCGCTACACCGTTCGTGCCCGCGCGGCCGTGAACGCATCGCTGCGCTCCACGTTCTCCAGCCACGACTACCTCGAGGTCGAGACCCCGATGCTGCAGGTGATTCACGGTGGGGCATCCGCCCGGCCGTTTGTCACGCACAGCAACGCGTTCGACACCGAGCTCTACCTGCGTATCGCTCCCGAGCTGTTCCTCAAGCGTGCCGTGGTGGGTGGCATCGAGCGCGTGTTCGAGATCAACCGCAACTTCCGCAACGAGGGCGCCGACTCGACGCACAGCCCCGAGTTCGCGATGCTTGAGGCGTACCAGGCGTACGGCGACTACAACCAGATGGCCGACCTCACCCAGGAGCTCGTGCAGAACGCGGCCCGTGCGGTGTCCGGCGGGCTTGTGGTCACCTGGGCCGACGGCACCGAGTACGACCTCGGCGGCGAGTGGGACCGCATCTCGATGTACCAGTCGCTCAACGAGGCATCCGGCCTGTCGGTCACCCCGCAGACCCCGGTGGATGAGTTGCTCGCCCACGCCGCGACCCTCGACATCGAGGTGGCGCTGCCCACCCACGGCAAGCTCGTTGAGGAGCTGTGGGAGCACTACGTGAAGGGCGGACTTGTGCGTCCGACCTTCGTGATGGACTTTCCCGTCGACACGTCCCCGCTGGTGCGCGACCATCGCTCGATCGAGGGTGTCGTCGAGAAGTGGGATCTCTACATCCGCGGGTTCGAGCTGGCGACCGGATACTCGGAGCTCGTCGACCCCGTCATCCAGCGCGAGCGGTTCGTGGAGCAGGCGAAGCTCGCGACCAAGGGCGACGTTGAGGCGATGCGCCTCGACGAGGAGTTCCTGCGGGCGCTCGAGCACGGCATGCCCCCGTCGGGCGGAATGGGCATGGGCATCGACCGCTTGCTGATGGCGATCACCGGCCTCGGCATCCGCGAGACCATTCTTTTCCCGTTGGTCAAGTAGGCTCCCGGCATGACTGACCTGAAGCTTCCGGGCGAGGACGACAAGAAGAAGGGCGAGATTTCGTTCGCCCGCATCGCGATCTGGGTGATCGTGGCCGGTGTTGGCGTCTATCTCGTCGCATCCGGTGTCATCGGGATTCTCACCAAGGGCCAGTAGTGGACCGCCGTACCTCGCGGCTCGTCACGACCCTGGGTCTTGTGGGCATTCTTGTCGTCGTCGCGATCGTGTGGCTCGTCACGAGTTACGCTTGAGACATGCCTCAGGACTTCTGGTTGAACGCGCTGTACTCGTTGGCGCCGACCGTCCTGATTGGGCTCGTGTTCTGGTTCATTCTGCGGGCGATCATTCGTTCCGACCGCAGCGAGCGTGAGGCACGCGCCAAGATCGAGGCCGAGGAGCGCGCCAAGCTGGGTGTTACCCCCGAGGCCTGAGCCGGATCGGCGGGATCACGGGCGCGTGCAGCGCTGAACCGTCATAGCCGGTTACAGGTGCGAAGCGCCGACCGGACTCCCAGTCCTCGCGGTACTCCACGATCTCCTCGTGGGTGCGCCCGATGAAGTTCCACCACATCACGATCTGCTCGCCGAGCGGGACTCCGCCGATGAGCAGGAGCCGGGCATCCGCCGCTGCGGTGAGCGTGAGCTCGCTCGACCCGGGTGGCACGTAGGCGAGGTGGTTGAGGGGCACCTCGACGCCGTTGACCGAGACGGCACCCGCGTCGAGGAGCACACCAAACTCGAACCGTTCGTCGACGGCGAGCGTGACGGATGCCCCGGCCGGCAGATCGACCTGGGCACCGAGTAGTTCGGTGAACACTCGCGCGGTGGAGGTGGACCCGGCCAGCGACCCGAGGAACACCCGAAGCGTGGCATCCCCTACCGTCACGGGCTCGGGAACGTAGCTCTCGAAAAACGGTTCGCGATGGCGTTCGCTGTCGGGCAGCGCGACCCACAGCTGGGCGCCGTGCAGTGTTGTCGTCTGGGGCAACGAGACCTCGGAGTGCGCGATTCCACGGCCCGCGGTCATGAGGTTCAGGGCACCTGGCGCGACAACCGCGTGGCTGCCCACGCCGTCACGGTGGTCGATCTCCCCCTCGAACAGCCAGCTCACGGTTTGTAGTCCCGTGTGGGGATGGGGTGGCACGTCCATCGCCTGCTGGTCCGGCCCGTAGTGATCAACAAAACACCACGCGCCGATGAGACTCCGCCCCTTCTGCGGCAGAGTGCGACGCACGCTCAGCGCGCGCGGGCCGCCGAGTGGCACGTCGCGGGGTTCGAGGATGGTGACCGAACTCTCGGTGGTGTCGCTGCCCAGGAGGGTCTCCGTGGCATCCTTCTCCAGGTTGCTCATGCCAGTGCACCCTCCAGTTCGGTCAGGAGTCGATCGGCGTCGGCACGGCTGAACGGCAGCGGCGGCCTGATCTTGAGCGTGTCGTTGGCCGGGCCGGATGTCGCGATCAGCACGCCGCGCTCGCGGAGATCGTTCACGGCCGCGAGTGTCCGCTCCTCCGACTCGAGCCGTGCCCCGAGGAAGAGCCCCACCCCACGGACCTCCTCGAAGACGCCGAGTCCGCCGAGCTCGGCGAGCAGGTAGGCGCCCACCTCGCGGGCGTTGTCGATGAGATTCTCGTCGCGCAGCACGTCGAGGGTGGCCTGGGCGGCGGCAATCGACACCGAACTGCCACCAAACGTGTTGAAGTAGCGCGACCGGGCGTTGAAAGTGTCTACGAGATCGTGACGCGCCATCACGGCGGCGATGGGTTGGCCGTTGCCCATGGGCTTGCCGACCGTCACGATGTCCGGCACGATCCCGTATCGCTGGAACCCCCACATCCCGTGCCCCAGGCGACCGAAGCCTGGCTGCACCTCGTCGGCGATGAACAGGCCGCCCGCGTGGCGCACGGCGGCAACCGCATCCACGAGGCCATTGACGTCGGGCCAGGCGCCATCCGACGCGAAGATCGTGTCGACAATCAGCGCGGCCGGGCGGATGCCGGCGTGCAGAAGGTCCGCGATGGCCTGCCGCACCGAGGCGCCGAAGTCGCCCTCGACGGGAACCACCCGCACCCAGTCCGCGAGCGACTCCATGCCACCGAGGGAGGGGGAGATCGCCGCGATCTCGGTCGTGACGCCGTGGTAGGCGTTCGCCGTGACGATAACACCCGTGCGGTTGTTGTCGCCGGTCGCGGCCTTGACGATCCTTAGCGCCAGGTCGTTCGCCTCGGAGCCCGTGCAGGTGAACATGATGTTGTCGATTGACGCAGGCAGGGTCGCGAGCAGCTGCTCCGCGTAGACGATCGTCGGCTCGGCGAGGTAACGGGTGTGTGTGGTGAGGGTGCGCGCCTGCTCTGCCATGGCCGCCGCGACGCGAGGGTGGGCATGCCCGACGGAGGGCACGTTGTTGTACGCGTCGAGGTACTCGCGGCCGGCGGCATCCCACACCCGGGTACCCTCGCCGCGCACGATCTGCAACGGGCGGTTGTAAAACAGGCGGTACGCGGACCCCATCGCGCGTGCCCGCCGCTCCACCAGGTCGCGGGTGGTGGCGTCGAGCTCTGCGGTGCGACTCGGGTCGAAGTAGGCGGTGGGGCCGGGCATACCCTCAGCCTAAGGCGGCGCCTCACCCAACCGAGTGTGCGCAAAGTGCTCTCCGCAGGCCGCCCGAAGCGCACTTTGCGCACACTCGGGTGAACCGCCTGGGCGGGAGGCGCCTACAGGCCACCGAGGGTGGAGTTTTCGGATGCATCGCGCTCGAGCATCGCGTTGAGCAGCACCCGCTGCACGAGCCGTGCCGACACGAGGTGAGGGAGCAGCGCGCGCTCGGCATCCAGCAGCGGAACCACCGACTCGTACCCTGCAATCATCGGTCGCGCCGCCTCCCACGGGCTCGACCCGGTCGAGAGGTACGCGAGCGCGACGCCCAGGTCGTTGACGCGAGCGCTGAGCACCGTGTCACCGAAGTCGAGGATGCCCGTGACGTACGCGTCGCTGCTGGGGTCCACGAGCAGGTTGCCGGGGTGGAAGTCGTTGTGGATCACTTGCTGTGGCAGCCCACTCAGCGCGGGCAGCACCTTCGCCTCGAACCGGTCGATGATCTCGGTCGTCGCGGGGTTCGTGGAGAGTTCGCGCAGCGCGGGCAGCCGCTGCAGGTCCCACGCGAGCTCGCGCCCGGCCGACGGATGCTCGAACTCCCGCAACGCGAGGCTCAGCCTGCCCAGCATCACCCCCGACGCCTGAAGCTGTCGTGGGGTGGGTGCGCTTCCTCTCGCGAGTGCCCCGTCCATCCACTCGAACACTCGCGCAGTACGACCCTGCCACTCGACGGCGAGTTCGCCGTCGGACGTGGGCACAATCTGCTGCAGGGGCAGACCCGGGTCGACGGATGCCGCGTGCTGGAGCGCTCGCAGCTGCAGGTCGATCACGCCGGGGTCGTCACCGGGGTGCGCCACCTTGAGCACGAGGTCGATTCCGTCGCCGTGCACGCGGAACGTGTCATCCCGTTCCGTCTCGAGTCGTTCGACAGTCACGAAGGCGAGTCCGTACCGCTCGGCGAGCAGCTCGGCGGCGCGAGCCTCGGGCATCCGCTCGAAGGGGGAGACGAGCTCGGCGAGCAGCGGGTGCATACCTTCAGCTTAGGCAGTTACCCACCTCTCAGTTATCCTCAAGTTAAGCGCTTGACGTGTTTCGGGGTCGATCCCTAACATCACGTCATGCGGGTCTTCTTTGCGTCAGACATCCACGGGTCAACGGCCTGCTTCAACAAGCTGTTGCGCGCCCGCGACTTCTACAAGGTCGACGTGGTGCTGATGGGGGGAGATCTGGCGGGCAAGGAGCTGATCCCGATCGTGCCCGAGAGCACCGGATGGGCGGCAACCTTCCGCGGTGCCCGGCACGAGTTCGAGACGCTCGCCGAGGTCATCGAGTTCGAGCGACGCGTGGGGCTCGTTGGCGCCTACACCTCCCACGTCGACCAGGCCGGACTCGAGCGCCTCCGCACCGACCAGTCGCACGTCGAGGACACAATGCGTCGCCTGATCCTCGAGCGCACGCAGCGCTGGGTCGAAACCGCCGACGAGCGGATCGGCGCATCGAAGGAGCGGTTCTTTCTTGGGCTCGGAAACGACGACTTCGACGAGCTCATCCCTCTGATCGACGGCGATGTTGTGGGCTACGCCCGCGAGGGAGCAATGGACTTCGGCGACCTTACCCTCGTCTCGCTCGGCTGGAGCAACCCCACCCCCTGGAGCACAAACCGAGAGGCACCCGAGGCCGAGCTCGCCGAGCGGCTCAACGCCATGGTTGACGGCCTCGACGCCACCCGCTCGGTGCTCAACATCCATGTGCCGCCCTTTGCGTCCGGGCTCGACCTTGCACCGCGACTGGACGATTCGCTGCAGATTCAACTCGAGGGCGGCGAGCCCGACCTGGTTCCGGTCGGCTCCACTGCCGTCCACGAGTTCATCACGACTTTCCAACCCGCACTCAGCCTCCACGGGCACATCCACGAGGGTCGCGGATCCACCACCATCGGCCGCACGACCGTGATCAACCCGGGCAGCGAGTACGACCAAGCCACTCTTCTCGGAGCGATCATCGACGTCCGCCCCGGAAAAAAGACCCGAACCCAGCTGGTAACGGGCTGATCGCACCACCCAACACAACGGAGGTAGTCATGAGTTCCCCTAGCAACACCGACGTATTTGCTCGAAAGTCATCGGGCCTCGTGCGCGCGGCCTCCGCGTTTGATGCATCCCTGGTCAACCTCTACGTAGCCACGTTCCCGATCATGGTCTCGTTCCTGCTCTCGATCGTGTTGCCCTGGTATGCGGGAGCCAACCTCTACCTCACGCTGCTGATCGGTGCGCTGGTCGCCCTGCCGATCCTGCTCACCTACGCAGTCGCCTCGGCGGCCTTCAAGCGCAGCGGTGGGGATTACGTCTTTATCAGCCGGATGATTCATCCGGCGCTCGGATTTGCCGCCAACTTCGTGTTTGTGCTCTTCCAGATCCTGTTCCTCACGAGTGCGGGCTATTACTTCTGCCAGTGGTGTCTTGCACCGCTTGCGCGTGTCCTCGGTGCCTACACGGGCAACAGCGCGTTGCTTGACCTCGGCACCGCTCTTACCGAGCCCCTTGCGATCTTCATCGTCAGCGAGGTGTTTGTTGTCGGGTTTGGCCTGCTGTTTATCTTCCGCAACACCCGCGCCGTGCTGAAGGTCTTCCGCTACACCCTCCCGTTGTCCGGCCTCGGTCTGCTCGCGTTCTTCGGCGCACTGGTCTTCCAGTCGACCGACCAGCTCGTCGCCAACTTCAACGCTTACGTCGAGGCCGCCGGTGGCGTGGCGAACGCGGCGGATGTCGCGCGCGCCTCCGCTGCGGATGCGGGCTTCGCGATCACAGGCTTCTCCATTACCGCGACGCTCCTCGCGGTGACCTGGCCCTCCTTCTCGTTGCCCTACTACCTCGGGTCGGCCTACTTCGCTGGCGAGGTTCGCTCTGCTCGCCGCAGCCAGCTGCTCGCCGGCCCGCTGACGGCACTCATTGGTGTGATCGGCGCGGTGCTGCTCATCTGGACCAGCCTTGCCAAGCTCGGCGACAACTTCCTCGGCTCGGTCGCTGCAGCTGACCCTGCGGCACTCGGGCTGGCCGCTGCGCCCACGTACATGGAGACGGCCGCGGGTGCCTCGGGCAACGTGGTGGTGGCATCCCTCATCATCATCGGGTTCGGCTCCTGGCTCATCCCGACCGTCCCCATGTCGCTGCTCATCATGAGCCGCTGCATCCTCGCGTGGTCGATGGACCGAGTGGTGCCCAGTGCGCTGGGCGCCGTAAACCCGCGCACCAACTCCCCGTGGGTCGCCGTGCTGATCATCGCGGTGCTCTCGGCGATCGCGTCGTGGTTCTGGGCGTACACGAGCTTCTTCACCGTGGTGGTCGGCGCGTTTGGCCAGATCATCACGCTTGCCATCGGATGTGTGGCTGCCGCCCTCATCCCGTTCCGCAACAAGGATCTCTACGCCACGGCGCCGATCACGGGCACGTGGGGCAAGGTACCCAAGCTCACCGTGATCGGTATTCTCGGCGCGATCGGAGCCACGCTTATTGTGGTCAACTTTGCCCTCGACCCGTTCTCGGGCGTCAACCCCGACGCGAGCCCGGTCATGTTCTGGGTGACGCTGGCAATGTTCCCCCTGGGCATTGTGATCTACTACGTTTCGGCGGCAATTCGCCGTTCGCAGGGCATCGACATCGCCCTCGCCTACAAGGAGATTCCCCCGGAATGAGTCGACTCGATCGTGGCCTCGAACTCGTGGCCGCTTCCCGTGCCGCCGGGGTGGAGCTTGCTCTCCTCGGCGGCGCGGCCGTCGCTGCGCTGTGTGAGTCCGCGCGTACGGGACCGTACGCGCGCGAGCTCGGCGACGTAGACCTCGCGGGGTCCACGCGCGACCGTCGCCGGATTGTCGCATTCGCGCAGTCCGCGGGCCTCAGGGACGACGTGTCGTTCAACGCGGCCAACAGTGACGTGCGCCTGAGGTTCCTCGATCACGATGATGCCCATGTCGACGTTTTTCTCGACGAGTTGCGCCTGTGCCACGCGGTGAAATTCAGCACGACTGCCGGGAACACGATCGAGGTGCACGAGTTGTTCCTCACAAAAACCCAGGTTGTTGAACTCACCCCCAAGGACTTCTCCGACCTCTCGGCTCTGCTCACCGACAAGTGGCCCGAGTTGTGGGAGTCCCGCGCTCGGTTGTCTAAGGCGGTCGCTAACGACTGGGGGCTGTGGCGCACCTCGCGCGGAACACTGGAGCGGCTGGGGGCGTCGGATGACGCGGTGGTTGCCGCCCGGGCGTCCGAGCTCCTGGACTACTGGCAGACCATCAGCTTTGGGCCGATGGCCCGACTTCGCGCACGGGTCGGCGACCGCGTGCGCTGGTACGAAGAACCGGAGGAGATCTAGTGGCTCTGTCGACGCGCGAGGTGATTGATGGCATTTTTGCGGATGCCGCGACGGGTGACCTCGAGAAGGTGCTGCGCTGGTGGCACGACGAGGGAACCCTCGAGGATGTCACCATCGGTCAGGCCTTCGTGGGCAAACAGGCGCTTCGCGAGTACCTCGACATGTACTACCGCGCCCTGCCGACGGTGACCTACGAGCCGATTCGCCTGATCGTCTCCGGGCAGACGGCGATGGTCGAGTGGATGCAGCCCGCACGCATCTCGGGGTCGTTCGACGGTGTACCCGCAGACGGTCGTGAGGTGCTGCTGCACGCGATGGACGTGTTCCACGTGGTCGACGGCCTTATCGTCCACGAGGTCTCGTGGTACGGCGACGGGTGGTTCCGCCAGCGCCTCGAGGGTGCCACCGGGCTTCCGGCCGCTCTTCCCCTGACCCCGGGTCTCGCCTCGGACGGCGGCCGATTTGGGTCGGATGGCATCGAGTGGAAGGTCACCTGACCGGGCCGGTCGACTCTCTCACTTTCAGACCCGGCGAGATGACGGTTGAGGTCACTCGTCCGTCATCAAAGAGCTCGGTGAGGAGTGCTGCCGTGCCTCGGCCCAGGTCCCGTGCGCGCAGGTCCACGCTGGTGAGTGAGGGCGACACCATGCCGGCGTAGGGCATGTCGTTGAACCCCGCTATCGACAGTTCTGCGGGAACCGAGATGCCACGATCCCGGGCCGCACGCAGCACACCAAAGGCGAGCAGGTCATCCGCACACACGACGGCGGTCACGCCGGCTTGGATCCAGCGGTCGAGCGAAGCGAGTGCGGCTCGGTGTGCGGCATCCATCGTCATGCGGGCCACGGCGAGGTCGGGTGCCACCAATTGAGCGCCACGCTCACGGAGCTGCGCGCTCAGGTGCTCGCGTCGGCGCCGCAGGGTCCGCTTGTCGCGGTCGACACCCACGTAGGCCACTCGACGGTGGCCGAGGTCGACAAGGTGGTTGGCCAGCAGGCGTCCCGCCTCGGCGACATCAACGTCGATTGACGAAGCCCCGTCGAGGCGCACGCCGGCGTCGATCAGGATGACGGGGCGGCCCGTGCGGAGGTCGCGCACGACGTCGTCGCCGGGGCTCGCCAGAACGAGCGCAGCGGCATCCCCGGACTGGGCCCTGCGCACAGTGGGGGAGTCGTAGTCGTCGCCGCCTCGTGGTGCCACGAGTGAGAGCGAGAGTCTGTCATCGAGGCCCTCGAGAAGTCCCTCGAGCAGCAGCGAGAAGAACGGATTGGTGGGGTCGGGGGAGACAAATACCACGTTGCCCGGGTTGCCGGTGGCGAGTCGGCTCGCGGCGGTGTGAACGCGATAGTCGAGTTCGCGGACCGCCGCCCACACCTGTTCCTGCTTCGCGGCGGTCACCCGGCCGTCTGCTTTGCCGTTGACGACCAGCGACACGGTCGCCGTTGAGCATCCCGCTCGCGCCGCGACCTCGCGGGCCGTCACCGGCCGCCGAACGCCCGGCGGGGTGGTCACCCGATCAGAGTCCGGGAACGATCGCCTGAACGATGAAGGCAATCGTCGAGGCCCCGACGGTCAGGACGAGCAACGCAATGATCACAATCCAGACCAGAGCCTTGCGGTTACGCAGTTTGCCCAAAAAACCAACGGGGCGGGTGTCGTCATCGCTCATGAGGTGAGCTTAGTGTCAGCAGGTCGCCCACTTCGCAGTCGAGGGCCTCGCAGATCGCGAGCAGGGTGGTGAACCGGATGGCGCGTGCCCGGTCGTTCTTGAGGATCGACAGGTTCACCACACTCACGCCCACGAGCTCGCTCAGTCGTGTGACCGTCATCCCTCGCTCCGCGAGCAGCTCGTCGAGGCGGCAGTGGATGCCCGTGACTTCGCCCTCGTCGTCGCTCACACGAGCCCGTCCGTGTCGCGCTGGAGCCGCACGCCCTGCCGGAACGCGAAGGACAGCAGCATCACCATGACCCCGGCGACCAAGGGCAGGAGCGACACGGTGACAAAGCCGAAGGGCAGCTCCAGCGGCCCGGGAGGCACTGTTGCCCCGAGCAGGTTATCGGCAAGCGCCGTGTGGCGGCGGTCGACAAAGGAGGTGACGAGGGCGCTTGCGGTGCCGCCGATCGCGATCACGGCGCCGACGGCGACAACCGCGGCGGGCGTGCGGGGGCCAAAGGCCCTGTCGCGAGCAAGTGCGACCCCCAGGACCGCGACGAGCGACACGACCGCGAGGATCGTGACGTCGGTCAGCAGCCCCGCGACGATGGTCTCAGGTGCCACCCCGTGGGCGGCCATCTCTGAGGTGTAGATCGCCGCTCCGTCTCGCACCTCGAGGGTGGCCGAGGCAACCCGGCCAGACGCGATGATCGTGATGAGAAACACCAGGTGCGCGAGCGTCGCCACGCCGACGAGCCCACACACAACAAGGGCGGCGACGCCCGCGATGCGTTGTTTCACCGCTACACCAGCCCTTCCGTGTCGCGCTGCAGCTTCAGGCCCACCGCAAAGGCGGCGGCCACGAGTCCAATTAGCACCGCCACCCCAACAAGGGTGAGGTCGAGAGGCAGGGGTGCTCCCGAGGGAGTGTACGTGAAGCTCTCGTCGGTGATCGCGTTCGGTGCGGGTGGCGATTGAAGCGTCGTGATGTACCAGGCGAAGTCCTTGCGCATTGACCAGCTCACCGCGGTGGCGTCGGCGAACGGGATGCGGCGCACCAGCTGGGCGGCGACACTGAAGATCGCGAGGATGCCGGCGAACCCGGCCAGGCTCCACGTCATGTGGCGAGCGAAGGGTTTCCCCGCACGAGGCGCAGGCACAGCAGCACCACGATAATCGCGAGCGCCAGCACAAGCGCCGCGTCGATGAGTTCCGCCCCATAAAACGGCACGAGGATGTCGCGCAGCGACGCGGTGAACTCTTCGGCTTCGGGTAGCGGCTGGTCGTTGCCGTCGAACATGCTCGTCAGGAGCATCCGGTCAATGTTCAGCGTGCCTGTGCTCACCCCGTCGAAGGCGGCGGCTGGCAGGCTCACGCCGCGCGCAATACTCGCGGCGCTCATCGTGACCGCGCCGATGAGTCGCACGGATGCCGCAATCGCCGACACGAGCGCCAGCGCGGCCATCAGTCCCGTTGCGCCGGCGACGGCGGCGACGCCGATCGAGGTCCTGGAGCGGGCGAGTGTCTCGGTCATCTCGGTCCTAACGATAAACGATAATAACGATAAACGTTAAGGTAATGACCAATCGTCGGATGCACAACCCCCGTAACGCCGACGGCGAACAGCGGACTTTTTCGCGCCCCCCGTCGTTAGTCTCTTTGTAACGCGCCGCCCACGTCTCGGTGCGTGCAGGGAGTGGAAATGTTCGAGAGATTTACCGACCGAGCTCGTCGTGTTGTTGTGCTGGCCCAAGAAGAGGCCAAGATGCTCAACCACAACTACATCGGCACCGAGCACATCCTCCTGGGCCTCATTCACGAGGGCGAGGGTGTCGCCGCGAAGGCGCTCGAGTCGCTTGGCATTTCGCTGGATGCGGTGCGCGAGCAGGTGCAGGACATCATCGGCCAGGGTCAGCAGCAGCCGACCGGGCACATCCCGTTCACTCCGCGCGCCAAGAAGGTGCTTGAGCTGAGCCTGCGCGAGGCGTTGCAGCTCGGCCACAACTACATCGGCACGGAGCACATCCTCCTCGGCCTCATCCGCGAGGGCGAAGGCGTGGCCGCCCAGGTGCTGGTGAAGCTGGGTGCCGACCTCAACCGCGTTCGCCAGCAGGTCATCCAGCTGCTCTCCGGCTACCAGGGCAAGGAGGCGGTTGCCGTGGGTGGCAACGATGCTGCGCCCGACAAGGGAAGCCAGATCCTCGACCAGTTCGGCCGCAACCTCACGCAGGCCGCGCGCGACGGCAAGCTCGACCCCGTGATCGGGCGCGAGAAGGAGATGGAGCGGGTCATGCAGATCCTCTCCCGTCGATCCAAGAACAACCCCGTGCTGATTGGTGAGCCCGGCGTCGGCAAGACCGCCGTCGTCGAGGGCCTCGCGCAGGCGATCGTTCGTGGTGATGTTCCCGAGACCCTCAAGGACAAGCAGCTCTACACGCTTGACCTCGGCTCGCTCATCGCCGGCAGCCGCTACCGCGGTGACTTCGAGGAGCGCCTCAAGAAGGTCACCAAGGAGATCCGCACGCGCGGCGACATCATCACGTTCATCGACGAGATCCACACCCTCGTGGGTGCGGGGGCCGCCGAGGGCGCCATCGACGCCGCGTCGATCCTCAAGCCGCTCCTTGCACGTGGTGAGCTCCAGACGATTGGTGCGACCACCCTCGACGAGTACCGCAAGCACTTCGAGAAGGATGCCGCGCTGGAGCGCCGCTTCCAGCCCGTTCAGGTGAACGAGCCCTCGCTGCCACACACCATCAACATCCTCAAGGGACTTCGCGACAAGTACGAGGCGTTCCACAAGGTGTCGATCACGGATGGCGCGATCGTCTCGGCTGCGAACCTTGCCGACCGCTACGTGCAGGACCGCTTCCTGCCGGACAAGGCCATCGACCTTCTCGACGAGGCCGGCGCACGCCTGCGCCTCTCGATCCTGTCGGCGCCGCCCGAGCTGCGCGAGTTCGACGAGAAGATCGCCGTCGTGCGTGGCCAGAAGGAAGCCGCCATCGAGGACCAGGACTTCGAGAAGGCCGCGTCGTTGCGCGACGAGGAGAAGAAGCTCCTCGGCGAGCGCCTGCGTCTCGAGAAGCAGTGGAAGTCCGGCGATGTCGGCACCACGGGCACGGTGGACGAGGGACTCATCGCCGAGGTATTGGCCGCGGCCACGGGCATCCCGGTGTTCAAGCTCACCGAGGAGGAGTCCAGCCGACTCATCTTTATGGAGAAGGCCCTGCACGAGCGTGTGATCGGTCAGGAGGAGGCCATCTCGGTCCTCGCCAAGACCATCCGCCGCACGCGTGCTGGCCTCAAGGACCCGAAGCGTCCGTCTGGTTCGTTCATCTTCGCCGGCCCGACCGGTGTGGGTAAGACGGAGCTCGCGAAGGCGCTCGCCGAGTTCCTCTTCGACGACGAGAACGCGCTCATCTCGCTCGACATGAGCGAGTACGGCGAGAAGCACACCGTCTCGCGGCTGTTTGGTGCCTCTCCCGGGTTCGTCGGCTTCGAGGAGGGCGGCCAGCTCACCGAGAAGGTGCGTCGCAAGCCGTTCAGCGTGGTGCTGTTCGACGAGATCGAGAAGGCCCACCCGGACATCTTCAACTCGCTCCTCCAGATTCTGGAAGAGGGACGCCTGACGGATGGCCAGGGTCGGGTTGTCGACTTCAAGAACACCGTGATCATCATGACGACCAACCTCGGCACGAAGGACATCACGGGAACCCCGATCGGGTTCACCTCGTCCACCGACACCGCCACCGGCTACGACCGGATGCGCGGCAAGGTTGTCGAGGAGCTGAAGAAGCACTTCAAGCCGGAGTTCCTCAACCGTGTTGACGAGACCATCGTCTTCCCGCAGCTCACGCAGGAGGAGCTGCTGCAGATCGTGGACCTGTTCATCAAGCGCCTCAAGTTCCGCCTTATGGACCGCGACCTCACGATCGAGCTCACCCAGGCGGCCAAGGAGCAGCTCATCAAGGTGGGCTGGGACCCGTCGCTCGGTGCACGTCCGCTGCGCCGTGCTGTCCAGCACGAGATCGAGGATGCGCTGAGCGAGAAGATCCTGCACGGCGAGCTCAACGCCGGCGACCACGTGCACGCCGACTTCGTGGATGGTCAGTTCGTGTTCACCACGAGCCGCCAGCCGGGCATCGACGACGTGAAGCCGGAGCCCGCCGAGATCGAGGCGTAGTACCCGCTGGTTGAGTAGCCGCGTGAGCGGCGAGCCCGCTGGTTGAGTAGCCGCGTGAGCGGCGTATCGAAACCCGCACCGTGGTTTCGATACGCACTGCGGGCTACTCAACCAGCGGGGTCACTGCGTGCTACTCAACCAGCGGGGTCACTGCGTGCTACTCAACCAGCGGGGTCACTGCGTGCTACTCAACCAGCGGGGTCACTGCGTGCTACTCAACCAGCGGGGTCACTGCGTGCTACTCAGCGGGCGGGCGCGTGACGACTACATTTGTCCCGTGAGTTCCTTCCACGTGCGCCGGGCGCGCACGAGCGACATCCCCGGCATCCAGTCACTCGTGGAGCCACTCGCGCAGCGACGCATCCTGCTGGGCAAGGACCGCGTCACCCTCTACGAGGCGGTGCAGGAGTTCCGTGTCGCCGAGCTCGACGGCGAGCTCATCGGCTGTGGAGCGCTGCACGTGATGTGGGAGGACCTCGGTGAGGTGCGCACGCTGGCCGTGCGCGACGATCGCCTCAGCACCGGGGTGGGCCACGCCATCCTTGATCGCATCGAGACGGATGCTCGCGAGCTGGGTCTCACCCGCCTGTTCTGCCTCACGTTCGAGACGGAATTCTTTGGCCGTCACGGGTTCGAGCCGATCGGCGAGCAGATCGTGGCGCCCGACGTTTTTGCCCAGCTGGCGCTCTCGCCCGACGAGGGTGTTGCCGAGTTTCTCGACCTGGCTCGCGTGAAGCAGAACACCCTCGGCAACACCCGGATGCTCAAGCGCCTGTGATGCTGTCGCGCGTCTCCATTGGGCTCCCCGGTGCGATCGACCGCGCACTCCTGCGTCGGCTCGCGCCACGCATCGAGGCGCTCGGGTTCCGCGCGCTGTGGCTGAACGACACGCGGGATGGCGACTCGCTCGCGGGGCTCGCGGTCGCGGCATCCGTCACCTCGACGCTGACGCTCGCGACGGGCGTGATTCCGCTCGACCGCAGGCCGGCCGACACCCTCGTCGAGGCGATCCGTGCGCTCCCTGCCGAGCGGCTTGAGGTGGGCATCGGCTCCGGTGGCCCGCGTGACGCACTGGCTCGGGTGCGCGAGGGCATCGACGTGCTGCGGGGCGCAACCGACGCGACGATCCTCGTGGGTGCACTCGGGCCTCGGATGCGCGCGCTGGGCGCCGAGCGCGCCGACGGGCTCCTCCTCAACTGGCTCACCCCCGCCGCCGCGGCGGATGCCGCCACTCTGCTGAAGTCGGTCAACCCCGAGGGGCACGCCGCCCTCTACGCGCGCACGATCGTCACCGAGGATGCCCGGCCCGCCCTCGAGGAGGAGGCGGCGCGTTACGCCTCCTATCCCACCTACGCGGCGAACCTCGAGCGCATTGGCGCGGGCATCCTCGAGACGACCATCGACGGCGCGGTCGACGGCCACCTCGCCGCGCGGGCGGGCGAATACCTCGGCTCCCTCGACGAGCTGGTGCTTCGGGCGATCGTCGCCGCCGACGCCGACCTCGCCGTGTTTATCGAGACGGCCGCCGCCAGGCTCGGCTGACCGTGTCGCGGCACGCGGGCGTGCCCTGACCGGTTCGCCTCGGGGGCACGCTTACCCTTGGGGCATGTCGACGTTCAGGAATCCGGTCGGCCCGCAGCCGGCGAAGGTGTACTGGCGCCGCCGCCTGGTGGTTGGCCTCGGCCTGATCGCCGTGATTGTGGTCATCCTTCTGATCGTGTTCCAGCCGCGCGGCGGAACCCCGGCGCCGACGCCGAGCGGGTCGCCCAGTTCATCCGCGTCCGGAACGCCCACCGACGAGTCCACGAACGCCGCAGGCGATCTCGAGTGTGACCTCGCCAAGGTCACCCTCGAACCGATCACCGACGCGGCGGGGTACGACCCCGGTGTGAACCCCCTCCTCTCTTTTACTCTCAAGAGCTCGATGACCGAGCCGTGCGTGATCGAGGCGGGCTCCGATATCCAGGAGTTCCGCATCACGAGTGGGGACGAGCTCATCTGGAGCTCCAAGGACTGCCAGACGGATGCCGTGGCCGCGACGACGACCCTGCAGCCGGGTGTGCCGAAGCAGAGCACGCCCATCCCGTGGGACCGCACGCGCTCCTCGCCCGACACCTGCAACACCACCCGCGAGCCGGTGACCGCGGGTGGTGCGAGTTACCACCTGGAGGTTGTCATCGGTGATCTGACGACCACCACCACCAAGCAGTTCCTGCTGTACTGATGGCCCACCACGTTCTTGCGGTCCTCGCGCGGCCGTCGCTCGACGCGCCTGGCACCGACGACCCGCCGTGGCGGTTCGCCGACCCCGCCTCGGCGCAGCTGAGCACACTCGATCTGGGTGCGACCCGTGGTGACGGCATCTTCGAGTCGATCAGCGTGGGTCACGGTCGGCTCCAGGCGCTCGAGCACCACCTGCGGCGCTTTGCCCGATCGGCGGAGATGCTCGAGCTGCCGCGCCCCGATCTTGACGTGTGGCGCGACGCGATCATCGCGACGGTCGCCGAGCTCAACCCGCAGGGCGAGGCGTTCGTCAAGACCGTGATGACCAGGGGCATCGAGTACGGTGACCGGCCCACGGGCTGGGCGTACGGAGCGCTCTCGCCCGACTTCACGCGGGAGCGCACTCAGGGCCTCTCGGTGGTGCTCCTCGATCGTGGCTTCCGGCACGACGTGGAGCGCACCTCGCCGTGGTTGCTCGCTGGTGCCAAGACCCTCAGCTACGCGATCAACCGCGCCGCCGTGCGGGAGGCCGTTCGCCGCGGTGCCGACGACGTGGTTTTTGTCTCCAGCGACGGCATTGTGCTCGAGGGTCCCACCTCGACGGTTGTCTACCGCAGGGGCAACGCGCTGTTTACTCCGGGGACCGGCCTCGGCATCCTCGATGGAACCACCCAGGCCAACGTGTTCCGCTGGGCGGAGACTCTGGGGCTTGCGACCTCGTACGAGCTGACCACCCCACAGATCCTGGCGAGCGCGGATGCCGCATGGCTCATCTCGAGCGTGCGACTCGCGGCGCCCATCCGCGAGATCGATGGCGAGCCGTTCCCCGTCGACCACGAGCTGACTGCCGCGATGAACGCGTGGCTGGGAGCGGTGACGGAGTAGGTCTCGATACGCGGCGGCGCCGCTACTCGACCGGCGGGCGTCGGCGGCGCCGCTACTCGACCGGCGGGCGTCGGCTGCGTCGCTACGCGACCGGCGGATGCTCGGGTTAACGGCGAAGGACCCCCGCCGCCCTTGCGGGCCATCGGGGGTCCTTCTGTTTGCCTTCGAGTGTGACCTCTCGAGCGTCCATCCCGGCCCGGCCCTCGCGGGCCCGACCGTTCCGGGTTGTCTTCGGGTGCCCCTACAACCGTTCTCAGGTTGCCCCTCGAACCGCGCTCGGATTACCCTCCGACAGCCACTCGGTTTCCCGTGTGGCAGCCGACCGATCTCTCGATCGACAGCCCGTCGCTTTCGCTTCGAGCTCCCGGGGAAGCGTCCCCCTCCGGGTTACTTTGGCGGCGTCCCGCTGTTAGTGAAGATGAGTAAACACCCCCCAGTTTGGGTGCACAACCCGTAAAGTTTCGCTAGATAGTTGAGGGTTTGCTGTACCCCGCGTGTCGAAAGGGGTAGAACAGACTTTCTGCGCGATAGGTTTCCCCATTACTCTTGCATCTGTGGATGAGAATAATTTCGGTGTACCCGCGGGGTGGTACCCGGATCCTCTGGGGCTCCCGCAGCTGCGCTGGTGGGACTCTCAGGCGTGGACCGAGCACACCTCGGAAGCGCGCGCGCCCATCATCATCCAGCCCGCCACCACGAGCACTCGCCTGGGCTTTGCCGACGAGGAGCTGCCGTCGCGCCGGGAGCAGCGCGAGCGAGAGCGTGAGCGCCAGGAGACCAGTCGTGGTTTCGCCCCGATCTTTGCCGATGACTTTGACGTTGACTACGCCGCAACCGGCATGCGCCCCGAGGATGTTCTGGATCTCGAGACCGAGACAGCTCCCGAGCGCGAGGAGCTGAGCGCCCAGCCGCTGCTGGCGATGACTCTTAAGGAGCTCGAGCCGCCGCTCACGGACACTGTCGATGACGCGACTCCCGGGCCACGCCGTGCGAGCTCGCACGCGAACGCCGCGCCAGTGGCATCCACCCTGAGTGCCCTGGCGGAGGAGGAAGCCCCGGAGCGCGAAGCGAAGGCGATGAAGACTTACACCGCCGCGGTGTGGGCGATCGCGCTGATGCCGGCGATTCAGGTGGCCATCGCCATTGTGTTGCTGATGACCGGCCTCGGGTCCAACACCCCGCTCATCCTGCTGGTCGTGTTCGCGCCGTACCTGATCGTCTTGTTCTTCGCGGCCTTCGACAAACTGCTGCTTCAGGTGTGGGGCCACAAGCGCCCCGCGAGCCCGTGGTGGGCACTGCTTACCGAGCCCGGCTACCTCGTGGTGCGCGCCGTACGCACCTACCGCGAGACCGGAAAGGGGTTTGCTCCCCTCGCCGTCTTCGCGGGTGCCTTCACGTCGGTGCTTGCAGCCGCGCTGGTGCTGCCGGGCCTGGTCATTGCGGTCTTCCCGGGCGCGTTTGCGGCGGAGGCGGCAACCGCGGTCGAGTCCGACGCGCTCAGCCTTCTCGGCGCCCAGATCGAGGTCACCTGCCCAACGCCGCCGATGCTCATCGGTGAGAGCTTCACGTGCCAGCGTGTGTCGCCGGATGGCACCACCGACTCGGTCGCCGTGGAGCTCACCCGTCAGAACGGGTGGGTTGCGTGGCAGGTCACCGACTGGGGAACGTCCGTCCTCGACTAGGGCGTCCGGCTTGCCCGCGACTTAGAAGTCCGGAACGTCGACTTTCTCGACGGTCGAACTCGCGAACGCGAGGCGGAGCGCTTCGCGAAGGTGGATCGCCTCCGAGTCGATGACCGTGGAGAACCCGAGACGCTTGGCTTCGGCGGTGCGCTGCTTGGCGGATGACACGGGCCTGATTTCGCCCGCGAGGCTGATCTCGCCGACCGCCGCCTGGGTGACGGGGAACGCCTTGTCGCGGTACGCGCCCGCGATGGCGAGCGCGATTGCGAGGTCCGCTCCCGGTTCGGTGAGCCGGATGCCACCAACCGTCGAGACGTAGACGTCAAAACCCGAAAGTGGCAGGTTCGCCCGCCGCTCGAGCACGGCGAGCAACATCGCCACGCGTGATGAGTCGACACCGTTGACCACACGTCGTGGCTGTGGTGCCTGCGTCTTGACGATGAGTGCCTGTACCTCGACCGGGAGCGCGCGGCGGCCCTCGACGGCGATCGTGACGCAGGTGCCGCTGGTGGGCGTGCGGGCTCGCGACAGGAAGAGGCCGGAGGGGTCGGCGACCTCGCTGATGCCGTCGCCGGTCATCTCGAAGCAGCCCACCTCATCCGTCGGGCCAAAGCGGTTCTTGTGGGCGCGCACAAATCGCAACGCGGTCTGTCGGTCGCCCTCGAACTGCAGCACCACGTCGACGAGGTGCTCGAGCAGGCGGGGCCCGGCGATGGTGCCGTCCTTGGTGACGTGACCCACGAGGAGCACGGGAAGGTTGCGGTCCTTGCTCACGCGGATGAGCGTCGACGCGACCTCCCGCACCTGCGAGGGGCCGCCGGCCAGGCCATCCGTGAGGCCGGACGACACCGTCTGCACGCTGTCGACAATGACAAGCTGGGGTGTCACTTCGTCGATCTGGCCGAGGATCGTGGCGAGGTCGGTCTCGGCGGCGAGAAACAGTGACGGATGCAGCGCGCGCGTGCGCTCGGCCCGCAGCCGCACCTGGCTCACCGACTCCTCCGCGCTCACGTACAGCACACGCTGGCCGGATGCGGCCGCGCGCGACGCCACCTCGAGCAACAGCGTGGACTTGCCCACACCCGGCTCGCCCGAGAGCAGGATCGCGGCACCGGGCACGATGCCGCCACCCAGCACACGATCAAACTCGGTGATGCCACTCGGCCAGTGGGCAACCGACTCGGCGCCAATCTCGGTGATGGCGCGAGCGCCGGTCGTGGGGCGCACGGCGCTCACGCGCGTGGCGGGAGCAGTGGCATCCACGACGGTGTTCCACTGCTGGCACTCGCCGCACTGGCCGACCCACTTGAGGGTGGTCCACCCACACTCGGTGCAGCGGAAGGTGGAGGTGACGCGGGCCATGCCGCCAGCCTAGGCGCGGCCGACGACACCGGCGCGCATCACGCGAGGGTCAGGAACAACTTCTCGAGGTCGTCCGAGTTCATGCCGTCGTGGGTGCCCGACCCATCGTCGGTGACACACTCCACCATCGCGTTGGCGATGATCGCGTATCCCGCACGATCAAGTGCCTTGCTCACCGCGGCGAGCTGTGTAACGACGTCCTTGCAGTTGCTTCCCTCGCCGATGGAGCCGATGAGGGCGTGCAGCTGACCCTCGGCGCGCTTGAGCCGGTTCACGATCTTGCGCATTGCCTCGGGGTCGTGTGCGTTGGTCATGGGGTCCTCTCGAATCAGGTTCGATGCTACTTCCGGTTCCAGGCGATCATCCCGCCACGAACGCTCGAGACCTGGTATCCGTGGCTGGCAAGAGTGCGGGCTGCGGATGCCGAGCGAACGCCCGAGTGGCAGATCGTGACCACGGGTGTGCCCACTGGCAGGGACCCGAGCTTGGTGGCGAGCTGGTCGAGGGGGATGTGACGGGCCTCGCGAGCGTGACCGGAGTTCCACTCGCCGCGACTGCGGACGTCGATCAGGGTCGCACCCTCGCGGATGAGGCGGCGCGCCTCATCCGGGCTGACGGTGTCGAACTTCTTACGGAAGAGATCGAAGAAGCCCACGTCACGCACCAACCGTGACGGGGAGGCCGGATGTGCGCCAGGCCGCAGTTCCGCCGAGCACGTTGATGGCATCCACCCCCTGCGCCACGAGCCACTCGGTGGCCTGCGCGCTGCGTCCGCCACTCTCGCAGATCACGTAGACGGGCTCGTCACGGGGGACCTCGGCGACGCGCGCCACCAGTTCGCTCAGGGGGATGCTGCGCGCCGCGGGCGCGTGCCCGCCCACGTACTCGTAGGACTCGCGAACGTCGATGACGGTCGCGCCGTCGAGTTCGGCGAGGGACTTCGTGTCGATACTGTTCATGCTGCTCCGATCGGTTGGGTGCGCCGCGAGCGTCCGCCCGCGAGCCAGGTGCGGTAGCCACCGTCGAGGTTGACGGCGTCGAAGGAGAGGTGGGTGAGGAGGTTCGCTGCCGTGTGGCCACGTTGACCGACCTGGCAGTGCACAACCACACGTGCCGAGCCGAGCTCGTGAGCGCGGTCGCGCAGCTCGTCGAGGGGGATGTTGATCGACCCGGGAATCGCGCCGTTCGCATACTCGGCGGGGGTTCGCACGTCGACGAGGACCGCGCCACGATCGAGTTCGTCGCCGAGTTCATGCCACTGGATGCTCGTGGTCATACGATCACGAAGGTTGCGCGCGACATACCCGAGCATGTTGATCGCGTCCTTCGCGGAGCCGAACTGGGGTGCGTAGGCGAGCTCGAGGTCCGCGAGGGCGCTCGCGGTGAGCCCCGCGGTCATGGCGGTGGCGATCACGTCGATACGCTTGTCGACGCCCGAGCCGCCGATCGCCTGGGCACCCAGGATGAGGTCGGTGTCGGCATCCACGATGAGCTTGATCGACATCGACTCGGCGCCGGGGTAGTAGCCCGCGTGTGAGGCCGGGTGCGTGTGGATCACGCGGATGCCACGGCCCGCGGCCCGGAGCTCGCGCTCGGTCGCCCCCAGCGTCGCCACCGTGGTGCCCCACAACCCCAGGATCGAGGTGCCGAGAGCTGGCCGTGTGACCGGAGCGTCGCCAGCGAGGGTATCCGCGAGATATCGGCCCTCACGATTGGCGGGCCCGGCCAGGGTGACCAGCCGCGGTTCGCCGTCGATCGCACTCACCTTCTCCGCGACGTCGCCCACGGCGTACACGTGGGGTGCGCTCGTCTGGTGCTGGTCGTCGACGACGATGGCCCCGCTGGGAGCGGTCCGGATGCCCGCCGCGCGTGCCAGCGAACTGTCGGGTGTGACACCCGTGGCGGCGAGCACGAGCCGTGCGGGGAGGAGTGTTCCGTCGGCGAGAGTCACGGCATCCGGGGTGACCGAGGAGAGTTCCGCGCCCAGCCGCACGTCGACGCCGTGGGCACGCAGCGTGTCCTCGACGGTGACCGCCATCTCGGGGTCGAGCGAGGCGAGCACGTGGTCGGCGCGCTGCAGGAGGGTGACGTGGAGGTCGCGGCGAACGAGGTTCTCGGCGAGCTCGAGTCCGATGTAGCCCCCGCCGACCACCACCACATGGTCGCCGGGGGCAAGAGCGGCAAGTTCGGCGGCGATGTGGTCGGTGTCTGCGAGGGAGCGGAGGGCGAGCATCCGGTTGTTGCCCGGTACGTCGGGAATCACGGGGGATGCCCCGGTCGCAAGAACCAGCTCGTCGTACCGCAGCACGTAGTCACCGCTCGCCGCGGCCACCGTCACGGTGTGTGCGGTGGTGTCGATGGAGGTCACCGCGGAGCGCGTGCGCACGTCGATGCGGAATCGGGCGGCAAGGCGTTCCGGGGTCTGCAGGAGGAGGTCGTCGCGATCGGTGATGACCCCACCGAGGTAGTAGGCGAGGCCACAGTTGGCGAACGACACGTCGTCGCCCCGCTCGAGCACCACGATCTCGCACTCCTCGTCGCGGCGGCGCAGGCGTGTGGCCGTGGACATGCCAGCGGCTACTCCGCCGACGATAACAACACGTCGGGGCTGGGGAACGATCATGATCCGATGATACCCCCGGGGGTATATTTCTCCAAACGGGCGGGGCGTAGTCTCGGCGGAGGAGGCAGCGTGGCATCCGACGACATCGACTACGACCCGCGGTTCGACCCCGTGTTCCAGAGGGGGCACGAGGATGACCTGCCGCGTCGTGTGGTGCCCGCCCCGGTCTCGGAGCCCGTGCCCGTCTCGGTGGTCGGGAACCCTGCGAGCTTGCGTGGCAACCCCTGGGTCGTGGTGTTGTGGGTTCTCGCGCTGGGGCTCAGTGTGGCGGGCTTGTGGGCGACCTGGTACGCGCAGGACTTGTACGCGTCTCCCAATATCGAGAATGTGGAGAGCTACTACGTGGTGCCGGCGGTGCTGTCGGCGATCGCGCCGTGGTTGCTCGGTGTGGGGTTGCTGGCGCTCGTGGCGGTGGTGTTTCTGCACGCGGTGCGGTGGCGGCAGCCGTGAACCCGGCGCGGGTCTTGGGGCTCGCCGCCTTGGGCCTCGTGGGGTGGGGGTCTGCATCCCTGTGGATGCACGTCACCCGTTACCTCGACAACCCGCGCCCTATCGACAGCAACGCGGGGCTTGTGGTGTTCAGTCGTGATGGTGGGTACGTGTCGTATCGTCCCTACGAGATCGGCATGGAGCCGGGGATGATCGGGGTCGGCGTTGTGCTGCTCGTCGCGGCCGTCTTGATGGCTGCGGTGCTCTGGCGCCCGCGGGTGCGCTAAACTCGTCGGCGGTACCGTGTCCGAGCGGCCGAAGGTGCAACTCTCGAAAAGTTGTGTGGGTGAAAGCCCACCGTGGGTTCAAATCCCACCGGTACCGCCAAACAAGAAGACCGCCCCTGAGGGCGGTCTTCTTGTTTGGCGGTACCGGTGTCGCTTTTCACCCGCAGGGCCCCGACCTGAGCAGTCCGGACCGCCGCGCAATCCCTACGCCTTGTCCCTGCCGTTGTACCGAGCGGTGGGCCGGCGGCACAGGGTGGGCGTCACATCCCACCGGTACCGGGACGCCCTTGTTCCCACCCGCCTCCTGCCCCATAGTGTGCACAGACATGAACACGCACAGCCCAGAACCCGAGTACCTCACCGGAGGCAACTCGAATCGTGTTGAACGGGTCGGGGATAGCGTGCGGCGCCCCTCCGGGCCCTGGACTCCCACGGTTCACTCGCTCCTGCGGACCCTTCGACAGGCTGGCATCGATCAGGTTCCCGAGCCGCTCGGTATCGACGACGAGGGCCGTGAGGTCCTGTCCTTCATTCATGGCACGGTTGCCCACTACCCGCTTCCTGGCTGGGTGTGGTCCGACGCCATCCTGGAGGAAGCAGCCACGTTGTTGCGGCGCATGCACGACACAAGCACTGCTGCGAGGTTCATAGGTGCCGTGTGGCAAAGCCCCAGCCATGACCCACAGGAGGTCGTGTGCCACAACGATTTCGCGCCCTACAACATGGTGTTCGACAACGGGCATCTCGTGGGGATCATCGACTTCGATGCCGCTTCGCCCGGCCCACGGGTGTGGGATCTCGCGTACCTCGCCTATCGCTTGGTGCCCTTCGGTGAGGATGCTGGGCCTGGCGCACCAGCAGGTGGGGCACGGATGTCTCGGCTCACGCACCTCATCCGTGCGTATGGAATGTCGTTTGATCCGCACGAGGTGTTCAAGGTCATGGCGGTGCGCCTAGAGGAGCTGGCCACCTACACCGACGGCCGTGCTCGCGATACCGGCGACGCCGCTTTCGCGGACCACGCGGCCATGTACCGAAGAGACGCCGCACACATCCGGCGCTTGTGATCCGCCGATCCAGTTCTGCGGCCGAGCCAGCGCATCGGAGCGCGTTAATGACAGTTAACTCAGCTAAGTGTCAATAACGGACACGTTGTCGCCACCTAAGGGACGCGGCGCAGGTCCGGGCCGCTTCGGTCCCCATGTAAACGCCGTAAACATCCCCCGCTATACTCACCCGCATGCCAAAACTCCGCGTCCACAGCCTCGCCATCTCCCTCGACGGTTTTGCCACGGGGGAGAACCCCTCGCTCGAGGCTCCGTTCGGTCACGCGGGTGGTCGGCTGATGGAGTGGTTCTTCCCGACCCGCACGTTCGTGAGCATGAGCGGTCACGACGCGGAGGCGATCGGCCATGGCACGACGGGCGTCGACGACACGTTTGCCGCGGCCACCATCCCGGGTATCGGGGCGGAGATCATGGGCCGCGGAAAGTTCGGCCCCCAGACCGGCCCGTGGGAGGACGAATCTTGGCGCGGCTGGTGGGGTGAGGAGCCCCCATTCCACACCCCCGTGGTGGTGCTCACACATCACGCCCGGCCCGACCTGGTGGTGGGCGAGACGACGTTCCTGTTCCGTGACCTCTCCCCGGTGGATGCCCTGGCGCTCGCGACCGAGCTCGCGGGTGGTCGCGACGTTCGCCTGGGCGGGGGCGCGACGGTGGTGCGCGAGTTCCTCGACGCGGACCTCGTTGACCACCTTCACGTTGTGGTTGTTCCCATCGTTCTGGGGCGCGGCGTGCGCCTCTGGGATGGCCAAGAAGGCCTCGAGGAACGCTTCGATCTTGAGTCCACGGCATCCCCCTCGGGTGTGGTGCACCACGTGTTCACCCGCAAGCCAAAACCATAGGACCTTTGGCCCATCCCCCACGCGCCGCGTATCCCTAGAGTCCGGATACGTGCGGCATCCCGACCGCGCTGGGAGGAGACTCGACGGTGACCGAACTCGCGGAGCGAAAGGCGGCACCGGCGAAAACCGGGCCCTCGCGCGCAACGATCGTGGACTGGCTCACAACCACCGACCACAAACGAATCGGTCACCTGTACCTGATCTCGTCGGGCGTGTTTTTTGCCATCGGCGGCATTATGGCGCTGGTCATTCGCGCACAGGTCACGGCCCCGGGGCTGTCGATCGTGTCGCCGGAGGCGTACAACCAGCTCTTCACGATGCACGGCTCGATCATGCTGCTGTTGTACGCGATGCCGTTCTTCACGGGGATCGCGAACGTGATTATGCCCGTGCAGATTGGCGCGCCGGATGTCGCGTTCCCTCGCCTCAATGCGCTCTCGTTCTGGTTCTTCCTGTTCGGTGGCCTGATCGTGGCCGGGGGTCTGCTCACTCCCCAGGGCGCGGCCGACTTCGGCTGGACGGCCTACTTCCCCCTGGCGACACCCACCTTCGCGCCGGGGCTCGGCAACACCCTCTGGTTCGCCGGCGTCTCCCTTATGGGCCTGGGCACCATCCTCGCGGCCGTTAACTTCATCACGACCATCATCACGATGCGCGCACCCGGCATGACGATGTTCCGGATGCCCATCTTCACGTGGAACACGCTCGTCACGTCTCTGCTGGTGCTGCTGGGCTTCCCCGTGCTCGCGGCCGCAGTCTTCGCGGCGATGGCTGATCGTGTGTTCGGTGCGCACATCTACGACGCGGCCAACGGAGGACCACTGCTGTGGCAGCACCTGTTCTGGTTCTGGGGTCACCCCGAGGTGTACATCATCGTGCTGCCGTTTTTTGGCATCGTGTCGGAGATCATCCCCGTCTTCAGCCGCAAGCCGATCTTCGGCTACAAGACGCTCGTCTACGCCACGGTCGCAATTGCCGCGCTATCCGTCACGGTGTGGGCCCACCACATGTACGTGACGGGGTCCGTGCTGTTGCCGTTCTTCTCGCTTCTGACCATGCTCATCGCGGTGCCGACGGGCGTGAAGATCTTCAACTGGATTGGCACGATGTGGCGTGGCTCGCTGACGTTCGAGACGCCCATGCTGTTTACGATCGGGTTTCTCGTGAACTTCGTGTTTGGTGGGCTCACGGGGGTGATCCTGTCGTCGCCGCCGCTGGACTTCCACATCTCCGACACCTATTTCGTGGTTGCGCACTTCCACTACGTGCTGGTCGGGGCGGTGGTGTTCGTGTCGTTCGCGGCACTCTACTTCTGGTGGCCCAAGCTCACCGGACGCATGCTCAATGAGACGCTCGGCAAGTGGCACTTCTGGTTGTTGTTCCTGGGCTTCAACATCACGTTCCTCATCCAGCACTGGATTGGGGTCACGGGGATGCCCCGCCGCTACTGGTCGTACCTGGAATCGGACGGCGTGACGTGGATGAACGAGCTCGCCACCGCGGGCTCGGTGCTGATGGCGCTGGCCATGTTGCCCTTCATCTGGAACATGTGGATCACGGCTCGCCGCGCCCCCAAGGTCACCGTGAACGACCCGTGGGGTTACGGCCGCTCGCTCGAGTGGGCTACCGCTTGCCCCATCCCGCGCCATAATTTCACGGCGATCCCCCGCATCCGTTCGGAGTCGCCCGCGTTTGACGCGAACCACCCCGAGGTCGCGCCTCCCGCGACCACCTAGGGCGGATCGAGCAGTTCTGGAGAAGACCCGTGCCGCGCCCCTTTCGTAACATGGGCTCACCAACCCGGTAACGAGGAGGACCCATGGCGGAGTCGAAGAGCACCAGCGGATTCACGGCGGCCGAGAAGGCCGCGATGAAGGAGCGCGCCAAGGAGCTGAAGGCGCAACGCACCCGCGAGGAGGCGGAGAAGGACCTGCTCGCCAAGATTGCCGAGATGCCTGCCGCGGAGCGCGCGATCGCCGAGAAGATACACGAGATTGTCACGGCCAACGCGCCCGGCCTGGACCCAAAAACCTGGTACGGGATGCCCGGCTACGCGTTAAACGGCAAGAACGTGATCTTCTTCCAGCCCGCAACGAAGTTTGACTCCCGCTACTCCACCCTCGGGTTCAGCGACCCCGCGAAGCTTGACGAGGGCGGAATGTGGGCGACGTCCTACGCGATCACCGAGCTCTCCCCAGCGGTTGAGAAGCAGATCACTACACTCGTGCGCAAGGCTGTCGGCGCATAACACGCCGTAACACCCCCGAACTGGGGTAGACAGGTCGCGTCACTCCCCGCTCGGACGGGACTCTCCTTCTTCGTACGCGCACGCTCAATTGTTGGCGGTGCCGCGTTCCCAACGATGAAGGAGAACCATGTTCAAGCCCGCGCGCGCGTCACAACGCCGCGCCAACTCCCGGAGCTTCACTGCTGCGGCGCTGGCCGGTGTTGTGTGTTGTGTTCTGTTGTCTGCCCCCACGGATGCCCAAGCCTCATCCATCTCGGAGAATCCGCTCGCCGGCCTGGCCGGGTTCACGGTGGTGTCCGCCGGGGACATGACCCTGGGTAACCATGAGCTCGAGGGCAGTGTTGCCGCGGGCGGGGATATTCGTGTCGGCTCTGCATCCCCCTACTCGGTCATCCACTCGGCCGCAGGAAACGGAGACTACTCTCTGCCCCAGGCCGCCGACGGCACGTACTACCGGCTCATTGCCGGAGGCACGTTTAACGCCGTGGGCTCGACCTCGCTCCTGCGAGTGAGCTCGGGTGGCAATCCCGGCACGGCCGCCACCGCGGGCCGCATTGCGCTGGGGGACACGACGGGGCTCGTTGCGACCCCACGCGGAGCGGGTGTGTGTGTTCAGCCCTCATCGGTGTCGGATTGCAGCGGCGCCGCTCTCGAGCAGAGCGCCTTTGCGCAGTCCATCGCGGATGTGGAGCGCCCCGGTGTGTTCGACGAGTTCATCGACGCGGCGGCCCGGGAATCGCTCGTCACCTGGAGCGACAACATTGCCGACGGGAGCATCCTCGACACGGTGCCGGTGACGCTCACGCCGTCAGGCTCCGAGTATGCGCTGGAGCTTTCGGCGAGCAAGGTCAACGTGTGGACGGTCGATGCATCCGACCTTCCTTCCGGCGACTGGAAGCTCGCATTCGGCTCGGTGACTCCCTCGGCGGACACGCCCCTGGTCATCCGGCTGGTCGCGGGTGACGGGGCAGTGGTAAACCTGCCAGCGGAGACCATCGGGTTTCAGGATGCGCCCGGGAGTGCGAGCAATGATCGGTACGCCCGGTACATGCTGTGGAACATCCAGCAGTCTGCCGGCCAGTCAGTCTCGGTCACGAGCAATGGCATTGTGCCGGGGAGCTTCCTCGCGCCTCGGAGTGTGCTCACGACGGGCCCGGGCAAGACGCTCATCGAGGGGCAGATCTACGCGGCCGAGGTCATCCTCCACAACGACGGCGAGATCCACCACTACGCGTTTGCATCGCAGCTCCGCGTCGACGATGCCCCCGCGCCTCTCGTCGGCGGGTTCTCGCTGAGCAAGCTGCTCTCGGGGCCTCAGGGTTTTGTGCCGGCGGATGCCACCTTTGCGGTCGAGTACTCCGTCGATGGCGCTCCAGCCCAAGAGCTCACCCTTCACGCGGACGGCTCTGCCGCGACCGTGGGGTCCCTCCCGGCCGGCTCTGAGGTCACGTTCGTGGAGACGGGCAAGCCCACGCTCGCGGGGGTTACCTGGGGGCAAGAGATCTTCTCCACGCCAGCCATCACGATCGTGGCCGGCGCCACGTCGCACGTCACCCTCACCAACGTCTTCACGGTGGTGACGTCATCGCCGGTGCTGGCCAGTCGGGCCTACGCCGGCGATGTTGCCAACGGAACCGTCACCTCCTCGGCCACCCCGGTCATCGACGAGGTCTTCTACGACAACGTGACGCCGGGGGATCAGTACTCGCTGCGGGGTGAGCTCGTGTACGTCGAGGGTGGTTCGGTGGAGAGCACCGGCATCACGAACACCGTGCAGTTCGAGGTGCCGGCCGGTCAGCAGTCGGGGAGTGTCGAGTCCACGTTTGTGCTCTCGGCGGATCAGGTTGAGTCGTTTGCCGGCAAGAAGCTCCTCATCGTCGAGGCCCTCTATAACGAGACCGGCGAGCGGGTCGCGTTCGAGGGGGCTACGAGCGCCACGGATCCGTGGGTGGGCTCAACCAGCCAGTGGGTGCGCGTCGCTGCTGGGGCGCACGACATGCCGGTGGACCACCCTGCTCCCGGGCTCGCGATGACGGGCTCCCCGGCCGCTCCGGGGGCGCTCGCCGCGATGGCCGCGCTGCTCGTGGGTCCGCTCTGCCTCGCGGGCGCGTCGTCCAGCATCCGCAGGGCACCTCGCCGGGGCTAGTCCCGCGGCTCTCCCACCCCGCGAGTTCGCTTGTTTGTGCCCTTTTTGACGCTCGGGACCCCACAAACAAGCGAACTCGCGAGCTAGAGCGTCTCCGCGATGTGCTTGATCGCGGCGAGGCGGCGATCCCACTCGGCACCGATGGCGTCGAGGCGGCGGGCGGTGTCGGCGAGCTGCGCACCCATCACGCGGTACTGGATCTCGCGGCCCACCCGAACGGGCTCGACGAGTCCCACCTCCTCGAGCACGGTCAGGTGCTTGGCGATGGCCTGGCGGCTGACCGGCAAGCGCCCGGCGAGTGCGGACGCCGAGGCATCCCCCTCGCCGAGCGCCACCAGGATGCTCCACCTCGTCTCGTCGCCGAGCGCGGCGAACACGGGTACCAGCGTTGTGGTCACGCCGCACCCTCGAGCAGGGCAACAAGCTTGTTGAGCTCGTCGGTCCACCCGGTGCGGTGATCGCGCAGGTTCTCGAGCGGCTTCGACGTGTTCTCGAAGCCCGTCTCGACCACGGTGAGCTCGGTGCCGCCCTCGACCGGCGCGAGTGTGAACGTAAAGACGGTCGAGTTGCTTTCGGTGACAGTTGTGGGGAGGGCATCCGCCCCGTCATCGTTGCCCCAACGGTAGGTGACGGACGTGGGCTCCTCGAGCGCCTCGATGCGCAGAGGTACCGCGCCATAGCCCTCGAAGGTCATGGTTCCGGTGGCGCCCACCCCGGTGCCGGCGAACTCGGTCACGCCGAACCACTGCGAGATGTGCTCGGGCGAAGTGACGGCGAGCCACACCTTGTCGAGGGGCGCGGCAATGTGGATGGTGCGCCGCACAGTCAGTGTGGCCTCGTCCGTCTCGGCGGGAGGGTTGTCGGTCATGGTCATGATTGTGGTCCTTTCGATTGGATAGTGCAACTCAATAGTTGCAGAAAGGAACTGCTAGTGCAACCGTTAGGTTGCATTCTGAGCTGACACGCGCAGCGCCTCGATCGCCGCGACGATCGCCAGCCGTCGTGCGCCGCCGGTTCTTACCGCCGCCACGATCCGGCGTCGGGCTAGGCCCGCGACGGGCACCGCCACGGTTCCCGTCGCACCGCGGGTGGCCAACTCCGGAAGCACGGCAACCGAGAGTCCGGCGGCAACGTGCGCGACCATCACGCCGTAGCTCGAAAAGCGCCCGGACACCCGCGGCTCGAACCCCGCGACCCGGCACTCCCGGGGAACAAGCTCGCCGAGGTACGTACCCGGCGCATCCAGCGCCCACGCGTCGGCGCGCAGGTCGGCGAGGGCCACGCTGCGTCGACCGGCGAGCGGATGCGACACCGGCAGCACCGCCATCAGCGGGTCCGTCGCGAGGGGCACCACGGTGAGGCTCGAGGCAAGCAGCGACCCATCCGTTTCGTCGACCGTCACCATCACCTCGCACCGTCCCTGGTGCAGCGCGGTGGTCGCCTCGCGGGGCTCTATCTCGAGCAGCTCGACCGTGAGGCGCGGATGCTCGCGCGCAAGCACCGCGACCGCCGGACTCAGGATCGACGCCACGGAACTCGCGAACCCCCCGATCCGCAGGATGCCCGCGGGCTCGGTGGTGACGTCGTGGATCTCGGCCTCGATGGCATCCATGTGGTCTCGAAGATCACGCGCTCGCTCGACGAGGAGTTCCCCCGCGGGCGTGAGTGCGAGGCTTCGACCGGATCGCTCGAACAGCGCGGCGCCGGTCTCGGCCTCGAGAACGCCGAGTTGTTGCGAGACTGTCGACGGGCTCAGCAGCAACTCGGCGGCCGTCGCACGTACGGTGCCCACGCGCGCGAAGACGTCGAGAAGGTGGAGTCGCCACGGGTTGAGGGTCACGCCCCGATGTTACTGTGCGTCTGAACCGAACAGCATGATGGACAAAGCGTGATCGACGCGAACAGTACCTTCTCGTTATCGTCGAGCCATGGCATCCCACGATTCCTCCTTCTGGCCCGACGTCGACGCGCACGTGCTGCGCTATGGCGCCACCTTTGTGCCCGAGATCATCGAGAGAGCAGAGGGCAGTTTTGTTTACGGCGAGGGTGGCCGGAAGATTCTCGACTTCACGTCCGGCCAGATGAGCTCGATCCTGGGGCACTCGCATCCGGAGATCGTGGAGACCGTGCGTCGCCAGGTGGGCACCCTCGACCACCTCTACAGCGGGATGCTGTCGCGCCCGGTCGTTGAACTCTCCCGTCGCCTCGCCGAGTCGCTGCCCGACCCCCTCACCAAGACCCTGCTGCTGACGACCGGGGCTGAGTCGAACGAGGCCGCGATCCGTATGGCCAAGCTCGTGACGGGCAAGCACGAGATCGTCTCGTTTGCCCGCTCGTGGCACGGCATGACTCTTGCGGCGGCCGGCGCCACGTACAGCTCCGGCCGCAAGGGCTACGGGCCCACGGCGCCGGGCAACATTGCGATTCCCGTTCCGTATGCCTACCGGCCCGACTTCCTCGACGCCAATGGTGAGCTCGACTGGCAGCGGCAACTCGACTTCGCGTTCGAGCTGGTCGACGCCCAGTCGACGGGGAGCCTGGCCGCGTGCATCGTCGAGCCAATCCTCAGTTCGGGCGGCATCATCGAGCCACCCCTGGGATACCTCGCCGCCCTCAAGCGCAAGTGTGAGGAGCGGGGGATGCTGCTGATCCTCGACGAGGCACAGACGGGGCTCTGCCGCACCGGCACGTGGTACGCCTTCGAGCGTGACGGCATCGTGCCGGACATCCTGACGCTGTCAAAGACGCTCGGCGCGGGACTCCCGCTCGCCGCGGTGATCACGAGCGCTGAGATCGAGCAGGCCGCCTTCGACCGGGGCTTCCTGTTTTTCACCACACACGTCTCCGACCCGCTTGTCGCCGCCGTCGGAAACACCGTGCTCGACGTGCTCGAGCGTGAGTCGATGGATGCCCGTGCTCTCGAACTGGGCGTGGTGCTCCGCGCCGGTCTCCTCGAGATCCAGTCACGCCACGACGTCGTGGGTGACGTGCGTGGCCGTGGGCTCCTGCAGGGCGTCGAGCTGGTACTCGACCGCACGACCAAGGAGAGCTCGGATGAGCTGGGGGCGGCGATTACCCGCCGGTGCTTCGAGCTGGGGCTCCACATGAACATCGTGCAGCTACCCGGCATTGGCGGAACCTTCCGTATCGCGCCGACCCTCACGAGCACGGAGGAGGAACTCGCGCTGGGGCTGGAGATCCTCGACCAGTCGATCGCCGAGGTCACGGCGTCATTCCCTCGCAACTAGGCGCCCTCTCACCTAGGCGACAAGACTGGTCATTCCGTCCAGTCGGGCGGTGGTGCATCCCTCGTAGAAATGGTGAAGGCAGAACTGCCATAAGCCATCCACGAGGAGACCATGACCACCACGCTGAGACTGCACGCCGACGACCTGTTCTCGGAGCAGGCCTATCGGGCGTTGGGCTACACGACCTACGGAGCCGCCGACATTGGCGAGGTGACCTCGACCATGGCACGCATCACCACCACCGATCTTGACCAGTGGCACGACGAGTGGCGGGCAACCGCAGATCGAGTGAGGGCGGTGGCCTACGAGCGTCACGCGGCCGGGGACGACGTGGCCGCACGGAATGCCTACTTCCGGGCGTCGAACTACTACCGCACGGCCAGCACCATGCTGATGAACCCTGTCGTGGATCCACGCCTGATCGAGTGTTACCACCTGCAGGCCGACATGTTCCAAGCGGGGGCCGCGACGCTCGCCCTGCCGCCCGAGGCAGTCGAGATACCGTACGACGGCATCACGTTGCCGGGCTACTTCTTTCGCGCCGACGACAGCGGCACACCACGACCAACGATGATCCTGACGGACGGGTACGACGGAACGGTCGAGGAGCTGATGTTCGCCTCCGGCTTCGCGGCGCTCGAGCGCGGCTACCACGTGCTCGCCTTCGACGGGCCCGGACAGGGCACCGTGATTGCCGATCGTGGAGTGGCCCTCCGGCCCGACTGGGAGAACGTCATTACCCCCGTCGTGAACTTCGTGCTCCGGTACCCAGAGGTCGACTCCAACCGAGTTGTTCTGCAGGGCCTCAGCCTGGGTGGATACCTCGCGCCTCGGGCCGCGACCCGTGAGCACCGGTTGGCGGCATGCATCTCGGACTGTGGCCCGTACGACGTGTCCCTGGCCATCGAGAGCCGAACACCGCGCTTTATGCGGTCCGCGCGGATGTCGGGTGCCCTGCGGCGAATCCTGAAAAACGTGCTCGCCAAGCCCACGGCGGGCTGGGCGTTGCGTCGTGGCCTCTGGGTTCACGGCATCAGCGACCCACTCGACTACGTCGCAGCAACGCGCGCCTACTCGCTTCGTGGTCTTGAGCGGCTGATAACCTGCCCCACGCTGGTGATCGCCACGGAGGATGACACCCTCAGCTCGAACCAGAAGGAACTGTTCGACAACATCGTGGCCCCCAAGAAGTACCTGTGGTTTACCGCGGCCGAGGGAGCGAATCACCACTGCGAGGCCGGCGCCCGCCGTCTCTACCACGAGCGAGTCTTCGCGTGGCTCGACGAGACGATCGGCGCTCCCTGACCTAGCCGCCCGTGCGCACGAGGTCGGTCAGTTCGTGGCGAGAGGTTGTGCCGGTCTTTGCGTAGATGTTGGAGAGATGAAAGCCGACCGTGCTGCGACTGATAAACAGGTCTCGGGCGATCTGCGCGTAGCTGAGTCCTGATGCGAGCAGCGCGACGACGTCACGCTCGCGATCGGAGAGGGCCGAGAGTGCGTCGCTGACGGCGGGAGCGTCCGTGCCTTCCCCCAGTAGCCGAAGGTAGCCGCCTGCACCAGCTTGCTCGTAGATCGTGCGCGCGGTCCGGCGCGCCTCGCCCGCCACCTCGGCGTTGCCGAGACGGCGTGCGACGTTCATCAGATCGACGTTCAGGTGACCGCGATAGAGCGGCGTCGTGTGAGGCCAGTCCCTGGCGGCGCGGTTCATGAGGTCCAGCGCACCAGCGTCGTCCCCGCGTGCCGAGAAAACCAGACCCGTGAGCCACAGGGACGCCGCATGCGCCCAGTCCGGAACCAGCGTCGGTTGTGCCAGCGCGGCAATGTAGTACTCGGCTCGGTCGAGCTCGCCTGCCCACACGCTGGCCAGCGCGATGTGCATGGCCCACACGGCACTCATCTCGCCCTCGGGCGTGAGGGCGTCGGCGCCGAAGTCGGCGCGGTGCTCACCCAGGAGTCGTGCACGAGCCACGGGGTCCTCGGTGGCGTGGAGGCGAACGACCCGGGCGACCAGGAGGGTTTCGATCGCCTCGGGCCACGGCATCCGGCGCAGCCATTCGGTGGCGGCGGTGAGGTGCTCGTCGGCGCGCTCCAGATCGCCCAGCGCGACAGGGATCGAGGAGGCGAGCGCCTGGAGAACAGGGTTCGCGCGATTCCGCGCGGAGTCGAGAGCGACCCGAATCTTCGCGTCGGCCACCGCGACCTGGCCGGCGTTGAGGTGGCTGGTCGCAAGCATGGCGGCGAAGAGGCTGTCGCTGATATCGGGTAGGCCATCCCCGATGCGGCGGTCCACCTCGGCAAGGTCGGCGATTGCCTCGGTGTTGAACCCGCGTCGCTGGAACACGGCACCTCGCCATGCCACCTGGAACGTGAGCTCAAGGGGCGCGCTTGCCGCCACGGCGGGCAGGGATGCGAAGCTCGCCGCCATTGCCTCCGCGCCGCCCAGGCGGCCCGCCAGTTGGCCCGCCGCGAAGGACAGGAAGCCGTCGAGTGACGGATCCGTGACGCCCTGCTGGGATGCTCGCTCGAGCGCAGCCGCGACTCGCGGGGTGGCTCCGCCGGAGCCCACCAACGCCCACGCGAGCAGCACGCCCAGCCGGTAGCGAGTGAGGGGATCGGTCTCCTCGTCGTCGGCGGCAGCCAGAGTTCGTGCGGCGTCGAGCCACTCGCTTCCGTAGACCTGAACCGCTCCCATCACGAGGGCGCGACGGGCTCGATCGCGCGCCTTGCTGACATCCTCAAGATCATCGCGGATGAGTGCGAGGTCCCCGGCGAGGACACTGTCGTAAAGGCCCTCAAGCCATCGGCGGCCCCGCTCGGTCGCCGTCGACGTGACCCGGCTCGACCATCGGAAGTGTTGGGCGGCGACCCGGTGCTCCTGCGCCGCGTGTTGTTCGCGAGCAAATCGTTCAAGCTCGCCTGCGAGCTCGTCGTCGTACTGTTCGGCCGCGGCGAGGCGGTGCTCGAGTGCCGACGACTCGTCTGACACCACGTCGGCGGCCCGCAGGTGGAGATGCCGGCGTTCCGCGAGGGGGATGCCCTGATACACGGCCGCGCGGACCAGAGCGTGGGGGAGACGCACCGAGAGTCCCGGATTGGTGGCCCGCTGGAGCAGAAGCTCGTGGGCGGTGAGGTCCTCCGCTGCCTTAGTGGGGCTGCTGACCTCTCCGATCGTGGCAACATCGGGGAGCGCCAACCAGCCCGGTCCGAGCACGGCGGTCGCGCGAAGCAGCGCGACCGAGTCGTGGTCGAGTCGGTCGACCCGCGCCGCGAGTGTGCGAGCGAACTCTGCGGGGGCGGGGAGCATCCGCATCCGGCTCAATTCGGTGCGGTCATGCTCGCGGAGCACCGAGGTCAAGTACAGCGGGTTGCCGCCGGTGTGTTCCCACAAGTACCGCGTGACGTCGATCGGGAGCCCGGGATGCACGCCCACTATGAGGTCGCGTGCGAGGTCAAAGTTGAGTCCAGAGAGCTGGAGCCGTCGCACGTTCGCGGACGACGCCACGAAGGTCTGCCACGCCTCGTGATCGTGGGGATCGAGCGGACGGGTTCCTGCGACCACCAACAGGCGGTCCCCCGCGGCGCGCTCTAGCAGCCACGTGAGGGCCTGGATCGACTCGGGGTCCGCCCACTGCAGGTCGTCAATCTGGAGGAGGACCGGGCCGCCATCGCCGAGGTCGTCGACGAGATCGCGCAGGTGCTGTGCGGCTACAAACGGCGAGGGGGTGGACCCATCGCTACCCCGCCCGATGGATACACCCCAGCGCTCGAGGGTTCGAAACGGCGAGCCCGTGCTGCCGTCGTCGCCTTCAGTGGTGCGTTGCTCATAGTCAGCGGCCCGCGAGGCGATGTGCTGCAACAGAGTCGACTTGCCCGTGCCTGGTGCGCCCTCGACGACGACCACCGTGGGATGCCCCGAGCGCGCGCCCACGAGGGCGTCCTCGATCACACGCACGTGCGAATCGTCGAGCAGCACCATCCCTGAGACCCAGTTCCACAGCTCGGAGCCAATAGATGATCCCGATTCTGGCACGAGTCGTGGAAGGGTCAGAAGATCGACGGGATGTCGGACGTGTCGAAGTTGAAGACAGTCGCCAGGTCAATTCCTCGCACGGTGCCGTCGCTGTAGTAGGCGATTCCCCACTCCTCGATGAAGGACTGGTCGGCGAAGACGCAGGGCGTGAAGACCACGTCGTCGGGGTCGTCCTTGGTGACCAGACCGCCGCCGTTCGCGCCCGGACCGTAGCTGCTCGCCCCGCCCAGCGAGGTGCACAACGCGGTCGCCGGGTTGCCCGTTACGTCGTCTGGCATGGGCGCCTTCGCGAGGTAGGCGAGCGCGGCGAGGGTCGGCTTCGGCGAGCTGAGGGTCACGAGATCCACGTAGATGCGTGATTTCGCGTCGTCGTCCAGGGTCTGGAAGCGGCAGACCTGGATCGGCTCGCCCAGCTCCACCCAGCTCGCCTCGTCGTTGTTTGTGCCGAAGGTGGGCTGGCGGGTCTGAACCTCGCCTCCCTTGTCGAGACAGTACTTCTCAGCCGCGGTGGTGGACTCGGGCGCCACCGAGCATCCGGCAAGCACGAGGGTCGAGAGCGCCAGGGCGGCGAGCAGGGCCGCAGTGGTGGTGCGTGTGCGAGGGCGGAAGGTCATCGTGATCTCCAGTGGGCGGACGTGAGTCTGTAATAGCCATGATGCTCGTGTGGGACCCATCCTGTCCTGCACAGAGTGTGCCGTGTCGGCGGGCTCCACGACTAGTACACCAGTACTATTACAATGTCGGTGGTGCATCTTTATATAAGAACATGAGTTCTACAGCCATTGCACCCGTCCACGTGGTGGACGTGCAGGCTGGGCTCGTTGACGCACTGGTGGGCGTTGAGGCAATGATCTCCGCACTGACGGCTGCGAAGGCGACACTGGTTGATCAGCTTCGGTCGTGGAGCGAGGCGGTCGAGGCCGAGTCGGGGAGTTCGACCTCGATGTCCCGCGACCTTGCCGCCCGGTCGTTGCGCGCCGAGGTGGCATGCGCGTTGCGCATCCCGGAACGTGCCGCCGAGGATCTGCTGGGGTTCAGTCGAGTGCTGGTGCGCGACCTTCCTCGCACCCATGAGGCGCTGCGGTTGGGTGAGATGTCCGGGCGTCACGCCCGAGTGGTTGTCGACGAGTCGGGTTCATTGTCGGGCGAAGCCCTGGAGACGTACGACCGAATGGTCGCGGCGATCGCGGCCACGTCCACCCCAACCCAACTCGCGAGGCGAGCCCGCACCCTCAGGGAGAGCCTCGACGCGCAGACCATCACCGAGCGCGCCGCCCGCGCGTTCCGTGACCGTGAAGTCACATGGAAGGCAGACCGTGACGGGATGGGCTGGCTCACCCTCTACCTCCCCGTCGAGCGGGGCATGGCGATAATGTCCCGCGCCACGGATGTTGCGCGCACCACACATGATCCGGACGACGACCGCACCCTCGCTCAGAAGCGTGTGGATGTGATGGCCAACCTGCTGCAGGGCGGGTCACTCGACTATCTGGGCGGCGACCTCGTGCGAGCGGACGTTGCTGTCACCGTTCCCGTGTTCTCGTTGATGGGCCTCACCGACGAGCCTGCGATCCTCGAGGGGTACGGCCCCATTCCCGCCGAGCTGGGGCGCCGACTCGCTGCGGCGGCCCCCAGCTTCACGCGTCTGCTCATCCACCCGCACACCGGTGTGGTTCTCTCGGTGGATCGCGAGCAGTATCGACCCCCGGCGGACCTCCGGCGAGCCACCCGAATACGGGATCGCCAGTGCTGTTTTGTGGGATGCACGCGGCCCGCCGCTGAGTGCGACCTCGACCATTCGCGCGCCTGGATCGCCGACGGATCCACCGCCTACAACAACCTCGCACACCTGTGTCGAGGTCACCACACCGTCAAGCACCACACCCAGTGGCGAGTGGAGCACGACACTCAGTGCCCCGGTGCCCTCGAGTGGACCTCGCCCGCCGGCCGCCGCTACCGGACCATGCCGGACGGGCTCGCGTGGCCCCCGGAGATACCAGACCTTCCGCCGTTCTAGCGGGTACCCTCCCGCGGAGCACCTACCCCGGAATCACACCCTTCACCTCGTCGCCCAGCGGCACCGCGTCGAGGAACCACACGTCGTAGGGCTTCTCGAGCGCGTCCGCGTTCAGTTCGTTGAGGCGCTTCAGGGGCTCACCTGCCGCGTGCGCGTCGAGGTCAGCACGGGTGGTCCAGCGTTCCACCATCATGACCACCGTGCCGTCGGTGTGCGCGGCGTAAAACTCGCAGCCCTGCTCCTCGTGCACCAGTGGCGAGACCTCACGGAATGCCTCGAGCACGGCATCCACTTTGCCCGGTTTGGGGGTGAGCAGGGCAACAACAACGAGCGACATTGGCTAGACCTTCCTGAAGTCGATGCCGAGCAGGTCGGCGGCGGCCTTGTAGTCGGCGCCACGATGGCCCACCGAGAGCGCCCAGTGGTGCCCCACCCCAGTCTGGGACCATTCGTCGACCCACACGCCGGGATCCATCCCAAAATCGACCCGCGACGTGGTGTTGCCGATGGCCAGCAGGGGACCAGCCACGACCACCCCCTCCGAGGCGATCAGTGACAGCGAGCCGTCGCGATCCTGCCCCAGCCCCAGCGTCGTCACCGGCCCGTGCTGCACGTCAAACTCGACACTCACGCCCCAGCCTCGTTTGCCGTGATAGACCCCCAGCCCACGCAACAACGGGTCGCGGGCGCTCACGGCCAGGTGGGCGGGCCCATCGTGCCCCATCTCGACCACGCCGTCGTCGAAGTTCAGGGCCTGGATCTCGGTAAACGACCCGCCCGCCCCAATCGACTGCGACACCAGCTGGGCCACCGTGGTGCGCAGCTCGTACTCGCCGCTCGCGGGGATGCCCCGGGCCGTCAACAACGACGCACCCAGGATCATCCCGGCGCCCAGTCGCTCGTGCTGCTCGCCGTCGAGGCCACGGTGGTAGTACGCGATCGAATCCAGCTCGAAGTCGTCGACGAGCCGGTCGAGCGCCACGGACACCTTCGCGCCCCACGCGAAGTCGTCCTCCTGAACCGAGTCGTCGAGGGTAAAGACCTGCCGCGCAAGCTCGGTGCGCTCGGTGACCTCGGCGTCGGTCACCTGCTCCACCCGCACCCGAAGGTCGTCAAACTCGAGCACCTCGACGTGGGAACCGAACGTCACGGGCAACAGGGTGAGATCGGTCGAGACATCCAGCATCCCTGGGTACAGGTGACCCATCAGCCCGTGCCGAGCGTGCCGAAGAGTCGCACGCACGTGAGCCGCCCGGATCCACTGCCCAATCCGCTCCCACGCGGATTCCTGCCGAAGGTACCCGGAGACCGACCGGAACGGGATGCCCGCACGCCTGAACACGTTGCCAATCTCCGGTATCGAGCACTGACCGCAGTACGCAAGCCACTCGCCGGTGCCGAACGTGGCGTGGTCCATCTTCTCGGTCGGCTGCAGGTCGATCACGAGCACCGGGGTCTTCGAGCGCTGGGCGATCGGCAGCACCATCGACGAGGTGAGGTAGGTCGTGACAAACATCACGATGAGGTCGCAGTCGGTGGCGCGCAGCTTCTCCGCCGCGACCGCGGCCTCCTGCGCGTCGGAGACGAACCCGACGTCGGTGACCTCGGCATCCATCGACTGGAAGCGCTCGACCACGTAGCGCGTCGACTCGCGCAGCTGCGGCAAGAGTTCCGGAAACTGGGGCCAGTACGCACCTAGCCCGCCAGCAACTAGACCAATCCGGGTCTTTCGGCGCGACCTGGGGTTCAGCAGGGCCGACACGGCGGCCATCTTGTCGTTCAACGGCGTTCCTTGAGTACGTGACCACAAGAGTGGTCAGTCTCGGCGCCGTGAGACTTCATTTCGGATGGAGTGCTCGAACACTACGGGGCGAGCACCGACCGAGTCAAACCATGTAGACCTTGCGCAGCGTCTCCGTCACAACCCACGTGGTTTCCATGCCATCCGTCAGGCGAACAACGGCACCCGGGTAGAGGTCGATGGGGTCGTGCCCCTCGAAGCCATCGCCGTCGAAGTACACGGCGGCCCGCCCGAACAACACCACAAAGACCTCGTCAACCTCAACGTCGGTGGCGGTTCCGGGTGTCATTTCCCACACGCCGATCTCCCGCTCGGCATCCTCGAAAAGCACGGCAGTGCCGGTTGTTGGGTCGCCGGCCACCACCTGGGTGTCGGGAAGCCGCGTGTGGTCAAGGGGCAGGGCGGCGGCATCCACGAGGATGCCCGGCTCGAGCATCACGAGTCGAACCCGAGCCCCAGGGCATCCAGCGTTTTCAGCAGCACGTTGCGCTTCCCTTCGTTGTGGTCCGCCCGGTCGAGAGACACCCGCGTGAGATTAATGCCGGCGGATGCCGCGGGCTCGGGTGGGAACGGCAGGGGGCGCTCGCGCACCATCCGCAGCTCGGTGAGCTCCGTCGTAAGACCGGCGAGCTTGTCGAGCATCACATCCGCCGCAAACCGGGTCGCGGCCACACCCAGCCCCGTGAAGCCCGCCGCGTAGGCAACCCGCCCCTTCCGCGCCGTGCCGAAGTAGGCGCAGAAGCGAGTGCTGGTGTCGATGACCCCCGCCCAGCGGTGCGTGAAGGTGAGCCCCTCCAGTTGGGGAAACGTCGTGAGGAAGTGGCTCGCGAGTGTGCGGAACGACGCGGGGCGCTCCTCGTACTCGGGGCGAATCCGTCCGCCGTAGTGGTAGATCGCGTCGTACCCACCAAACAGGATGCGGTTGTCGCTGGAGAGCCGGTAGTAGTGGAACTGGTTGGCGAGGTCAGCGAGCCCCTGCCGGTGCCGCCAGCCGATCGAGTCGAGTTGGGCATCACTCAGCGGCTCCGTCATGAGCACGTAGTCGTACACCGGAACGGTCATCAGCCGGTTGCGTGCAAGCAGCGAGGGGAACGCGTTCGTGGCGAGCGCCACGCGAGATGCCCGGACAACTCCGCGCTGGGTACGCACGACCACGCCGGTTCCCTCGTCGTCGAGCGACCGCACCGGCGACCGCTCGTAGATCTCGACACCCAACTCCGTCGCCACGCGTGCAAGCTCGGATGCGAACTTACCCGGATGCACGAGCGCCGTGCCACGTTTGTCCCACCGCCCCCGCAGGTACGTGGGGGAGTTCACCTCGGCGCGAACCTCCGACTCGTCGAGCAGCACGTCGTCGGGATTGCTCGGGCCGTCGAGCCACTCGAGCTGGTGGGGTTCGATCGCCACGCTCAGGGTTCCGGTGCGCTCGAAGTCGGCGGCCATCCGGTAGTCCGCCACGGCCTTCTCGATCGCGTCCAGGTTCTGGTGCCCCAGCTCGTCGAGCCGCGCGAGCTCCTCTGGCCAGCGGCGCTCGCCGTTCGCCTCCCCGTGGGTGAGGCTCGCCTCCACAAAACCGCCGTTGCGGCCGGATGCTGCCCAGCCGATGGTCTTCGCCTCCACGAGGATCACGCTCATCCCGGGGTCGCGCTCCTTGGCGCGGATCGCGGTCCACAGTCCCGCGTAGCCCCCACCCACCACCACGAGGTCGGCGCTGCGGTCACGCTCGAGAATGTCGAAGCGGTGGCCCGGGGCATCCTCGGTCCAGAAGACGGCCGGTCGGCTGGGGGCCAAAGCGGCGTCGATGGCGCCGGTATCCGGCGCCGAACGTTCAAAAACCGTGGTGTGCATGGTGCTCCTTGTGTCGATCGTAGGGGCCGACGTGCCACCCCGGAATACGCCCCGCGCTGCGGTGGTTATGAGGCGTATGACTACGACGATTGGCATCCTCGGTGCCGGCAAGGTCGGCACCGTTCTGGCGCGCCTGGCTCTCGCGGCGGGCTACCGTGTGCTCATCTCCGGTTCGGGGCCCAAGGACCGCATCGAACTTATCGTCGACGTGCTCGCTCCGGGCGCGATCCCGCTGACCTCAGAAGAGGTGGCGAGCCAGGCCGACGTGGTGATTCTGGCGATCCCCCTCGGCAAGTACCGCAGCATTCCCGTCGAGCCGCTGAAGGGAAAGCTTGTCATCGACGCCATGAACTACTGGTGGGAGATTGACGGACACCGCGACGACCTCTCCGACCCCACGGTCTCCACGAGCCGCCTGGTACAGGACTACCTGCCCGAGTCGCGAGTGGTCAAGGCCTTTAACCACCTCGGGTACCACGACCTCGACGAGTCGCCGCGCCCGGCGGGAGCACCAGATCGCACCGCGATCGCGATCGCGGGCGACACGGATGCCGACGTGGACGAGGTCGCCAGAATCGTCGACTCGTTCGGCTTTGAGCCCGTAGTCATTGGTGGCCTTGACCACGGGGTGCACCTCGGCCCGGGCAACGAGCTGTTTGGTGCGAAGGCGGATGCCGACACGGTGCGCCGCATCGTGAGCATCGCGCTCGCCCAGGCCGCCTGACGCGGCAGCCGGCAAGAGCTAGTCGGCGGGGGCCTCGAGCCCCACAAGCACCTGCCGCCAGTTTGACGGAACCCGATCGGCGGGCCCCGGTGCGGGCTGGTCGGCGGGATGCGCCTGCGGGTCGGCGAGTGCAACACCGGTGATCTCGGTGTCCGCCTCGAAGTCCCAGAACCAGTCCTCGCCCGGCTCGAACGAGCGGATCACGCGATGGCCGGTGGACTCCCAGTGCCCACGGGCGTGATGCCCGAGCGAGTCATCGCAGCATCCGATGTGGCCACAGGCGGCACATCGCCTGAGGTGCACCCACCAACTCCCGGTCGCCTCGCACTCGACGCAGCCGGTACCACTCGGTGTGGCCGCGGGGTTAATGTCGGGGGAAGTCATGGGTCTATTGTCGCCCCAGCGCAACACGTTCGCTCACCCAGCGCGCGTACGAATCCCACGGGTCGAGTCCGTCAGCGGCCAGCGCCGCCACGTGCTCCAGCAGGTCGTCGCCCGCCCGAAACCACTCGCTGCCCGGGTAGCGTAGCGCCGCGAATCGCGCGTGCCGCCGCTGCTCCAGCCCACGACCCCCGCGCTCGAAGGCGAGCAGCTGATCCCAGTGCAGCGCGGCGAGACGACTCCGGGGGTTCCCCGACGTGCCGATCTTGATGCGGTCGCCCGCCCGCAGGTAGTACACGACGTCGACGCGCGAGTCGATGCCCGTCTCGTCGGGGATCTCACCAACGCGCCACTCGCAGATCGCACACAGCCATCCGCTGGGGTACCGAATGCCCAGCCTGGAGCCACACGCCAGGCAGGGCGACGGCAGCAGATCGGTCACCCCCACGTCGCGGGTGACCCAGTCGTGCGCCTGCAGGAGGTGGGATGCACAGAGCTCGACCGGTGCGTCCGGCTCGGGCATCCCGCTGCACCCGCTGATCGCGCACCTCACACGCTCACGCTACGGGGCCCCGGTGACACCGGCCCGGTCAGGAGGTCGCGAACCGCTGGGCGGACCGCGCCTTGGCCTTCGCCGCCTCCACCTCGCGGCTCTTCGGTGGTGCCGCGGTCACGAGGTCCTCGAGGAGGTGTCGGGTGACGTGGGCGATCTCCTCGACGGCCCGGTTGAACGCGTCGGTGTTGGCCTGGGAGGGCTTGGTGGTTCCGCTGATCTTGCGCACAAACTGCAGCGCAGCGGCGTGGACCTCGTCGTCGGTGGCGGCGGGCTCGAAGTTGTGGAGGGTGTGGATGCTTCGGCACATGCCATTCACGCTACTCGCGGCCACTGGCGCGAGCCAGAGCGCCGCGAGCGCGCTTCCGTGCATGTCGTTCGCCGCGCGTTAACCTGCCGTTCGATCACATCCCAAAGACTGCAGGGACTCCCCCCACGAAAGGCCCCTGCTTCCATGCGCCGCACAGCCGCAGCACTTGCCGCACTCCTTGGACTCGCTTCGATCGTCGCCGTGGGTGCTCCCGCGTCAGCGGCCACCACCGATCTGGTCATCAACGAGGTCGAGTCAGACGGGGACACCACCGACTGGGTGGAGCTCTACAACCCCACCGGTTCGGCGATTGACGCCTCGGGCCTGCGGGTGACCGACGACAACCCCTCCCGCACGTTCACCATCCCGGCGAGCACCACCGTGCCCGCCGGCGGTTTTGTCGCCATCGACGTGAGTGTGGGATCCGGCAGCTTTGGACTGGGCAGCAACGACCAGGTGCACGTGTGGGATGGCCTCACCGAGATCGACAGCTACATCTATGAGGGGCATGCGGCGACCACGTGGGGCGCCTGCCCCGACGGCAGCAACACGTTTGTCGCGACCGCCGAGGCGACCAAGGGTGCGGCCAACGCGTGTGGGGTCGACCCCGCCGACGCGTTTGTCATCAACGAGATCGAGACCTCGGGGGGAACACCGGGCGACTGGATCGAGATCATGAACACGGCCGTCGTCGCGGTGGATGCGGGTGGACTCATCATCCGCGACAACGACGACTCGCACGAGTTCGTCATCCCGAGCCCCACAGTTGTCGAGCCGGGTGCGTTTGCCGCCTTCGATATCGAGGAGGGATCTTCGGGCTTTGGGCTCAACTCGAGCGACACCCCGCGCCTGTTCGACGTGGATGGCGTAACCCTTATCGACAGTTACGTGCTCCCGGGTGGTGACCACTCGCCGACCACCATCGGGCGGTGCCCCGACGGCGTGGGTGAGTTCGCCGTGACGGCAAGTTCCACCAAGGCCGCCGCCAACGACTGTGTTCTTCCCGGTGGCGCCGGCAACATCGTGATCAACGAGGTCGAGTCGGACGACCCGGATGACGGTCCCGACTGGATCGAGCTGGCCAACCTGGGCGACACCGACGTTGATGCGTCCGGCTGGATGATCGCCGACAGTGGTTCGTCGGAAGCGCTCCCCGCATCCACAATCGTGCCCGCGAACGGTTACCTCGTGCTCCTCAGCGAGGTCCACTTCACGTTTGGGCTGGGCAACGGTGACGAGGTTCACCTGTACCTCGCGGATGGCCTCAGCGTTGTCGATGAGGTAACTTATGGCGCCCATGCCGCCATCACCTACGCGCGGTGCCCCGACGGCACGGGCGACTTCGGGGACAGTGTTGCGGCAACACCGGGCGCGGCCAACTCCTGCGAGGCCGACCCCGCCGACTCCCTCGTTATCAACGAGATCGAGTCGAACGGTGACACCACCGACTGGGTGGAGTTGTACAACTCCGCCGTGGTCGACGTGGATGCGTCGGGCCTGCTCCTGAAGGACAGCGGCGAGGGCAACACCATCACGATCGCGAGCGGCACGATCGTTCCCGCTGGCGGCTTCGCCGCCGTCGATGTCACGGGTCTCGGAAGCGGGGATACCGCTCGCCTGATGACAGCCGGCTCCGTGGAGATCGACTCCTACACGTGGACTGCACACGCCGATGAAACGTACGGCCGCTGCCCGGACGGCGTCGGTGACTTCGTTGACACGGATGCCGCGACCAAGGGCGCCGCGAATGACTGCCCCGCTCCCGCCGGCTACGAGAACATCGTGATCAACGAGGTCGAATCCTCGGGTGGCTCACCCGCCGACTGGGTCGAGCTCTACAACACGGGCGACACCACCGTCGACCTCTCGCTGTGGGTCGTTCACGACAGCGAGGACGACCACACCGTGGTTATCCCGGCAGGCACCACCATCGAGGCCGGGGGATTTGAGGTCGTCGTGGTGGACGTGCCCGGCGGCTTTGGACTCGGCAACAACGATCGTGCGCGGCTGTACCTGCCCGACAACACGACCCTGGTTGACGAGCGGATCTGGGGTCCCGATCACGCCGTGACGACGTTTGGCCTCTGCCCGGACGGCACCGGCGACCTGGTGACGACGTTCTCTTCGACCAAGGGTGCACCGAACGACTGCTCGCCAATCCGGATCAACGAGATCGAGTCTTCCGGCGGAACCCCGGGCGACTGGGTCGAGCTGGCGAACGCGGGCGAGAGTCCCGTTGACATCTCGGGCTACGTCGTCAAGGACAATGACGACAGCCACGTCGCAACTATCCCCGCTGCGACCACCCTGGAGGCGGGCGCCTATTACGTCGTCGACACGGAGCCCGGCTTTGGGCTCGGCGGCGCCGACTCGGCACGTCTCTACGACGCGTCCGCGGTGCTCGTCGACTCGTACACGTGGGCCGCTCACGCCGCAACGACCTACGCGCGATGCCCGGACGCAACGGGTGACTTCGAGACCTCGTCCGCACCTTCCCGGGGCGAGTCCAACGACTGCGCCGGAATTGTCCCGGCGGAGCCGTGGCCCGGAGGCAACACCGTCTCCACCGTCGACGTCGCGAGCTTCTTCGGCGAGGACATGAGTGGCCTCGCGTACGAGGGCACGGGCAGCGCCACGCGTGGAACCCTGTGGGCCGTCAACAACGGAACGGGCACCCTGTTCAAGCTGCTCTGGGATGGCGCATCCTGGGTTCCCGCTCCGGGCGATTGGGCCTCGGGCAAGACCCTGACCTACCCGGGTGGCACGGGATCCGTCGATGCCGAGGGTGTGGGTCTGGTCGGTTCGTCGGCGAACGGCGTGTATGTCGCGAGCGAGCGCAACAACGACGCGAGTGGCGTGAGCCGCCCGTCCGTGCTTCGGTATGACGTGACGGGCACCGGTGCAACGCTCGAGGCGACCCACGAGTGGAACCTCGCCGGCATCCTGCCGCCCATGGGTAACAACACTGGGCTCGAGGGAATCGCCTGGGTGCCCGACAGCTTCCTGGTGTCGAAGGGCCTTGTCGACGAGAGCACGACTCTCGCCTACGACCCCGCGGACTATCCCACTCACGGCACCGGCCTGTTCTTTGTGGGTGTCGAGGCGACCGGCGACGTCTACGCGGTGGCACTCGGCACGGACGGCTCGTCTCACCTCGTCGCAACTCTCGACCCCGGCCTGTTGATCACGGCCGAGGTGTCATTCGACGCCAGCACGGGCCTGTTGTGGGCGGTGTGTGACGAGGCCTGCGCGGGACGCACGGTCACACTCGAGATCGCGCAGGATGGCCCGTTCGAGGGCAGCTTCCAGGTGACGCACGCGTACGAGAACCCGATTGGCATGGAGGACTCCATCGCCAACGAGGGCTTCGCAATCGCCCCGCAGGAGTTGTGCGTCGAGGATGCCAAGCCCGTCTTCTACGCGGATGACAGTGGCCGGGATGGGCACTCGCTGCGCGAGGGCACCCTGTCGTGTGTCTCGGACGAGCCTGGCGAAGAGCCCGGTGAGGAGCCCGGTGAGGAGCCCGGGGAAGAGCCGGGCGAGGAGCCCGGTGAGGAACCCGGGGAAGAGACCGGCCCGCCCACCGAGGACGACCTCACGCCGATGACACAGAACGTGGTTACTGGGCCTGCAGGCTCGCAGCCCGGCGGCTCGATCACGGTGACCGTGGGTGGAAGCTATGCCGGTCAGCAGGTCGACGTGTGGATGTTCTCCGAGCCCGTCCTCTTGGGCTCGCCGACCGTCTCCGGCGCCGGCACGGTCAGTGTCACGATTCCGCTGACCACGGCAACGGGGATGCACCGCATCGCGGTCACGGACGCAGACGGCACGGTGATCGGCTGGTTCGGTATCCAGATCCAGCCCGCCGCAGCTCTCGCATCCACCGGGTCAACTCCCGTGCCGGTCGGTCCGATCGCGCTCGTGTTGTTCACGGCCGGTGCGCTGTTCGTGCTGGTTGGTCGCCGGAAGGTCACGGCCTGACATCCACGCGGCCCTAGGATCGTGCCCATGAGCACTGCGGGCCCATCGGCACGGTCATCGAGTCCGGTGAGGCGGCACACCTGACTGCCAAACGGTTTAACCGCCACACCTTCTGGTGTGGGCAGTCGGGTTCGGGCAAGACCTACGCGCTGGGCGTGGTGCTCGAGCAGTTGTTGGCCACCACCGATCTTCCGATTGTGATCTTTGACCCCAACGCGGACTTCGTGCGGCTCGCGGAGGTGCGCGAGGATGCCCCCGCCGACGCCGTTGTTCCCCTCGCCGACCGGGACATCCGGGTGCTGCGTGCGGGCGACGACCTGCGAGTGCGGTTCACGACGCTCTCGCTCGCCGCGAAGGCGGCGGCCCTGCGGATCGACCCGCTCGTGGACCGCGGCGAATACAACAGCATGCTCCACCTCTCGGAGCTGTTCCGCCTGGAGGGTCCGCAGGGGATCGTCTCCCAGCTGCGTTCGACCGGCGACCCCGACCATCTGGCGCTCGCCCTCCGCATCGAGAACCTCGGGATCCTCGAGTGGGACCTGCGGGCGTTTGATCGCCCTGCGGCCACCGAGATCATCGCCGAGCGGCCCCACGCCACCGTCCTCGACCTGGGTGGCTACGAGAGCCCGGACGAGTCGCTGATCGTCGCGCTCTCGGTACTCGAGGATCTGTGGGCTCGCCGCGAGGAGCGCCGACCCGTGTTGCTCGTCATCGACGAGGCGCACAACCTGTGCTCGCCGGACCTCGACTCGACGCTCGGTCGCGCGGTTCGGGAGCAGATCATCCGCATCGCCGCCGAGGGCCGCAAGTATGGCCTGTGGCTGCTGCTCTCCACCCAGCGCCCCTCGAAGGTGCACCCGGGAATCATCTCGCAGTGCGACAACCTCGCGCTGATGAAGATGAGCTCTCCGTTGGATCTTGCGGAACTGGCATCCGTCTTTGGCTACGCGCCCGAGTCGATGCTCGCGCAGTCGCCGCTGTTTGCTCAGGGCCAGGGCCTGTTCGCCGGTGGCTTTATCGGGCAGGCGGCCCTCGTGCAGATGGGTGCACGTCTCACCCACGAGGGTGGCGTCGACGTCGGGGTGCCGCTGCGCTAGCTGCTACGAGCCAATCACGTCGCGGTACTGCTGCCGCCGGAAGTCGCGCGGGCTCGACCCGAAGCGGGCGCGAAAGCACCGCCCGAAGTACGAGCTGGAACCAAACCCACACCGCTCCGCGATGAGGGCGACAGGGATGGCCGTGGTGGCTAGCAGCGACGCAGCGTGGTCGAGGCGCGCCTCCGTGAGCCAATCGAGGGGTGATCGACCGAGGTGCTGTCGTATGGTCCGCGACAGGTGGGTGTGGCTCACCCGCGCGAGGGCCAACATCGCCGGCAGCCCGTCACGAAGATTCGCCTCGCTGGCCATGCCGTGCAGGCAGCGCGTGAGCCATTCGGGCGCATCAATACGACCGTCGGACGCGCTCTCGGGCGCGTTCCGCACAACGTAGGCGAGCAGCTCGATCACGGCGAGAACGGTGGGGGAATCGCGATACGTGGTCAGGCACGCGGCGAAGAGTTCGTGCATCCGTTCGGATGCCTCTGCCGACGCCACGTAGACAACCGGGAGTGTCGCGCGGTGGGCGCGCGCCACCGCCTCGCCACCCCAGCGCAGGGTGCTAGCCAGGACGTCCGCGGGAAAGGCGACGTTGATGAACTCGAGCCCGTCGGCTCCGGGGCGCGCTACGTGCTGGTCACCCGGACGTACCACCACAACCGTGTGTGGGGTGAGGGGCTGCACCGCGCCGTTGACGTGATGGGTGCCACTGCCATCCACCACGAGCATGACCTCCGCGAAGTCGGTGTGGGTGTGGATCTGCCCCTCGAGGCTTCCGCCACGAAGCCGAACCAGAGCGGCGTGGTACGGCCGGGTGGGTTCGATGACCGCCAGTCGCAGATGGATCATGGTCAAAAGTTACTAGTTCTTGGTTGAACAGTCTTATTTTTTCGGGTGGGAGGGCTCAATGATGGCTAGAACTGCACAACAACGAAGGGAACATTGTGACCCAACCTGCACCCGTGAGGGTGGGCCTCATCGGGGGTGGCGGTATCGCCACCGTCCACATCGATGGGTACCTGCGTAACCCCGACGTCGCCGTCGTGGCCGCCGTGAGTGACATTGACCCGGCCACCGCGCAGCGTCGCGCTGACGAACTGGGTGCCAAGCCCTTCACGAACTTCGAGGAGATGCTCGACACCGTCGAGCTCGATGCGGTCGACATCTGCCTGCCTCACCACCTGCACGCGCGTGCCATCATCGCGGCGGTCGAGCGAGGGCTGCACGTTCTCTGCGAGAAGCCGCTATGTACCGAACCGGACGAGGTACTGGCGATCGAGGCCGCACTGCAGGAGTCTGCGGTCTTTGTGATGCCCGCACACAACCAGCTGTTCCGTCCCGTCGTCCGTGAGGCACATCGACTCATCAGCTCGGGAGCCCTCGGCGATCTCTACTCGGTGAGCCTCACGTGCTCGTTCCGGCTGGGACTCGACGCCGAGTCCGCAGGGTGGCGTGGGGATGCCCGCGCCGCGGGCGGCGGCGAGCTCATCGACTCGGGGTTCCACCCGCTCTACCTGCTGGGCCATCTCATCCCCGAGCAGCCGCAGGACGTCTTCGCCGTGCTGTCGCGACACCGTCTCCACTTCCTCCCCGGAGAGGACAGCGCGGAGGTGGTGGTGCGTTACCCCAGCGGAACCATTGGCAAGGTCTCGACGAGCTGGGCCTACGAGCCGGCGACCGGCACGGAGACACTTGCGGTGGCGGGGTCAATGGGCTCGATCTTTGGGTCGGACACCGAACTGATCCACCTGGATGCCGACGGCACACGCACCGTGCACGTGCTGCCGCCCGCCGACACCTTCGCTGACGAGATTCGTCACTTCGCTGCGGCCGTACTGGCCGGCACCGAGCCCGTGCAGACCGCTACGCACGGCATCGCGGCGCTCACGCTTGTGCGTGCCGCACAGGAGTCCCACGAGACGGGCGCTCGTGTTGTTCTGGGCGGGGCTTCGGCGTGACCTCCATTGCTCTTCTTGGCACGTGGCACGTGCACGCCGACGATTACTGCCGTCAGATCAGCGAGGCCCAGGACGCCCGGTTCGCTGCGATCTGGGATCGGGCATCCGACACGGATCGGGCCGAACCCATTGCGTCGAAGTGGGGCGTTGAGCTCGTGAACGACCTCGACGTGATCCTCGCCGACGACAGCATCGACGCGGTGATCGTTGCGGATGCCCCCGCGACCAAGGTGGCGATCATCCGTGCCGCGCTCGAGCGGGGCAAACACGTGTTGACCGAGAAGGTGCTCGCGCCCACGGTCCGCGAGGTGGACGAGCTGGTGGCCATCGCGCGGGCCAACGGCGTGATTCTTGAGGTGGCCTACCCGTTCCAGGACCGCGCCGTCGTGCGGGAGATCGACGCCATTCTCGCCAGCGGCGTGCTCGGCACCCTCACCTTCGCACGTGTTCGACTGGCCATCGACGGCCACACCTCCGGATGGCTGCCGGAACGGTTTGACGACCCGTCACAGGCAGTTTTTGGGGCGTTGGGTGACCTCGGATGCCACGCCATTTACCTGCTCGACCACTTCCTCTCCGCCCAGGCTGGCAGTGTCGTCTCCCTCACCAGCTCCGTCCTGGCGAGCCAACTCGACGACAACGCGGTGCTTGTGGCCAGTTTCCCGGGTGGGGCCATCGGTGTTGCCGAAACCTCGCACGTGGGACCTCCCGGCAGGCTCACGTTTGTGATTGAGCTCTCCGGTACCACGGGCACTCTGGACTTTGGTCACGCGGGCGCGGGGGAGATTCGGGTGGATGCGGAATCGCAGACGACCATCACGGTCGACGACGATTCCACGTTTCGCAGCGTGGGCGGGTGGCTCCGCCACATCGAGGAAGGTAATCCGCTCGAGGATCACCTCGTTCGGGCTCGCCGCCTGACGCAGTACCTCTGGTCGGACTAGAGACCTCGGGTGGAGTAGGGGCCGCTAGGCGCTGCGCTCCAGCCGCACCATGACCTCGCAGTGGGTGGTCTGCGGGAACATGTCGAACACTCGACCCTCCCGCGCCACCAGCGAGGGCATTCGTGCCAGGTCGCGCGCGAGGGTGTCCGGATTGCAACTGGAGTAGATCACGTGGGGCACGTCCGAGTGCTCCAGCCAGTCGCAGAGTTCGGCATCCAGCCCCCGGCGCGGAGGGTTAACGACCACAAGATCGGGATGCCCGTCCGCCCCCACCGCGTAGGCCGTCGCGTCCCCGCTCCGAAAGTGCACCCGCTCAAGCCCCGCGTCGGCGGCGGACCGCGCAGCTCCCGCGACCGCATCCACGCTCGTTTCCACGCCGAGCACCTCGCGCTCGGGCCCCGCGAGCGCGAGCGCAAACCCGCCCACACCCGAGTACAGGTCCCACACGTGCGTCACGTCGAGTCCGGCGGTCCACGCCGCGGCCTGCTCGTACAGCCCACGCGCGATGGGCAGGTTGGTCTGGAAGAAGCTGCGCACACCGAGGTGGAGCGTGATGCTCCCCATGCGCATGGGGAGTGTGGTCTCCTCGGTCAGCAGAATCTCGTCGTCCCCCTCGAGGAGGGCGACGTGGCGGGGGAGCAGGTTGACGGAGGCGACCCGGATGGGCAGGGTGAGGCTCGCGAGTGTGTCACGAACGGCGGGGAGTTGGGCATCCGTGCGCAGCACAAACCGCACCATCAGTTCGCCGTCGGGGGACTCGGTCACGAGGATGTTCTTCAACTCGCCATCACGCGTGGCAACGTCGTAGGGGGTGAGTCCTGCGCGCGTCACGAAGGCGGCGAGCTCGGGGATGGCGGCACGAATTCCCGGGGTGTGAACCCCACAGTCGGTGAGGTCTACCCCGCGATACTCGCGGTCGAGGATGCCGAGTGTGGGCTGGGCGGTCGTGCCACCCACGGCGAGTTTCGCCTTCGACCGGAAGTCGCGCTCGATGCTCGCCATCGGCTCGAGCCACGCCGTGTCGACAAGACTCGCGCACAGCTCCTGCTTGTGTGCCAGTTGCGCCTCGTACGGTTCGCCCATGAGGCTGCACGACCGGCACAGGCCAGCGTCGAAGTAGGCGCACTGCATGGGTCCATCCTGCTGCACGCTCGGCTCAGTCGACGGTGATCACCACCACGGGCTGATCCCCGCGCATCTCCACGACACCCACTCCCGCGCGCCATCCGCCATCGCGCAACACCTCGACCGGGGCCGCCGTGCGCAGGTTGCGCCACCAGCGTTTGGTCTCCGGCCGGGCCGGAACCACCTCGAGGGTGTTGCCCACCACGGTGAACTGCACGGGCAACTCGACCGTTCCACCGGTGACCGCGCCATGGAGCCGCAGCCCGAGGATGCGTGCGCCGAGCATCCCGCGGAACGGCGAACGAAGTATCGCCAGCACCACCTCGCTCGAGACGCGTGACCCGTCCAGCACCGGCATGAGCGCACCAGACACCAGCCCAAGCACCGACCCGGCGAGGACTCCCGTGATCGCGCCACACAGGATGGTGACGGGGATCGACCAGCTCGCATCAGGCAGCGTCGCCCCCACAAAGATGATCGCCATGGTGGGTGTCCATGCCACGGCGCTCACGCCCACCCATCGCCAGTGATGCCGAACGGCCCCACGGAGCGCGGGAGCCTGGACCACACCAAGCACCGCTCCCATCACGGCTCCCAGCGCCAGGGCGCCCACGATGACCAGCCCCAGCGGAGGCTCGCCCCCGTCGTCCGGTGAGGCCAGCGCTGCTGGTGCGGATGCCGCAGCCCACCCGAGTCCAGCGACCACAATGGTGGACACAAACCACCAGCGGCGGTTGGCCACGGGCCGCCAACGCCCCAGCACGCGGGACTGCAGGGCGCCGAGCGCACCACCCTCGACCAGTCCACCCGCGACCGCGAACGCCAGCACGATCGCGACGGCGGCCGGCGTGGTGGGCGTGCCCACCAGCGCGTCGGATGCCCGGGCCGCGGATGCCGCGGCGGTCATCCCGATTCCCTCGGCAACAGCACACGCGGCAACCCATGCCCCGAGGGGAATACGGTAGCTCACACTCGCCGCCCGGTAATCGATCCGGGCTCGATGCGCACGTAGTTCCACTTGTCTCCAGCGGTTGCGGTCTCAAGGCCCAGCACCCCGGACTCCTCGATCGAGTCGTCGGAGTCGATGCGGTGGGCGACTCCCTTCACCACGACGCTCCAGTGGTGAAGGTGGTGTTTGCCATCCGCCTCGAAGGCGACCCGGGGGCTTGCGGCGAGCAGGGCGAGCTTGGTGCCCGGCGCGCTTCGGAAGAATACGGCGCGGTCGGTCACCAGGTAGTTGACAACAAAGATGTCGGCACCGGTTGCGGTGCAGACTGCCAGGCGACCGAGGGACTCGCCGGCAAGCAACTGCCAGCACTCGGATTCACCAAGGACTTCGGCGGTCACAGGTTTCATCAGGAACCTCCCCTCGTGTGCCCATCCCAGTTCATCGCGCCGCGCCCGTCGCGCCACAGGGCCAAAAGTCCCGGATGGCAACGTATCCCGGGGGAACTTCTACGACGTGTAGAAGACAACTTCTACGAGGCGTAGAATTTGGATGCACCGGTCGGGACCTTAGGCCCTACTCGCCGGGTGGCCCCAAACGGCAGTGTGGGACCGCTATACACAGCATCCACAGAAAGGCATGGACCTTGGATCCCCTCGAGATCGCCCGCTGGCAGTTCGGCATCACGACCGTGTACCACTTCGTGATGGTTCCTCTCACCCTGGGCCTCGGGCCCCTCGTCGCGATCATGCAGACGATGTGGGTGCGCACCGGCAACGAGCGTTACCTCAGAATGACAAAGTTCTGGGGCAAGCTCTACGTCATCAACTTCATCATGGGCGTCGCCACGGGCATCGTTCAGGAGTTCCAGTTCGGCATGGCGTGGAGCGAGTACTCCCGCTTCGTCGGTGACGTGTTCGGTGCCCCGCTGGCCATGGAAGGACTGCTCGCGTTCTTCTTCGAGTCGACCTTCCTCGGCCTGTGGATCTTCGGCTGGAACCGACTTCCGAAACGACTGCACCTGGCGACCCTGTGGATTGCCGTCGCCGGCAGCATCGTGAGTGCGTTCTTCATCATCGTCGCCAACTCGTGGATGCAGCACCCGGTGGGTGTTGAACTCGTCGACGGTCGCCCCGTGATGACCGACATCTGGGCAGTGCTCACCAACAACACCGCACTGGCCGCCTACACTCACACGCTCTTCGGCGCACTCGCCGTCGGCGCCGCATTCCTCGTGGGTATCTCCTGGTACCAGCTGTGGCAGCGCCGGCGTGACGGCATCGACACCGTGGATGCACAGGGCCGCGTTGTTGTCGGCGAGCGCCTCGATATCCCGGGTCGCGACAAGCTCGACCACAGCGTCTGGATTCGGAGCCTGCGGATCGGCGCTGTCGTGGCCATCATCGGGTTCGGTGGTGTCGCCCTCACCGGTGACGTCCAGGCGAAGCTGATGTTCGAGCAGCAGCCCATGAAGATGGCCGCCGCGGAGGGTGCCTGCGAGGACACCACCAGCTTCTCGATCCTCGCGGTCGGTGACCTGGGCTCGCGTAACTGCGAGGACGTCACGACGATCATCGAGATCCCGGGGCTCCTGTCGTTCCTCGCCCACGGTGACTTCACGACCGAGGTGCGTGGCATCAACACGCTCGTCCCGCTGTACGAGGAGGCCTACGGCACCAACCTGCCCGACAACCCCATCCTCGGGGAGCGCGCGGGCGCGGCCATCGAGTACGTGCCCATCATGGAGGTCACCTACTGGGGCTTCCGGCTGATGATCGGCTTCGGCATCCTCGCGGCAGGGTTCGCTGTTCTCGCCCTCTGGCTCACCCGCAAGGGCACCGTGCCGGCGCCCAAGTGGATGATGGTTACCGCCCTGCTGAGCATGGCGGCACCGTTTGGCGCCAACATCGCCGGCTGGGTGTTCACCGAGATGGGACGCCAACCGTTTGTAGTGGCCCCGAACCCCACGCCGGGAGGTGTCGACGGTGTGTTTATGTTCACGGCCGCCGCGGTCTCGCCCGGAGTGAACGGCTTCGAAGTGGTCTTCTCGTTGGTCTCGCTGGGGCTCGTGTATCTCGCGCTCATGGTTGTTGAGGCCACCCTCATCGTCAAGTTCGTGCGCGGCGGAGTCGCGGGTGTGATGCCCGAGCTCGCCGAGAAGCACAACGACACCGATGACACCCCCAAGTCCGACGACGTGCTCGCGTTCGCGTACTGAGCATCACTGAGCACGAAGGAGAAACGAACACATGGACGTCCTGCCCACAATCTGGTTCATCGCCATCGCGGCGCTCTGGGTTGGGTACCTCATCCTCGAGGGATTCGACCTGGGCGTGGGGATGCACCTGCTCACGACCACGAAGGACAACGCACAACGCCGCGTCATGATCAACACCATCGGTCCCGTCTGGGACGGCAACGAGGTGTGGCTGCTCACGGCCGGCGCCGGAACCTTTGCGGCCTTCCCGCTCTGGTACGCGTCGCTGTTCTCGAGCCTCTACATCCCGCTCACGATCGTGCTTCTCGGACTCATCTTCCGGGCCGTGGCGATCGAGTACCGCGGCAAGGGAGCGACCGAGCGCTGGCGGAAGTGGTGGGACCGGGCCTTCGGTCTCGGCTCCTTCACGGCCGCGTTTGGCGTCGGAGCGGCTCTGGCCCTCACCACGACCGGCCTGCCGATCAACGCCAACGGTGACCGCGAGGGTGGCCCGTTCGCGTGGCTCACGATCTACGCGATCATCGGCGGGCTCGCCATCGTCGGGTACTGCTACGTGATGGCCGCGGCCTTCCTGGGCCTCAAGACGGAGGGCACGGTGCGCGAGCGCTCGAAGCGAATCCTCGTGAAGTGGTCGCCCGTCCTCCTGCTGCCGATCGTGGCGTGGGTGCTCATCGTGCAGTTCCAGAACGGAAAGATCTGGAGCTGGGCGCTGGTCGTGCTCGCCGTCGTCGCGGTGGTGATCGCCTGGGTGAGTGCCCGGACCGGTCGAGAGGGTCGTGCCTTTGCGGGGTTCGCGGTCTTCCTCGCCCTCGGCGCCGCAGCTATCTTCTCGGCTGTCTACCCGGTGGTGCTTCCCTCGACCATCGACAGTGCCTACAACCTGACGATCTCGAACGCGTCGAGTGGCGACTACACCCTGATGGTCATGACGATCGTCACGGCGTTTGGTCTGCCGCTGGTGCTCGCGTACCAGGCCTGGAGCTACTGGGTCTTCCGCAAGCGTCTCGGTGAGCACCACATCCCCGAGGCACACGACGTTGCTCCCGCCATCGCACCCGCGGCAGTAACAAAGTGACCGGCGCGCGCCGGCCAGGGAGGGCAGGGCTCGGGCTGCTTCCCCGACGCTCGGTCTACCTCGTCGGCGCGCTCTCGGCCGTCAAGGCACTCGGGCTCGTGCTCCTCGCCGAGTCCATCGCTCGCGGGGTCGCCGCTGTCGCGGTCGGCGACCCCGCTTGGCGCGACGCTCTCATCTGGGGCGTCGCCGCAGCGCTCCTTCGTGCCGGCGCGGCATGGGCAACGCAGGTGGCCGCCGCGCGCGCTGCCATAGGCACGAAGGAGTCGCTGCGCGCCCGCCTCGCGGACACCCTCATCGGGGGAAACCCGCGGGTGGGGTCGTCCGCCGCCCTCGCCACCCGCGAGCTGGACGCGCTTGATGATTTCTTTGGAAGTGTGCTTCCCGCGATCACGTCGGTCGCGGTCATCCCCCTTCTGGTGGGTGCGCGCATTCTTGTCGCGGACTGGGTGAGCGCCCTCGTCATTGTGCTCACGGTGCCACTGATCCCGCTGTTTATGATCCTGGTCGGCCAGTACACGCAGCAGAAGACGGATGCGGCATCCCTCGCCCTCGCCCGCCTCTCCGACCACGTGGTCGAGCTGGCGCGCGGACTGCCCGTGCTGGTGGGCCTGGGACGCGTCGAGGAACAGGCGGCAGCGCTCGATCGCATCTCGGACGACTACCGCCGCACGACCATGGTCACCCTGCGCACCGCGTTCCTCTCGGCGCTAGTGCTCGAACTCATTGCGACGCTCTCCGTTGCCGTTGTTGCCGTGTTCATCGGCGTGCGAATGATCGGTGGCGACCTGACCCTGGCCACGGGACTGGCCGTGCTGATCCTCGCGCCCGAGTGTTATGCGCCGTTCCGGGATCTCGGTTCGGCGTTCCATGCGTCGCGGTCGGGGCTGAATGCGATGGCCTCTGTCGAGCAGTTGCTCGACTCGCCGCCCCGGCCGCGGCTTCCCCGCACGGCGGCGGGCACACCCGAGGTTCACGACCTGACCATCTCGCACGACGGTCGCGTCGTGGTACGTCGGCTCTCGTTTGGGCTCCCCGCCTACGGCGTCACGGCCCTCGTCGGTGCGAGCGGGTCGGGCAAGTCGACAGTGCTTCGTGCGCTCGCGGGCCGACTCGATGCCGACGCAGTCGGGTGGCTGCAGGGGTTCGACCGGGTGGCCTGGGCACCACAGCATCCCCACACCGTCGAGCCGACGGTCCGTGCCGAGTTGGCTCTGTACGCCGACGACGAGACGGCGGTCGACCGGATGATCGATCGCCTTGGCCTCGGTTCAGTCGCCGAGGCCGACCCCGCACGCCTCAGCCCGGGCGAGCTGCGCCGGGTCGCCGTGGGTCGCGCGCTCCTGCGTCAGGCGCCCGTGATCCTCTTGGACGAGCCCACCGCACACCTCGACGACGTGTCGGCCGCTGAGGTTGTCGAGCTGATCGAGGAGGCGAGTCGGCACGCGAGTGTGCTCGTTGCCTCTCACGACTCGGCCGTGACGGCGATCGCCACCCACTTCGTCGAACTGGGCGCAACCGGTCAGCGTCCTCGTCAGCTGGGGCTGGGTCTCGACGATGTGTCGCCCGACGCCGTGCCCGTTGCCGCCGAGCCAGTGGCCCTCGACCACAACATCCTCGACCCGGACGACGCTCCGTCGTCGGTTCGACCGGGCGAGGCCCTGGCGTCGTTTGTGCGTCCCGCGCTGGGACGGTACATCGGGGCGATCGCCCTGGGCACGCTCGCGTCGGCGTTCGCCGTGGCGCTTACCGCCGTCTCCGCGTGGCTCATCGTGCGGGCATCCGAGCAGCCGGCGATTATGTACCTGCTCGTCGCCATCGTGGGCGTGCGGTTCTTTGGGCTCGGTCGTGCGGTGCTCCGCTATTGCGAGCGCCTCGTGACCCACGACGCCGTGTTCGCGTCGACAACGTCGCTGCGCCACCGGCTGTGGGCGTCGCTCGCCTCGCGGGGGGCGAGCTCGCGAGTGCTCCAGCGTGGGGGAACGGCACTCGACTACCTCGTGGCCGCGGCCGACGACGTGCGTGACCTCGTGCCTCGGATCGTGGTACCGGCCGCGGTTGGCCTGCTGATCTCGGTCGTTGCGCTCCTGACCACGTGGCTGATCCTCCCCGGTGCCGTGGGTGTGCTCGCTCTGGTGCTCCTGGTCTCCGCCGTGGTGGCGCCCGCGGTGGCGATCGTCACCGATCGCGCCGCCGAGAGTGACCGGCTGGCGCAGCGCGCGGGCATCCTGCGACGGTTCGCCGCTGCGCTTGATGCCGCCGATGACCTGCGGGGCAATGGTGTCGACGACCGTGTGCGTGCCGCGCTCCGGTCGCTCGACGAGGATGCCGGTCGCTCGAGCCGTCGGGTCGCCACCTCCCGCGGCCTGGGCGCCGCGCTTGTGGTCTTCGCCGGCTGCGCCGGTGCCATGGGGATGCTCGCCGTCACGGCCACCTCGTCGCTCCCCGTGTCGCTGGCCGCCGTGCTGGTGCTCCTGCCGGTTGCCCTCATCGACCCGCTTCTCGGACTCCTCGCGGCCCTCGCGCACTGGCCCGCCCTGACCGCCGCCCTTGGCCGGGTTGGCGAGCTGGGTGAGCCCCTGCCGAGGTCCCCGCGCACCGCCCTCGACGAGCCGGTGCACTCGCTGTCGCTCTCGGCGCTGTCGGCGGGGTGGCCCGGGGCACCCGACGTGTTCCACGGGGTATCCGCGACGGTCGCCACCGGGGAGTGGCTGGTGGTCGAGGGTCCCTCCGGCTCGGGCAAGTCGACGCTGCTGAGTGTGCTCCTGGGCAGCCTTGAGCCGTCGAGTGGCTGGCTCCTCGTGAACGGCGTGGACTCGGCATCGCTCGCCCTGCCCGCCCATGTCGCGTGGTGCCCGCAGGAGGCTCACCTCTTTGACTCCACGATTCGCGCCAATCTGCTGCTCGGGCGCCCCAAGGATGACCGCCCCACCGACGACGAGCTCGTCGAGGCGATGCACGCGGCCGGCCTCGCGTCACTGCTGGCGCGGTTGCCCGAAGGCCTCGAGGCACGGATTGGGTCGCAGGGCTCCTCGCTCTCGGGCGGCGAACGCCAGCGTCTCGCCGTGGCCCGCACGCTGCTCTCGCGTGCGGACATCATCCTGCTCGACGAGCCCACGGCCCACCTCGACGAGCAGACCGCACACGAGCTCATCGCCGACCTTCGGGTCGCTTTCGAGGACCGCATTGTTGTGCTGGTGACCCACCACGCCGACGACCGCATCCCCGGGGATGCCCGGCTCGCGCTCGGCGGGCACGTCGTGTACAGCTGACGCTGCAACGTCAGCGACGCAGCGCCCGCCCCGCCCGGAGTCCGTTCAGGATCGAGACCACGTCGACAACCTCCTGCAACCCGGCGCCCGCGATCGCGGGCAGAACACCCGTGGATGCCACGAGCATCAGCAGCACCGACAACCCGATACCCACGCCGATGCTCTGAAGCGCGATCCGCAGCGTGCGCTGGGCGAGTTCCACGACGTCGGCCACGCGACCCAGGTCGTCGACCAGAATCACCGCATCCGCCGACTCGCTGGCGGCGGTCGCCCCTCGGGCGCCCATCGCCACCCCGACGTCCGATGCCGCAAGCACGGGCGCGTCGTTCACGCCGTCGCCGACCATCATGACCGGTCGCGGTTGGAGCGCCGCAACGTGCGCGACCTTGTCCGCCGGCAGCAAGCCAGCGGTTACTTCGGTGATGCCCGCGAGCTGGCCAATCCGGTCGGCGGTCTCGTGGGCATCCCCCGACAGCATCACCGTGCGTGTGACACCCAGTCGGGCGAGCCTGGCGATCGTTGCGGGCGTCTCGGGGCGAATCTCGTCGGTGAGCACAATCCGACCGAGCAGGCGTCCGCCCGCGCCGACATGCACGGCCGTCTCGCCGGGAGCGAGCGCGTGCCACGTCGGCGTCGCGCCCGCGGCCACGAAGCTCAGTTTTCCTACCGCGGCGGGACCAGCGCCCACCACACCCCGGATGCCGTGAGCAACAACCTCCTCGACGCCCGTGGCGGGAGTCAGGGTCAGCCCTCTCCGCTGGGCCTCGTCCACGATCGCACGGGCCAGAACGTGGGGGGAGTCCTCCTCGAGGGTGGCGGCAACCAGCAGCAGCTCGTCCTCGGTTCCCTCGAGTGCCTCGACACGATCCACCACGGGGGTGCCCTGCGTGAGGGTTCCCGTCTTGTCGAACGCGGCCGTGACCGCCTTGGCGAGCTGCTCGATGACCCCACCACTCTTGACGATGACCCCCATCGCGGCGGCCCGGCTCATCCCCGCGATAAAAGCAACAGGTGCGGCAATCAGCAGTGGACACGGGGTGGCCACCACAAGCACCTCGGCAAAGCGGGATGCGTCGCCCGAGATCAGCCACGCCAGCCCCGCGATCACAAACGCGACGACGGTGAACGGGATGGCGACCCGGTCCGCCAGTCGCACGAACGGTGCCTTCGAGTCCGCGGCCGCCCGCACCAGGCTCACGATGGTCTGGTACTGGCTGTCCGCGGCGAGGGCACTCGCGCGCATCCGCACGACCCCACCCCCGTTCACGGCGCCACTGAGCACTGTCTCGCCGGGCTCACGGGAGACAGGCAGGCTCTCGCCAGTGAGGGATGACTCGTCGAAGGTCGCACTCGACTCGAGCAGCAGCCCGTCGACGGGTACTGCCTCGCCGGGTCGCACCTCGATCAGGTCGCCGATGGCGACGTCGTCCACGGGAACATCCCTCGTCACGCCGTCAGTCGTCTCGAGGTGGGCGAATCGTGGGGCGCGAGCGAGAAGTGCTTGCAGCTCGCCGCGAGCCCGGTGCGACGCATAGTCCTCGAGAGCCTCGCCCCCCGTGAGCATCAGCACGACCACCAGTGCCGCCCAGTAGTCGCCCAGCACCACGGTGCTCACGATCGCCGTCACGGCAAGGATGTCGATGCCCCATGTGCCGTTTCGCAGCGAGCGCACCATCGACCACGCACTCCTGCCGGCCACCACAATCGCGAAGGCACTCGCCACCCACCGCGCGAATGGCGCGGCCGGTGTCAGCAGCAGGACTCCCGAGGTCGCCGCGACAGCGAGTGTCGCCAGGACTAGGGGGTAACGCGCCACGAGTGAGGCGCGCAAGGTCACAGGTCCTCGTCGACGATCTCGGGAAGCACGGTGATCGGCTCCGGCGAGGGAATCACGGCCACGGGGGCGGGCAGACTCATAAGCACATCATGACTCACGGAGCCCAGAATCAGGCCTCCGACTGCTCCACGTCCGTGGCTTCCCACCACGATCAAGGCGGCCTTGGCGCCCAGCTCGATGATCGAGCGCGAGGCCGAGCCCGGCGCAAGGTGAGTCTCGACAGTCAGGCCGGGATGCGCGAGCCTTGTCCGTTCGGCGACCTCACCAAGAATCCGTGCCTCCTCGGAGACAATCCCGCTGAGGTCAAGTCCCGTGCCCTCGACACCCGCGATGGCAGGAAGCCGCCACACGTGCACGATCGTGAGCGTGGTGTCCGCGTGGCGCGCCTCGCGCGCGGCGAACTCGAGTGCGGCATCCGAGGTGCCGTCATCGGTCCAGCCACACACCACACCCTCGTGCCCGGGCAACCACCCGATCGGCACCACCACGGTGGGGCACAGCGCGCGGCCCGCCACCTTGAGTGCGGTTGTGCCGTGCACTAGCCCCGCAATGGCGCCGGTGCGGTTCGCACCCAGAACTATCAGGTCCGATCGACGCGAGGCCGAGAGGAGTGCCGGCGTGGGGTCGCCGGCGACCGCGTTGAGGGTCGGCGTCAGAGGTGCCAGTCGTGCACCGACGCGTCGAAGAAGTTCCTCGTAGGGCGCACGTGAGGTCGGAACCTGCTGCCCGTGGGGCAACCGGACGGTCTCGAAGACCGTCATCAACTCGACGTCCACGGCGCGATCAACCGCGCGGTCGACAACCCAGTCGACCGCCGAGTCGCTCGCGGGCCCACCGTCGACCCCGACGATGATTCTCTCGCTCACGGTTATTCGCCGCCCCTGGCGACCACAACGGGCGAGGTGATGTTGAGCAGAACCGCGTGGGTCACCGAACCCACAAAACCTGCCCGCTCCACCGACCCACGAGTGGGCGAGACCACAAGCATCGATGCGGAACGTGCCGCGTCGAGGAGCGCTACCGCGGGCTCGCGTCGTGACACCCGACTGCGCACCACCAGCCGGTCACCCCCGGGTCGGTCGATGGCAAACTTTGCGGCATCGGCCAGAAGGGCCCGATCGTCGTAAGACCCCACCTCATCCGGCACGGCATGCACAAGACTCAGCTCCGCGCCACTGCGTACCGCCTCGTCGGCGCCAAACGCCACGGCGGCGTGCCACGACTCTGACGCCACACCCACAACCACCCCGTGGCGGGGTGACGGGGACGAATCCGGGACGACAACAACCGTGCACGGGGCAACGGATGCCACGACAATGCTGCGACTGCCGAGAGCTCGCCCATGTAGATACCCGGTCTTGTGGGTTCCGACCACAATCAGGTCGTCGGCGGTGGCCTGCGAGGCCAGTTCCCACGCCGGGCTGCCGTGGACGACGCGTTCCTCGATGGTGATGCCGTGCGCGTTGGCGTGCGCCTCGCGCACGGCATCCGAGATCAGCTTGGCACCGGCTTCCGTGGCCTCTTCCGCGAAACCGACGCCTACCTGCCCCCACTCGTCATCGATCACATGCACAAGTCGCACAGAGTCCCCCGACTGCCGCGCTCGTGCGAGCGCCCACAAGAGAGCGTTGTGGCTCGGCGTTGAGCCATCAAGCCCTACGAGAATGGTCATCTCGCCTCCTCTGGGTTCCTGTGTCAGACTCTCAGTCGAACGAAGGGGTGGGGAGGGCCAAAGGTCCCACCACAATCCACTGGGGAGGCCCAACGTGCCAGACGATCCGCTGACATTCCCGGATGGGCCGCGCTCGGAACTCGAGGAGACCATTTCGCGTCTGGTCAGGGATGCCCAACAAGTCCTGGCCACCGAGAGCCGGCTGCGCAGCCTGCTCAAGGCAACTCGTGTGGTCGCCGAAGAGCTTGACCTTCCCGTCGTGCTGCGTCGGATCATCGAGGCCGCCGTGGAGCTCGTGGGTGCAAAGTACGGTGCGATCGGCGTGATCGCGCCCGACGGCACTCTGGAACAGTTCATCCATGTCGGGCTCGACGAGGAACGGGTTCGCGAGATTGGCGAGCTGCCCAAGGGGCGTGGTCTTCTGGGCGCGCTCATCGACGAGCAGGTGCCCATCCGGCTCGATCACCTGCGCGACGATCCCCGCTCGAGTGGGTTCCCGCAGGGGCATCCCCCCATGGAGAGTTTTCTGGGGGTTCCGGTGCGGGTCCGCAACGAGACTTACGGCAACCTCTACCTCGCCGAGCACGAGGCCGGGCCCTTCACGGCGGAGGATCAGGAGCTTGTTGTTGCGCTCGCCGCGACCGCCGGTGCCGCCATCGAGCACGCACGGTTGTACGACGAGACACGTCGCCGCCAGCGCTGGGCGGAGGCCTCTGCGGAGGTCACCGCCGCCCTGCTGTCAGACGAGTCGGACGATTCGATTGCCGTGCTGGTCGACCGCGTGACCCAGCTCTCGGATGCCGACCTGGTCTGTGTTGTTGTGCCCGAGTCGGACACCGAGCTGCGAGCCCGTCTGGCGCGAGGCGAGCTCGCTGACCTGGCCATCAATACCGTTTTTGATCGGGCCGGAACCGCACCGGGCCGGGCACTGGAGAGTCGTCAGCCCGTTCTCGCCGAGACGGCCGGTCTGCCCGACACGCCGCTCGGTCCGACCATCGCCATCCCGTTGAGCACCGGGACCGAGATCATCGGCGCCCTCACCGTGTCCCGCAGGGTGGGCAGCGAGAGGTTCACGGAGGCGGACCTGCGAATGGTTGCCGACTTCGCCGCTCAGGCGGGGGTTGCGATGCGATTGGCCGAGGGTCGGGCCGACCGTCAGCGCTTGGCGGTAATCGAGGACCGAAGCCGAATCGCCCGCGACCTTCACGACACCGTGATCCAGCGCCTCTTTGGTGCGGGACTCAGCCTGCAAGCGATCGCCGGAGGAGTGGATGCCGCGACTGCTGCGCGCCTCGGCGACCAGGTGGAGATCCTCGACTCGGCCATTGCCGACATCCGAACCGCGATTTTCGCCATGACCTCCACTCCCGATGCGTCGCGTCCGACGCTGAGGTACCGCATCCTCGACCTGTTTACCGAGTTGTCTGGTCTCTTCGACGAGGCGCCTCGGCTCACGTTCTCCGGGCCAGTCGACCTGATGGTGTCCGTCGAACTGGCCGACGATCTGGTGGCGGTCGTGCGCGAAGGCCTCACCAACGTTGCGCGTCATGCGTCAGCCACGAACACGTCCGCGAGTGTGTCGGTTGAGGACGACTGGGTGCGAGTCGAGATCGTGGATGACGGTGTAGGCATGCCCGAACACCCCACCCGATCGAGCGGAACCACCAATCTCGCGGCGCGCGCCGCCGCACGAAACGGTACGTTCGAACTGGAGGCGCGCGAGCCCCGAGGCACCACACTCATCTGGAGCGCGCCCGTGGGAGGTAAACCATGACTCGTGTATTTCTTGTTGATGACCACGAGATCGTTCGTCGAGGTGTTGCGGACCTGATCGACGCCGAGCCGGACCTGGAGGTCGTCGGCGAGGCATCCACCGCGAAGCAGGCGCTCGGCCGTATCGGGGCGATCCTGCCCGACATCGCCGTGCTCGACGTGCGACTGCCCGACGGCAGTGGCATTGACCTGTGCCGAGACATCCGATCGGCCTTCCCCGACGTGCACTGCCTGATGTTGACCGCTTACGACGACGACGAAGCCAGCTACACCGCCGTGCTCGCGGGGGCAGCCGGGTACGTGCTTAAGGACATCCGGGGGCAGGGCCTGCTGGAGAGCATCCGGCGCGTGGCCCGTGGCGAGAAGCTCGTCGACAGCTCGGTGTCGCGTCGGGTTGTGGAGCGTGCGTCGGCGGCATCCGGCCCGGCCGACACGCTGAGTCTGCGGGAACGGCAGATTCTCGAGCTCATCGCTGAGGGGCTCACGAACCGCCAGATCGGCGAACGGCTCGACCTCGCCGAGAAGACCGTCAAGAACTATGTCTCCGGGCTGCTCGCCAAACTGGGGATGGAGCGTCGCACGCAAGCGGCCGTGTACGGGGCAACCCTCGACAAAAGCTGAGCAACCATGATGCGACAGATGCTCGGGTACAGTTCTTGACATGACGTTCACGTTCGAGTCCAGGCCACCCGGCAAGGCCTGGGGTGTCCTCGCGCTCATCATGGCCGTCATCCCGATCCCGTTCCTCATCGCGCTCAACGTGCTCTCGGCCGTCGTGCGATCGGCTCCGGCCGGGGATCCGGCGTTTGTGCCGGCCGCCTGGATCTACGGCATCCTTGCGGTGCTCGGCCTGTTCTTGTTCTCGTTCTTTTTTCTGGCGGCGACCGCTCTGGGCATTGCGGCGGTCAGTCGTCCGCGCCGGGCCGGCAAGGTTCTCGGATGGTCGGCTATCGCCATCGTGATCCTCTCCATCCCGTTCCTGTGGCTGGGCTACCTGGTCTGGACCACCGGTGGAGCGACCGGGTAGCGTGGCCAAATGAGCGACTCACGCTTCGATCCCCGCTTCGACCCCGCTTTCCAGAGAGGGTGGGACGGACCCGCTCCGAGTGTGCTGCCCGAATCGGTGCGCCCCGCGGACCCTGAGCGAATTGTTGTCACCGCCGAGCTTGCTCCGGAGCCCGAGCACGAGTCGGATCGTCGCCTCAACCCGTTCCTTATTGCGCTCGGCGGGGTCGCGGCACTCCTGGTGGTGGTGGGTCTGTGGATGGCGAGCCAGGTGAGTTCTGGCTACTCATCGAACGCGCCGACGCAGGTCGACTACGCCATGCTTCAGCTTCTGATGATCGCCGCGCCCCTCACGATCCTTCTTGGGGTGATGACGGGCATCGGAGTGTTGTTCGTGTTTGCAGTGCGTTGGGGCAGGAACCGCTAGCTGGTATCAACCCGGGGCGTGGGTCCCGGCCGTCGTGGGGGTAGGGCCGTGGTCGTGAGCGAGAGGATCCAGCTGGACCTCGACGCCTTCATCGCGACCGAATACCCGAAGGTGGTTGCGGCCGTGGGCCTCATCACGGGTAACCATCAGGACGCGGCAGATGCCGTGCAGGATGCCATCGTGGGGTTCCTCGCGAAGCCGCCCGCGCATCCCGTTACCAACCTTGCGGCGTGGTTCACGGTGGTGGCGAGCAACCGGCTGCGTGACGCGCATCGGAGTGCCGCCGCGCAGAGGCGTGCGCTGGAACGGATGGGAACCCCGGTGGACGCCACCGAGGACGCGGTTGTTCTCCTGGATCGGGACGTGCTGGATGCCCTCCGACGGCTTCCTCTCCACCAGCGCCAAGTCTGTGCGCTGCACTACCTCATGGACCAGTCGATCGAGACGATCGCGGAGGGTCTGGGGGTCAGTGAGGGCACCGTCAAAACTCAGCTGCACCGCGCACGCAAGGCCCTGGCGTCACGTCTGCGGAAGGAGGATCACCTTGGTTGAGCTCGACGACCTGATGCGTGCATCCCTCACCCGCTTGATGCAGCCGGGTGACTCCACGGGTGTGGCCGAGGCGATCCGTGCGCGGGTCGACTCTGGCGACCGGGGAACTCCCGCCGCGACCAGTGGATACGGCGCGACCCGTGGCTGGCCCACGTGGTGGGTTGGCCTGCTTGCCATGTTCCTGGTGGTGGGGATGGTTGTTGGTGGTGGTCTGGTCGCCGAGCGTGTGACGTCGGTCGCCTCGAACGATGGTCCGGGGGTCGCGGCGCCGACGGTGAGTCCCACGGCGTCAACGACCGGAACACCTAGCCCCAGCGCACCCGCCGCGGCACCACCCGCCGCTCCGGTCGCGCCGGCCGAGCCGACTCCGGAACCGCCCGCCGAGGAGGAGGCCCCACCCCCTCCGCCGCCGGCGGTCGAGCCGTCGCCCTCCTCGCCACCGCCACCCCCGCCGCCCGCGGACACGATTGCCCCGAGCATCGTGCAGTACTGGGCGAGCACCGGGCAGGTGTGTTCTGACCCACAACCGGGATGGGACACGGCGGCAACGCTGGGCGCGGTCGTCATTGACGATGTGGGGGTCGCGGGGGTGTCTGCGTCGTGGGCGCTCGATGGCGGGTCGACTGGTTTCTCTGGCTCGGGTGACACGTGGTTGGGAACTTTTGATCCGTCGTCGGGCTCCGAGGGGTTGGCCGAGATCACGATTGTTGCGTGGGATGCTGCGGGCAACGTGAGTGCCCCGGTACTGGTGGCCGTGCAGGTGTGGTCGTTGGGTAACTGCCTGATCTAGGTGCTAGCCGCAGTCGCTGTTAGCCGCAGTCGCTCCAGAGTCCTGCTGACCGACGCCAGGCCTCTTCGGCGCCTTGGGCGATGACGGGCCAATACTCGGAGTTGGGTGGGGTGAGGTAGGCCTTGACCATGCCGGTGCTGACGAGGACTTCGTTGACGAAGTACCCGTCACTGGACCACACGTAGCCGAGCCATCGCCCACCTTCGTCTTGGGTGACCTCGTCGGTGGTCACCCAAGCGATGGAGCCTTCGGGGAGGAGGTCACGGAGTGCCGCTTCGGACTCGTTGGCGTAGCACTCTCGGCTCCAGCCGAAGTTGGGGGCGTCGATTCCGAGGAGCCTGACGGTGATGGTGCCCCAGTCGGTGATCTGGGAACCCGGTCGGCTCGCGGTCATGATGACGGATTCGCCGGAGAGCACTTCCTGTACGACCAGGGGCTGGGCGGTGGCGGGCCACGGGTGGGCTCCGCGTGCCGTGTGTGTTCCTGCTGTGGGCCAGAGGGATGTGGGCCAGGCCGCGATGGTGCCTGTCGCGAGCACTGCGGCGCTCGCGACCAGGGCCACCGTTGTGCGCCAGGTCACGATCCCGACGCTACTCCTGTTGGTGGGGCGCCGGAATGGGCACTAGCGGGGTACTAGCTGGTCACGTCTGGCAGTTCGGGCACCACCAGGTGTCTCGCAGTTGGAGGGCGCTGTCTCCCAGTTCGCCGTGCAGGATGGGTGTGCCGCACCGGCTGCACGGTTGGCCGGTGCGCCCGTACACCCAGGTGCGTTGTCCGCGCAGGTTGCCGGTGGTGGTGCGTTCGGCGCGATCCTTGTTGGCGTCGATGAGTCGTTTGGCGAGGTCGACGACCTTGCCGAGGTCGGTGACGTCGCGCACGGGTCGTGTGGGGAGGATGCCGCGCAAAAAACACAGTTCGGCGCGGTAGACGTTGCCGAGTCCTGCGAGGTTGCGCTGGTCGAGGAGGGCGAGCCCCACTTCGCGGTCGGGGTCGCGCTGCAGGTTCTGCAGGGCGAGGTCGGCATCCCAGTCGGGGCCGAGCAGGTCCGGCCCGAGGTACCCCACAACGCTTCCTTCGTCGTCGCGGTTGACCACGTCGAGCACGCCTAGCTGGAACCCCACGACGTCGTGATCATCGGTCGCCAGGATCGCCCGAGCTTGCCACCCGGGGCGTCGCCACGGGGTGCCGGTGCGGTAGATGTGCCAGCTGCCCTCCATCTTCAGGTGGCTGTGGATGGTGTGGTCGCCGATGCGCATGAGGATGTGTTTGCCTCGGGGCACAACCTCGTCGACGGTCTGGCCGCTGAGGTCGACGGTCGCGAACGCGGGCACACGAAGGTCAGAGCGCACGAGGGTCCTGCCCGCCAGTGCGGCGTTGAGGTTCGTCGCTGACCGGTAGACGGTGTCACCTTCGGGCACTAGTCACACCTCCCGGGTCTGTGGGTGCCGCCGGTGCCCCTCGACCCATCAGTCGTCTCGTCCGAGTGGGATCCACTGTTTCGGGTGGCACTAGCCAGTACTGCTGGTTATCGTCTAGTTCGATTTCCCACCCGTTGTTGTGCACCAGCATGTGGTGGTGTCGGCACAGTAACACGCCATCCTTCAGGTCGGTGCGGCCGTTGTCTCGGTGCCAGTGCTTGGTGTGGTGGGCTTCGGTCCAGGAGGGCGGCCGATCACAGCCGGGCCACATGCATCCCCGGTCGCGGGCAGCCAGTGCGATTCGCTGCGCGGGCGTAAAGAGTCGCTGTGCCCGACCCACGTCGAGCACTCGGCTGCCGTCGAAGAGGATCGGCTGCATCCCGGCGGTGCACACCATCCGTTGTGCGGTCGCGATCGAGACGTGTGCGGTCTGCCCGTCGATCTCGGCCGATCCGATGCCCGCCTCGAGGTCGCTCAGCTGCACGTGGACCTGAACCTCCGGCGCGCGGACGCCGAAGACCGTTCCGTCGTCGGCGGTCGACGCGACTCGCACCATGTCGACGAGGGCGTCGGCGGTTAGTTGCTCGGTCGTGCGTTCGTCGGCCATGACACGATCGGCGCGCGCGACCTCCCGCGGATCCACGAATCGTGGACCACCGCGGCGGGGCGCCGTGATGCGGTCGAAGGCTGCAGTCACGATTGCGGCCGACTCGGGGTCGAGTCGCCCGATGATTCGTGTCATGCCGTCGGGTTCGGGGATCAGTCGAAGGAAGCGCCGCGCTCGCAGCGTGGCCTCGCGATCGGCGGCAGACGCCGAGTCGAGCTCATCACGGATAGCCCGCGCCGCGGCAGCAATCCGCTCCGGTGTGGTCTCGCCGGCCGCCCGCACAAGACGGTCGGCGGCATCCGTGAGGTCGTCCGCCGCGACATTCGCCGTGGGTGACCCCAAGCCGGCCACAATCGCATCCGCTGAGGCGATCGAGATGTCGCCATCGGTGACCGCTCTCGCGACCGGGTCCAGCCAGGGCGAACCCATCTCGAGTGCACTCCCCACGCGGGCGAGCGCACGTGCCTCGGCGGCACTGACCCCGGTCACGTGCTGAATGAGCTTCTCCGGAGTGCGAGCACCCGTTCGCTGCGCCAGACCGTCGTACCCCAGCTCTCGGGACGAACGCCGAACCACTTCGCCCGCCACGGATGCCGCAGCCGCATCGAGCTGGCGTCGAGACGCGGCAATCTCCGCCTGCAGGGCGAGCAGCGCAGCGTCATCGAGCTGTGTGAGGTGAGTGTGATCCGGCACGATCACTGTGGTGATCGTCATGCCCCCAGTTTATCAAACTAGAACTGGTGTGCCAAATCTTTGTTCTAATCTGTGGAAAGGTCTTCGAGGTGTGGGTCTGGGGAGGGGAGGACACACCGTACTAAGCCGTACACCCCCGTCACGGCCGCAGCCTCAGCCCCTGCGGTGTCGCCGCGAATCCGGCGTCCACAAGCGCGATGCCCAGGGGTGTGCCCACGGCGAACTCGCCATCCACTCGTTCGACGCGCAGCGAGCCGAGCCCTCGGCGCACCGTCGTCACCAGGGATGCCGCGGCCGCGGCAAGCGCGTCGGGCTCGGCCCCGAAGGTGAGCACACTCTTGCCGCCCTTCTCCACGTAGAGGGCCAACTCGCCATCGACCAGCACCACCAGCGCGCCCGCCTTGCGCCCCGGGCGGTGACCGGTGGTGGGCGTGTCACCCGTTGCCACGGGCCACGCCAGCGCCGCGCCGTAGGGGTTGGCCGGGTCCGTCGCGGCGAGAGTGAGAGCATCCAGCGACGACGGCGTCTCGGGGTCACGCGAGAACGATCGCAGACGATCAATCGTGGCCCCCGTCGCGAACTGCGCGGCACCAAGGCCCTCGACGAAGTACCCACGCCGCGCGCGACCTTGCTCCTCGAAGCCACTAAGCACCTTGTACACGAGGCCAAATCCGCCACGGATGCCCTCGCTCGCGACCGCGCCGCGGGTGACCACCCCGTGCCGCTCGAGCAGGAGCTCCGCGGTCGCCTTGCCCCGCACGGTCGGGTCCGGCTCGGCGAGCGGGAGCAGGGACCACCGGCCAGCACCGGGCGGCGGACCGGACTGGGCGACGGCGAGTGACCGCCCCCGATACCCGCGCGCGCGGGGTGTGCGCGGGGCACGAGCCTTGCCGCCGAGGTGGGAGCGGAGTGGCGCAAAACTGTCGTTGGTCACCAGTCCCGCCCAGACCAGCTCCCACAGCGCCTCGACGAGGGGGGTGTCATCGACCGGGCCGGTGCCCGTGGTCGCCAGCGCACTCCCGAGTTGCCGAAAGAAGTACGCCCCTCCGCCCGCCAGCACCGACAGGATCTCGCGCTGCAGCGCGGTCGTCTCGTCGCCGGATGGCTCGGCCAGCGTGAGTGGGGCGCGGTCGGCCAGGTGCAGGCTCACCCAGCCGTCGCCGCCGGGGAGTGCGCCCGCACCCGACCAGATCACCTCGCCGGAGACGGTCAGTTCGTCGAGCCAGGCCTGCGAGTAGCCGGGCAGTCGCGCGGGGAGCACCAGGCTCTCCCACGCGGACGCGGGCAGCGCAACACCGGCAAGCTGGTCGATCACCTGCGCAAGTCCGTCGACTCCGCGCAGGGTGCCGCCCGAGCCGGAGACCACATGCTGCCAGGCCGGCAAAAACCGCCCGAGCGCAGCCTGCTCCACCGGCTCGACCTCGTGCCGGAGCGCGGCGAGCGATCGACTGCGTAGGCGTCGCAAGACCTCGACCGAGCACCACTCGGTGCCCGTGGCGCCGGGGCGGAACTCGCCGTCAACAACCCGGCGGTCCGCGGCGAGGCGGCGCAGGGCATCCGAGACCACGGCGGGGCCGAGCCCCAGGCGGGTGGCGACATCCTGCACCTCGAAGGGGCCGTGGGTGCGCGCGTAACGACTCACGAGGTCGCCGACCGGGTCGTCGACCGGCTCGATGAAGGCGGCGGGCACGCCGATCGGCAGAGGCACCCCGAGCGCGTCGCGAAGCCGCGCCGCGTCCTCGATGGCGGCGAACTGGGGTGTTCCCGCGATGGTGACGGAGAGGATGCGGGGGCCGACGAGGTCGGCGAGGGCGGCGTCGAGGGAGGTGGGGACGGTTGGTCTCGATACGCCCTCCGGGCTACTCGACCGGCGGGTGCCCTCCGGGCTACTCGACCGGCGGGCGTCCTCCGGGCTACTCGACCGGCGGGTGTCCTCCGGGCTACTCGACCGGCGGGAGGAACTACCCGACCACCGGGCCTCGAGCTCCTCGCGCGTCAGTGGCCCCAGCATCCGCAGCAGGTCAACAACCCCCTCGGCGTCGTGCGCGTGGCGCTCCGGCACCAGACGCTGAAGCTCACGTTCGGTCTGCACGATCACGTCGGGGTCGAGCAGTTCGCGCAGCTCAGCGCGGCCCAGCAGCTCGGCGAGCAGCGTCGGGTCGAGGCTGAGGGCGGCCGACCGTCGTTCGGCGAGCGGCGAGTCCCCTTCGTAGAGGAACGCCGCCACGTACCCAAACAGCAGGCTGCGCGAGAACGGGCTCGGCACATCCGTCTCGGTCTCCACGACCCGCACCGTGCGCTGAGCAATCTGGTTCGTGAGCGCCAGCAGGGCCGGCAGGTCGTACACGTCCTGAAGCACCTCGCGCACCGTCTCGAGCAGGATCGGGAACGTCGGGTACTTGCGCGCCACATCCAACAACTGGGATGCCCGCTGCCGCTGCTGCCACAGCGGGGACCGCCGCCCCGGGTCACGCCGGGGCAACAAGAGGGCGCGGGCCGCACACTCGCGGAACCGTGCCGCGAACAGCGCCGACCCGCCCACCTCCTCGGTGACGATCTGCCGCAGCTCGTCCGCGTCGAACACAAACAGGTCGGCGCCGGGCGGCTCCGCGTCGGTATCGGGGATGCGCACGACAATGCCGTCGTCGGCTGCCATGGCGGAGCCATCCACCCCGAGCCGGTCGCGCACCCGAGCACCCACGGCGAGCGCCCAGGGCGCGTGCACCGGCATGCCGTACGGCGAGTGCAGCACCACACGCCAGTCGCCAAGCTCATCGCGGAACCGCTCCACAACGAGGGTGGTGTCGGTGGGAACCTGCCCGGTCGAGGCCTTCTGCTCGGTTACCAGGGCAACCAGGTTGGCGACGGCGCGATCGTCGAGCCCAATGGCGGCTGCGCGCTCGCGGTTGGCGGTATCGGAGCCCGTGGAGATCTCGCGAACGAAGCTCCCAATCGCCTGGCCCAGCTCCGCCGGCCGCCCGAGCCCGTCGCCCTTCCAGAACGGCACCTTGCCGGGCTGCCCAAACGCGGGGCTCACGAGCACCTGATCGTGGGTGATCTCCTCGATGCGCCAGCTGGTGGTTCCAAGGGCGAACACGTCACCGACGCGCGACTCGTAGACCATCTCCTCGTCAAGCTCGCCGACGCGTCGCCCCGCCTCCGAGCCGACCATAAACACCCCAAACAGCCCCCGGTCGGGGATGGTGCCGCCCGAGGTGACGGCAAGGCGCTGCGAGCCCGGTCGCCCCTCGATGGTGCCGGCCACCCGATCCCACGTGACCCGGGGCCGCAGCTCCGCAAACTCGTCGCTCGGGTAGAGGCCACTAACGAGGTCCAGGGTCGCATCGAACGCGCTCCGCGGGAGGGTCGCGAACGGCGCGCTGCGTCGCACGGTGTCGAACCACTCCTCGACCTCGAGTGGCTCGAGCGCAACCGCCGCGATCGTCTGCTGGGCGAGCACGTCAAGCGGGTTCGCGGGAATCGCGATCGCCTCGATGAGTCCCTTGCGCATCCGGTCGACTGCAACCGAGGTGTGGATGAGGTCGGTGCGATGTTTGGGAAACAACACACCCTTCGAGATCTCCCCGACCTGATGGCCGGCCCGCCCAATCCGCTGCAGCCCGGATGCCACGGACGGTGGCGACTCGACCTGGATCACCAGGTCGACCGCACCCATGTCGATGCCCAGCTCAAGCGAGCTCGTGGCAACCACACAGCGCAGTCGGCCCGACTTCAGGTCGTCCTCGATGGTGGCGCGCTGCTCCTTCGAGACGGAGCCGTGGTGGGCGCGGGCGAGCAAAGGCACCGCGTCCGCCCGTGCGCCCGCGGGCCGCGCCGCTGGTTGAGTAGCGCCCGCGGGCCGCGCCGCTGGTTGAGTAGCGCCCGCGGGCCGCGCCGCTGGTTGAGTAGCGCCCGCAGGCCGCGTATCGAAACCGACCCGCTCCTCGTAGATCTCGTTGAGCCGCGCCGTGAGCCGTTCGGCCAGTCGCCGGGAGTTCGCGAACACGATCGTGGATCGATGCTCGAGGATGCGGTCAACAATCGCCTCCTCGACGTGGGGCCAGATCGAACCGGTCGCATCCGCGAGCATCCCCGTTGGCCCCGAGCTCGACCCCTCGCGGGAGGGCAGGATGCCCGGCTCGGCCATGTCGTCGACCGGAACCTCGACGGTCAGGTCGAACGTCTTCGCCGCGGGCGGCTGCACGATCGTCACCGGTGCACGCCCGCCGAGGAACCGCGCGACCTCCTCGAGGGGACGCACGGTCGCCGAGAGGCCAATGCGCTGCGCGGGTTTCGGGAGCAGGGCATCCAGTCGCTCAAGCGATACCGCAAGGTGCGCACCCCGCTTGGTCGCGGCCACGGCGTGAACCTCGTCAACGATCACCGTGTCGACGCCGCGCAGCGACTCGCGGGCCGCCGACGTGAGCATGAGATACAACGACTCGGGTGTCGTGATGAGGATGTCCGGTGGGGTCCGGGCGAGCGCCCGACGCTCCTGGCTAGTGGTGTCGCCCGAGCGCACGCCCACCGTCACGGCGGGCACGTCAACGCCCAGCCGCCGTGCGGTTTGGGTCACCCCTACGAGTGGCGCTCGCAGGTTGCGCTCAACGTCGACGCCGAGCGCCTTGAGGGGTGAGATGTAGAGAACTCGTGTTCCCGCCTCGGGACGCGGTGTGGTGATCAGCTGGTCGATGGACCACAGGAACGCGGCGAGTGTTTTGCCCGAGCCCGTCGGTGCGACCACCAGCGCGTGGGAACCGGAGGACACCGCATCCCACGCACCAAGCTGGGCGGGGGTCGGCTCGGGGAAGGCGCCCACGAACCACTCCCGCGTCGCGGGGGAGAAACGCTCGAGCACCATGCCCCTATCCTCCCTCGCGCCGCCGACGAAACGGTGTGGCGAAGACGCAAGTGATCCGGCTAGGGGTGCTCCCTCAGGAACGCCGAGAAATCGGTGAGCTCCTCGCGGGAGATGGAGTGCCCCAGGTCCTCATAGATGCGGATGGTGGCGTCGGCGTGTGTGGGCAACCACTCCTCGGTGCGGGCGATGGCGGCATCCGGGATGATCGGGTCGTTGGTTCCGCGGCCCCAGAAGACCGGCGGACGCACCCGGGCGAGCTCCTCGTCGCCGGCGTGCGAGGCGGACGCAATGAACCCCGAGATACACACGGCCGCGGCGAACCGGTCCGGGGCGTGCCGCAGCAGCTCGAGCGCCATGGCCCCACCCTGCGAGAAGCCGAGCACGCTCACCGAGGTGTAGTCGAGCGTGTCGAGCCACGCGATGATGGCGCGAGCCGCGGCATCCACCGCCTCGATGTTCGGCTCGCCGGGGCTCTGTCCGTTCAGCGACCACCACGCGAAACCTCCGCTCTCGGCGAGTGGGGCACGCACGGATGCGATGACCGGGCCCAGCGGCAGGCCGGGCGACATGGAGAACAGGTCACCCTCGTGGGAGCCGTATCCGTGCAAAAGAACAAGGAGTGGGCGCCCGGCGCGCTCGCGCTCGGCGGCAGACCAGATCACCGCCGAGGAGTCGAGGTTCATGGCTCCCACGATAGTTGCGCAACAATGGAGCATGAGCTCCGTTGGTACCCCCGACCCGAACTCCGGCTGGCTCTCCGACGAGGAGCTCGCGGAGACACGCCGCCGCCTGCCCCTGCTCTACGTCGAGGCCGTGCCGGTGCGGGTGGATGGGCTCGGTCGAGTGACCGAGGTCGGCACGCTGTTACGTGGCACCGACGGCGAGATCACCCGCACGCTTGTCTCCGGTCGAGTGCTCTACGGCGAGACCCTGCGGGATGCCCTGTTCCGTCACCTCGAGAAGGATCTGGGGCCGATGGCGTTCCCGCTGTTGCCCGCCAGCCCCATCCCGTTCTCGGTCGCCGAGTACTTCCCGTGGCCGGGGTCGAGCCAGTTTATGGATGCTCGGCAGCACGCCGTGGCGCTCGCCTTTGTTGTTCCCGTGACCGGAACGTGCGACCCACGCCAGGATGCGCTCGAGATCACGTGGTTGCGCCCGGCGGAGGCGGCCTCGGAGGCGGTTACCGCCGACATGGAAGGTGGTCGCGGCGCACTACTGCGGGCCGCACTCGCCTCGGTCGGAGTTCTTCCCTAAGTCACACAGCTTCGAGCCATCGTCCATGAGGCTCGAAGGCGGGCCGGGGTGCAATGACGCGCCCCGGCCCAACCCTTGTCCCCTCCGCCGAGTTGCGAGTTTCGCACCTCCCCGGGCCCGATTTGGGGCGCGGAAGGTGCGAAACTCGAAACTCGCGAGGAGTTAGCGGCCCCGAACGTTCGGGCGCACCACCGTGCCTACGCGGATGGGGCCGCCGGAGCTCTGCGCGCGACCCTTGCCACCACGGGGGCGGGAGGGCTGCTCGGTGCGGGGCTGCTGCGCAGCGCGGGGCGCCGAGTCGCGGGTGGGCTGGGCGGCACGTGCCGGCTGGCCGGAACGGGTGGGCTGGCCGGAACGGGTGGGCTGGCCAGAACCGGATGCCGCTGCCGGGCGTCCATTGCGGTCCCTCCGGCCATCCTGCTCACGGCGCTGTCCGCCACCCTCACCACGCGCTGCACGCTTGCGCTGCGCGTTGGCGCCCGTCGAGCGACCACCCTGCGACTGTCCGCGGGCGGGCTGCTCGGCGCGGGGCGCCGGCTTCACGTAGGGCGCGACGTCGCCGACGAGGGCGGTCACGGGTGCCGAGGTCGCGGTCACCGTCTGCGGGGTCACTTGGATGGCGGCCTTGCGCAGCAGGGCCGCGGTGTCCTTGCGCTGTGCGGGCAGCACCACGGTCACGACGTCACCCTCGGAGCCCGCACGAGCGGTACGACCCGAGCGGTGCAGGTATGCCTTGTGCTCCATCGGCGGGTCGACGTGCACCACAAGCTCGACGTTGTCGACGTGCACACCACGAGCCGCGACATCCGTCGCCACAAGCACCCGCGAGGTGCCGTCCGAGAAGGCCGCGAGGTTGCGGTCGCGCTGCACCTGCGAGAGGTTGCCGTGAAGGTCGACCGAGGGGATTCCCGACTCGGTGAGCTGCTTGGCGAGCTTCTTGGCGTGGTGCTTGGTGCGCATAAAGAGGATGCGGCGGCCGGTGCCCGAGGCGAGGGCACGCACGAGAGCGGTCTTCTCTTCCGCGGTCTCGACCTCGAACACGTGATGGGTCATCGCGGCGACGGGCGAGTTGGCCTCATCCACCGAGTGCATGACCTCGTTGTGCAGGTAGCGCTTGACAAGCTTGTCCACCCCGTTGTCGAGCGTGGCGCTGAACAGCAGGCGCTGGCCGGTCTGTGGGGTCTTGTCCATGATGCGGGTGACGACCGGCAGGAAGCCGAGGTCGGCCATGTGGTCGGCCTCGTCGAGCACGGTGATCTCGACGGCGTCGAGGTGCGCGAAGCCCTGCTTCATGAGGTCCTCGAGGCGGCCGGGGCAGGCCACCACGATGTCGACGCCCGCCTTGAGGGCGGCGACCTGGCGCTGCTGTGACACACCACCAAAAATCGTGGTGATCTTCAGGCCGTAGGCGTTGGCCAGCGGCTCGATGGTTGCCGTGATCTGGGTGGCGAGCTCACGGGTGGGCGCAAGCACGAGGCCCAGCGGTCGGCCCGAGCGCCGCTGGCCGCCGGCCAGCGCACCACCGAGGCGCGCCACCATGGGAAGCGCAAACGCGAGGGTCTTGCCGGAGCCGGTCTTGCCGCGACCGAGCACGTCGCGCCCGGCAAGAGTATCCGGCAGGGTGTCGACCTGAATGGGGAACGGTTCCGTCTTGCCGTCCGTCGCGAGGACGGCCAGAAGAGGGGCAGGCACGCCGAGCGCGCCGAAGGTAGGAGTTGACACAAGTGTCCTTTGATCTGGTGATGGGCGATGGCGACGAAATCGTCGACACAGAGTCGCCGTGAAAGTTTCTACGAGCCCCACACAGGGCGAGAAGAGTAAGCGTTCTACGACGCAGGGAAGCACATGGGTGCCTCGCAAGTGATCTCAGCCTAGCAGACACCCCCGAAGCGCCCCCGGCCGGCTCGACGCTCCACCCCCGTTTGGGGGAGACCCGTTCTGGGGAATGTACCCTCCCGTACAGCACGTCGTAGCGTCGAGGGTGGCAACCCGAAATTGCCACAAAGGCAACCCGAATTTTGCCGTGGGGGTAGTTCTTCCGTGCGCGTTCGGTTGCGCACCAGGGGGAACTACATGTTTTTGGGGAATTTCAGGCGGGGGCGCCGATCGGCATCCTTTGCTGCCGTCACTGCGGTGATGTTGGGTCTTATTGGCACGATCGCGGTTACGTCACCCGCCGTCGCCGACGAGGATGATCCGCTCGCCCAGGTCACCGTTGACCTCTCCAAGACCGTGTCGAAGCCGATTGTTGCCCCCGGCGAGCTGATCACGTACACGATCTACGTCAACTGCGCCTCCTTCGAGGCCGACTGCGTCAACCTGGCCATCGACGACACAATCCCTGAGCCGTTTGTGCTGGGGGATGTTGCACTTACCACGGGTCCGGGCTCCGTGCCCACCGTCTTGACGATTGACCCCGAGGACCCGAATCACTTCACGGTGGAGTTCATCGACGACCTCGGCGAGGGACGTGTGGGGCTGAACGCCGGAACGCTCTACAACTTCGCCGTGACGGCAACGTTGCCGCTCGATGTCTCGGCCGACTATGACCAGGACATCGTGCGCAACACCGCGTACGCGACCCTGTCCAACGTCAACAGCAACAAGGACGCCTTCGTCGACGTCACGCTGAACGTGCCCACGACGGTTGCGACGACCGTCGGCAAGTCGTTCGCCGACACCGACCTCCCCTCGGTCCCCGGCTTCTCGACCGGCTTCGACCTCGAGGCGACCAACTCCTCCAACACGAGTGTCGACTCGCTGGTGATCGAGGATGCCTCCGTCGACGCGTTCGCTTACCTCGCCGTTACCGACATCACCATTGACCAGTGGCCCACGGGTGCCGACCTGGTCCAGACGGACTGGTTCGACGGATCCGACTGGCAACTCGGATCTCCCGCCGCCGACATCGTTCTTCCCGCAGATCCGGCCCTCATCCAGGGCCTGCGGTTCACCTTCACCAGCAGCTCCGGTGACATTACCCGCAACGCCGAGGCACTCCTGTCGGTCGACCTGGCGCTGCGCGACAACGTGCTGGAGATCACCGGCTCCGCGCTCGTGAGCAACACGGCCACCTCGTGGGCCACCAAGGGCGAGGAGTCCAGCGCCCCGGTCGGCGCGTCCGACAGCCTCACGATCACCAAGTCCGAGGTGTCCCCGGTGGCGACCAAGGCCTTCTCGACCTCGAGTGTGGTGGGTGGCCGCCCGGTCACCGTCACCCTTGGTGCGTCCAACGGCGGGCGTTTTGTGCTCGAGTCGATGACTATCACGGAGCCCGCGCCATCAACGCCCACCCTGCAGGAGCAGGGGCTGACGTTCGAGGGATTTGTCGCCGAGGACATCGAATGGCCGATCGGCGCCGACGAGGCCTCGATCGAGTACCTCTACGAGGGCGAGACCGACTTCGCCGCACCGCTCACCACCAGCACCCGCGACGAGCTTCCCCCGGCGGAGGAAGGTCTGGTTGTTGTGGGCTTCCGGGTGACCTTCACGGGATCAATGCTTGAGGGCCAGTACGCCGTTGTGCCCTTCACCGCGACGACCGCCGCCGTTGTGGCGGATGAGACGACCACCAACACCATTCGGGTCGACGTCGAGACGACCGGTGGCCTCACCGCCTCCACGCTCGCCGATGACGACCTGACGAGCCGTACCGCCCGTATCAACACCTCCGTCCGCAAGGTTGCGACCCCCACCACCGTGTACTCGGTGCCCGGGGCATCCGCGGTGTTCTCGCTTCCCGGCCAGATCGACCCTCTCCCGGCGTCGCCGGAGGACACCGGTGGCTCGACCGTGGGTGGTGCTTCCCTCGTGATCACCGACGTGGATGCCGAGTTCTGGGACTACTTCGACCTCACCAAGATCCTGCCCACCGCGGTCTCCTCCGGCGTGACCCTGAACGTCGAGTACTGGGACGGCACCGACTGGAAGCCGTTCACGACGGACAGCTCGGCCGTTGGGCCCACCTCGTTCAGCCGGTCGCTCAGCCCGGAGGAGCGCGCGGAGCTCGCCGGCATCCGCTTCATTTACACCCCGACCTCGGGTACGGGCGAACTGCCCCCGGGTTTTGCCGTGCAGCCGAACCTGCGCGTCGCACTGCGCGCCGACCTGCGCAGTGACCCCGACGTGCCCGCGGCCAACCCGGATGCCGAGGAGATCATCACGATCGGCAACACGGCACTGTCGACCGCCACGAGCCCGAGCGCAACGCCGTCGGTCGTCGAGGACGACGCTGCGGCATCCCTTGACCTCCTCCCGGTGCCGTCGGGCCCCGGTATTGACCTGCTCGAGAAGCAATGGCTCGACGAGACCGTCAACGCGCGCACTGGCGACGAGGCAACCGTGCGTCTCGAGTGGGGCACCGGCAACCTGGAGTTCGACTCCGTCACCATCAGCGACACGGCAGACGAGACCGGGCCGATCTCAGCCAGTGTCTACGACGCGTTTGATCTCGTCGAGATTCGCCCCATCACGGCAGGCATGGACCCGCTGCTCACGTACGACCAGGTCACCGGTGTGCAGCTGTACATCGCGGGCGAGTGGGTCGACGTGGCCGACAACCCGTGTGCAGACGCGGACGACTGTGACGGGCGGTTCCCCGGCTATGAGCTGACGGACTACGAGCGGGCGAACGCCGTCGGCGTGCGCCTGGTGTTCGAGGAGAGCCCCACGCGCGACGAGCGCATCGATGACGACCCGTCCGCTCCGCCCGTGGGCAGTGGTGTCGCATCGAGTTTTGGTCTCGACCGCGAGATCGAACTCGTCTTTGCGATTCGGGATGACCGCCGCTCCGACCCGTCGGTGCCGGTCCTCGGCTCGAGTCGGGGCGCCCTGTACAACGCCGGGCCGTCGGACTACGGCGTGGTCGTGAACTCCGCGGGCTTCCGCGGTGTGGCGCCGGATGACTCGGTGCGCACGAACACGGATGCCGACGACATCCTCATCCTTGACCAGCCGCTCACGGTCGAGGCGACCAAGACCTGGACGGGTGGACCGCTCGGCATGCCGCCGGAGGACACCCCCGAGCAGCTCTATCCGACCGCACGGATGACGGTGACCGCCGAGAACACGTCGCTATCGCGAGTCGATTCGCTCAGTCTGCTTGAGCCCAGCCCGAGCCTGCCGGTGAACCCGTTCGAGTTCGTCACGATCACCGACGTGGTCGACATCGCCGTGCCGTCGGGCCCGACCGCAACCGTGTACCTCCAGCCCAGCGGCGACGACTACACGGTCGCCGAGGTCGAAGCAATGACCCGTACCGAGCTCGCCGGGGTGACGGGAATCGAGGTTGTCCTCGAGGGCTCCGTTGCATCCGAGGACCAGATTCGTGTGGTTCTCGACACCCAGCTTCGCGCCACCGAGCGCACGTCGGGCGCGCCCATCGACGAGGCGTTCCAGCTCGACAACGAGGTGCAGGCGACCATCGTTGATCCGGGCGGCTCGCAGATCCCGGACCCGGGGCCCAACAACGTGATCGTCGACCTCGCCCAGGCGCACGTTGACGTGCAGGTCTTTGAGTACGGCATCCTCGCCACCAAGACCATCATCGCCGACACGACGGCCACCGACTCGGTGCCAGCCACCCAGTACACAAGCACCGACCAGGCGACCGTGCGCCTGACCGGCCAGCCCACGGGTAACGTGCGCAGCACTCGGATGGTCTTCGAGGACACCGACGCGTCATTCTGGAACGCCTACAACTTCTCCGGGTTCCCGGCGTTGAGTTTTGCGACGCCCATCAACAGAGTCCAGGTCGACGTGCTGGTGGGAACCAGCTACATCGTGGGCCCGGACAACAGCATCTCGATCTCCTGCCCCACCTCAAGCTGTTGGGTCACGGGCACACCGTCGACCACTCCGCAGCTTCCGGCCGGCGTTGACGCCGAGGATGTCCGTGGCATCCGGATGACCTTCACCCGCTCCGACTACGCGGCGTGGGAGCGTCCCTTCAACCCCAAGCAGACCGTCGAGTTCACCGTCGAGCGTCGCGAGTACCTCGTGGAGCCCGCCGACCAGCTCGTGCCCTCCACGCTCTACACCTTCACCGAGAAGGCTCCCGGCGAGGACGTCATTGGTGTCTTCAACAACGACGCGAATGTCGAGGTCAACTCGGCCCTGAACGCGGATGACACGGAACCGCTCTGGCACCGCGACGCCGACGTCGACAGCGCCATCAAGGTTCAGCACCTGCCCGCTCGAGTCGAGATCTCGAAGTCGCAGTACGGCCCGCAGTCTCTCGGTGTCGACATTCCCTTTGCCCTGACCGTCAAGAACACCGGTGGTGTGCACGACAGCCCTCTCACCGGGCTGGTTGTCGTTGACCAGCTGCCGCAGGATGGCGGCGGAGCGCAACTGGTCATCCCCACCAACCCGGACACGGGTCAGATCTACGCGGCCAACGAGGCGTTCAGCTACTCGCTCCTCAACGGCTCGGGTGCCACCCAGGCCGCGCCGAGTGTGACCGCGGCCTACGACGACCCGACCCATCCGACCGAGATCAGCTTTACGCTCAATCAGACCCTCCCGCTCGGCTGGAGCCTCGTCATCACCGCTCCGCTGCAGTTCCGCCCGTTGTTCGGGGCAGGCATTGAGGCTGTGAACACGATCACGGTGGACGCGGATCAACCGTTCGACGACTGCCGTGGAACCACCGACACGGTGTGGGGAAGCCTTCAGCACTTCGTTGAGGACTGCACCGCGACCACCACGGTGTGGCCGTTGCCGAGCTCGCCCATGACCATCGTCAAGTCGGTGCGTGGTATCGAGGCGGGCCCGCTCGACGCCAACGGTGACAAGCTCATCGACCCGGAGACGGACGAGCCCTTCGACGACCTGGGTGTGCTGCGCACCACCGGCACCGTCTCGTGCGAGGAGCCCAACACTCTCATTCCCGAGCGCACCGAGTTGTTCTACCGTTACCCGTGTGTGCCTATCACGCGCCCGGGTGCCGAGGAGGAGTGGGCCTCCCGCTTCTACAACAGCGGCAACATCTCGATCAAGCAGATCGTCGCGATCGACATCCTGCCCGCTCCTGGTGACACGGGTGTCATCATCAACGAGCTCCGCTCCTCGAAGTGGAAGGCCGCGCTCACCAGCTACCCCGAGGTGACCGGTGTGCCCGACGGCACGACCTACACGGTGTACTACACCGATGAGACGAACGTCGCGACTGCGGTCTGCAACGGTGCCGACATCCAGCTGACCATGGGCATGACCACGGAGACTGACCCGCCCATCCTCAACACGCCCCAGTACCGCAACTGCCTCAACGAGGATGGCGATGCACTTGCGACGCCGCGCGACTGGAAGGTCCTTGACCCCGCGGCGGATGCCGCCACTCTCGCGTCGGTAGTGGCCCTCAAGTTCGACGTGCGCCTGCCCGTCGCGCTCGAGCCCGACCACTCCGTGGGAATCCTGTACCGGACCGTCACCGCGAACCAGCAGGACATCAAGGAGACGAACCCGGCGAACCTGTACCGCGACTCGATTGCCTACAACTCGATCGCCGGTGCGGCCGTGGGTATCAACACCGACTCCGAGGGGCGCCCGCTCGACATCGCGTACCGCTTTGTCACCGAGCCCCGCAAGGTGGGCGTCGCACTCGCGACCGGGCGTATTGACCTCGCGAAGGATGTCACCGGCCCCGCGGCCTCGTACGCGACGGGCTCCTTCGACCTCACCCTGAGCTGCCTCTCGAACGACGAGGAGGTGGACCTCACCCTCTTCGACGGCACGAACCGCAACCCGTTTGTGGTCGGCGCGAACGGCACCGTCAGCGTGTACGGCGTGCCCCTGTACTCGGAGTGCTCGGTGGCTGAGGCGCGTGACTACGGCGCCACGACAGTGACCGGTCCGGCGAGTGCCGTGCGTGTCCTCGCGCAGCCGACCTCAGGCAGCTCGACGGTCTTTGATCCGCACCCCGCGTTCGACGAGCGTCCCGAGGTGCTCACGGCCGCGATCGACAACTACTACGGTGAGGCCAGCCTCACCCTGACCAAGACGATCGACACCAATGGCGCTGTCGACCAGGACGGCACGGCGATTGCCTACAAGCCGGCCCTGGCCTCGGTCACCTGTACGTTCGACAACGGCACGGGAGCGAGCACCATCCTCTCGGAGACGGGTGTGCAGTTGGTTCCCGGAACCCCCGTGGTCTACGACAACCTGCCGGCGGGCGCGCTGTGCACCGTCGTCGAGACCAATCAGCGTGGCGCGCAGACGACCTCCGTGGTGACCACGGGCGCGGGAACCGTCGAGGGTGGCGCGAGCCCCGCCCAGTTCGAACTCACCGAGGGCAGCAACGGCGTCGCGTTCGCGAACGACTTTGGTGTTGGTTCACTGCGCCTCACCAAGACGGTGGCCGGTCTTGCGGCCGCCGAGGCATGGGCCGCGGGTCCGTTCACGGTCCAGGTCACCTGCACGAACTCCAACGCGACCTCCTCGACGGTGTACTCGAAGTCCTTCACACTCACGCGCACCGACAACGTGCGGCTCATCGAGAACCTGCCGACCGGCTCGGTCTGTGTCACCACCGAGCCGCAGACGAACGGTGCCACCTCGGTGTCGCTGCCGTCGAACGTCACGATCAACCGCGCCGAGCAGTCGGCGACCGTGACCAACACGTTCTCGTACGCGCGCCTGACCGTTTCTAAGACCGTCAGTACCAATGGCGTTGATGGTTCCGGCACGGCTACCCGACCCGGTCCGTTCTCGTTCTCCGTGACCTGCACGTTCACCCACGGCGCCACAACCGACACGGTGCTCGCGGCCGGCTTCAGCGCGAGCCCGATGACGTTCTCCCTGTCGCACGGCCAGTCGCAGGCGCTCACGGGTATGCCCGCAGGCACCACCTGCACGGTGACCGAGTCGACCCCGGTGGGGTCGCCGACCACGAGCATCCGCACCACCACGGGCAGCTCCGGTCCGACCACCACGAGTGGGCTGACCGCGAACATCGGCCCGCTCACCGCGGACACCAACCCCACGACCGGCACCAACACCGCCGTCGTGACCAACACCTACCCCGTCGGCACCCTGCGGGTGACCAAGTCGCTGCAGGGTGGTGCGAGCACCCAGTTCGGCACCGGGCCCTACTCCTACCTCGTCACCTGCACGCAGCCCGGAATCACCGCGACCTACACCAAGACCGTGTCGGTGACCTCGGGCGGCGGCTGGACGACTACCGTTCCGAACATCCTCGCGGGCTCGGTGTGCTCGGTGAGTGAGACCAACTTCGCCACCAGCGGCGCGGATGCCATGGTCATCCTGAACAACTCGGGGGTCGCCTTCGACGGCACCGGCGTGACGATCGTCGGCTCCTCGACTCGCACGGTGACGTTCCAGAACTGGTACCTCACGGGTGCGATCACCGTCAGCAAGTCGGTCACGGGCCCCGGTGCCGCGTTTGGTACCGGCCCGTTCTCGGTGCACCTCGAGTGCACGCGCGACGACAAGGCGATCACGATTGCCGGCGGTGCGACGCGCAGCCTCGTTGATGGTGGTTCGACCCAGTACACGCTGCTTCCCTCGGGCGCGACCTGTGTGCTGACCGAAACCGTTGACGGTTCGGCGGGCAGCACCACCATCACCGACTCCAACGGCACGCACGACGTCGACGGTTCGTACACGTTCGAGGTCGAGGTGGATGCGGAGTCGCTCACCGACAACCAGGCGCAGCCGGCGGTGACCGTCACGAACAACTTCGAGCTCGCGAGCCTCACCGTCTCCAAGTCGGTGGACAGCGACGCCGAGCACGAGGACGGCTCGCTCGTCACCTACGGCGACTTCGCGATGCAGGTCACGTGTCTCTTCAACGGCGGTGCCGTGAAGGCGACCGGGTTCGTCTCGAACACCATGACGTTCACCCTCGCCGACACCGAGAGCCGCACCCTCACCGGCCTGCCGGCCGGTGCCGTCTGCACGATCACCGAGACGGATGACCAGGGTGCGGCTCGCACGAGCGTCACGACGGTCTCCGGTGGCGGGGCACCCCAGGTCACCGAGGGGGCTACGGCGCCCGTGACTCTCGTCGCCGATGAGACGAACTCCGCCGCGGTGCTCAACGAGTTCGACTCCGGCACCGTGACGCTCTCGAAGGTCGTCGACGGCCTGGCCCGCGAGGAGTACGGCACCGGGACCTTCACGGTGACGATCGAGTGCACCCTGCCGAGCACCGATGAAGTGGTATGGACCGAAACCCACACCTTCGTGGACGGCTCGCCCGCGCTCGTCCTCGGCCCCATCGCTACCAACGCCGAGTGTGACGTTGTCGAGACGGACACCGCCGGGGCCACGTCAACGGCGGTGACCGTGGGAACGACCACAACACCAGGAACGTCAGCAACCGCAACGGTACCGGCGGGCGATATCGCCGTGACCGTCACCAACACGTTCGACTACGCGGGTCTTGTGGTGAGCAAGGAAGTTTTCTCCGACGCGACCGACGAGAACGACCAGCCGGTCTACCCGGGCGGATCGTTCGATGTCGAGGTCGAGTGTGAGTTCCTGGGCGAGACCGTCCTGGCCGACGGCTTCGACGCCTCTCCCATGGCGTTCTCGCTCGGTCACCTGGGCGAGCAGCCCCTCACCGGGCTTCCCACGGGTTCAACCTGTGACATCACCGAGGTGACCACCGTCCAGGCTGACTCGACCTCGATCACCACGACCACGGCGAGCACGTCCGCGACGGTGGATACCACGACCGCGACGATCCTCTACCTCACAAGCGACGATGACGGGGAGGCGACCAACACCGCCGAGATCGTGAACCGTTACGGGGTCACGAGCTTCACCGTCGAGAAGGTTCTTGAGGGCGGGGCATCCGAGCAATTTGGTATCGGCCCCTTCGACATCCACGTGGTGTGTGTCGCGCCCGGTGACGTGCCCGCGTGGGACGACACGGTGAGCCTGCCTGACGGCGAGAACTGGTTCGTGCGTATCGACGATCTGCCCGTAGGGTCGGTCTGCACCACCGACGAGACCAACTTCGAGTCGACCGGCGCGGATGCACAGCAGACGCTCGACGCGGACGGCAACGCCGTCACCTCCACGACCGTCACCCTCGACGAGCCGGGGTATGTCGCCATCCACAACTGGTACCTGACCGGCGAGCTCGACGTGACCAAGCGGGTCACCGGCGACGCTGGCGACTTCGCTGCCGCGCCGTTTGAACTCACCCTCAACTGTGTCGTGGGTGATGTCGAGGTGGAGCCGGGCGACGTGGTCAAGACGCTCACCGACGGCGAGACCGTGACGTTCAGTGGTCTTCCCTCGGGCGCGGACTGCACCCTGACCGAGTCGGATGTCGCGGGTGCGACCTCCAGCAGCATCGAGCTGGCCAGCGACGGTCAGGTTCTCGCGGGCGACGCGGAGGCCGGCTACACCTTCACGGTGGCCGTTGACCCCGAGGAGCTCGTCGACAACCAGGCCCAGCCTGCGCTGCGGGTGAGCAACGACTTCCCGCCGTCGAGCCTCGTGATCACCAAGTCGGTGGAGACTCTCGCGAAAGACGAGAACGGCACCACAATCGAGTACGGACCGTTCCCCGTTGTTGTCACCTGCGAGTTCGTGGGCGAGGAGGTGTACGCGACCGGGTACGACGCCGAGAACCCCATGACTGCCAATCTCTACAACGCCGAGCCGTGGACCCTGACCGGGCTTCCCGCGGGTGCGGCCTGCCAGATCCTCGAGGATGACGCGCTGGGCGCCGTTGAGTCGTCCGTCGAGGTCACGGTCGGGAGCGACACCACCATCGAGGGGGGTACCGAGGGAAGCATCGTGCTCGCCCCGGGCGCAACCAACTCGGTGCTCATCGTCAACGAGTTCGCCGTAGGATCGATCACTCTCAGCAAGGATGTTGCCGGTCCTGGCGATGAGGCGTGGGGCACCGAGACGTTCGAGGTCGAGCTGGAGTGCATCCTGACCGACGACTCGGGCACACGTCCCGTCTACGCGGGCTCGTACGAGTTCACGAACGGTGACGACCCCATCACGATCGGTGGAATTGCTGCCGGCGCAACCTGCACAGTGACCGAGGTACTCACGGGCGCTGCCAACTCCACGACGGTTACCGTCGGGGACGAGGAGCCCACCCCGGGCACGTCGGCCGAGTTCACCATCCCCGCGGCTGACATCGCGGTGGTCGTGACGAACACGTTCGACGTGACCTCGATCGAGATCACCAAGGATCGCACCGGTGAAGGCTGGGAGGCGTGGGGTGCTGGTCCGTTCGAGGTGACCCTCATCTGTGAGCGTGACGTCGACGGTACCGACCAGACGATCGAGATTCCCGGCGGGGCAACGCGCCCGCTCGCTGCTCCCGACTACACCGCCACGTATGAGGGTCTGCCGGTGGGTGCCGACTGTGCCATGGCCGAGAACAAGGTGGGTGGCGCGAATGGTTCGTCGATCTCCCCCCAGGCGTTTGAACTCGCGAGTGTGCCGACCGACGTGACCGTGAGTAACCTGTTCAACCTCGGCGACCTGACGGTCACCAAGAAGGTCACCGGTGATGGTGTCGGTGTTGATCTCTGGGGTTCGGGTCCGTTCGAGGTGTCTCTCGAGTGCACGCGTGATGTCAACGGCGAGACCGTGGCGGTCGAGGTTCCGGGTGGTGCGCTGCGTCCTCTTGACGTCGACAACGCGTACGTCGCTCTGTACACCGACCTGCCCGAGGGTGCCACGTGTGTGGTCACGGAGACCGTGACCGGCGAGGCGACCAGCACGGTTGTTGACCCTGGGTCGATTGCGATCGTCGGTAACGACACCGTGAACGTGGATGTCACCAACACCTTCACGATCGGCCAGCTGCAGATCGTCAAGACCGCATCCCAGCCGGTTGTCCAGGCCGAGGACGAGTTCGACTACACGTTCGAGGTCACCAATACCGGTACGGTCCCCGCGGCCGGAGTGACCGTTGTCGACGAGATCCCGGCGCTGCTTACGGTGCTGTCGGTCGACTCGGATGACTGGACCGACTGTGCGGTCGCCGACACCGACACCTACGGCTACGGCGGTGTTCTCACGTGTGTCTACGACGAGACGCTCGCTGCTGGCGAGAAGGCGACCCCGTTCACCATCACGGTGGGTGTGCACCCCGACATCGAGGTCGACCAGATCGACAACGTCGCCGTGGTCAGCTCGACGACGCGTGGTGTGAAGGGTGACGACGACGACGAGCGTGTGCTCGTGAAGTGGCTCGACGCGACGGTTGCCTCCGAGTGTGTGAAGGATGCCCCGTGGTTCCAGTACTCAGTGGATGCCCACAACGTCGACACGTCCGGCAAGACCATGACGGTCACGTGGCGTGATGGCACGGGTGCGATCATCCACGAGGACGAGGTGCCGCTCGACGGTGGACCGATCTCGGGCGCACTGCTCTGGCCGGGTGCCGCGGTGAACGCGGACGGCGTGGGTATCGCGTGGCCGGGGTGGCGTGCCGTCAAGCCGGGCGAGACCCCGCAGTTCGAGAACCTCATCCTGGACCCGACGCTGGCCGAATACAGCTTGCGTGAGGACACCCGGGTAACGTTCTCGATCAACCCGTCCACCACCGTCGGCACGGTCTACCCCGAGGCGACACCCGAGTGCGCCGTGGAACGCGATCCGGGCCTCTGGGTCACGAAGGCGGCATCGACGAGCCTGGTCGCTGCCGGTGGCACGTTCGACTACACGATCGAGGTCGGCAACGACGGTCTTGGCGCGGTGCAGGACGTGGTGCTGGTCGACGAGGTGCCGACGAGCCTCAAGGTGCTGTCGGTGACTCCCGCGGCGGCGGAGTCCGCTGATCTGCCCTCGTGGGCCGAGTGTGAGATCACCGATCGCCTCCCGAACGGTTTTGGTGGAACGGTCACGTGCCTCCTCGATCGTGCGCTTGGCTACCAGGAGCCGGTCCCTGCCGTCGTCCTGAACGTGCAGGTTGACCCGTCCGTTCCGGCCAGTGGCATCGTGAACGTGGCGAAGGTCACGGGTGTCTCGACCGACGGTCTGGTGACTCTCGATGCGGAGGACAACGCCGTGGTGATGACACCCGGGATGCTCGCGCTCACGGGCCTGGTGGTCGGTGGTATCGCGGTACCCGTCGCCATTGGACTCCTGATCGCGGGTCTGGTGCTGGTGGTCGTGCGTCGCAAGCCGCGTCCCGCGCGGAAGCACTAGCCGCCGGAAGCTCGTTCCTGTCGGGGGGATGCGGTTGACTCGGCTTATGCCGAGCACCACATCCCCCGACAGCGCCTCTAATCCCAAGGTCGACTTTCGCCTCGAGCGCAAGGACCTCTACGCCCCGACGCGCGAGTTCGCCGTGGTCACGGTGCCGGAGTTTGTTTTTCTTGCTGTCGACGGATCCGGTAACCCGAACACGTCGCCCGACTACGTCGCCGCGGTCCAGGCGCTGTATGGGCTGTCGTATGCGGCGAAGTTCGCGAGCAAACGTGAGCTCGGTCGTGACTATGTGGTGGGGCCGCTCGAAGGGCTGTGGTGGGGTGAAGGTGACTTTGCGGCGCTCTCGAAGGACGAGTGGTCGTGGCGCATGATGATTCGGCAGCCCGAGTGGCTGACGGACGACATGTGGGATGCCGTGCGTGCGAAGGTCCAGTCCAAGACGAACGTTGGGGCGGTTCGCCTGGAGACGCTCGAGGAGGGCCCGGCGCTGCAGGTGCTGCACGTGGGGTCCTACGACAGCGAGGCGCCCACGATCGCCGCCATGCACCAGTGGATTGCCGACAACGGTTACGTGGAGACGGGCTACCACCACGAGATCTACCTGTCGGACCCGCGGCGCACTGCTGAGGAGAAGCTCAAGACGGTGCTGCGGCAGCCGATGCGGCTGCTCTAACGGGCACGCCTGCGCCCACAACTAGGGTTGGAAACTCCACTGGGGCGCGAGCTGCTGCATCCGGATCGCCCGCCACTGCCAGAACGCCCAGTACATCGGCCACAGCAGGGGGGTCAGCGCGCCCGCCTCGAACTTCAGCTGGTCGCGGTAGAGGGTGCGGCCGTTGTCGGTCGGGGCCACCGTGAGTGTGTGCTGCCAGCTGGTGATCGCCGCGAGCGGGCCACTGAGTCCACGGCCGGTATCGCGCATGGCGCGAACGCCGGGCAGGTCGGGGAACGAGATCCCGATGATCTGCTCGCCGATCGGAACGACGCCACCCGCGCGAACCAGCACCGGGTGATCCCCCTCGCCCCACAGCCGCGGGAAGCCGCCCGGCTCCAGCGACTCGAAGGTCGTCAGGGGGCGGGAGACCGCGCCGAGAACCGCAGGGCTGCGGATCGCATCCCACGCAACGTCGGGGTGACAGTCGAGCACAACCTTCAGTAACACGCGCATGTCTCCAGTGTGCTCCCGATACGCTCGGATGGTGACTTCCGCGGCAAATCAGGCCAGATATCAGGTTCGTTTCGACTGGGGTGTGGAGGGGGCGAACGCCATCGCCCCGGGCGCCCACATTGTGGTGTGGGTGGATGTGCTGCCCGGCGGCTCGGCGAACCCCCACGACATTGCCCACGACGGTGCCATCGTCACGGGGTCCATCGGGTCCCGCGCGGCGGTGGCCAACTGGGTGCTTGCGCGCCAGGCCGACCTGGGCGACCGCGTCTACGTTGCGGTCGTGGCGGCGGGTGGCCCCGGGGGTCGATTCGCGGTAGAGGACCTGGTGGCCGCCGGTGCGATCATCGACGCGCTCGCCGACGTGGGCCTCGACTTCTCGTCGCCCGAGGCGGCCGCCGCGATGGGTGCGTATGCGGGGCTTCGCAACGCGGGCAGCCATGTGTTGTCGGCATCCGTCACCGGCCAGGAGCTGCTCGAGAGCGCAGGCAGCGAGGCCGTGGATGCCGCCCGCACCGCCCAGGCATCCCCCGACTTTCTGGTGCTCAGGGAATTCGGGCCACGCTAGAGCGGTTGTCGTAGAAGACCCACAGGAGGACATTATGAAGGCTGTCATCGGAGACACGGTTATCGCAGAGGCTCCCGTCGAGGACCTCATCAAGATCGAGGGCAACTGGTACTTCCCGCCGGCCAGCGTGAAGTCCGAGCTGCTCGAGACCTCGCCAACCCCGTACACCTGCCCGTGGAAGGGCGAGTGCCAGTATTTCTCGGTGAAGACCGCGGACGGCGTGCTTCAGGACCGCGCGTGGAGCTACCCCACCCCGTACCCGACCGCGTTTGATCGCGTCGGCAAGGACTTCAGCAACTACGTGGCCTTCTGGAAGGAAGTCCAGGTCGTCGAGTAGGCCCCACTTGCGAGTTCCGCACCTTTAGGGGCCTTCACCAGCCCCCGGAAGCTGCGGAACTCGCAACTCGGTCGGGTATCAGTGGCTTGAGCGGTGCTTGCGCACCTTCGCCCGGTTGCCGCAGCGTGCCATGGAGCACCAGCGGCGATTGTTCGATCGTGACTCGTCGTAGAACACGATCGAGCAGTCGTCCGCGGCACACTCGCGGATGCGTTCGCGCGATTCTTCCGTAAACAGCGCGACCGACTCGCGTGCCATCGCGGAGAGCGCCTGTGCCGCTCGTGCCCGCGTGCGGCCCGCCTGCCGGGTGCCTCCGCCGAGAGACGGCGGGATGTCGGGGATCGCCGCGTAAAGGTTGATCACGTCCACGTCCTCGGGCCGTGGCCCGCGACCCTGGCTCGCCTCGACGGCGGCTGCCGCAATCGCGGCACGGAGCGCCAGGGCATCCCGCAAGTCACCCTCGCTGACGGTGCCGTCGACCTCCTCGAATCGGGACTCGAGCCAGGCGGCCAGATCGTCGGGGGAGCGCAGTGTCTCCCACTCGGGCCTCGAGCCCATGGCTCCCGTGTAGGCGAAGTCGAGGGCGAGCGAGCCGGAGTCGAACCACCAGCGGGTGCCGTCGGACGAGACGAACCACTGGCCGGTGGGGCGGGAGGTCGAGGATTGTCGCACGTAACCATTATGGTCGGTTACATGAGTGATGTTGGACTAACCAAAGACGCGGGGTGGCAAGTTGGCGTGCGCACGACCGTGCCCGCACCCGCCGACGCCGTGTGGCAGTACCTGACGGGTGACGGTCTTCCGGTGTGGCTCGGCGAGATCGATGCCCTGCCGACGGAGAAGGGTGCCGAGTTTGTGACCGCGGATGGGGTGCGCGGCAGCATCCGCAGCTGGACGGATGGCACGCGCATCCGTATCTCGTGGCAGCCGAGCGACTGGCCACACGACACCACCCTGCAGCTCACGCTGAAGGAGGCGGCAACGGGTACCACGATCGGCATCCACCACGAGAAACTCGCCGACCGCGACGAGCGCAAGCTGATGCTCGGGCACTGGAAGAACGTGGCAGCCGCGTTCGACGACGCCTTCGCCTGAGCGCCCCTCCGCTGGTTGAGTAGGCGCGCAGCGCCGTATCGAAACCCCAACCCCTACCGCTTCACCCACACGATCGCATTCTTCGGGTCGTATCTCCGCGAGCACTTCGCGCACGACAGTGGCCGTGCGGGTCGACGGTACCGGTGCACAACGTGCCCGGCCGGGCAGGTGCCCACCCACGGCGCAAGCTCGGTGGCGATTGCTCCATCGTGGAGCCGTTTGCCCTCGTAGCCCAGCTCCGTCGCGATGGCCTTCCACTTCGGACCATGGCCAGCTCGATTGCCCGCGATCGCGTGGGCGACCTCGTGAAGCAGCACCTGGTGTATCTCGTCATCCTCGTAGCGTGCGGCGAGGTACCGCGAAACGGAAATCCGCTTGGTGGTGTAGTTGCACAGGCCCGCCCGCGTCTTTGCGTTATCGAAGGCGAAGGTCCAGCTGCCGTCGAGGTGGAGCGCAATGAGGGCGTTCGCCCAGGTGCGCACGCGCGTCAGTTCTGCCACCCCACAACGCTAACCCCCACCGCTGGCACTCCTGGCGCGGCTCTCCTCAGCGTCACGCTACGGGCGTGAGCTCCACCTGGATGAGCTGGTCGTCCCCGGGGCGGGGGTCGCCGCGTCCGTCGGTGTTGTTGGTGATCATCCACACGGTGCCGTGTGGTCCGGGCACCACGTCTCGGATCCGGCCGAACTCCTGCACAAACCACGGGGTGACCGTCCCGGTGTCGGTGATGATCGTCCAGAGCCGTTGACCACGCAGGGCCGCAAGAAAGAACGTGCCGCGGGTGTAGGCGAGCCCGCTGGGGCTGGCCTCAGATGTGGCCCACTGCGCGACCGGATCGCGGAAGTCGCTCCCGCCCACTACGCCCTCCGCAACCGGCCAGCCGTAGTTGCCGCCGGGCACGATGAGGTTGAGCTCGTCCCACGTGTTCTGGCCGAACTCGGCGGCCCACAGCTGCCCGTCGTCATCCCACGCGAGACCCTGCGGGTTGCGGTGACCGAGCGAGTACACGAGCGAGCCGGTGAACGGGTTGTCCTCGGGCACGCCGCCGTCGAGTGTCATCCGCAGGATCTTGCCGTTGAGGCTCCCGAGGTCCTGGGCGAGCCCCGGTACTGCGGCATCACCGACGGTCGCGTACAGCATCCCGTCCGGGCCGAGCTTGATGCGACCACCGTTGTGGTTGCTCGCTCGCGCGAGTCCGGTGAGGATGTCCGTTCCGGCTCCCAGCGCATAGCTGCCCGGCCCGCCCTGCAGCTCAAATCGCACGATGCGGTTGTCGGAGCTCGTGGTGAAGTACGCGTACAGGTCGGTGTCGACAACCTCGAGCCCGAGCAGGCCACCCTCGCCGCCCGCGGCCACTCCCGGCACGGCACCGACGTCGCGCAGCTGGCCGTCCTCAGTCAGCTCGCGAATCACCCCTCGATCGCGCTCACTGATCAGCGTCGAGCCGTTCTCGAGGCGCACGATGGACCACGGTGCGGAGAGCCCGCCCACGACCGTCACCGCACCGCTGGGTTGCACCGGACCCACCGAGTTGGGTTCCTGCGTGGCCGTGGGGCTCGGGGTCGGTGAGGGGGTCGCGGTCGGCGTGGGAGTCGGCGCGGGGGGAGCGGTGCATCCGGCGAGGAGGAGCACACCAACGGTGAGGGACACGATGCGGCGCATCCCCTATCCTCCCCACCAACCCCCGCGAAAAGCCACCTTTTGTGGCAAACCGCGGTGGTGCGCCACAACAACTGGCTTCTCGCGGGGTTGTCAGTCGGGGCGCACCTGGAAGATGTTCTTGGCTGGCGGCGGCGACGGGATGGCCGTGGCGTCGGTCACGACGGCCGTGCTGCGATGAACTCGCGCAGCTCGCTGCCCGACACCACCTTCGAGGGATGGGGACCCGCGGCGAGGAGGCGGGGCATCCAGTCCAGGGGCAGGGGCGAGGCCGAGCCGACCAGCACGATGTTGCCGAACCGCCGACCCTTGAGGATCTGCGTCTCGGCGAGTGCGGCCACATGCCCGAGCGCCTCCGAGAGGGTGGCCGCTTGGCCGCGCGCGAACGCGAGGCCCGGCCCATCCGCGATGTTGGCCAGCAGGATGCCCCCGGGTGCCAACAGGGACGCCGCCTCGCGGTAGAACTCGATCGAGGTCACGTGGGCGGGAGTCCGCGCGCCACTGAACACGTCGACGACCACGAGGTCGACCGTGCCGCGCAGGCCACCCGGTAGCTTCTCGAGCACCTCGCGGGCGTCCCCGTGGCGCACCCGGATCGACGCCCGGCTCGACCACGGCAGCTCAGCGCGCACCAGGTCGACGAGGTCGGACTCGATCTCGATGACCTGCTGTCGCGAGCCGGGCCGCGTCGCTTCGACGTACCGGGGGAGGGTGAGCGCGCCGGCGCCCAGGTGCACGGCGGTGATCGGCTCGCCGGGCATCCCGAGCTGGTCGATCACGTGGCCCATGCGCTGCACGTATTCGAAGAACAGCTGGGTGGGGTCATCGAGGTTCACGTGCGACTGGGGTGTTCCGTCGACGGTGAGCGTGTATGCGCCGGGCACCCACCGATCGGGGGTGACCACGGCGTGCAGTCCGCTGTGGGAGAGCGTGCGGTGCGGGTAGTCGTTCACCCCTCGACCCTGCCACAGGCTGTCCCCTGTTGTGGTTGCTCCCGTGGAGTGGACCGGTCTGTACACTCGAAGAAAAGAGAAGGATGCTCGGTGTCTGTCTATGAGGAACTAGGGGGCGAGGCCGCGATCGGCCTTGCCGTCGACTCCTTTTATGAACGGGTGCTCGGCGACGACACCCTCGCCCATTGGTTCGAGGGGATGGACATGGTGACCCTCAAGGATCACCAGCGTGCATTCCTCACCGTGGCGCTCGGAGGGCCTGAGCAGTACAGCGGCCGCAGCATGCGCAACGCTCACTCGGGCCTGGGTATCACCGAAGCTGACTACTCCCGCACGATTGCCCACCTCGCCGCCGCGCTGGAGAGCCTCGGCGTCGCGCCCGACCTTGTTGCGGTGGTGACCCGACGAATCGAGCTCATGCGCGCCGCCATCGTGGAGGTACGGTGAATTATGACCGAACGCCCGAAGCCCCAGCGCGACGTTGCCCCGGGGATGCGCGCACAGCTTGACGCCCAGTCCTATCTGGGACCTGCAACCTTTGGCATGCGCCCCCTCCTGACCGAACCGGAGCAGCTCGACGCGTGGCAGCCCGATGTTGCGATCGTGGGCGCCCCGTGGGACGACAACACCACCAACCGCCCGGGCGCTCGTTTTGGCCCTCGTGCCATCCGTGCCAATGCCTATGACCCCGGCACGTACCACCTTGATCTGGGCATCGAGATCTTCGACCACCTCGAGGTTGTCGACTACGGGGATGCCGTCACCAGCCACGGCATGTGGGAGCTGTCGAAGGCGGCGATTTACACCCGCGTGAAGGAGGTCGTGGATCGGGGCATCGTTCCGGTGATCATCGGCGGCGACCACTCGATCACGTGGCCGGCGGCCACGGCGGTGGCCGAGCATCACGGGTTTGGTGACGTCACGATGATCCACTTCGATGCGCACGCCGACACCGCGGACATCCTCGAGGGCAATCTTGCGAGCCACGGCACACCCATGCGCCGGCTTATCGAGTCGGGGGCGATCCCGGGCGATCGTTTTATCCAGGTTGGCTTGCGTGGCTACTGGCCGGGCGAGGAGGACCAGAAGTGGATGCGCGACCACGGCCTCAGGCACTTTATGATGCAGGAGTTCTGGGAGCGCGGCACCCAGGCGGTCCTCGCCGACGTGATCGCCGCAGCCCGCGAGCGCGGAGACAAGGTCTACGTCTCGATCGACATCGACGTGCTTGACCCTGCGTTTGCTCCCGCGACGGGAACCCCCGAGCCGGGTGGCTTCGCGAGCATGGACCTGCTGCGCATCGTGCGGGCGCTGGTGCTCGAGTTCGACGTGGTGGGCTTCGACGTGATGGAGGTGGCGCCGCCCTACGACCACGCCGACCTCACGGTGAACGCGGCGCATCGCCTCATCTGGGAGGCCCTCGCCGCGATGGCCGTCCGCAAGCGCGACGCACAAAACTGAGTAGTCATTGCTCATGTCGCTCCGGGCGACGCGGCTTTAGGCTCATCCGCATGAGCCTCTACGAGCAGCTCGGCGGCAACGCCGGGATGAAGACGGCGGTGTCGGTCTTCTACTCCCGCGTGCTCGACGACAATGACCTCTCCACCTGGTTCGAGGGTGTTGACCTTTCGCGTCTGCGGTCACACCAACGGGCGTTCCTGAGCGCTGCGCTGGGTGGGCCCGACCTGTTTGCCGGGCGGGATCTCGCCGCCGCTCACGAGGGGCTCGCGATCACCCACGAGGCCTACGACGCGATCGTCGAGCATCTGGCATCCACTCTCCACGACCTGGGCGCCCCTGACATGATCGTGGGCGAAGTGCGCACCCGACTCGAGGCGCTTCGTGGGCAGGTCGTCGAGTCGGTGCCGAGCAGCACAGGCGCCGTCTAGCTGAGGCTGCCGTGCAGCTCGTGCCTCCCGCGGATGCCGAGCTTGCCGTAAATGGACTGCAGGTGGTTGTCGACCGTCCTCGTGCTCAGGAACAGCCGCTCCGCAATCTCCTTGCTGCTGGCGCCCTGTGCCGCGAGAGCCGCAATCTCTCGTTCTCGTCGGGTGAGCGGCGCGAGCTCCTCGCTGAACTGCAGCAGGGGCGTGGACGCGCCCTCGCACTGGGCGGCGAGCTCATCCGCCCGCACCTGGAGCGCGGCCGCCGCTCGGTGTTCCTCGGCCCGGCGTGCCGCACGGGCCGCCGACGAGTACGCCTCCGCCGCCCAGAGCCGAGCACCCCGCGACTCCCACTCCTCCGCAGTCTCGACGAGCCGGGCGCGGTCCCCGGCGACCTCGGCCCCGACGTGCGTCGCCTGCAGGCGGATGAACGGACTCGACGACTCCGCGGCGAGCGCCGCAAGCCCCGCGGCCGCATCCGCCGCACCACCCATACGCGCAAGCCCAAACAACATCACGCTTGCCAGGTAGCGCTGCCCGGTTGTTGTGTACCGATCGGTGATGACGCGGATCTCGCGGGAAGCGGTCGGCAGGTCGCCCGTGAGCGCACTGAGCCACGCCTGCGCGATCTCGCCCCCGGCGCCGACGTACACGCCCGCGGGGATCATCCCGAGGTCTGATCGTGCGCCGTCCAGGTCGCCCCGCATCGCCTTGACAATGGCGAGGCTTCCCACGGCTGGGATGTACAGGCTCATCGGCCCCGACGTGAGCGCGCCGCTCATGGTGTCGCGAAACCAGCGCTCGGCGCTGTCGAGCCGACCGGTGTCGGCCGCGATGCGCCCGAGAAGAAACTCGATGGAGCGTGCCACGATCTCGTCGTCCGTGTCGAGGGACTCGACGAGGGCCTCGGTCGCGACAGCCTGTGCGGCCTCGAACTCTCCCGCGTGGAGGTGCACGACACCGAGGGTGTGGAGGGCGTTGGCCACGGTGTGCCCCGGGATGGCGCGCCCTCCCGTGGCGCGGGCGAACTCGAGAGCCACCCGCGCCGCCGCGAGCGACTCCTCCACGTGACCGAGAGCCGCCAGGGGTTGGGCTCGTGCGGCTGCGATGATGGCGCGCTCGGCAGGCGAATCACCAAACGCCCCATCCAGCTCGCGCAATATCTGGTCGGCCTCGAGCGGATTGTTGTTAAAGAGTTCGATCTGTGCGCGGGTGAGCGCGAGGCCCGGGTCCGCGCCGACCGCGCGCTCGGCATCCTGAATAACCCGCAGGCCCGCGTCGAGTCCCTCGTGCACGCTCACGTGTGCCATGGCCATGATGGCGGCGATGGGGGTGACGAGCTCGCGCGGGGCGATCGCCGCGGCCTGCTGCAGGGTTTCGAGCGCGTCGGCGGATCGGCCCATCCGGAGCTGAGCTTCGCCGCGCATCATGAGGTAGTCGGGGCGAGGGCCACCCGCGTCGAGGGCCGCGGAGGCAAGCCGTTCGACGGTTGGCCAGTCGCCGGCCTGATGGGCGAGGCGCGCCGCACTGACCAGAAGCTCGGGGTCGGTGGCCACCCCGGCGGCGAGGCGCCACATCACGAGTCGTAGCTCGTCGGCGGCGGACGAGCCGGCCGCGGCGAGGATGTCCGCCTGGTCGAGAAGCAGGTCGGCCCTGCGCAGCCGAGACAACGAGGATGCGATGATCGCGCCGTACTGCGGATGCGCCAGCCGCACGCCCAGGGTGGGGGTGATCTCGACGAGACCTGCGGACTCGAGCCGTTCGACGGCGGCTCGTGCTCCGCTGCCTCGCAGCTGGTTTACCTCCAGCTCGCCACACAGCGCGAGCCGGTCGACGACGTCGCGCTCGTCCTCGTCGAGGTGTCGCAGACGCGAGAGGGTCAGGTCGCGCAGGGCAAGCGACCCCACGGGCTCGCCGACCAGCTGCCACACCCCGGCCTGGTTCACGAGCTGACCAGCATCGAGTGCCCCAAGCACCAGCTCACGAAGATAGAGCGGATTGCCGCCCGTTGCCTGGAGGAGCTCGGCTGCCGCGCGGTGAGCGACGGGGCCCCCGAGCACCTGCGGCAACAGAGCCTCGTAGTCGCTGAGCGCGAGGGGCGGAACGTCGAGCCGCACCGCCTGGTCGCTTGCCCAGATCGACATGATCGGGTCGGGGATGGGCTCGCCCGAGCGCGCCGTCGCAAGGAGCCGAAGCAGCCCGCTCGCGACGAGCTGTGCAACAACGGTCGCCGACAGTGGGTCAAGAAGCCCGAGGTCGTCGACCACGAGGAGGCGGTTCGTCGACGGGGCGAGCTGAGTGAGGGCCTCGATCGCGCCCTGCAGGAGCGTGCCGGGGCTCGCGGCCGCGGCATCAAACGAGGGCCTGTCGCCGGAGAACATGGGGGTGAGAGCCCCGAGCGGCACGTTCGACATAATCGTCGACCCCGAGACCTGAAGAGTCGACCAGCCCCGCGCGCGCACGTCATCCGCCACCTCGGTCGCGAGACGGCTTTTTCCTACCCCGGAGGAGCCGATGAGCAGCACGATCTTGCGGCCCGAGAGCAGGGCATCCGTGACCGCGCGGCCGAGTGAATCCCTGCCGGTGAACGGCCACAGGGCGGCATACGGGGCATCGGGCACGCGAGCGCTCCTTCCGGCGGGTCGGTGATGCGCAGCGCGATTCTACTCACGTCGCGGCGGTGAGTAATCGCACATCACCTGAGTAGTGCACCCGGGATGTTTGAGCACCCGTTCCCCATCCGGCGACCACCCCGGTCGCGGCACCGTAGACACGTGCACTTCGCACGACTACCTCAACTAGCCCATCAACCAGAGGAACGAACTCATGACTGCTCCCCTTGAGTCGCCCGACACCCGTCGGAAGCTCTCCGCCCCCACCCTGATGCGCCTTGGCGCCATGGTCACCGTGACCGGTCTGGCCGTCGGTTTTAGTGCCGTCGCGGGTATCACCGCCGCCTACGCTGATGACCCCGTGAACACTCCACCGATCGCGCAGGACGACTACTACACGACGCCCTACGAAACGGTGCTGACCGTCAACGACCCCGAAGGCGTGCTCGTCAACGACTACGACAACGAGTCCTCGAACGTGGATGCCGTGTCGTGGAGTATTCCCACCCAGGGCACGCTGCTCGGCTACAACGGCTCGTTTGGCAACTTCGAGTACGAGCCGCCCGCCGGCTTCTGGGGCGAAGTGACGTTTACGTACTATGCCCACGACGGAGAGACGTCGAGCCTCGTGCCGGCGACCGTGTACATCACGGTCGAGGCGCCGCCAAACTCCAACCACGACCCGGTCGCCGTCACCGACAGCTACACGATCGGCAAGAACCAGACCCTTGTGGTGGCCGACCCCGGTGTTCTCGGGAACGACACGGATGCCGACGCTGACCCGCTCTACATCGCCGCGTACACGATGGTGGGTGGCCTCCTTCCCGGCGAGTCGCTCTACGTGACCCCCGAGGGTGGCATCAACTTCGTCCCCGCGACCGACTTCACCGGAACACGCCAGTTCACCTACACCGCATCCGACGGCAAGGGTCCGGGCGGCGACTCGGTCGCGACGATCGAGGTCACCGAGGAAGCGGTCGAGCAGGCGGTGCCCATCGGAGGTGCCGACTCGTTCACCACCCCGCAGGACACGCCGCTGGTTGTCGTTGCCCCCGGTCTCTTCGCGAACGACAGCGACGCCGACTCGTCCTTTGCGGTTGGGGGGTACACCGACCCGACGGATGGTGACCTCACCACGTTTAACCCGCTCGCTGGCACGTTCACCTACGTGCCCGACCCCGGGTTTGTGGGCGAGGCGACCTTCACGTACTTCCTGCGTGACCTCACCAACAACGAGAGTGACCCGATCACCGTGACCATCACCGTGACGGCGGCCGAGGAGACTCCTGGTGAGGAGGAGACTCCTGGTGAGGAGGAGACTCCGGGCGAGGAGGAGACCCCTGGCACCGAGGAGGAGACCCCGGGTGAGGAGGAGACCCCTGGCACCGAGGAGGAGACCCCGGGTGAGGAGGAGACCCCTGGCACCGAGGAGGAGACTCCGGGCACCGAGGAGGAGACCCCCGAGCCCGAGCTGCCGACAGGCTCGACCGACAGCGGCGAGCCCGGCGACTCGTCCGACCAGTCCACGACCACGTCCCTCGCGTCGACCGGCTCGGAGGCAAGTGTGCTCGGCGCGCTGGCTGCTCTCGTGCTGGTCGGTATCGGTGGAGTGACGCTGCTCGCAGGCAGCGTGCGGAGCAGCGACCGCCAGCGGTAGCGCCCACTCCCCACGGCGGGGCGGTTCCTCTCTGAGGGCCGCCCCGCTTGAGGTGTGAGGGGGCTTATAGCCGAATCTCAGATCAAGGTCAAGAAAGAACTTGCGCAGGCAGGGCAAACCGCCCTATAGTTGATCTTTGCGCTCCCAGACAACCCATGCCGTCATATTGTGGACAGCTGGCGCGCCCCGAGTATAGCGGCGGGGCAAATCTCTAGTGGGTCCTGGTGAGCATTTCATTGCCGACCGTCATTGCATGACATACGGACCCACCACAGGGTTCACGGAGGTTAGTTCCTTGGCTGCTGCGCGCACCGCGTCCACCAAAAAGTCCCCGAAGAACGGCCGGAACGCATCCCGGCTTTCCTTCGCCAAGATCACCGACACCCTCACGGTTCCGGATCTGCTTGCACTGCAGACCGAGAGCTTTGACTGGCTCGTCGGAAACGACATCTGGAAGCAGCGCGTCGCCGAAGGCGAAGCAGCGGGTCGCACCGACCTCGCCACGCGCAGCGGCCTCGAGGAGATCTTCGAGGAGATCTCCCCCATCGAGGACCTCGGTGAGACGATGCAGCTGTCGTTTGCGGAGCCGGAGCTCGAGGAGCCCAAGTACACGATCGACGAGTGCAAGGAGCGCGGCAAGACCTTCGCGGCTCCGCTCTACGTCAACGCGGAGTTCATGAACCACCTCACGGGTGAGATCAAGACCCAGACCGTGTTTATGGGTGACTTCCCGCTCATGACCGAAAAGGGCACGTTCATCATCAACGGCACCGAGCGTGTTGTGGTGTCCCAGCTTGTGCGTTCGCCCGGTGTCTACTTCGACCGCACCCCGGAGAAGCTCTCCGACAAGGACATCTACTCGGCTCGTATCATCCCGAGCCGTGGTGCATGGCTCGAGTTTGAGATCGACAAGCGTGACCAGGTTGGCGTGCGCATCGACCGCAAGCGCAAGCAGTCCGTCACCGTGTTCCTCAAGGCCCTCGGCCTCACGAGCGAGCAGATCCTCGAGGAGTTCAAGGGCTTCCCGTCCATCGAGCTCACCCTCGAGAAGGACGCCATCCTCACCAAGGAAGAGGCGCTCAAGGACATCTACCGCAAGCTCCGCCCGGGCGAGCAGGTTGCTGCCGAGGCCGCGCGTGCGCTCCTCGACAACTTCTACTTCAACCCGAAGCGCTACGACCTCGCCAAGGTTGGCCGGTACAAGATCAACCGCAAGCTGGGCCTCGACACCGACATCAAGGAGTCGGTGCTCACCATTGAGGACATCATTGCGACGATCAAGTACCTGGTCGCCCTGCACGACACGTCCTCGCCCTTCGTGACGGTTCACGACAACAGCCTCGCCACCATCAAGGGTGTCCGCGACGGCAAGAAGGTGGATGTCCGGCTCGACGTCGACGACATCGACCACTTCGGCAACCGCCGCATCCGCGCCGTGGGTGAGCTCATCCAGAACCAGGTCCGCACGGGTCTGTCCCGTATGGAGCGCGTCGTTCGCGAGCGTATGACCACTCAGGACATCGAGGCGATCACGCCGCAGACCCTGATCAACGTGCGCCCCGTCGTCGCCGCGATCAAGGAGTTCTTCGGAACCAGCCAGCTGTCGCAGTTTATGGACCAGAACAACCCACTCGCGGGTCTGACCCACAAGCGTCGCCTCTCCGCTCTCGGCCCCGGTGGTCTGAGCCGCGAGCGTGCCGGCGTTGAGGTCCGTGACGTTCACCCGTCGCACTACGGCCGCATGTGCCCGATCGAGACCCCGGAAGGCCCGAACATTGGTCTGATCGGTTCGCTCGCATCGTTCGCGCGGATCAACGCGTTTGGTTTTATCGAGACCCCGTACCGTCGTGTGGTCAACGGCAAGGTGACCGACAAGATCGATTACCTCACCGCAAGCGAGGAGGACGACTTCATCGTCGCCCAGGCGAACGCGCCGCTGACCAGCGACGCGCACTTCGCCGAGCCCCGTGTGCTTGCTCGTAAGAAGGGCGGCGAGGTCGACCTCGTTCCCACCGAGCTCATTGGGTACATGGATGTCTCGCCGCGCCAGATGGTGTCGGTCGCGACCTCGCTCATCCCGTTCCTCGAGCACGACGACGCGAACCGCGCCCTCATGGGTGCGAACATGCAGCGCCAGGCTGTGCCGCTGCTGCGCAGCGAGTCGCCGCTCGTGGGTACCGGTATGGAGGGCTTCGCGGCCATCGACGCCGGTGACGTGCTCACCGCCGACAAGGCCGGTGTGGTTTCCGAGGTCTCCGCGGACGTCGTCACCGTCATGCTCGACGAGGGCGGCACGCAGGACTACTACCTGCGCAAGTTCGACCGCTCCAACCAGGGCACGAGCTACAACCACCGCGTGATCGTCTCCGCGGGTGACCGCGTCGAGGTCGGGCAGGTCATCGCCGATGGCCCCGCGACCGAGAACGGCGAGCTGGCTCTCGGAAAGAACCTCCTCGTGGCGTTTATGCCGTGGGAGGGTCACAACTTCGAGGACGCGATCATCCTGTCCCAGAACCTCGTGAAGGACGACGTTCTCTCGTCGATCCACATCGAGGAGTACGAGGTGGATGCCCGCGACACCAAGCTCGGCAAGGAAGAGATCACTCGTGACCTCCCCAACGTGAGCCCTGAGCTGCTGGCCGACCTCGACGAGCGCGGAATCATCCGTATCGGTGCCGAGGTTCGCCCCGGCGACATCCTCGTGGGCAAGGTCACGCCGAAGGGTGAGACCGAGCTCTCCGCCGAGGAGCGCCTGCTGCGCGCCATCTTCAACGAGAAGAGCCGCGAGGTGCGTGACACCTCGCTCAAGGTTCCTCACGGTGAAGAGGGCACCATCATCGCGGTCAAGGAGTTCAACGCCGACAACGACGACGAGCTCGGCTCCGGTGTTAACCAGCGTGTTGTGGTCTACATCGCCCAGAAGCGCAAGATCACCGAGGGCGACAAGCTCGCCGGCCGCCACGGCAACAAGGGTGTCATCGCGAAGATCCTGCCCGTCGAGGACATGCCGTTCCTCGCGGACGGGACCCCGGTCGACGTCATCCTCAACCCGCTCGGTATCCCCGGTCGTATGAACTTCGGCCAGGTGCTGGAGACCCACCTTGGGTGGGTCGCCAAGCAGGGCTGGGAGGTCGAGGGCAACCCGAAGTGGGCCGCCACCCTCCCGGATGCTGCGCGCAGCGCCGAGCCCGGCACGAAGGTTGCGACCCCCGTGTTCGACGGTGCGCTCGAGGAGGAGATCGCAGGTCTCCTCGACTCGACCACCAAGACGCGCGACGGTGACCGCCTCATCGACTCGACCGGAAAGACCCGCCTCTTCGACGGCCGCTCCGGCGAGCCGTTCCCGGACCCGATCTCGGTCGGTTACATGTACATCCTGAAGCTGCACCACCTCGTGGACGACAAGATCCACGCGCGGTCGACCGGCCCCTACTCGATGATCACGCAGCAGCCGCTGGGTGGTAAGGCGCAGTTCGGTGGCCAGCGATTCGGTGAGATGGAGGTGTGGGCGCTCGAGGCATATGGTGCCGCGTACGCCCTCCAGGAGCTCCTGACGATCAAGTCCGATGACATCCTCGGCCGCGTGAAGGTGTACGAGGCCATCGTCAAGGGCGAGAACATCCAGGAGCCCGGTATCCCCGAGAGCTTCAAGGTCCTCATCAAGGAGATGCAGTCGCTCTGCCTGAACGTCGAGGTGCTCTCGGCAGACGGCACCGCGGTCAACCTGCGCGACACGGATGACGAGGTCTTCCGCGCCGCGGAGGAGCTGGGCATCAACATCTCCACGCGGTTTGAGTCGTCGTCCATCGACGAGATCTAACCCCGGCCGATACACGACTTTCGTTTTCGAAGAGAGAAGAAAAGACATTGCTCGACGTTCACGCGTTTGACGAAATCAAGATCGGCCTCGCTACCGCTGACGACATCCGTCGCTGGTCGCACGGTGAGGTCAAGAAGCCCGAAACCATCAACTACCGCACGCTCAAGCCCGAGAAGGACGGCCTGTTCGGAGAGCAGATCTTCGGCCCGTCCCGCGACTGGGAGTGCTCGTGTGGCAAGTACAAGCGAGTCCGCTTTAAGGGCATCGTGTGCGAGCGCTGCGGCGTGGAGGTCACCAAGTCCTCCGTGCGCCGCGAGCGTATGGGTCACATCGAGCTCGCCGCTCCGGTCACGCACATCTGGTACTTCAAGGGTGTGCCGAGCCGCCTCGGTTACCTGCTCGACATGGCGCCGAAGGACCTCGAGAAGGTCATCTATTTCGCTGCCTACATGATCATCTCGGTGGACGAGGAGGGTCGTCACTCCGACCTGCCCGGCCTCGAGAACGAGATTCGTCTCGAGATCAAGACGCTCGAGGGCCAGCGGGATGCTCGTATCGCCGAGCGCCTCGCCAAGCTCGAGGAGGACCTCGCGGCCCTGGAGGCCGAGGGCGCCAAGGCCGACCAGAAGCGTCGTGTCAAGGATGGCGCGGAGAAGGAGATGGGCCAGGCCCGCAAGTCCTTCGACGAGCAGATCGCCCAGCTTGAGCGCGTGTGGGATGACTTCCGCAACCTCAAGGTCGGCGACCTGAAGCCCGAGGACTCGGTCTTCCAGGAGCTCCAGGACCGCTTTGGCATGTACTTCGAGGCCTACATGGGCGCCGAGGCCATCCAGAAGCGTCTCCAGGCGTTTGACCTCGACGCGGAGAGCGAGAAGCTCCACGACGAGATCGCCAACGGCAAGGGCCAGAAGAAGATCCGCGCGATCAAGCGCCTCCGGGTCGTCAACTCGTTCCTCCAGACCGGCAACTCGCCGGCCGCCATGGTGCTCGAGGTTGTCCCGGTGATCCCGCCGGAGCTGCGCCCGATGGTTCAGCTCGACGGTGGCCGCTTCGCGACCTCCGACCTCAACGACCTCTACCGTCGTGTGATCAACCGCAACAACCGCCTGCGTCGCCTGCTTGACCTCGGTGCTCCCGAGATCATCGTGAACAACGAGAAGCGCATGCTTCAGGAGGCCGTTGACGCGCTGTTCGACAACGGACGTCGTGGTCGCCCCGTGACCGGTACCGGCAACCGCGCCCTCAAGTCCCTGAGCGACATGCTCAAGGGCAAGCAGGGTCGTTTCCGCCAGAACCTGCTCGGAAAGCGCGTCGACTACTCGGGCCGTTCGGTCATCATCGTTGGTCCGCAGCTCAAGCTGCACCAGTGTGGTCTGCCCAAGCAGATGGCCCTCGAGCTGTTCAAGCCGTTTGTGATCAAGCGCCTGATCGACCTGAGCCACGCGCAGAACATCAAGAGCGCCAAGCGTATGGTCGAGCGTTCGCGTCCGCAGGTGTGGGACGTGCTCGAGGAGATCATCCGCGAGCGCCCCGTGCTGCTCAACCGCGCACCCACGCTGCACCGCCTCGGCATCCAGGCTTTCGAGCCTCAGCTTGTCGAGGGCAAGGCCATCCAGCTTCACCCGCTCGTGTGTGCGGCGTTCAACGCCGACTTCGACGGTGACCAGATGGCCGTGCACCTTCCGCTGTCGGTGGAGGCCCAGGCCGAGGCCCGCGTGCTCATGCTCGCGAGCAACAACATCCTGAAGCCGTCGGACGGTCGCCCGGTGACCCTGCCCACGCAGGACATGATCATCGGTCTGCACCACCTGACCACGCTCAAGGAGGGTGCAACCGGCGAGGGCCGCGCGTTCTCGTCGGTCGCCGAGGCGATCCTCGCGCACGACCAGCACTCGCTCGACCTCAACGCCAAGGTGCGCATCCGTCTCGACGGCGTGCACTTTGCCGAGGGCGCAGCGCCCGAGGGCTTTGTGCCCGGCAAGACGGTGCTGCTCGAGACGACCCTGGGTCGCGCGCTGTTCAACGAGGCGCTCCCCGCGGACTACCCGTACGTGGAGGCCGTCGCTGACAAGAGCCAGATCTCGGCAATCGTCAACGACCTCGCCGAGCGTTACCCCAAGGTTGAGGTTGCCGCCGCTCTCGACCGGATCAAGGACGCCGGTTTCCACTGGGCGACCCGCTCCGGTGTGACCGTCGCGCTCTCCGACATCGTGACCCCGCCGACGAAGCCCGCGATCATCGCTGGCTACGAGAAGCAGGCCGCGAAGGTGCAGGACCAGTTCGACAAGGGTCTGACCACCGACGCCGAGCGTCGCCAGGAGCTCATCGAGATCTGGAACAAGGCCACGGCCGAGGTTGCGACCGCGATGCAGGAGAACTTCGCGACCGACAACAACATCAACCGCATGGTCTCGTCCGGTGCTCGTGGTAACTGGATGCAGGTGCGCCAGATCGCCGGTATGCGTGGACTCGTGTCGAACCCGAAGGGTGAGATCATCCCTCGCCCGATCGTGCACTCCTACAAGGAGGGCCTGACCGTGGCCGAGTACTTCATCTCGACCCACGGTGCCCGCAAGGGTCTGGCCGACACCGCTCTGCGTACCGCTGACTCGGGCTACCTGACCCGTCGTCTGGTGGATGTCTCGCAGGACGTCATCATCCGTGAGGACGACTGTGGCACCTCGAAGGGTCTCGACCTTCCGATCGCCGCACAGGACGCCTCGGGTGCCTGGGTCCTCGACACGAACGTCGAGAACTCGGTGTACGCGCGCAGCCTTGCCGCCGACGCGGTCGACGCCAAGGGAGCGGTTATCGCCGCTGCCGGCGCCGACGTTGGTGACGTGCTCCTCCAGACGCTTCTTGCGGCTGGTGTGCACGAGATCAAGGTTCGCTCGGTGCTCACGTGTGAGTCCGCCGTGGGTGTGTGTGCCGTCTGCTACGGCCGCTCGCTTGCGACGGGTCTGCTCGTCGACATCGGCGAGGCCGTCGGTATCATCGCGGCCCAGTCGATTGGTGAGCCCGGAACCCAGCTGACGATGCGTACCTTCCACACCGGTGGTGTCGCATCCGCTGATGACATCACCCAGGGTCTGCCGCGTGTCACCGAGCTGTTCGAGGCTCGTACCCCCAAGGGTGCATCCCCGATCGCCGAGGCCGCTGGCCGCATCTCCATCGAGGACACGGATCGCGCTCGCCGCATCATCCTGACCCCCGACAACGGTGACGAGCCGATCGCCTACCCGGTTCTGCGTCGCGCGACCCTCCTCGTTGAGGATGGCCAGCACGTTGAGCTCGGCCAGCAGCTGCACGTCGGAAACCTGGACCCGAAGGAAGTTCTTCGGGTGAAGGGTGTCCGTGCGGTCCAGCAGCACCTCGTTGATGGTGTGCAGGGCGTGTACCGCTCGCAGGGTGTGCCGATTCACGACAAGCACATCGAGGTCATCGTTCGCCAGATGCTGCGCAAGGTCACGGTCGTTGACCACGGTGACACCGACCTGCTGCCCGGTGAGCTCGTCGACCGCCAGAAGTACAACGAGATCAACCGTGGTGCGCTCACCGAGGGCAAGCAGACGGCGTCGGCTCGCCAGGAGGTCATGGGTATTACCAAGGCATCCCTCGCGACCGAGTCGTGGCTGTCGGCCGCGTCGTTCCAGGAGACCACGCGTGTTCTTACGCAGGCCGCCATGGAGGGCAAGTCCGACCCGCTCATGGGGCTCAAGGAGAACGTCATCATCGGTAAGCTCATCCCGGCCGGCACGGGTCTCCCGCGCTACCGTGACGTGTCTGTCGAGGCGACCGACGAGGCCAAGGCCGAGCGCTACCCGAACCGCATCTTCACGGATGACTTCGGTGCGAGCGAGGCCGACCTGAGTTTCGTTGACTTCGACAGCTTCAGCTCCGACGACTACACCCCGGGAACCTACAACTAGTAGGCACTCGTACAACGGGCCCGTCACCTTCGTGGTGGCGGGCCCGTTGTCGTTAGATCACGTCGCGGCTTTGTCGTTCGCCGGTGTCCATGAGGATCGTGGCGACATCCTCGCGACCCTCCGGCAGCAGGCGAGCGACCACACGGCCGCTGGGGGTGGATGCGAGGGCGGAGACCACTCGGTCGATCACGGTGGACAACACCTCGGGGTCCGTTGTGGCCGGATAGCGGTCATCGAGGAGCACCACCTCGACCCCGCGCCGCCGCGCCTCGCGTGCGGACGCCGCGACCGCGGGCACGGCGAGCGAGCGTGCGCGCAGCCCGTCCCGTAGCTCGGCCTCGGCCACCGCGAACTCGACACGGTCCGCGGGTGTCAGCTCGCGCCCACTCACCAGGAGGTTCAGCAGGGGGGTGGCGACGGCATCCAGCTCTTCCAGGCGCCGGCGTCGCTCCGTGGAGGTGGCCAGTTGGGCGGCCTCGACGGATGCCCGCGCGCTCGTTTCGCCCGCGAGACGCACAATCGTGGCCGACGTGCGCCTCAGTCCGATCGCAAAAAACGCTCCAACCAACAGAATGGGGGCTTGTTTGCCGGTGAGCAGGAGCGCCGTCACCACCCCGGTCTCGGTCGTGGCGCCCCACACGATCACGACCAGCGACAGGGCGGCAAAACCGATCCACCCGATGAGAACCCGACCGCGGAGGCTAACAAAAAACATCGAGACGGTTCCCGCCCCGAAGAACCACTGGGATTGACCTCCGGCAACCTCGAGCTGCCACGAGATGAGCAACGCAACCGCGGGCCACACGCTAGCCACCACGATGGCGGTCGGCAGGGTGAGCGGAACCTCACGGTCGACGCTGAGCAAGAGCCCCACCGCCACCAGGACCAGCAGGCCGAACAGCGTGGGGCCGGGCGTCCTGACCTCGTCGAGGCTCCAGACGGCCAGCAGGCCAATGGTCACCACGTACGACCAGATCAGGATGCGTGTGCCCCAGCCCGTGAAGGGCACCAGCTCGAGACGGCCGAGCGAGCTCACGATTCGCGCCAATCGAGCGTGACGATCGTGCCGCCGCCCGCGGCGCTGTGCACGTGGGCGCGCCCACCGGCGAGCGCGGCAAGCCGCCCGCGGATGCTCACGCTGATTCCCAGTCGGTGGGGTGCAACATCCCTGAGGTCAAAGCCGTCGCCGTCGTCGGTCACCACCACCCGGATTCGGCCGGGAGAGAACTCGACGATCACGGTGCGGGTGGTGGCGCCCCGCGCGTGGACGAGACTGTTTCGGCTGGCCTCGGAGGTGGCTTCCGCGAATGCCGCCGCCACCTCCGAGGGCACCGCGTCCTCCCGCGAGCCTCGTACCTCAAATCCGATGTCGGTGGATGCCGCGAGCACAACTGAGCGGATGCGCGACACAAAGCTGTCCGGGGTCACTCCGGTGTCCGGCTCGTCGAGCCCGCCGCGCAGCCGTTCCAGCTGGGCGAGCGCGCCGGCCGCCTGCCGACGCACGGACGCATCCAGCTCGGCGTCGCCGCGGGAGGCGTAGTAGAGCGTGCTCATGACCTCGTCGTGCACGAGCGCGTCGAGACGCACCTGTTCCTGCGCGAGTGCTGCCGTTGTGGCCGACCGGGCGGCGATCTCCCGGAGCTCGGCGGTGCCCGCGTCGACCGTCGCGGCGTTGCGCATCGCGACGGTGGCGAGCGCCGTGAACAGCCCAGCCAGTGTGACGGTCAGCAGCGAGTACTCGAGGGGGCTCGTCCAGTCGACCCCGCCGTTGGCGACGAATCGAATCGGGGCCACGATCGCGGAGCAGAGCAACAGGTAGGCCCAGGCCAGCCAGGGGCGCCAGGCGACGGCGGCGGGCACTGTGCCAATCGCAGACATCTCCAGGACCCACGGGTTGAGGTTCTCGGGCATCGGGCTCACCAGTGCCGGGACCCAGGCGAGCTGAACCACTACAAAGGCGATCGCGTACACGCCGTGCGCGATGCGGATGCCTCGCAGCGAGACCCGGAACGTCACGACGGTCAACACAATGAGCCCACCGAAGACGATCGCAACGGCCTCGGGCGTGTACCAGAACAGGAGATAGGGGTGGGCCGCGTACATGGCCCCCACCGAGATTCCCCCGAGGAACAGGGCGGCCGCCAGCAACACCAGCGTGATGGTTCTCGCGATGCGCTCCGCGGCGCGGGGCCCGCTGTCTGGCAGCTCGTTCATGACTCGGGAGAAGGCAGGATGCCGTCCTCCACGGCGCGCTTGTACAGGTCGACCTTGGTGTGCGCGGGCCGCCCCGCGATCGCGTACTTGTAGCGAATTCGGCGCACGTACTCCGCGACGGTGCTGGCGGAGAGGCCAGCGCGGTGGGCGACCGTCACCGACTTGTCGCCCGCGGCATACAGGGCCAACACCTCGCGCTCCTTCGGGCTCAGCCCTGCGGATGAGAGAAGTGGGTCTGCGTCGAGGGCTGCGGCCCACTCGGTGGTCGCGACCGTCGCGCCGAGGGCCGCGCCGCGGACCGCCTCGAGGATGCTCTCCTTGGTCTCCGACTTGCGCACGATTCCCAGTACTCCACCGCGGGATGCCGTGCGCAGCTCGGCCGCGTTGTCCGCCGCCGTGAAGGCGAGCACGCGCGCGCCCGCCGCGTGCAACACGGCGAGGTTGTGGCCAATCGTCGACCCGTCCGAGAGTCGGATGTCGAGCACCACCAGATCGAGCGATCCGACAATCGGCAGCACATCGTCCACGCGCGAGGCCGACATCACGAGTTCCAGGTCGTTGTGCCCGGCGAGCAACGAGGCAAATCCGAGCTGGACGGTCTCGTGGTCGTCGACGTGAGCGATGCGCAGGGGGCGCGAGCGAATCTGTTCGCCAGTCATCGCACCTCCGCGGGCAAGGGATATCTATTGAGAATGGAACGAATTGTGTCGTGCCGTGGCCCGCGCGACCTGCTGACCCCCGAACGGGTGTCAGTGAATGCGACGACTGCTGTACCGCTCTGTCTACTGCCACGATCAAACTAACCCGAGCAAGACGGAGCCGCACCCGTGAATCGATCTGCTATTGACGACCTGTTGGGCGGCATCCTGTCCGGGTGGTACGAATCCGTTGCGGATTGGGTGCCACCCGGGCATGCATCGGCCCGAACGTGCACCTCGTGTGGATCATCGATTCTGGCCGACGTTGTGGATGTCGCAGACTGGCCGCACGACCTGATGCATCAGCTGGCTGGCGCGGTCGAGACCGCCTTCCTGCAGATTCTCGACTCGCTTGTACCGCCACCCGTCGCCTCCTACGACGCCGTTCGCCGCTTTATGGTCGATTGGCTGGGCGCCAACTCGGATGACCTGCTCGACGTGCTGCGCGAGTGTGTCGCTCCGAAACTGGACGAGTGGGTCGCATCCGAGCTGGAGCGTGCGTTCGCCACGGTGGATCACCTCCGCTAGGTCCGCACTCCGTGACCCCCCGGTTGCGGGGGTGACAGGTCAACCACCGCCTCGATAGCGTGGAACGTCGCTATCACTGGGGGGTGAAAGAATGGCGTCGCTGACTGAAATTCTGATTCTCCGTGGCGTGATGCCGATCGAGAGTCTCGACAGCATGTCCGGTACGGCCGACGAAGAGTCCACCGTGCGTGACCTTCTCGAGCGTGGGGTGCTGACCGAGGTTCAGCTCGCGTCCGCCCGCGCCGCCCTCGTGGGGCTCCCGTTTGTTGAGCTTCTGGACTTCGCCGTCGACGCTCGCGCCGTCGCGCTTGTGCCCGCCGCGGTGTGCCGCCGCTACGGTGTGCTGCCGATCAGCTTCTCGGGCGACTACCTCATCCTCGCCATGATCGATCCGGGCAACGTGTTTGCCGTTGACGACGTGCGCTCCATCGCCCGACAGCAGGTCAAGTGTGTGGTGGCGGAGAAGAGTGACCTGCTTGCCGCCATCGACCGCTTCCACCGCGCGGATGGCGAACTCTCCAGCCTGAGCACGGAGCTGCAGGAGCAGGCGGGGCCGGCCGAGCTCGTGCGCCAGGAGCCCAACGAGCCCAAGGAAGATGACGCGCCCATCGTGCGTTTTGTTAACCTCCTGATCAGCCAGGGCATCCAGGATCTTGCCTCCGACATCCACATCGAACCGGGCGAGTACGACATGGGCGTGCGGTATCGCATCGACGGGGTGATGCACGAGATGCAGCGTGCGCCCAAGAACATCCAGAACGGCGTGATCTCGCGCCTGAAGATCATGGCCGATATCGACATCGCGGAGCGCCGCAAGCCACAGGATGGCCGGATGTCGGTGAGCCACGGCGGACGCAAGATCGACCTGCGTGTGGCGACGCTTCCGACCGTGTGGGGCGAAAAGGTCGTCATGCGAATCCTCGACAACAACTCGTCGAGTATGCAGATGTCGGATCTCAGCCTCCTCCCCCACAACTTCGAGGCGTATCGCCGCTCCTACACCAAGCCCTACGGGATGATCCTGGTGACGGGTCCGACGGGGTCCGGCAAGTCGACCACGCTCTACACGACCCTGCACGCCGTCGCTCGGCCCGAGATCAACGTCATCACCGTCGAGGACCCGGTCGAGTACCGGATGGCGGGGATCAACCAGGTGCAGGTCAACCCGAAGGCCGGTCTGACGTTCGCGAGCGCGCTGCGAAGCATCCTGCGATCCGACCCCGACGTGGTGCTCCTGGGTGAGATCCGCGACCACGAGACCGCCCAGATCGCGATCGAGGCATCCCTCACCGGTCACCTTGTGCTCTCGACCCTGCACACCAATGACGCGCCGAGCGCGGTCACCCGACTCACCGAGATGGACATCGAGCCGTTCCTGGTGGGCTCCGCGCTCGACTCGGTGATGGCCCAGCGTCTTGCCCGCCGCCTCTGCGAGCGGTGCAAGCAGCCCTACAACCACGACCCCGCCGAACTCGCCGCCCTGAAGTTTGGCTACGAGTACGGCCAACCCTTCGGCCAGCTGTTTCGTCCCACCGGATGCTCCAGCTGCTCGAACACCGGATATCGCGGACGCCTAGCACTCCACGAGGTAATGACGGTCACCGAGGAAATTGAGCGCCTCGCCGTCGCACGCGCGTCAAGCGCGGAAATCACCCGAACGGCCATCCAGCAGGGAATGCTCACCCTGCGCCAGGACGGCTGGGCGAAGGCACAGATGGGCCTGACGTCGATTGAAGAGATTCTGAGAGTGGTGGCCTGATGAGTCAGCCAATTTACGAGATTCCCGTCAACAAGGGTCTGCGCGACGAGGCCCCGGTGGCTCCTCCCGGCTTTCCGCCGTCGACTCCCCAGAACTTTGGCCCGCCACCCGTCGTCGACGCGCCGGCGCCGACGGGTGCCCCCACCATCGCATCGGCACCACCCCCCACGGGTGCGCCGATGCCGCCTCCCACCGGCGCTCCCTCGCCTGCCGCCGCTCCGGGTTCGTTCCCGCCGCCGTCGGTGCCGCTGTCATCCTTCCCCCCGCCCGCGGTGCCGACGGTCGAGCATCCCGCGCGGACCTCGCCCAAGTCGGGTGCCGACGCGGACCTCATCGCGGCCCTGCAGGAGGTCCTGATGTCGACGGCATCCGATCTCCACATCACGGTGAACGCTCCGCCCATGATTCGTGTTGATGGGGCCTTGCGTCCAATCGCGGCGAACGTGCCCTGGGAGCGCCACAAGGTCACCAGCGCCCTCTACAGCATCATGTCGGAGGAGCAGCGCGAGGCCTTCGAGCGTGACTTGGAGCTCGACTTCGCGTTCACGCTGTCGGCCAACGCACGATTCCGCGTCAACTTTTATCAGCAGCGCAACGCGATCGGTGGGGCGTTCCGCCTTATCCCCACGGAGATCAAGCAGCTCTCGGAGCTCGGCATTCCGGATGCCGTGAGCGCGTTCGCGTCGCTGCCGCGTGGCTTGGTGCTGGTCACCGGCCCCACCGGCTCGGGCAAGTCGACGACGCTCGCCGCGCTCATCGACCTCGTGAACCGCACCCGCACCGACCACATCATGACCGTCGAGGATCCGATCGAGTTCCTCCACTCCAACCAGCGCTCGTTGATCAACCAGCGCGAGGTGGGGCACGACACCCACAGTTTCGCCGCGGCGCTCAAACACGTGCTGCGACAGGACCCGGACGTGATCCTCATTGGTGAGCTCCGTGACCTCGAGACCATCTCGGTGGCCCTGACTGCGGCCGAGACTGGTCACCTCGTTTTCGCCACACTTCATACGCAGGATGCCCCGCAGACCGTCGACCGCATCATCGACGTGTTCCCGCCCCACCAGCAGGAGCAGGTCCGCGCCCAGCTCGCGGCAACCCTCCAGGGTGTGGTCTGCCAGACCCTCGTCAAACACGCCAGTGGCACCGGTCGTGTGGTGGCGACCGAGATCATGATCACCACGCCGGCCGTCGCCAACCTCATCCGTGAGGGCAAGACATACCAGCTGTCGTCCGCCATGCAGGCCGGTCGCGGGCTGGGTATGCAGACGATGGACCAGCACCTAGCCGAACTGGTGAACGCAGGTGTGATCACCCACCGTGCGGCCGAGCAGAAAGTGCACGACCACGAGACCTTCGGGCGCTTGGTCGTGCGCAAGGAGGGTGGTGCGCCGAGCGCCTTTGCCAGTGACTTCTCGACGAACATGGGGGCACGACCGTGAGCATTGCGGTACTGAGCTACAGCTACAAGGGGCGCGACTCCGCGGGCAAAATCGTCAAGGGCAAGATCGAGGCTCCCAGCGAGGCGGCCGCCGTGTCGAGGATGCGCGCCCTGGGCCTCACCCCCGTCTCGGTGACCGAGGCCTCCGGCACGGGACTCAACCGTGAGATCTCGCTCGGTGCCTTTGAGAAGGGCGTGAGTCTCAAGGACCTGGCCGTGATGAGCCGACAGATGGCGACGATGGTTGCGGCGGGCATCCCGCTGCTGAAGTCGTTGACGATTCTCTCGGACCAGACGGAGAACAAGGCGCTTGCGCGAGTGCTGGGCACGGTGCGCAGCCAGGTCGAGTCCGGCTCGTCGCTCTCGGAGGCCCTGGCCCGTCAGTCCGACGTGTTCCCGCCGCTGATGGTTCACCTCGTTAAGGCCGGGGAGACCGGCGGATTCCTTGACCAATCGCTCGAGTCGATCGCGCGAACCTTCGAGGCGGATGTCAAGCTGCGCGCGACGATCAAGTCGGCGCTCACGTACCCGGTGATTGTGCTCATCATGGCGATCGTGGCCGTGATCGCGATGCTCATCTTCATTGTGCCGATCTTCGAGAAGATGTTTGCCGACCTGGGTGGTGAGCTCCCGATCCCCACGCAGATTCTGGTTGGCCTCTCCCGATCGATGATCTGGATTCTCCCGATCCTCATCGTCGGCGGTGTTGCGTTTGCGATCTGGTGGCGGCGCAACAAACACAGCGATCGGGTGAGATCACGTGTTGACCCGATCAAGCTCAAGCTTCCGGTCTTTGGGCAGCTCATGAAAAAGGTCGCCATTGCTCGCTTCACCCGCAACTTCGCGACGATGACCAAGTCGGGTGTGCCGGTGCTCCAGTCCCTGGGCATCGTGGGGGACACCTCGGGCAACTGGGTCATCCAACAGGCGCTCCACAAGGTCCAGGACTCGGTACGCAGCGGCAAGTCCATTGCGCAGCCACTCTCCGAGGAGCCCGTGTTCCCGTCGATGGTCACGCAGATGATCGCGGTGGGCGAGGACTCGGGGTCGCTCGAGCCCATGCTCAACAAGATCGCGGACTTCTACGAGGACGAGGTTCAGACAACCACTGAACAACTGACCTCGTTGATCGAGCCACTCATGATCGGATTTATCGGAATCGTGATTGGAGGGATGATCGTGGCGCTCTACCTACCGATCTTCACGATCTTCCAGCAGATCCACTAACACAGGTGTACCCCACGTATTGGGGGTGAGGTGAGGGGTACAAACCCCCACTTCGCGGGATGTACGTCGGGGTGCTGGGGGGAGCACCATTCCAGTGGGGGTCAGTTCCACTGGGGGGCCTCCTGTCCACGTATCAAACGGAACAGGAAGAGAACACAACAATGATTGCTGCAATTCACAAGTCGATGGTCGCCAAGCGCGAGCGTCTTACCGAGGACAAGGGCTTCACGCTCATCGAGCTCCTCGTCGTCATCCTGATCATCGGCATCCTTGCCGCGATCGCGATCCCGGTCTTCCTTGGACAGCAGTCCCAGGCCCAGACCGCCGCCGCTGAGGCCAACCTCGCGAACGCGAAGATTGCCTACTCGGCCTACCTCGTCAACAACCCCTCGGGCACGTCTGACGAAGCAGACCTCGCCGACTTCGGGTTCCCTCAGGGCTCTGTCGTCACAATCGTTGAGACCGGCTCTGCCTTCTGCCTCTCGGCGGTCGGCGGCGGTGGCACCGTGTACTACGCCTCCGCAAGTTCAGGCGCGATCACGACCACCAGCTGCGCCGTCGACTAACGCGCTTGACCGGATGGGGCACCGCCGTGTGTGGTGCCCCATCCGCACCACAACTCCATAGCTGTACACATCCGATCCGAGGGGGGGACTCGATCGCATGACCACCACATCGACCGGGCGCCGCTCGGACACTCGGCCCGACGCCACATCGGTCTCGGCCACACACACTTCGGCCACCGGCTCGGACGCCGGCCTTGGCCTCATGGAGATCGTGATCTCCATGTTTATGCTCGCGTTGCTTGCTCTGGCATTCCTGCCGGTACTCGTTGAGGGCCTGAGGCTCTCGACGTCGAACACCACTCTCGCAACCGCGACCCAGCTGGCCGCCGAGCAGATGCAGCTCGCCCAGTACGCGGGCCCGGTCTGCGCGGATGTCGCCGCGCTGGGCGCGGTCACGGAACTCACCGACTCGCGCGGAGTTGAGCTCGAGGTCACCACCACGACCAGCGGATGCACGGGCTCGCCCACGACCATCCGCGTCGCCACCACTGTCGTCCGCCTTGACACGGACACGTCCATCGCGTCCGCGTCCACGATCGTCTACGTGGGGGACTGAGCCATGCGCCGCCACGACTCCGGACTCACCCTGGTTGAGATGCTCGTTGCGAGCCTCATCCTCTCGGTTGTGCTTATTGCGGTCGCGGGCATGATGATCTCGATGTTCGCCGCGCAGCGGACCGTCTCCGCCGTCACTCAGGCCACAACCGCGGCGCAGGCGGCAGCCAGCAACATTGCCACGGGTGTGCGCAACGCCTCGGACCTGTCGTTGACCACACCCTCGGGCACAACCAACCAGCTGCTGGTGGTGCGCACGGCCAACAACGACGTGAACACCCTCACCTGGAGTTGCAAGGCGTGGTACTTCTCCTCGACGGATGGATCCATCCGCACCACGACCACCGCCAACGGAACCAAGATCACGGCACCGGCCGCCGACCAGCTCGCCACCTGGGCCGTTCTTGTTGATGACGTGACCCCACGGTCGGGCGCGGGGATCTTCACCGCCGTCGCAGGGGGAATCGAGATCGCGTATGACGCGCAGATCTCGGAGGGTGACCCCGTGGTGATTCAGACCACAGCCACGAAACGTTCTGGAGTAACGGAGGCAGGGACATGTTTCTGACCAGATTGGTGCGCGCCACGAAGCGCGATGACGGTGTTGCCATGGCCGCCGTCCTGGGCCTGATGGCGGTTGGTCTGCTCATCACCTCCCTGGTGCTCACCTCGGTGGTCAGCGCCTCGGGCTTCTCTACCTACACGCGTGCCGGCGTCCAGTCGCAGGCGGCGGCAGAGGCAGGGATCGCGGCTGCGCGGGCCGGTCTTGTGGCGGGCACCTGTGCATCCAAGGGCACACCACCCACATACCGCAGCGACGCCGGAACCACACCAACGTTCGAGGCCACGATCTGGCGCCCAGGTCCGTCGGGCGCTTGGGTGCAGGGCTGCCCCGTGGGCACGGCGACCCAGGTCCGAATTCTCTCGACCGGCTACGCCAGCTCGGATGGCGCCGGATCCATCTCCGCGGGCGACGAGACCGTGCTCGAGGCGATCCTCTCGTCACTCTCCGCGCCCATCACCATCACCGCGTCGGGGCCGGCCGTGTACTCCTACGGCAACGGGTCGCTCGGCAATGGTGCGTCCCTCATCTCGACGGACGGTGCCGAGCCAGATATCCAGGTCAAGAAGGGCAACTACATCTGCGACGGCAAGGGCCTGGGTTCGGCCGACCTCGTTGTTGAGGGCACGGTGACGGTCAATGCGAGCTGCGAGATCTCGGGTGATGTGTTCGCCACCGGTGAGATCAGCTTCGCGGGCTCGGGCAAGGTGACGGGCAATGTCATCAGCAACACGGGCGTGAAGTTCTACAACGGCAGTATCGGTGGCCGGTTGTGGACCTCGGGTCCCTTTGACATGAGCCAGGGCAACGCGACAATTCAGGGCATCTTCAAGGCAGGCAGCTTCAAGTTCGTTGGTGGCACAACCAACGGCAACGGGTACGTCTACGGCCTGACGAACCTCTCCGGCGTGTGGGGTAATCTCAACAAGCCCATCGCCACGCAGTCGGTATCGGGTGCACCCGACTGGTGGTGGAACGCCAACAAGAGCAAGTTCACGGTGGCGACCCCGGTGTTGCCCACCTACGTGTCCGACCTTCCTGCGATGCCCGTGATCCCCAACTGGGTCGACTTTGGGTCGCAGCCCGCGCACTACACGACCGACTGGTGGCAGGGATTCACCCTGTACACGATGGGCACGTCGTGTGGTGCCGTGCAGGTGAAGGCGGCGGTCGCCGCACTCTCGGCCAAGCCCGGGCTCATCGATGCCCGCAACTGCGTGGGTGGAGTTGTGCTTGATGGCAACCACAACGTCGTTCTGGCCAACGACCTGGTGATCTTTGCCAAGTCGTTTACGATCTCGGGCAGTGGCCGATTTAGCTCCAGCGCAGGTGCGCGACTGTGGCTCATCAACCCGGACACCACGGCGAACAACCTTCCCGACTGCGCCGGCCAGAAGATGTCGATCAGCGGCGGCGACACCCCGCTTGAGGGGCTCAAGACCTTCATCTACACGCCGTGCAAGGCGGATGTCCTGAGCGCGATCCGCATGACCGGCCAGATAGTCGCCGGTGAGACCGCCCTCGCGGGTGGCGTGAAGCTCACCTACGCCGCCATTGGCCTGCCCGGTATCAACCTCGACACGGGTGCGTCGTCCGGTTCGACTCCCTCGGAGTCCGACCGCCAGCTCCTCTCCTTGCGAAACGTCGAGGGATGATCGTGGTCGCTGTTGCACTGGGAGCTTTTGGCTCGATCATCGGGTCGTTCCTTAACGTTGTTGTGTTCCGTGTGCCCGCCGGGCGTTCGGTCGTGGCACCGCCGAGCGCCTGCGGCTCGTGTGGACATGAGATTCGTCCATACGACAACATCCCGATCCTGTCGTGGCTCATTCTGAGGGGACGGTGCCGGGACTGCTCGGCGCCCATCTCGGTGCGCTACCCGCTCGTGGAGTTGGGCGCGGCAATCCTGTTTGTGGTGGTCGCCCTGCGTTTTGTCCCCACCATCCCGCTCGGCGACACAACCGCCGCGGTCGTGGCGGGAGTGCTCACGCTCATCGCGTTCCTCTACCTGGCTGCCATCAGCCTGGCGCTGGCCCTGATCGATATCGATACGCAGCGCCTCCCTAACGTCATCGTTCTGCCGTCCTACGTGGTTGGTGCGGTCCTCCTCGGGGGCGCGTCGCTTCTCACGGGTGATCTCGAGGCCCTCGGCCGCGCTGCGCTCGGCGCACTCATTCTTGGCGGGGTGTATCTCCTCCTCGCCGTCATTCGGCCCGGGGGCATGGGCTTCGGAGACGTCAAACTCGCCGGTGCCCTCGGGTTGTTTCTTGCCTGGCTCGGGTGGGACGTGCTCGCCGTGGGTGCCCTGTTGGGGTTCATCCTGGGAGGCCTGTTTGGGGTAGGCCTGATACTTGCGCGTCGTGCGGGCGGACGCACGGGCATCCCGTTTGGCCCATGGATGCTCGCGGGCGCCTGGCTCGGAATTCTCGCGGGCCACGAGCTCGCGAACCTGTACCTGTCACTATTCGGTTTGGGGGAACCGTGAGTCCAAATATCGTGGGGGTGGACATCGGCAGCGCGAGCGTTCGCGCCGTTGAGGTCAAGAACCCCGACAAGAAGCCCGTCATCGTGCGGCACGCCGAGGTCGCCCTTCCCGAGGGATCGGTGCGTCGAGGCGAGGTCCTGGAGATCGGCACGGTCGCCACGGCGATCAGGCGTCTGTGGGCAAACGGTCGCTTCGGCACGAAGGACGTGGTGCTCGGAATGGGCGGGCCACGGGTGTTGTCCCGCGATCTCACCATGCCCCGCGCCTCTCTCGCCGAGATGCGTGAGGCCTTGCCGTTCCACGTGCAGGATCTCCTGCCCGTGCCGGTCAATGAGGCACTGCTCGACTTCTACCCGATCTCCGAGGCATCGAGCGAGTCCGGCCCGGTCGTGCACGGGCTCCTCGTCGCCGCGATCAAGGAGGCCGTGTCGTCGAACGTGGCCGCCGTCTCCAAGGCGGGCCTCAGGCCGCTGAGTGTTGACCTCATTCCCTTTGCCTTGGTCAGGGCCTTGTCGCCGGCAGCAGGCAATCGGGGGCTTGTTGCGGTGGTCAGCATTGGCGCCAACACCACAAACATTGTTCTGGTTCAGGATGGCGTGCCGCAGTTCGTGCGTATTGTGCCGGCGGGTGGGGACGACATCACTCGCGCGCTCGTGTCCCGACTGCAGCTCTCGCCGGGGCAGGCCGAGACCGCCAAGCGTGAACTGGGTCTCACGCAGACGCCCCTGCGCGAGGAGTACCGCCCCGCAGCAGAGGTCATCTTCGAGATCGCGGGCGAGCAGCTCACGGCCATCCGCAACACCCTGACCTACTACACGAACAGCAAGCCGGGGGTCGTCATCGACCGGATTGTGTTGTCCGGGGGTGGAAGCCAACTGTCCGGGCTCGCGCGTGCCCTGAGTGACCTTACGGGCGCGCCCGTGCTTCCCGCGGAGCCCGCGGGCGGCGCGGCACTTCCCCGCGAGAAGTCCCGTTCGACGCGCGAGCAACATGACGCGCTGACCACGGCGTACGCGCTGGCCATCGGGAGCCTGTCGTGAGCGCCCGGGCGGCGAAGCCCATCCCGGGTCTCGTCCTGGGTGCGGAGCCACGCGCACACCTGCTCCCGCCGGAGGTCAGCGAGCGCGGCAAGGCCAAGCGCACGCGTGGGGTTCTGATCTTCCTGGTTGTGCTGGTGCTGCTGGCGACCGGCGCGGCGTATGGGCTCGTCTCCTTCCAGGCGATCCAGGCCCAGGCGGCGCTCGCGGCCTCCCAGGCGCGCACGCTTGAGCTCATCGACCAGCGTGCCGAGTACACCGATACGGTCGCGGTGACCCGCTCGCGTGACGTGATCAGCGAGGTTCGACTCAACGCGACCTCCAACGAGGTGGTCTGGGCGGACATTCTCGACAAGGTCAGCGCCAAGCTTCCGCCGAACTCGTACGCCGAGTGGCTCGCGCAGGGCACCACACCGTGGGACTCGCAGCTCGGTGCCGCCGGACCCCTGCGGGAGCCCCGTGTGGCGAGCATCACCCTCGTGGTCACGAGCACTATCCCGTTCGATGCGACCGCCCTATTCCGGGCGATCAAGGACATGCCGGAGATTGCGGATGCGACCGTTGACGACGTCACCCAGCCCAACGGTGCACTGACCTGGGACGTGACCTTCACGCTCAACCTCTCCGAGGAGGCGCTCGCGGGGCGCTGGGTGGAGAAGACCGAGGGCACCACGACCGACGAGACCGCCGAGACCGAGGGGGCCGACGATGAAGGGTAATCGACTCTGGTTGTTGGGATCGATCGCCGCGATCGCCACGATCGTTGTGCTCGGCTGGGTGCTGGGCATCTCGCCCAAGCTCCTCGAGGTTGAGCGTGCCGCAGCGGAACAGGCAACCGTGGACCAGGGCAACCTCGCCCAGCAGGCGGCGCTCGCGCAGCTCAAGGAACAGGGCGCCAACCTCGACGAGGTGCGCGCCGAGGTCAAGAAGCTTCAGTCCGATGTGCCGGACGAGGTTTTGAGCGAGGACTTTGTTGATCAGGTCACCTCCAACTCGCTTGCCGCAGGGGTCGTGGTGAAGCGCATCACCCTGGGCGAAGCGACCCCGTGGGGGTCGAGCCTCGACTCGGAGGGGGGGTCATCGACGACCGACCAGGAGGGGAGCGCCGCCCCGCCCTATCCCACCGCCGAAGAGGGGGTCTACACGGTCTCGGTGACGATCGAGGTGGTGGGGGAACCGCTGCAGGTCATCGCGTTCTCGCGCTTGATGCAGGAGGGGCCCCGGGTCTTCCTCAACGACACGTTCAGCTACGCCTACAAGCCCGACCAAAAGGGGACGCTCACGGGCTACCTGTTCGTGTACCGCGACCCGACGGTGTCACCGCCCGCGGACGTCGAGCCGTCTGACGACACCACGCCCGAGCCCACGCCGTCGTCGACCGAGACTCCGGCTCCAACCGAAACACCCACACCCACAGAGACTCCCGCCCCCTAGGGGTGGGCACAGACCGGGCGCACCCCGCCGCCATCCCCCTGCCGGCGGGGTGTGTCCCGTTGCTAGGCTGACCCCATGAGCGACGTCAGCAAGAAGTCCACGCCCAAGACCGAGGTCATCGAGGATGCCGTGGTCATCGGGGAGGAAACGCCTGAGACTGTCGTCGAGGAGACGATTGTCGAACCTGCTGCCCCCGCGCAGCAGGTGATCTACGTCCAGACCCCCGCCCCGCCCACGAAGAAGGGCAACCGGGGCATCGGAGCCCTGATCGCCGCCGCCTCGGGCATCATCTTTACCGCCGCCCTCGCCATCGTCACCGCGATCATCGGGGCCGTCGCGACGGGACGCTTCTCGTTCTCGTTCCTGGCCTCTGCCACCTTCTACCTGCCCACGCTGTTCTTTGTGATCGGGTTTGTCCTGCTTGTGCTCCTCGCCAATCGCGCCAACTGGTGGGCCTACATCTTCGGTAGCATCCTCGTCGCCGCGCTCGTCTACTTCGGCACCGTGGGTGCCCTGCTCCTGAGCGCGGGCGTGATCCTCAAGACTCCCGAGGAGGCGGCAGCCCTGTTCGCGTCCGGGCTCGTGAACCCCATCGTTGTTGCCGCGGCCCTGCTCGCGCGCGAGGTGTCGCTCTGGACCGGATCGATCATCGCCCGTCGCGGCCGCACCCTCAAGGTGCGCAACGCCGAGGCTCGTGCTGCCTGGGAGCGCGAGGTCGCGGAGAAGAGGGCCGAGTATGACCGAGCAGCCACGGCAGCTTCCACCGCCGTCTAACCCCGCACTCCTTCCCGTCCTCGCGACGGTCACCTACCTCGCCTCCCTCGTGGGGGTCTCGGGGCTTCTCAGCCTGCTCCTCGACCGCGACGTGATCGACTACCCGGATGCCGGTCCGCTCCTCGGAGTGGCGATGGCGGTCGGCGCGGGCGCGGTCACGTGGCTGGCCTGCTGGCGGGGGAGCCGAGCATCCGGGCCCTGGTTCCATGCCCTGCTGGGCGGCGTCGGGGCCTTCGCCGTGATGGTCATTGTGGGGGCGATTGGCTACACGATCACCCGAGGTGAACTGGCGTGGATGCTGCTGGCCTCCGCTCACTTTGCCGCAAGCCCGTTTGTGGTTGCCGCCGCCGTGCTCGCCGCTCTCGCCGTGGTCTTCACGTGGGTGCTGGCCCGCGCGTCTCTCCGCGACGCCCGATAGCCTGACTCATCATGGACATCTTTTTTGAGGTCGTCGGCTGGGTTGGCACGGTGTTTATCCTCGCTGGCTACTTTTTGCTCTCGGTGGGGCGCATCCCCAACGGCCGCACCTACCAGTGGTTCAATCTTGTGGGCGCCATTGGCCTTCTGATCAACGGCGCGATCCACGGCGCGTGGCCGTCGGTGATCCTCAACGTGGTCTGGATTGCGATCGCGGTCTTCGCGCTCATTCAGCTCCTGCGCAAACGGCCTGTGAATAGCCCCCAAACACCTTCCGCCGACAGCGCAACCATTTGACCGGCGAGCCGCGGAAGACTATTCTTTCGTGGGTGTGCGCTTTGTCGCGCTCTTGACGCATGCCTGCGGGCGTGGCGGGGGCGAGACACTCCACATCACCGGGATTCGCCCGCCTGGGCGGCCCCCACGGCATACCCAACCTCATGACAGCATCCTGCTGGCGTGCGTTGGGTGAGATGCACAAACATCAACCCGCTGTCACCGTGCAGCAACAACAAGGAGTTATTTAGTGCCCACCATTCAGCAGTTGGTGCGGAAGGGACGCAGCCCCAAGGTCACCAAGACCAAGGCTCCCGCCCTGAAGGCCAACCCGCAGCAGCGCGGCGTTTGCACCCGCGTCTACACGACCACCCCGAAGAAGCCGAACTCGGCTCTGCGCAAGGTCGCCCGTGTCAAGCTTTCCAACGGCACCGAGGTCACCGCCTACATTCCCGGCGAGGGCCACAACCTGCAGGAGCACTCGATGGTGCTCATCCGCGGCGGTCGTGTGAAGGACCTCCCCGGTGTTCGTTACAAGGTCATTCGTGGCGCCCTGGACACCCAGGCCGTCAAGAACCGCAAGCAGGCTCGCAGCCGCTACGGCGCGAAGATGGAGAAGAAGTAATGCCTCGTAAGGGTCCAGCTCCCAAGCGCCCCGTCGTCGCAGACCCCGTCTACGGCGCACCGATCGTCAGCCAGCTCGTTAACAAGATCCTCCTTGACGGCAAGAAGGGCCTCGCCGAGCGCATCGTTTACGGTGCACTCGAGGGCGTCTCCGCCAAGACCGGTCAGGATGCGGTTGTCACCCTCAAGAAGGCGCTCGACAACGTGCGCCCGACCATCGAGGTCAAGTCCCGCCGCGTTGGTGGCTCGACCTACCAGGTCCCGGTCGAGGTCAAGGCGCACCGCGCCAACACCCTCGCCCTGCGCTGGCTCACGAGCTACGCCAAGTCGCGTCGCGAGAAGACGATGACCGAGCGTCTCACCAACGAGATCCTCGACGCGTCGAACGGCCTGGGGGCTGCGGTCAAGCGCCGCGAGGACACCCACAAGATGGCCGAGTCGAACAAGGCCTTCGCTCACTACCGCTGGTAACAGCTACTTCGCTGGTCGAGTAGCGCGCAGCGCGTATCGAGACCTCGTTTCGATACGGCGCTGCGCGCCTACTCAACGAACGATCCACTTTCAACAGTAAGGAACCCCCGTGGCACAGGACGTGCTCACCGACCTCTCGAAGGTCCGCAACTTCGGCATCATGGCGCACATCGATGCTGGCAAGACCACCACGACCGAGCGCATCCTGTTCTACACGGGCATCACTCACAAGATCGGTGAGGTGCACGACGGTGCGGCGACGATGGACTGGATGGCGCAGGAGCAGGAGCGCGGCATCACCATCACGTCCGCCGCGACGACGTGCTTCTGGAACGGCATCCAGCTGAACATCATCGACACGCCCGGTCACGTTGACTTCACCGTCGAGGTGGAGCGCAACCTCCGCGTGCTCGATGGTGCAGTCGCCGTGTTCGACGGCAAGGAGGGCGTTGAGCCCCAGTCCGAGACGGTGTGGCGCCAGGCCGACAAGTACGACGTGCCGCGCATCTGCTTCGTCAACAAGATGGACAAGCTCGGCGCCGACTTCTACTTCACTGTCGACACCATCATCAACCGCCTCGGTGCCCGGCCACTCGTCATCCAGCTGCCGATCGGTTCCGAGTCGAGCTTCGAGGGTGTTGTTGACCTCGTCGAGATGCGCGCGCTCACGTGGCGTGGCGACTCGAAGGGTGACGTCAAGATGGGCGCCGAGTACGCCATCGAGGAGATCCCCGCTGACCTTCTCGACAAGGCGAACGAGTACCGCGCCGCGCTGCTCGAGGCCGTTGCCGAGTCCGACGACGTTCTTCTCGAGAAGTACTTCGCCGGCGAGGAGCTTACGGTTGCCGAGATCAAGGGCGCCATCCGCAAGATGACGATCGCCAGCGAGATCTACCCCGTGCTGTGTGGTTCGGCGTTCAAGAACCGCGGTGTTCAGCCGATGCTGGATGCGGTTGTTGACTACCTTCCGTCGCCGCTCGACATGCCCGCCATTGAGGGTCACGACGTGCGCGACGAGGAGAAGATCATCGAGCGCCACGCGGACTCGAGCGAGCCGTTCTCCGCTCTCGCCTTCAAGATCATGACGCACCCGTTCTTCGGTCGTCTGACCTACATCCGGGTGTACTCGGGCAAGCTCGCCTCCGGCGAGCAGGTCGTCAACTCGACCAAGGGCAAGAAGGAGCGCATCGGGAAGATCTTCCAGATGCACGCCAACAAGGAGAACCCGGTCGACGGCGTCACCGCCGGTCACATCTACGCGGTCATTGGCCTCAAGGACACGACCACCGGTGACACACTGAGTGACTCGAACAACCAGGTCATCCTCGAGTCGATGACGTTCCCGGAGCCCGTGATCGAGGTCGCCATCGAGCCGAAGACCAAGGCCGACCAGGAGAAGCTCGGCACGGCCATCCAGAAGCTCGCCGAAGAGGACCCGACGTTCCGCACCGAGCAGAACCAGGACACCGGCCAGACGATCATCAAGGGTATGGGTGAGCTTCACCTCGACATCCTTGTTGACCGTATGAAGCGCGAGTTCAACGTCGAGGCGAACGTCGGTAAGCCGCAGGTCGCCTACCGCGAGACGATTCGTCGGGTCGTGGACAAGCACGACTACACCCACAAGAAGCAGACGGGTGGATCGGGCCAGTTCGCGAAGGTCCAGATCTCGCTCGAGCCTCTTGAGGTCACGGCCGACAAGATCTACGAGTTCGAATCCAAGGTCACGGGTGGTCGCGTTCCGCGCGAGTACATCCCGTCGGTTGACGCGGGCTTCCAGGCCGCCATGGGCGTGGGCATCCTTGCTGGCTACCCGATGGTGGGCGTCAAGGGAATCCTGCTCGACGGCGCCGCGCACGACGTTGACTCGTCGGAAATGGCGTTCAAGATCGCGGGTTCGATGGCCTTCAAGGAGGCCGCTCGCAAGGCGAGCCCCGTGCTCCTCGAGCCGCTGATGGCGGTCGAGGTGCGTACTCCCGAGGAGTACATGGGCGACGTCATTGGTGACCTCAACTCGCGCCGTGGACAGATTCAGTCCATGGAGGATGCGACCGGCGTCAAGGTCGTTCGCGCGCACGTGCCCCTGTCAGAGATGTTCGGTTACGTCGGTGACCTGAGGAGCAAGACCTCGGGCCGCGCGGTGTACTCGATGACCTTCGACAGCTACTCGGAAGTTCCCAAAGCGGTAGCTGACGAGATCATCCAGAAGAACAAGGGCGAGTAGCCCAGCACGTTCTCACGGCAGTTCAACTAAAGTAACTACACACCAATCGCGACAGCATCCGGAAAACCATCCGGATGCCGGAGCACCGAGTCCTGAGGAGGACCCACAGTGGCTAAGGCCAAGTTCGAGCGGAGCAAGCCGCACGTCAACGTCGGAACCATCGGTCACGTCGACCACGGCAAGACGACTCTCACCGCGGCAATCTCCAAGGTGCTCGCTGACAAGTACCCGTCGGCGACCAACGTTCAGCGCGACTTCGCGTCGATCGACTCGGCGCCCGAAGAGCGCCAGCGTGGTATCACGATCAACATCTCGCACGTCGAGTACGAGACCCCGAAGCGTCACTACGCTCACGTTGACGCCCCCGGTCACGCCGACTACATCAAGAACATGATCACCGGTGCGGCCCAGATGGACGGCGCGATCCTCGTGGTTGCGGCGACCGATGGCCCCATGGCGCAGACCCGCGAGCACGTGCTGCTCGCCAAGCAGGTTGGCGTTCCCTACCTGCTGGTCGCGCTCAACAAGTCCGACATGGTTGAGGACGAGGAGATCCTGGAGCTCGTTGAGCTCGAGGTTCGCGAGCTCCTCTCCAGCCAGGGCTTCGACGGTGACAACGCTCCCGTGGTGCGCGTCTCGGGCCTCAAGGCCCTTGAGGGTGACGAGAAGTGGACCCAGTCCATCCTCGACCTCATGGACGCGGTCGACGAGTCCGTGCCGGACCCGGTGCGCGACAAGGACAAGCCGTTCCTGATGCCGATCGAGGACGTCTTCACGATCACCGGTCGTGGAACCGTCGTGACGGGCCGCGCCGAGCGCGGTACCCTCGCGATCAACTCGGACGTCGAGATCGTCGGAATCCGCCCCACGCAGAAGACGACCGTCACGGGTATCGAGATGTTCCACAAGCAGCTCGACGAGGCCTGGGCCGGCGAGAACTGTGGTCTGCTGCTCCGCGGCACCAAGCGCGAGGACGTCGAGCGTGGCCAGGTTGTTGTGAAGCCCGGTTCGGTTACCCCGCACACGGACTTCGAGGGCACCGCCTACATTCTGTCCAAGGATGAGGGTGGCCGTCACAACCCGTTCTACGCGAACTACCGTCCGCAGTTCTACTTCCGTACCACCGACGTCACCGGCGTCATCACGCTGCCCGAGGGCACCGAGATGGTTATGCCCGGCGACACCACCGACATGACCGTCGCGCTGATCCAGCCGATCGCCATGGAGGAGGGCCTCGGCTTCGCTATCCGTGAGGGTGGCCGCACCGTTGGCGCCGGCAAGGTGACGAAGATCATCAAGTAGTTCAACAGGTCGAGTGGGGCAATCCCGCCAGACCACACCAAGAGGGTCGAGCCGAGAGGCTCGGCCCTCTTGTCGTTAACGCGCGCCTTGCGTCAGTGCTGCCCCGCCCGCCTGCCGCCCGCTCGCGCCGCTCCTTCCCCCCTCTGCTCGCGCGGGTGTTGGCGACAGTTCGCGGGTGTTCCGCCTCCCGCGCACTGTCGCAAACTCCCGCGCGACGCGCCTCCTCCCCAGCTCGACCTCCGCGCCTGTTGCCCACCGGAACGTCTCTCACCACGACGTCCCTCGCCCACACCCGACACCATCGGGATGTGACCATCACTCTCTACGCCGCCCGACTTCTTGGGCCCCTCGTCGACCCTCGGGCGCTCCAGCGGAGTGCGAACAGGGGTGATCTCGTCCGGGTTCGCCGCGGTGTCTATGCGGAGGCGACCGAGTGGGCGGCAGCGGATCCGACGGAGCGATACACGGCCCTCATTCGTGCATCTTCCATGGGCTTCCACGACGACCGAGTCGTCTCGCACCAGTCCGCGGCTGCGCTGTGGGGCCTTCCGTCCATCGGGGAACCCCAGCGCGACGTCCATCTGCTCGTGCCCAAAACGACGGGCGGGCGGTCGGACCCGGGCATTCGAAGACACGCGCTTGGCGTCGCACCCGAGGACGTCACGGTCCGCGACGGGATGCCCGTAACAACCCTCGCTCGCACGCTCGTCGACATCGCGGCGACGGCACCGCTGTATTGGGCCATGTGCGCGATCGACCACGCGCTGTACATCGATCGTTTGGCACCAGCACCCATGATCACAAAGCATGAACTGATGAAGCAGTGGGAGCATATGCTGCCCTTCCGCGGGCACGCGCGAGCGCTTCGGATCCTCTCGTTCGCGGAGACCGGCTCGGGTTCATCGTCCGAGACGGGTAGCAGGGTGTCGATCGCCCTCGCGGGGTTCCCGGCGCCGGTGTTGCAACAGCACTTCGTTGTGGACGGGCGGGATGTCTGGACCGACTTCTTCTGGGAGGGCGAGCGGGCGATCGGAGAGTGCGACGGCCGGCAGAAGTACCTGGACCCTGCCCTCAGAGGTGGGCGGACCCTCGAGGAGGTGCTGCTGGCAGAGAAGGCGCGCGAGGACGGGCTGCGTCGTCAGGTGCGATCGTTCCAGCGGTGGGGTAGCGCTGAGGCCTTTAGTCCGACGCGACTTCGGCCGAAGCTCCTGGAGTTGGGCCTTCGCCCGTCCACGCCGCGCTTGCGCGGGAGGTGACGACAGTGCGCGGGACGCGGAACACCCGCGCACTGTCGCAAACTCCCGCGCACGCAGAGAAGGGGGATAGGAGGGGGAGAGAGGGGGGAGATGAGAGAGAGGCGAGCGAGCAGGGCGCGCGGGCCTCGCGTCAGCGCTGGCCGGCGAGGCGGGCGGAGAGCGCGTCGGCCGCCGCCACGGTCGCGGAGCCCAGCGCGACGGCATCCGCTCCCGCGTCCCGACGGAAGGTGAGCCCGATCGCGGCGGTGGGGTATCCGTTGCGGTCCCGGGCGGATGCCGCGACCGAGGCGTACTCCTCGGTGACGTCGCCCTCCTCCTCCGCCCACCCGCGGGCGCGCGTCTCGTCGAGTATCCGATCGAGTTCGCCGAGGGTCGCTGGCCCAGCGGATGCCCGCCGCACGAGCCGTTCTCGCGACGGGTAAAGCGCCCTCACCTGCTCGTGCGCAAGCCGCGCCAGCATCGCGCGCCCGGTCGCGGTGAGATGGGCGGGCAGGCGTACTCCAACACTCGACACAGTGGTCGGCGCTCGAAAGCCTTGGACCCGGGCGGCGTACATCACGTCGGCGCCGCTGAGGACGGAGAGGTGGGCGACTACGGGGGTCGCCGCGCGCGCGACGAGAGACTCAAGGAGCGGTCGAGCGAGCCGCCCAAGCCGCTCGCTGCGCAGGGCGGAGGTGCCGATCTCCGCAACGAGCCCGCTGAGACCGTAAGTGCGATCCTCGGGGTAGTGCACGATAAAGCCCTCGTCCATCATCACGGCGATGAGTTGGTAGGCGGAGGAGCGCGGGAGGGCCAGATCCCGCGCGAGCGTGGAGGCGCGTACGGGTCCACTGCGGGAGGCGAGGTAGCGCAGGATGGCGAGCGTGCTGCGCGCGGCCGGGATCACGGGCATCCGACACTCCTGTCTGAAATCTCATACAGAGTATGCCCACAGCCCCTCCCGCCGACAGGTCGCCGGGCGTTCACTGGTAGCCATGACCGCAGTGACCGTGGGCATCGGACCCCTGACCATCTACGAGGTCGTGCGTGTTGCACGTCACGGCGCCCCCGTGGTTCTCGACGCCGAGGCGATCGCCGGCATGGGTGCCTCGCGCGCGGTGATCGAGTCGCTCGCGGGGGATGCACGGCCGCACTATGGCATCTCGACCGGGTTCGGGGCGCTCGCGACCAAACACATCCCGGTTGATCGTCGCCTGGAACTCCAGCGCTCGCTGGTGCGCAGTCACGCGGCCAGCTCGGGCGCCGAGGTCGAGGAGGAGGTGGTGCGCGGCACCATGCTGCTGCGGCTGTCGACCCTCGCGACGGGGCGCACGGGCATCCGGCCGATCGTCGCCGAGACCTACGCTGCCCTGCTGAACGCGGGCATCACGCCCGTCATCGGCGAGTACGGCAGCCTCGGCTGCTCGGGCGATCTGGCCCCACTCGCTCACATCGCCCTTGCGGTGATGGGGGAGGGCGACGTGCGCGTGCGCGGCGAGCAGATGCCTGCGGCCCGCGCCCTCACGGAGGCTGGCATCGAGCCGGTCGAACTGCGCGAGAAGGAGGGACTCGCCCTGATCAACGGCACCGACGGCATGCTCGGGATGTTGTGCCTGGCGATCATGGACCTGTCGCGCCTGCTCGACACGGCCGATCTCGCGGCCGCGCTGAGCATCGAGGGCCTCGCCGGCACGGATGCGGTGCTTGCCGAGGACCTGCAGGCGCTGCGACCCCACCCCGGCCAGGCGACAAGCGCCGCGAACATGCGCGCCGCGCTGCAGGGCTCGGGGGCGATCGCCTCCCATCGGGTCGCGGGTTTCACTCGTGTGCAGGACGCGTACTCGCTTCGGTGTGCACCACAGGTCCACGGTGCAGCGCGCGACACGATCGATCACGCGGCGCGCGTCGCCGGTTGGGAGTTGGCCAGCGCGATCGACAATCCCGTGGTGACCCTCGACGGCCGGGTCGAGTCAAACGGCAACTTCCACGGTGCGCCGGTGGGGTACGTTCTCGACTTCCTTGCGATTGTCACCGCGGATGTCGCGAGCATGAGCGAACGCCGCACCGACCGGTTCCTCGACAAGAACCGCAACGGTGGGCTCAACCCGTTTCTCGCCTTTGACCCCGGGGTGGATTCCGGCCACATGATCGCCCAGTACACCCAAGCCGGGATCGTCAGCGAGCTCAAGCGGCTCGCGGCTCCCGCATCCGTCGACTCGATCCCCACGAGCGCAATGCAGGAGGACCACGTGTCGATGGGGTGGTCGGCGGCACGAAAGCTCCGTCGCTCGATCGACGGTCTGACGCGGGTCTTGGCGATCGAGCTGATGACGGCAGCGCGGGGCATCGAGATGCGCGGGGACGTTCCTGCGCCCCTCACCGCGCGGGTCATTGAGCGCATCCGAGAGGTCATTCCCCCCGCCGGCCCCGACCGCTATCTCGCACCCGACATCGCCGCGGCCGTGGAGCTCGTCGCCACCGGTCACATTCTCGGAGAGGACACCCCGTGATCACCGCACACCGAGGAACCACCCTGCACACCTTGGGTTGGCCCCAGGAGGCGGCATTGCGGATGCTGCAGAACAATCTCGACCCCGAGGTCGCCGAGCATCCCGAGGAGCTTGTGGTCTACGGCGGAACCGGCAAGGCCGCACGCGACTGGCCGAGCTTCCACGCCATTGTGCGCACCCTCGAGACACTCCGGGGTGACGAGACCCTGCTGGTGCAGTCCGGCAAGCCGGTGGGGGTGATGCAGACCCACGAGTGGGCTCCGCGTGTGCTGCTCGCCAACTCGAACCTCGTGGGGGACTGGGCCAACTGGAACGAATTCCGCCGCCTGGAGCAGCTGGGGCTCACGATGTACGGCCAGATGACAGCCGGCTCGTGGATCTACATCGGCACCCAGGGCATCCTGCAGGGCACGTTCGAGACGTTCTCGGCGGTCGCGGCCCAGAAATTTGGGGGAACCCTCGCGGGCACCATCACCCTGACCGCAGGGCTGGGTGGCATGGGTGGTGCGCAGCCGCTCGCCGTAACCATGAATGATGGTGTCGCTATCTGCGTGGACGTTGACCTGTCCCGCATCCGACGACGCATCGACCACGGGTACCTCGACGTCGAGGCGACCTCCCTCGAGGAGGCGCTGCACCTGGCCTACCGCGCGCGGGATGCACGTGAGCCCCTGTCGATTGGCGTGCTGGGCAATGCGGCCGCCGTGCTGCCCGAGCTCCTCGCCCTCGGCGCAGAGATCGATATCGTCACCGACCAGACGAGCGCCCACGATCCGCTGGCCTACCTGCCGCTCGGAGTCGCGTTCGAGGACTGGACGGCCGAGCGCCAGAAGCCGGACTTCGCCGATCGCGCGCGCCACTCGATGGCCGTGCACGTGGAGGCGATGGTGGGGTTCCAGCGCGCGGGGGCCGAGGTCTTCGACTACGGCAACAACATCCGCACCGAGGCGCTCGCCGCCGGGTTCGCCGATGCGTTCGCTTTTCCGGGGTTTGTTCCCGCCTACATCCGCCCGCTGTTTGCCCAGGGCAAGGGCCCGTTCCGCTGGGCCGCGCTCAGCGGGGAGGCGAGTGACATCGCCCAGACCGATCGCGCCGTGCTCGACCTCTTTCCCGACAACGAGTCACTGCAACGCTGGATCCCGCTCGCGCAGAAGCGCGTGCACTTCCAGGGGCTCCCGGCGCGCATCTGCTGGCTGGGCCTGGGGGAGCGGGATGCTGCGGGCCTGCGCTTTAACGAGATGGTCGCCTCGGGCGAGCTGGCGGCCCCACTCGCGATCGGCCGTGACCACCTCGATGCGGGTTCCGTTGCCAGCCCGTACCGCGAGACGGAGGCGATGCTCGACGGTTCGGACGCGATCGCCGACTGGCCGCTGCTCAACGCACTCGTGAACACCGCATCCGGTGCCAGCTGGGTCTCGATCCATCATGGGGGCGGCGTGGGGATTGGCCGCTCGATCCACGCGGGCCAGGTGACGGTTGCGGACGGCACGGCACTCGCCGCCGAGAAAATCGCACGCGTGTTGAGCAACGACCCGGGCATGGGGGTGATCCGCCATGTTGATGCGGGTTACGCGGAGGCCATCGAGACCGCCAACCGGCTTGAAGTGCGTGTGCCCATGACGGAGGCGCAATGACGGTGACGGCTCTCTCGCACGACCCGCTCTGGCCGCGCGCGGGCGACTGGCCGGCCCCGACCCCCAGAGCTCGGGCCGACATTGCACTCGTGGGCGTACCGACGCACACGCGCTCGCTCTCGACCACTCAGGCTCAGCTCACACCGGCGGCCGTGCGGGAAGCCCTGCGTCGCTACAGTCTCGAGACGTCCCTGATGATCGTCGATGCCGGGGATGCACCAGAGCCTGACCACCACGACGCCTCGGACTGGATTGCCTCCCTCGACGCCCGGCTCGTGATCGCCCTGGGCGGCGACAACTCGGCGACCGTTCCGGTCGCGCGGGGGCGGCGTGCGGCCGGGCTGGTCACGGTCGATGCGCACCACGACCTGCGTGACGGTCACTCGAACGGCTCGCCCGTGCGCGAGCTCGTTGACCTCGGGATGGCGCCTGCTGCCATCACGCAGGTGGGCATCGAGCCCTTCGCCAACTCCCGGGAATATCGCGACCGTGCGGACGCCCTGGGCATCACGGTCGTGGAGCGCGCGGAGCTGGTGCGCCGCCCCATCGCCGAGGTCATGCTCCAGGCGATCGATCGCGCCGCGGCGTTCGGACCCGTGCACGTGGACCTCGACGTTGACGTGTGCGACCGGTCCGTCGCCCCCGCGTGCCCGGCGTCGGTGCCGGGTGGCCTGAGCGCCCTCGAGCTTCGTACCGCCGCGCGGGTTGCGGGTGGGCATCCGGCCGTCGTCTCGGTGGACCTCACGGAGGTGGATGCCGCGGCCGACACACCCGACGGACGCACCGTGCGGCTCGTGGCGCTGTGTGTGCTCGAGATCATCGCCGGGATGGCCAGCCGATGACCACCACGCTGGTCGACAACATCGGGCTTCTTGTCACCCACGACGCGGAGCGGCCCGAGGTCGAGCGTGCCGCGCTCCTCATAGAAGACGGCGTGGTCGCCTGGTCGGGCGAGCACACTGCAGCACCGGCGGGCGATGAGCGCATCGACGCGGAGGGCGGATGTGTAATTCCCGGCTTCGTGGACAGCCACGGGCATCTGGTCTTCGCGGGGGATCGCGCGGACGAGTTCGAGGCGCGGATGGCGGGCCGCCGGTACGAGGCGGGAGGCATCCGCCGCACCGTCGGACTGACTCGCGAGGCGACGGACACCCAGCTCGCCACGACCGCACAGCGACTCGTCGCCGAGGCGCGCGCCCAGGGCACCACGACCATCGAGATCAAGAGTGGGTACGGGCTGACCGTCGAGGACGAAGAACGCTGTGTTCGCATCGCGCGCACACTCACCCCGGAGTCGACGTTCCTCGGTGCCCACGTGGTGCCGGAGGGAATCGACCGCGATGCCTACGTCGACCTCGTGTGCGGCGAGATGCTCGACGCCTGCGCACCACACGCGAGATGGATCGACGTGTTTTGTGAGACCGGGGCGTTTACCGTTGACGAGTCGCGGCGCATCCTCGAGGCCGGGGCGGCGCGGGGCCTGGGTCTACGGATGCACGCCGGCCAGCTCGGCGAGTCGGGCGGAGTGCAACTCGCCGTCGAGCTGGGTGCGGCGAGCGTCGACCACTGCACGTTCCTCTCCTCCGCCGACGTGGACGCGCTCGCGGGGAGCGAGACCGTGGCCACCCTTCTCCCGGGTGTCGAGTTCTCCACCCGCCAGCCCTGGCCGGATGCTCGGCGCCTGGTCGACGCGGGCGCAACCGTCGCTCTCGCGTGCGACTGCAACCCAGGGTCGAGCTACACGACGTCCATGCCGTTCTGTATCGCGCTGGCGGTTCGAGACATGGGGATGACCCCGGCCGAGGCCCTGCGTGCGGCCACTCTCGGGGGCGCGGCGGCCCTGAATCGCACCGACATTGGGCACCTCGGGGTGGGCGCGCTGGCGCACCTCGCCATCCTCGACGCACCCGGCTACATCCACCTCGCCTACCGGCCCGGAGTGCCCCTCGTGCGGCGCGTTATCGCCTGACGGTAGGCGCGACACGCCCGGGTTGCAGCAAATGCACGCGTGTGGCAGACTCTTCTAGTTCAACACTTCGCCGCCTTGCGCGTGCGGATCACTCCCAGGCAGTGCATAGTCCGACTCCAAGAGTCAAGAGACTAGGCCGCGGGGAGCAGAACTCCAAGGCTCAATCGATTCCTATTGTGCTGGGTACACCTGTGCCCGGGGCGGTAGCGAAACGGTATTGACAGATAAACAGTGGTGCGAAAGCAGAAGTGCTGAGCATGACGGATGCCGCCAGGTACCCGAGTGCGCAGCCCACGCAGCAAGAAGAGAGAGAGTGACGTCATGGCGGGACAGAAGATCCGCATTCGACTGAAGTCCTATGACCACGAGGTCATTGACTCGTCGGCACGCAAGATCGTCGACACGGTGACCCGCGCGGGTGCCACGGTTGTGGGCCCCGTCCCGCTTCCGACCGAGAAGAACGTGATCGCAGTGATCCGCTCCCCTCACAAGTACAAGGACAGCCGCGAGCACTTCGAGAAGCGCACCCACAAGCGGCTCATCGACATCATCGACCCGACGCCCAAGGCCGTCGACTCGCTTATGCGTCTCGACCTGCCCGCTGACGTCAACATCGAGATCAAGCTCTAGCTAGTCGAAGCCAATAGGAAACCGCCATGTCTAACACCAAGACGACCAAGGGTCTGCTGGGCAAGAAGCTCGGCATGACGCAGGTCTGGGACGAGAACAACAAGCTCGTGCCCGTGACCGTAGTCGAGATCACCCCCAACGTGGTCACTCAGGTCCGCACGCCCGAGGTCGACGGCTACAGCGCCGTGCAGATCGCGTACGGCCAGATTGACCCCCGCAAGGTCACCAAGCCCCTCACCGGCCACTTCGAGAAGGCGGGCGTCACTCCCCGCCGTCACCTCACCGAGCTGCGCACCGACGACACGTCGGACTACAGCCTTGGCCAGGAGCTCACGGTCGACATCTTCGAGCCCGGCAAGAAGGTCGACGTTGTCGGCACCAGCAAGGGCAAGGGATTCGCCGGCGTGATGAAGCGTCACAACTTCAAGGGCGTTTCGGCCTCGCACGGTTCGCACCGTAACCACCGCAAGCCCGGCTCGATCGGTGCCTCCTCGACCCCCAGCCGTGTCTTCAAGGGCATGCGCATGGCCGGTCGTATGGGTGGCGACCGTGTCACCGTGCTCAACCTGACCGTCCACTCGGTCGACCTCGAGAAGGGCATTCTGCTCGTCAAGGGCGCCGTGCCCGGTGCTCGTGGTCGCATCGTCTTCGTCCGCAACGCAGTGAAGGGGGCCTGACATGGCGAACACGCTCGACGTCGTCGACACCTCAGGCAAGAAGACCGGCTCCGTTGAGCTGCCCGCGTCGATCTTCGACGTGCAGACCAACGTTCCGCTGATCCACCAGGTTGTTGTTGCCCAGCTCGCAGCAGCGCGCCAGGGCACGCACAAGACCAAGGGTCGTGGCGAGGTCTCCGGTGCCGGCCGCAAGCCGTTCAAGCAGAAGGGAACGGGTCGCAGCCGCCAGGGCTCGATCCGCGCACCTGAGCACCGTGGTGGTGGCATCGTTCACGGGCCCGTGCCGCGCGACTACGCGCAGCGCACCCCCAAGAAGATGATTGCCGCCGCCCTCCTCGGAGCGATCTCCGACCGCGCTCGTGGCGAGCGCCTCACCATCGTCGACACGTTCGGCAAGGGTGACGTTCCCTCGACCAAGGGCGCCGCAGCCGTGCTCGCCTCGATCACCGGCAAGAACATCCTCGTGGTGCTCGAGCGCGGCGACGAGATCGGCTACAAGAGCGTGCGGAACCTCCAGAACGTTCACGTTCTGTGGTCCGACCAGCTCAACGCATACGACGTCATCGTCAGCGACGACATCGTCTTCACGAAGTCGGCATACGAGTCCTTCGTGGCCTCGAAGTCGCCGAAGACCAGCAAGGAAGAGGTCAGCGCATGACGCTCACGTACAAGGACCCGCGCGACATCATCCTCGCGCCCGTCGTTTCCGAGAAGAGCTACAGCCTGATCGATGACGGCAAGTACACGTTCGTGGTGGACCCCCGCGCCAACAAGACCGAGATCAAGCTCGCTATCGAGAAGATCTTTAACGTCAAGGTGGACTCGGTGAACACCCTCAACCGCAACGGCAAGACTCGCCGCACGCGGTTCGGCACCGGCAAGCGCAAGGACACCAAGCGCGCCATCGTCACGCTTAAGTCCGGTTCGATCGACATCTTCACGGCTGTCGGATAAGGGACCAGAGGGATAACTCATGGCTATTCGTAAGTACAAGCCCACGACCCCCGGTCGTCGCGGTTCCTCGGTTGCAGACTTTGCCGAGATCACCCGCTCGACGCCCGAGAAGTCGCTGCTGCGCCCGCTGCCCAAGACCGGTGGTCGTAACAACGCCGGTCGCATCACGAGCCGTCACATCGGTGGTGGCCACAAGCGCCAGTACCGCGTGATCGACTTCAAGCGCAACGACAAGGACGGCGTTGACGCCCGCGTCGCTCACATCGAGTACGACCCGAACCGCACGGCGCGCATTGCGCTCCTGCACTTCGTGGATGGCTCGAAGCGCTACATCATCGCCCCCAACAAGCTGAACCAGGGCGACATCGTGGAGTCGGGTCCCTCGGCTGACATCAAGCCGGGTAACAACCTGCCGCTCAAGAACATCCCGGTCGGTACCGTGATCCACGCGATCGAGCTCCGTCCCGGCGGTGGCGCGAAGATGGCCCGCTCTGCGGGTGCATCCGTGCGTCTCGTCGCCAAGGATGGCCCGTACGCCCAGCTGCGTCTGCCCTCCGGCGAGATCCGCAACGTGGACCTGCGTTGCCGCGCCACCATCGGCGAGGTCGGCAACGCCGAGCAGTCGAACATCAACTGGGGCAAGGCCGGCCGCATGCGGTGGAAGGGCGTTCGCCCGACCGTCCGTGGTGTCGCCATGAACCCGGTTGACCACCCGCACGGTGGTGGTGAGGGCAAGACGTCCGGTGGACGCCACCCCGTTACCCCGTGGGGCCAGAAGGAGGGTCGTACGCGCAAGCGCAACCTCCCCAGTGACCAGCTCATCGTTCGTCGCCGCAACGTCGGCAAGAAGCGCAAGTAGGAGTAACGAAGATGCCACGCAGTCTGAAGAAGGGCCCCTTCGTCGACGACCACCTGCTGCAGAAGGTCGTCAAGGCGAACGAGTCCGGTTCCAAGAACGTGATCAAGACCTGGTCGCGCCGCTCGATGATCATCCCGGCCATGCTGGGTCACACCATCGCCGTGCACGACGGTCGCAAGCACATCCCGGTGTTCGTCACCGAGACCATGGTCGGGCACAAGCTCGGCGAGTTCTCCCCCACCCGCACCTTCCGTGGACACGAGAAGGATGACAAGAAGGGTCGTCGTCGCTAATGGTCCAGTCCATCGCACGCGTGAAGCACATCCGCGTCACGCCCACCAAGGCCCGCCGTGTTGTCAACCTGATTCGCGGCAAGCAGGCACAGGAGGCTCTCGCCATCCTGAAGTTCGCCCCCCAGGGTGCGAGCGAGCCCGTGTACAAGCTCGTTGCCTCCGCCATCGCGAACGCTCGCGTCAAGGCGGATGCCACGAACAGCTACCTCGACGAGCAGGACCTGTTCGTCTCGGCGGCGTTCGTCGACGAGGGCACGACCCTGAAGCGGTTCCAGCCGCGCGCCCAGGGCCGCGCCTTCCAGATCCTCAAGCGCACGAGCCACATCACCGTGGTTCTCTCGACGCCGGACCACATCGCCGAGGCCGAGGCCCCGAAGGCCGTGAAGGCAGGGAAGAAGTAATGGGACAGAAGGTAAACCCCTACGGTTTCCGTCTGGGAATCACCACCGACCACGTGTCGCGGTGGTTCTCCGACAGCACCAAGCCGGGCCAGCGTTACAGCGACTATGTCGCCGAGGACGTCAAGATCCGCAACCTGCTCAAGACCTCGCTTGACCGTGCGGGCGTTGCGCGCATCGAGATCGAGCGCACTCGTGACCGCATCCGCGTCGACATTCACACCGCCCGCCCGGGCATTGTGATCGGTCGCCGTGGTGCCGAGGCCGAGCGCATCCGCGCCGACCTCGAGAAGCTCTCGGGCAAGCAGATCCAGCTCAACATCCTCGAGGTGAAGAACCCCGAGGCCGAGGCTCAGCTCGTTGCGCAGGGAATCGCCGAGCAGCTCTCCGCTCGTGTGGCGTTCCGCCGCGCGATGCGCAAGGGTCTGCAGGGTGCTCAGCGCGCCGGTGCCAAGGGTGTTCGTATCCAGGTCTCCGGTCGTCTCGGTGGTGCCGAGATGAGCCGCTCCGAGTTCTACCGTGAGGGTCGCGTCCCGCTGCACACGCTGCGCGCGAACATCGACTACGGCTTCTACGAGGCCAAGACGACGTTCGGCCGCATCGGCGTGAAGGTGTGGATCTACAAGGGCGACATCACGAACAAGGAACTCGCTCGCGAGCAGGCCAACCAGAAGTCATCCCGTCCCGAGCGTCGCGACGACCGTCGCGATGGCGGGGACCGTCCGCGCCGCAACTCCGCCCCCAAGGCGGAGGCTCCGGTCGCAGCAGGAGTTGAGGCGTAACCATGTTGATCCCACGCAAGGTCAAGCACCGCAAGCAGCACCACCCGGGTCGCAGTGGCCAGGCCACTGGTGGCACCGAGGTGTCGTTCGGTGAGTTCGGCATCCAGGCCCTTACTCCTGCATACGTGACCAACCGCCAGATTGAGGCGGCACGTATCGCAATGACCCGTCACATCAAGCGTGGTGGAAAGGTGTGGATCAACATCTACCCCGACCGCCCGCTCACCAAGAAGCCGGCCGAAACCCGCATGGGTTCCGGTAAGGGTTCGCCGGAGTGGTGGGTTGCCAACGTCAAGCCGGGTCGCGTCCTCTTCGAGGTCGCCGGTGTCAACGAGCAGCTCGCTCGCGAGGCCATGACCCGTGCAATTCACAAGCTGCCCCTCAAGGCACGCATCATCAAGCGCGAGGAGGGCGACGCGTAATGGCGATCGGATCCAAGGAGCTTCGCCCCGTCGAGCTCGACACTTTCGAGGACGACCGTCTCCTCGATGAACTCAAGAAGGCCAAGGAAGAGCTGTTCAACCTGCGCTTCCAGCAGGCCACCGGCCAGCTCGAGAGCCACGGACGTATTCGCGCCGTCAAGCGCGACATCGCCCGTATCCGCACCGTGATGCGCGAGCGCGAGCTCGGCATCCGGGCGACCCCGGTTGTTGTCGAGGCTCCGGCCAAGGCACCCAAGAAGACCACCAAGAAGGCGGAGGTCGCGGATGACGCGGCCGAGGCCACCGAAGAGACGAAGGAGGCGTAGTCATGGCGAAGGCTGAAGAGAAGGCTGCCGAGACCGCCGAGCTCGCTCGCGGTTACCGCAAGACGCGCCGTGGTTACGTGACCAGCGACAAGATGGAGAAGACCATCGTTGTCGAGGTCGAGGACCGCGTGAAGCACCCCCTGTACGGCAAGGTCATCCGCCGCACCTCCAAGGTGAAGGCGCACGATGAGGCGGGCTCCGCCGGCATCGGTGACCTCGTCATCATCAGCGAGACCCGCCCGCTGAGCGCTACCAAGCGCTGGCGCCTGGTGGAGATCCTCGAGAAGGCGAAGTAAGCGATGATCCAGCAGGAATCCCGACTCAAGGTCGCCGACAACACCGGCGCCAAGGAGCTCCTTACCATCCGCGTGCTCGGTGGCTCCGGCCGTCGTTACGCCGGCCTCGGTGACGTCATCGTCGCCACCGTCAAGGACGCGATCCCCGGCGGCAACGTCAAGAAGGGTGACGTCGTCAAGGCGGTCATCGTGCGCGTCGTCAAGCAGACCCGTCGTCCCGACGGTTCGTACATCAAGTTCGATGAGAACGCCGCCGTGATCCTGAAGGGCGATGGTGACCCCCGTGGCACCCGCATCTTCGGCCCGGTCGGCCGTGAGCTTCGCGACAAGAAGTTCATGAAGATCATCTCGCTGGCACCGGAGGTGCTGTAGTCATGGCAAACATTCGCAAGGGCGACCTCGTGCAGGTCATCAGCGGCCCGACCCAGGAGCGCGGCGGAGACCGCGGCAAGCAGGGTCGTGTCATTGGTGTTATCGCTGACAAGGACCGCGTGATCGTGGAGGGTGTCAACTACGTCACCAAGCACGTCAAGGTGGGCCAGACGCAGCGTGGCACCAAGACCGGTGGCATCGAGACGATGGAGGCACCGATTCACGTCTCCAACGTCGCGCTCGTTGACCCCGACACCAAGCTCCCGGCCCGCGTGGGCTACCGCATCGAGACCGATGACCGGGGCAAGACCGTGCGCGTGCGCTACTTCAAGAAGTCGCGTCGCGTTGAGAGCAAGAAGGCGACCAAGCCTTCGACCAAGAAGGCCGCAGCTAACGCCGACAAGGCAGAGGCGACCGCAGAGGACGCGAACTAATGACTGACACGACTACTGCCGCGAAGGCTGGCGCCCAGGGCACCTACCAGCCGCGCCTCAAGCAGAAGTACCGCAACGAGATTGCCGCCCAGCTGAAGAAGGACTTCGGCTTCACGAACGTGCACCAGGTGCCCGGAATCGTAAAGGTCGTTGTCAACACCGGTGTGGGCGAGGCTGCTCGCGACGGCAAGATCATCGACGGCGCGGTGAAGGACCTCACGGCCATCACCGGTCAGAAGCCGCAGGTGACCGCCGCTCGCAAGTCGATCGCTCAGTTCAAGCTCCGCGAGGGCCAGCCGATTGGCGCCCACGTGACGCTCCGCGGCGACCGCGCGTGGGAGTTCCTCGACCGCCTCGTCTCGCTTGCGCTCCCGCGCATCCGTGACTTCCGTGGACTGTCGGACCGCCAGTTCGACGGTCACGGCAACTACACGTTCGGCCTCACGGAGCAGTCGATGTTCCACGAGATCGATCAGGACAAGATTGACCGCGTTCGTGGTTTTGACATCACTGTCGTGACCACGGCGAAGAACGACGACGAGGGTCGCGCGCTGCTCAAGGCGCTGGGCTTCCCGTTCCGTTCCTCGGACGCACCCACCAACTGATCTCATCCGAGACCAGCCGCTAGAGAAGGTCGGCAGCGGTGTCCCGCTCGCCGAAACCAACTAACAGAAAGCACGTAATCACATGACGATGACAGATCCGGTCGCAGACCTGCTGACCAGACTGCGCAATGCCAACTCGGCGTACCACGACTCGGTGTCGCTGCCCAGCAGCAAGCTCAAGTCGCACATCGCCGAGATCCTCAAGAACGAGGGCTACATCTCCGCCTGGAAGGTGGAGGACGCTCGCGTCGGCCAGACCCTCACGATCGACCTGAAGTACGGACCCAACCGCGAGCGCTCCTTCGTGGGCATCAAGCGCGTGTCCAAGCCGGGTCTGCGCGTGTACGCAAAGTCGACCGAGATCCCCAAGGTTCTCGGCGGTCTCGGCGTGGCCATCCTGTCCACTTCCTCTGGGCTCCTCACGGACAAAGAGGCGACGCAGAAGGGCGTGGGTGGGGAAGTCCTCGCCTACGTGTGGTAACCGAGTCATGTCACGTATTGGACGCCTCCCCATCGACATCCCCGCGGGTGTCGAGGTGAAGATCGACGGCCAGGCCGTCGCAGTCAAGGGCCCGAAGGGCGAGCTTTCGCTCACCGTCGCCAGCCCCATCGAGGTTGCGATCGAGGATGGCCAGCTCCTGGTCACTCGCCCGGACGACGAGCGCAACTCGCGCTCGCTGCACGGCCTCACGCGCACCCTCATCGCGAACCAGATCGTCGGCGTGACCGACGGGTACACCAAGGGCCTTGAGGTCGTGGGTACCGGTTACCGCGTGCAGGCCAAGGGTGACTCGATCGAGTTCGCTCTCGGATTCTCCCACCCGATCACGGTTGACCCGCCCGCGGGTATCACGTTCACCGTCGAGGGAAACAACAAGCTGACCGTCAGCGGCATTGACAAGCAGGCCGTTGGCGAGGTCGCGGCGAACATTCGCAAGCTGCGCAAGCCCGAACCCTACAAGGGCAAGGGTGTGCGTTACGCGGGCGAGGTTGTCCGTCGCAAGGCCGGAAAGAGTGGTAAGTGATCATGGCTCTCGGAACCAGAGGAAAGAGCAAGTCGGCCGCCAAGGGCCGCCGTCACGCACGACTTCGCAAGAAGGTTGTTGGCACCGAGTCGCGTCCGCGTCTTGTTGTCACCCGCTCGGCTCGTCACGTGTTCGTGCAGGTCGTCGACGACTCCAAGGGTCACACCCTCGCGTCGGCATCCACCCTTGAGGCGGACCTGCGCACGTTCGACGGCGACAAGACCGCCAAGGCACACAAGGTCGGCGAGCTCGTGGCCGAGCGTGCCAAGAAGGCCGGTATCGAGGCCGTCGTGTTTGACCGTGGAGGCAACCGCTACGCGGGACGCGTCGCGGCCATTGCCGACGGTGCACGGGAAGGTGGTCTGAGCCTGTGAGCGACGAAACTACTAACAAGGAGCAGGACGTGGCCGCAGAGGTTACTGAGGTCGTCGTGGCGGATGCGCCCGCGACCGACACGGCCAGCGAGCCGCGCGAAGCGCGCCGCGGCAGCCGTGAGCGCAACCCCAACCGTGACCGTGGCCAGGGCCGCGACGCCGAGAAGAGCCAGTTCCTCGAGCGCGTCGTGACCATCAACCGCGTGTCCAAGGTCGTGAAGGGTGGTCGTCGCTTCAGCTTCACCGCCCTCGTGGTTGTCGGAGACGGCAATGGACTCGTTGGCGTCGGCTACGGCAAGGCCCGCGAGGTTCCCACCGCGATCTCGAAGGGTGTCGAGGAGGCGAAGAAGAACTTCTTCCGCGTGCCTCGAGTCGGCGTCACCATCCCGCACCCCGTGCAGGGTGAGGCCGCTGCCGGTGTTGTGCTCCTGCGCCCCGCATCCGCTGGTACCGGTGTTATCGCCGGTGGCCCGGTGCGTGCCGTGCTCGAGTGCGCCGGCATCCACGACGTCCTGAGCAAGTCGCTCGGGTCGTCCAACACGATCAACATCGTGCACGCGACGGTCGCTGCCCTCAAGCAGCTCGAGGAGCCTCGTGCGGTTGCCGCACGTCGTGGACTCGACGTCGAGCACGTCATCCCGGCGCGCCTCCTGCGTGCCGAGGCCGAAGCTACGGCCGCAGCGAAGGCAGGTGTCTGATGGCCGCGCGCCTGAAGGTGACCCAGATCAAGTCGAAGATCAGTGAGAAGCAGAACCAGCGCGACACCCTGCGCAGCCTCGGTCTGCACCGCATCGGTGACGTTGTTGTTCGCGAGGACAACAAGCAGAACCGCGGCTACGTGCGCACGGTTGCTCACCTCGTGAAGGTTGAGGAGATTGACTAATGGCTGACGAAGCTACCCCCAAGAAGGCTCCGGCCAAGGCTGCGGCCGACAAGCCGGCTGCCAAGGCTGCCCCGAAGGCTGCCGCGGAGAAGGCTCCGGCCAAGGCCGCTGCCCCGAAGGCTGCTGCAGAGAAGGCTCCGGTCAAGGCTGCCGCTCCCAAGGCTGCCGCGGACAAGGCTCCGGCCAAGGCCGCTGCCCCCAAGGCCGCTGCCGCTGCCAAGTCGGATGACACCGCTGCCGCCAAGGCTCCGGCGAAGACGGCCGCGAAGAAGGCACCCGCTGCCGACGTCGCCTCGCGTCCCGCCGTGCTGAAGGCACACCACCTTCGCCCCGCCGCAGGCGCCAAGAAGGACAAGACCCGCGTCGGACGCGGTGAAGGTTCGAAGGGTAAGACTGCCGGGCGCGGTACCAAGGGAACCAAGGCTCGTTACCAGGTCCGTCCTGGTTTCGAGGGCGGAAACCTCAACTTCGTGATGCGGGCCCCGAAGCTTCGTGGCTTCAAGAACCCGTTCCGCGTCGAGTACCAGGTCGTTAACCTCGAGAAGCTCGCCGAGCTGTACCCGAAGGGCGGAGACGTGACTGTCACGGATCTCGTCGCCAAGGGCGCCGTTCGCAAGAACGAGAAGGTCAAGGTTCTTGGTACCGGCGACATTGCGGTTAAGCTGAACGTTGCAGTGGACAAGGTCTCCGGCTCTGCCGAGCAGAAGATCGTTGCCGCCGGCGGTTCGGTCAAGTAACAGACCCTCGTGGTTTTCTCGGGTGGGGTTTCTGACGGAACCCCACCCGACTGCATTACCTAAGTATCGGAGGCCTTGTGTTTAGAGCTGTCGCGCGGATCTTCCGCACGCCTGACCTTCGCAGGAAGATCGGGTTCACGCTCGGCATCGTTGCGCTGTTCCGTCTGGGATCCTTTATCCCTGCGCCCTTTGTCGACTTCGGCAACGTGCAGATCTGTCTGGCGTCAAGCGCTGGCACGTCTGGCCTCTATGACCTCGTGAACCTCTTCAGCGGTGGGGCCCTGCTCCAGCTGTCGATCTTCGCGCTGGGCATCATGCCGTACATCACGGCGTCGATCATCGTGCAGCTGCTGCGCGTAGTGATCCCTCACTTCGAGACCCTCTACAAGGAGGGCCAGGCCGGCCAGTCCCGCCTGACGCAGTACACCCGTTACCTCACCATCGCGCTGGGTGTCCTCCAGTCGACGACCCTCATCACCGTCGCACGCAGCGGGGCACTGTTCCCGTCGAACACCGGCGTGGCAGAGTGCAGCCAGCTCATCACCAATGACGCGTGGTACGCCATCATGCTCATGGTCATCACGATGACGGCCGGTACCGGTCTGATCATGTGGATGGGCGAGCTCATCACCGAGCGTGGCATCGGCAACGGAATGTCGCTGCTGATCTTCACGTCGATCTCGGCGACGTTCCCGAGCGCGCTGTGGGGCATCCAGACCAACCGCGGCTGGGAGACGTTTATCTTCGTGCTCGCAATTGGTGTGCTCATCATGGCGGGTGTTGTATTCGTCGAGCAGTCGCAGCGGCGTATTCCCGTGCAATACGCGAAGCGGATGGTCGGGCGGCGCACCTACGGGGGCAACAACACGTACATCCCGATCAAGGTGAACATGGCCGGTGTTGTGCCCGTCATCTTCGCCTCGTCGCTGCTGTACCTGCCTGCTCTGATCGCGCAGTTCAACCAGCCGCAGGCGGGCGAGACGCCGGCACCTTGGGTCACGTGGATCCAGAACTACCTCACCACGGGCGACCACCCGCTCTACATGCTCCTGTACTTCCTGCTCATCGTGGGGTTCACGTACTTCTACGTCGCGATTACCTTCAACCCGGAGGAAGTCGCGGACAACATGAAGAAGTACGGCGGCTTTATCCCGGGCATCCGCGCGGGTCGCCCCACGGCCGAGTACCTCGACTACGTGCTCACCCGCGTCACTCTGCCGGGTTCGCTCTACCTTGGTCTGATCGCGCTCATCCCGCTCATCGCGTTCGTCGCGATCGGGGCGAACCAGAACTTCCCGTTCGGTGGCGCGAGCATCCTGATCATCGTGGGTGTTGGTCTCGAGACGGTCAAGCAGATCGACTCGCAGCTCCAGCAGCGGCACTATGAGGGCCTCCTCCGGTGACCCGCCTCCTGCTGATCGGCCCGCCTGGAGCCGGCAAGGGGACCCAGGCAGTGCGGCTCGCGGAGACCTACGGTGTTCCCGCGATTTCCACCGGTGACATCTTCCGTAGCAACGTGAAGAACGAGACCGAGCTCGGCAAGAAGGCCAAGGCCTACATGGATGCCGGCGACAACGTGCCCGATTCGCTCACCAACGCGCTCATCCGTGACCGCCTCGCCGAGCAGGACGCCGAGCACGGCTTCCTTCTCGACGGGTACCCGCGTACCGCCGACCAGGTCCGCGAGCTCGACGAGTTTCTCGCGGGCCACGGCCAGGCGCTGGATGTTGTGGTCGAGCTCGTCGCCGACCCGGACGTTGTGGTCGAGCGGCTTCGCAAGCGCGCCGTCGAGCAGGGGCGCAGCGACGACGACGAGTCGGTTGTTCGTCACCGGCTCGAGGTCTACCGCGAGCAGACCGCTCCGCTTATCGACCTGTATGACGGTCGTGGTGTTCTCGTCAAGATCGACGCCATTGGCGCCATCGACGACGTGACCGCTCGGATCACCGCGGCACTCGCCGAACGCGGCATCGCGCTCCCGGACGCCGCTACTCGCTAACGCGTCCCCGCAACCCCCGCGAGAAGCCACTTCTTGTGGGGGTTTCGGCGTGTCGCGCACGGCAAGTGGCTTTTCGCAGGGGTAAAGCGCGACTGGCGAAAAGCCGGAGAATGACCTAAGCTTGATCTTTGGTGTTTGTGGGCCGATTTTGTCGTGCCTGCGGTTTTCTTCGGATCACCACACCACATCCCCGCAGACCAGCGAACCACACTTTTAGCGACGAAGAGGCTATGGCCAAAAAAGACGGTGTCATCGAGATTGAAGGCTCGGTGGTCGAAGCGCTGCCCAACGCGATGTTTCGTGTTGAGTTGACGAACGGCCACAAGGTCCTCGCTCACATCTCGGGCAAGATGCGACAGAACTACATCCGGATCCTCCCCGAGGACCGTGTGGTCGTCGAGTTGAGCCCGTACGACCTGACCCGTGGCCGGATCACCTACCGCTACAAGTAACGGCTCGCTGAGAAGTAACGGCCACCCTCGAACGGATTGCATCCAGAGGGTGGTACGAAGACAGCGAACACAAGGAACACATCATGAAGGTAAACCCCAGCGTCAAGCCGATCTGTGACCACTGCCGCGTCATCCGTCGCAACGGCAACGTCATGGTGATCTGCAAGTCCAACCCGCGCCACAAGCAGCGCCAGGGGTGAACCGAAGGTTGAGGCCGCGAAGCGGCATCAACCGAAGGTTCACGGTCGAGTAGCGGCAACGCCGCGTATCGAGACCTCAACAGACTCATAACTGAATAACACGAGCAACACCAAGAACCGGCTCCGGCCGGGGACACCGAGGGTTGGAGGCCTTCGCACCGGTGTTGTCCATTACCTCCACCCACTCACAGGAGAAGCCACATGGCACGTCTAGCCGGCGTCGACATCCCGCGCGACAAGCGCGTTGAGGTCGCACTGACTTACATCTACGGTGTTGGCCGTACGAGGGCCCTCAAGACCCTCGCCGACACCGGAATCAGCGGTGAGATCCGCGTTAAGGATCTGACCGATGACCAGCTCATCGCCCTTCGCGACTACATCGAGGGCAACTTCAAGGTAGAGGGTGACCTCCGTCGCGAGGTCGCCGCCGACATCCGCCGCAAGGTCGAGATCGGAAGCTACCAGGGCATTCGCCACCGCCGCGGCCTTCCCGTGCACGGCCAGCGCACCAAGACCAACGCTCGCACCCGCAAGGGACCGAAGCGCACCGTTGCCGGCAAGAAGAAGGCAGGACGTAAGTAATGGCCGCACCCAAGGCTGCAGCGCGCAAGCCGCGCCGCAAGGAGAAGAAGAACATCGCTTTGGGCCAGGCCCACATCAAGTCGACGTTCAACAACACGATCGTGTCGATCACCGACCCCAGCGGGGCCGTCATCAGCTGGGCCTCGTCCGGTGCTGTCGGCTTCAAGGGCTCGCGCAAGTCGACTCCGTTTGCCGCCCAGCTTGCTGCGGAGTCCGCAGCGCGCCAGGCGCAGGAGCACGGCATGAAGAAGGTCGACGTGTTCGTGAAGGGTCCGGGCTCCGGCCGCGAGACCGCTATCCGTTCGCTCCAGGCCGCTGGCCTCGAGGTCGGTTCGATCAACGACGTCACCCCGCAGGCGCACAACGGATGCCGCCCGCCGAAGCGCCGTCGCGTCTAGCTTCAGCATCGCTGGTTGAGTAGCGGCGAAGCCGCGTATCGAAACCTCGTCTCGATACGCGCTTCGCGCTACTCGACCAGCCAGTATTCCCATTTTTATAACTCAACAGACCGACGGGCCAGCCACTCGTCGTATCCAGGTGTCAAATAGCGGACACCTCGCCGAAAGGAATCACCAGTGCTCATCGCACAGCGCCCCACCCTTGCTGAGGAGAACATCTCCGAGTTCCGCTCGCGGTTCGTTATCGAGCCGCTTGAGCCCGGCTTCGGCTACACCCTCGGAAACTCGCTCCGCCGTACCCTTCTCTCATCCATCCCCGGTGCGGCTGTCACGAGCATCCGTATTGATGGTGTGCTTCACGAGTTCAGCACGGTTCCCGGTGTCAAGGAGGATGTCACCGAGATCATCCTGAACATCAAGAACCTGGTCGTCTCGAGCGAGCACGACGAGCCGATCACCGCCTACCTGCGCAAGCAGGGTGCGGGCGAGGTCACCGCTGCGGACATCTCCGCTCCGGCTGGCGTCGAGATCCACAACCCGGAGCTCGTCATCGCGACCCTCAACGACAAGGCGAAGTTCGAGCTCGAGCTCACCATCGAGCGTGGCCGCGGCTACGTGTCCGCGACCCAGAACCGCAGCGAGTTCAGCGAGGCGGGCCAGATTCCGATCGACTCGATCTACTCGCCCGTGCTCAAGGTCACCTACCGCGTCGAGGCCACCCGTGCCGGTGAGCGCACTGACTTCGACCGCCTGGTCGTGGATGTCGAGACCAAGTCCGCGATCACGCCGCGCGACGCGGTTGCATCCGCTGGCCGCACGCTGACCGAGCTGTTCGGTCTCGCGCGCGAGCTCAACAACGCTGCAGAGGGCATCGAGATCGGCCCCGCGCCGGTTGACGCCGTGCTCTCGAGCGAGCTGAGCATGCCGATCGAGGACCTCGATCTCTCCGTGCGCAGCTACAACTGCCTCAAGCGCGAGGGCATCAACACCGTGAGTGAGCTTGTCGCCCTGTCGGAGACGCAGCTCATGAACATCCGCAACTTCGGCCAGAAGTCGGTCGACGAGGTGAAGGACAAGCTGGTCGAGATGGGGCTGTCGCTGAAGGACAGCGTTCCCGGATTCGACGGGGCGCACTTCTACGGCGGATACGACGACGACGAGACCAACGCTTAAGGCTCGCGCCGCAGCGTACCTAGTACAGGAGATACGACACAATGCCTACACCCACCAAGGGACCCCGCCTCGGCGGAGGACCGGCCCACGAGCGTCTGCTGCTCGCGAACCTGGCCGCGGCCCTGTTCACCCACAAGAGCATCAAGACGACCGAGACCAAGGCCAAGCGCCTTCGCCCCGTCGCCGAGCGTCTCATCACGTTCGCCAAGCGCGGTGACCTGCACGCGCGCCGTCGTGTGCTCGCCGTGATTGGTGACAAGAACGTCGTGCACGAGCTCTTCACCGAGATCGCGCCGCTCGTCGAGCACCGTGAGGGTGGCTACACCCGCATCACGAAGCTTGGCTTCCGCAAGGGAGACAACGCGTCGATGGTGCAGATCGAGCTGGTGCTCGAGCCCGTCAACCCGAAGCCGTCCGCGAAGAAGGCTGCTGCGGCCAAGGCCGAGAAGCCGGCGAAGGCCGAGGCAAAGGCCGAGGAGGCTCCTGCAGAGGAGACCACCGAGGTCGAGACCGTCGCGGAAGAGACCCCCGTCGCCGAGGTCGAGGAGGCAGCAGCCGAGTCGACCGAGTCCGTCGAGAACGAGACCGTCGCCGACGAGACCGCCGACGCTGACGCCGAGGACTCCGCGGAGGAGACCAAGTAGTTCGTTGTTGTGAGGTAAGACCCCGTCCGTCAGGGCGGGGTCTTACTGTTTAAGGCATGACCGAGCTTCCCCTGAGCGCCCGAGTCCCTCGCCCCACGTCCGTTGAGCTCCCTGCCGACGCCGAAGGGAACGTGTGGCGGGCGGCGACGATGGGCGACGTTGCCGGCATCCAGGCCTGCGAGGCCCAGATCGCCGTGGTCGATCATCCGAACTACACGACCACCCTCGAGGAGCTCGAGGAGGACTTCGACCACAGTTACGTGGACCTGCCAAGCGACACGGTCGTTGCGCTCGACGGCGACGAGGTGGTGGCGTGGGGGCTTGTGCTGATGCCACCCGGACAGGAGACGCTCGTGCGTGTCATCCTGATCGGTGGGGTCCGGCCGTCACACCGGGGCAGAGGCCTGGGGCGCCGCCTGATGGGCTGGCTTGAGGCGCGCGGGATGCAGCGGCTCGCCGACTCTGACAAGACCCTCCCGGGCTGGCTGATGGCGTACGCGGAGGAGCGTGCCGAGTCGGCGAACCGGCTGATCACGCGGTTCGGGTTTTCCCCGGCACGTTACTTCCTTGAGCTCAGGCGTTCCCTGGACGAGCCGATCGCCGAGGTTCCGCTTGACCTCGCAATTGTGCCGTTTGATCGCTCGCTGTCGGAGCGCGTGCGCGTGGCCCGAAATGACGCCTTCCGCGATCACTGGGGCAGCCAGCCCACCAATGAGGAGCAGTGGGACTCGTTTGTTGGCCGCTCCACGTTCCGTCCCGAGTTGTGCGCCATCGCGATGGCGGGTGACGAGGTTGTGGGTTTTGTGATCGTGACGGTCACCGAGGAGGACTGGCCCGGTCAGGGCTTTAGTTCCGCGTACATCGAGCTGGTCGGGGTGACACGCGCGTGGCGTGGCCGGGGGATAGCCCCGGCCGTGCTCGCCCGAAGCCTGCAGCTGATGGCGGACGCGGGGCTGGAGAAGGCCGTGCTCGACGTGGACTCCGACAGCCCCACGGGGGCGCTCGGGCTCTACACCGGGCTGGGCTTCGTGGAGTCGAACCGCAGTATCAACTACAACCGCGTCTTCTAGCGCGGCCTTCTAGACGGGGCGATTGAGCACCAGGTAGTCGTTGGAGTCGAGGAGCGGCGGGAGCTCGGCGAGCCGCTGGAGCGCGTCGCACACGGAGTCGACGTAGATCCCCCCGCTGATCGGCCCGCCCGGATGCACCTGGTCGCTCGCGAGTTCGTAGATGTGTGGCGCGATTGCCGCGTTCCAGTTGGCGAGCTCGACAGTGCGCTCGAGCCTCGCGAAGTCTGCCAGGGTCTGGTTGCCGATCGGAATCCAGTCGCGCGGGGCCTGCCCGTTGACGACGATCACGAGGGTGTTCGGCCCCACGATGTCGAGGACGGTCTGCAGGTCGGCGGGGTCCACGTCGCCATTGGTGGCGAGTCCGAGAAGCAGGATGGGGCGCATCACCCCGGCATCGACCGCCGCGCGCACGAGGTCGGGGGCCGTCCACATCGAGCGGGACACCTCGGCGTCAATCGCGATTCCGGGCAGCCGCTCCTGCAGCCAGGGTGCTGCGGCGAGCATCACCGAGTCGCCGATCGCGTAGATCTGATCGCCGGTGGGCATGGGCGCCGGGCGCCGTTGCCCGAACGTGAACGGGCGGACCTCGTCGGCGCTCGCGGCGGCGACGGCCGCTTCGCCGTGCTCGATGGCTAGCTGGGCCTCGCCCTTGCCGGGGTCGAGCGTCGCCGCAGTGATCGTAAGTGCGGCGACGAGCGAGAACGCGCCAGCCCCCACCACCAGCCGGCCCGGGAGCGCCACGAACCCCCGGAAGCCTCCGCGCCGGATCGGCAGCTCGACGAACTGGTACGAGGTTGCAGCGGCCCCGACGGTCACGACGAGCGCAACCGAGGGAGCGACCCAGACCGGGGTTCCGTCGGGGAGTGCGGTGACCAGAAGAACGAGCACGGGCCAGTGCCACAGGTACAGTCCATACGAGCGCTCGCCCACCCAGCGGAGCGGGGCGACGTCGAGCGCGCGCCCGAGCCAGGAGTCCGCAGTCGTCGCGCCAGCGATGGCAAGGGTCGTGAGCACCGCAACCCCCAGAAGGCCACCGCGGGTGACGAGCGGATCGTCGGCACCCATCGTTGCGGCGATCCACCCGATGCCACCAACCGCCAGGGCTCCGACCAGCGCCATGATCCACGACGCTCGCACCTGCGAGAGGAATCGAGACTCGACCAGAATCGCGAGGGCGGCTCCGAGTGCGAGCCCAAACGAATGGGTGTCGGTGCCGTAGTAGACCCGCGTTGCATCCCCTGGCGGGCTGAACAGGAGTGCCATGGCGAGCGCGGATGCCGCGGCCAGCAGCAGTACGGCGAGCACCCGCATCCACCGCCGGGGGATCAGCACAACAAGGAGCAGCAGGAGTGGCCACAGGAGGTAATACTGCTCCTCGACGGCGAGTGACCAGAGATTGCCCAACAGGTCGGGGGTGGCCTGATCAAAGTAGCTCGAGCCTTGGGCGATGTACACCCAGTTGCTGCTGAAGGTCGCGGCGGCGAGCACCTGTGCGCCGAGCCCCACGAGCACGTCACCGCCCACCAGTAGGGCGACCGCCCCGCAGGTCGCGACAACAATGGCCAGCGCGGGGAGGAGCCGCCGCGCCCGACGGCGCCAGAAGGCGAGCAGGTCGATACGCCCGGCATTGTTGCGCTCCCGCAGCAGAAGACCCGTGATCAAAAAACCGCTGATAACAAAAAATACGTCGACGCCAACGAAGCCGCCCACAACACCGCCGGGCAGGAAGTGGTAGCCGATCACGCCGATGACCGCGAGCGCACGCAGTCCATCGAGGCCGGGCAGCCGAACGCCGCGGGGCGACGCCGGGACTGCCGGTGTCGCTGCGATGCGAACGGGTGACGGGTTACTGCTCATGGCTGGTGCGGGTACCCAGACTACGCTTGGCAACCGTGGTGGACGAGTCGAGCACGCGCATTCGGCTGGACCTTGCCTATGACGGCAGTGGGTTCTCCGGGTGGGCACGTCAGCCTGGCTTGCGCACCGTCCAGGGTGTTCTCGAGGATGCCCTCGCCACCGTTTTTCATCGTGACGGCGAGCCGCCGACACTGACCGTCGCGGGGCGAACGGATGCCGGTGTGCACGCCACGGGACAGGTCGCGCACCTCGACCTCACGCCCCGCCAGTGGGCCCGACTGGGGCGTCCCCACGGTTCCCGACCCGCACCGGAGCCCGCCGCCGCGCTCGCACGCCGACTCAACGGCATTGCCGGTCTCACGAGCGACGTCGTCGTCACCCGCGCGACGGTCGCTCCGCCGGAGTTCGACGCGCGCTTCTCGCCGGTCTGGCGCCGCTACGAGTATCGGATCGCGGATGCCGCGGCCGAGCGCAACCCCCTCCACCGTGGGTTTACGGTGTGGTACCCCGGCAGTCTCGACGCAGACCTCATGAACACGGCCGCGCACGAGCTCCTGGGCCTGCACGACTGGGCGGCCTACTGTCGCCCTCGCGAGGGGGCGACCACGATCCGTGAGCTGCAGGAGTTCTCGTGGCACCGTGCCGGCGACGGTGTGCTTGTTGCGCACCTCAAGGCCGACGCGTTCTGCCACAGCATGGTGCGCGCGCTCGTGGGGGCTGCCGTGTCGGTCGGGGACGGCAAGCTGCCCGGTGACCGGCTGGTGGGCATCCGTGAGGAAGCCCAGCGCACCAGCGAGTTCAAAGTGATGCCCGCCGCGGGCCTCACTCTTGTGGAGGTGGGGTACCCACCGAACGAGGAGTTGCGTGCGCGGGCCGAGCAGACGCGAGCGCGCCGGGACACGGAAGTTTGACCGGGCATCCCGATTAACCTAAGCTTGAGCCTTGGTGTCCGCGTCCTCGACGTGGCCACCCGATCATGAGCCCTCCACCGGGCGTATTCCTCCTCATCGAGCGGGAATGCCCCACCGGAGCGGGATTCACGAACACCTCACTCGATCAACGGAAAGCAGCACTACTGTGACGCGCACCTATTCACCCAAGCCCGAAGACGTCCAGCGGGAGTGGGTCATCATTGACGCGACCGACATCGTTCTCGGTCGTCTCGCCAGCCACGCTGCCGTGCTCCTGCGCGGCAAGCACAAGCCGACGTTCGCTCCCCACATGGACATGGGCGACTTCGTCATCATCATCAACGCGGAGAAGGTGGCCCTCACCGGCTCCAAGCTCGCGCAGAAGAAGGCGTACCGTCACTCGGGTTACCCGGGCGGCCTGACCGCCACGAGCTACACCGAGCTCCTCGAGAAGCACCCGACCCGCGCGGTCGAGAAGGCCATCCGTGGCATGCTCCCGAAGAACTCGATCGGCCGTGCCCAGCTCACGAAGCTCAAGGTCTACGCGGGTGCCGAGCACCCTCACGCTGCGCAGCAGCCGAAGCCGTACACCCTCACCCAGGTCGCCCAGTAGCGGCTGCGCAAGCGAAGAATAAGGACTTATCACAGTGGCCAGCATTCAGGATTCCCTCGACGAGACCGTCGTCGAAAGCTTCACGACTGAGACCCCCGCGGCCGAGGCCCCCAAGGCCCCGCGCCCCGTGCTCAACGTCTCCGGCGCCGCAGTCGGTCGCCGCAAGGAGGCGATCGCCCGCGTGCGCATCGTCCCCGGCGCAGGAACCGCAACCGTCAACGGGCGCGAGCTTGCAGAGTACTTCCCCAACAAGCTGCACCAGCAGCTCATCAATGACCCGTTCAAGGTGCTCGACCTCCTGGGCTCGTACGACGTGACCGCACGTATCACCGGTGGTGGCCCCTCGGGCCAGGCCGGTGCGCTGCGCCTCGCGATCGCCCGTGCACTCAACGAGATCGACCGCGAGAACAACCGCGCCACCCTCAAGAAGGCGGGCTTCCTCACTCGTGACGCGCGCGTCATCGAGCGCAAGAAGGCCGGTCTGAAGAAGGCCCGCAAGGCGTCGCAGTTCTCGAAGCGTTAATCTCGCTTCTCGGGCGACGATGCCTCGTCTTTTTGGTACCGACGGCGTTCGCGGGCTCGCGAACAGCGACCTGACGGTCGAGCTTGCGCTCGGACTCGCTCAGGCCGCGGCCGTCGTGCTGGGCAAGGGGCGCGTCGCCGACGGACGGCGCGCCTCGGGCCGTCGGCCCGTCGCGGTCATCGCGCGGGACCCCCGGATCTCTGGGGAGTTCCTCGCGGCCGCGGTCGCGTCCGGGCTCGCGAGTTCGGGTGTCGACGTTTATGACGCCGGGGTGATTCCCACGCCGGCCGCCGCCTTCCTGGTCGGTGACTTCAAGGCCGACCTGGGTGTCATGATCTCCGCGTCGCACAACGCCGCCCCTGACAACGGCATCAAGTTTTTTGCCACCGGTGGCACCAAGCTCCCCGACGAGGTCGAGGATCGCATCGAGGCGGCGCTCGCGGCACCCAAGCTCGCGCCGACCGGGGCAGACGTCGGACGCATCCGTCGGTTTGCCGATGCCGAGGACCGCTACATCGTCCACCTCCTGTCGACGCTGCCGAACCGACTCGACGGCCTCCACGTCGTACTGGACTGCGCGAACGGCGCCGCGGCCGGGGTCTCCCCCCAGGTGTTCACGGATGCCGGAGCTCGTGTCACCGTGATCGGCGCGGACCCCGATGGCCTCAACATCAACGAGGGGGTCGGCTCCACGTATCTTGGCCCCCTCCAGGCCGCGGTGGTCGCCCACGGCGCGGACCTGGGCATCGCCCACGACGGGGACGCCGACCGGTGCCTCGCGGTCGACGCGGACGGCAACGTCATCGACGGCGACCAGATCATGGCGATTCTTGCCCTGTCGATGGCCGAGCGTGGCGCCCTCAAGGATCGCACGCTCGTCGCGACGGTGATGAGCAACCTGGGTCTGCGGCGCGCGATGGCCGACCACAACATCCGGATGCTCGAGACCGCCGTGGGTGACCGCTACGTGCTCGAGGCTCTCGCCGAGCACGGACTGTCGCTCGGTGGCGAGCAGTCCGGCCACGTCATCATGACGAAGTTCGCCACCACAGGCGACGGTATTCTCACCGGTCTGCACCTCGCGGCCGAGGTGGCCCGGACGGGCAAGACCCTCGCCGGGCTTGCGTCAGTGATGACCGTCTACCCGCAGGTTCTCGTGAACGTGCGTGGTGTTGATCACCGTGCGCTCGCGGACGATGCCGTCATCGCCGAGGCGGTTGCGGGGGCCGAGGCCCAGCTGGGCGACACCGGGCGGGTTCTGTTGCGCCCGAGCGGCACGGAGCCGATGGTGCGCGTGATGGTCGAGGCGGCCGAGCAGTCCGTGGCCGACGAGGTCGCGGCATCCCTCGCCGAGGTCGTGCGCGAGCGACTCGCCCTCTAGCAACCCCGCGAGTTGCGAGTTCCGCACCTTCCCGTGCCAATTTTCGCCGCGCGAGGGTGCGGAACTCGCAACTCGGCGGGTGTGGAATCAGGTCTTGCGCAGCAGCACGCTGTGCACGGCGTGGTTGGGGCCCTTGCGCAACACGAGAGACGCGCGGGGCCTGGTCGGCAGGATGTTCTGCACCAGGTTCGGCTCGTTGATCGCCTTCCAGATCGAGGATGCCCGGGCGCGCGCCTCCTCCTCGGTGAGAGACGCGAACCGGTGGAAAAACGACTTCGGGTTCGTGAACGCGCCACGCTGCAGGGAGAGGAAACGCTCCTCGTACCATCGGGCGATGTCGCTCGTGCGCGCGTCGACGTAGATGGTGAAATCGAAGAGGTCGCTCACGGCGAGCCGGCGCCCGGGGGCGGCCGGCTGGAGCACGTTGAGGCCCTCGACGATGAGCACGTCGGGGGAGTGCACCGTGATCTCCGCGTCGGGCACGATGTCGTAGGCGAGGTGCGAGTAGAAGGGCGCCCGCACCTCCGTTTCACCCGCCTTGACCCGACTCACAAACTTCAGCAGCGCACGTCGGTCGTAGGACTCCGGGAACCCCTTGCGTTCCATCAGCCCTCGACGCTCGAGCTCGGCGTTGGGGTAGAGGAATCCGTCGGTGGTGATGAGCTCCACCCGGGGGGTGCCCTCCCAGCGTGTGAGGAGTTCCCGCAGCAATCTCGCCACCGTGGACTTGCCGACGGCAACCGACCCCGCGAGCCCAATCACAAACGGGGTGCGCTGAACGCGGGTACCCAAAAAGGTGTTGGTCACCTCGTGCAGCTTTTGTGCGCCCTCGGCGTGAAGACTCAGCAGCCGGGAAAGTGGCAGGTAGACCTCCTCGACCTCCACGAGGTCAAGCTCGTCACCCAGTCCACGCAGTTCGACAATCTCGGTCTGGGTCAAGGGGGCCGTCATGCGCGGCGCCAGAGCGGCCCAGTCGCCCCGATCGAGTTCGATAAACGGGGACACGTGGCCGTTCGGGGCTGAGGGCTCAGGCATCCCGTAAAGCCTAGCGGCGCGAATGTGCCCAGTCTGGCGAACTACAATCGAGCCCATGTGTGGAATCGTGGGCTACGTCGGTGACAACAAGAGTCTCGAGGTGCTCCTTGGGGGCCTCAAGCGACTGGAGTACCGGGGGTACGACTCCGCGGGGGTCGCCGTCATCGATGAGAACGGCTCCCTGGGCACACGCAAGCGCGCGGGCAAACTGCAGGTTCTGGTGGATGATCTGACCGATCGCCCACTCGGCAACGGGGCGACCGGCATCGGGCACACGCGCTGGGCGACCCACGGGGGGCCGACCGACCGCAACGCGCATCCGCATCTGTCGGAGGACGGCAAGCTTGCCCTCATCCACAACGGCATCATCGAGAACTTCTCCGCGCTCAAGCAGGAGCTGCTCGATGACGGCGCCGAGTTCACGAGTGAGACCGACACCGAGGTGGCGGCGCTCCTGGTGGGGCGCGAATACATCAAGTCGGGCGATCTCACCGAGTCGCTGCGCGCCGTGGTCGCACGTCTCGAGGGTGCATTCACACTTCTGGTGATGCACGAGGACCAGCCCGGCGTCGTGGTCGGCGCTCGCCGCAACTCGCCCCTGGTTATTGGGCTTGGTGAGGGCGAGAACTTCCTAGGCTCGGATGTCGCGGCGTTCGTCGAGTTCACGCGCCGCGCGGTGGCCATTGGTCAGGACCAGATCGTCACTATTCGCCCGGATTCGGTCGTGGTCACCGACTTTGCCGGAGACCCCGTCGAGACCGACGAGTTCGAGATCGCGTGGGATGCCTCCGCGAGCGAAAAAGGTGGCTGGTCGAGCTTTATGGCCAAGGAGATCAGCGAGGAGCCCGAGGCGGTGGGCAACACCATCCTCGGTCGCACCCACGACGGTCTGGTGCGCCTGGGCGAGCTCGACCCGATCGGGGATGCGGCGCTCGCCGACCTCGACCGTATTGTCATCATCGCCTGTGGTACGGCCGCATACGCCGGAATGCTCGGCAAGTACGCCATCGAGCAGTGGGCGCGGATCCCTGTGGATGTCGAGCTCTCGCACGAGTTCCGCTACCGCGACCCGATTCTCACCGACCGCACGCTGGTGATCTCGATCAGCCAGTCGGGTGAGACCATGGACACGCTTATGGCGGTCAAGTACGCCATGGCGTCCGGAGCCCACGTGTTGTCCGTCTGCAACACGCAGGGCGCCACGATTCCCCGCGAGTCACACGCCGTCGTGTACACCCACGCTGGCCCCGAGGTCGCCGTCGCCTCGACCAAGGCATTCGTGGCACAGGTGACCGCGCTCTATCTCATTGGTCTTCACCTCGCCGCAGTGCGCGGCACCATCACCGACGACGCCCACCGCAACGCGGTCGTCGAGTTGCAGGCCGTGCCCGACAAGATCTCCGAGGTGATCTCCGTCGCCCAGGGCCAGATTGGGCAGCTTGCTCACTGGATGACCGACACCCAGTCGGTGTTGTTCCTGGGCCGTCACGTGGGGTACCCCGTTGCGCTTGAGGGTGCCCTCAAGCTCAAGGAGCTCGCCTACATCCACGCTGAGGGCTTCGCCGCGGGTGAGCTCAAGCACGGCCCCATCGCGCTCATCGAGCCCGGCCAGGTGGTGTTTGTGATCGTGCCGAGCCCGCGCGACCCGTCGTCGCTGCATCCCAAGGTCGTCTCCAACATCCAGGAGATCCGGGCGAGGGGCGCCCGCGTGATCGCGATCGCCGAGAAGGGGGATGCCGCGGTGCTTCCCTTCGCGGACGAGGTCATTCCGATTCCGCTCGCCGGCAGCCTCTTCGAGCCCCTGCTCGCCGTCGTGCCCCTGCACATCTTTGGTATGGAGCTCGCGGCCGCCAAGGGTCTGGACGTGGACCAGCCGCGTAACCTCGCCAAGTCCGTCACCGTGGAGTAGCGATGATCGTGGGCATCGGAGTCGACGTTGTCGATCTCGCCCGCTTCGAGCGGGCGCTCATCCGCACGCCCACCCTCGTGGACCGGCTGTTCGCCCCGAGCGAACAGGTCAAGGACGGGCAGCCCATGCCGCTGCGCTCGTTGGCCGGTCGGTTCGCCGCCAAGGAGGCGCTCATCAAGGCGCTCGGCGACTCCACGGGAGTGGTGTGGCACGACATGCGTGTGGTGAACGACCCGCTCGGCAACCCGGGGTTCGAGCTTCAGGAATCAACCCGCGCGATCGCCGAGGCCCGAGGCATCACCTCGATCCACCTCTCGATGAGTCACGACGCAGGGATCGCGATCGCCTACGTGGTGGCCGAGTCATGAGCCGGCTCGCGAGCATCAATCTCGCCGCCATCTCGCACAATGTTGAGACACTGCGGGACCTCGCCGGAGGCCTGCCCGCCATGGCAATCGTCAAGGCAAACGGGTACGGGCACGGTGCTGTGCCGTCCGCTCGGGCTGCGCTCGAAGGCGGGGCCGCGTGGCTCGGCGTCGCGACGATCGACGAGGGGCTTGAGCTCCGGGCATCCGGCATTGTCGCGCCCGTCCTGGCGTGGTTGCACGAGACGGATGCGGACTTTGTGTCGGCCGGGGCCGCGGGGCTTGACCTGGGTGTCAGCTCGCTGCAGCAGCTCGAGGCCGTGGTGGCAAGCGCGCCCGGCGCCACCGTGCAACTGAAGGTCGACACCGGGCTCGGCCGCAACGGATCACACGAATCCGAGTGGGCCGCGCTGTTTGACGCGGCCGCCGCTCACGAGCGTGCCGGGCGCATCCGGGTGCGAGGGCTCTGGAGCCATCTCGCGAACGCGGGTCGAACCGAGGATCTGGCGCAGGTCGAGCGTTTTGTGGAGGCCGTCGCCGGTGCCTCGTCCGCGGGTCTCGACCTCGAGCTGGTGCATCTGGCGGCGACCGCGGGCGCGGTGGAGGTGCCCGAGGCCCGGTTTGGCATGGTTCGACTCGGCATTGGCATCTACGGGATTTCGCCGCTCGACGAACGGACTCCCCAGCAGCTGGGCCTTGTCCCCGCGATGACCCTCTCGGCCACGGTCGCGTCGGTCAAGCGGGTAGCCGCCGATCACGGCGTCTCGTACGGCTTCGACCATCGCACGACCGGCGAGTCGACCCTCGCTCTGGTGCCCCTGGGCTACGCGGACGGTGTTCCGCGCAGCGCCTCCGGTCGGGGTCCCGTGTGGATTAATGGCGTGACCTACCGGGTCGCGGGCCGTGTCGCCATGGACCAGATTGTCCTCGACGTGGGGGATGCCCCGGTCGCCGTGGGCGACCGCGCCGTGCTCTTCGGAGACCCGGCCTCGGGCGCGCCACCCGCGCGGGACTGGGCGGATGCCGCCGGCACCATCGACTATGAGATCGTCACCCGGATCGGCCCACGAGTGCGCCGGGAGTACGTGTGATCGTCGCGACCCCCGAGGACATGGAACGGCTGGGTGCCCTCATTGCCGCCGAGCTGCGCGCGGGCGACCTCGTGATGCTGAATGGCGAGCTGGGTGCTGGCAAGACCACTCTCACGCGCGGACTCGGCGAGGCCTTGGGCGTGCGCGGAGCGGTCACGAGCCCCACGTTTGTGCTCGCGCGCACTCATCCGCGCGCCGACACTGCCGAGATGCTGCCGCCTCTCGTTCACGTTGATGCCTATCGGCTGGCCAGCGCCGTCGAGCTCGACGACCTCGACATCGACTTCGAGGGGTCAATCGTGGTGGTCGAGTGGGGTGACGGGTTGCTCGACGGCATCACCGACTCGTGGCTGCGCATCGACATCGAGCGACCCCACGGCGGCGACGCCGACGCCGAGGTAGAACCTCGCCAGGTCACCCTCGCGGGCATCGGCCCTCGCTGGGAGGGGGTGAGCTGGGATGCTGTTGGCCATTGACACCTCCGCTGGCACCTCGGTTGCCGTGGTCGACCGCGAGCGGGGCATCCTGTCCGAGCACTCGAGCGCGGACACCCGAGCCCACGCCGAGGTGGTGGGCACCCTTATCCGCGCGTGCCTCGAGGAGTCTGGTGCCGCTGTAACCGCGTTATCTGGTGTCGTCGCGGGAATGGGCCCGGGGCCGTTCACGGGCCTGCGGGTGGGAATCGCCGCGGCACGAGCGTTCGCGTTTGGCGCGCACCGTATTGTGGTGCCGGTCGCAAGCCACGACGCGATCGCCTTTGGTCACACCGAGCCGATAGTTGTGGTGACGGATGCCCGGCGCAAGGAGCTGTTCTACTCGGTGTACTCGGGTGCCGACGAGCACGGACTCCCCGTCCGCACCGCGGGCCCCGCACTCGCCAAGGCGGACGCACTAGAGGTGCCCGCGGGCCATCGTCTGATCGAGGCCAGCGAGGTGTCGGCGGGTGCACTCGGGATGCTCGCCGAGACCCTGTACGTCGCTGGTCGCCCGTTCGCGGCCGACGAGCCGCTCTACCTCCGTTCGCCCGACGTCACCCTGTCGGCCGGACCGAAGCGGGTGACCTCATGACGTGGCAGTTGCGGCGCGCAACACCGGGCGACCTGGACTCGATCATGGCGATCGAGCGCACCGTGTTTGCCTCCGACGCGTGGTCCCAGGAGAGCATGGCGGCCGAGTTGGGCGACCGGCACGGTTACTACCTCGTGGCATTTCCCGTGGGGGAGCCCTCGCGAGTGGAGGCGTATGCGGGGCTGCGCGCGCCTCATGGGGAGCCTCAGGCGGACATCCAGACGATTGCCGTTGCCGAGACCGCACGCAGGCAGGGGCTCGGTCGGGTGCTGATGCAGACACTTATTGGTGAGGCACGCCAGCGTGGCGCACACGAGGTTTTTCTCGAGGTGCGCGCCGACAACCCGGGCGCCCAAGCCCTGTACGAGTCGCTGGGGTTCGAGGCGATCGCGGTTCGTCCGCGCTACTACAAGCCGGACGATGTCGACGCGATTGTGATGCGCCTGGCCATCGTTGACCCGGGGGTGACGGTCGCATGAGTGAACCCGTGGTCCTCGGAATCGAGACGAGCTGCGACGAGACGGGCGTGGGCATCGTGCGGGGCACGACACTCCTCGCCAACGTGATCGCTTCGTCGATGGACGAGCATGCGCGCTACGGCGGAGTGGTTCCCGAGGTCGCTGCACGCGCCCACCTCGAGGCGCTCACCCCCACGCTGCAGAAGGCACTCGACGAGGCGGGCATCACCCTCGACGAGGTGGATGCGGTCGCCGTCACGAGTGGACCGGGGCTCGCCGGAGCGCTGATGGTGGGGGTTGGTGCGGCGAAAGCCCTCGCGCTCGCGCTCGACCGTCCGCTTTACGCGGTGAACCATCTGGTCGGTCACGTGGGGGCGGACATCCTCACCGACGACCGGCTCGAGTACCCCACGATTGCGCTCCTCGTCTCCGGCGGACACACATCCCTCCTGCTTGTGCGTGACCTGGTGGACGACGTTGAGCTCCTCGGCGAGACGATCGATGACGCCGCGGGGGAGGCCTTCGACAAGGTCGCGCGACTTCTGGGCCTGCCGTACCCGGGTGGTCCCCAGATCGACCGCGCCGCGGAGGGTGGGGACCCGGCCGCGATCCGTTTTCCGCGGGGGCTCAGCTTGCCCAAGGACATGGAAAAGCACCGCTACGACTTCTCTTTCTCGGGGCTCAAGACCGCCGTCGCGCGGTGGGTGGAGCGCGAGCGGGACGCCGGCCGCGAGGTGCCCCTCGCAGATGTCGCCGCGAGCTTCCGTGAGGCCGTCGCCGATGTCCTGATCACGAAGGCCATCGCGGCCTGCGCTGACCTGGGGGTTCCGCGCCTGCTCCTCGGAGGAGGTGTCGTGGCCAATGCGCGAGTGCGTGCGCTCGCCGCCGAGCGCTGCGCGGCCGCGGGGGTTCAGCTGCGCATCCCGCCGCTCGCCCTGTGCACGGACAACGGGGCGATGATCGCGGCGCTCGGTGCCCAGCTGGTGATGGCCGGCCGTGCGCCGTCGGGTGTGGAGTTTGGAGCGGATTCGACGCTTCCCGTCACCACCATTCAGGCGTAATTCACCCTCAACACACCGCAATACCGGTTGACAGTAGGTGGGGGTGCTGTCACTATGGGCACCGCCGTTCTCAGGCAACAGTCAGCTTAGAAGGAGTCCGTAATGACCGAATCCGCACCCGCGCCCGTCCCGGCCGCCGCACCCGTAGCCAAGTGGAATGTCCTCTCGATCGTCTCGCTCGTCTCGGCCATCATCGGCCTGGGCCTCGTCGCGGTGATCACCGGACACATCTCCCTCAGCCAGATCAAGAAGACCGGTGAGCAGGGCAACGTGCTCGCGATCATCGGGCTCATCCTCGGCTACCTGGAGATCCTCGCGACGATCATCTTCTTCCTGGCGTTCCTGCCGCTGATCATCGCGTCGACCACGATCACCACGTACTAGACGTTGTACCTCAGCGGGGCCGCACCATTCGGTGCGGCCCCGCTGTCGTTGTAGGGTCGAGCCATGGCTGACTCCAACGACGACACGATTCCTCCGGTCCCGCTGCCTCCCGCCGACGTTGCGGCGACCTCGGCGGTCACGCCCGTCGAGCCCAGCCCGGCAGCGGCACCCGCCGCACCAGTCGCTCCGGCGGCACTGAGCGCCCCGGCCACGCCGGCAGCACCGGCCGCCACCCCGTACGGCGCACCCACGTCCGGTGCCACCGTCCCACCTGCTTACGGTTCTCCCACGGCCTACGGCCAGCCCGCCTACGTGCCACAGCCGGCGGGCCCCGCCCAGGGTCTCTCGATAACCTCGATGGTTCTGGGCCTCGTGGGCCTGCTGTTCTCGTTTTTCGGCTGGGGATTCCTGATCGCGCTCGCCGCGGTCATCACGGGTCACCTGGCTCAGCGGCGCCAGCCGTGGGCGAAGCCGATGTGGCTGACCGGCATCATCACCGGCTACGTCGGAATTGGGTTCTCGGTGCTGTGGCTGATCATCCTGATCGCCGTGTTCCTGATTCCGATCTTCATCGCAGGCAGCGCGTACTCCTACTAGAGGCGCTCCGCGAGCAGTGCGCGGCGTTTGGTCCCGATCCTGGTCAGGATCAGCGTCGCGTGCGCGTCGCCCTTGAGGCCCAGCGTGCCGCGGAACGTGGCCGGGTCCACGTCGACCCCACGCTTTTTGATCTCCAGCGTGCCGATGTCGCGCGCCGCGAGTTCCCGCTTGAGCGTGCGCTTGTCGAGGGGGAAGTCCTCGATGACCCGGAAACCGACGGCGAAGTCGGTGGGGGTCGCGGTGTCGGTGGTGATGTACGCGATCGAGGGGTCGAGCATCCGCCCGCCGAGAGTGCGGGCGAGGTCGCCGATCAGTCGTGCACGGATGACCGCGCCATCCGGCTCGTACACGAACTCGCCGAGGTCGCCGGCCGGGGCATCCTCGCTGTCGCCCCCGGCGGTCAGCTCTGACGCGCCGTGGGGTCCAATGACCAGCGCTGCCCGGCGGATGCCGTCCCGCGCGACCGCGCCGAACCACACTCCCAGCTCTACGACCTCGCGGTCGACGGAGATCCACTGCGCCTCGGCCTCCGCAGGGATGAGGTCACGGTCGATTCCCGGCCCCAGCTTCACGCCCGTGGGGTAGCGCTGCCCCAGCTCAAACGCGAAGTCGAGGGAGGGGGACCAGTCCGCGGGGTCGACGAGGCGCTTGGCACCGTCGCGGCGCGCGGGGTCGAGGTAGATGCCGTCGATGCCGGCGAGATCGGCAGACTCCGCGTCCCCGTGCTCCACGCGCGCGTTGGACCAGGGCGCCAGGTTGTAGGCGGCGATTGCTGCCGTCACCTCGTCGCGCTCGACCGCGGTGACCTCGAGGTCGAGCGCGGCGAGGGCCAGCGCATCCGCCCCGATCCCACAGCCGAGGTCCGCGATCCAGCCGAGCCCGGCATTCTGGAAGCGTCCCGCGTGGAGTGCCGCGACGTTGAGCCGGGTCGCCTGCTCGAGGCCGGCTTCGGTGAACAGCATCCGGTGGGCAAACGGCCCAAACTTGGTTGCCGCGCGCGCCCGCAGCCGGGACTGGCTCAGCACCGCGGCGACAAGGCCCGGCGGATGCCCGGCGCGCCGCAACTCGGAGACGGTGCGCACGACGTCCGCGCTGCTCTCCCACGCGGGTAATTCGTCGAGCAGCCGGAGCCCCTCGAGCGACAGCACCTCACGAAGCTCCGCAGCGTCCATGTACCGACCGTACCCGAGGCAGCCGCAAGGATCTGTCGGGATGCTGGCACTCACGTTGATCGAGTGCCAATGACCCCCTATAGTAGTTCTGGCACTCTCACAGGGAGTGTGCCAACCAGAGTTTTGTAGAAAGAGGTCAACCGTGTCGGTGTCCATCAAGCCGCTCGAAGATCGCATTGTCATCAAGCAGGTCGAGGCCGAGCAGACCACTGCGTCCGGCCTGGTCATTCCTGACACTGCCAAGGAGAAGCCCCAGGAGGGCGAGGTCGTGGCGGTAGGCCCCGGCCGTATCGACGACAACGGCAACCGCGTTCCGCTCGACATCGCCGTGGGCGACAAGGTCATCTACTCGAAGTACGGCGGCACCGAGGTCAAGTACGGCGGCGAGGACCTCCTCGTGCTGTCGGCTCGCGACGTGCTTGCGGTCGTCGTCCGCTAACTTTCGACAAGTTACTGCCAGAGGGCCCGGGGAACACCTCCCCGGGCCCTCTGCTGTTCTGCGGGGACCTAGGCTGTCGAGGTGAGCACCAACGCCCCCGCACCCGACCGTATTAGTGGGGCCGGACTCGCCTACGCCATCGCCGCGTACGTTCTGTGGGGAATCCTCCCGCTGGCCTTTCTTCTTCTGGTGCCATCGAGCGCCGTGGAGATCGTCTCGTGGCGAATCGTCTTCTCGCTCGTCTTTTGTGCCCTTCTTCTGACAGTCACCCGAGGATGGCCGAGATTTTTTGGGATCGCGCGTGACCGCGCCGCCGTCGGCTGGCTGAGCCTCGCGGCTGCGTTTATCCTCGTGAACTGGTCGGTCTTTATCTTCGCCACGGTGACCGGCCACGTGGTCGAGGCGGCCCTGGGCTACTTCACCAACCCGATCGTCACCGTGCTCCTCGGCGTAATCGTGTTGCGTGAGCGTCTCCGCCCGCTGCAGTGGCTCGCGGTGGGGATCTCCGCGATAGCCGTCCTAGTCCTCGCGATCGGCTACGGGTCGTTCCCGTGGATCGCACTGTCGCTCGCCTTCAGCTTTGGCCTCTACGGCTTCGTGAAAAAGAAGGTGGGCCCCCAGGCGGATGCCATTGGTGGCCTGACCATGGAAACGCTCGTCCTCAGCCCCCTCGCGGCAGTCGCGCTGGTGGTCGTGGGGTTCACCTCGGGGCTCACGATCGGCACCCAGGAACCGCTGCACACGGCGGTCATGCTGAGCGTGGGAGCAATCACCGCGATTCCCCTCTTGTTGTTCGCGGCCGCGGCCCGCCGCCTGCCGCTGGTCTACCTGGGGCTGGTGCAGTACGTGGCCCCGATCATGCAGTTCACGATCGGCGTGGTGCTCCTCCATGAGGCGATGCCGCCCGAACGCTGGGTCGGATTTGGCATCGTCTGGCTCGCCCTCGCCATCCTCACAATCGACATGTTTCTTCGGAAACCGTCGAGCCAAGCGCTTGCAAGTAACGGAACGTAACGATCTGACTGCGTTACAGGGCTGTAACACGCTCGTATTGTGAAAGACGCCGCAGCCGAATACCGTGTCAGGACAGCACTGCTTTGCCGTGCCACTCATCACATTCAAGCAAGGAGCAACATGAGCGTATTCGTGAAGGCAACCGCCTCGCGCTCGAAGTCTCTCAAGTCGATCCTCGGTGGCATTGCCATCGTGGGTGCGAGCGCCCTCGTCCTCAGTGGATGCGCGCCGACCGCCGAGACCGAGCCGCCCGTCGAGCGTGAGGACCTCACTCTCAAGATCGGTACCATCCTCCCGCAGAGTGGTTCGCTCGCATTCCTCGGCCCGCCCGAGGAGGCCGGTGTCGCTCTCGCTGTTGAGGAGATCAACGCCGCTGACCTGGGCATCACCGTCGAGGTCGAGTACCGCGACTCCGGTGACACCACGACCGACACCGCCACGGTTTCGGTCACCGACTTGCTCTCGCTCGACGTGTCCGCCATCATTGGTGCGGCGTCGTCGGGTGTGTCGAAGACGGTCATCGACCAGATCGTTGGCGCTGGTGTTATCCAGTTCTCGCCGGCGAACACGTCGCCCGACTTCACCACCTACGCGGATGACGGCCTCTACTGGCGTACCGCTCCCTCCGACCTGCTCCAGGGCGAGGTGCTCGGAAACACGATCGCTGAGGACGGCGCAGCCACCCTCGGCATGATCGTTCTCAACGACGCGTACGGCACCGGCCTCGCGGGCGCTCTCAAGGCGACCTTCGAAGCTGCTGGTGGCGAGGTTGTCGCCGAGAGCCTGTTCAACGAGGGCGAGGCGAACTTCGCCGCGCAGATCTCCGAGGTCACGGCGGCTAACCCCGACGCGATCGCGCTGATCACCTTCGACCAGGCCAAGAGCATCGTTCCCGCCCTCGTGGGCGCCGGCTACCCGGGCTCGCAGCTCTACTTCGTGGACGGCAACCTCGCCGACTACTCCGCGGACTTCGCTGCCGACCTCATCACGGGTGCCAAGGGAACGCTCCCCGGCCTCGACACGGCGACCCTCGGTGACTTCACCGACCGCCTGCTCGCGATCGACCCCGACCTGACCGACTTCAGCTACGCGGCCGAGTCCTACGACGCCGTTGTTCTGATCGCGCTTGCTGCTCTCGCGGCGAACTCGACGGATGGCGCGGACATCGCTGCCAAGCTGCAGGAGGTTTCCGGTGGTTCGGGTGACGGTGAGAAGGCGACCGACTTCGCGTCGGCCGCTCAGATCATCCTCGACGGTGGAGTCGTTGACTACGACGGCTACTCCGGCCCGATCACGTTCGACGAGAACGGCGACCCGACCGAGGCCACCATTGGTGTCTTCGAGTACGGATCGGACAACACTTACACCCGCATCAACTAGTTCCTAGCTGACGCAGAGAAGGGCCCCGGTTGATGCCGGGGCCCTTCCTCGTTCCGCACTCCCGCGAGAGGTGTGCAACGACAGGGCCCCGGACGCGAGGTGCGTCCGGGGCCCTGTGTGGCTGTCTAAGCGGGTTACTCGTCGCCGAGCGTTCCGAGGTACAGGCCGATGACCTTGGGGTCGTTGAGGAGCTCACGGCCCGTTCCCGTGTAGGCGTCCTTGCCCTGGTCGAGCACGTAGCCCCGATCACAGATCTGCAGGCAGCGCTTGGCGTTCTGCTCGACCATGATCGTGGTCACACCGGCCTTGTTGATCTCCTTCACCCGAAGGAACGCCTCGTCCTGGCGCACGGGCGACAGACCCGCCGACGGCTCATCGAGCAGAAGCACGTGTGGGCCCATCATGAGCGCGCGGCTCATCGCCACCATCTGGCGCTCACCACCCGACAACGATCCCGCTCGCTGGGGAAGACGCTTGCCGAGCTCCGGGAAGATGTCGATAACAAAGGCGAGGCGCTCGTCGATCTCCCTGGGGCGCTGGAAGAGCCCCATCTCGAGATTCTCGCGAATCGTGAGCGTCGGGAAGACGTTGTTGGTCTGCGGCACGAACCCGACACCCTTGGAGACGAGCTGGTTGGCCTTGAGGCCCGTGATGTCCTCGCCGCGCAGGGTGATCCCGCCCTCGCGCACCTTCACGAGACCAAAGATCGCCTTGAGCAGGGTCGACTTGCCGGCACCATTCGGGCCGATGATGCCGATGAGCTCTCCGTCATTGGCCGTGAGCGAGCATCCGTTGAGGATGTTGACGCCCGGCAGGTAGCCCGCGACGACATTCGAGACCTGGACAACAGGCTCGACGGTGGTTGTGGCGGCCGCGCCAGCAGCCTCAGTCTTCGTCATGGAGCAACTCCTTCATGTCCTCGACGTGGTGAGTGTCCGGTTCGCCCAGATCCTGGTCGTGGTGGCTGCCCAGGTAGGCATCGATCACGGCTTGGTTCTTCATCACGTCCGTGGGCGGACCCTCGGCAACCACACGACCCTCGGCCATCACCACGACCCAGTCGGCGATGTGCCGCACCATGTGCATGTCGTGCTCGACGAAGAGCACGGTCATGCCCTGGGTCTTGAGATCGAGGATGTGGTCGAGCAGCGACTGGGTCAGCGCGGGGTTGACGCCAGCCATCGGCTCATCGAGCATCACGAGCGTCGGATCGCTCATCAGCGCGCGTGCCATCTCGAGGAGCTTGCGCTGGCCGCCGGAGAGGCTGGCCGCGTAGTCCTCGGACTTGGCGTCGAGCTTAAAGCGACCGAGGAGTTCCATGGCCTTGGCCTCGATCTCCTCCTCCTGCTTGCGCCAGATGAAAGGCAGCAGGGCGCGGAACATGTTCTCGCCCTTTTGGCCCTTGGCGCCGAGCTTCATGTTGTCCAGGACCGACAGCAGCCCGAGCGCCTTGGTGAGCTGGAAGGTACGAACCTGGCCGAGGCGGGCGACCTTAAACGACGGGATGCCGGCAAGCGAGGTTCCCGCGAAGGTCCACGTTCCCGTGTCCGGCTTGTCGAACCCCGTCAGCAGGTTAAACAGGGTCGTCTTGCCGGCACCGTTGGGCCCGATGAGCGCCGTGATGGCGTTCCGCGGAATCTCGAGGTGGTCGACGTTGACGGCCGTGAGGCCACCAAACGTGCGGGTGACGTGGTCGGCGACGATGATCGGGTCGACCTTGGCAACTCCCGGGACGATCTCGCCCACGTGGAGGTTGGTGCTCTTGACGGGAGCACCGCGGCTGGGGGTGGTGTTACTTGACAAAGGCCAGCTCCTTCTTGTTCCCGAAGATGCCCTGGGGTCTGTATATGACCAACAGCATCAACACGATTCCCACGATGATGAACCGCAGCTGACCGGCCTGCACGCTCGTGAGGAACGGCAGCCATCCGGCGGCCTCGGCACGGGCGATGAAGCCCGAGACGATCGACAGCAGCACCCAGAAGATGATCGAGCCGATCACCGGTCCGAGGATGGTGGCGGCGCCACCCAGCAGCAGGATCGTGTAAATGAAGAACGTGAGGGTCGTCACGTAGTTCGAGGGCACGACCGCGCGAGGAAGGATAAAGATCATTCCGGCGAGGGTTCCAAACACGCCACCGAGGATGAGCGACTGCATCTTGTAGAAGTAGACGTTCTTTCCGAGGGCGCGCACGGCATCCTCGTCCTCACGGATTCCCTTGATCACACGGCCCCACGGGCTGCGCATCAGCTGCCACGTGAGCAGGGCGGCGAGGATAACAACCACCCACGCCACGATCGTGAGGAAGAAGTCGTACTCGTTCATGACCCACGGGCCAAACCCGTAAGTACCTTCGGGGAAGGGGTTGAGGCCCGCGAAGCCCCACGCGCCCTCGCGGGTCACCGGGTCACCGTACGAGCCCTTGTAGCCGCTGAGGCCGTTGGCCGAGCCGGTCACGGCGTCGAACGTGTTCGTGGTGAAGATGAGCCGCAGGATCTCGGCGGCCGCGATCGTGACGATCGAGAGATAGTCCGCCCGCAACCTCAGCGTGGGAACACCCAATATCAGGGCGAACACGATCGAGGCACCGACGCCCACGAGCACCGCTCCCCAGACGGGGAACTCGAAGGTGAGGGTCGAGATCGCGAAGCCGTAGGCACCCAGCGCCATAAAGCCGGCCTGACCGAAGTTCAGGAGGCCGGTGTAGCCAAAGTGGATCGCGAGACCGAGGGCCGCAAGCGCGTACGCCGCGGTCGTGGGGCTGATGATCTCCACCGCCCCGTTCATGAGGATCTGCCAGAAGTCGACCATGATTATCCGATCCTCTCTTTCCGTCCAAGCACTCCCTGGGGTCGGAACAGGAGCACCAGGATGAGGATGACCAGCGCACCCGCATACTTCATGTCGGAGGGTAGCCAGAGCGTGGAGACTTCAACGAAGAGACCCACGATCACGGAGCCCACAAGCGCACCGAACGCGGTGCCCAGACCACCCAGCGTGACCGCCGCGAAGATGAGCAGCAGGATCTGGAAGCCCATGTCCCAGCTGACTCCCGGGCGGAAGTAGGCCCACAGCACACCCGAGAGGCCGGCGAGCGCACCACCGACCACCCAGACGATGCGGATGACGCGGTCGACGTCGATGCCACTCGCGGAGGCGAGGCTGGGGTTGTCGCTCACGGCTCGAGTCGCCTTGCCGATGCGGGTTCGCAGCAGGAAGTACGCGACACCCGCAAGTACCACCAGGCTGATGGCCATGCTGGCCAGGTCGATGGGGGAGAGCGAGATCGGGCCAAGCTTGAGGTCGGCCATTCCCGCGAACGGGAGCTGCTTCGTCTCGCCGCCGTAGAACAGCTGGAACGTGTAGCGGAGGGCGAGCGAGAGTCCGATGCTCACGATCATCATCGGGATGAGTCCCACACCCTTGCGGCGCAGCGGCCGCCAGAGCCCGGCATCCAAGGTGAAACCAAACACCGCACTGAGGCCCAGCGCGATGATAATCGCCAGCCACAGCGGGAAGGCCAGCTGGACCGAGAAGGTGAAGGCCATCAGCGCGCCGAACGTGACCATCTCCGCGTGGGCAAAGTTGTTGAGGCCCGTGGTGCCGTAGATGAGCGAGAGGCCAATCGCGGCGAGTGCGAGCAGAAGGCCGAAGTTCAGGCCGTTGATCACCCGGTCGAGGAGCTGCTGCCAGAAGCTGACCGTGACCCGCTCGCCCTTGCCGATGAAGAAGTTCGCCACCGCGCTGCCGGACTGGCCGACCGTGATATCGCGAACGTTGGGGGTCTCATCCTCGGGGTCGATCACCACGATGCCGTCGGGGAGGGTGTCCTCGTTGAGGGTGATCGAGTAGTCGCCCTTCTCGGGAACACCAACCGCCCAGCGGCCGTCCTCGCCCGAGTCGACCTTCACGGAGAACCCGCCACCCTTGATCTCGAGTTCAACACCCGAGAGAGGCTTGTCGTTCAGCTCGACGAGGCCGCTGATCTTGAAGTCGTACTCGTCGAGCCCTACCTCGTCGGCTTGTGCCGGGCCCGTGCCGATCGCGAGCAACGCCAAGAGGGCTACGAGGAGCCCAACGACGAGCGCAGGCAAGCGCTTGCTTCTCACACCAGTGACTTCCACGAAACCTCCCTGACGAGCCCAGATGGAACGCTGTGATTCCTAGGGTCCTGGCGCATCGTCGTCGTTGACGATACTTCCCGTTTGTGTCCCCCGTGTTTCAAATGGGACACAATCCGATCAGGCCATTATGCGGGTGGAATAGCCGACGGCCTAAACCGTTAATATTGGTTACCGGTATTCAGCGCGGCATCCCGGGTCTCCACCTCTTTTACACAAGGGAACTCATGGAACAGCCTGATCCTTTTGGCTTTATCGGACTCACGTACGACGACGTTATGCTCCTGCCCGGGCACACGGACGTTATCCCCAGCGAAGCCGACACGTCATCGCGCCTGACGCGCAACATCCGCGTGGCGTCGCCGCTCGTCTCGTCGGCCATGGACACCGTCACCGAGTCGCGTATGGCGATCGCCATGGCGCGCAACGGTGGGCTCGGCGTGCTGCACCGCAACCTCTCGATCGAGGAGCAGGCAGCGCACGTCGACAAGGTCAAGCGCAGCGAGTCCGGCATGATCACGAACCCCGTGACCACAACGCCCGACGCGACGGTGGCCGAGGTGGATGCACTGTGTGGCCAGTTCCGCGTTTCTGGCCTGCCGGTCGTCGAGGGCGACGGAACGCTCGTGGGCATCATCACGAACCGCGACATGCGCTTCGTCTCGCCGTTCGAGAAGTCGACGACACTCGTGCGCGACGTGATGACAAAGACCCCGCTGATTACGGCACCCGAGGGAATTGACCCGGACAACGCCATCGCGATCCTCGCCCAGCACAAGATCGAGAAGCTGCCCCTCGTGGACCCCGCCGGTCGCCTGCGTGGCCTCATCACGGTGAAGGACTTCGACAAGAGCGAGCAGTACCCCAACGCGACCAAGGACGGCGAGGGTCGCCTGCGTGTCGGGGCGGCGATTGGCTTCTTCGGTGACGCGTGGGAGCGCGCCGGTGCACTGCGCGACGCTGGCGTTGACGTTCTGGTGGTCGACACGGCCAACGGCGATTCCGCCGGGGTGCTCGACATCATCCGTCGGATCAAGGCCGACCGAGCCTTCTCGTCGATCGACGTGATCGGCGGCAACGTAGCGACCCGCTCCGGGGCCCAGGCCATCGTGGATGCGGGCGCCGACGCGGTCAAGGTGGGCGTGGGCCCGGGGTCGATCTGCACCACGCGTGTTGTCGCGGGTGTGGGTGTGCCGCAGGTCACCGCGGTGTACGAGGCATCCCTCGCCGCACGCGAGGCTGGTGTGCCCGTGATTGCCGACGGTGGCCTTCAGTACTCCGGTGACATTGCCAAGGCTCTTGTTGCTGGCGCCGAGACCGTGATGCTCGGCTCGCTCCTCGCGGGCACGGACGAGAGCCCCGGCGACCTGATTTTTGTCAACGGCAAGCAGTTCAAGAGCTACCGCGGCATGGGGTCGCTCGGTGCGCTGCAGACGCGTGGCAAAAAGACCTCGTACTCGCGTGACCGCTACTTCCAGGCGGATGTTCCCTCCGACGAGCAACTCATCGCGGAAGGCATCGAGGGTCAGGTTCCCTACCGCGGGCCGGTCTCATCCGTCGTGTACCAGCTGCTCGGTGGCCTGCGCCAGTCGATGTTCTACACCGGCGCACGCACAATCGACGACCTGCGGATGAAGGGCAAGTTCGTGCGCATCACCGCGGCAGGACTCAAGGAGTCGCACCCCCACGACATCCAGATGGTGGTCGAGGCGCCTAACTACCGCAGGTAGTCACAACCCGAAGGTGTCGACACGTCGTCCGGTCTCGTGGGACTCGATCACGGCGGTGGCCAGAGCCAGTGCCCGGCGCCCGGCAGCGGCCGGAACGGGCGGCTCGTGGTCGGCGCGCAGGGCCGTGAGCAGGGCATCCACGTGCCGGTCAAAGGTGTACTCGAACGTGCGGGCCTCGTCATTGAAGTAGCCGGCACGCCACACCTTCGCGGTCTCGTCACCGGCGTGCTCGATCGTCAGTGACCGGACAGTGTCGTGGATGACGGCGCGCCCGAGTGTGCCGTTGAGCTCGACTCGTTGTGCGTCCTCGTAGGCGTAGCTCGAGTCGTAGCTGCCGAGCATCGTGCCGACCGCGCCGTCTGCGAACTCCAGGGCGATGGCCATCGTGCTGAACGCCCCGTACGTCTTGTTGGTCATCTGGGCAGCGACTGAGACGATCGGTCCGCACAGGTGCTCGAGCATGTCGAAGCCGTGACACTGGGTCTCGATGAGGTTCGCGTGCGGCGAGTCGGCCATGTTCGCCTCGCCGCCGAACCGCCAGGTTGCGAACACCAGCTCGCCGAGTTCGCCCGAGTCGATGGCCGCCTTTGCCCGTGCGACCGGCTCGGCGTAGCGGTGGTTGAAGTTGATGCCAAAGAAGAGGTTGCGGTCGTCCGCCTCGCGAATGAGCCGGTCTGCCTCGTCGAGGTCGAAGACGAGTGGCTTCTCGGCGAGCAGCGGAACCCCCGCCTGAATCACCTGCAGCGTCGGCCCGAAGTGGTGCTCGTTGGGCAGACAGACGGTGACCAGGTCGGGATGCTCGGCCGCGAGCATCCGCGCGATGTCGGTGTAGCCCACCGTGCCGTACTCCGAGGCTCGCGCCGCCGTGCGGCCCTCGTCCCGACCGACAATGGCGACAAGTTCGGTGTCGGGTCTCCGGGAGAAGATCCGCGCGTGCTGGCGGGCCCATCCGCCGGTTCCGATGACGGCAACACGCAGCTTCGCGTTCATGCGGCCAGCGTAGTGCGCAGGGGTGGAGAAACCCCACCCCTGCGCGACGACGCCGCCGGTAGGGTTGAAGGGTGAGTGACATCGAGATCGGTCGTGCCAAGCGGGCGCGTCGTGTGTACGCGTTCGACGACATCGCGATTGTGCCGTCCCGCCGGACGCGCGACCCCCAGGACGTCTCCGTCAGCTGGACAATCGACGCCTACACGTTTGACATCCCGGTGCTCGCCGCGCCCATGGACTCGGTCGTGAGCCCGTCGACCGCGATCGCCATTGGCAAGCTCGGTGGCCTCGGAGTACTCGACCTCGAGGGTGTCTGGACGCGCTACGAGGACCCCGAGCCGGTACTCGCCGAGATTCGTGAGCTTGACCCGCTCGTGGCAACACGCCGTATGCAGGAGATCTACGCCGAGCCGATCAAGCCCGAGCTCATCAAGTCCCGATTGGCCGAGATCCGGGCATCCGGCGTGCCCGTGGCCGGTGCCCTCAGCCCCCAGCGCACCCAGGAGCACTACAAGGCCGTTGTTGACGCGGGTGTTGACCTGTTTGTGATTCGTGGCACGACCGTGAGCGCCGAGCACGTCTCGAAGTCGGTCGAGCCCCTCAACCTCAAGAAGTTCATCTACGAGCTCGATGTTCCCGTGATCGTGGGAGGGGCAGCGACCTACACCGCTGCCCTGCACCTGATGCGCACGGGAGCCGCCGGTGTGCTCGTGGGGTTCGGCGGGGGTGCCGCATCAACGACTCGCGCGAGCCTCGGCATCCACGCGCCCATGGCGACCGCCGTTGCCGACGTTGCCGGCGCTCGTCGTGACTACATGGACGAGTCGGGTGGTCGCTACGTGCACGTGATCGCCGACGGTGGGCTTGGAACAAGCGGCGACATCGTGAAGGCGATTGCCGTGGGTGCCGACGCCGTGATGCTCGGCAGCACGCTCGCGCGGGCGACGGATGCTCCGGGCGGCGGGTGGCACTGGGGAGCCGAGGCTCACCACCCCGAACTCCCGCGCGGAAACCGCGTCGAGGTGGGCAGTCTCGCGCCGCTCGACGAGGTGCTGTTTGGCCCGTCGCGCAACGCGGACGGCCGGGTCAACCTCATTGGCGCCCTGCGTCGCTCGATGGCGACGACGGGCTACTCCGATCTCAAGGAATTCCAGCGCGTCGAAGTTGTGGTCGCGCCCTACAGCGCGAGGTAGCCCATGAGCCCCCAGTCCGTGACACGGTCCGCCAAGCTTGGCCTCGAGGAGCGGGCAAGCGCCATCGAGCTGCTGAAGACCAAGGAACTCGACATCTTGGTGGTGGGCGGTGGCATCGTGGGGACCGGCTCCGCGCTGGATGCCGCCACTCGTGGTCTTCGGGTGGGAATGGTCGAGGCGCGCGACTGGGCGAGTGGAACAAGCAGCAGGTCGTCGAAACTTGTGCACGGTGGCATCCGCTATCTCGAGCAACTGGACTTTCGTCTGGTGCGCGAGGCGCTCATCGAGCGGGGGCTGTTGCTGCAGCGTATTGCGCCCCACCTCGTGAAGCCGGTGCGGTTCTTGTACCCCCTGACCAAGCCCGTCTTCGAGCGGTTCTACATCGGCGCGGGCATGCTGCTGTACGACCTTTTCAGCTACACGGGCGGTCGCCCTCCCGGGGTTCCTCACCACCGCCATCTCACCAAGCGGCAGGTGTTGCGCGCGATGCCCAGCCTCAAGGCAGACGCGTTCACGGGTGGCTTGACGTACTGCGACGCCCAGGTCGACGACTCCCGCTACGTCGCGAACCTCGCGCGCACGGCATCCTTCTACGGCGCGCACGTCGCCAGTCGCGTGCGGGTCGAGGGTTTTATCAAGGTGGGTGAGCGGGTCGTGGGTGTCAACGCGCACGACCTCGAGACAGGCGAGAAGTTCGAGATTCGGGCCAGACAGGTCGTCAACGCCACGGGCGTCTGGACGGATGACACGCAGGCCATGGTGGGCGAGCGCGGGCAGTTCAAGGTGCGCGCGTCCAAGGGTCTTCACCTGGTGGTGCCGCGTGACCGCATCCACTCGAAGCTGGGCCTGCTGCTGCGCACCGAGAAGAGTGTGCTGTTTGTGATCCCGTGGGGGCGACACTGGCTGATCGGCACCACCGACACCGACTGGAACCTCGACAAGGCGCATCCGGCCGCAACGGCCGCTGACATCGATTACCTGCTCGAGCACGTGAACTCGGTGCTCGCGGTTCCCCTGACACGCGATGATGTCGAGGGGGTCTACGCCGGACTGCGCCCGCTCCTCGCGGGCGAGTCCGACCAGACGTCCAAGCTCAGCCGCGAGCACATCGTTGCCCACACGGTGCCCGGCCTCGTGGTCGTCGCCGGGGGCAAGTGGACGACCTATCGGATTATGGCCAAGGATGCGATCGACGAGGCCGTCGCCGCTCTCGACGGCAAGATCTCGGAGAGCATCACCCAGGACATCGCCCTGCTGGGTGCCGAGGGCTACCAGGCCGCGTGGAACAAGCGCGGCAAGATCGCCCGGGCGTTTGGTGTCCACAAGGTGCGGATCGAGCACCTGCTGAACCGGTACGGCGTGTTGACCGACGAGTTGCTGGACCTCATCCGCGCTCGTCCGGAGTTGCAGGAGCCTCTGCCGGGGGCCGACGACTACATCGCGGCCGAGGTGGTCTACGCCGCGACCCACGAGGGAGCGCTTCACCTCGAGGACGTGCTCGCTCGGCGGACCCGCATCTCGATCGAGGCGTGGGACCGTGGTGTATCAGCGGCACCGGTCGCGGCGGCATTGATGGCGGAGGTGCTCGGGTGGGATGCGGCGCGCACCGAACGTGAGGTCGCGCTCTACCTTCGCCGGGTGGATGCCGAGCGCGCTAGCCAGCTCCAGCCGGACGACGAGTCTGCGGACCGGGTGCGGCTCGAGGCCCCGGAAGTCGTTTAGTTACGCAACGACGTACCCCCAGTTCGGGGGGTACTTTAGTGAGAAAGTCCCGATTTTACGGGGTCCCCGGCGCCGTCAACTCCAGAAATTTACTCACGTAATCTCTAGTTCGTCGCTACGCTGACGATTTGTCGGGTGAGTACCCTAGCTCGTCCGTCCACACGTATTACCCATACCCGAAACCTACGTACCCGCCTCCCCCCAGCGGGTCGATCCGCTTACCCTGGATGGTCGACTCCTGCGGCGAGTACTGGGCATCGCCTGCGCCCCCCAGGAGTGACCCGTGACCCGAACCCCCAGCGCCATCAAGCGTGCGCTCGCGACGATCGCAACAGTTGCCCTCGCCGCATCCGGCCTTGTTGTTGGTGTAGCCCTGCCCGCCAGCGCAACCGAATCCGTCGCCTTCTCGACGTTGCCGGATGCGCTTGCGCCGAACTACCCGAGCTTGGGGTACCAGGCGACATCGACTGACGAGTTCGGCGACTACATCCAGCTGGGCGGCACGGACCGCACGCTCACGACAATCAGCGTTGCGCTGTCGAGCTGGGCATGCGAGACCGGAAGTGGCGCGGGGTGTGTCACCACCCCGGAGGCGACGTTCGACCATCCCATCACGGTCAACGTGTACAACGTGGACAACTCGGGCGCCGTGCCCGCGGTGGGTTCTCTCATCAGCTCCGTGACCGAGGTCAAGTCGATTCCCTATCGTCCGTCGGCGCACGTCGACTGCTCCGGCGGAGGATGGAAGGCCGCAGACGGCTCGTGCAACTCGGGTATCGCGGCCGCGTTTGATTTTGACTTCAGCGGCATCGAGGTTCCCACAGACATCGTGGTCTCGGTTGCCTACAACACCAACTCCCACGGGGGTGCGCCGATCGGGTCGTCCGGTCCGTACGAGTCGCTGAACGTTGTCCTCGGGGCGGCGGCACCGACCGTTGGTGTCGACGAGAACAAGGACGAGGTCTTCTGGGACACGTCGCACGCCGGGTTCTATACCGACGGTGGTGCCGCAGGAACTGACACTCTTCGCGTTGACACCGGATGGAGTGACTACAACGGCCTTATGGTCGAGGTCGGCGTGACGGGTGCCACCGAGCCCGCGAGCTCCACGGTCACCGTCTACGACAAGGACGTTAAGGCGTTCGAGTCCACGGCCACGTACCTCGAGTGGCACGAGAGCAAGACGGTCACCGCGGGCTCCTACGCGTCCGTCCAGACCGACGGCCTGCACCTCGGTGACGGCGACGCCGTCGGTGTCATCAAGGGTGTTGACCCGGCGAGCTCCATCGTCTCGAAGACCCAGTTGCTCGAGCTCATCACGTCGGCAAGCGTTGAGGTGAGTTCGGGGTCGATCACCTTCCAGGTGCCCGTGTTCTTCGGCAACCCCTCGTCACCGAGCTTCACGACCCTCCGCTCCGTTGACCTCACGGCCGACAGCACGTTCTCGCAGTTCGACACCTGGGCAACCACGCGCGCCTTTGGGCCGTACGCGGCGCAGGAGGAGGCTCCCCTGGGTGAGCTTCTCGACGCTCTCTATGCAGCGGCCGGGCCCAGCTACGGTGTCGCGCTCGCGGGCTTTGGCGTCCAGGCGAACTTCCCGGCCGTGGTTCCCGCACTCACGTGGGATGGCACAACGTACGAGTTCTTCCAGCCGGAGATCGCCGCGTGCACGCCGAGTGGTGGCGTGACCGCGACCAACCTCGACTCCAACGGGTGGTCGTTCGCGGATACCCGTACCCAAGGCCACAACGTCTTCACCGCGGATGGTCTTCACGTTCACACGGATGCGGCGACTAGTCAGAGCAAGGCGGCGGGTTACATTCCCACTGACTTCGCCCTGCACGAGGTCGGCGTTCCGGTGCTCAATCTGGGAGCCACGTCCGGGGGAGTGCCGAGCATCCAGCTCGTGACCGACTTTGACAACAATGGCGTCACCGACGGCATCCTCGTGGGCGAGACCGTTTACGGCAACGACTACTGGCTGTCCAACGGGTCCGCCCAGTTCGTGAAGGACGCCGCTCCCAGCCACGTGGGCGGTTACGGCAGCGAGAACCACGGCACGCTCGCCCAGTGGCTGCTGGCCTTCCCCGAGGCGCGTGTGCTCAAGGTGGGCTACAGCCTCGGGTCCGGGGTTCTCGGCAGCGCGTACATCGAGTCGATCGTCGCCGGATGCCAGACGTTCTCGTTCACCACGGCCACCCCTCCGGCCGCTGGCACCCTGCTGAACGTCACCGAGTTCGACATCCGTCCGAACGAGGCCTCGTACCCGGGCTGGCACGAGGGTTACACCAACCCCTCGCGCGCCTTCTCGGTCCAGTCCACCGGCCTGCACCTGGGTGACGGTGTTCACTCGCAGATCCTGTTCGGGCTGGATGCGCCCCTGGCGACCACCGAGCTCGAGTCGATTATCACGGGGTCGACCCTCGAGGTGTCGTCGGGCAGTGTGAGCTTCCAGTTCCCCGTGCTCTACGGCGCGACGGACAAGTTCACCACCCTTCGCTCAGAGAGCCTCGACACCACCGGAACCCGTGGCGTCTCCGTCTCCGACGTGTGGGTGACCACGCGCGCCATCTACGCGAATGACGGCACCACGGTCATCCTTCCTGCCGGCAGCACGCTCTCCGTCGCCGACTTCGCTGCCCTGCTCGGCAGCATCGGCAACGTGCGACTTCTGGGCTACGGAGTTCAGGCGGATGCCCCCGCGGTTGTCACCACCCTCACCGCCAACGGCACGAAGTACACCTTCACGCCGTACGTGGCGCCGCCGGTGACGGCGACCGTTCGGGTTCCCGAGAGCGAGATTCGACCCGACGAGAGCACCTACCCCGGCTGGCACGAGGGCTACACGAACGCGCAGAAGTCATACACCGTGACCGAGAACGGACTCGTGCTGGGCACGCCGCTGCACTCCCAGATCATCAAGGGCCTGGATGCGCCACTCACCTCGCCCTCGGTGGGGCTCCTCATCGCGGGCGCGAGTGTCGACGTTGTGTCCGGAAGTGTGACCTACCAGGTGCCGGTCTATTACGGAGCGGGCACGGACTTCCTGACTCTGCGGTCGGCCAGCCTTGGTGCGGGGTCACACTCGTTTGGTCTCGCGTCGCTGTGGGCGTCGAGCAAAACCGTTCCCTCGTTGGGAATTGTTGCGCACCAGCTTTACCCGCTGGGTGACCTGCTCGACAAGCTGACCAACGTGCGTGTGCTCGCCTTCGGTGTGCAGGCGGACTCGTCGGCGGTTGTCTCGAGCATCGTGTTCAACCAGACCGAGTACGTCTTCGACGGACCGCTCGTTGCGGGCAACCCGGTCATCACGGGTAACCCGAAGGTCGGCGACACCCTCACGGCAAACCCGGGAACCTGGGCGCCCGAGGGTGTCACCTTCACCTACCAGTGGAAGTCGAACGGCGCCCCGATCCCCGGTGCGACGGCAAGCACCTACGTGCTCACCGGTGCCGAGGCCAACGACACCGTTGTGGTTGTCGTGACCGGATCTGCCCCCGGCTTCACGAGCGTCAACAAGGTCTCGCCCGGCGTGACCATCGCTCCCGGGACCCTTGTTCCGGTGACCCCAACAATCAGTGGCACCGCGGAGTTTGGTGGCCTGCTTGCCGCAAACCCGGGTACGTGGGGCCCGGCACCCGTCTCGATCTCGTACCAATGGTTCTCTGGTGGCGACCCCATCCCCGGAGAGACGAGCTCGTTCTACACGATCTCCGCTTCGGACGCGGGCAAGTCCATCACGGTGCGAGTGACCGGAACCAAGGCCGGATACACCGCGGCCTCGGCCACGTCCGCTCCCACGGTGACGCTGCCAACGGATGCAATTCCGGTCGTTGATCGGATCTCTGGCGCCGATCGTTTCGCCGCGGCCGTGAACATCTCCAAGAAGTTCGCGCCGGACGTGGCTCGGGTGTACCTGGCGAGCGGTCTCGTCTTCCCTGATGCATTGAGCGCGGCACCGGCGGCGGCACACGACAACGTGCCCCTTCTGCTGACGTTGCCCAACGGCATCCCCGCGAACGTGCGCGACGAACTGATTCGGTTGAGTCCCGAGGAGATCGTTGTTGTTGGCGGACCCCTGACCGTCGATGACTCGGTGCTCGCCGCGCTCCGGGCCCTTCCCTTTGACCCGGAGGTTGTGCGGGTGGGTGGCGCCGACCGGTACGAGACGTCCCGCAACATCGCGGCGCGCGCGTTCCCGTCCGCGACCACGGCCTACATCGCCACGGGGGTGAACTTCCCGGATGCGCTCGCCGCCGCGCCCGCCGCAGCAAGCCTCGACGCGCCGGTCGTTCTTGTGTACGGGCTCGGTTCGGGGGTGGATGCCGCGACCCAGACGCTCCTGAACGATCTCGGTGTGACCAACATCACCATCGCGGGTGGACCCCTGACGGTCACCCCGGGAATCAAGGCCGACCTTGAGGAGAACTTCGCGGTCAAACGACCGTACGGTGCCGACCGCTACCTCACGGCGATCGCCCTCAACGAGGACGCCTTCGACAACTCCGAGCGGGTGTACATCGCGACCGGCGAGAAGTTCCCGGATGCCTTGGCTGGCGCCGCCCTGGCGGGTTCGGAGGGAGCGCCCCTCTACCTGAGCTCCGGAGCCTGCCTGCCGGGTGCGGTGCTCTCGTCGATCATGAAGTTGGGACCGACGTATGTCACCCTGCTCGGCGGCCCGCTCACCCTGTCGGACAAGGTGTACAACCTCGAGGTCTGCTCGTAGCGAACCCCGATGAACGGGGCCCTTCCCTCGGGAGGGCCCCGTTTTTCCGTTCATTAGACTGGAGTTACTGCCTGGAACGACGGGAGGACTCTCATGGTTGACGTTCGACGGGTAAAACTTCCTGGAGTTGGTGTACTCCACACCTTTGTCACGGATGACGGCGGCAAGGTGGGCGTGATCACCCACCGATCTGGCCCGAGCGACCTCATCACGTTCTCCGACGCCGAGGACGGCGCGGACGTCAGCAAGGTTTCGTTGCGGCTCGACGAGGATGAGGCGCACACCCTCGCGGAGCTGCTCGGCGGCACCCGCATTACCGAGTCGTTGTCGAGCCTGGAGTCCATTCCCGGTCTCTCGATCGACTGGTTTACGGTCGACTACGACGACCACATCGCGGGGCAGAAGCTCGGCAGCCTCGCCGGTCGGGGAGTGGTTGGGTTGACCGTGGTGGCCGTTGTGCGCGGAGACTCGGCGAATCCGGCGCCGGCCGATGACTTCACCGTGTTCCCTGGTGACACTCTTGTGGTCGCTGGCACTCCCGAGAAGGTGGCGAAGGCGTTCACCTTCTATCGCACGGGTGAGATGAAGCCCAGGGTTGCAGCCGACTCCCCGCCGGGAGCCTAAGAGTGCACCTCGGGGAAGAGCTCCTTACCCTCGGAATCCTGCTTGTTCTCGCGTACGCGTTTGGCAGACTCGGCAAGCTCATTGGCCTGCCCGCCATCCCGATTTACATGCTTGTGGGGCTCCTCGCGAGCCCCCAGACCGGATGGTTCCCCCTCAACTTCGCGACGGAGAACGTTGAGCTGATTGCCGTATTTGGGCTCATCCTCCTCCTCTTTAATCTGGGACTCGAGTTCGACCAGGACGAGTTCTTTGGCAACGCCGGCAAACTCCTTGTCTCCGGTGGCTCCTACATCCTTCTCAACATGGGGGTGGGGTTCCTCTTCGGGTTTATGGTCGGATGGGGCACACGCGAGGCGCTGATCATCGCGGGCATGACGGCGACATCCTCGAGCGCGATCGTGACCAAGCTGCTCATCGAACTAAACCGCCTGGCCAACCGCGAGACGCCCATGATCCTGGGTGTCACGGTCGTCGAGGACATCGTTATCGCCGTGTACCTCGCCATCGTGGGTGTTGTACTGAGCGGCGAGACGGAGATCTGGCCGGTCGTACTCAAGCTGGGAGTCGCCTTCCTGTTCCTGGTGGTGATGTTCACGGTCGCGCGGTGGGGCGGTCGGTTTGTCTCCAAGCTCTTCCGCACCAAGGACGACGAGCTCTTTACGATCCTGTTTTTTGGGCTCGCGGTCGCGTTCGGCGGAATTGGCGAACTCCTGGGCGTGACCGACGCGATCGGAGCGTTCCTGATTGGGCTCGTGCTCGGCGCCACGCGGTACCGTGCACGGATCGAGCAGTTTGCCCTGCCCCTCCGCGACGTGTTTGGGGCGTTCTTTTTTCTCAACTTTGGCCTTGCCCTCAATGTCTCGACCTTCGGCGAGGTGATTGTGCCCGTGGCGATCGCCGTGGGGCTGACCATCACCCTGAACATCGTGGCGGGCCAGTTTGTCGCGTGGCTCAACGGGCTGGGACCCCAGGCCGGGATCAACGCCACGGTGATCCTGCAGAACCGCGGCGAGTTCGCGCTGATCCTCGCGACCCTGTCGCTCTCGGCCGGGCTTGACCCTCGAATAGTGCCATTCGCGGGCCTCTACGTGCTGACGATGTCGATCATCGGGCCGATCCTCGCCGTGAACTCGGAGCGCATCGGGTCGGTCATTTTGGGCACCCGCCGCAAGGCGCGCAAGAAGGCCGCCCCCGAGCGTGACCGCATGCGCGACGAGGCCATCGCCCTTGTGGATGCCGTTACCGCCGACCAGAGAATCGATCCGACGGAGCCGGCGGAGGAGACCCTCGTGGCGCTGCGCGCCGAGGAAACCCTCGACCCCATCGAGGCGCAGGCCGCCGAACAATCGGATGCCATCTTTGAACGCAAGAAGGACCCGGAGTATTGAGCACCTCATCCGAATTCTGGGCGATGGCCCGCAAGCCCCGCTGGATCGCCGCACTCCTGGCCGCGCTGGCGATCGCGGGTGGGTTCGCCGCGCTCGGGCAATGGCAGCTCGAGCGCAGTTTTGAGGGCGGCGAGATCACCGAGGAGCAGTCCGAGACGGTGGTGAGCCTCGACAGCATCGCGGTTCCGCAGCAGCCCATGACGTCGGACATCATTGGCCAGCGTGTGACGATCGACGCCAGCTTCGTCTCCGGCGACTACCTTGTGCTGTCCGACCGGCTCAACCAGGCTGAACTGGGGTATTGGGTGGTCGGCCATGCCGTCACCGAGTCGGGCGCGAGTCTTGCCGTCGCCGTGGGATGGGCGCCCACCGACGATGACGCACGGAGCGCGATCAAGGAGCTTGCCTCCGACACCCCCGATGGTGCCCTCGAGGGGCGATACCTTCAGAGCGAGTCGCCCGAGCAATCCGACTTCGAGGCGGGCGCTCGCAGTGCGCTCGCCGTCGCCGAGCTCATCAACCTGTGGTCCGAGCCTCCCGCTGGCGTGTACGCGGGATACCTTGTACTCGCGGATGCCCCGGCCGGACTCGACACGATCGACTCGCCGCCGCCGGTCACCGAGGTCTCGATCAACCTGCTCAACGTGTTTTATGCCGTCGAGTGGGTGCTCTTCGCGGGCTTTGCCGTCTTCCTCTGGTACCGCCTGGTGATGGATGCCGTCGAAGCGGCACGGGAATCCGCGACCGTAGACTAGAGGCATGCCCCTCGGTCCCCGGCCTGCCGACGTCCCCCGCATCCGCCGCACTGTCGCCGTCTACAAGGTGTCCTCGATCATCACGGGAACCTTCTTGCTGCTTCTGTGCCTCATGATGATCCTGCGCTACGGGTTTGGTGTCGACATCGAGTTCTTGGGGCCGTACGGGTTCCTCGCCCTGACCCCCAAGGACCTCATCGCCGGGGTCAACCTGTCGACGGTTATCCTCATCGTGCACGGCTGGCTGTACGTGCTGTACCTCGCGTGCGACTTCCTGCTGTGGCGCTACATCCGCTGGTCCTTCGCGAAGTTCCTGTTTATTGCGCTTGGCGGCATCATCCCGCTTCTCTCCTTCTTCCTCGAGCGTCGTGTTCCGCGTGACGTCGAGGCGGCCATCTCCACCCTCGAGCCCGCGGGAGCCACGGCGTGACCGATACCGATGCCCAGCCCGTCCTTGTTGTCGACTTTGGTGCGCAGTACGCGCAGCTGATTGCCCGGCGCGTGCGCGAGGCGAACGTCTACAGCGAGATCGTGCCGCACACCATCACCGCCGCCGAGGTGGCCGCGAAGCGGCCCGCGGGCATCGTTCTGAGCGGCGGGCCGTCGAGTGTGTACGAGCCGGGTTCGCCGAGCCTCGACCCGGGCATCCTCGAGCTGGGGGTGCCGGTGCTGGGCATCTGCTACGGCTTCCAGGTGATGGCGCAACAACTCGGTGGGGTCGTCTCCAACACGGGCCTGCGAGAGTACGGCGCGACCGACATGACCGTCACCGGCGACGGCGGCTCCCTTCTAGCGGGGCAGCCGGAGGCCCAGACCGTGTGGATGAGCCACGGCGACTCCGTCTCCGAGGCCCCGGCAGGCTTCGACGTGCTCGCCTCGAGCGAGTCCACCCCCGTGGCCGCGTTCGCATCAGACGAGAAGCGGATGTACGGGGTGCAGTGGCATCCCGAAGTCAAGCACTCGGAGTACGGCCAGCGCGTGCTAGAGAACTTCCTGCACCGGGCCGCGGGCATCCCCGCCGAGTGGAACAGCGGCAACGTCATCACCGAGCAGGTGGACCGCATCCGGGCGCAAGTGGGTTCCGGGCGTGTGATCGTGGGGCTCTCCGGCGGGGTGGACTCGGCGGTTGCCGCGGCAATTGTGCACAAGGCCGTGGGCGACCAGCTCACCGCGATCTTTGTGGACCACGGGCTGCTGCGACAGGATGAGCGGCGCCAGGTGGAAGAGGACTACGTGGCCTCCACGGGCGTGCGGCTGGTCACCGTCGACGCCGTTGACCAGTTCCTCGACGCGCTTGCGGGAGTCACAGACCCCGAGGAAAAGCGCAAGATCATCGGACGGGAGTTCATCCGCAGCTTCGAGAACGCCGCATCCGAGCTTGTTGCCGAGGCCGCGTCCGACGGTGAGCCCATCAAGTTCCTTGTGCAGGGAACCCTGTACCCGGACGTCGTCGAATCCGGCGGCGGAACCGGCACGGCCAACATCAAGAGCCATCACAACGTGGGCGGCCTGCCGGAGGACCTTCAGTTTGAGCTCGTCGAGCCGCTGCGCACGCTCTTCAAGGATGAGGTGCGCGCGATCGGCCGCGAGCTGGGCCTGCCCGAGGTGATCGTCTCGCGCCAGCCGTTTCCGGGGCCAGGGCTCGGCATTCGTATCGTGGGTGAGGTCACCCGTGATCGTCTCGATCTGCTCCGCAAGGCGGATGCCATCGCGCGCGCCGAGCTGACCGCGGCAGGACTCGACGGCGACATCTGGCAGTGCCCGGTTGTTCTCCTGGCCGATGTTCGCTCCGTGGGGGTGCAGGGCGACGGCCGCACCTACGGTCACCCGATCGTGTTGCGGCCCGTGTCATCCGAGGATGCCATGACCGCCGACTGGACGCGCCTGCCCTACGACGTGCTTGCGCGCATCTCCAGTCGCATTACCAACGAGGTGCCGGGAGTCAACCGGGTTGTACTCGACGTCACGTCGAAGCCGCCGGGGACGATTGAGTGGGAGTAGAGCGTTAAAGGGAAGGCCATTTCTGGCCTTTCCTAGCCCTACTCGGCGCCCGTCTCGGGCGCCTGTAGTACGTAGGGTCGGCATTCGACCGACCAGCCTCCGCCCGTAGACGCCCGCCACACCCGAGGCTGGTCGGTCGAATGCCGACCTGCCTGGCTTGGCGTGAACGGTGCCAAATGCAGGAGATGTGTGCATCCCGTTACCGGGTTGTGGGGATGCAGGGGGCTGAGTGTCGAGATCTCCTGCATTTGGGAAGACAAAGGGCCGCCCCTCTCGGGACGGCCCTTCGTGAAGCAGGTCGCTAGTCTCGCGCGATGGCGAACATGCGCAACAGCTCGAGGTACAGCCAGATGACGGTGACCATGATGCCGAAGGCACCGGTCCAGCCGTACTTGCGGGGTGCCTTGTTCTGCACGCCCTTCTGGATGAAGTCGAAGTCCAGCACCAGCGAGTACGCCGCGAGAATCACCACGAACACCCCGAGGATCACCCCAAGCGGGATACCGGCGATGGTCACGTCACCGCGGAGACCCCACGGGTTACCGTTCGCGCCGCCGAAGATCATGATGAAGATGTTCACCACCGAGAACAGCGCGTACCCGATCATCGCGATGAGGAACACCTTGGTGGCCTTCTTCGACGCGCGGATCTTTCCACTCGCGAACAGGGCGAGAGTCACACCAACCACCACGAGGGTGGCGATGACGGCCTGGATCACGATGCCGTCGAACGCTGCATTGTAGAACGCCGAGATACCTCCGATGAACACACCCTGTGCCGCCGAGTAGGCGAGCACGAGGGGGGCCGACGGCTCCTTCTTGAAGATGTTGACGAGCGCGAGCACAAAGCCCACTAGGCCGGCGCCGATCCACAGGAACGGCACGACGGGCAGTGTCACCCAGCCGATCGCCGCGCCCACGAGCAGGATCGCAAAAGCGCCGACGGTCTTGGCGATGGTGTCCTCGACGGTCATCACCTCGCCCTGGACGGGTGTCGAGGGCCGGTTGTAGATCTCGTCGAGCTGCTGCGCGGAGATGTCCTGGGCCGCTGCAACCGCTCCCTGCGAGCTAAACGCCTCGTTGCGGAATGCGGGGTTGTTGAGTGCCATTTCTCCTCTTTCAGGGGACGTATGAGTGTTTCTAAGTTATCCGGTATTTCTGGAAGATTGCAGGGGAATCCGGGGTGAGGCCGTGGCCGCGAGCACCCGAGCGAGCCACGCGGATGCGACCAGCACGGCGAACGAGATGACCAGGGCGGGCAGCATCCCCGTGTACTCGACAAAAAAGTTCGGCAGGATCACGCTCGATGCGATGGGAAAAATCACGGTGATGTAGCTTCGTGCCGGTCGGTGTCGCACCAGAAGCCATCCGAGGTAGGGCACCACCAGGGTCCACACCGAGAGGGGCCCGGTGAGCAGCAACCACAGTTGGCCGGTCGCCGGGGCGACGATCAGGATGCGCCGCCACCCGCGCGACGGCATAATCGACCAGCCGATCGCGTAGGCGGTCGCGCCCTGAAGCAGAAACAGGTTGGCCCAGGTGTTGGAGGCCTGCAGGCCCATCGCGCCCGCGACGATGAGGATGAGTCCCCACAGGTAACGATCCTCGTAGCGTCCCCAGGTCAGCGGCAGCGAACGGGTGGGTTCCTGCCAGCTAGATTGCACCCGTCACCACAACCCACGTGATGACCGCGATCCACACGGCGAGCCACAGGTAGCCGAGCGCCGTGGCGATACGGGCGAGGAGCATCCCCCGCTCGCCGGTCTCGCGGATCTGCCGCATCGCCACGTGACCGAAGATCGCCGCGACCGGCCCGCCGATCACCCCGAGCGCAATCGCAACAACCGCGAGGGTGTTGAGCGGGCGCCCGTCCGGCTGGTCGGGCCGGATCGCCGCAGGAACCTCGGCGGTCAGGGGCTCGCCACACTGAAGGCAGAACTTCCAGTTGCCCTGCAGTTCGGCGGAGCACGAGGGGCACGTCGACATAGTGGAATGCTAGTGGGGTGAAGCGCGCAGAACGGCCCCTCGTGATTGGTCATCGCGGGGCGAGTGGCTACCGGCCCGAGCACACCGCTGCCGCGTACGAGCTTGCGTTCCGCCTCGGCGCGGACGCCGTCGAGCCAGACATCGTTGCCACACGAGACGGTGTGCTCGTCTTGCGGCACGAGAACGAGATCTCGGGAACAACGGATGTGGCCGAGCATCCCGAGTTCGCCGACCGCCGCACGACGAAGGTGATCGACGGCATAACCCTGACGGGGTGGTTCACCGAGGACTTCACGTGGGCCGAGTTGCGCACGTTGACGGCACGCGAGCGGCTCCCCGCGCTGCGCCAGGGTGCTGCCACGTTTGACGGGAGCGCGGGCATCCTGAGCCTTCGGGACCTCATCGAGCTCATGCCGCCCGGCGCGATCATGGTTGCGGAGATCAAACACGCCACGTACTTCGAGTCGATTGGCTTGCCACTCGATGTGCTTTTTGCGGCGGAGATCGCCGATTGGGCCACCCCGGACAACCTCATTGTCGAGAGCTTTGAGCAGACGGTTCTGGGCCAGATCCGTGAGCGTGGGGTGCCCGGGCGATACGTGTTTCTCTGTGAGGCCGCCGGGTCGCCGCCCGATCTCGTCGCGCGGTTCGGGCGCAAGGCGCTTCCGTACTCGGCACATCTCACCTCGGCGGGCCTGGCGCGCCTGGCCTCCGAGGTAGACGGCATCAGCGTCGACAAAAAACTCCTGCTGCGAACGGATGCGACGGGCACCGTCGTCGGAACCACCGACCTGGTCGAGCGCGCCCACGCCGCCGGGCTCGAGATCTACACGTGGACCCTCCGTGCGGAGAACCGGTTCCTGGGCAAGGGGATGCGCCGCGGCTCCGCGCCGAGTCACTTCGGTCAGTGGCGGCGCGAGTTCCGCCTCATCCTCGACACCGGCATCGACGGTGTCTTCGCGGACCAGCCCGACCTCGTGTTCGAGGCGCTCGCGTAGGCGCTCTCGCGTTCGCGTGATTGCTGCCCAAATGCAGGAGATTTCGGGGTCGCCGCCCCTCGTTGTGGGCGAGTAGCCGCGTCGAGCCGCAGAACTCCTGCATTTGGGACAGGGGACGGGGTCAGTGGTGGTCGCCGCGAGACACTGCGGCCCACACCGCGGCCTCGACCTCGGCCCACCGCTCGACCACCTGCCAATAGGAGAACCGAAGAACTCGATAGCCGAGCGCGCTCGCAATGGCATCACGACGCCGATCACTCTCGGGGTCGGGGAAGGTCCAGCATCCTTGGAGGCTCAGGCCGCTGAGACAGGTCAGGGCACCACCGACGCGGCTCGCCTGGAGGAGGAGAGGGTTCAAGTCTGTCGGGGCGTACCAGCCCTGGCGGACTCGGATGATGTCGCCGGCGAACACGGCGGTGGCGATGGCTCCCCTGCCGTACCCGTCGGCGTGAAGTTCGTGGGTGGCGGCAAGGCCGCGCCGGCGGACTGATTACGTAACGCTCATGGGGCGAGGGTGGCCGCTCCGGGATGCGTGTGGGCGTGCATCCGGCCTGCCCGTGGACGACGCCAACGATGCCGCAGCGGGGGAGGAGAAGTCACGCACACCCAAATACAGGAGATCGAGGTGCCGCCGAACCACAACAGTGGGATGGGCGCGGCTCCCCCACGAGATCTCCTGCATTTGGCGAGCAGAACAGACCGCAGACGGGGGCATCGGAGGTCGGCCGTAGAATCGCTAGGCGATGTCATCTCCCGAACCCTTCCAGCAGTCCCGGGTGGACGACGCCCTTCTCTCGGGTCTCAACCCGCAGCAGCGCGAGGCCGTGCTCTACCGCGGCCAGTCGCTCCTGATCGTGGCGGGGGCAGGGTCCGGCAAGACCAGTGTGCTCACGCGTCGCATCGCGGGCCTGCTGAGCTCACGCGAGGCATGGCCCAGCCAGATCCTCGCGATCACGTTCACCAACAAGGCCGCGGCCGAGATGCGCGAGCGGGTTCGTGCTCTCGTGGGCGAGTCGGCCGAGGGCATGTGGATTTCCACCTTCCACTCGGCGTGTGTGCGCATCCTTCGGCGCCAGGCCGAGGCGATGGGCATGAAACAGTCCTTTACGATCTACGACACCGCCGATTCCCGCGCCCTCATGAAGCGCATCATCAAGGAGCTGGATGCCGACACTCTCGGCTTCACGGTCGGCGGCGCCCTCGGGCGCATCTCGCGACTCAAGAACGAGCTGACCGACGTGGAGGGCTTCGCCCGCGGGGCGAACCTGTCCGACCCCAAGGAGGCTGTGCTGCTGGAGATTTTCCGGCAGTACTCGGCCTCGCTGCGGCGGGCCAACGCGCTCGACTTCGACGACATCATCGCCGAGACCGTCTACCTGTTCCGGGCGTTCCCCGAGGTGGCCGCGCTGTACCAGAAGCGCTTCCGGCACGTGCTCGTCGACGAGTACCAGGACACCAACCACGCGCAGTACGCGCTGGTGAGGGAGCTGGTTCGGCCGCCCGCCGAGGGGACCCTCGAGGGCGCGGCGCTGCCGGGCGCCTCGCTGACGGTCGTGGGTGACTCCGACCAGTCGATTTACGCGTTCCGCGGTGCCGACATCCGCAACATCGTGGAGTTCGAGCGCGACTTCCCCAACTCGAAGGTCATCCTGCTCGAGCAGAACTACCGCTCCACCCAGAACATCCTCGACGCGGCCAACGCCGTGATCTCGAACAACTTCGACCGCAAGGCCAAGAACCTCTTTACCGTTGTGGGTTCGGGCGAGAAGATCGTCGGTTACACCGGGTACTCCGGTCACGACGAGGCACAGTTTGTGGCCGACGAGATCGAGAAGCTCCGCGAGGCGGGTGCGAGCTACAACGACGTGGCCGTGTTCGTCCGCACCAACTCGCAAACGCGACCACTCGAAGAGATCTTCATCCGTTCGGCCATCCCGTATCGCATCCCGGGTGGCACCAAGTTCTACGAGCGCGCCGAGGTGAAGGATGCCATGGCCTACCTCATCCAGGTCGCCAACCCCGACGACGACCTGGCGCTACGTCGCATCATGAACGTTCCGAAGCGCGGCATCGGCCCGGCGACCGAGGCGGCCATGCAGGCGTACGCCGAGCGGGTGGGTGTGCCACTGCGCGAGGTGCTCACCGACGCCGGGCAGCTGGGGCTCGGCCCGAAGGTCACGGCCGCGATCGTGGAGCTGGGTGAGCTGCTGGATGACGTCGGCTCGACGGTCGCGACGGCGGCACCCCACGACATCCTCACCGCCCTCCTCACCCGCACCGGGTACCACCAGGCGCTCAAGAATTCGGGCGACCCGCAGGACGAGGCGCGTGCCGAGAACCTCGAGGAGCTCGTCTCGCAGGCGAAGGAGTTCCGCGTCGCCAACCCCGAGGGCACCCTCATCGACTTCCTGACCGGCGTAGCACTGTTCGCTGCGGCCGACGAGATTGACGATCACGACGGGTCGGTCTCGATCATGACGCTGCACACGGCCAAGGGGCTCGAGTACGACTCGGTATTCCTCACCGGCCTCGAGGAGGACCTGTTGCCTCACCGGATGTCCACGAACGAGCCGGGTGGACTCGCCGAGGAGCGACGCCTCTTCTACGTGGGCATCACGCGCGCACGCAAGCGGCTGTTCCTGTCGCTCGCGGCCTCCCGGGCATCCTTCGGGGACATCAGCGTCGCCATGCCCAGCCGGTACCTCAACGAGATTCCGGCCGACCTCATCGAGTGGCGGCAGAGCGCGGGCGGCGGATTCCGCGGCGGCGGCCAGCGGTCGCTGGGCCGCGCGGCTCCCATGCGCGAGAGCTACGGTCAGTTGCCTCCCGCACCCAAGGTGAAGACGGAATGGGCGACCCCCATCACGGGCAAGGTGCGCGACAACGGTGACCTGACATTGGCGGTGGGCGACCGCATCCGTCACACCGACTTTGGCGACGGGCGGGTGACGGCGGTAACCGGCGCCGGCCCCAAGGCTGTGGCGGAAGTTCAGTTCGAGGTGGCGGGCCGCAAACGGCTCCTCATCAAGATCGCCCCCATCGAGAAGCTCTAGCAGGGTGAGGCGCGCGCGGCTCGACGACGACAAGGTGCTGGTTCCCCGCCTCCGCCAGGTCGAGGGGGCGCTCGCGGCGCGGCTCCGGCAGATCCGCGAGGAGCTCGAGCTTCCCGAGTCGTTCGCCCCCGAGGTGGAGGCCGAGGCTCGAGAGATGGCGCGCGGCCGTGTGGAGCCGGAACTCGACCTCGAGCACGTGCCCTTTGTCACGATCGACCCACCAACCTCCACCGACCTGGATCAGGCACTGCAGATCGAGCGGTCGGCGGAGGGATACACGGTTCGCTACGCGATTGCCGATGTTCCGGCTCTTGTGCCACCCGGCGGCGCGATCGACGAGGCGGCCCGCGCTCGCGGCCAGACCCTGTACGCGCCGGACGGCCGCATCCCCCTTCACCCCACCACGATCAGCGAGGATGCGGCGTCGCTCCTGCCCGAACGGGTCCGCAGTGCATACGTCTGGACATTTGGGCTCGACTCGGCCGCGGCAGTGACGTCGACCGCCTTGGAGCGTGCGCGGGTGCGCAGCCGCCGTCGGTACTCCTACGAGGAGGCCCAGAGGATGCTCGACTCGGGCACCGCGGAGGAGTCGCTCACCCTCCTCCGTGAGGTCGGAACCCTGCGAGTCGCGCTCGAACAGGCGCGTGGTGGTGCAAGCCTCAACCGGCCCGACGAGGAGGTGGCGGTCGCAGACGGCCGGTACACCCTCACGCGGCGGGCGCCCCACCCGGTCGAGAACTGAAACGCCCAGCTGTCGCTCATGACGGGCATGGCGGCGGCGCAGATCATGCTCGACGGGCGCATCGGCATCCTCCGGACCATGCCCGCGCCATCGCCGGAAACGCTCGAGACGTTTCGTCGCCAGGTTGCGGCCCTCGGATGCCCGTGGCCCGACGGTCAGCCCTACGGCGAGTTCCTGCGTTCTCTCGACCACTCCGACCCGGCGGGGCTCGCGGCCACTCACGCCGCGGCGTCGCTGTTTCGGGGTGCCGGGTACACGGCCTTCGACGGTGACCTGCCGGGCGACGTGATCCAGGCCGCCGTGGGGGCGCCCTACGCCCACACGACGGCACCCATCCGCCGACTCGTGGATCGGTTTGTGCTCGTCACTTGCGAGGCGCTCCTGTCGGGTCGGTCCGTTCCCGACTGGGTGCGGGAGGCACTGCCGACCCTGCCCGGGCTTATGTCGCGCTCAGCGGGCCTCGCGTCTCGACTCGAGAACCTGTCGGTGGACGCGATCGAGGCGGCCCTGCTGAGCACTCGGGTCGGCGAGGTGTTCGAGGCCGTGGTCATCGCGGCGCGCGACGGCGTGGCGAAGGTGCAACTCGAGGAACCGCTGGTCACGGCGGCGGTGGAGTCGCCGGCCGCGCCGGGCGAGAGTATCTGCATCCGTCTGGTCTCCGCCGATATCACCACCGGCACCGTCGAGTTTCGCCCTGAGGTAACCGAATAGCTCCTTCGACAGGGCCGGGAAGGAGCATTCGGCTTACCTCGGGTGGGGGTGGCGGCGGAAGCGGCGGAGGTAGTAGCGACGCGGGGCGTGGCGAAGCCAGTCGGGCAGCAGGGGATACCAGCGGCGCGTCCGCCGGACGAGTTTGGCGAATCGCCGTTCGTCGAGGTCAAGCTCGTAGGCCTGCCTGAGCTCCGGCGGCAGGAGGCCCGCGGTCACGAGGCGCACCGTGGGCAGGAGCGCGCGCATCCACAGGGGCGCGCGAGAAGGATGCAGCAACTCCCGCGCGATCCCCCGTGCGTCGTCGCCCACACTCAGCGGGTAGTCGCGCCAGTACCGCGCGAAGTCCTGCCGGCTCCCGGGCCACAGGGTGCGGGGCACCCCGAGCGCGGTCGCGATGACCGCGTAGTCGGCGAGCAGGGCTTCCGCGTCGCTCGGCTCGTCAGCGCCCCAGATGAGCTCGCGGATGCGCATGGCCGTGTCGTAGAGGGTTGCCGCCACCCAGAGCTGGAGGTGAGCATCCGTCGCTCCCGGCACCCCGGCGTGGGCGCCGCCGACGTGCCGCGCTATTCTTCGTGCCTCCTCCTCGGTGCCGTAGACGGTGACGTAGAGGTAGGTGAGTGTGCCGTGGAGCCGGTCGAGGGGTCGTTCGGCGAAGGTGCTGTGGCCCGCCACGCCGCGGGCCACCGCGGGATCCGCGACCTGGAGGAGGATGGCGGCCGCTCCGCCGGCGAGCAGGATCGCCTCGTCCGAGACGTCCGCGATCGTGAGGGCCACGATGACCAGCCTAAAGATCGGCCGAACTTTCGGGTGGGGATGACCCCTCTCGGACACAGCTCCCAGCCCGAGCGAGTAGAGTTCTCTGTGGCTCAACTGTCTTGATATCGAGTTATCTCGGTCGGCGCTTGTGGCCACTTTCCTCACACCGACGCGCGATTGGACAAAGCAGCGTGGATCTTTTCGAGTACCAGGCTCGGGACCTTTTTGAATCCTATGGAGTGCCGGTACTCGCCGGTATCACCGCCGACACCCCCGAGGAGGCGAAGGCGGCCGCCGAGAAGATCGGTGGCACCGTCGTCGTCAAGGCTCAGGTCAAGACGGGTGGCCGCGGCAAGGCCGGTGGCGTCAAGGTGGTGCACAACCCGGATGACGCGTTCACGGCCGCGGAGGCGATCCTCGGCCTCGACATCAAGGGCCACGTCGTCAAGCGCGTGATGGTCGCCCAGGGTGCGCGCATCGCCCAGGAGTTCTACTTCTCGGTGCTGCTCGACCGGGCCAACCGCTCCTACCTGTCGCTGTGCAGCGTCGAGGGCGGCATGGAGATCGAGGAGCTTGCGGTTGAGCGCCCCGAGGCTCTTGCCAAGATCGAGGTGGACCCGATCGCGGGCATCGACCTCGAGACGGCCAAGTCCATCGCGACCGCCGGTGGGTTCCCCGCCGAGCTCGTCGAGAAGGTCGCGCCCGTGCTGGTAAAGCTCTACGAGGTCTACGCCGGTGAGGACGCCACGCTCGTCGAGGTCAACCCGCTCGTGCTCACCGAGGACGCCACCGTGCTCGCGCTCGACGGCAAGGTCACGCTCGACGAGAACGCGGGCTTCCGTCACCCAAACCACGAGGCGCTCGAGGACAAGGATGCCGCCGACCCGCTCGAGGCGAAGGCCAAGGCCCACGACCTCAACTACGTGAAGCTCGACGGTGAGGTCGGCATCATCGGTAACGGTGCCGGGCTCGTGATGTCCACGCTCGACGTGGTCAGCTACGCGGGCGAGAAGCACGGCGGCGTGAAGCCCGCCAACTTCCTCGACATCGGTGGCGGCGCATCCGCCGAGGTGATGGCCGCGGGCCTCGACGTGATCCTCGGTGACCCGCAGGTGAAGAGTGTGTTTGTCAACGTGTTTGGTGGCATCACCGCCTGTGACGCCGTGGCGAACGGCATCGTCAAGGCCCTCGAGATCCTGGGCGACGCGGCCACCAAGCCGCTGGTTGTTCGTCTCGACGGCAACAAGGTCGAGGAGGGTCGCGCCATTCTTCGCGACGCTGCAAACCCCCTGGTCACCCTGGCCGACTCCATGGACGACGGCGCCGACAAGGCCGCCGCGCTCGCCAACCGCTGACCCGCCGAGCTCACGAAGGAACAAGTTAGAAATGTCGATCTTCCTCAACAAGGACTCCAAGGTCATCGTCCAGGGCATCACCGGCGGCGAGGGCACCAAGCACACGGCGCTGATGCTCAAGGCGGGCACCCAGGTCGTCGGCGGTGTTAACGCGCGCAAGGCCGGCACCACGGTGGAGCACGATGGCGGCGTTACGCTGCCCGTGTTCGGCACCGTCGCCGAGGCCATTGCCGAGACCGGCGCGGATGTCTCGATCATCTTTGTTCCGCCGGCTTTCGCCAAGGACGCCATGATCGAGGCCATCGACGCGAGCATCCCGCTGCTGGTGGTCATCACCGAGGGCATCCCCGTGCAGGACACCGCGGAGGCCTGGGCCTACGCGAAGTCGAAGGGCAACACGACTCGTATCATTGGCCCGAACTGCCCGGGAATCATCACCCCCGGCGAGGCGCTCGTGGGCATCACGCCCGCCACGATCACCGGCAAGGGCCCCATTGGTCTCGTCTCGAAGTCGGGCACCCTGACGTACCAGATGATGTACGAGCTGCGTGACCTGGGCTTCTCGACTGCCATTGGTATTGGTGGCGACCCCATCATCGGCACCACCCACATCGACGCTCTCGCGGCGTTCGAGGCGGACCCCGAGACCAAGGCGATCGTGATGATCGGCGAGATCGGTGGCGACGCCGAGGAGCGCGCGGCCGACTTCATCAAGGCGAACCTCACCAAGCCGGTTGTGGCGTATGTCGCGGGCTTTACCGCGCCGGAGGGCAAGACGATGGGTCACGCCGGCGCCATCGTCTCGGCCGGTGCGGGCACCGCCCAGGGCAAAAAGGAGGCCCTCGAGGCCGCCGGGGTCAAGGTCGGCAAGACGCCGAGCGAGACCGCGGCCCTCATGCGGGAGGTCTTCGCGGCCCTCTAGGTCGCGCGCCTGATCTGCTTGCGGAGGATGGCACGCCGCGGGCGCCGAGTATTCGGCTCCCGACGCGGCGTGCCATCCTCCTTTTTTGCTGCACCCCCTGTGCGAGGGGCACCCGTACTGGGTGGGGTACGACGCTCTCGGCACCGATAGCGTCGGGTGAGAACGATTTTTGCTCAGGGGTGAGCTGTCGTTTATGGGGGATCGGCGCTGGCGCCGAGAAATTGCAACATGGGGGAAATACGCATGCGTGGACTCGAAGCACGCCCGTTTGTCACGCGTCTGGGACAGTGGAAGCTGCTCGCAGGCAGCCTGGTCATCGCGCTCGTCCTGGTACTGGTGGGCCAGTGGGGCCCCGGTGCCGCGATGGCGAGCACACCCGGCATCACGGCCGTGGCCCCGACCGGCGGGACCACCGCCGGCGGTGGAACGATCACGATCACGGGTCTCGGCTTCGGTTCTGCACCCCCGGCGGTGACGATTGGTGGCACCGCGGCCACGGGTGTGGTCCTGGTCTCCGACACCACGGTGACCGCAACGATCCCGCCCGGCAGCGCCGGCCTCGCGGACGTGGTTGTCACCCCGGTGGGTGGTTCGCCCCTGCTTCTGTCATCCGCCTATGAGTACTCGGCACCCATCGCGACACCGGTCTTCGACACCATCGCACCCGCGGCCGGGCCCACAACCGGTGGGGACCCCGTCACCATCTCGGGGTCGAACCTCGACCGTGTGACGGACATCCGCTTTGGCACGACCTGGATCCCGTCCTGGCAGTTCGTCAATCTCGGTGCCGGTGGGTCGTCGATCACCGTCATCGCGCCGTACGGTGCGGTGGGCGCGGCCGACATCACTCTCTCCACCTCCGGCTCGATCGAGGTCACCAAGTACGGCGCGTACCAGTACGTCCTGCCGCAGATCGCGGCGATCAGCCCCTCATCCGGTCCGTCCAACGGTGGCACCGCCGTCACGATCACGGGCTCGGGCTTCGGCTCGAGTGGCTCCGTCTCAGTGACCATCGGTGGGGTTGCCGCTACCAACGTGGTGCTTGTCGACTCCACCCGTATCACCGCGACAACGGGAGCCGGCACCGTCGGCGCCGCGAACGTTGTGGTGACCGTCTCGGGAGCCGCGGGCGCGCCGGGCGCCATCACCATCACGGGTACGGGCATCTTCACGTATGCCGCATCCGTGGCGACTCCGACCATCTCCGCCATCACACCCAACTCCGGTCCCATCTCCGGCGGCGGAACCGTCACCGTGACGGGCACAAACTTCCGCGCGAGCGACTCGTCGCTGGCGACCATCACGTTTGGTGGGGTCGCGGGCACCGTGCAGTCCGTCTCCACCAACGGCAAGTCCATGACCGTCGTTGTGCCCGCGCACGCCGCCGGGCCGGTCGACGTGCAGGTCTCCACCAAGGATGGCCGCGCCACGCTGCGCAACGGCTACAACTACAACGCCGGGCCGACGATCAGCTCGCTCTCGCCGGCGACCGGCATCGTGCAGGGTGGCACCTTCGTCACCCTGACGGGCACGAACTTCGGGACGAGTGGGGTTCCGGTCGTGACGATCGGCGGCCGCACCGCCATCTGTGTTGCGCGTCTGAGCGACACCACCATCACGTTTGTGACCCCGGCCGGCACCGGTACCGGGGCACGCGACGTCGAGGTCACCCCCGCGACCCGTGGTGGTTCGGCGACACTCGCCGGTGGTTTCACGTACGCCGCGGCAACCACATTCCCGACCGTCTCCGCCGTCTTGCCCTCGAGCGGTCTGACGTCGGGTGGCACGTCCATCACGATCACCGGGACGGGCTTTACGTCGGCGACCACACCATCCGTTCTGGTGGGTGGCTCCTGCGCGACGGCCGTCACCGTGGTCAACTCCACGACCATCACCGCGACCACCCCCACGGGTGTCGCGGGCGCGCGTGACGTGGTCATCACTACCGCGACGGGCACCGTCACCGCGGCCGCCGCGTACACCTACGCGGATGCCCCGGCCATCCTTACGCTGAGCCCCGCCGTCGGTCCCACCACCGGTGGAACCGTCGTGGTGATCAACGGTCGTGGCTTCGGCTCGGGAACCCCCGTGGTCACCGTCGGTGGTGTTGCCGCCGCCTCGGTTGAGCTTCTCAGTAGCACCCAGATTCGTATCACCACACCGCCCGGAACGGCCGGCGGCCAGGCCGTGCAGGTCACGCCCGTGGGCGGATCGACCCTCAACAAGCCGAGCGCGTTCACCTACCAGGTGCCCACCATCAGCTCGGTGTCGCCGTTCGCGGGTCCGACCCGCGGTGGCACTCCCGTGACAATCTGGGGAACCGGCTTCGGCGAGTCGGGCACGCCGACCGTGACTTTTGGTGGTGTCGCCGCCACCTCGGTCGTCCGCGTCTCGAGCACGCAGGTTACTGCGGTCACCCCCGCCGGAACCGCGGGATATGTCACGGTTACCGTGACTCCCGCCACGGGACCCTCGTCGGCCAACCGTGGCAACGCCTACTCCTACGTGACGGACGTCACGACCCCCACCATCACGTCGTCTCTCCCCTCCCGCGGACCGGCCGAGGGTGGCATCACCGTCTACGTGTCGGGTGAGCACTTCATCGGCTCGAATTCCGTTCCCGCTACCGTGCGTGTGGGCGCTGTCCCGGCAACCAACGTTGTTGTCGCCTCAGGCGGGACCTCGCTGACGTTCCGCGCTCCCGCGCTCAGCCCGGGTGTTTATGACCTGACCGTGACCACCAACGAGGGGTCGGCGCTGCTTCGCTGGGCCTACTATGTGGCGGGTCCGCCCGTCATCGACGGCTGCAACGCGGTCAGCCCGCGCGAGATTGGGCCCGAGGCCGGGTCGTCGGTCACAGTCCAGGGCGAGGGCTTCGGCGCATCCGGTACCCCCACGGTGACGCTCGCCGGCGTGCCCGTCACGGTCACCGCGTCGTCGGACACCTCGGTCACCTTCACCGCCCCGGCAGGCGCCCTCGGCTACCCGCAGATTGTGGTGCGGCCCACCACCGGCGGTAGCCCCATCACGATTTCGGGATGCCTCTTCCGCACGACCGACCTCTGGATTACCGCACCGACCCACACCATCGATTTCGGCGACCCGACCCCCACCTTCCAGTCCACGGCGACCGGCCTGCAGGGCAGCGACCAGCTGCAGTCGGTTGTCCACGTGTTCACCGGTGGCGGCTACGGCCCCACTACGGTGGCGCCCACGAACGCGGGCACGTACACGGTGACTCCGGCCAACGCGGTGCTCTCGCCCGGAGTTCTCTCCTACTACGACGTGCACTACCAGTCGGCGACCTTCCGGATTCGTGGCCTCGAGGCCACGGTTGCCGCCGAGGATGCCACCAAGGTTTACGGTGACGACGACCCGGAGTTCAGCTCCACCGTGACCGGGCTCGCCGAGGGCCACAGCCTCACCGGGGTGAGCTACGTCTTCTCCGGTCGACTTCACACCTCGTACGGGCCGTCGACCACCCCGCCCACGAACGTGGGTGACTACTGGGTGACCCCGGCATCCGCGCTCGTCGGCGGCACCGAGGCGAACTACCAGTTCACCTACCTGAGTGCGAACTACACCATCACCCAGCGCCCGATCACGGTCGGCGCGGTGCCCACGTTCAAGGTGTACGGCAACGCCGATCCTGCCCTGGAGTGGCAGATCGAATCCGGCAACCTCGCGTACGAGGACACGCTCTACGGCAGCCTCGACCGCGACCCGGGCGAAAACGTCGGCGAGTACGACATCCTGCGCGGAACGCTCGAGAACGACAACTACGCGATCACGTACGACTCCGACGTGCTCGAGATCACCCCACGCCCGATCGCGCTCACGGCGTCCAACACCGAGAAGGTGTACGGCGATGCCGATCCCGTCCTGACGGTCGAGGCGGATGACCTTGTCTCCGGCGACTACCTCGATGGATTCGCTGCGCGCGAGACCGGCGAGAACGTCGGAACGTACGAGATCACACGCGGCACGGTGACGGCCGGCCCCAACTACACGATCACCGGATTCACCAGCGGCGAGTTCCGTATCACGCCTCGTCCCGTGGAGATCACCCTCTACGACAAGGACAAGACGTACGGAAGCGCTGACCCGCTGTTCGACTACACCGTCACCTCCGGATCCTTCATCGGGGATGACTCGGTCTCCGGTACCGCGGAGCGCGCCGCGGGCGCCGGTGTTGGCGAGTACCCGATCAGCCAGGGTTCTCTCGACGCCGGACCCAACTACGACCTGACCGTCGTTGGCGGCACACTAACCATCACCCCGCGGCCCATCGAGGTGACGGCGAACAACCAGTCCAAGATCTACGGCGACGCCGATCCGGCGCCCCTGTCGTACGTGGTGACGAGCGGCACCCTCGTGGGGGAGGAAACCCTCGCGGGCGAACTCTCCCGCGAGGAGGGCGAGCAGGTTGGCACCTACGCCATCACGGCCGGAACCCTGGGTGCTGGCCCGAACTACGAGGTGACGGTTGTGGGTGGCTCGCTGGAGATCACCACTCGCCCGATCACGGTCACGGCGGACAGCACATCTCGTGTCTACGGCGACGAGGACCCGGCACTGACCTGGCAGATCACCGACGGCACCCTCGCCTTCGAGGACTCCCTCGTGGGGTCGCTCGAGCGCGCACCCGGCGACGACGTGGGTGAGTACACAATCACCCAGGGGTCATTGGACGGCGAGAGCTACAACATCACCTTCGTGGAGGGATCGCTCGAGATCACCCCGCGCCCGATTACCGTTACCGCGAACGCCGCCTCGAAGGAGTTCGGAGAGTCTGACCCGGTACTGACGGCAAGCTCCGACGATCTCATCGGCGGCGACGAGCTCACGGGCTCGGTGACTCGTGAGAGTGGCGAGAACGTCGGCACCTATGCGATCACGGCAGGCACGATCGGGGCTGGCCCGAACTACTCGGTGACGAGCTTCCAGACGGCAACGTTCGAGATCACGGCGCGCGCGATCGAGCTCACGGCCTCGAACCAGTCCTCCACCTATGGGGATGCCTTGCCGGCCAACGAGGTGACCCTCACCTCCGGTTCGCTCGCTCCGGGCGACGCGCTCGGAGGGGCGAGCTTCGCCTACGGCGTTGCAACCCCCACGGATGCTGGTGAGTACGAGATCATCCCGTCCGCGGCCACGCTGTCGGCGGGTTCGGCATCCAACTACACCATCAGCTACGTCTCCGGCACACTGACGATCTCGCCGCTGGCGATCACGGTGACTCCCACCTCGCCCAGCAAGACCTACGGCGATGTGGACCCCACGCTCACGTACACGTCATCCCCGTCGCTCATCGGCGACGACGAGCTCACGGGTTCGTTGTCACGTGACCCCGGCGAGAACGTCGGCAGTTACCCGATCACCCAGGGGAGCCTGGCGGCGTCGAGCAACTACGAGCTGGGCGTGGAGAGCGCGAGCCTCCTGATCACCACACGCCCCATCGAGGTCACGGCGAATGACCGCACGAAGATCTACGGCGAGGAGGACCCCGAGCTAACCTGGCAGGTCACGGACGGCGTGCTCGTCGGCGATGACACGCTCTACGGATCTCTCTCGCGCGAGCCGGGCGAGAACGTTGGTATTCGCGAGATCACCCGCGGCGATCTGGCCAACGACAACTACGACATCACTTTTGTCCCTGGCGACCTGGAGATCACACAACGCACTATCACGGTCACCATCACCAGCACCTCCAAGGAGTACGGCGACACCGACCCCGAGTTCAGCGCGAGCGCGGACGGTCTTATCGGCGACGACGTGCTGACCGGAAGCCCCGAGCGCACCGGCGGCGAGACCGTAGGAACCTACCCGATCGGCGAGGGTGACCTGACGGCGGGCGGCAACTACTCGATCTCCTCGTTCACGCCTGGCACCTTCGAGATCACGAAGCGTTCCCTCGAGATCACGGCGGAGGATGCATCCTCTACGTACGGCTCGCCCCTGCCCGAGTTCGGCTACCAGATCACCAGTGGTGGGCTGACCGGTTCCGACACTCTGACCTCGGCCACCGTGGTAGCGACCGGGTCACCCAGCGATGCGGGAACCTACGAGCTTGTGGTGTCGGACGCCGTCATCTCCGGTGGAGCCGATAACTACTCGATCACCTACGTTCCGGGAACGCTGACGATCGATCCCTTCCCGGTCACGGTCACCGCGCAGCCCACGACGAAGGACTACCGCGACCCTGACCCGGAGCTCACGTACGTGGCATCCCCTGACCTGCTTGGCGACGACGTGTTCGCGGGTTCGCTCTCGCGCAACGAGGGAGAGGATGTCTCGACCTACGCGATCACCCAGGGCACGCTCACCGCGGGGTCGAACTACTCGATCGACTTTGTCTCTGCCGACCTCACGATCCGGGTCCGCACGATCGAGGTGACCGCGAACCCGGCCAACAAGGTCTACGGCGACAACGACCCCGCCCTCACCTGGTCGATCACCGGCGGCTCGTTGCTCCCCGGCGACGAGCTGTCCGGTGAGCTCACGCGCGCGAGCGGCGAAGACGTGGACGACTACCAGATCGAGCTCGGTTCGCTCGACAACCCGAACTATGTCATCGAGTTTGTACCCAGCACCTTCACGATCACCAAGCGACCCATCACGGTGACCATCGACAGCACCTCGAAGCAGTACGGCGACTCGGACCCGGTCTTCACGGCATCCTCGGATGACCTCGCCTTCGGCGACCTGCTCACGGGAAGCCCGGAGCGGGAGGAGGGCGAAGAGGTCCGCACCTACGAGATCTCCCTCGGCTCAATCGGAACGAGTGCGAACTACACGGTCGAGTCTGTCGAGACCGGCACGTTCGAGATCACGCCGCGCGAGATCGTGGTGACCGCCGACGACAAATTCATCACCTACGGTGACGCTCTGCCTAGCGGAACCGTGTGGGTCGCAGACGGTGGCCTCGTCGGCACCGACTCGATCACGTCCGCGACGTTCACGTTCGACCCCGCGGGCCCGGATGCTGTGGGCAGCTACGCGATTGTGCCCTCGGATGCCGTCTTCGGCTCCGGACTCGCTTCGAACTACTCGATCACCTACGAGTCGGGGACCCTCGCCATCGAGCCGCTCTCCCTGACGGTCACCGCGGATGCGGCGGACAAGGTATATGGCGAGTCCGACCCGGTCTTCACCTATGACCTCAGTGCTCCGCTGGTCGGCGACGACATCCTCTCGGGCGCGTTGTCCCGCGAGTCCGGCGAGGACGTCGGTACCTATCGCACCACCATCGGTGACCTCTCGGCGGGATCGAACTACTCCCTGTCGTTCGAGGACTCGGCTTTTGAGATCACCGCGCGTGAGCTCGCCGTGACCGCCTCGAACAACTCGAAGGTCTTCGGGGAGACCGACCCGTCGCTCACGTGGGAGATCACGGACGGCACACTTGTGGGTGACGACACCCTGACCGGCTCGCTGGAGCGCGCGAGCGGGGAGGATGTGAACACGTACGAGATTGGCCAGGGCACACTGGGCAACTCGAACTACTCGATCGCCTTTACCGCGGGTGAGTTCGAGATCACGCGTCGAGGCGTGGTGATCACGATCGACAACAACTCCAAGGTCTACGGGCGAAGACGATCCGGTGTTTACAGCCGACTCGGCCGACCTGCTGGGCGACGACACCCTCTTGGGTGCGCCGTCCCGCGAAACCGGCGAGGACGTTGACACGTACCTGATCGGCGCGGGGACACTCTCCGTCGGGTCGAACTACGAGATCCTCTCTGTCAACGAGGGATCGTTCGAGATCACCACCCGGTCGCTTGAGGTCACCGCCGAATCCCCGAGCATCACGTACGGGGATGTCCTGCCCGCCGTGGGCGCATCCGTTACGGGCGGAAGCCTCGCTGGTGATGACACTCTCGAGTCGGCCACGGTCGTGTTCGACCCGGCGACCCCGAGCCAGGTGGGCACTTACCCAACCGTCGCGAGCGACGCGGTAATCGGCTCCGGACTCGCCTCGAACTACGAGATCACCTACGTGCCCGGCACCCTGACGATCACCCCCCTTCGAGGTGACCGTCACGGCGGAGGCCAACGGCAAGGAGTACGGCGACACCGACCCGGTTCTGGGGTGGGCGGCATCCCCCGATCTTCTCGGTGACGACACCTTCTCGGGGTCGCTCTCGCGCGATCCCGGTGAGACCGCGGGGACCTACACGATCACGCAGGGAACCCTGACGGCGGGCGACAACTACGACGTCACCTTCGAGCCGGCCGAGTTTGACATCACCGTGCGTAGCCTCGAGGTGACGGCAAGCCCCGCCACCAAGGTGTACGGCGACGCCGACCCACTCCTCGCGTGGACCATCACGGAGGGATCGCTGCTGGGCGATGACGCACTGACGGGAGTCCTCGGTCGCGATGCGGGGGAGAGTGTTGGTGAGTACGACATCACCCTCGGCACACTCGACAACACGAACTACGACATCACGTTCGTGCCGAGCACGTTCAGCATCACGGCTCGTCCGATCACGGTCCGCGCTGTCAACGCGTCGACGGGGTACGGCCAGGCTGAACCCGAGCTGGAGGCGGTCTCCGACGACCTGCTGGGTGACGACATCCTGACGGGCACACCCGTGCGCGCCCCGGGTGACGACGCCGGCGAGTACACGATCAGTCGCGGCACTGTCTCGGCCGGACCGAACTACACGATCGAGACCTTCACGACTGGCATCTTCACGATCACGCCGCGTGAGATCGAGGTGACGATCGACGACAAGTCGATCGAGTACGGCGGTGCCGAGCCCACCTTCACGACCCAGATCACCGATGGCTCTCTCGTGGGCAGCGACGAGCTCACGGGCACCCCGTCGCGCGCGCCGGGCGTCAACGTCGGGGACTACGAGATCGGCCAGGGCACTCTTGCGCTGAGCGACAACTACGAGCTCACCGTCGTTCCGGGGACCCTCACGATCACACCGCGCGTCATCGGCATCACCGCCGACCCCGTGTCGCGCGAGTACGGCGAGGCCGACCCGACGCCGTTGTCCTACTCGGTCACCTCGGGCGAGCTGGCCGACGTGGGCGATATCACGGGTGCGCTGGTTCGTGAGCCCGGAGAGGATGTTGGTGAGTACAACATCCTGCCCGGCACGCTGGATGCGGGAGACAACTACTCGTTTACGGTCGAGGGTGGCACGTTCACGATCACCCCGCGGCCCATCGAGGTCACCGCCGACAACACCGCCCAGGTCTACGGGGAAGACGACCCCGAGTTCACATGGTCGGTGACCGAGGGATCGCTCGTGGGCGACGACACGCTCGGCGGCGAGCTGGCCCGCGACCCGGGAACCGACGTGGGCGACTACGACATCACGCTCGGCAGCCTCGAGGACTCGAACTACGAGATCACCTTCGTTGGTGCCATTCACGAGATCACACCCCGTCCGGTGACGGTTGTGGGCGACGATGTCGACAAGGTCTATGGCGCGAGCGATCCCGTGCTGGGCGCGACCGCGACCGGCCTGCTCGGCGATGACATCCTGGGTGGTGCTCCCACCCGGGAGCCCGGCGAGAACGTCGGCGAGTACGCGGTGCTGCGCGGCACCCTGAGCGTGGGACCGAACTACGAGCTGGTCGAGTACACGGCGGGAACCTTCGCGATCGGTGCTCGCCCCCTCGAGGTGACGATCGACGACGACGAGAAGGTCTACGGCGAAGCCGACCCGACCTTCACCTACTCCGTGACCTCGGGCTCACTCGTTGGCGACGACGAGCTCACCGGTTCGGTCGAGCGCGAGTCGGGCGACAACGTCGGCACCTACTCGATCACGCAGGGCACTCTCGATGGGGGTTCCAACTACGACCTCGCGGTTGTGGCCGGCACTCTCGAGATCACCCGCAAGGACGCCGAGGTGACGGTGGGCAACGCCTACACGACCTGGGGCGAGCCGACCCCCGAGTTTGAGCTCACCCCGAGCGGTCTGGTCCCGGGAGACAGCCTGACGGGCAGCGAGTTGCTGTTCGACGGGTCGTCGACCGTGCCTGCCCTCCCCGGTGTGTACGAGGTGGGCGTCGAGGTGACGGGAGTCGAGTCCGGCCCCGTGAGCAACTACGACTTCACGATCACCACCGGGTCGTGGATCATCGAGGGGCCATACACGATCGCCATCGACCCGCCGTCGGGGCTCACTATCGGTGGGCTGCCGTTCGAGATCCGCGGTTCGGGCTTCGGCTTCGAGACACCCACCGTCTACTTTGACGGTGTCCCCGCCACCGACGTTGTCCTCACCGATTCGGGCACAATCATTGGCCTTACGCCGGAGCACGCCGAGGGTATTGTCACGGTGACCGTCGAGACCCTCGCGGGGACGGTCGAGCTCACGGATGCCTACACCTACGTGTTGCCCGTGCCCGGGCCGAGCATCTACTCGCTCGATCCCGGACGGGGTCCCGTCGACGGGGGCACCGAGTTCACCGTGACCGGCGAGCACCTCGTCGGAACGGACGGCGAGGAGGCGGTTGTTCTCATCGACGGTGTTCCCGCCACGGATGTGACCGTTGCCGAGGACGGACTGTCGCTCGTCGCGGTGTCACCTCCGGGAGCGGTGGGCCCGAGGGACGTCGACGTGTACACCACGGACGGTGGTGTGACCTTTATCCAGGGCTTCCTGTACTACACGGGGCCGGCCGGAAACATCGAGGGTGCCCTGTGGCTCGACCTCGACAAGGACGGGGAGTGGGATGCGTCGGAGCCGCCGCTCGTGGGCGTAACCCTCACCCTGGCGCCGGAGATCCTGCCGTCGTCCGGTGAGACGCCGGTCGCCGCCTACTACACCACGGCCGTGACGGACGCGGATGGACGGTACGCGTTCCCGAACGTCCCCTATGGCAACTGGGTGCTGTCCTTCGTGGGACCCGGCGGGTTGACCCCCACCGGAACCGAGGCAACGGAGGTGGTGGTCTTCCCGCTGACGGTGGATGCACCGAGCCTGACGCTCGACGTGCCGCTGGTGGGTCACTCCGGACTCATCGACGCAACCGTGCGGTACAGCGACGGCACGCCGGTTCCCGGGGCGACCGTCCTGGTGCGCTGGGCGGGCCCGGATGGTGTTCTCGGCACGCCGGACGACATCGTCATCACGCTGACCGCGGACGCCGACGGATCGTTCTCGCTTACGGGGCTTCCGTCGGGGAGCTACTACATCAGCGGCTACGACGCCCACGGTGCGACATTTGGCCCGATCGCCGTGTCCCTCGCACCCGGAGCCGACCTCGTTGACGCGCTCTACGAGATCGAGCTGGACAACCCCGGCCCCGGACCGGACCCGGAGCCGGAGCCCGAGCCCGAGCCGCAGAACCCTGACCCCGAGACCACAACTCCGCAGTCGTTGCTTGCAGCGACCGGTCTCGACATCGGGTATCTCGCGATCAGCGCGACCCTGCTCCTCCTCCTGGGAGCGATCATCGTTGGTCGCGCGGGTCGCCGAAGCACCCTGAGGTAAGGCAATCGCCCCTTCCCGGGACCCGGGAAGGGGCGAACGGCTTACCTCGGCGGACTAGTCGTCGTTCTGCTGCCGAATGACCGGGGGTGGCCAGGAGGTTGCGCCCAGCTCACGGGAAATGTTGCGCGCGGTTTCGCGCAGGTCGTTGAGCACGTTGTCTTCCGGGGGCCACTCGCTCGAGGGCATCACCACGGCGACGGCGGCGATAACACTGCCACTTCGATCGGCCACGGGAGCGGCCAGGGATGACTCGCCGAGGACGGCTTCATCCTCCTCCGTCGCGACGCCGCGTTCGACGACCTGCGCGAATTGCAGGGCAAGGGTCGCGGGGTCGGTAATGGTGTCGCCCGTGAGGCTACGCAGGGGATGCGCGAAGATCGCGTCGGCCGCGGCGGGATTCCACGCAAGGAGCACCTTGCCCATCGCGGAGGCGTGCGCCGGGATGGAGAGCCCTGTCTCCGGCATCTGCTGGCTGCCGTCCGGGCGACGGTTGTGGTGGATGATGATGACCTCGTCGAAGAGCTCGGCCCCCAGACGCACCGCGAGACCCGTGCGCCGTGCCAGCTCCCGCGTCCAGCGCATGGCCCGTGCTCGCACGTCCAGCGTGTCGAGGTACACGTTCGACAGCTTGAGGAGCGCTGGCCCCAGCATGTAGCGGTTGCCGTTGGGCTCCTTCGCCACGAGCCCGTGAGACTGCAGCGACTTTACAATTCCGTGCACGGTCGACGGCGGTAGTTCCAGTGCCGCCGCGAGCTCGGTGATGCCGAGGTGGCGGGCTCCCTGGAGGGATGACAGCACTCGCGCTGCCCGATCGATCGACTGGATCACCCTCGCCCCTTTGCCGTGTGACTTCCCATTATGGGGCCGAAGTGCATTCATTCAGGCACTTGACAACGCCCCACATTACGGAGCATATTCGACATTATCGAATAACGTTCCACAGATTGGGGCGTTCGCGGCACCAGCCGCATCGAGTCTCACGACGGTTCAAAGGAGAACAGATGGATGAGAACAAGCAGTGGCAGAAGCTCGCTGCGGAGTTCCTTGGTACCGCGTTCCTCGTCTTCATCGGCGTTGGTTCGGTTCCCGCCACCCTGATCGTGAATGGTGACGCACCATTCACGATGGCTAGCCTCGGATTTATCTCCCTGGCTTTCGGCACGGTTGTTATCGCCACCGTGTACACGTTCGGGTACATCTCGGGCAACCACATCAACCCGGCCGTCACCATCGGTCTCGCCGTCTCCGGCAAGTTCCCGTGGCGCGAGGTGCCCGGCTACCTTCTTGCGCAGGTTCTGGGCGCAATCGTTGGCGCGTTTGCCATCGTGGGGGTGCTGGGTCCCCGGGCCAGCGAGGTCGGGTTGGGTGTGGCATCCTTCAGCGCCGAAACGCCGATCTACACCGCGCTGATCGCCGAGTTCGTGGGCACGTTCATCCTGGTGTTCACCGTCTTTGGTGTCATTCACCGCAAGGCGGCACCCGGGTTCGCGGGTCTGGTGATCGGGTTCGTGGTGTTCGCGGCGATCATCCCGGTTGCTCCCACCACGGGCGCATCCATCAACCCCGCCCGCACCACCGGCCCGATGATCGTTCAGTCCCTGCTCGGTGGCGAGGTCCACTGGGAGCAGTACTGGGTCTACATCGTCGCCGAGCTCGCCGCCGGTATCGCGGCCGCCCTGGTGTTCGGTCTGATCTCGCGTACCGAGCACGACAAGACCACCCTCACCGAGGCACTCACGGAAGAGAAGGCCAAGTAATGAAGAAGCTCATCAACGCACCGGAGGCGGTGCTGGCGGAGTCCCTGCGGGGCGTCGCGGCCGCGCATCCGGAACTCAACGTCGACCACGTCAACCGCATCATCTACCGCGGAACACCCACCAGGGCGGGCAAGGTCGCACTGATCTCCGGTGGTGGGTCGGGGCACGAGCCGCTACACGGCGGGTTCGTGGGTCTCGGGATGCTCGATGCCGCCTGTGCCGGTGAGGTGTTTACCTCGCCCACCCCGGACCAGATGCAGGAGGCCACCAAGGTCGCCGACTCCGGTGCGGGTGTGCTGCACATCGTGAAGAACTACACGGGCGACGTGATGAACTTCGAGATGGCGGCCGAGATGGCGGAGGCGGAGACGGGCGTGAAGGTCGCCTCGATCGTCACGAACGACGACGTCGCCGTCGAGGACTCCACCTGGACCGCGGGCCGTCGTGGCGTGGGCGTGACCGTGCTGCTGGAGAAGATCGTCGGTGCCGCAGCGGAGGAGGGGCGCGACCTCGACTCGGTGCTCGCTCTCGCACATCGTGTCAACGACAACGGACGCTCGATGGGCATGGCCCTGACGAGTTGTACGGTGCCCGCCGCCGGCAAGCCCACTTTCGACCTGCCGGAGGACATGATGGAGATCGGCGTGGGCATCCATGGCGAACCGGGCCGCCACCGTGTTCCGCTCGCGGGTGCGAAGGAGATCGCGCAGATGCTCGTCGACCCCATCCTCGCCGACCTCGACTTCACGGGCGCCCCGGCGATCGTGATGCTCAACGGCATGGGCGGCTCCCCGCTGATCGAGCTCTACCTCATGTACGGCGAGGTCGCGGCTCTCCTCGAGAAGGCGGGCGTCAGCGTTGCCCGCACCCTCGTGGGCAACTACATCACGAGCCTCGACATGGCTGGCTGTTCGGTCACCGTGCTCAAGGCGGATGATGAGATGCTGAAACTGTGGGACGCCCCGGTCAACACGGCCGGGCTTCGCTGGGGAGTCTAGATATGTCTGGTGGCACCGTAACCCTCGAGCAGCTCGTGAGCTGGCTCTCCCGCTTCCGTGATCTCGTAACCGAGCAACAGAGTTACCTGACCGAGCTCGACTCGGCCATCGGCGACGCGGATCACGGCGCGAACATGACGCGCGGCATGACCGCGGTGATGGAGAAGATCGGTGCCACGCCGCCCGTCGCCGCCGACGAGTTGTTCAAGTCCGTGGGCATGACCCTGGTGACCTCCGTCGGCGGCGCGAGCGGCCCCCTCTATGGAACGTTCTTCCTGCGCATCGGCATGACCGCCGGCCCGGTCACCGAGCTCGACGGGGAGGCGCTGTCCGCCGCCCTGCACGCGGGCCTCGATGGTGTGGTTGCCCGGGGCAAGGCCGAGGCGGGAGACAAGACCATGTTCGACGCCATGGCGCCCGCCCTTGCCGCGTGGGATGAGACTCTCGGTGGCGGCGGAGACACCGTTGCCGCGGCATCCGCCGCCTTCGCCGCCGCCGAGAACGGCAGGGATGCCACCGAGCCGCTTGTCGCCCGCAAGGGTCGTGCGAGCTACCTCGGTGAGCGCAGCGCGGGTCACCTCGACCCGGGCGCGACCTCGACGGCTCTCCTGTTCCAGGCCCTGTCCGAGACGCTCGGGGGGTAGTCGTGATCGGGATTGTTGTGGTGTCACACAGTCCATCACTCGCCCAGGCCGCCGTGGATCTCGCGCTCGAGATGGTGGGGGATGCCCCGCCGCCCATCGTGATCGCGGCCGGCGCGGGCGAGGGTGTGATTGGCACGGATGCGGTTCGGGTCGCCGCGGCGATCGACGAGGTCGCCTCGGAGGATGGTGTGCTCGTCCTGATGGACCTGGGCTCGGCGGTGCTGAGCGGAACGATGGCGCTGGAATTCGCGTCGACCCCTCACCGTGTGGTGCTCAGCGACGCTCCCTTTGTTGAGGGGTTGCTCGCGGGCGTGGTGCTCGCCGGCGCGGGTGCCAGCCTCGACGAGGTCGCGCGCGAGGCGAGCCGGGCGCTGGACTCAAAGCGGTCGCAGTTGGGCACGTCGACTACCGAGGTGCCATCCGCTCCGACCAGTCCGGTGGCAGAGTCAGGCGCGAGCGCCGAGGTCACACTCATTAACCCGGATGGGCTGCACTCTCGCCCGGCGGCCACCATCGTCAAGACCGTCGCAGGCTTCACCGCCGCCGCGACCATCGAGAATGTCACTGCGGGCAAGGGCCCCGTCGGAGCGAACAGCCTGATTGGCATCATGTCGCTGGGGGCCAAGGAGGGTGACCTCGTGAGGTTCTCCGCGACCGGGCCCCAAGCGAGCGAGATCGTGGAGGCGCTGCGTGTGATGGCCACGGAGGGTTTCGGCGAGGTGGCCTGAGACTCAGCGTCTCCAGCGGTACCGTAGTCGGCATGGGATTCCGGGCCTGGCTGAGCGCACGATTTGTCACGGTCGACGCGATCTATGGCCTCATCCTTTTTGCGGCGCTGATCGCGGCCGTCTCCGACGAGGAGTCTCACTCGCTTGAGGTGCTCTTTGTTTCCGTGTTGTCGCTTGTGATCTTCTGGGGCGCTCATGTCTACGCGGGCACCATCGTCAACCACGTCTCCAACACCCCGCTGCACCGGGCAATCTGGCACGCGATGAGGCACTCGGGCGGGATGCTCTGGGCCGCCGTTCTGCCGTCGATTCCGCTGGTCCTCGGCGCATTCGGTGTTCTCGCCGACGACGACGCCGTGGATCTCGCGCTCACGATCGCGACGGTGGTGCTGGGTGTTTTGGGTTTTGTCGCCCTCACCAAGCGGGGCGCCTCCATGGTCGTGCGCATCTTTGGTGCCATCGGGTCGGCACTCTTCGGAACCCTGATCATCGCGCTCAACGCGGCAGTCCACTGACCTCGTGATCTCCCGCCCGCTTACCGCAGTCTTTGCCGCCCTCGAGGCCCTCCTGGTGCTGGGGGTCGGCATCGCGATCCCCCTCGTGCCGCTGAGCATCCTCTGGGCGGTGCAGTTTGGGTTTGGCCTCGACTGGGCGGCGTTCTGGCGGGCATCCGTCGACATCTGGCTCATCGGCCATGGGGTTGAGGTCACCTTCACCCTCGATCCGGCCGTCGCCGCGACGTTTGGCCTGCCGGGCGCCGAGGTGCCGTTTGTCGTGACGGTCGCCGCGCTCGGGATGGCCCTTCTCACCACGCTGCTGGGGGTACGCGCGGGGCGCCGGATCGCGGAGACGCGCTACACGACCTTGGGTCTGATCGTGGCCGCGGCGACCTTCGCCGTGGGTTCCGTGGGCATTACGGCAACGGCGCTGCATCCGCTCGCGCGACCTTCCCTTGTGCAGGCCGGAATCCTGCCCGTCCTGTTTTTTGCCGTGGGGCTCGTGGTGGGGATGCAGCTGACTCGCCGTGATCTGAGCAGTCCCCCTCGGCATGGACCGTGGGATGCGCTGCCCGACTCGGTCGTGGCCGTCGCCGGATCCGCTCTCCGTGGGGGTGCCGCCGCCGCGAGCCTGCTGATGGTGATCTCGTCGATAGTGACGGCCGGCGCCATTGTCTTTTCGTACGCCCGAATCATCACCCTCTACGAGAGCCTGCACGCGGAGGTCCTGGGTGGGGTGGTGATCACCCTCGCGCAGCTGCTGTTCCTGCCCACGCTCGTGATCTGGACGGCGAGCTGGCTGGTTGGCCCCGGGTTCGCCCTCGGCACCGGCTCGCTCGTGAGCCCACTCGGCACGCAGCTCGGGCCATTGCCCGCGATCCCGGTGCTGGGGGCACTGCCGACGGGGGAGTCCGCGTTCGGGTTCGTGGGTCTGCTCGCACCCATCGTCGCGGGGTTCCTCGTCGGAGCGATCCTGGGCCCCGGTGTGCGGCGTCGGCTCGAGGGCCCGCGCGTGGTGGTTGCCGCGCTGCTGATGGGGGGTGTGGCCGGCGTCATCCTTGGTGTGCTGTCGTGGTTTGCCTCGGGCGGCCTCGGGCCGGGGCGCCTCGCCGACGTAGGCCCGAACCCGTGGGCTGTGGGCCTGTGGGCGGCACTAGAGATTGGTGTCGCCGCGACCATTGGTGTGCTCGCGTCGGGCAAGCTGCCCACCCGCCGGCGGTAAGCGCCACGAACGACCCGCAAGCGAAACGGTAGGCTGTGCGGGTGCTGTCACTCGTGGTCCTGATCTCGGGCGGCGGGTCGAACCTCCGCGCACTTCTTGAGGCATCCGAGGATGCGGAGTTCCCCGCGCGCGTTGTTGCGGTGGGTGCCGACCGCCCCGCCGACGGCTTCGAGCACGCCGAGCACTACGGCATCCCCACCTTCTCGGTCGCCCTCGGAGCGTTCGATGATCGTGACGCCTGGGGAGACGAGCTGCTCGCGCAGATCCAGCAGTGGACACCCGATCTTGTGGTGCTGAGCGGCTTTATGAAGCTGCTGCCACCTCGGGTGATCGCGGCGCTCGCGCCCAACCTCATCAACACCCATCCGGCTTACCTCCCCGAGTTTCCGGGTGCCCATGGCGTTCGGGATGCACTTGCGGCCGGGGTCACCGAGACCGGGGCCAGCGTCATCGTCGTCGACAATGGGGTCGACAGCGGACCGATCATCTCGCAGGAGCGCGTGGCGATCCTGCCGGACGACACGGAGGCTAGCCTCCACGACCGCATCAAGCCCGTCGAGCGGCGCCTGCTCATCCAGGCAATCCTCGACATCGCCAACTCTCGAGTGGACCTGAAGAACCTATGAGTGGACCCGCACACGACCCCGCCGCCTATCGCGAGCGCGACGTCATCCCGATCACCCGCGCGCTCGTGTCGGTCAGCGACAAGACCGGACTGGTCGAGCTCGCCACCGCCCTCGTGGGCGCCGGCGTCGAGATCGTCTCGACCGGCTCGACGGCGGCAACAATCCGGGGTGCCGGGCTCGCCGTCACCGAGGTCGCCGAGGTCACCGGGTACCCCGAGTCGCTCGACGGTCGGGTGCGCACCCTTCATCCTGCGATCCACGCGGGGCTCCTGGCAGACCTTCGTCTCGAGTCGCACGAGAAGGAGCTCGCGGAGTCGGGCATCCGCGCCTTTGAGCTTGTGGTCTCCAACCTCTACCCGTTCGTGCAGACGGTCGCGTCTGGTGCCGCACCCAACGACGTGATCGAGCAGATCGACATCGGCGGGCCAGCGATGGTGCGCGCATCCGCGAAGAACCATGCGAACGTCGCGATCGTGACGTCCCCCGAGAGCTACCCCCAGGTGCTCAAGGCGCTCACCCTCGGCGGCACCACACTCGCGCAGCGCCAGCGGCTCGCGGGCGAGGCGTTTGCCCACACGGCCGCCTACGACGCCGCGGTGGCCGAGTACTTCGCGAAGAACATCGGCATCAAGCCACACGAGGTGCCCGCGCCGACCTCCGTGACCTACACGTTCGACCTCAAGCAGACTCTGCGCTACGGCGAGAACTCCCATCAGGATGCCGCGCTCTACGTGGAACCACACGGCCGGGGGATCGCGCAGTCGACCCAGCTGGGCGGCAAGGAGATGTCGTACAACAACTACGTTGACGCCGATGCCGCCTTGCGCGCCGCCTACGACTTCGACGAGCCCGCCGTGGCCATCATCAAACACGCCAACCCGTGTGGCATCGCCGTCGGGGAGACCATCGCGGATGCCCACGCGCGCGCCCACGCGTGTGACCCCGTCTCGGCGTACGGCGGCGTCATCGCGGCGAACCGCACGATCACCCGCGAGGCCGCCGAGTCCATCAAGGACATCTTCACCGAGGTGATCGTGGCGCCCGGCTTCGACGACGACGCGCTCGAGGTGCTGCACGCCAAAAAGAACCTGCGACTGCTCCAGCTCCCCTCGGGGTACCGCCGGGCCGACAACGAACTGCGGCCCATCTCCGGCGGCGCACTCGTACAAACACCAGACACCTACGAGGATTTCTCGTCGTCGACCTGGCAGCTTGTTGCCGGCGACGACGCGGATGCGGCCACTCGTGCCGACCTCGAGTTCGCGTGGCGCGCGGTGCGCGCGGTGAAGTCCAACGCGATCCTGCTCGCGCACGACGGAGCATCCGTGGGTGTGGGCATGGGGCAGGTCAACCGGGTGGACTCGTGCCAGCTTGCGGTCACGCGGGCGGGGGACCGCGCATCCGGTTCGGTTGCGGCCTCGGATGCCTTCTTCCCGTTTGCCGACGGCCTGCAGATCCTGCTCGACGCGGGCGTGCGCGCGGTCGTTCAGCCGGGCGGGTCGATCCGCGACGAGGAGGTCATCGCTGCGGCCCAGGCCGCGGGAGTCACGATGTACTTCACGGGCGAGCGACACTTCTTCCACTAGGGGCTGTTGTCAGCGCGTTCATAGGGTCGAGCCGATAGGTTGGCGGGATGCATCCGCGCCCCCTTCACCCCGTTCGTCGTCTCGTCAGCTCGCTGCTCACCGCCCTGGGTAGCGCCCTCGCAGTGCACCTCGCCGTGGTGCTCGTCTACTTCGCGACCAACGGCGCCGCCGCCGAGAACCTGGTGCCGCTGAGCAGCTACTTCCTGCCGACAAGCATCGCCCTGTTTGTGGTGTGGGCCATCGCCGCGGCGCTCGGCGCGTTCCGCACGTGGCTGGGCTCGCTTGTCGCCGGTCTGGTGGGCGGCGTTGTCGCGTCGATTGTGGGCACGGCGTTCACGATTGTCTCGAGTGGTGCCGCGTGGAGCTCCGAGGTGACGACGTACCTCTTCACGAGCCTCATCGGCACCAACCTGATCTTCGAGATCACCGCCACGATCGTGGCCGTGACGCTCGCGCGCTGGTTGTGGACAAAGACCTCAACGTGGACGCGGTCGCTGGGCCGGATGGTTGCCCTCGTGCGCCCGCCGTCGTCGCGCCTTCAGGAGGGCGAACTGACCCACCTCGAGCGCAACCCGGTCGACACCGATCTCGCCGAGGACCAGTGGGACGCCTACGTGACGGCCCTCACCGAGGAGGGTTTTGACGTCATCGACGTTCCCGCCGCCGACGACCACCCCGACTCGGTGTTCATCGAGGACGCCGTCGTGATGTTTGACCAGGTGGCCGTGATCACCAGCCCCGGAGCACAGTCGCGGCGGGGCGAGATCGAGGCCGTGCGCGACACAGTGCGCAAGCTCGGCCTGCGCACGGAAGAGGTGCAGCTGCCCGGGACCCTCGACGGCGGCGACGTTCTCAAGGTGGGCTCGACCGTCTACGTGGGTCGCGGCGGGCGCACCAACGCGGAGGGCATCCGCCAGCTTCGCGCCATCGTCGCGCCCCTGGGCTACACGGTCATCGCGGTGCCCATCAAGAAGGCCCTCCACCTCAAGAGCGCCGTGACCGCGCTTCCGGATGGCACCGTGATCGGCTACCCGAAGCTTCTCGAGAGCCCGGCCGTCTTCGAGCGCTTCCTGCCGGTACCTGAGGCCCACGGTGCGGCCGTGGTGGTGCTCGCACCGGATGCCGTGCTCATGTCGTCCGCAGCGCCCAAGACCGCCGCTCTCATTGCTGACCTCGGGTACCGCGTGGTGACCGTGGACATCAGCGAATTCGAGAAGCTTGAGGGCTGTGTGACCTGCCTGTCGGTTCGTATCCGCTGACAGTTGCAGGTCACCTGAAACGGGTCTAGCCTGAAAGGCTGCTCGCGCAGCTCCACAGCCACAAACCTGTCGCTTCCGCGACTAATCGGGGACCCATTCATGTCTGCACCATCGACCACACCCGGTCGTGACGCCCGCCTGAGTACCTTCGCCGCAATCCGGCGCCTGTACCCGTACGCGAAGCCTGCCCTGCCACGTATTGCACTGGGCATGATCGCCGCGCTCGCCGCGGCGCTCGTCGCGCTGCTGATTCCCGTTGTGCTGCGGGGGCTCGTGGACGGGCCCCTGCAGACCGGCGACTCCGCCCAGATCTGGCCGGCGTTCGCCATCGTGCTGGGGCTCGGCATCCTCGAGGCCATCATGATCGCGCTGCGGCGGTGGTTCGTGTTGACCCCGGGCACACACATCGAGGCGCGGATGCGCAACGGCCTGTACGCACAACTGCAGGACCTCCCGGTGAGCTTCCACGACCGCTGGCCGAGTGGGCAGCTGCTCTCGCGTGCGGTGAGTGACCTCAACCTGATTCGTCGGTGGATCTCGTTTGGACTCGTTCTCCTTGTGGTGAACGTGTTGACGATCGTGATCGGCTTCGTGTTTCTCGTGAACATCTCGTGGGTGCTGGGCGTGCTGTTTATGGTGTGCTCGATCCCCCTCTGGATCTACGGCTACCTGTTCGAGAAGAAGTACTCCGTGGTCGCTCGGCGCAGCCAGGACCAGGCCGGTGACCTCGCTACCGCGGTCGAGGAGTCGGTGCACGGCATCCGAGTGTTGAAAGCCTTCGGCCGAGGCAAACACGCCCTCGAGAACTTCGCGAACCAGGCGGAGGAGCTGCGCGGCACCGAGATCGAGAAGGCCCGTGCGATCGCGGGCATCTGGCTCTGGCTTCTGCTGGTGCCCGACGTCACGTTTGCCCTCAGCCTGCTGGGTGGCGTGTGGTTGACCGTGAACGGGCAGATCACCCAGGGCGAGCTTGTGCAGTTCTTCGCCACGGCGACCGTGCTGCGGTTCCCGGTCGAGTCGATTGGCTTCCTGCTCTCGATGACCTTCGACACGCGGACCGCTGCCGACCGGTTCTTCGAGGTGATGGACACGCAGAACACCATTACGGACCCGGCCGAGCCTGCGACGATCACCGACCCCCACGGTCGACTGGTCTTTGACGACGTGCACTTCCGGTACCAGGACTCGCCCGCGCACGTGCCGGACCTCATCAACGGCGTCGACCTGGCGATCGAGCCCGGCGAGACGATGGCGCTCGTGGGCCTCACCGGTTCGGGCAAGTCGACGCTGACAGCGCTCACGACGCGCCTGTACGACGTGACCTCCGGCGCGATCACGGTCGACGGCGTCGACGTGCGAGCGATGACACTGGACGAGCTGCGCACCCACCTCGCGATGGCCTTCGAGGATGCGACGCTCTTCTCCGCGAGTGTGCGCGACAACGTGCTCCTCGGGCGTCCCGACGCACCCGAGGAGGACCTCGCCGAAGCTCTCGACATCGCGCAGGCGAGTTTTGTGCACGACCTCCCGGAGGGGCTCGACACGAAGGTGGGCGAGGAGGGGTTGTCCCTCTCGGGCGGCCAGCGTCAGCGCCTCGCACTCGCTCGTGCCGTGGCGGCACGGCCCGCCGTGCTCGTGCTCGACGACCCGTTGTCGGCGTTGGACGTCGACACCGAGGCGCTCGTCGAGGCTGCACTGCGGCGCATCCTCGCCTCGACAACCGCGCTGATCGTGGCGCACCGACCGTCGACAGTGATGCTCGCCGATCGGGTTGCCCTTCTCGAGCAGGGACGCGTGACCGCGGTGGGCAAACACTCGGACCTGCTCGCCTCGAGCGAGCACTACCGGTACGTGATCTCGAGCCTTGAGGATGAAGTGGCTCGCGAGCAGAGGGAGGAGGAGAAGTGAGCGTCACGGGAGTAACCGGCGAGGAGCGCAACGACTACACGAAGGCGGAGAGCCGCGCCATCCGTCAGCGCTCGCTGCGCCTGCTCGGCTCGCTCGTGCGGCCGGTGCGCACGCGTGTCATCCTGACCATGCTGGTCGTGGTGGTGAGCACCGCCGCCCAGGTCGCGGGACCCGCGTTTATCGCGTTCGGAATCAACAACGGGCTGCCGGCGCTGCTGGAGCAGGACTGGTTCCCGCTGGTGCTGGCCGTGGTCGCCTACCTCGGCACCGGCATCATCGGGGCGGTGCTGATCGCCTGGTACACGGTGTTGTCCGCGCGCATCAGCCAGGCCATCCTGTTCGATCTGCGCAAGCGGGTGTTCCTGCACACCCAGCGGCTGTCGCTCGACTTCCACGAGAGCTACACGTCGGGCCGCATCATCGCGCGCCAGACCAGTGACCTCGACGCGATCCGTGAACTACTCGACTCGGGCATCAACCAGCTCGTCTCGGGACTGCTCTACATGGTGTTCACGGCCGCGGCGCTCATTGCCCTTGACTGGGTTGCTGGCCTCGTGTTGTTCGGCTCGCTCGTGCCGTTGGCGATGCTCACCCGCTGGTTCCAGAAGCGGTCGCAGCTGCGCTTCCGCGACACCAGAACCGCATCGGCGCGACTCATCGTGCATTTTGTCGAGACGATGACGGGTATTCGCGCCGTGAAGGCGTTCCGCAAAGAGAAGCGCAACGAGGCCGAGTTCGCCGGGCTTACCGAGGACTACCGCAGCGCCAACCAGCGGGTCATCCAGTTGTTTGGAATCTTCGACCCCGGCTTGGTTCTGATCGGCAACGTTGCGCTTGCGATTGTGCTCCTTGTCGGTGGCCTGAGGGTTGCCGAGGGCAGCCTACTGATCGGTACGCTGCTCGCCACACTCCTGTACACCCGGCAGTTTTTTGCGCCGGCCGAAGAGATGGCGATGTTCTACAACTCGTACCAGTCCGCGGCGGCAGCGCTCGAGAAGATCTCGGGTGTGCTCGAGGAGAAGCCGAGTGTTCCCGACCCGACCCGCCCGATCGACCTGCGCAAGGCGCAGGGGCGTGTGTCGTTCACGGGTGTCGAGTTCGCCTACAAGGCCGACCGCGTCATCCTGCCGACGTTTGACCTCGAGATTCCCGCCGGCCAGACCATCGCTCTGGTCGGGTCGACGGGCGCCGGGAAGTCCACGCTTGCCAAGCTGATCTCGCGCTTCTACGATCCGTCGCAGGGAACGGTCGCGCTCGACGGGGTTGACCTGCGCAAGCTGCATCCCAAGGACCTTCGCCGCGCCATCGTGATGGTGACCCAGGAGGCGTACCTGTTCTCGGGCACCGTCGCCGACAACATTGCGCTCGGCAAGCCCGATGCCACACGCGACGAGATCGTGCGCGCGGCGAAGGCGGTGGGTGCGCACGAGTTCATCGAGTCACTTCCGAATGGCTACGACACCGACGTCAACAAGCGTGGTGGTCGAGTATCGGCGGGCCAGCGGCAGTTGCTCTCGTTCGCGCGCGCGTTTATCGCCGACCCGGTGGTGCTGATTCTCGACGAGGCAACGGCATCCCTCGACATCCCGTCGGAGCGACTGGTGCAGGAGGGCCTGCAGACGCTGCTCGCTGACCGCACCGCCGTGATCATCGCGCACCGACTGTCGACCGTGGCGATCGCCGACCGGGTGCTTGTGATGGAGCACGGACGCATCGTCGAGGATGGCACACCCGCCGAGCTCATCGGCGGAACGGGCCGCTTCGCCCAGCTGCACGCGGCCTGGCGCGACTCGCTCGTCTAGCGCCGCCGCTGCGGTCTCCCGTACGTGGCGGTGGAAGTGTACGGTGTGAACATGACGACGATCACACCCTGCCTCTGGTTCGAGTCCCGTGCCGCCGAAGCGCTCGAGTTGTACACCTCGGTCTTCCCCGACGCGCGCGTTCACTCCGAGACCCTGTGGCCCGACGGAACCCCCAATGCGGGAGCCCTGCTGTCGGCGGAGTTCGAGCTCGCCGGCCAGCGGTTCATCCTGATCGACGGCGGCGGACCGGGCTTCACGGATGCGATCTCACTCTCCGTCGGCGTCGAAACGCAGGAGGAGGTCGACCACTACTGGGAGGCCCTCCTCGCGGACGGCGGTGAAGAGTCGATGTGTGGCTGGCTCCGCGACAAGTTTGGGGTCGCGTGGCAGATCATCCCCAGCGCTCTGCCGAGGCTGATGTCTGACCCCGACCGAGCACGAGCTGGCCGTGCGACGCAGGCCATGATGCGGATGCGCAAGATTGTGATCGCCGACCTCGAGGCCGCGGCCGCAGGGTGACCTAGGGCGTGTAGCGGGCGGTGCGCAGGTCCACCCGAAAGACGCCCTCGCGTGACCAGAGGAGCGGAGTGGATTCCGCACGGTAGTACTCCAGGGCTCTCGCCTCGTGGTCGATCGGCGGATGCCCGCTCGCCCGCACAACGCGCCACCACGGCACATCCCCGCCGTAGTGCGCCATCACCGTGCCCACGGCGCGCGCCGCTCGCGATCCGATCGCGGCCGCGACGTCGCCATAGCTCATGACCCGGCCCGCCGGTATCTCCGCGACCACCTCAAGGACGCGCGAGACGAAGTCGTCGGATGGCGCTCGCACTAGATCGACAGGGTGCCGACGTTCTCGCCGTACTGGGTCTCGCCAGTGATGGTGAACCCCACGCGCAGGAAGAACTGCTCCGGACCGTCGTCCCCCGGCTCCCACAGGGCCGTGATGTGGTCGAATCCGCGGCTCTTCGCCTCCTGCGCGAGCGCGAGCACCGCGAACTTTCCGACACCGGTGCCCTGGGCATCCGCGGCGACCGTCACGCGCCAAACGCAACTGCGGAACTCCTCCTGCGTGGCCTCGGGATCGAAGTTGCCACGAATGAAGCCCACAACGCGGTCACCGTCGAGCACCACTCGCGGCCACGACGTGATCGGGTTCAGGAAGCTGTCGGCGATCGCATACGACGGTGGCGTGACAAATTGTTCTTGGCCGCGCCTCAGCGTGAGGTTGTTTGCGGCCACGATCGTCTTCGCGGAAAGTTCCTCAAGTCTCAGCTCGCCCATGACTTCAGGCTAACCGGCGATGAGCCAATGCGGTAAACTATCTTGACGTCGAGATAGTTTCTGGAACGAGTAAGCTGTTCCACGGTCACGAACTTTAGGAGTACAGCTTGTCCAAGATCAAGGTTGAGGGAACGGTCGTCGAGCTCGATGGCGATGAGATGACTCGCATCATCTGGCAAAAGATCAAGGACACCCTGATCCACCCGTACCTCGACATCAATCTCGAGTACTACGACCTCGGCATTGAGCACCGGGATGCCACGGACGACCAGGTCACGATCGACGCCGCGCACGCCATCCAGAAGCACGGCGTCGGCGTCAAGTGCGCCACGATCACCCCCGACGAGGCCCGCGTCGAGGAGTTTGGCCTCAAGCAGATGTGGAAGAGCCCGAACGGCACGATCCGCAACATCCTCGGTGGCGTGATCTTCCGCGAGCCGATCATCATCTCGAACATCCCGCGTCTGGTTCCCGGCTGGAACAAGCCCATCATCATCGGTCGTCACGCCTTCGGCGACCAGTACCGTGCGACCGACTTCCGCTTCGCTGGCAAGGGCAAACTCACCGTTGAGTTCACCCCCGAGGATGGCTCCGAGCCCCTGAAGTTCGAGGTCTACCAGTCGCCCGGCGACGGTGTTGCCCAGGTGCAGTACAACCTCGACGAGTCGATTCGTGACTTCGCTCGCGCCTCGCTCAACTACGGGCTCGCCCGCAACTACCCCGTGTACCTCTCGACGAAGAACACGATCCTCAAGGCATACGACGGTCGGTTCAAGGACATCTTCGAGGAGATCTTCGTCGCGGAGTTCAAGGAGAAGTTCGACGCTGCGGGCCTCACCTACGAGCACCGCCTGATCGACGACATGGTCGCATCCGCCATGAAGTGGGAGGGCGGCTACGTCTGGGCGTGCAAGAACTACGACGGTGACGTGCAGTCCGACACGGTGGCCCAGGGCTTTGGCTCGCTGGGGCTTATGACCTCCGTGCTGGCCACGCCCGACGGCAAGGTGGTCGAGGCCGAGGCGGCTCACGGCACGGTGACGCGCCACTACCGTCAGCACCAGGCCGGCAAGCCCACCTCGACCAACCCGATCGCGTCGATCTTCGCGTGGACCCGTGGCCTCGCCCACCGCGCCAAGCTCGACAACAACCCCGAGCTGGCCACCTTCGCCGACACCCTCGAGGAGGTCGTGATCACGGCCGTCGAGGAGGGCCACATGACGAAGGACCTCGCGCTGCTCGTAGGCCCGGACCAGAAGTGGGAGACCACCGAGGAGTTCCTCGACACTCTCGACAAGGCACTCGCCGCGCGCCTCGCGTAAGTCTTCTCAGGTAAGCAAAACGCCCTTCCGGATGGCTCGGAAGGGCGTTTTGCCTTACCTCAGTAGATCTTTTGGCCGTTCGCGAGCATGTCGACGTACTTGGCGATGTTGCGCTCGCGGCTGTCGGCGCGCTTGAGCTGGCTGAGCCGAAAGATCATCGCCCACCGGTTCTGCGCCGTGATCGTCGCGAAGAACTCGGCCGCCGCAGGGTTGGCGTCGATGGCCGCCCGGAGGTCGTCGGGCACTGGCGCGTCCTTGACGCGGTAGGCGGCATCCCAGCGGCCGTCGGCCTTGGCGCGGTCGATCTCCGCCTGCCCGCCCTCGCGCATCCGCCCCTCGGCGATGAGCCTCTCGACGATCCCCACATTCCGTTGGGACCACGGGCTGTTGCGTCGGCGTGGGGTGAAGGCGTGGAGCAGATAGTCGTCGTCGAAGCGGGCGACCTGGCCGTCGATCCAGCCGTGGCAGAGGGCAACCTCGAGGGCCTCGTCGTAGGTGAACCCCGGCGCGCTTGAGAGCCTCTTGCGGACCTTGAGCCTCACGCCTTCGTCCGGGCCATGCTCGATCAGCCACTGTTCCCACAGCTCGGGGGTTGCGAACTCCACGATGGGTTTTTCCGAGAACGAGGCCATTGATCGATCGTACGACTCGTCGCCGACACGACAAGGCGCCCACGTCAGTCACGAGGACGGGATGACGTGGGCGCCCGACGGATGCTCGGCTCGTGTTACGAGGTTGCGACAACCTCCGCGGCCGGCGTGCTCGACGTGACGGCGACCTTGCGGGGCTTGGCCTGCTCGCTCACGGGGATGATGACGCTCAGCACTCCGTTCTCGTAGTTGGCCGAGATGGCGGCCGTGTCGATGCCCTGGCCGAGGGTCAGCTGGCGCAGGAACGTGCCACCCTGACGCTCGCGCGTGAGCCACTTGACGCCGTCTTGGCTGCGTGGGGTGCGCTCGGCGCGCACCGTCAGCAGCTGGCCGTCGATGTCGACGTCGACCGAGCCCGGGTCGATGCCCGGGAGGTCGGCGGTGAGGACGTAGTGGTCGCCGTCGCGGTAGAGGTCGATGGGCATCCGGCGCGGACCCTGTCGGGTCGCACCACGGTCGAACTCGCGGAACGGGTCGAAGAGTACTGCCATGATTCCAATTCTCCTTTACTTGAGTCGCTTCGACTCAACTATGGAGAAATTAGCACTCTGGCATGGCGAGTGCCAGCCTCGTTCGCAGACGGCGAACGACTCCTAGTAGCCCGAGAAGTAGTCGGTGTGGATGCGGCGCACACCCTGGCTGCGCAGGGCCCGGCGGATGTCGTTCACGAGCGACGGGGGACCAGAAACGAAGGCGCGCCGGCGCGCGGCATCCGGAACCGTCGCCGCGATGCCCTCCGCCGTGACCCGCCCCGTGCCCCCGTGAACCCATCCGACGGGCAGGGGAATCGGCGCCTCGGGGGCGAACAGCACCACTCGTGCGCCGGTCTTCGCGAGGAGCTCCGCGTAGGGCAACGGCCCGGCGGTGCTGGTGGCGTAGACGATCGTCACGTCGCGCTTCTCGCCCCGCTCGTGGGCGTGGGCGAGCTGCGAGGCGAACGGGGTGATGCCGATGCCGCCCGCGACTAGGAGCAGCGGCTCGGAGACGTTGCGGGGGAGGGCGAAGTCGCCGCCGACGCCGGTGCCGCGCACCTCGGCACCGGGCTCCAGGTCAAGGAGCGCGCGCTTGAAGCTCGACGACTTGCTGGGCACCGTGATCGCGAAGGTGATTGGCCCGTCCGTCGTCGGCGCGGACGCGATGCTGAAGTAACGACGGCTGCCGCGGAAGTCGGCCCGGCGGTGGGGGATCGTGAGCTCCATGTACTGGCCGGGGAGAAACCGCACCGGGCGCGAGGGCTGGAACGACAGCTCCCACGTCGTGGGGCTGAGCTCACGCTTGCCGAGGTACTCCATGCGGATGGCGCGGCGCTGCCCAAAAAAGAAGGCGACGATGTTGCCGACCACAAGCGCAATCTCGGGGCTCGAGTAGATCGGCGGGAACGAGTACGGCACCGCGAACAGCACCCCGACGATCGTCGCCACCAGCAGTTGTTGCCAGCGCCGTGGCGGAAGCGTGAGTGGCTCGCTCAACATAAACCCGGCGAGGAACACGATCGGGTACGACAGGAACGCGGAGGAAAGAGCCGAGCCCACGTCGGTGCCCGAGGCCACAAGACGCACCACGATGATCGCCGCGGCGACCACAATAAACGTGAGCCCCATGGTGAGCCGCTGGGTGCGGTAGAGCACGAGGAACGCGCCGACCAGAACCACAGGGAACAGCCACGGCGTCGCCGCCCACCACACGGCAAAGTTGAGCCCGATCAAGGCCACCACGACCGCACCGATCGCGGCCGGGTTGACGATGTGCCGACCGCGTACGGCCAGGAGGTACTTCGAGAGGCTCGCGATGGTCGCGGCCACGGCGACGCCGAGCAACTGCAGCGGGTCGAGGCTGGGCGAGAAGAGCAAAAAGAGCAGGGCGCCGGTAATAAACGACGACTCAACGTGAGGCTTGGCGCGGAACAGTAGCGCAAAGAGGGCGTTGCTCAGGAAGGTCGCGCCACCGGCAACGACCGCGGTGACGATCACGGCCAGGGGTGAGTACGGCAAGGCGCCGAAGAGGGTCAGGACCAGCGCGATCACCGAGATCGTGGCGAGGCTCAGCAGCACAAGCCGGTACATCGTGACGGCCCCGGTGACACGATCGAGCCACTGCTTCATAGAAACATCTCCCCGTCCAGATCTGGCGAGAACTCTACTCGCCCGGTTGAGAACACACGCACGAACCTGACCCCAAACTCCGCCGCGAGGCGCTGGGAATCGGCAAAGAACAGGGCCGTCGCGACGCCATCCGCGACGAGCGCGGTGGGGGCGATCGCCCAGGTCGCGATCACGGTCGAGGTGGGAAGCCCGGTCGTGGCGTCGATCACGTGGTGGAGTCCATCGCCCCAGGCCCGTCGATTCGAGGCGGACGCGCAGATCGCGCCGTCACCCAGGTTCACGACCCCGATCGCCTTGGTCGGGTCCGCCGGGTGCTCGAGGGCCACGCGGATGCTGCCCTCACCCCAGCGACGGATGTCGCCGCTCGCGTCGACCACCACATCCCGCGCGCCGCGCGCGACCAGCAACTCGCCCACGAGGTCAACGAGGTAGCCCTTGCCTGCGGCGCCCACGTCCAGGGTGACCGGACGCACGGTGGTGAGGGCCGAGCCATCCCATGCGAACGCCTCGTCCCACGCGGGAACGGGGCCGGGTCGTCCGGTGGGGCGGAGGCTGTAGGCGCGATCGTAGCCGAGCGTCTCAAGGGCGCGGCCGACCAGCGGACTGACGGCGCCATCCGTCGCCTCGTAAAGCCTGCGGTACAGGTCAAATAGTGCGGGCGCCTCGGCGGGGAACACCCACGAGCCGGGGCGCCGAGCGATGTCCGCCACCAGCGAGTCGTCCCGAAATCGTGACCACGTCGCGTCGAACCGCGCGATCGTCTCGTGCAGCTCGCCCTGAAGGTCGGCGTCGATGGGCTCGGCGGTGTCGATCTCCCACCGCGTGCCAATCGCCTCGAAGGCGAGCCTAGGAGGCAGCGTCGGCCTTGATCTGCTCGACCGCGGCGTTAAATCCGCCACTCGCCAGCGATGATCCGGCGACCTTGCTCACGGAGATCTCGTCAATGTCCTTGCCCACCACCATCGCGGCGATGCCGCCGGCGAACTCGCCCTGGAAGCGCTCCGTGTTGGGGCTACCGCCGGCCCCCACGACCTCGACCGCGGTGATCACGTCGTTCTCAAGCGTGATGGTGACGTCGAGGCTCTCGGTGCCGTTGGGGGACTGGTACTCGCCCGTCGCCTCGTAGGTGCCGTCGGTGTAGGTCGCCGTGGTGGAGTCCGTCTCCGTCTCGGTTGTCTCGGTTGTCTCGTCCGTCGACCCGGTGGTGGAGTCGTCGGTGGGGGTCTCCGCGGTCGTTGTGGGGCTGCATCCCGCGAGCGCCCCCACGAGGGTCAGGCCGGCGAGCACGGCAACGGTCGTCTTGCTGTCGGTGAGCGAGCGCATCGATCTCCTTGGGTTATGTGGTCGTTGGTTCCAGCATGTCGCAGCGGATTGGAGTTTCCTTGGAGTGTGCTGCGAGCGTGGCCGGGGCAGATGTGTAACAAGCGTGTAAATCTCCGTTTACGGACTTGCCAGAAGTTTGTTCGTAAGCTTTACTAACAAACATGACGACGGGGTTCACCACCGGACGGGCGCTGCGCCCGACCACCAAAGTGCTGCCGGAGCACGCGCGCGGACACAACCGCGCGCTCGTGCTGCAGACCCTGTACCGGGCCGGCCAGCAGTCCCGCGCGGACATCGCCCGCGAGACCGGCCTCACCCGCGTCACCGTCTCCGACCTCGTCGCCGAACTCATCGGCGAGGGACTCGTCATCGAGACGGGCCAGCGAGAGGATGCCCGCCCCGGCAAGCCCGCAACCCTGCTGGACCTCGACCGCAACGCCTTCCAGATCATTGGCATCGACCTGAGCGAGTACGCCACCTTCCGCGGCGCCGTCCTCGACCTCGACGGGCAGATCCTGCACCGCGCCGAGTTGCCCCTCGCCGGGGCGACCGGGGCGGATGCGACGGCGCTCGTGATCACGCTCGCCGAGGCCCTCGTCGCGCAGGCGACCCTGCCCATCCTCGGTCTCGGCGTCGGCTCGCCCGGCATCGTGGACCTCGCCGGGGTGGTGCTGAGTGCCCCCAACCTGGGCTGGGCCCACGAGAACCTGCAGGGCATCCTCGCCGAACGCTTCGGCATCCCCGTGGTTGTGGCCAACGACGCGAACGCCGCGGCCCTCGCCGAGCACAGCTTCGGCGGCGCCGATAGCGACATGATGCTGATCAAGGTCGGTCACGGTGTGGGCGCCGCCCTGCTCCTCGACGGCACCCCGCTCTACGGCAGCCGGTTCGCGGCGGGGGAGATCGGCCACGTCGTCGTGGGCACCGACGGCGGAGCCGCGTGCGTGTGTGGCAAGCGTGGGTGCCTCGAGACGTGGCTCTCCACACCCAACCTCGACGCTGCCCTCGCGGCCGCCACGAACGATGACGGTCGAGTCCAGGTGCTGAGGGAGGCCGGGCAGCGACTCGGTATTGCCCTCGCCCCCATTGTCGGAGCGCTCAACCTCGCCGAGGTCGTGCTGAGCGGACCGACCCCCCTGCTTGATGGCGCGCTGGCGACGGCGACCATCGAGACGCTCCGCAGCCGGACGATGGCCGAGTTCCATGGCGACCTGACACTGCGGATGACCACGCTCGGAGAGGACATCGTCATGCGCGGCGCCGCCGCCATGGTGCTCTCTGCGCAACTCGGGGTCTCGTGACCCTTGCACCAGAGGCACCGCCAGCCAGGCGGCGCCTTCAGTCACAACACGAAAGAAGACACACAATGACAATGAAGAAGATCGGAGCTGTCGCTGCGGCGACCGCCGCGCTTCTCGTGCTCGCCGGGTGCTCTACGCCAGCCCCCGAGGACGCGGGCGGCACGGACATCACCCTGTGGCTGATGGGCGGTGACACCCCGGATGCGCTGCGCGACTTCCTTAAGACAGAGTACGCAGACGCAACCGGGGGCACCCTCACTATCGAGGAGCAGAGCTGGGGAGACGCCCTTTCGAAGCTCACCACGGCACTGCCTGATGCCGAGAATACTCCGGACGTGGTCGAGATCGGCAACACGTGGTCACCAACGTTCACAACCGTGGGCGCGTTCACCGACATCAGCGACATGTACGAGGAACTCGGCGGGGATGCACTGCTCCCGTCGTTCGTCGAGGTCGGCGAGGTCGACGGCGCCAACTATGCGCTGCCGTACTACTTCGGTTCGCGCTACATGTTCTATCGCAAGGACATCTGGGCCGCCGCCGGCAAGGAGGTGCCGACGACACTCGCCGAGTTCAACGAGACCGCGGCCGCCCTCAAGACGGCCACGCAGTCCGGTTTCTACATCGGTGGCGAGGACTGGCGCAACGGCATCTCGTGGATCTTCGCCAACGGCGGAGAGCTCGCGGTGAAGGATGGCGACACCTGGAAGTCGACGCTCTCCGACCCCAACACCATCGAGGGTCTCACCCAGCTGCAGGCGCTCTACACGAGCGCATCGCTCGCGCCCGTGACCGAGGCCGACAGCACCCCGTGGGTGAACATCAACAACAACGAGGCGACGGGTGCACCCGAGGCCGCGACGATCATCGCACCCGGATGGGCGCACTGGTCGATCGGTGACCTCACCCCGGACCCCGCGGACGACACCAAGACCATCGCGACGTGGAACGACGCGACCTTCGGCACGTTTGTGCTCCCCGGTGTCGACGGTGGAGTTGCCCCCGTATTCGCCGGTGGATCCAACATCGCCATCTCGGCCGCATCCAAGAACCAGGATGCCGCCAAGGAGCTGATGCGGATCATCTTCTCCCCCGAGTACCAGACCCTCCTCGGAGAGAACGGTCTCGGCCCCGCGAACCTGGACTACGCCGACGCGCTCGGTGACGACCAGTTCGCGACCGCGCTGCGTGAGTCCGCTGCCGGTTCCAAGCTCACCCCCGCGGCGCCCGGCTGGGCCGCGGTCGAGGGCTCGGGCCTGCTCGAGGAGTTCTTCGGCAAGGTCAACGGCGGTGGCGACATCGAGGCGCTCGCCGCAGAGTACGACGCCAAGATCGACGAACTGATCAACGGCTAGCACGACCGCTGGTTGAGTAGCCGCCGCAGGTGGGACTCCGCTGGTTGAGTAGCCGTCGCAGGCGGCGTATCGAAACCGGGTTGCCAGGACCATGGTTTCGATACGCGCCTGGCGGCGCTACTCAACCGGCGGGCGCGCCTGGCGGCGCTACTCAACCGGCGGGCACGCCTGGCGGCGCTACTCAACCGGCTGGCGCGCCTGGCGGCGCTACTCAACCGGCGGGCACGCCTGGCGGTGCTACTCAACCAGCGACAACCCACCCCACCCCACGAAACCCGAAAGGAGGAACCCCATGTCCGCATCCATGACGTTGCGCAAGTCGCGCACTCCCTATCTCTTGCTGATCCCCGCGGTCGCGATCCTCCTGCTCGGGATGGGCTACCCGCTCATCTGGCAGCTGGTCACCTCGCTGCAGGAGTACGGCCTCGCCCAGCAGTTCGGCAAGCCGCCGGAGTTCGTCGGGTTCGACAACTTCGTGACGCTTGCGACCGACCCCCAGCTGTGGACCGTCGTCGCCCGCTCCCTCGCGTTCTGTGTGATCACCGCGTTCCTCACGCTCGCGGCCGGAACCCTGCTCGCACTCCTGATGACGGCAGTGACCAAGTCCGCCCGCCTCATCCTGCAGATCGCCCTGCTGTTGGCGTGGGCGATGCCCGTGGTCGCGGCGATGACGGTCTGGATCTGGCTCTTCGATCGCCGCCGAGGGGTCATCAACTACCTGCTCGACATGATCCCCGGTGTCGAGATGAACCGCTTCGACTGGCTGTCAACACCGCTGACCTTCTTCCTCGTCGCGAGCATCATCGTGATCTGGATGAGCGTGCCGTTTGTCGCCTTCAGCGTCTACGCGGGTCTCACGCAGGTCTCCGAGGAGGTCATGGAGGCCGCGCAGCTCGATGGCGCGAGTGGGCCCCAGCGCTTCCGGTACATCATCTTTCCGCTCGTGCGCCCCGTGATCGCGATTGTGCTGTTGCTGCAGCTCATCTGGGATCTCCGGGTGTTCACCCAGATCACGATGCTGCAGGACGCGGGATCCAAGTCCGGAGACTACGACGTGCTCGGCACTTACATCTACAAGCTCGGCACGAGCGCGCAGGACTTCGGGATGGCATCCGCCGTCTCCCTGCTGGTGCTTGCGATCACCATTGCCCTGAGCTGGTTCTACATCCGCAGCCTCCTGAAGGAGGACCAGCAATGACCGCGCGCGTCCGCCGCACCCTTCTCTCGATTCTCGCGATTGTGGTCGCCCTGGTCTGGGTGTTCCCGGTCTACTGGATGGTGAGCTCGTCGCTGATCCCCAATGCGGTGTTGCAGTCGTTTATCCCCACCTTCTTCCCGACCCGGCCCACGGCGAGCAACTACGTGGGCGCGCTCGCCGACGGCTCGTTCCTCTCTGCTCTGGGGATGAGCCTGGCGATCACCCTGACCGTCGTGGTGTTCTGCCTGCTCTTCGCCTTCCTCGCGGCGCTCGCGATCAGTCGGTTCCGGTTCCGCGGCCGCACGAGTTTTGTGCTCGCGGTTCTGATCGTGCAGATGTTGCCCGCCGAGGGCCTGTTTATTGCGCAGTACAAGATGGTCTCGAGCGTGGGGCTTCTCGACTCGGTGCTGGGCGTGAGTGTGATCTACATCGCCGCCGTGGTGCCCTTTACAATCTGGATGCTTCGTGGGTTCGTCGCCGGAATCCCGGCCGACCTCGAAGAAGCGGCCATGGTCGACGGGTTGAGCCGGTTTGGCGCGTTTATGCGCATCACGTTCCCCCTTCTGGCGCCCGGACTCGTGGCATCCGGAGTGTATGCGTTCCTGCAAGCCTGGAACGAGTTCACCGTCGCCCTCGTGCTGTTGCCGTCCGAGGCGGCCCAGACGCTGCCGCTGTGGTTGCGGGGGTTTGTTCAGGCGAGCGCCACCCGCGAGACCGACTGGGGCCAGGTGATGGCCGCATCCACCCTCGTCGCTGTTCCGGTGATCGTGTTCTTCCTGATTGTGCAGGGCCGCCTCACGTCGGGTCTCGTCGCGGGGGCGGTCAAGGGATGAGAGTCGGCATCGACATCGGCGGCACCAAAACGGATGCCGTCGCCATCCTCGAGGACGGCACCATTGGCCAGCAGCTGCGGCTGCCCACGGGCTTCGGACACCACGCCGTCATCGACACCGCGGTGGCGGCCGTCACCCAACTCGCCGAGCTGGTGGGCGGCACGATCGTGGGCTTCGACTCGATCGGTATCGGCGTGCCGGGTGCGGTCGACGGCGCCGGCCGGATCGCGCACGCGGTTAATCTGGGGATCGAGGGTCTCGAGCTCGGCTCGGAACTCTCGGCGCGACTCGGGCGAGAAGTGCGCATCGACAACGACGTAAATGCTGCGGCGCTGGGGGCGTTCCATTTGCTCGAGCGCGATTCCGCGCACTCGATGGCGTACCTCAACCTCGGGACCGGGCTCGCCGCGGGGCTCGTGCTCCGCGGCGAGCTCTGGCGCGGATCGCGTGGTGCCGCGGGCGAGATTGGGCACATCCCCGTCGACCCGGCCGGCCCCGAGTGCCCGTGTGGGCAGCGTGGCTGCCTCGAGATGGTGGCGTCCGGGTCGGCGATCGCGCGACAGTGGCCCACCGACGACCCCAAGCCGGCGCGTGCCCTGTTTGTGGCCGCGGCATCCGGTGACCCGCTCGCGCGCGAGGTGCGCACGAGACTTGTCGAGAACGTGGCGGCCGCGGTGCGGCTGCTGGTTCTCACCGTCGACGTCGACAGCGTGGTGATCGGCGGTGGACTGTCGTCGCTGGGGCAGGAGCTGCTCGACGACGTCGTGACCGTGTTGCGCACGTGGGAGGAATCGTCGGCGTTTCTCGCCTCGATCAGCCTGAGCGAAAGAGTTCACGTTGTGCCGTCCGGGTTCCCCGCGGCGGCGGTGGGTGCGGCCCTGGTAGGAGTTGAGTAAGTGGCAGAGGTAGTTATTGTCCCGTCGGCGGCGGAGGCCGGCACCCTCGCGGCGGATGCGATCGCCGCGTTGGTGACGGAGCGCCCGGATGCCGTGCTGGGGCTCGCCACCGGCTCGACCCCGCTCACCACGTGGCGCTCGCTCGCCCAGCGTGGGCTCGACCTCTCGCGCGTGCGGGGGTTCGCCCTCGACGAGTACGTGGGGCTGCCGGCCGGGCATCCCGAAAGCTACCGCTCGGTCATCACGCGCGAGGTGGTGGAGCCGCTGGGGCTTACCCCGTCGCTCGTGCGGGTGCCCGCCGACGAGGGTCCGCTGGAGCTCGCGGGCGAGAACTACGAGCGCGCCATCGTCGAGGCCGGGGGAGTCGACCTGCAGGTGCTGGGTATTGGGCGCACCGGTCACATCGGGTTCAACGAGCCGGGGTCATCGTTCGCGTCCCTCACCCGAGTCAAGACCCTCACCGAAGAGACTCGCCTCGACAACGCGCGGTTCTTCGCGTCGCTCGACGAGGTGCCCATGCACTGCGTGACGCAGGGGCTCGGGACGATCCTGAGGGCGCGGCATCTCGTGCTGCTCGCGTTCGGTGAGGCCAAGGCGCGGGCGGTAGCCGGTGCGGTTGAGGGGCCGGTAACGGCGTCGCTTCCGGGGTCGGCGGTGCAGCTGCATCCGCACGTGACCGTCATCGTGGACGAGGCGGCCGCATCCCAGCTCGCGCACGCCGACTACTACCGCCGCGCCTGGGCGAACCGCTTCCCCTGGGAGCGCCTCTAGCGCGACTCTCCCCACCGCGACTCCCCCTCCCGCGAGTCTCCACCCCCGCGAGTTCGCTTGTTTGTGGGATGTTTTGACGCGCGGATGCCCCAAACAAGCGAACTCGCGAGGTACGGGCGCCGGGCGGCCCGCAGGGGGCTAGAGGCGAGCGCCGTTGGCGTAGACGGCCGTGACGTGCCAGTCGTGGTCGAGCACCACGGCATCCGCGGCATACCCGGGCGCGAGGGAGCCGAGCCTGTGATCGAGCCCCAGTACCCGGGCCGGGGTGCGCGTGAGCGCCTCGACCGCGACGTGCGGCGTGACACCGGTGCGGATCGCGCAGCGTAGCGCGGCATCCTGGGTGAGGGTCGAGCCGGCGATCGTGTTGGTGCCGCTGAGCACGGCAAGACCGTCGCGCACGGTTACGTTGAGGCTCCCGAGGCGGTAGTCGCCATCGCTCGACCCCGCGGCGGCCATCGCGTCCGTGATGAGCGCGATGCGCCCGGGCGCGGCGGTAAAGGCGAGGGCAGCGACATCCGGATGCACATGCTCCCCGTCGAGCACCAGCTCAAGCACCACCCGCTCATCCTCGAACGCCGCGATCACGGGACCGGGGGACCGGTGGTGGATGCCCGGCATCGCGTTAAACACGTGGGTGACAAGTCGCGCGCCCCGATCGAACGCCGCTCGAGTCTCTTCATAGGTGGCCTCGGTGTGCCCGACCGCAACAATAACGCCGGCCTCAACGAGCACGTCGATGGACTCGAGCGCGTTGGGGAGTTCGGGGGCGAGGGTGATCTGACGCAGGGTCCCACGGGCGGCGCCGATGAGGCCCTCGAGCTCGAACGGGTCGGGGTCGCGCAGGAACTCGGCGTTGTGGGCGCCTCGGCGCTCGGGCGCGAGGAATGGCCCCTCGAGGTGGGAGCCGAGCACGAGCGGGTCGGCCTCGGCGAGGTCGGCGATGGTCGCGAGGCTTTCGCGCAGGGTCGCGATGGGGTTGGCGACAAGGCTGATGACCGACCGGGTGGTGCCACGCGCACGGTGTGTCGCGAGCCCGATCGCGATGTCGTCGAGCCCGCCGTCATAGGCGTGACCGCCGCCGCCGTGGCCGTGCAGGTCGATAAACCCGGGCACGAGCCAGTGCCCGCCCACGTCGACCGTGGTCGCCGCCTCCGGGTGCACCCCGCCGCTGCCGGTCGAGACGATGGTGTCGCCCTCGACGAGCATCCAGAAGTCGTCGACCTGGCCGTTGGTATCGAGCTTGCGCGCGGAGTGGAAGAGCGTCATTTGAAGATAATCGTCCTTGCCCCGTCGAGCAGCACGCGGTGCTCGGAGAACCACTTGACCGCCTGGGTCAGGGTGCGAGACTCCTCGTCCTGGCCAATGGCGACGAGCTCGGATGGAGTGCGGGAGTGGTCGACTCGCACCACGTTCTGCTCGATGATGGGGCCTTCGTCGAGGTCGCTCGTCACGAAGTGTGCCGTGGCGCCGATGAGCTTCACGCCGCGGGCGTGGGCCTGCTTGTAGGGGTTGGCACCCTTAAATCCCGGGAGGAACGAGTGGTGGATGTTGATGACCCGGCCGCTGAGCGCCTCGCACAGTTCGGGCGACAGGATTTGCATGTAGCGCGCGAGCACCACGAGCTCGATGTCGTACTGCTCGACAACCTCCTGCACTCGATCCTCGAAGGCGAGCTTCTGCCCGGCGGTGGTGACGGGGTGGTGCTCGAACGGCACATCGTAGAACTCGGCGAGCCCGGCGAGTTCGGGATGGTTGCTCATCACGAGTGGCAGGTCGACACTCAGCTGGTCGGCGCGCTGGCGGTAGAGCAGGTCGTTGAGGCAGTGTCCCGCTTTCGAGACCAGCACGAGGGTGCGCAGGGGGCGACCCACAACGTCGAGTTGCCAGGTCATCCCGTACTTCTCGGTGACCGGGGCGAGCGCCTGCTCGAATCGTTCGCGGGATGCCGCCGACTCGACCTGGAGGCGCATAAAAAACCGACCGGTGTCGTCGCTCGAGAACTGCTGCGACTCGGTGATGTTGCCCTGCGCCTCGACGATTGCGCCGCTGATGGCGTGCACAATGCCGGGGCGGTCGTCACACACGAGGGTGAGTATCCAGTGGGTCGCGGCATCGGTCACGCCTCCAGCGTAGCGGCGGGGCACCTCACGCCGTTGACAGTGGCGCTTGGCCGGGTCTATCGTTCCAGCCAGCAGTGTGAACAGGTCTGAACAGGTTCAGTTCGAGGAGGAACATTCGTGTCCACAACCGAGAAGGCCGGCTCGACGGTCATCGAGCAGAACGGCATCAACACGATTGCCGAACACGAGCGCAAGGGCAAGCCGCGCGACCTGTTCTGGCCGTGGGCAGCCGCCAATCTCTCGCTGTTCGGAATCGCCTACGGTTCCTACCTGCTGGGCTTTGGCGTCTCGTTCTGGCAGGCCACCGTCATCGGTGTGGTCGGGATCGTGATCTCGTTCCTGTTCGTCGGCATCATCGCCCTAGCGGGAAAGCGTGGATCCGCCCCAACCCTGGTGCTCAGTCGCTCCATCTTTGGCGTCAACGGCAACAAGGTGCCGTCGATCCTCTCGTGGATCCTCACCGTCGGATGGGAGATCGTGCTGGTCTCGCTCGCCACCCTCGCGACGGCCACCGTCATCACCCAGCTCGGGGGCGACGGCGGCACCCTCACCAAGATCGTTGCCCTCGTGATTGTTGCCGCGCTGGTGATCGCGGCCGGGGTGATTGGCTTTGACCTCATCATCAAGTTGCAGTTCTGGATCACGATCGCCACCGCCGTGCTCACGGTCGTCTACGTCGCCATCGCGATTCCCCAGATTGACCTCTCGGCCGTTGCCGCGCTTCCCGCCGGCGACGTGCCCGCGGTGATCGGCGGGTTCGTGTTTATGCTCACGGGCTTTGGTCTCGGCTGGGTCAACGCCGCCGCGGACTACTCCCGCTACCTGCCACGCAACGCCAGCAGCAGGGGTGTTGTCGGCTGGACGACCTTCGGCGCATCCATCGCCCCCGTGCTCCTGCTCGTCTTTGGTCTCCTGCTCGCGGGCTCCTCCGCCGAGCTGCGGGATGCCCTTGCTCTCGACCCCGTGGGGGCGCTCGCGGCCATCCTGCCGATCTGGTTCTTGGTTCCGTTTATTGTCGTGGCGGTGCTCGGATTCGTGGGTGGCGCGGTGCTCGACATCTACTCGTCGGGTCTCGCCCTGCTCACCGCCGGAGTGCGGGTGCCTCGGTTTGTAGCAGCCAGCATCGACGGGGTGCTGATGGTGCTCGGAGCGATTTTTGTGGTGTTTATCGCCGAGAACTTCTTCTTCCCGTTCCAGGGCTTCCTGATCACCTTGGGTGTGCCGATCGCGGCGTGGGCCGGGATCTTTATCGCCGATGTCATCCTGCGCAAGGGTGGCTACGCCGAGAAGGAGCTGTACGACCCGAAGGGCCGCTACGGCAACGTGCGGTGGGTCCCCGTGACGCTGCTGGTGGTGGGTGCGGTCGTCGGGTGGGGGTTTGTCACGAACACCTACGCGGAGTGGCTCGGCTGGCAGGGCTACTTTATGGATGCCATTGGCGGCAAGGACGGCACGTGGGCCTACGCCAACCTCGGTGTGCTGTTCGCGCTCGTGATCGGATTTGTGGGGTATCTCATCCTGGGCCGCGCCGCCGTGCGACGCCAGGAGTCGACCCCACTCGGCAACGACTAGGGGCTCGGCATGTCACCCCAACCGTGGCTGGTGGTCATCGACATGCAGGTGGTGTTCGGCGAGCCGGATAGCCCGTGGTTCACCCCCGGCTACCCCACCGTCGAGCCGGTTGTGGAGTCGCTCGTGCGGGCGTTCGGCGAGCGGGTCGTTTTTACGCGGTTTATCGCGCCCGAGCATCCGGAGGGCGCGTGGGTGCCGTACTACGAGCTGTGGCCCTTCGCGCTGGTTCCGCCGGACGACCGACTGTACGACCTGATGCCGGCCTTCGTGGGAGCGCCGGGGCACGTGGTGAGTCGCACGACCTTTGGCAAATGGGACGACGAGATGCGGGGCATCCTCGGGGAGGACGCCACGATGATCCTCGTGGGGGTCTCCACCGACTGTTGTGTGATCTCGACCGCGCTGGCTGCGGCGGATGCCGGCGTGCGGGTACGTGTGGTCGCGGATGCCTGCGCCGGGGTCAGCGACGCCGACCACGAGCGCGCGCTCGCGGCCATGGCCCTGTACGCACCCCTGATCGAGATCACCACCGCGGAGGCCGTGCTCGGGGAGGTGCCGTGACACCACCCCGACTCAAGCACGAGACGATCTCCGACGAGCTCGAGCGTGAGATTCGGGCGGGCACGTACGAGCTGGGGTCGCAGCTTCCGGGGGAGACCGCCCTCGCCGAGCGATTCTCGGTGAGCCGCAATACGGTGCGCGCCGCGCTCCTTGAACTGGGCCGTGCCGGGTTTATCACCACCCGATCGGGCAAGGGGTCGTTTGTGACCTTCGACGGTCGAGCCCTCGACGTGCGCCTCGGCTGGGCTCGTGCTCTCCGGGATCATGGAGTGGATGCCACGGTCGAGGTGTTGCGCGTGGAGACCATCGTCGACGAGGCGCTCGCCGCCGAGCTCGGGCTCGACTCGGAGCGTTTTGTGGTGGTTGAGCGCCGGCGCCGCCTCGCGGACGGGCCGGCGATCTCGCACGAGCTCTCCCGGCTGCCGGCAACCGACCAGGTGTGTGACGTGGTCACGGCGGAGCGGGCATCCGGGTCGCTGACCGACCTCATGCACAAGACGGGGCTGATCGCCGCGACCGGCGAGCAGTGGGTGGAGGTGCGGGCCCTTGACGAGCGCGAGTCCGGAATCCTCTCGCGGCCCGTCGGCGAGTCGTTCCTGTGGTCGCGGTGTGTCACGCGCAACGCCGCGGGTCGGGCGGTCGAGTGTGTCGAGAGTTACCTCGACCCTGCTCACTTTCGGCTGCACTTCCAGTTTGCGTCGGAACTGCCGTGAGCCTCGAGGAGCGCGCGCTCGCCGCACTCCGGGGACTCGCCATCGGCGATGCGCTGGGCATGCCCACGCAGCTGATGTCGCGCGCCGAGGTTGCGGCGCGGTTCGGTGTGATCGAGACGTTCCTGCCCGCGGCCGACGACCATCCGATCGCCGCGGGGATGCCCGCCGCCACCATCACGGATGACACCGAGCAGGCGCTCCTCCTCGCCGGACTCCTGCTCGCGGGCGAGGGGCACGTGGACCCAGCGTCCTTCGCGCGTGCGCTCGTGAACTGGGAAGACGACATGCGTGCCCGCGGGTCACTCGACCTGCTAGGGCCCTCCACACAACGTGCCGTGGATGCCGTGCTCGCCGGCGAGCCACTCGACGAGGCGGGGCGATACGGCACCACCAACGGTGCCGCCATGCGCGTCACTCCCGTGGGGCTTGCGCGGTCGGCTCGTGACCTGCCGGCACTCGTTGACCTCGTGGTCGAGGCGAGCCTGGTCACGCACAACACGTCCGTTGCGCTGGCGGCGGCGTCCGCGGTCGCGGGGGCCGTGTCTGCGGGGCTCGACGGCGCCACGGTGGCCGATGTCATCGACGTGGGCGTCGAGGCGGCGCGACTGGGCGCACAGCGTGGGTACTGGGTTGCCGGAGCGGACGTGAGCCGCCGCATCCGCTGGGCCGTCGACCTGGTCGACCCCGCGCACGTGGAGCGCAGCCTCGACGACGTCTACGACCTGGTGGGCACGAGTCTCGCGAGCCAGGAGTCGGTGCCCGCGGCGTTCGCGCTGGTTGCGCTCTTTCCGGATGACCCGTGGCGCGGTGTGCTGGCGGCCGCGAACCTGGGTGGTGACAGCGACACGATTGGGGCCATCGTGGGGGCGGTCGGCGGGGCTGTGCACGGGTCGGCCGCGTTCCCGCGGGAGGCGATCGAGACCGTCGAGCGGGTGAACTCGTTGGCGCTTGAGCCACTCGTGGCATCCCTGGTGGCTCTCCGATGACACGACTGGTGAGTGTGGGCAACGTCATCGTCGACCTGACGGTGGCGATTCCCGCCCTGCCCGAGCCCGGTGGGGATGTTGTGGGCACCTCCCGCGGAAGCAGGCCGGGCGGCAGTGTCAACACAATGGTCGCGGCCGCACGCCAGGGTCTCGCGACGGCGTACGGCGGCGCACTCGGAACGGGGCCATTCGGCGACCAAGTGCGCGCGGTGCTCGCAGCCGAGGGGATCGAGGTCCTGGGCGAGCCGCACCCCGACCTCGACACCGGCTTCGATGTGGCCCTCACCGACGCGACGGGGGAGCGCACGTTTGTGACCGTGTTTGGCGCGGAAGCCCACCTCGACCGCGCCGCCCTTGACAACATCCGCCTCGCCCCCGGCGACTACCTTCACATCTCCGGCTACGGCCTGCTCGCCGCCACCAACGGCGCCGCCCTCACCGAGTGGGTCACTTCCGTTTCTCCGGAGGTTGCGACGGTGTTCCTCGACCCCGGGCCGCTCGTGGGCCAGATCCCCAAGAAATTCTGGGCCCCTGTGCTCGCCCGCGCCGACTGGGTGAGCCTCAATCGCCGTGAGGCCGCCGAAGTCTCCGGAGAAACGAAAGCTCACGACCAGGTGGTGGCGCTGGGGGCGCACGGGGTGATCGTGCGCACGGGCGCCGACGGATGTGTTGTGGGCTACGAAGGGATGGTCACCGAGGTGCCGGGGTTCCGCACCCACGTCGTAGACACGAACGGCGCGGGGGATGCCCATGCCGGCGCGTTCCTCGCAGCACTCGCGCGTGGCCTCGCGCCGGTGGAGGCGGCACGCATCGCCAACGCGTGCGCCGCGATTGCCGTCTCGCGCGACGGACCCGCGACGGCACCAACCCTCGCCGAGGTGACGGAGTTTATGGGCCGGTAGGCTGAAGGGGATGGCGCAGGGCCCGCGTCATCCCGCGGTCGGCGTCTCGCACCACCTGCACCAATCGAAAGCACCGTCTATGGGCGCGCCAGCACCATCCACCACACCGTTCCCCTGGGTGGGTCTCTTGACCCTCTCGGCTCTCGTTTTTACCTCGGTCACCAGCGAGTTTTTGCCCACCGGGCTCTTGCCCGATATGGCGGCCGAGCTGGACGTCTCGGAGTCCCAGATTGGGCTCCTCATCACCGTGTTTGCCGGCACCGTGGTGCTCACCGCGGCGCCGCTCGCGACCCTCACCCGGCGGTTCTCACGCAAGTCGCTCGTGATCACCGTGCTGCTCGTCTTCGTGCTCGGCAACGTGATGGCCGCGCTCGCTCCGAACTACGCGGTGCTGCTGATCGCGCGCGTTATTGGTGGTCTCGCACACGGCCTGTTCTGGTCGGTGGTGGGGGCGTACTCCGGGCACCTGGTGCCACGCAACCAGTTGGGGCGTGCGGTCGCGATCATCTCCGGCGGTGGCACGGCCGCCTTCATTCTGGGTGTTCCGGTCGGGACCGCGATTGGGCACCTTCTCGGCTGGCGGCTCGCCTTTGCGGTGATCGCGGGCATCATCCTGATTCTCACTCTGGTCGCGCTGCGCCTGGTGCCGCCCGTTCAGCACATCACCCCCCTGAAGACCGGCGAGATCCACCTGCCGCTGCACAAGGACAAGTCCGTTCCGGGCATCGTGCTGTTGTGCATCCTGATCGTCATGATCATCACGGGGCACAACATCTTTTACACCTACATCGCGCCGTTCCTGATCGGACCGGTAGGGCTCGACCCGGGCGCCGTGGCCGGGGTGCTGTTTATGTACGGTGGTGCCGGTGCCATCGGTGTGGTGCTCGCGGGGTTGCTGGTCGACCGCTTCCCACGATTGGCGCTCGCGGTGTCGCTGGGCGGCATCATCGCTGCGGTGACGATTATTGGCCTCGTGCCCCACAACCCGTGGGTTGTGCTGCCGGCGATGTTCGCGTGGAGCGTCGCGTTCGGCGGAATCCCGAGTATGGTCCAGACGCGGATGCTGCACACCGCGTCCGCGCGGATGCGCGACGTTGCCTCCGCCTACCAGACCACCGCGTTTAACATCGGAATCGGTGGTGGTGCGCTCATCGGGGGAATTGTGCTCGACGTGTGGAGCATCACGGCCCTGCCGTTCGTGGACATCGCAATCACCGTGACCGCGCTTGTGTTGCTGCTGGCGGGCGACCGGTGGCTGCACGCGAGGGCCATGCGCTCCCGCCCGACCCCCACGGAGCCTGTGCCGACCGTCGGCTAGCCTCGCCCGCTGGTCGAGTAGGCCGAGGGCTCACCCGTTGGTCGAGTAGGCCGAAGGCTCACCCGCTGGTCGAGTAGGCCGAAGGCCGTATCGAGACCTACCCCCCGTGCCCGATCCCCAACCGCTCGAGGTACCGCACGAACACCGCGAGCCGCGGCGCAAATTCGCCAAACACCCGCGGCCCGCGCGGTGACCACGCGATCTCGGCGACACTCGCCAGCCGCGGAAACGCCATGTACTCGAGCTCCGCGACGGTCGTGACCGTCTCCGTCCACAGTGGTGCCTCGACTCCCAGCAGCTGGTCGTCGTCGATGCCGGGGATGATCGCCGCCGGCTCCCACTCGTAGGAGCGCGCCACACTCGTGGGGCCGTTCGCCCAGACGAGCCCGTACGGCGTTGTCTCGCTGTACTTCATGTCGAGGTAGGTGGCGTCCGCCGGCGACATGATGACCCGCCCACCCTGCTCGACAAACGACCGGGTGTGCTCGTCGGTGCCCTCCTGTGGGGTGGTGAAGCTCCAGTACTGCCCGATCGTTCCCGGTGGCAACTCGCGCGAGCGGCCCATCTCGTGCCAGCCGATGACTGTCTTTCCGGTGGCCGCGCCGAGGGCCGTCGCGCGCGCGATAAAGGCGAGAAAGTCCTCGTCCGTGGTCGAGAGGGACTCGTCCCCGCCCAGGTGGAGGTACGGGCCCGGGGTCAGCTCGGCGAGCTCGCGCAGGGCATCCTCAACGAACCGGTAGGTAGTCTCCCTGCCAATCGCGAGCGACGAGAACCCCACCTCGATGCCCTCGTACGGCTCGGCGGGCGAGTCGCCCAACTCGGGGTAGGCGACGATCGCGGCGTTGGTGTGGCCGGGCATGTCGATCTCGGGAACGATCGTGACAAACCGGGATGCCGCGTGCTCGACGATCTCGCGGTAGTCGTCCTTGGTGTAGAAGCCGCCGCCCCCTCCACCGACCTGGGTGCTGGCACCGATGCGGGTGAGCTCCGGCCAGGAGTCGAGCTGGATGCGCCAGCCCTGGTCATCCGTGAGGTGCAGGTGCAGGTGGTTGAGCTTGAGAAGGGCGATGTCGTCGATGTATCGCTTGATGCCCTCGACGGGAAAAAAGTGGCGCGCGACATCCAGCATGGCGCCGCGGTAGGCGAACCGTGGATGGTCAACGATGTGAACGAGCGGCAGCCTGCCACCCTGCTCGAGCTGGCGGAGGGTGAGGCCACCGTAGAAGTGACCCGCGAGATCCGAGGCCTGTATCACGATGGAGTGCTCGCCGATGTCGAGCACGTAGCCTTCCGCGGGGATGCCCTCGGTCACCACCAGGGAAGCCTCGGCGACCGGCCGGTCACCGCCCCGAGTCTCGACGGACACGGGCGCGGGGATCAGGTTCAGGCTCACCCTGACGAGTATGTCAGGAGTCCTAACTAATCACCAGACAACCGTGCGACTGGTACGCTGGGCACATCGCAACTGGCGTTGAGATGGGTAAACCATCGGGGAGCGATCGCAGTCGACGTGGGCCGTACGCCTGGGCCTTACGGATACCTTTGTGTTATTCGATTCGCGCGTCAGGAGCCGCCAGTGTCAACCTTCAATTCCCCTCTCTCTGAAGTCGACCCGGAGATCGCCGCGGTACTCGAGCAGGAGCTCGGCCGCCAGCGTTCCACCCTCGAGATGATCGCGAGCGAGAACTTTGTTCCGCGCGCCGTGCTCGAGGCCCAGGGCTCCGTGCTCACCAACAAGTACGCGGAGGGGTACCCCGGCCGCCGGTACTACGGCGGCTGCGAGTTTGTTGATGTCGCCGAGTCGCTCGCGATCAGCCGCGCGAAGAGCCTGTTCGGCGCCGCGTACGCGAACGTGCAGCCGCACTCGGGTGCATCCGCCAACGCCGCCGTCCTTTCGGCGATCGCCACACCCGGCGACCGCATCCTTGGTCTCGCCCTTGACCAGGGTGGGCACCTCACCCACGGCATGAAGCTCAACTTCTCGGGCAAGCTCTACGAGGCCAACGCCTACGGGGTCGACCCGGTCACCCACCGGATCGACATGGATGCCGTGCGCGAGAAGGCCCTTGAGGTCAAGCCCCATGTGATCATCGCGGGCTGGTCCGCGTACCCGCGCCAGCTCGACTTCGCTGCGTTCCGCGCCATCGCCGACGAGGTGGGAGCCGTGTTGTGGGTGGACATGGCACACTTCGCCGGCCTCGTCGCCGCGGGCCTGCACCCGTCGCCCGTGCCCCACGCGCACGTGACGAGCTCGACGGTGCACAAGACCATTGGTGGACCCCGCTCGGGCTTTATTCTCACGAACGACCTCGAGACCCAGAAGAAGCTCAACTCGAACGTCTTCCCGGGCCAGCAGGGTGGGCCGCTGATGCACGTCATCGCGGCGAAGGCCACGGCGTTTAAGCTCGCCGCCGAGCCGGAGTTCACGGAGCGCCAGGAGCGCACCATTCGTGGCGCGCAGATTCTCGCGGAGCGCCTGACGGCTGCCGACACCAAGGAGGCGGGCGTCGACGTGCTGACCGGTGGCACCGACGTGCACCTCGTGCTCGTCGACCTGCGCAACTCGGCTATCCACGGCCAGGACGCGGAGGACATCCTGCACTCGGTCGGTATCACGGTCAACCGCAACGCCGTTCCGAACGACCCGCGCCCGCCGATGACCCCCTCGGGCGTGCGCATCGGCACCCCGGCGCTTGCGACCCGTGGTTTTGGCGACGCCGAGTTCACCGAGGTGGCCGACATCATCGCGACGGCCCTCAAGCCAAACCCCGACGTGGCGGCACTGCGCGCGCGTGTCGAGAAGCTCGCCGACGGGTTCCCGCTCTACGAGGGCCTCACCAGCCCGGGCTCGTGGGCATGACGGCTGTTGTGCTCGACGGGGTCGCCACGTCGGCCGCGGTCAAGGAGGAATTGCGGGAGCGAATCGCAGCACTCCGCGCGCGCGGGATAGTCCCGGGCCTCGGCACCCTGCTGGTCGGGGACGACCCGGGCTCGCAGTCGTACGTCGCGGGCAAACACCGCGACTGCGCCGAGGTGGGCATCGAGTCGATTCGGGTTGACCTGCCGGCCACCGCATCCGAGGACGACGTGATGGCGGCGATTGTTGCGCTCAACGCTGACCCCGCGGTCACGGGCTACATCATCCAGCTGCCGCTTCCGGCGGGCCTGGACGAGAACGCGATGCTCGAGCTGATGGATCCGGACAAGGATGCCGACGGCCTGCATCCGACCAACCTCGGTCGGCTGGTCCTCGGCGTCTCCACGCAGATCGACTCGCCCCTGCCGTGCACGCCCGCAGGAATTGTGGACATGCTGCAGCGCTACGACGTGCCGATCTCGGGCAAACACGTTGTGGTGGTGGGGCGGGGCCTCACCGTGGGTCGTCCGCTGGGGCTTCTGCTCACCCGCAAGGGACTGGATGCCACGGTCACCCTCACCCATTCGCGCACCAGGGACCTCGAGTCGTACGTGCGCCGGGCCGACATCCTGGTCGCCGCCGTGGGTGTCGCGGGCCTCATCAAGCCGGAGTGGGTGAAGCCGGGCGCCGCGGTTCTCGACGTGGGGATCACGCGCGTGGTGAATCCGGAGACTGGCAAGGCTCGTCTCGTCGGTGACGTGGACCCGGCGGTTGCCGAGGTCGCCGGGTACCTGTCACCCGTGCCGGGTGGCGTGGGTCCCATGACGCGTGCCATGCTGCTTAAGAACGTTGTTGATGCTGCCGAGAGGGTCTAAGCCGTGAGAATTCCGTGGGGCCGTGTCTGGGTGGGGTTTGCCACTCTCGTTGCGCTGACTCTCGCCGTGGGCTTTGTGCTCGAGTACATCGGCGTCCTGAACCTGCAGTCCTAGTCGCTGTTCTGGGGCTGCGCGCTTGTGTCTCGTTTTGTGGCCGGATAACGTTGTCTCACTATGACAACAACAACGCCGGGAACACTCACGTGGACTGCACGCCCCGTGACCAAGGACGAAGAACTCCTCGACCGTGATCGGGTGACCGCCGACCTGCGCGGCGCCGAGCTCGGTGCCGTGAGCGTGCGGGTGCTGGGTGGCCGCGAGCCTCACGTGAGCGAGGGCCCGGATGGCCTGCGGGTAGAGCTCGAGGCGGGGGCCACCATCGCCGTGGTGCTCGGCGAGGATGCCTATCCCGGCCCCATGGCCGTTGTCGAGCTGACGGCGTCGCCCGGTGCGACCACATCGTGGGGACCAGCCCTGCTCACCGAGGACGGCGGGTACGCGGCGGCGCTCGTGGGTCCTGCCGGCGAGGCGCGAATCGAGGTGCGGCGTGCCCACACGAGCGTGCCCACGGTGAGCGTGTCTGCCCCGGTCGAACGAGCGGTCGGGCATCCGGAGATCGTCAGTGCGAGTTTTACGGGCTCGGTCGCGTCCCTCTTCCGCCGCGACGCCAGTGGCGCCGACCTGCTGGTCGAGGGCGTCAGTGCCTCAACGGTCAGCGCCGATCCGATGGCGACCGACCAGTCGGTGGTCGAGGGGTACCCGAACCAGCGTGACCCCCACGCCGCACTGCGGCTCGGCGTCGTGATTACGGCGGGCGAGTCCGGCGGGCAGGTGCACCTCGAGCGCATCCGTGCCGGTGTGTACGGCGGGGCCACCACACGCGAGGTGATCCCCGTGCGACGGGCATCCGACGGCGCGCCCGTGCGCGGCGCAGACGGGCGGTACCTGGTCACGTCGACCGCCCAAGGGCCGTCGATCGACGGTCGTCACAACTATTTGAGCTGGTGGGGCATCCGCTGGTACAACGCCGAGACGGGCACGCTCGGCCGTGCCCTGAGGCGCGTCTACTCGTTGCGCCCCGCACCATGGCAGACCGGGGATGATCGCACCCTGTGCACCGACTCGGACGGCTGCATCCTCCTCGAGGACCGACCCGACCGGGAGGGCTTCGGCGGCTACCACGTCTACCTCGGCACCACGGGCACCGACTACCAGTACCTTCGCGACGACCCGGTCTACAACACGTACCGGATGATTCATCAGTGGGTGGACGAGGATCTGGCCCGCGCCGGAGACGACCTTGTGCTCGACGCGCAGACCGTGTGCGAGTTCCCGTCCGGGGTGATCGCGCCCTACGACGTCAAGGTGCTGCCGATGGGCGACCGGTGGTACGCCCTCGGCCTGTGCTCACGTGGCGGGTCTGGCGCGACCGTTGTTCCCACGACCTGGTTTATGGCGGTCGGCGACAGCCCCACCTCCTTCACCGAGGTCATCAAGCCGCCCCTCCCCGAGACAACAAGCGAGGAGTGGGATGGCTCGGCGCTCGGCAAGATTGGCGACACCTGGTACGGCCTGTTTGTGAACCCCCACGGCACGGTCGCGGCCCGGTTGGACGACGGCGTCGTCATCGAGACCGTGCCACTGCCGGGCTCGTACCGCCTTTTTGTTCCGCATGCCAACCTTCTCGAGCATCAGACACTCGTCGACGGACGGCGGGTGACCGAGTTCCATAGGTTCACACACGACCTCAACTTCGTCTCGTGGGGCCACGACTTTGGGGCGGACTCGCCCTGGACCTGGATGTTCGGGGGGTTCGAGCCATCCGTCTCACAGGCCGTCGACGGCTGGCAGTTCGACTACGGGTTGTAGCCCTCGAAGAGGATGCTCCCCGCCTGCACCGCGAAGGTGCGCAGCAGCGTCAACTCGGACCTCGAGAACTTGCGGGGCTTGGTGTCGACGACCGCAAAGACGGCGACCGGCTGGCCGTCCGGTGGCTCGACCGGGTACCCCGCGTAAAAGCGCAGGTAGGGCGGGCCCGTCACCTGTGGTCGATCGCTGTGGCGAGGGTCGGACGCGAGGTCAGGGATCACCAGGCCCCGTCGATGCTCGAGAATCTCGGTGCTCAGAGAGTTCGCTCGGGGGCTGGCCACCTGCGAGACCGAGGTCGCCGCAATCAACCGCACCTCGTCGCTGTCCACAAAAAACAGGTCGGCGCTACGCAGGTGCAGCACGTCCTTGGCGGTCTCGAGCAGCGTCTGGAGTTGGGGATAGTCGGCCCCGTTGAGGGTGCGCAAGTGACGGATCGCGTCCGCGCGCGCATCCTCGTCGACGGGCTGCCGGACCCGGTCGGGCGCGTGCTCGAGGAGGTCTGCGAGGGTCGGCGCGATCGCCCGGGCCGCCTGCTCGTACACCGCGACCGTGTCGTCAAACACGCTGGTGGTGCCGGGGCGGGGAACAAAGGCCGACTCGACGTAGACCACCCGGGGTCGGGATGCAACGACCTCGCGGGTGACCTGGTTGAGCGCGCGCGCCCGGCTCATGGCCATCGACGCGACCCCTCCACCGAGGGGAATCGGCGAGGTTTCTTCCGCCCCGACGACAATGATCGACGGTGCTTCGCGGCGACCGGACGTGATGTGGTTGAGGAGGCCCTCAACCTGCTTGCGCCAGAGTCGTGTCGACATCAGCTCGAACGACTCGCGTCCGCCCAGCGTGAGCACCAGAGCATCCAGGCGCGAGATGACGTCCGGAGTCAGCTCTCGATGGAGACCGGCGATGTCGAGTCGGGGGTAGGAGAAGACTTCAACGTCGGTACCCCGGCCCGTGATCGCTGATGTTGCCCGCGCGAGGTGGCCGGCCAGCGCAAGGTCGTGGTTCATCACACCCCAACCCACCGCGCTGGACCCGCCGGCGAGAAGAACGCGGTCGGGATCGTGGCCCATCCCGCGGCTGACGGCACGCGTGCCCGACGGGCGTGGCGCATTGTTCCAGGCGATCGCGGAGAACCGTTCGAACAGCGGGTATGTGACCTTGCCAATCTGATGCACGAGTTCGCCCAGCACTGGTGCTCCTCGAATTGTGGTGGTGACTCGATGGTAGAGCGCTCCCACGGTTTAAGATATGACGGCTTTTCGCTATCATCCGCCCTGGGGCCGAAACAGGACTTCGCCCGCTCGATGGGCCAGAGCCCGCAACAGCGCAAGATCAGCCGCGCTGAGCTCGCGTTCATGCGTGAAGACCATGCCGAGCACCGCGACGGGTTGCCCATCGGGGGACTCCACGTGGTGGCCGGCGTACGCTCGAAAATACGGCGGCCCGACCACGTCGGGCCGATCACGATAACGCTCGTCCGCGAGTAGGTTGGGCACCACTAGACCGTGCCGCTGCAGGATCGCACCCGCACTAAACGACTGCGAGCGCTCGACCCGCACAAGCGAGTCATCCGCGACGATGGGCTGGATGTCGTCGGACTCCACGAGCAGGAGCGCGGCCTCTGCGGCACCAAACAGGTCTTTGGCGAGGGCAACAAGCTTGGTCAGTTCGGTGTCGTCAGCAGCGAGTCGTTCTCGCACCCGGGCGATGGCGCGCTCGCGGGCGCGCTCGTCGAGAGGGTCGTTGTTGGCACCCCCACGGCCCAGCACTCCGGCCAGAGCCGGGGCGATTGCGGAGGCAGCGCGCTCGTACAACCAGGGCTTGTCTGCCTCGAAGAACTCCTGCCCGGTTCCGCTCTCGGACACGATCGCGGACTCGGCGAACACCGCCCCCTCGCGGCCGGCGACCAGTGCGCGCGTGGCCGCGTTGAGTGCCCGCACCGCGGCGATCGCTCGGCGCCCGGCTCCCGCCCCCACGGGCACGGGCGTGATCTCGTCGGCGGCCACGACCACGACGGGTGGTGAGGGCGAGGCGAGGCGCACAATGTGATCGAGGAGTCGCGTCATCCCTCGCCGCCAGCTCTCCACGGGGACCATCTGGAAGGCCTCGCGTGTGCCGAGCACGAGCACCACCGCGTCGTACCGCCGGATGGTCTCGGGAGTAAGAAACTTCTCGACCATTCGAATGGTCTTGTTGGGCAGCGCGTGGACGTCGACGTCGACCCCACGACCGGTTGCCGCGGCCGTCGCGCGAGCCAGTGCTCCGGCAAGACCCAGATTGTGGCTTGCGACACCCCATCCCACCGCAAGTGAATTGCCCGCGAGCAGTACCCGGTCGGCGGCGGCTCCGGCCGCACGAACAACTAAACGAGTCTCCGACGGGCGTGGCAGGTTGGCCCAACTGTCAGAGGCGAGCCGTTCGGCCAAGGGCAGCATCAATCGCCCCAGAGCGTGGCGTGCGGTGCCCAGCATTCTCACAGACTAGTCGCGTGAGGCCCCTTCGGCAGCAGTTACCGTGAACATCGTGGGCTGAGCAAAACCGTGCTCGGCGAAGGCGCCGTCGATCGCGACCTGGATGCGGGAGATCCCCTCGGAGGGAACGAGCGCGATGGCCGCCCCGCCGAACCCGCCGCCGGTCATCCGCGCCCCGATCGCGCCGTTCGCCTGGGCGGTCTCGACGGCGAGGTCGAGCTCGGCAACCGAGATCTCGAAGTCGTCGCGCATGGAGACGTGAGAGGCGTCGAGCAGGGCGCCGATCGCGAGCGGACCCTGTTCGCGAAGCGCCACCACGGTGTCGAGCACCCGCTGGTTCTCCGTGACCACGTGTCGCACTCGGCGGTAGGTCTCGTCATCGAGAAGGTTGCGCGCGCGGGGCAGGTCGTCAACGCTCAAGTCCCGCAGCGACGCCACCTCGAGGATGCGCGCGCCGGTCTCGCAGGATGCGCGGCGAGCAGCGTACCCGCCGGTCGCGTGCGAGTGCGAGACGCCCGTGTCGATGATGAGCAGCTCGAGCCCGGACTCGGCGAAACCGAGGGGCACCAGCGAGGACTCCAGTGAGCGGCAGTCGAGGAACACCGCGTGATCCTCGCGGCCCAGCAGGGATGCCGACTGGTCCATGATGCCGGTCGGGGCGCCGACGGCCTTGTTCTCGGCAAGTTGCCCCACGCGTGCGAGGGTCGGGCGGTCGAACCCCAGCTGCCACACGTCGTTGAGGGCCACGGCCACGGCGCTCTCGATCGCCGCCGACGACGACAGTCCCGCGCCTACGGGCACGGTCGAGGAGACGTAGAGATCGGCTCCCGGGAGACCCGCGAGATCCGCCCCCAGCTCACCGAGCGCCCAGGCCACTCCCAGCGGATACGCCGACCAGCCCCGCAGGCGCTCGGGTGAGAGATCCGCGATGGCGATCTCCGCCACCTCGTCGGCGAACTCCGAGGCCACGCGCAGCACCCCATCCTCGCGGAGGCCCAGCGCCACGATCGTGCGGCGATTGATCGCGAAGGGCAACACGAACCCCAGGTTGTAGTCGGTGTGCTCCCCGATGAGGTTCACCCGACCCGGTGCTGACCACAGCCCGGACGGCGTGTAGCCGAAGGTCTCCTCGAAGCCAGCGACGACCTCGTCCCTGATGTCACTCATGCTCGTGTGATGCCTTCCCTGATGAACTCCGCCGCCTTCTCGGGCGGAATGTCGCCGATCCAGGCGCCCATGGCGGACTCCGATCCGGCGAGGTACTTGAGCTTAGATTCCGCCCGGCGCGGCGACGTAATCTGCAGCATCAGCCGGATGTCGTCACGCGCGACCCGCACGGGGGCTTGGTGCCACGCGGCGATGTACGGCGTGGGGGTGTCGTAGAGCGCGTCGATACCGCGCAGCAGCCGCAGGTACAGGTGCGACAGTTCATCCCGCTCCGCCTCCGAGGTCGCGGTGAAGTCGGGCACGTGGCGGTGGGGCAGCATGTGGACCTCGATGGGCCAGCGCGCGGCGAACGGAACAAACGCCGTCCAGTGCTCGCCCTGGAGCACAACTCGCTCGGAGGCGCGCTCGAACTCGAGGATGCTCGCAAACAGCCCCGGCCCAAACTCCTCGATCGACTGCACAAGCCGCTGGGTGCGGGGCGTCACGTACGGGTAGGAGTAGATCTGCCCGTGCGGGTGGTGGAGGGTCACCCCAATCGCTTCGCCGCGGTTCTCGAACGGGAACACCTGCTGCACGCCCGGCAACGACGACAGGAACTCGGTGCGGTCGGCCCACGCCTCGATGACCGTGCGCGCCCGCGTCTGGCTGAGCGAGCCAAACGACCCCTCGTGCTCGGGGCTAAAACACACAACCTCGCATCGCCCGTGTGATGGCGCGGTGCGGCCGAGTCCCAGACCTTGCAGGTCGAGTTCGCCGAGCTCCGGGCCAAACGACGGGGAGCGGTTCTCGAACACCGCGACGTCGTAGTTGTTTGGCACCTCCGACGGATTGGTGGCCGTTTGGGGCGCGAGCGGGTCGAGGTCGGCCGGCGGCAAAAAGACACGATTCTGGCGGGCGGCCGCGATCGAGATCCACTCGCCCGTGAGGGGGTCCTGGCGCATGGTCGCCGTCGCCGGGCGCGGGTCGAGGGTGCGTGCATCCACCGCCCGCTCGGGCCCGAGTGTCGAGCCCGGGTCGTCGTAGTAGATGAGCTCTCGCCCATCGTTGAGTGTGGTGTGGTGCTTGGTGATGCCGCCGGTAAGCATGGCATTACGATATCGAAAGAAGCACTTTCGATTACGGAGAAGATCGTAAGATGACCGAGGCCCGCCGCCAGCAGCTCGCCCAGCTCATCGACGCGCGCGGTTTTGTGCGCGTGACGGATGCCGCGGACGAGTTGGGCGTGAGCGACGTCACCATCCGCGGGGACCTGAGCACGCTTGAGCGGCGCGGTGCCGTCATCCGCGTGCACGGTGGGGCGATGCCGTCGGCGGCCTTCCGTGAATCGAGCCTCGAGGCATCCCTCGATCGGGATGCCGCCGCGAAGCGGGCCATCGGTCGCGCCGCCGCCGCCCTCGTCACCAGCGGGCAGAGTCTCTACGTGGATGCGGGCAGCACGGCCATGGCGCTCGCCGAGGCCCTCGTCGAACGACGTGACCTTCACGACCTGGTTGTTGTCACGAGTGGGCTCACCATTGCGCTGGCCCTCGAGCAGGCCGTGCCCCGCTTCACCGTGATTGTCACCGGCGGCACCCTCCGCCCGTTGCAGCACTCGCTCGTCAATCCGTTCGCCGCGCCCATGCTGCAGTCGCTGCGGCTCGACGTTGCCTTCATCGGCTGCAACGGCATCCACCCGGATGCCGGGGTCACCAACCTCAACCTGCCCGACGCCGAGATAAAGCGGCTCGTGCTCGCGAACTCGCGCAAGCACGTGCTCATGGCGGATGCCACCAAACTCGGTCGGGTGGACCTCGCGGTGATCGCGCCCGTGTCGGAGTTCCACACTCTGGTCACTGCGGGCGAGGTGGCACCGGGTGCCCTCGACTCGCTCGCGCTCGACGTTAGGCTTGCCGGGTGACCACCACCGCACCCTCTCCCACCGGCGACCAGTACGTTCTTACGCGCGGCGGCATCCGCGCCGTGATCACCCAGGTTGCTGCCGCCCTCCGCCAGTTCAGTGTCGACGGCGTTGACCTCACCGAGCCCTACGCCGAGACGGCCACGCCGCCCTTCGGCGACGGAATTGTGCTCGCGCCGTGGCCCAACCGGGTTGCCGACGGCCGTTGGGTGCTGAACGGCGTCACCCAGCAGCTCGACATCACCGAGGTGGCGCGCATGAACGCGCTGCACGGCCTCCTGCGCAACACCGACTACCGCGTGCTCGAGCGGGCCGAGGCATCCCTCACGCTCGGCGCCACGATCTTCCCGCAGCACGGCTACCCGTTCCGCGTCGAGACGACCGTGCAGTACGCGCTCGTCGAGGATGGCCTGCGCGTCACCCACACGGCTCGTAACGACTCTGCGGCCCCGGCCCCCGTCGCGTTTGGCACCCACCCGTTCTTCCGGATCGGCGACGTGCCCACCGAGGAGCTCGTGCTCACCCTGCACGCGTCCACCTACTTCGACGTGGATGAGCGGCTCAACCCCATCGCCGAGGTTCCGGTCACGGGTGACTTCGACCTGCGGGGCGGGCGTCGGGTGGGCGAGCTGCACCTGGATACCGCCTTTGGGGGTGTCGAGACGGTCGACCGCGTGGTTGCGACGCTGGCCGCGCCCGATGGCCGCGAGGTGCGACTCTGGCAGGACGAAAACCACGGCTACGCGCAGGTCTTCACCACCCGCGAGTTCCCCAAGGATGGTGGGCATGGCCTCGCCGTGGCCGTCGAGCCGATGACCGCCCCGCCGGACGCCCTCAACTCGGGTCTGGGCCTCAAGTGGGTGGAGCCCGGCGAGACGTGGAGCGTCGAATGGGGTATCCAGTACGCTGGATAACAACGAAGGGGAGTAGTTCCCGTGCGGGGTAACCCGCAGGCGTGAGACATCGACATACTGGCCGGTCACGGAGACTGGCCCGGTGCTCCACTGGGTGTGATGCCCGGCGAACGAGACCTTCGGTCAGAAACTGATCTGGCCGAAGTTGTTGACCCCATCTTCTGCCGGATCCGCAAGCCGAAGGATTCACCATGGCAACCGCATCCGATATTCGCCGTTGGCGCAAGTACCTCGCAGCCGAGCGCGCCGAGGCCGCCGTCTACCGTGACCTCGCGTCACGCCGCGAGGGCCAGGAGCGCGAGATTCTGCTCGCGCTCGCCGAGGCCGAGGGCCGTCACGAGCAGCACTGGCTGGACCTGCTGGGGGATGAGGTGGGCCCGCCCCGCCGCACCGACCCCCGAACCCGACTGCTCGGCTGGCTCGCGCGCACGTTTGGCTCCGTGTTTGTGTTGGCGTTGGCGCAGCGAGCCGAGGCGCGCTCGCCGTACGACGGCGACGCGGACGCGACGGATGCGATGGCGGCGGACGAGCGCATCCACGGCGAGGTCGTGCGTGGGCTGGCGATCCGCGGTCGATTGCAGATCTCGGGAACGTTCCGCGCGGCGGTGTTTGGGGCAAACGACGGCCTCGTCTCCAACCTCGCGCTCGTGCTGGGTATTGGTGCGACCGGGGTATCGACGGCCACGGTGTTGTTCACCGGACTCGCGGGTCTCCTCGCCGGCGCCCTGTCGATGGGCGCGGGCGAGTACGTGTCGGTTCGGTCGCAGCGCGAGCTGATCGATGCGGCGCGACCCGACCCGTCGGCGCGCGCGGTACTGCCCGACCTCGACGTCGACGCGAACGAGCTCGCGCTCGTCTATCGCGCCCGAGGCATGGCCGCCGACGAGGCGCAGGAGCGCGCGGCCGAGGTGCTCGCGACCCTGCACCTCGACGAGGACCACGCCGCCGGTGACCCCGAGGAGACCCCCGACACCGTGGGGACCGCGTGGGGCGCGGCCTTCGCGAGCTTCTGCTTCTTCGCGTCCGGCGCGCTCATCCCGGTGCTGCCGTACCTGTTTGGGGCGACGGGGCTCACGGCCGTCGTCATCGCATCCGTGTTGGTGGGCCTCGCGCTGCTCGCGACGGGTGCCGTCGTGGGGTTGCTCTCCGGGGCATCCCCCCTCAAGCGCGCGCTGCGCCAGCTCGCCATCGGCTTTGGTGCCGCCGCGGTCACGTACCTCCTCGGTCTCGCCTTCGGCGCGACCCTGTAGCGCGGCTCCCCTCCCTCGCGAGTTCGCTTGTTTGTAGCCTTTTTCGCGCTTTTTACCCCACAAACAAGCGAACTCGCGGGGTGGGGGAGCGCGCAGGGAGGCGTGCGACACTGAGGGGATGATCAGCTCCGAGCTCGCACGGGCGTTGCGCGACTCCGGCCTCGTCTGGAAGCCCGAGGTCGGCGACGCCTTCATCATCGACCGCATCGAGGCGGACTCCGACATCTTTTACCTCTCGGATCTGACTATCGAGGCGCACGCCTACCCGAGCGGCACGGTGCTCGGCTTCAACGGAACCACCGAGTGGGCGCTCGACTCGGTTGCGCTGGAAGAGACGCTGTGGCTGCCTCACGAGCACCAGCTGCGCGAGCGGCTCGGGTCCACGTTCGTGTCGCTCGAACCGTCGTGGGTGGTCACGGTGCTTATCGACGGCGCGGCTCTGCGCTTCGAGGCGGATGCCGCGTCCGACGCCTACGCGCGCGCCCTCATCCACCTCCTCGACTCGTTCAACGCCGAGGCCTGACCACCCCGCACGCCCCCCGCTGGTTGAGTAGCGCGCAGCGCGTATCGAAACCACGGCGGCGGTTTCGATACGCGACCTGCGGTCGCTACTCAACCAGCGGGTGTGCAACCAGCGGGGCGGACGTCAGGCGGGCACGTCGCGTCGCCGGAGACCCACGAAGGCCGCACCCCCCAGCACCACTGCGGCGGCGAGCGGCAGCACCATCGACCACGGCTCGACCGCGTCGATCGGCACCGCCGGCACGTGCCGGAACGGGCTCACGTTCTGCAGCCACTCCGGCAGGCCGATGAGATCACCGAACTGACCCAGCACAAGCCCGAGCGTGAGCAGCCCCCAGCCGAGTGCCGCCGTGGCGCGGGGCACAAACGCAAACGTCGCGGCCGTCAGCGCGAGAAACACCGACCCCGCGGGCAGGAACACGGCGACAGCCAACAGCGACTCCCCGAATCGGGCGGCATCCCCCTCGGCCATCGCGAGGCTCGCACCCGCAGCAACCCCCGACGCGAGGGCGACGAGCACCATTGACGCGATGCCCACCGTGATCTGCCGGGCGAGCCAGGCGATTCGCGAGAACGGCGTGGTGAGCAGGAGCTCGGCCCGACCCTCGGCCTCGTCGACGCGCATCCGAATCATCGCCTGCACTCCGGATGCCGTGGCGAGTGTGCCGGCGAGCCCCAGGAGGGCGATCGTAAACAGCTGACTCGTGTCGGCGGAGAGTCCCGGTGCCAGGCGACCGATGAGGTCCGCGAGTTGATCGTTCGACCCGACGGCTTCAGCGACGAGTGGTGCGAGAGTTCCCGCGAAGGTGCCGAGGATGATCGTCCCGACCGCCCACCCGATGGTGGTGCCGCGCTGCTGGCGCACGGCGAGCCGGGTCGCGGATGCTCGGGCCCAGCCCGGCCGTCCGGCGCGCTCCGGAACGAGACTCGAGCCGAGGTCGCGGTGCGACCGAATCACGAGCGCCACGCCCGCCGAGACCACACCCAGGCCCACGACCGCGAGGAGCGGCAGGGGGTTCGCGTCGGAGAACGGCGCGGATGCCTGTGCCCAGCCGATGGGGGAGAGGCGCGAGATCCACGACGGCTCGACGTGGGTCGGGTCGGTGGCCGTGCCGAGCGCATCCCCGATTCCGCGGACCAGATACGCGATACCCACGAGCGCGGCCGCGACCCCGTTTGCCCCACGAGGGCTCGGCATCACCTGGGCGACGAGGGCGGCGAGGCCCGCGAAGGCGATGCCCACCGACCCGATCGCCAAGCCCAACACGAGCGACTCCATCCCCTCGAACCCGAGTGCCAGCCCAATGCCGGTCGAGCCGGCGGCAACAAGGATGTTCGCTCCCGCCGCAATCACGAGGGTCGTCCTCAGGCCAGCGGTGCGCGGGATCGGGGTGGCCGCAAGAAGCTCGGTGCGGCCGCGCTCCTCGTCGGAGCGCGTGTGGCGGACCACAAGGAACGTGTTCATCAGGCCCGCGAGCACCGCCAGAAACGAGAACGTCTGAAAGAACACGAGGGCACCGACGCCCGAGCCGTCAGGTAGCCCCCGCAAGAACAGGAAGGCGGGGTTGCTCGCGGCGATAGCCGCGAGGGCGAAGCGTTCCTGCTCGTCACCAAACTCGCGGGCGACGGCTGCCCCGGATGCCGCGAGGAGGCCGTGGAGTCCGAGCATCCAGATCGGCAGTATCCAGCGTTCGCGGCGCAGCTCGAACCGCAGAAGCGCGGCGCGCATTACTTGGCGCCCTTGGAGTAGTGGCTGAGGAACAGCTCCTCGAGGGACTCCGCCCCCGACGCGCGCACCTCATCCATGGTGCTGGCCTGAACGGTCTTGCCCTCGCGGATGATCGTGATGTGGTCGCACAGCTCGGTGACCTCGGCGAGGATGTGGCTGGAGAGCAGCACGGTGGCGCCCTCCGCGCGAACCCGCGCGATCTCCGCGCGGAACACCGATTCCATTACCGGGTCGAGGCCGGAGGTTGGTTCGTCGAGCACGTACAGGCGCGCGGGCCTCGCAAACGCAGCGATGAGGGCGACCTTCTGGCGGTTGCCCTTCGAATAGGTGCGGGCCTTCTTGCGCGGGTCGAACTCGAACACGTCCATCAGCCGTTCGCGCTCGGCGGCGACTCCGCCCCCACGCAGGGTGAGCAGCAGGTCGATCGTCTCGCCGCCCGTGAGGTTCGGCCAGAGCGCGACGTCGCCGGGCACGTACGCCACGTCGGCGTTGCTCGTGGTCGCCTCGTGCCAGGGGTCGCGACCGAACACGGTCGCGGCTCCCGAGGTGGCCTTGACGAGGCCAAGCAGGATGCGGATGGTCGTGGACTTGCCTGCGCCGTTGGGGCCAAGAAAGCCGTGGACTTCGCCCTCGGCGACGCTCAGGTCGAAGCCGTTGAGCGCGGTCGCGCGTCCGAACCTCTTGGTGAGGTCGCGCACGTCGATGGCGAGGGCAGGCGGGGACTGGGACATGGGTACTCTTCCTGTCGGCAATAAGCACCCGAACGGTCGCTCGAGTGCTCCGCAATTCGCGGGCCGACCAGGCTTCCCGGCTCTCCGATCGATGAGCGTACACCCGCGGTTCCCTCGCGCAATAGCCTTGAAAGGTGACTGTGTGGTCACCTATTCGGGAGCCGTGACGGACGACACGGATGCAGTGATCGCGGCCATCGCGGACCCCACGCGCCGCCGCATCCTCGACGCCCTGCGCGCCCACGACGGACAGAACGTGACGTGGCTCGTTGGCGTCGTCACGCCCTTGGGGCGTCACGTGGTTCTCAAGCACGTGCGGGTGCTCGAGGCCGCAGGCCTTGTGGTCACCCGCAAGCAGGGGCGCGAGCGTCGGTGTTACCTCAACCCGGTGCCGATCGTGACCCTCGCCCAACGCTGGATCGACGACTTTGGTGCCCGCACCGCATCCGGACTCACTGCCCTCAAAACCCAACTCGAAGGAGAAAACGATGACTGACCGCGTGTTTCGAGTGACGATCGACGCCCCGCCCGAGCGGGTCTGGGCGGCGCTTGTCGAGCCCAAGCAGGTGCGAGCCTGGTATTACGACACCGCCCCGCGCACGACGTGGGAAATTGGGTCGACCATCGACTTCGTGGACGACGACGGCAACGTCGCGATGACCGGCGTGGTGCTCACGTACGACCCGCCGCGCTCCCTCTCGCACACCTTCATCGCGACGTGGGGCGAGGAGCCCGACGACCAGGGCACCCTCACCTGGACTCTCGAGCCGCTGGACGGCGGATGCGCGGTCACCCTGCTGCACGTGGGTGGGCACGGCGAGGAGACAAACGAGGGTTCCGCGTATCTGGTTACCGCGCTCAAGGCCTACGTGGAGGGCTCGGCCTAGGGTTCAACCCCGCTGGTTAGCGCGCAGCGGCCCCGCTGGTTGAGTAGCGCGCAGCGCGACCCCGCTGGTTGAGTAGCGCGCAGCGCGACCCCGCTGGTTGAGTAGCGCGCAGCGGCCCCGCTGGTTGAGTAGCGCGCAGCGCGTATCGAAACCACGGCGGGCGGTTTCGATACGCGACCTGCGGTCGCTACTCAACCGGCGGAGCGGTCAGCGCAGGGCCGCCACGAGGGCGTCCACGTCGGCCTGCGTGTTGTAGAGGTGGAAGCTCACGCGAGCGCGGCCGGCCCGGATCGCGGCACGGATGCCCGCCGCTTCAAGGCGAGGCGCGGCATCCGGGGCGGTGATCGGAAATATCGCGGAGTCGGCGTGCTCGAGCCCCAGTGCATCCCTGGCTGAATTCGCGAGGGACACGCAGTGCGCGTGCACCTCTGCCGCGTCGAGGGATGCAAGCCACGGCATTGCGATGCCCGAGCCGAGCAGCGTGAACCAGGCGGGCGAGGCATCCAGCCGGCGGGCGTCGGGTGCCTGAAGCGACGGCAACGCGTAGGTATTGGCCCACGGGGTCTCCGACGAATACCAGTTGGCCGCGTGCGCCGTGAGCTCCGCCTCGAGAGTGGGCTGCACCGCCAGCCAGGCCGCGCCGCGGGGGGAGACGAGCCACTTGTAGCTGCCGCCGACGACGGCGTGTGCCCACGCGACATCCAGCCGCATCCATCCCATCGCCTGCGTGACGTCGAGGATGACACGCGTGGTCTTGCCCACGATCGAGGCGCGGAGGGTGGCCGTGTCGAGCACGCGGCCGTCCGACGACTGGACCAGACTCACCGCCACCACGTCGAACTCGCCCGCACGACGCTCGAGCTCACCCGGGGCGAGGGCCGTCACCGTGATGCCTCGGCCCTGCGCGTCGAACGGAGCCGACACACTCGTGAACTCGCCCTCGAAGGTGGCCACCCTCGACCCGTCGGGGAGGGATGCCGCGATCAGCCCCAGCAGCGCCGAGACGCTGCCGCCCATGGCGACCGTCTCGACCGGGACCCCGGCGAGCCGAGCAAACGCGTCACGCGCGAGCGCCACCGACTCGTCGAAGCTCGCCGGGGCGAGTTCGCCGAGCTCCCAGGCGCGGAGTGCACCACGAAGGGCCTCCGTCTGGCGGCGGGAGGGCAGGCCGTAGGTGGCGGAGTTGAGGAAGCGCTCGGCGCCCTCGAACTCTTCGCCGCGAAAGTCGCGCATTCCGTGATGCTAGGCCGCGTGTGTGACCGTCGTCTGTGGCCAATTCCGAGATTCTGGCGCTCAGGACTCCGGGTCGTACATAAACTCCCGCAGTTCTTGTGGGGTGCGGCAGCCGGCGGCGATACGCGCTGCCCACTCGAGTGCGGCATCGCGGGAGGGTAGCTCGAGCACACAAAAACCGCCATCCAGCTCGCGCGTCTGAGGGTAGGTCTCGTTTGTGACCGTGCCGTCGCCGGCCACTCTCACGGGCGCGACGTCAGTGTTGAGACCGCCGGCGAACACGTAGACGCCGGCCGCCTTAGCGTCACGGATCGCCTGGTGGGATGACTCGACGACCGCGGCGAACTCCTCCTCGGGAATGTCCATCGCAATGGCCGGGAACGAAATCAGGTACTTGGTCATGGCGGCTCCTTGATCGCGGTATGTGAACAGCGTATACATGGGGGCCCGCGTGACCAACACTGCGCGATGCGGTCGTAGGATATCGGGATGCTCTCGCCCGGTGAATGGATTGCCCCCGGGCGGCTCGGCAAGGACTTTCGGTGGCTGCTCGCCTCGTCGTGGACGAGCAACCTCGGTGACGGAATCGCGCTGTCGGCCGCACCCCTGCTCATTGCCTCGTTGACATCGTCGCCCATCCTGGTGGCTGCCGGCGCGATGATGCAGTTCCTGCCGTGGTTGCTGTTTGGGCTCCTCGCCGGGTCCATCGCCGACCACTACGATCGCCGGCGACTCGTGATGATCGCGAACGGCGCTCGGGCGGTTGTGGTGCTGGCCCTCGTGGTGTTTCTCCTTACCGGCGCGGTATCCGTGTGGATCGTACTCGCGACTTCGTTCCTTTACGGCACCGCGGAGGTGTTCGCCGACTCGGCGGGCAGCACGCTGCTGCCCATGATCGTGAAGCCGGTTGACCTTGGTGTGGGCAACGCCCGACTTCAGGCCGGGTTCCTGGTCGGCAACCAGCTCGCGGGCCCGCCGCTCGGCGCGTTCCTGTTCGCGGTGGGGTCGTTCTGGCCGTTCGCCGTGCAGATCGTCTGTGTGAGCCTCGCGGTCATCCTGATCTCCCGCATCGCGCGGACGCCCATTCCCCCTCACGAACCGGTGGCACCCGGCGAGAAGGTGCAGCCCATCCGCGAAGGTCTTCGCTGGCTGCGGCACAACCCGCCGGTGCGCACGCTCGTGATCATCATCCTGTTGTTCAACGTCACCTGGGCGGCGCCCTGGGGAGTGCTTGTGCTGTACGCGACTGAGCACCTGGGCATGGGGCCGGTCGGGTTTGGGGTGTTGACCACGGCATCCGCGTTGGGTGGCCTCGCCGGAACGTTGTCGTTCGGATGGCTCGAACGTCACGTGTCGTTCGCGACGCTCATGCGCGTGTGCCTCTCGCTCGAGGTGCTGATGCATCTGGGGTTCGCGCTGACGAGCATCCCCGCAGTGGCATTCGCGATCATGTTCGGATTCGGCGCCTACGCGTTCGTGTGGGGCACCATCTCGACGACGGTTCGACAGCGGCTGGTGCCGATGCGCCTGCAGGGCCGTATCGCGTCCGTGAACATGGTCGGCGTTTTTGGTGGGCTCGTGATCGGGCAGGCGCTTGGTGGTGTGATCGCGCAAGCCTGGGGTCTCACGGCGCCGTGGTGGTTCGCGTTCGGGGGTGCGGCGATCACGCTGCTGATCGTGTGGCGGTCGATCTCGCAGATCGCTGCGGCCCGGCCCGTAGTGGGCGACGAGGCCTAGCGGCGGGCGCGCACCAGCGCGACGACGGCGGCCACCGCTGAGACGACGACCGCAATCCACAGTGAGCGGATGCCCAGCCACCCGTACGCCGCAGCGCCTGCTACCGCACCGACCGCGATGGCCAGCCAGAGCACAAGGTGGCGGATCCACGCCGTGCGGCTCCCGCCCGTAAACGCCGAGACGAGCTCCTGCGCCATCGACACGAGCGCACCCGTCATGTAAGTGAGGCCCAACGCGGGTTGCCCGTCGCGCGCGAAGGCGGTGTTCACGGCACCCATGCCCGCGGCGATGATCACGGACGGGATGACGGCGGTCGCGCCGACCTCGGTGAGCAGTGTTCCAGCGAGCAGCAGTACCGTCACGAGGGCAAGCACCCACGCGGCCGCACGAGTTCGCGTGACGACGGTGCCCGCGATCACGCCCACCACAAACCCCACGACCAGCAGGAACGCGATCGCCCAGTCGCCTCCGCGCACGATGTCGACGCTGCCCGCGGTCGTGTTGCCGCTCATAAACGACACGAAGTACCCACCGAGGTAGATAAACGCGATTCCGTCGACGTAGCCGGCGAGGGCGGAGAGCGCGGCGGCCGCGCCCAGCGCGGGGCGGGATGCGGTGTGCGGCATGGCTCCATCGTGGCAGGTGGGGCGCCGCCCGCGCGCTACTCGGCGGCGACCTCCGCGGCGAACCCCGCGGCGCGCTCCTGCACGCCGCGCACCCGGGCATCCCGGGCGGCCTCCCGGTCGAAGCCGAGGAATGCCGACGGCGGTAGCTTGCGGGCGTTGGTCGAACACTGGAAGTCCTCGCAGACGAGGGTGCCGATGGTGTTGCCGAGGCGTCCGGCGTGGCCCGCGCGCTT
>CBDIIE010000017.1:0-429962 GCA_965279605.1 Rhodoglobus sp.
TACTCGCAGGACGCGCCAGAGGGCGAGATGGGTTTCGCCTTTGACAGGCTCGGGTGCCGCGTGCCCTCGATCCTCGTGAGTGCCTACACCGCCGCGGGCACGGTCGTTCACGACGAAATGCACCACGGGTCGCTCATCGCGACCATCAACCGATTGCACGGGCTCAGCCCGCTGACACGACGAGATGCGACGGCGAACAACGTCTTCAACGCGATCAACCTCACGACTCCGCGCCAGAGGTGGGAGTGGCCCACAACACATCCGCAGTTTGTCCCGCCGAACCCCGAGGACGTGCCGGCGCCGCACGAGGAGCACAAACACCGGCCGCTCTCGAATCCGGCCCAGGGTCTCCTCGGACTCCTTCTCGCGCGCTACGAGCCGACTGCCGCCGTTCCCAAGACCTACGGCGACGCCTACGACGTGCTGGTCAAGCACGGCAAGGGCTTGTTTGGGGATCGCGACTAGGCACACACCCGACGTCCATGTCACTCCCATCGAACGCAAAGGAGAGACTGAGACACTGGTGCTCATGAATCGGCACCGCTATCTCCTGAGTGGGGTAGCTGCGATCTATTTCGGCGCGATCATCGGGCTCACCTTCACCCCCGGGTCGGTGGCCGCCCGGGAGTCATGGATCCTGCCGACGATTCTGTTTGTTCCCGTCGGACTCCTCCTCACCCTGCTGATGGGGCGTCGACGCTGGTGGGTTGCCGTGGGATTTGGTGTCCTCGGTGCGGCGTGGGTCGAGGCGGCGCAGACCATCTGGATGCCCGACGGCTACGCGTCGATGGCCGACCTGATGTGCGCAAGCGCGGGCGCCATTCTGGGCACCATCCTTGGGGTTGTGGTTCTCACCCTTCGCTACAAATCGATGCGTTCACATGCTGCTCCCAGAATCGTGACGCAGGCTGGTAACAGGGAAATACCCTAGGACTGAAGACAAAGCCGGTGTGACCACCTCCGCCGGAGGCTCTTTTCTTCGGGTCCGTCGAGAGCATCCATGGATGCTGATAGACCGCTCTGTGCCGCGACGCACTTCTTAGGCGCCGTCGCGCGCCCAGACCGCAAGGATCCACGCCGTGCCCCTGTTCCACCCCCGCGCCCACCGTCATGACCTTCCTGCTCACCGCGGATTCCTGTCGTTTAATCGACGACTACTCGCTGCCGGAGCCCTCGCATCCACGGGCGCGCTGATGTGCATCCCCGCACTGCCCGCGTCGGCGGACTTCGTCACCAAGGAGGTCGAGGTCTCGCTCCTGCAGACGTACGCGGCGCCCTCCGTTCTTGCCATGCCCGCTGTCTCGCGTGACGGGTTCGAGATCACGGAGTACACGCTCGTCCAGTGGCCCGTGCCGTCGTCAACGACGATGTCGAGCGCGTTTGGCTTCCGCAGCTGTGACGGATGCTCAAGCGACCACAAGGGCATCGACCTGAACCCGGGTAACGGCTACCCGGTGGAGTCGATTGCCGATGGCGTTGTGGTGCTCGCCGAGGAGTCCAACGCGGGCTTGGGCGTGCAGGTCGTCATCGAGCACGTGATTGACGGCCAGGTGGTGCGGACTGTCTACGGCCACCTCCAGTTCGGATCTCTGGGGGTCGCCACCGGAGACACCGTGACGATCGGCCAGCAGATTGGGCTCGTGGGCAACACCGGAGCGAGCACGGGCGCTCACCTGCACTTCGAGGTCATCATCAGCGACGAGCAGGTCGACCCCCTTCCGTGGATCACCGAGCACGCCAATAGCTAGTTCTCAGACTCCACTTCTACAGTGAGAGCGTGGTGAGCATCGGCTTACCGTAGGGAGCATCACATGGGACTCTTCGACCGTCTCTTTGGAACCGAGCAGCAGGATGCGCCGCGCCCGCCGCAGCGCCCCCGCACCGATGACGAGATCGCCGTCGAGCGCTACCGTTACCTCCTGCGCACCGCGCCGCCGGAGGCCATCGAGCGCGTCCACGCCGAGGCATTCGCCAAGCTCACGGACGAGCAGCGTGCCATGATCTTTGAGGAGCTCACCAAAAACGCGCCCGAGGGCGATGCCCCCCGCGGTCAGGACGCCCAGTCTCTCGCCCAGTCGGCGACGCGCTCCGAGCTTCGTCAGCCGGGCACGATGGAGCGGTCGTTCCAGGGCCCCAGCTTCGGTGCGATGGTCGGAAGCTCGCTTCTGGGAACCGTAGCCGGGTACGTCATCGGTTCGGCAATCGTGGGCGCGTTCCTCCCGAACGACTACGGCACGGATGCGTCCGGCGACACGGGTGCGGACAGCGGCGGCGACACGGGCAGCGACGCATCCGCGGATGCCTCGGCCGATGCCGGGGACGCTGGCGGATTCGACGGTGGCTTTGGTGACTTCGGTGGTGGCGATTTTGGCGGGGACTTCGGTTTCTAGCCTGTTAGCCTCCCAAGGTGACTGACGACCGTTACGGACACGACGTCCTCGCCGACTTTCGGATCTCCCGAGGACTCAGCCGCCCGACCGCGGTTCCGGTCGAGCGTGGGCTGGTTGTCGAGGACGCCACGAGCGGTTTCACGGGCGCGATCGTCTCGCACGGCGGTGGTCTGGTCCACCTCGAGGATCGTCGCGGTGCGGTTCGTGCCTTCCCGCTCACCACTCGGTTTCTTATCGACGGGTCGGCCGTCGAACTCGTGAAGCCCACCCCAGTGGTGGCCTCGCCGCAGCGCACCGCGTCCGGGTCGTTTGCCGTCGAGGATGCCCGAGCTCGTGTGGCGCTGCCGAGTCGTATCTTCGTGGAGGGCCGCCACGACGCCGAACTCGTCGAGCGCGTCTGGGGAGACGACCTGCGCGTGGAGGGGGTTGTCGTCGAGTACCTCGCGGGCGTTGATCACCTCGAGGACGTGCTTGCGGATTTTGAGCCCGGTCCCGGGCGTCGTGTGGGTGTGCTCGTTGATCACCTGGTTGTGGGCTCCAAGGAGAGCCGCATCGCCGAGGCCGTGATGCGTGGGCCACACGGCTCGCACGTTCTTGTGGTGGGGCATCCGTTCGTGGACATTTGGCAGGCGGTCAAGCCCGCGCGGCTGGGGATCACCGCATGGCCGGTCATCGACCGCGGGGTCGAGTGGAAACACGGGGTGTGCGAGTCGCTGGGCTGGCCACACGCGGACCAGGCTGACATCGCGCGTGCCTGGCGCCACATCCTGTCGCGGGTGACGAGCTTCGCCGACCTTGAGCCCGCCCTGCTCGGGCGCGTCGAGCAGCTCATCGACTTCGTTACCGAGCCCGCTCAGGGCTGAGCCGAGACCCTGAAGCGAAAATCGGGGGTTACCCCGATACCGGCGAGCGAGCGCGCGAGGCAGCATGGAAGCATGACAGTTCTCCAGCGTCCCCGGTCCGGTCGAGTGATTGGTGGCGTCTGCGCGGGTCTCGCGCGACGCTTCGGCTGGAACGCCAACGTCGTCCGGCTGCTCTTTGTGTTGTCGCTGCTGATCCCGGGACCACAGGCGATCTTCTACGTAATCGCGTGGATCCTCATCCCCGCGGAGCCCGAGCGGATCGTTGCACCCGCGACATCAGACACCACAACCGCCTAGCCTGAACGGGTGGATCCCGTTGCCCTCGCTCGCCAGCTGATCGCTATCGACTCGGTGAACCCGACCCTGGTGCCCGGGGCGGCAGGGGAGTCCACGATTGCCCGCTGGTGTGCCGTGTGGCTGCTGAGCCGTGGCTTCGAGATCACCCGACTGGAGTCAACGCCGGGGCGCCCCTCAATCGTGGCGATCTCGCGGGGCACGGGCGGCGGTCGCACGCTGATGTTGGGCGGCCACCTCGATACGGTCGGGGTCGCCACATGGCCGGGTGACCCGTTCGCCGGAACGATCGATGGCGACCGCCTGATCGGTCGAGGCGCGTTCGATATGAAGGGTGGGCTCGCGGCGCTGATGGTGGCTGCCGCATCCGTTCCGGAGCGCCGGGGCGATGTCATCGTGACCCTCGTGGCCGACGAGGAATTTGGGAGCCACGGCACCGAGGAGGTGCTCGCCCGGTTCACTGCCGACGCGGCCATCATCACCGAGCCAAGCTCGTTGGAGGTCACGGTCGCACACCGGGGCTTCGCGTGGTTCCGCATTGACGTGACCGGCGTCGCCGCGCACGGCTCCATGCCGGAGCAGGGAGTGGATGCGATCGCGCACGCCGCCCGCATCATGGCCGCCCTCGACGCTCTCGCTGGGACTCTCGCCGAGCGTGGGGCACACCCCCTGCTCGCGCCCGGGACGGTGCGTGTGTCCACCATTGCCGGGGGAGTGGATGCGGCAACCGTCGCCCCCTCGTGCACCCTCACGATCGAGCGGCGCTTCCTGCCCGGCGAGACGCCCGCCGACGTCGAGGCGGAACTGCGGGCGACGCTCGGTGATCTTCTCGGAACCCGCGCGACACTCACGCGACTGGTGGCGCGCGGAGCATTCGAGGCCTCTGCCGATTCGGAGATCCGCGCGATCGTCCGCCGCCGGGCCGAGCAGGTGCTCGAGCGACCCGCGGTAGAACGCGGCGAGCCGTTCTGGACGGACGCTGGCCTCGTCGCCGAGGCAGGCATCCCGTGTGTCCTGATTGGGGTGGACGGCGGCGGAGCACACGCGGACGACGAGTGGGCGAGCATCCGCTCGATCGAGCAGCTCACCGAGATCCTGCGCGGCGCGGTGGCGGACTTCTGCGCCTAAGGTGCTTCGGCGGGCATCCAAGGTAGGTTGGCTGCATGTCGTTGCCGAGCGTCTCGATCGTTATTCCCGCCTACAACGAGGAAGAGACAATTCGGGCTTGTGTGCTCGCCGCCCTTCACCAGACGTTCCCCGCCGACGAGATCATCGTCGTCGACAACAAGTCGACCGACGGCACCGCCGCGATTGTGCACGCGCTCCAGGCCACCTTCCCCGAGGCCCCGATCATCTACTTGGAGCAGAACGCGCTGCAGGGGCTGATCCCGACGCGCAACTTTGGACTCGACCACGCCACGAGCGAGGTCATTGGTCGCATCGACGCGGACTCCGTGCTTGAGCCCACGTGGGTCGAGGCCGTCAAGAAGGCGTTCGAGAACCCCGAGGTTGCGGCCTGCACCGGCCCGGTCATCTACTACGACATGCCCCTCCGCCGGTTTGGTCACAAGGCCGACGACGCCCTGCGTCGTGCGCTCATCAAGGTGACGAGCGAGTTCCATCTGCTCTTTGGGAGCAACATGGCGATCCGAGCATCCGCCTGGCGAGCGATTCGCGACGAGGCGTGCCTCGACCCCGAGGACGAGCTGCACGAGGACATCGACCTCAGCCTCCACCTGCACGCCAACGAACTGAGGATCGCCTACTCGTCGGAGATGGTCACTGGAATGTCAGCTCGACGACTGGATGACTCGCCCGTCGAGTTCTACAACTACGTCATGCGCTTCGAGCGCACCTATCAGAAACACAAGATCCGCAAGCTCTCGGTGCGCGCGCCGATGGCGATCTTCCTGTCGGCCTACCCGGCCCTCAAGGTCATGCGCGAGGTCACCCAGCTGCAGCGCTGACCCGCGCCGCGCGTGCTCCCATCCTCGCGACGCGCGCACTCCCATCCTCGCGAGTTCGCTTGTTTGTGGCCTTTTTGTGCCAAAACACCCCACAAACAAGCGAACTCGCGAGCGTGGCGGGTTAGAACTTCCGAGTGAACGGCAGGGGTTTGCGCATCCGGATGAGGAGCAGCAGCGGCACTAGCACGTACGGCAGGTTGAACGCCAGGAACTTCGCCGGGTTCTGGGTCTGGAACTCCGGCTCACCGAAGAACTCGACCCCAAACACGATGATGCCCGTGATCGTCGAGATCATGGTCGCGTAGATGACCGCCGGGAGCTGGATCCAGTTCCACCCCTTCAGGAGGGCGGGCACGAGCACAAAGTAGAACAGCATGTACACAAACGCGCTGAGACCCGTGACGATGCGCATCCACACTGGCGGGTTCATAAACAGCGGGTCCGCGTCGTGGGCGTACCAATAGTTCGAGTCGACGAGGAAGTTGCCGGTGGGCTGCGTGAAGTCGATACCCAGCGTGGGCAGCATGTCGGCGATGCATGACGTCACGATGAACAGCGTGAAGAACACCGCGAACACGATGTCGATCGGGCGCTGGCGCAGGGGCAGGTTGGCGGGCGTCGTAGCGGTCACGGCGACCACGATATCGCCGAGTTCGCTTGTTTGTGGGGTTTTTGGGCGCGCGAAGGCCACAAACAAGCGAACTCGCGGTTACTTGAGTTGGGGGAGGACGTCGCTCGCGATGAGGTCGAGCTGGTCGAGGTCGTGGAAGTCGCGAATCTGCAGGTAGAACCGGGATGCTCCCGCCTCAGCCAACGCGCCCAGCACATCCACCACCTCCGCCGGTGTGCCCGCGAAGCCACTCTCGCGCAGTTGTGCGGGTGTCGCGTTGGCCTTGTCGGCTCGTGCCGCCACCTGTGCCTCGGTTGTTCCGATCGCGGTGGTGCCGGCGATCGAGGACACCAGCGAGGCCGGGTCGCGATCGATGGCCTCGCACGCCGCACGAACCCGATCGATCCGCTCGGTGACGGTTTCCACGGGCGCGCGCCACGAGTTGTACTCGTGGGCGAACCGGGCGGCGAGCGCCGGTGTCTTGGAGGGCCCCGCGCCCCCGATGATCACTGGCACGGGAGACTGCACGGGCTTGGGCAGCGCGGGGGAGTCGACGAGGGTGTAGTGCGTGCCCTCGAACGAAAACGCCTCGCCCACCGGGGTCGCCCACAGGCCGGTGATCACGGCCAGCTGCTCCTCGAACATCCCGAACCGCTTCTCGGGAAAGGGAATGCCGTAGGCCGTGTGCTCTTGGCCGTACCAGCCCGTGCCGAGCCCGAACTCCACCCGGCCACCCGACATCTCATCGACCTGCGCCACCTGAATTGCCAGGACACCCGGATGCCGGAACGTCGCTGACGAGACCAGTGTGCCCAAACGGATGCTGCTGGTCTCGCGCGCGAGCCCCGCCAAGGTTGTCCACGAATCGGTGGGGCCAGGCAGTCCACCCGCCCGATCATCCATCGTCAGGTAGTGGTCGGACCGAAAGTACGCGTCGAAGCCGAGCGTCTCGGCGGCCTGCGCGAGGCGAAGCTGGTCGTCGTAGGTGGCGCCGTTCTGCGGCTCGGTAAAGATGCGGAAGTCCATCCATCGAGCCTATGCTGGGTGGCGTACACGGGAGTCCGGTGAGCCGGGCTGAGAGGAAGCTTCTCCAAGCTTCGACCGTCGAACCTGATCTGGATCATGCCAGCGCAGGGAGGGAGACCGGATGTTTGTGACCGTTTGTGTTACTTCACACTCCGTCATGTGCCGACACAGAGTTTGTCGTCGCACTGCCGACTTCGCCACGCTTGCGCGAGGGATCGTGTTGGACGCCCGACAACCGTCACAAGCAAGGAGCAAGTCATGAGTGCAACTGTTTCCGAGGCACCGGCCTCAACCAAGCGCAAGATCAATGCCCGCTGGCGTGTCGTCGACATTGTTGTCGCGAGTGTTATTGGTGTTGCCGTCGGCCTGGTCTACTTCGCGTGGAACCAGATCTACAACCCGGTGAGCGCGCCCCTTGAAGCGGCACTTCCGGGCCTGCAGGCGCTGGTCTACGGCGTGTGGCTCATCGGTGGTGTGCTGGGTGGCCTTGTGATTCGCAAGCCCGGCGCGGCAATCTACGTCTCTCTCGTCGCCGCAACCGTCTCGGCACTGCTGGGCGCACAGTGGGCGCTACTCACCCTCGAGTCCGGGTTTGTGCAGGGTCTGGGTGCCGAGCTCGTGTTCTTGGCATTCCTGTACTCGAACTGGCGCCTCTACGTTGCGATCCTCGCGGGTGCCCTCTCCGGACTTGCGCTGGCGATCAACGACCTGATCCTCTGGTACGTCGGTGCCGCGCCGACCTTCGCCGTGATCTACACGATCTCCGCGATCATCTCGGGTTCCGTGTTCGCGGGCGTCGGCTCGTGGCTCATCACCAAGGGTCTCGCGAAGACGGGCGCCCTGAGCAGGTTCGCCTCCGGTCGGGAAGCGACGGCCCAGGTCTGAACACCAGCAACCTCCTGCCATCCCCGGCCGTCGCCATCGAGGCGCGCGGCTGGGGATGGCGGCATGCCTCCCGCGCAGCGTGGGCGGTGCATGACCTTGACCTGACGGTTCGGCCCGGTGAGCGGGTCCTCCTGCTGGGGGCGTCCGGGGCGGGCAAGACCACGTTTATGCACGCCCTCGCCGGCGTGCTCGGCGGAGACGACGAGGGTGAGCGTCGGGGTGAGCTCCTCATCGATGGCCGCCCGGCCGAGTCTGCACGCGGCCGCGTCGGGTTGGTGCTCCAGGACCCCGATTCGCAGGTCATCCTTGCGCGGGTCGGCGACGATGTCGCATTCGGCTGCGAGAACTTGGGTGTTCCCCGCGACGAGATCTGGCGCCGTGTGCCTGCGGCCCTGGAGGCGGTGGGGCTTGACCTTGCGCACGATCATCCGACGAGCGCTCTCTCCGGCGGGCAGAAGCAACGCCTTGCTTTAGCGGGCGTCCTCGCCATGCGCCCCGGGCTCATCCTGCTCGATGAGCCGACCGCAAACCTCGACCCCGAGGGGGTTGTCGAGGTGCGGGATGCGGTGCGCCGCGTCCTCGATTCGACCGGCGCAACGCTCGTGGTGATTGAACATCGCGTCGAGGTCTGGCGCGACCTCGTCGACCGTGTGGTGGTGCTGTCGCCCGGCGGGGGTGTACTGGCCGACGGGTCACCCGACCGGGTACTGACGGAGCAGGGCGCTGCGCTTTCTGAGAGTGGCGTCTGGGTTCCCGGCTTCGCTCCACCGCGCCCAAGCCGATCGGGTTCGGTGGGTGACGTGCTCCTTCACACCGAGGACCTCTCGATCGCGCGCGTTCACGACACCCTCCTGGGTGTGGGTATCGAACTGGAGCTTGCCGCAGGCCGAGCCCTGGCCATTACGGGCCCCAACGGCGCGGGCAAGTCCACGCTCGGGCTGACCCTGGGTGGTCTCCTCGCTCCCGCGGGCGGCCGCGTGGTTGCAGACGGTCTGGCACGCGGGTTGGGCCCGGAGCCAATCTCGTGGAAGTCACGCGACCTCCTCACTCGTATCGGGACTGTCTTCCAGGACCCGGAGCACCAGTTCATTGCCCCCACCGTGCGCGACGAACTCGCCGTCGGCCCTCGTGCCCTGCGCCTCCCGGAGGTGGTTGTGGAGGAGCGTGTCGCCGAACTCGCTGAGCGCCTGAGGCTCACCCGGCTGCTTGCGGCGAACCCCTTCACCCTCTCGGGCGGCGAAAAGAGACGACTGTCGGTGGCGACGGCGCTTGCGACTCGGCCGCCCTTGCTGATTCTCGATGAGCCCACGTTCGGGCAGGATGCACGCACGTGGCGCGAGCTGGTCGCCCTTCTGGCCACCCTTCTCGACGAGGGCAGCGCGGTCGTGGCGATTACCCATGATGCGGAGTTCGTTGACGCGCTCGCGGACTCGGAGATTCGGGTTCTGCCGTGGTCCGAGCGCCCCGGCTCCCTCGAGGTGGTTCGATGACTCTCCTCGCACCCGTGCGTGGTTCGCAGGCCATCTATCGCGTCAACCCCGTATCGAAGCTCCTCGCGGCCGCTGTCGTGAGCGTGCCGCTCATCCTCTCCATCGACTGGGTCTCGGCGTCGGTCGCGCTGGCGATCGAGTTCGTGCTGTTCTTCTGGGCGGGGCTCACGCCACGGAGATTTTTTCTTCGCACACTCCCCGTGTGGATCGCAGCTCCGCTGGGTGGCTTCACGATCTTGCTCTACGGCAGGCCGTCGGGGGAGACCTACTTTCAGTTCGCCCTCATCCATGTGACCGATGGCTCCATCGAGCTCGCAATCGCAACCGTGCTGAGGATGCTCGCGATTGGCCTCCCCGCCATTGTCCTGTTCGTGACCATCGATCCCACCGATCTCGCCGATGGCCTCGCTCAGGTGCTCAAACTCCCCGCTCGGTTTGTGCTCGGCGCGCTCGCCGGACTGAGACTGGTTGGGCTGTTTATGGATGACTGGCGCGCCCTTGAGCTTGCTCGCCGCGCACGTGGGGTCGCCGACCGAGGCCGACTCCGGCGGTTCTGGGGTCAGGCTTTTGCGCTTCTGGTGCTGTCGGTTCGCCGAGGCAGCAAGCTGGCGACCGCCATGGAGGCGCGAGGTTTTGGATCGTCCATACGTCGCACTTGGGCTCGAGAGTCGACCTTTGGGGCCGCGGATGTGGTGCTTGTAGTCCTCGGGGTGGGGGTCGCTGCCGCCGCGGTGACGGTGTCGGTCACCACGGGACACTGGAACTTCATTGCCGGACAGTGAGGTCCCCGGGCCCGGCCGTTTGTTGTCAACGAGCGAGGCCGAGGCGCTGCGCGACACCATTTTGGGTGATGCTGGTCATTCGCCCGCGATTGTGCTGATCGACGGGCGATCGGGGTCAGGAAAGTCGACGCTGGCGGCCGAGTTGTCCGCCGTGTGGCCCGACCTTCAGCTGGTTCGGCTGGATGACATCTACCCCGGGTGGGACGGCCTCGAGGCCGCGAGTCGCCAGGTCGTTGACCACATGCTGGCGCCCCACGACCCACGCTGGCGGCGCTGGGACTGGGTGGATGACGCGCCCGCCGAGTGGGTCCCGCTCGATCCCGCGCGACCGCGCGCGATCGAGGGAGTTGGCGCGCTCACCCGGGCCAGTAGCGTGCTTGCAACCTTCACGATCTGGGTAGAGCTCGATGACGTGACCCGCAAGCGGCGCGCGCTCGAGCGGGACGGCGACACCTACGTGCCGCATTGGGACCGATGGGCCGCACACGAGGAGCGCTTCATCGCGAGAGAGAACCCCCGGTCGCTTGCCGACCTGGTGATCACAGAGCGCAACAGCGCTTAACACTCCGACATTTTTGACCCGCTCGCGGCGGTCGATCGTAGGGTGTGGTTACCCCCGGGGAGCATTGCTGAGAGTGCGGTGTCGTCCGCTGACCCGTGGAACCTGGCCGGCTCGGTGCGAGCGGGGCGAAGGGATGGGGCCGACCCTATTGGAGGCCCACATGCACCAGCTAACCCTCGCTCTGGAGTACTTCCACCCCTGGCCCAATTCGGCAGGGTTCTACTTCGCCCGCTCGCGGGGGTGGTACGCGGATGCCGGCATCGATCTCGAGATTCGGTGCGTCGATCCGGGTGTGGGCGACACCCTCGAGCACCTGCTGCGCGGGCGCGCCGACTACGGCATTTTTCCGACGAACCGTCTTCTGGTGCGCCGAGAGCTAGGCCAACCGATCGTGGGGTTGGTGGCCATCAACCAGCGGGGGCTCGAGACGGTCCGCACGCGCGCCGACAGTGGCATCGAGCGCCCGCGCGACCTGGTGGGCCGTCGCGTCGCTCTCAACCCCACCCCGCGTGGGCTCGCGATCGTCCGGAGTCTCGTCGAGGCCGACGGGGGAGACCCCGGCGGCGTCATCATCGTCGATGCGGGCGCGCGCGAACTCGACCCGGCAACTCACTTCGACGGAATCGCCGATGCGACCTTCGGCTCGTATTGGGCCTGGGACAACCTGCTGACGACCCTGCCCGCCTCAGAGGAGCGCGTCTGGAGGGTCGACGACACTCTCGGCCTCCGCTACCACAGCTACCTTCTGGGGGCGCGGGAGGGGCGTTCTGACCCCGGACTGCAGCGCGCGTTCCTTGAGGTCACGGAGCACGGCTTCCACGCCGCCGCTGACGAGCAGGCCGCGGCGTCGACGGTTTTCGAGGGGGTTGTTCCCTACTTTCCGCCCCACGTGGTCGCACGATCGCTGTCCGCGATTGCGCCCACGTGGTTCCACGAGGGCGAGTGGGGGCTCGTGCGTGAGGAGCTTATGGTGTCGTACAGCAGCTGGCTGGCATCCCATGGCATCCTGAATGACCCCACCGCCTGGCGCGCGGCCGTGGCGGACGTAGCCTTGGTGTCATGACCTCGCCCTTCGTCTCCGTCTCCGAGCTCGCCGACGCCCTCGCCGGTCCCACCCCGCCCGCAGTTCTTGACGCGAGCCTTGTTCTGCACGCGCCGAACTTTGATGGTGACTACCGCCGCGACTCGGGGCGACCTCGCTGGCTCGCCGGTCACATCCCCGGATCCCAGCACGTGGATGTCGCCAGCCAGTTCAGCGACGTGAGCGCGCCCCTGCACTACACCCACCCGGAGCCGCAGGCCATTGCCGACGAGCTGGCTCGACTGGGCATCGCCGAGGGGCGCGAGGTGGTGGTGTACGACTCCACCGGCAACCTCTGGGCCGCCCGCCTCTGGTATTTGCTGCGCTGGATCGGCGTTCCCGCTCGTGTGCTCGACGGCGGATTTGCGGCGTGGGAGGCTGCGGGCGAGCGTGTCGAGGTGGGCGAGGCTCCGCGACCCGATCCCGTGCCATCGTGGCGCGGGGAACCCGTGCGTCGGGCGTGGGTGAGCAAACAGGAACTCGTTGAGCGTGGCCCGGGGGATGCCCGCCCGCTCGTGTGTGGGCTGCCCCGTGGCTCGTTCACGGGCTCCGACCCGACCCGGTACAGTCGGCGGGGTCGCATCCCGGGAAGTGTGAACGTCTCCAGTCGCGACCTGTTCACACAGGATGGCCATGTCAAGAGCCGGGTCGAGTTGATCTTGGCCTACGACCAGGCAGGAATCGATGTTTCGGAGGGCGCGCCCGACGAGGTGCTTCTGTACTGCGGGGGCGGAATCTCGGCAGCGGCCAACGCCCTGACCCTGGCCGCGATCGGCACCACGGCGGTACGCATCTACGACGGTTCGCTCGAGGAGTGGTCTGCCGACCCGGCACTCCCGCTGGAGACGGGCGACCTCGCCTAGGAGGTCCGGGTCCAGAGCTGGGTGATCTTCTCCCCACGAGGGTGGATCGTCAGGCTCTCGCCGTCGCACGTGAGCTCAAGACCAACCGAGTCATCGATGCCGATCCACGGGATATCCCACGGGATCGCCTCCAACGGTGTTCCGTTGTTGTCCCCGACGGACTCGATGTTCATGCCCGAGCCGTCCCAGTCGCGCGGGATGCCGACGTCGCCGTTAATGTACGCCTTGCCCGTCGCCGTGCCCGTGTGGCTCTGCACGATGGTGATCAGCTGGTCTGCGGCCGGTGTCGCAGTGATCGTGAGGTCAAAGTCAGTCGTCAGAACGACGTTCCCCTGAAGGTCCCAGTTCAGCGACTGCTCACCCGTTGCGACCACGGCCGTCACCGGTGCGCCCTCGGACTGCATCTCCGCCAGCACCTTCGCCCCGACATCCTCGAAGTTCAGCGCCCACGTGTGGCCTTGCGCACACGCGGCGATTCCCGTGAGCTCCTGCGGGCCTCCGCTGGGCTCGATAAAAGCGCATCCACCGAGCCCAAAAACTAGGACTGCGGATGCCGCAACAGCGGCAGAACGTCTGTGAAACATGAGACCTCCTCTAGACAGACTAGTCTGCGAAACTCGTGTGCAACCCCGGCGGGCGACTCTCTCGGGTCAATCCCAGCCGAGCTCGTGGAGCTGGCGATCATCGATCCCGTAGAAGTGGGCGATCTCGTGCACGAGCGTCACGTGGATCTGGTCCTTGAGCTCATCGAGGTCCGTCGAGATGGCGAGCAGGGGTTCGCGGTAGAGAATGATCCGATCGGGAAGCTCCCCGAACCCGTAATTCCCACGCTCCGTGAGCGCCGTGCCGTCGTAGAGCCCCAACAGGTCCAGCGAGCCGTCCTCGGGCCGATCCTCGGTGACAAAAACCACGTTCTCGAGACCGTCGACCATGTCGTCGGGCAGGAGGTCGAGCTCGTCGATGACGAGTCGCTCGAACTCGTCCGCCGGGATGTTCTCCATCAGTCCTCCAGAAGCTCCAGCATGCTCCCCTGAAGATAACCCAGCCAGTGGTAGACGTCCTGAAGGAACGGATCGCCCACCCCCTCGTCATTGTCGTGCTGGATGCCGAGCCGCGCGGCAATCACCAGCCTCAGGTCGGTGAGACTCCTGAGCCACGACTGCACCACGTCCGGAGTCAGACGCACCGAGCCCGAACCGAGGCTCTCCGACATGGTCGCCGCGTTCGCGATCTTGCGGTCGACCAGAGACGTCTCCGTCAGGCGCCGGTGCTCCGATGCGGCATCGTCATCATCGCGATAGGCGTCCGGCAGGAGGCGGGCCAGCGCGGGGTCATCCGGCGGGGTGCTCGACCCACCGATGCCGAGTTGGGCGAGCAGCATGTCACCTGTGGCATCCCCGGCGCGATCGGACAACAGTTCCGTGACCTGGCTCGCGAGCTCCCGAAGAAGCTCGACCTCGGCGGCGGTAAAGCGCGCGACGATGTCGGCCCCGTCGCGCTCGAACGGGATCACGCGTCCGCCCGCGTCAGGGTCGCCCACAACCCGAAGTCGTGCATTGCCTCGACGTGACGTTCCATCTCCTCGCGGCCGCCGGTGGCAACAACCGCCCGGCCCTCGTTGTGCACGAGAAGCATCAGGCGGCGAGCCTCGCCGGGCGGGTAGCCGAAGTAGCTCGTGAAGACCCAGGTCACGTACTGCTGAAGGTTCACCGGGTCGTTCCAGACGATGGTCACCCAGGGCGTGTCGAGCGCGGCGGCCTCCTCGAGGTCCACCTCGCTCAGCGTGTCTGCGACAGGGCTGACGACCATCACTCTCCCGGTACATGAAAACGGCCCGCCATCAGGTCGGGCCGTTTTCATCTGGGGTGGACGACGGGGCTCGAACCCGCGACATCCGGCTCCACAAGCCAGCGCTCTGCCAACTGAGCTACGCCCACCAAACGCGTCGCCCGCACGGGGCAACCGAACAAGTGTATTACAGCCGCGAGGCGAACGACTGCACCACGTCTGACGAGATTGCCTGAACCTGGTCGGTGGTGGGGCCGGGATCGGACACAAAGACCGCACGACGGTAGTACTCCAGCTCCCGGATGGACTCGAGGATGTCCGCGAGGGCCCGGTGACCGCCGTCCTTCGTGGGGGCGTTGAAGTAGACACGGGGGAACCAGTGCCGCGACAGCTCCTTGATGGAGGAGACGTCGATGCTGCGGTAGTGAAGGTGGGCGTCGACGCGCGGCATGTACTTGGCGAGAAACGCGCGATCCGTGCCAATCGTGTTGCCCGCGAGGGGAGCCGACTTGGGGGTAGGCACGTACTTGAGGATGTACTCGTTGACCGCGAACTCGGCGTCAGCGAGCGAGACACCCTGCGGGATCTCCTCGAGCAGTCCGCTGCTTCGGTGCATCTCCGTGACAAAGTCGTTCATGTTCTCGAGCGCGGTCTCGTCGGGCTTGATAACCACGCTGAACCCGGGATGCACGGCCACGAGGTTGTAGTCGGTAATGACCACCGCAACCTCGACCAGCTCGTCTACCTCGAGGTCAAGACCTGTCATTTCACAGTCGATCCAGACGAGAAGGTCAGTATTCGCGGGCATGCCTCGAAGTCTACTGGCGGTCACTGACCGTAATGAGATGTGGCAGTTTTGGTGGCATCCCGTCGCCTGTGGAAACCCCTCGCACGCGCCGGGCGACCCACGGCAGCGCGTGCCGCTGCGCCCAGCCGAGCAGGTCCAGGGGACTGGGCCGCGGTGGGGTGGGTTGCACATCCAGGGGGCGCTTGCCCACCTCGTAGTAGGGGATGCCAAGCGAATGCGCGGCTCGCACCGCGATCAGCCGGTGCCCGGCGGGCGCCAAGTGCACTCGATCCTCCGCCCACATCTGTGGCGCTTGGAGCTCACGAACACCCCAGAGGTCAAGAGTGTAGGTGCCGTGCGTTCGGGCGATGCTCCACAGGTTGGCGTTGTAGACAGCGGCACGCCCCCGCAGTGGCTTCAGGAAGAACGCGAATCGTGGGTCAAAGCACGTCGCGAGGAGCACGTCGCATCCCGTCGACCGCAGAGCCGCCACGCCAGCCTCGACCTGAGTCGCGAGGTCGTCCGGGTCGGCCTTCGGACTCATGAGGTCATTGCCCCCAATGAGGATCGAAACCAGATCGGCTCGCAGGTCAATCGCCCGGGGAACCTGCTCCTCGATCACGTGTCGCACCCGCCGACCACGCACCCCCAGGTTGGCGTAGCCGAACGTCGACGACCGCAGTTTGGCATCCCCGTCAAGGATCCCCGCGAGGCGATCGGCCCAGCCGAGCCACGCGTCTCCCGTGGCGGCGGGGTCGCAGAAGCCCTCGGTGATCGAGTCACCGAGGGCGACAAATCGATGCCAGTTGTGGGCCACGACACCAGTGTCGATGCTGGTGAGGCCACACACCATCGACGCGACCGGCTTGGCACACACTGTCAACCAAGAGTTCTTCGGTTGTATACCGCTGCGCGCACCCAGCGAACTCTGATAGGACTGTCACATGTCTGGAAATCCTGAAATCTCCCGTGGTGACGAGTACGTCGTGTTCTACAAGGGCGGCCCGTACGACGGTCAGACCGACACCCGCATCAGCACCGACGGTTCGTGGGATGACGAGGTCACCGTGATTGCTGCCGTCGACGGCAAGGAGACGCAGCTCGTCTACGCGTTCCCGGTCGCTCACCAGGTGGGGGAGCAGGTCCAGGTCACCTACAGCTGGGACAAGCCCGACAGCGAGCAGCTTGAGGATGTCGACGAGCGGGACGGCGAGTAGCGGAATCCCTCGGGAGCGCGCGTGGTTGCATCCAGCGTGAACCTGCTCTTTTTCTCCTCGGCCTTCTGTGAGCCGTGTATGGCCACTCGAGCCGTTCTGGCCGAGGCACAGCGCTTGGTGCCTGCGGCGAGAATTGCGGAACTTGACGTGGCTCGCTACGAGGACGAGGCCGTGCGAGCGGGTATTCGCAGCACGCCGACCGTCGTGGTGCTCGACGCGGACGATCACGAGGTCTTTCGCGCGGAGGGCGCTCCGACCCTCAATCAGGTGCTGGTCGCGCTCGCCAAGGCGGTCTGAGTCGCCCGCTGCGGTAATGTGAAGCCCGCCCGCCCCCGTAGCTCAGCGGATAGAGCAGGAGCCTTCTAATCTCTTGGTCGCAGGTTCAATTCCTGCCGGGGGCACTGGTGCCGAGTCAGTCGCTTGGTGCTGCGCGAAGGGAGTCACCAGTGGCGTGGAACCGACTAGCGGCGACCGGACTCATCGCCCTCGTGGGGTTGACCTTGGCCGGATGCATGGCATCCGAGCCGACGGTCGCGACTTTTGAGGTCGCGGGTCAACAGACCTATCGCATCGAACTGGCGACACCGGAGCTCATCCAGCACGTGAAAGACCTGATGGCAGGGTCTGAGGAGGGGCGTATTCCCGTGGGGACCATCGTGCGTGACGACCCGAGCGTGAATGAGCCGTGGTCATGGCATATCGACCCCGCAACGCTCGAGTTTGCTGACGCGACCATTGAGGTCTGCGATGGGCTGCCCGAGTACGTCGAGGACGGAACGCTCACCTCGGACGTGTACTGCCCGTGGTCTGCGGTAGTGGTGGGGCTCGAAGGCCCCGGCGCCAACTAGGCCTTAACGCCCTCGAAGGGTGCGGTCTCCTGCTGGGCGGCCCACTCTCGCTGCTTGGACGCCAGTTCGTCCTCGGTAAGGCTCTCGTCGTAGCGCCACGCTGCTAGGTCCTGCGCGAACATCTTCTTCGCGCGCGTCGGCTTGAGCTGCCACCCCACAAGGCCGTCCTGCAGGTCACGGAGATCCTGCTCGGCCTGGAAGCTGTAGTTGGCGGAGTTGCGCTTCATCGAGGCAATGTGGTGAGCAGCCCAGTCGGCGGCGAGACCCGAGCCCACGACAGGAAGAAGGCGCAACCGCACCTCTGACTCGCTGGTCTGGTGCTCAACGTGTTCCTTCTCCTGCGCGGAGAGTGTGCTCCATGTCGCCGCTTTGCGACCGGACGCGATGAGCGCCGCGATCGCGGCGGACTTGGCCTGTCTGTCCTGGTGAGCGACGAAGCGCTTCATCGATCCGCGGGTGATGAGCCCCGCGAGGACTCCCGCTGCGAGGATCGCCACAAAGGGCAGGATCGCGCCTGTGACGACGGCCCACCCCTCATCCGAGGAAAACCAACGGACAATGTCATTCCACCACTCCAGCAACATGCAGGCACTGTAACCCCGTTAGTCACACGAGTAACGCGGCGACACGCCTTAGAAGCGGAAGCAGTCCAGGGCGTCCTCGGTCGTCCAGAAGTCTCCGATCGGAACAAATCGGCGCTGACGCTGCATCATGCGCTTGGCCGTGAACCGAGGACCGGCCTCGGTGACGTGCCGCTCGACGTAGCCCAACACCTCGCCACTCACGCTCGTCACCCGCCAGAGGTCGTCGTGAAGTTGGATGCTCGCAACCCCGCCTCGCAGAGGGCTGGTACCAACAAAATCGAGAGTGGTCACTTCGGTGTCTCCTTCGCTGACGAACCCGGCCGATGTTCTGTGATTAGAACATAGGTTCGACCACCGACATTCGACCTTAGGAGATGCGGTCAGACGTGAAGGCGAGGTCCGCGTCGAGAGCGTGATCGGGGCGCGACGTCTGGGCGAGGATGATGCCGGCGAGCACAATTGCCGCACCCACCAGCTGGAACACACTCAACTGCTCGCCCAACCACAGCCACGCCACAACGAAGGCAAAGATGACCTCGGACGACGCGACAATTCCCCCGGCCGTCGCCTTGAGGCGACCCAGTGCAGCGAACGAGAGCAAAAACGGCAGGAACGAGCCCATCACGATGAGCCACGCGAACGGCACCCAGAGCGGCACGATCACGGCCTCGAGGCTCCCCGACAGCGATACCGGCCTGAGAAAGATCGAGGGGTCGACCCGCCACCACCCGCTCAGTGGTGCCCAGAACAAGGTGGCGAAGCCGCTCGTCCAGAACGCCACGGCCAGCGGCGAGGTTGCGGTCACCTGGCGTTCGCCGATAAGGAAATAGATCGCGAGGGTCACTGCGGCCGCCAGCGCCATGACGACACCCAGGCCGTCAAGCGCGCTCGACCAGATTTGCGCCACGACCGTGAGCCCCACGAGCACGCAGCCGATGGCAACCCAGAGGCGTGGGCGGACCTTCTCCTTGAGGAAAAAGAACGCGACGAGGGCAACGATGAGCACAGCGAGGTACTCGAAGAGGAGTGCGATTCCCACCGGCAGCAGTTGGATCGCGAACGCATACGTCGCCTGCAGCAGTGCGACCCCCACGACACCGAGGATCGCCATGATCCCGACTTGGCGCCACGGCAGGCGGAATGCTGCGCGGTTCGTGAACAGCAAGATCGTCCCCGCGATGACGAACGTGCCGAACGTGCGGAACTGGGTGACCTGCGTGGGATCGAGCCCGTTGTCGAGCACAACCTTTGTCACGCTGCCATTCGCGCCGAACAGAAGGGCCGCGAGCAGCCCAAATACGTAGCCCACCCGCGGTTAGCGGCGAGAGCCGGTGCCGTGCACCGCGTACGGCTCGATTGCCGCGATCTCGTCGGCAGTCAGCGGTTCGAAGTTGAGCGCGGCAATGTTGTTCTCGAGCTGGGCGACGCTCGAGGCGCCAATGAGGGCCGACGTCACCTGGGGCACCCCGCAGTACCCACGAGAGCGCGAGCTGCGCGAGGCTTTGGCCCCGAGCATCCGCAATCGTGGTGAGGGCGCGGGCCCGCTCAAGGTACGTGTCGTCGATCGTGTCCGGGGTGATCCAGCGGCCCTCGGCGGCGCGCGAGTCGGCCGGGATGCCCGCGAGATAGCGGTTGGTGAGCAGGCCCTGGGCGAGCGGCGAGAAGACAATGCTGCCGATGCCCAACTCGTCCAGCACGGGGAACAGGCCGTCCTCGATGTGACGGTCAAACATGTTGTAACGGGGCTGATGAATCAGCAGCGGAACCTTGTGCTCGGCCAGTGCCGCGTGCGCCGCGCGAGTCTGCTCGGGGGAGTAGTTCGACACGCCAACGTAGAGCGCCTTGCCCGCGTGGACCGCGCTCGCCAGCGCGCCCATGGTCTCCTCGATGGGGGTGTCCGGGTCGGGGCGGTGGGAGTAGAAGATGTCGAAGTACTCGAGCCCGGTGCGGGCCAAGCTCTGGTCGAGGGAGGAGAGGAGGTTCTTGCGCGAGCCCCACTCGCCGTAGGGGCCTTCCCACATGTAGTACCCGGCCTTCGACGAGATGATCAGCTCGTCGCGGTAGGGCCGGAGATCCTCCCGCATGATCGTGCCGAAGTTGCTCTCCGCCGAGCCCGCCGGCGGCCCGTAGTTGTTGGCGATGTCAATGTGGGTCACGCCGAGGTCAAACGCGCGACGGATGATGGCGCGCTGGGTCTCGAGGGGCCGGTCGTACCCGAAGTTGTTCCAGAGTCCCAGCGAGACGCGAGGCAGGCGCAGTCCGCTCCGCCCCACCCTGGCGTACTCGGTGTTGTCGTAACGGTCTTCGGCAGCGGTGTAGGGCATCCCCCCAGCCTACGGCTCCGCTCGGACACTCTCCGGTGCCGCGGTCGCGACATCTCCTCCCCAAGGGATGCCCCTGCCGCCGGGTATTCCCCACTGTGCGACACACGCATCCCGTGGGCATCGGCTCGCGCGCAGACTCTCCTCATCGGACCGTCGGGCGGCTTCCCGGCACGAGTGCCGCACCGGCGGTCCGTCCTTTGGCACTCGAAGCGACACGGAGCAGACATGACCGACCACATCACCCTTACCGGGCTCGTAGCCACCGAGCCCAAGCACATCCTGACAAGCGAGGGGCTCGCGATCACCAACTTCCGTCTGGCCTCCACACAACGCAAGTTCGACAAGGCAAACGGCAAGTGGGTCGACGGAGAAACCAACTGGTACACGATCACCGCCTTCCGTCAGCTCGCGCTCAACGTGAGTGCCTCGGTCAAGCGTGGCGAGCGTGTCATCGTGTCGGGCCGTCTGAAGGTGCGGTCGTGGGACAACGGTGAGCGCTCGGGCATGAACGTTGACGTTGAGGTGGATGCGGTGGGTCACGACCTGTCGTGGGGCACCTCCGCGTATTCGCGCAACATGAGCGCGAGCTCGGCGCCGGAGTCGCCCACGGATCCGGTGGCCGCGGATGCGCCGAGCGACTCATCCGAGCGGCCTGCCGAGCAGTGGGCCACCGTGGCCCCACCAGCGCACGACGCCCTGACGGCGGAAGATTCCACATCCGTGCCCTTCTAGTCGGCCTCCCAGTGAGCCGGACATAAACTGTCGGGTGCGAGAGATGCTCGTGATGAAGGGAGTCCGTGCGATGCAACGCACCGTTCCGCGCCTGGTTGTCATTGGCGCTGGTGTGTCCGTGCTGGGTCTCCTGTTTGCCGGGTGCGTGCAGACAACTCCCGAGCCCATGCCCGTCCCGACCTACACGTCCACGGTCACGCCGTCGGCATCGCCGACACCCGAGCGCATCCCGACGTTCCACCCCGAGGGCAGCGCCGCCGCAAACCACCAGTTCTTCGACTACCTCAACCAGGCCTACTGGGATCGCTTCGGCAAGGGCCCGGGTCAGGACATCGTGACCAACCTCACCAACAACGGGTTCATCAAGAGCGAGATGGAGGTGACGTTCGACACGACGGCGATCAACATTCCCGCCGACTCGGTCATCGTCTCCGTGCGAATCCAGGGCGAGTGCCTCATTGGGCAGTTTGGTCCAACCCAGTACACGAGTATTCTCGCGCCCGTGCTGGGCACCGGTCGTTGTCTCGTCGGCACCACCCGTCCGATCGACTGGTAGGTCTGGCGCGCTCCTAGAATGGAGCAATGGCCGAATACATTTACTCGATGGTCCGCGCCCGCAAGGCGGTTGGTGACAAGCTCATTCTCGATGACGTCACCATGTCGTTCCTGCCCGGGGCAAAGATCGGTGTGGTCGGCCCCAACGGTGCTGGCAAGTCGACGATCCTCAAGATCATGGCGGGCCTCGACACGCCGTCCAACGGTGAGGCGCGCCTCTCGCCTGGCTACACCGTGGGCATCCTCATGCAGGAGCCCGAGCTCGACGAGACCAAGACGGTGCTCGAGAACGTGCAGGAGGGTGTCGCCGAAATCAAGGCAAAGGTCGACCGGCACGCCGCGATTGGCCTCGAGATGGCCGAGCCCGACGCGGACTTCGACGCGCTGCTCGCGGAGATGGGCACACTCCAGGAGGAGATCGACGCCGCGGACGCGTGGGACCTCGACTCGCAGCTGGAACAGGCGATGGATGCCCTGCGCACGCCGCCCTCGGACTCTCCCGTGAACACCCTCTCCGGTGGTGAGAAGCGCCGTGTCGCGCTCACCAAGCTTCTGCTCCAGAAGCCGGACCTCCTGCTCCTCGACGAGCCCACTAACCACCTCGACGCCGAGAGTGTGTTGTGGCTCGAGCAGCACCTCGCCAAGTACCCGGGCGCCGTCCTCGCCGTTACTCACGACCGGTACTTCCTCGACAACGTCGCACAGTGGATCGCGGAGGTCGACCGCGGCAAGCTCTACCCCTACGAGGGCAACTACTCCACGTACCTGGAGACCAAGGCCAAGCGCCTCGAGGTCCAGGGCAAAAAGGACGCCAAGCTCGCCAAGCGCCTCGCCGACGAGCTCGAATGGGTGCGCAGCAATGCGAAGGGCCGGCAAGCCAAGTCGAAGGCCCGCCTTGCTCGCTACGAGGAGATGGCCACGGAGGCGGAGAAGACGCGCAAGCTCGACTTCGAGGAGATCGTCATCCCCGCGGGCCCGCGCCTTGGCTCGCAGGTGATCGACGCGAAGAACCTCAAGAAGGGCTTCGGCGACCGGATGCTCATTGACGGGCTGAGCTTCACGCTTCCCCGCAACGGCATCGTCGGCGTCATTGGCCCCAACGGTGTCGGAAAGACGACCCTGTTCAAGACGATCGTGGGTCTCGAACCACTCGACGGTGGCGACCTGAAGGTCGGTGAGACCGTCCAGATCTCCTACGTCGACCAGAGCCGCGGTGGCATCGACCCGAACAAGAACCTGTGGGAGGTCGTCTCCGAGGGGCTCGACTTCATCCAGGTGGGCAAGACGGAGATTCCGTCCCGCGCCTACGTGAGCCAGTTTGGCTTCAAGGGCCCCGACCAGCAGAAGAAGGCCGGAGTGCTCTCCGGTGGTGAGCGCAACCGTCTGAACCTCGCGCTGACCCTCAAGCAGGGTGGAAACCTCCTCCTGCTCGACGAGCCCACGAACGACCTCGACGTCGAGACCCTGTCGAGCCTCGAGAACGCGCTTCTCGAGTTCCCCGGCTGTGCGGTGGTCATCACTCACGACCGGTGGTTCCTCGACCGGATCGCGACGCACATCCTCGCCTACGAGGGCACCGACGAGAACCCGGCCAACTGGCACTGGTTCGAGGGCAACTTCGAGGCGTATGAGGCGAACAAGATCGAGCGTCTCGGCCCCGACGCGGCCAAGCCGCACCGCTCCACCTACCGCAAGCTCACGAGGGACTAGTGACTCGCCTCCACGTGGCGATTCCGCTTCGGTGGAGCGACTTCGACGCGTACGCGCACGTGAACAACGCCGAGATGCTGCGCATCCTGGAGGAGGCGCGCATCCAGGCGTTCTGGCGCCCGGATGCGGGTTCCGGCGCGGGACACGACACCGCGATCCTCGACGCGCGACCTGGCGCGGAAACCATTAGCCTCATTGCCCGGCAGGAGATCGAGTACCTCCTGCCCATCCCGTACATGCGTGCCGCGATCGACATCGAAATGTGGATCGGGCGCATGGGTGGGGCGAGCCTGGTGATCTGTTACGAGCTGTATTCGCCCGAGGGCGTCGAGCCACGGGTGCTATTCACCAAGGCCGCGACCACCCTTGTTATGGTGACCGCCTCAACCGGGCGGCCGCAGCGCATCACCGACGAGTTGCGCGAGGCGTGGGCGCCCTACGTCGAGGATCCCGTCACGTTTACGAAGCGCGGCTAGCGCGGCCCCATCCGCAGGGCTCCATCGAGCCTGATCGTCTCGCCGTTGATCAGCTGGTTCTCGATCATGTGGGCCGCAAGGCTCGCGTACTCGTCCGGTCGCCCGAACCGCGAGGGGTTGGGGATGGATGCCGCGAGTGACTCGCGGACCCCGTCGGGCAACCGCTCCACCATGGGGGTATCAAAGATGCCCGGGGCGATGGTGGCCACCCGCACGAGCTGGCGAGCGAGATCCCGCGCCGCAGTAATCGTCAGCCCGACCACCCCCGCCTTGGACGCGGCGTAGGGAGCTTGCCCAATCTGCCCCTCCCAGGCGGCGATCGAGGCGGTAAGGATGCACACCCCACGTTCGCCGTCGATCGGCTCGGTCGCGGCCATCGCCGCCGCAGCGAGACGCAGCACGTTGAACGTGCCGGTGAGGTTGGTGCGCACGACGGCCTCGAAGGTCTCGAGGGAGCCCGGGGTGCCGTCCCGGTCCACGACACGCAGCGAGCCGTCGCGGCCGGCACAGTGCACGAGGATTCTCAGGGGACCACGTGCGCTCGCGACGTCGATTGCCGCGGCGACGGCATCCGCGTCCGCGACGTCGGCCGGCGCGTAGAGGGCGCCGGTGGCCTCTACGGCTTCCGCGGTGCCCGGGAGGTCGATGCCGATCACGGTGGCCCCGCGCGCCACGAGCCCGATCGTGGTTGCTCGGCCGAGACCCGAGCCTGCGCCCGTCACGATCGCGACGGCGTTGTCGATCTTCATGGGGCTCCTTGGGGTTTGGCTACAGCGGGTCTGGCGGCGTGATGGGGTCCTCGAAGTCACCCGCGCCGCGACGGAATCGTGCAAGCAGGCGCACCAACTCGGTGACGTCACCGGACTCCAGGCCGGGTTCGTCGAAGAACTCGTCGTTGAGCAGGGCGGTCGCGCGCTCGACCACGGTGCGCCCGGCATCCGTGATGCGCACGAGGGTGGCGCGCCCGTCGCTGGGGTGAGCCTCACGCTGCACCAGCCCGTCGCGCTCGAGCCGGTCAACGGTGCTCGTCACGCTGGTGGGGTGCACCTGAAGGCGGGCGCTGGCACTCGCCATCGGTAGCGCACCGCCCCGAGTGAACGCGAGCAACCGCAGCATCTCGTAGCGGGAGAAGCTGAGTCCCAGTGGCTTGAGAATGCCCTGCACGCTGCCCAGCATGAGTTGCTGCACGCGCATCACGGATGCCACCAAGGCCATGCCGTCCGCGGCATCCGACCAGCCGTGCTCGCGCCACTGGCGATGTGCCTCCGCGATCGGATCCCAGGGCAGGGGAGTCGGCTGGCTCGTCATCGTGGCACCCGGACCATGCCCTCCTGGGCGACACTGGCGAGCAGGTGACCGTCGCGACTGAAGAGCCGACCGAGCGAGAGGCCTCGCCCGCCGATCGCGTTGGGGGACTCCTGTGCGTAAAGAATCCACTCGTCCACCCGTCCAAAGCGGTGCCACCACATGGCGTGGTCGAGGCTGGCCATTTTCAGGCCCGGGTATGACCACGGAATCCCGTGGCGCCTCAGGATCGGCTCGAGGATCGAGTAATCGCTCGCGTAGGCGAGCGCAGCACGGTGGAGGTTGGGGTCGTCCGGCAGCGGGCCGATCGCCTTAAGCCACACCGCCTGGTGCGCAACGTGGGCGCCCTCGACCGCGAAGAACAGCGGCGACGGCACGTGACGCATCTCGAACGGGCGCTCGTTTGCCCAGAAGCGTGCGACGGGGTGGTCCACTCCCGCGAAGGCCTCCGCCGCGGAGGGAAGCGACTCGGGGTCGGGGATGCCCGCAGGCATCTCGATCTGATGGTCGAGCCCCGGGTCCTCGTCCTGGAAGGAGGCGATCATCGACAGGATCGGCACGCCGTCCTGGTAGGCCTGGGTGCGGCGCGTGGAGAACGACCGGCCGTCATGGATGCGGTCCACGGAGAACGTGATGGGGAGGTCGATATTGCCCGGCCGCAGGAAGTACGCGTGCATCGAGTGCACAAAACGGTCGCTCGCGGTGGTGCGCTGCGCGGCGACCAGGGACTGCGCGAGGACCTGCCCGCCGAAGACTCGGCCCTGCGGCATCCACTGGCTGGGACCGGTAAAGATGTCCTCGCTGGTGCGCGCTCCCGTGTCCTGGAGGTCGAGCGCAGCAAGGAGGCCTGCCAGGGGGTCGGTCACGCAATGTAGTTTAGAAGACTGATGACCCGCATCTTCACTCTTGTTGACTCCCTCGCCCTCGGCGACCTCCACGTTTTTCTCGGTCGCGCCCTCAGGGTCGAGGACGGCTCGGTGCGCCTGATTGCCGGCTCGGGGGTGCTCGCCGTGTACGTCTCGGTGCTGCATCCGGCCGGCCTTCTCGACGAAAGCCCCACGGTTCTGGGCCTGCGTACTTTCGCGGTGGCCGACCAGGAGCCGTTTGATGTTGTGGTTCCCGTGCGCTCCCTTCTGATGCGCGTCGAGGGGCTCCTCGAGGCGGCAACCGCCGCCGATCCGTCGGAGGGAATCGAGGTGAGGCCTCCGATGGAGGTCAACACGGTGACGTGGGCCGCCATCTCGCCGCCGCGCGGGGGATGGCACTCTCTGGCGCCGATCGAAGGATCGCTCCTCGAGTCGGTAGCGCGCGCAGGGATCGACGAGGTCGCCGAGGCGATCCCGACGGGCACGGGCGAGCAGATTGTGCACCGGGTGCGGACCGAGATCTGGGGCCGCCCCATTGACGGAATCGACTACGTGCCCGCCGGCGCGGCCTTCGCCGCCCTCAGCCTCGGGTTCCTGCACGAGGGAGACGTGGTGTCTGTCTACGAGTCAGGCCCGTGGACGAGGCTCACGACCAAGCGTGGGCACGTTCTGGTCAAGCGCCGCGCGTGGACGTTGTCCCGGTAGTACCGCGTTGTCGCGCTAGTACAGCGTCGCCAGTTCCTGCGTGAGCTGCGCAAACATCACGCCGACCCAGACGAACGCGATCACGAAACTCAGCACCAAGAGCGCGATCGTCACCCACAACACGGCCGAGCCGTGCCCCGTGCGGCGCTTCACGACCACCGCACGGCCGATCGCGTAGACCGGGCCCACCACGAGGTTGAGGAACACAAAACCCCAGTGGAACGGCTGTGGCACACCCGCCTGCTGGAGGGTCTTCCAGTCACGGTAGGCGAAGATGATCACGAGCACGGTCGTCACAAAACCACCGAGCACAAGGCCGAGGTACGCGGGAGACGTAAAGAGTGCCAGCTGGGCCGACAGGCTGCCGGTTGGGCTGTCTAGGTTCGACACGTCGAAGATCCCGGAGAAGTCGAGACCGAACAGGAACGGGAACGTCACGTACGGCAGCAGCACCACAAGCCAGATCCACACGTTGTAGGCCTTGGTGCCCTCGGGCGCTTTGAGCGCAACGCCAGCAGCCGTGTACGGCTCCTGGTAGTGCTCGGTCCACTGGGTGCCGTCCCACCAGCGGCTGCGTGTGCCGCCCGCGGGGTCCGGGTACCAGCCAGCGGGCACGGATGGGGTCGCTGAGTTGGTCATGATGTCCTCTCGGTCGTCGCCGTGGTCACTAATTGAGGCTAACCGCTAGCCGAGTCCTGCGGCGGCCCGTCCCGCGGCGCGCCCGCTGAAGAGGCATCCACCGAGGAAGGTTCCCTCCAGCGATCGGTAGCCGTGCACGCCTCCACCACCAAACCCGCTCGCCTCGCCGGCCGCGTAGAGGCCGGGGATGGGGGTGCCCGTCGCGTCGAGGGCTTGGCTCGACAGGTTGGTCTCGATGCCGCCGAGACTCTTGCGCGTCAGGATGTGCAGCTTGACGGCAATCAGCGGGCCCGCCTTCGGGTCGAGGATGCGGTGCGGCTTGGCCACCCGGATGAGCTTGTCGCCGCGGTAGTGGCGGGCCTGCCGGATCGCGTTGATCTGTGCATCCTTGGAGAAACTGTTCGTGAGTTCGCGATCGCGCGACTCGATCTCGAGGCGAACCCGGTCGGTGTCGATCACCACGTCCGGTGAAAGCGCCTGCATCCCGGCGAGAAGCTCGTCGAGCGTGTTCGCGACAATGAAGTCCTCACCTTTCTCCTTGAACGCCTCGACCGGCTCCGTTGCCCCCTTGCCGAGGCGCTGGCGCAGCAGTTCGCGCACACTCTTGCCGGTGAGGTCGGGGTTCTGCTCGCTGCCCGAGAGTGCGAACTCCTTCTCGATGATGGCCTGCGTAAGCACAAACCACGAGTAGTCGTGACCCGTTGAGACGATGTGCTCGAGCGTGCCGAGCGTGTCGAAGCCGGGAAAGAGCGGCACGGGCAGACGGTGGCCCGTGGCATCCAGCCACACGCTTGACGGGCCGGGGAGGATCCGAATGCCGTGGTGGGGCCAGATCGGGGCGTAGTTGGTGATGCCCTCCACGTAGTGCCACATCCGGTCGCCGTTGATGAGGTGGGCGCCCGCAGTCTCGCTGATGCCGAGCATCCGCCCATCCACGTGGGCGGGGACTCCGCTCAGGAGGTGCCGAGGCGGCTCTCCCATTCGCTTCGGCCAGTTGGCGCGGACGAGATCGTGGTTTCCGCCGATTCCACCGCTGGCCACGATGGTGGCCTCGGCGCGCGCCTCGAACTCGCCAACCACGTCACGGTTGCTGGCCGCGCCCCGCTCGGCTGCGTCATCCGCGAGCACCGCGCCGCGTGCACCCACGACTGCTCCGCCCTCGACAATGAGCTCGTCCACGCGGTGCCGGAATCGCAGGGTGACGAGGCCCTGGTCGACCCCGGCGCGAACAGCGTTCACGAACGGCTCGAGGATGCCCGGCCCCGTTCCCCAGGTGATGTGGAACCGCGGCACGGAGTTGCCGTGCCCGTTTGCCGTGTAGCCCCCACGCTCGGCCCACCCGACGACCGGGAAGAAGCTCACGCCCTTCTCCTTAAGCCACTCGCGTTTCTCGCCCGCGGCGAACTCGAGGTACGCCTCCGCCCAGCGTCGGGGCCAGGCATCCTCGTCACGGTCAAAGCCCGCGCTGCCGAACCAGTCCTGCCGGGCAAGCTCGAGACTGTCGCGAATTCCCATTCGGCGTTGTTCGGGTGAGTCGACAAAAAACAGCCCACCAAACGACCACCAGGCCTGCCCGCCGAAGCTCGCCTCGGGCTCTTGCTCGAGGATCGTCACGGACTTGCCCGCGGCCACAAGTTCGGCAGCGGCGACGAGGCCCGCGAGGCCCGCTCCAATCACAATCGCGTGGGTAGGTGGTGTGGCTGGGCTCATGGCGCGAAACTCCCTCGTCTCGGTGGCGGATGCTCTAGCTTAGGCACGTGGAAACCTCAAGAATTACCCCCCGATGGCGGCGCATTACCGGTATCACGATGATCGTGATTGGTGCTCTCCTTGCTCCGGTCGCGCTCGTGAGCGCCTGGGCAGTGAGCGAGCTCTCTGACACCGACTCCTTCGTTGCAACATTTGCGCCGTTGGGTGCCAACGACGACGTGCAGGCGTTCCTCGCGCAGCGCGTTACCGAGACCATCGAGGAGCAGGTCGACTTCACGGAGATCTCCTCGTCGATCGTGGGTGCGGTCATCCCCAGCACGGGAACGGTCGGCTCGCTCGCGACGGATGCGCTTACGGGTGTCCTCGAGCAATCCATGCGCCAACTCGTTGCGGGCGGTGTGAGCCGGGTCGTGGAGTCCGACACGTTCTCCGCGATCTGGGAGGAGACTCTTCGGGTCAGCCACTCGGTGGTGATCGCCGCGCTCGAGAACGATCCGGATGGTGTCCTGTCGCTGGGCGAGGGAGGCGAGTTGGGCATCCAACTGGGCCCCATCGTGGAGAGGGTCAAGACCGCTCTTGTTGACGGGGGGTTGGGGTTCGCGGCCCAGATTCCGGAGGTCGACCGCACGATCGTGATCGTCACGTCGGACAGCCTTGCAACCGTCCAGGTCGCCTACGGCATGGCTCGCACCGTCGCGTTCTGGCTGCCATGGCTCGCGTTGGCACTGGTCATCGGCGGCCTGTTCGTCGCCGGTGCGACCGTACGTTCCCTCATCGTGTCTGCGGGCGGCGTTGCGCTCGGGATGGTCGTGCTCCTGGTCGGGCTGGCCATCGGCCGCGCAATCGTGCTGAGGGAGTTCGGGGTCGCGGGGCTTCCCGACACCGTTGGTGCTGTTCTCTTCGACCAGGTGGTCGGTGGCATTTACGCCGCCTCGGTTACCGTTCTGGTATCGGTGCTCGTGATTGCGTTCGCGGCATGGTTGTTCGGGCCGTTCGACGTCGTGGGTCGGGTGCGGCGCCTGACGGGCAACTCGGGCGAGGGTGACTCCACACCCCCGGCTGGTACCGTCGAGGCATGACGCCGCAGGAGCTTGAGAACCTCGCCTATCTGCGGCGTGCGCGCGACCTGATCGATCGTGACTATTCGCGTCCGCTCGACGTGCCCACCATGGCGCAGCATGCCTTGATGTCGCCGGCACATTTCTCTCGCAGTTTCCGAGCGGCCTACGGTGAGACGCCCTACGGGTATCTGATGACCCGCCGGATCGAGCGCGCCATGGCGCTGTTGCGGGACGGCGCGTCGGTGACGGAGGCCTGCATGGCCGTCGGGTGTACCTCGCTCGGCTCGTTCAGCTCTCGTTTTACTGAACTGGTGGGGGAGTCGCCGACCTCATATCGCCGGCGCGAGCACGGTGCCGTGCGGGCGATGCCGGCGTGTGTGTCACGCGCAACGACGCGTCCCGTGCGCCTCGGCACGCGAGCCGCCGCCTAATCCGCCTGCTCGCCCACGATCTCGTCGGCGTTGCTTGCGATCCAGTCCATCAGGGGCAGGAGTCTCGCGGCGAGCTCGTGGCCCCGATCGGTGAGCCGGTAGTCGACTCGTGGGGGGATCGTGAGTTGTGCATCCCGGTGAACAAAGCCGTCAGCCTCGAGCGTTCGTAGCGTCTGGGCGAGCATCTTCTCGCTGACTCCCTCGACGACGCGGCGAAGCTCGCTCCAGCGACGGTCCTGCTGCGAGAGCGCAATGAGCACCAATACACCCCACTTGCTCGTCACGTGATCGAGCACCGTGCGCGACGGGCACTGGGCAGGGAGAACTCCCGCGGTGAAGCCGTGATCGTTGAGCGTGGTTACCTGCATTCCACAAACTTACCAAAAGGTGGGTACCTGCGTTTGGGAAGTAGATTGGGCATCCGAGGGTTAGTTCCCGTGACCCTCTCGAAAGGACACACCATGACCATCGTTGTTACAGGCGCCACCGGCCACCTCGGCCGCCTTATTGTCGAATCCCTGCTTCGCGACGGAACGCCCGCGGGCGATATTGTCGCGGCGGGCCGTGCGATCGAGAAGCTTGACGACCTTGCTGCACGCGGAGTGCGCGTGGCGCGCATCGACTACACCGACCCGGCGAGCCTCGCGGCCGCGTTCGAGGGTGCCGACACGGTAATGCTGGTGTCGGGCAGCGAGGTGGGCAAGAGGTTTGAGCAGCACTCGGCAGTGATCGATGCGGCTAAGGCCGCCGGAGTGGGGCGCATCGTCTACACGTCAGCTCCTGGTGCCACCACGTCCGCGCTCCTGCTCGCGCCCGAGCACAAGGCCACCGAAGAGTACCTCCATGCCTCGGGGCTGCCCTTCACGATTCTGCGCAACGGGTGGTACAACGAGAACTACACGCAGGCCGCGCAGCGGGCTGCCGAGACCGGAACACTTGCTGCAAGCGTCGGTGAGGGACGGGTGGCCAGCGCCGCCCGTGCGGACTTCGCGGATGCCGCAGCCGTCGCCCTGGTCGGTGACGGCCACGAGGGGCGCACGTACGAGCTCTCCGGTGACGTCGCGTGGTCCCACGAGGAACTCGCCGCGGTGATTTCTGAGCTCACGGGCAAGACGGTCACGTTCGTGTCACTCTCGCCCGAGGAGCACCTTCAGGCGCTTGTGTCCGCGGGTCTCGACGAGGGCACCGCCGGTTTTGTGGTTGGCCTGGACGGGAACATCCGCGACGGCCTTCTCGCCGGCACGTCGGGCGAACTCGCGACGCTCATCGGTCGCCCCACGACGCCGATCCGCGAGACCCTCGCGGAAGCGTTCTAGGGTCGGCTACTCCTCGAACGTGTTGACCATCGCGTGGGCAGCACGATCGAGGTAGGCCCAGAGGGTCGCGTCCTGTAGGGGCGGCAGTGCAAGCTCGTCGAGTGCGGCGCGCATGTGCAGCAGCCAGCGGTCGCGGGCATCGGGGTTGACCTTAAACGGGAGGTGGCGCATCCGTAGTCGCGGATGCCCACGCTCCTCGCTGTACGTGGTGGGTCCGCCCCAGTACTGCTCGAGGAACCCGGTCAGGCGCTGGATCGCGCCCTCCAGGTCATCCTCCGGGTACATGGGCAGAAGCACCTCGTCGGTGCGAATGCCCTCGTAGAAGCCCCGCACGAGTTTCTCGAACGTGGGCCGGCCGCCCACCTGTTCCCAGAAGTTGCCCTGCACCGACTCGCCTCCCGCACTCAGGCGGAGAGTCACGGGGTTGGGCTCGTGTGCGGTCATCCGTTTGCCTTCGGGGTCGGGGGTGCCTTCTCGGCGTTCTTCTCGGCGACCTCGGTGAGGCTCGGCAAGGGCTTCTGCCGGTTGGCCTTGGAGCTGCGCAACCCCGCCGCGCCCTCGAAGCCCGTGAGCACGATCGAGTTGAGGGCGGGCAGGCGCACGCCCATCTCGTCGAGGGCCTTCTTGAGACGCAAGCGAAGCTCGCGCGCCACGTCGTCCTTTGCGGTGGAGCGGGTCTTGACGACAAGCCGCACCACGACGGCCTCCGCGGAGATTGACTCGATGCCCCAGAGCGCGGGCTTCTCGAGGATGCGGTACTTCCATTTGGGAGACGCGGCGAGTTCCTGCGCGACGCCGAGAATTCGATCCTGGATCAAGTCGACGTCGGAGTCGTACGGCACCGCGAGGTCGATGATCACGCGAGCCCAGCCATGGGACATGTTGCCCAATCGAAGGACCTCGCCGTTGCGTACGAACCACAGGGTGCCGTTCACGTCACGCACCTGCGTGATCCGAATGCCGACGTCCTCGACGACTCCCGTGGCCGGGCCGAGGTCAACGACGTCTCCGATGCCAAGCTGATCCTCGCTGACCATCAGGATGCCGTTAAGCACGTCGCGCACGATGTTCTGCGCGCCAAAACCAAGACCGGCACCCACGGCCGCCGTGATCAGGGCGAACGCGGCGGTCGCGTTGGGAACGGCGGCATTGAAGATCAGCAGCAGGGCGACCGTGACGATAAACGCCGTCACGCCGTTGGAGAAAACACTTCCCAGCGAGCGCGTACGTTGAACGAGCCGAACCGCCGCCAGTGGTGACGCCTCGAGTTCACGCGTGTCGTCGACGTTGTGCTTCTTCTTGACCCCTGTGACGATGCGTCGCACCGTGCCGCGGATGATGAGCTGAAGCAGCAGTCGAAGCACAATCGCGCCCACGATGATTGCGGCGATCTGCAGGAGAACCGCAAGAACGGTGGGCTCCCCGGCGTCGTTCGTGAGCCACCCGGTCAGGGTGGCCCAGAACGTGTTCCAGTCAAAACCGCTCATGCCCGCCTCACGCGTCGGTCACGTCCCGCGACTGGGCCTTGAGTGCGCGCTCGACGCCCGCGAGGTTCTCGATCACCAGGCGGCGTAGCGCCGGGGTGTCCGGGTTCTGTGCGAGCCAAGTGTTCGTGGCATCCACGAGCTCCTTGCTGGCAAGTGGGCTGGGGTAGAGCCCCACGATGAAGTGCTCGGCGATCTTGTAGCTGCGGCTGTTCCAGATGGTGTTGAGCTCCGCGAAGTAGGGCTGGATCTGCGCGGACAGCGACGAGGGGTCGTTCGTGTGCTGGTAGCCCATCGTTACGGCCCGCACGATCGCGTTGCTCAGGGTGTCGGACTCGGCGAGCGAGTTGAACGCCTGGGCCTTCGCCTCGGCCGTGGGGAACGTCGCGCGCGCTCGTGCCGCCGCCTGCTGCCCGTTGGAGGTGTTGTCCGCCTGCAGGGCCGCCTCGATCTCCGCATCGGTGATGGCGTTGTTGAGGGCCAGACCCTCAATGAGCTCCCAGCGCAGGTCTGTGTCGATCTCGAGTCCGTCGAGGGTGATCGACCCGTCGAGCAGACCCCTGATGGTCGCGACGTGCGCAGGAGTCGAGGCGATGCTCGCGAAGAACTTCACGAACTGGAACTGCGCGTCGGATGCCGCGTGGGCGCCCTGCGCGAGCCTCCAGAGCTCGTCGCCCACCCGCGCGATCGTGCTCTCGCGCAGCGCGGGGTCAACGTAGAAGCGGGCGACGGTAGTCAGCTGCGTAATCGTCGTGCGGATCGTCGTCGACTCGGTCTCGGCGGCGATGTTGTTCAGCACGAGCGTGACGTAGTCGCTCGGCCGGGTCTCGGCATCCCGTGTGGCATCCCAGGCCGCACCCCACACGATCGCTCGTGCGAGGGGGTTGTCGATGTCCTCGAGGTGGGTCATGGCTACGGCGAGGGAATCCGCATCGAGGCGGATCTTCGCGTAGGCGAGATCGTCGTCGTTGACAAGAACGAGGTCGGGGCGCTTCTGGCCCACGAGCTCGGGGACCTCGGTGCGTACACCGTCAACGTCGATCTCCACGCGGTGGTCGCGCAGCAGCTTGCCGCCGCGGAGGTTGTAGAACCCGATCGCGAGGCGGTGCGGGCGGATGGTGGGGTAGTCGGGCGCTGCCTCCTGCAGCACCGCGAACGAGGTGATCGTGCCATCCGCATCGGTCTCGATCGCCGGGCGCAGCGTGTTAACGCCCGCGGTCTCGAGCCACAGCTTGCTCCAGCTCGTCAACTCGCGACCGGAGGTCTTCTCAAGCTCGGCCAGGAGGTCGGTGAGCTCGGTGTTGCCGTACTGGTGCTTCTGGAAGTAGGCGGCGACGCCGGCCATAAACTGCTCAAGCCCGACCCACGCGACCAGCTGCTTGAGCACCGACCCACCCTTGGCGTAGGTGATGCCGTCGAAGTTGACCTGGACGTCCTCAAGGTCGTTGATGGTGGCCACGACCGGGTGCGTCGACGGCAGTTGGTCCTGGCGGTAGGCCCAGCTCTTCTCCATCGCCTGGAACGTGGTCCAGGCCTCGTGCCACTCGGTTGCCTCGGCTGTAGCGAGGGTCGACGCCCACTCCGCGAAGGACTCGTTGAGCCAGAGGTCGTTCCACCACTTCATCGTGACGAGGTCACCGAACCACATGTGGGCGAGCTCGTGCAGGATCGTGACGACCCGGCGCTCCTTGATCGCGTCGGTCACCTTGGAGCGGAACACGTACGTCTCGGTGAACGTGATCGCGCCCGCGTTCTCCATGGCGCCAGCGTTGAACTCGGGCACAAACAGCTGGTCGTACTTCTCAAAAGGGTACGGGTAGGCGAAGTGCTTCTCGTAGAAGGCGAAACCCTCGCGGGTCTTCTCGAAGATGTAGTCCGCGTCGAGGTACTGCGCGAGCGACTTGCGCGCGAAGATGCCGAGCGGGATCACCCGGCCATCACTCGAGGTCAGCTCCGAATGAACAGCCTGGTAGGGGCCGGCAACCAGCGCGGTCACGTAGCTCGAGAGAACCGGCGTGGGGCTGAAGCTCCAGCGCGCGACCCCGTCCGCAACAAACTCGGAGGCGGGGGTGGGGGAGTTGCTCACAACCGCCCAGTTGGATGGCGCCGTCACGGTGAACTGGAACGTCGCCTTGAGGTCGGGCTGCTCGAAGACCGCGAACACCCGTCGCGAGTCCGGCACCTCGAACTGCGTGTACAGGTACACCTCGTTGTCGACCGGGTCGACGAAGCGGTGGAGTCCCTCACCCGTCTTGGAGTACTCGAAGTCGGCGACGACCTCGAGCACGTTGGTCGCCTGCAGCCCTTCGAGCTGGATGCGCGTGCCGTCGCTCACCTCGGTGCCGAGGCTCACGCCGTTCAGGGTCACGGAGTGCACCGCGTGAGTGAGCGCGTCGATGAAGGTCGAGGCTCCGGGCGTCGCCGTGAAACGAACAACCGTGGTGCTCGCGAACGTGTCAGGCCCGGTCGTGAGGTCGAGTGAGACCTCGTAGCTCTGGGTGTCGACGAGCGCCTTGCGCTCCTGGGCTTCGATCCGGGTGAGGTTCTCTGACGGCACTGCGCACTCCCTTGTAGGTCGGTGGGAGTCCCAGCCTAACTGGCGACGAGGGCACGCTCCCTGGCTGGCGTTGTCGCGTCCTGGCCACGTTCGGCCGACTCGATGGCAGCAACCAGAAGGTCACGCAGTCTCGCATCGGGATCGGGGATGCACGCGAGCGCAATTCCCACCACGGAGGTGTGGACCATCGCCTCCGCGACCCGCTCCCACGACCCCCGTGGCACGGCGGCCTCCCGCAGGTACTGGCGAGCCCAGCGCTCGGCATCCGGCGTTTCGGCAAAGGCTGCTGCCGCGAGGTCGGTGAGCCGTGCATCCCCCACACGACCGACTAGCGACAACAGTCCCGCACCCAGCGCACGCTGCCGCTCGAGGCTCGCGACGGGCAGGGCCGCGCACGCGGCGAGCACCGCGACTTCCGCCGCGTACCGGGGATCGTGAGGGTAGAGGCCGACCACGCGGTGCACGTACGGCAGGAGATCGGTGCGCGCGGCATCCGTCGTCAGATCGTTGACGTCTCGCGCGAGCGACGCGAGCACGGGGTGGGTGCACTCCGGATGGTCGCTCCAGCGCTCGCCCGCGAGGTAGGAGGCGTACTCCATAAAACAGGCGCCGCGCGCCGGGGTCCGGTGCCTGCCCGCCGACAGGATCGGCATCAGGCCCGGTGCAAACGAATTCGTGCGGTTCATGGCGCCCCCTCGTGCCGGAGTTCCTTGTATCAAGTGTGCTCCTGCCCACCGACACCGCGCCAGAGGGGATTGCCCAAGATACGTAAACTTAGGAGCATGCGCATCCACATCGCGACCGACCATGCCGGCCTCGAATTCAGCGAGGATCTTCAGGCCCATCTGATGGCCGCGGGCCACGAGGTCGTTGATCACGGACCCACCTCGTACGAGCCTCTCGACGACTACCCGTCGTTCTGCATCAACGCGGCGCTCGCGGTCGCCGCCGACCAGCGTGCGGGCATCGAGTGCCTCGGTGTGGTCTTTGGCGGGTCGGGCAACGGCGAACAGATCTCGGCCAACAAGGTCGAGGGCATTCGTGCGGCGCTCGTCTGGAACGAGTCGACCGCACTGCTCGCTCGCCAGCACAACGACGCGAACGTGATCTCGATCGGCGCACGGCAGCACACGGTCGACGAGGCCAAGCACTTCATCGACGTCTTTATCGCCGAGCCTTTCTCGGGCGAGGAGCGTCACGCGCGCCGCATCGCCCAGATCGCCGAGTACGAAACCACCGGCCAGATCGTGGGCCACACGATCGGCGCCTAGTGCCCGAGGGTCATTCTGTCCATCGAATCGCGCGGCAGTTCGCGCTCCACTTCGTGGGCAAGCGTGTGGCGGTGTCGTCGCCGCAGGGCCGGTTCGCAGCCGGCGCCAAGGACCTCGACGGCCACGAGATGGTCCAGGCGATTGCCGTCGGCAAGCAGATGTTCCTCGAGTTCGATCACGGACTCTGGCTCCGTGTGCACCTGGGCATCTACGGCGCGTGGGACTTCGCCGGTGACATCACGGCGGATGCCACGATGGCCTCCGCGAACGGACGGATGGGCCAGACCAACCAGCGTGGCACCGTCGTGGGGGCATTCGAGGACTCGCTCGCGAGCATCGGAGCGCCCCGCCGGACCCGCCTTCGGATGGCCGAACAGGAGAAGCTCGAGACCCCATCGGAGACATTCCCGCCCGAACCCATCGGCGCCGTGCGCGTCCGTCTGCTGACGGATGTGACCTGCGCCGACCTGCGTGGACCCACCGCGTGCGAGGTGCTGGGCCCCGACCAGGTGCAGGCGGCCATCAACAAGCTTGGCCCCGACCCCCTCGTGGACACGGGGCGCGAGGCTGAGGACCGCTTTGTCGCGACCGTGCTGCGCAAGCCGACCCCCATCTGCCTGTTGCTGATGGATCAGTCGGTCGTGAGTGGGATTGGCAACGTGTATCGCGCCGAGCTGCTGTTCCGTGCTCGACTGAACCCCCACATCCCCGGGCGCGACCTGCCGGAGGCGACCGTCCGAGCGCTCTGGAAGGACTGGTCGAAGCTCCTGACGATCGGTGTCGAGACCGGTCAGATGATGACGATGGATGGCCTGAGCAAGGAGGCCTACGACGGAGCGATGGCCAGCCGGGCCGACCGCCACTGGGTGTACCACCGCACGGGCGAGCCGTGCCGGGTGTGCGGAACGCCGATTGTGATGGAGGAGATCGGCGGGCGCAAGCTCTACTGGTGTGTGGTCTGTCAGGCTTAGCTCATGAGACACACGCCTGGATACGTGCTCACCGACCCCCACGAGGTGAAGCGACTGATCAGAGAGAACCCGTGGGCGACGATCGTCTCCCACACGGCGACCGGTCTTGTAGCGAGCCACTACCCGGTGCTCCTCGAGGAGAACGAGGACGACATCGTTCTGGTCAGCCACGTGGGTCGCCCGGATGAGACGCTTCACGAGTTGGGACAACACGAGGTCCTCGTGATCATCCAGGGCCCCCACGGCTATATCTCGCCGGGCTGGTACGACCCGGCCGACTTCATCCCGACCTGGAACCACGTGACCGCTCACCTCTACGGCGTGCCGGAGATTCTCTCCGACGAGGAGAACTTCCGCGTGCTGGGGGAGCTTGTTGAGCATTTCGAGGATCCGATGCCCCACCCCGTTCACCTCGACGTCGACGAGGATGCCGCGCGGCGCATCGCCCGCGGCACCGTGGGTCTGCGGCTGCGGGTCACGCGGTTTGATGCTCGACTCAAGCTCAGCCAGAACAAGTCCCCCGAGGTCGTCGATCGCATCATCGATGAGCTTCAGTCCGGGGAGAACTACTCGCAGCCCGCGCTCGCGCGCGAGATGAGGCGCGCGCACGGCCATGATCCTCGGTAACGCCCGGCTCGGCCAGAACACGGTCGACTTTCGTATCGAAGACGGAGTCATCGCCGAGATTGGCTCGATCGGGTCGCCCGACGTTGATCTAGCCGGGCGCTGGATCATCCCGGGCCTGTGGGACAACCACGTGCACTTCACGCAGTGGGCACTCGGCTCGCAGCGTGTTGACCTCTCGGGGGCGACGTCGGCCACCGAGGCGGCCCGCATCGTGGCCGACGCCGTGCCATCTGCGTCGGGCATGGTGGTGGGCGGTGGTTTCCGCGACGGGCTGTGGCCGGATGCCCCGCACTACGCCCTGCTCGATGCCGTGTCGGGCGACCTCCCGGTCGTGCTCGTCTCGGGTGACCTTCACGCGGCGTGGCTCAACTCCGCGGCGCTCCGCCAATTCGGACACGCCGATCACGCCACGGGTCTGCTTCGAGAAGAGGCGGCGTTCACCGTCACCGGGCAGCTCGGCGACGTGGGGGACGAGACGATCGACGGATGGGCGCGGAGCGCGGCGGATGCTGCTGCCGCGCGCGGCATCGTGGGAATCTCCGATCTCGAGATGGCGTGGAACCGCGACACCTGGGAGCGCCGTATCGCATCAGGTCACGACAGCCTGCGGGTGGAGTTCGCCATCTACACCGAGCACCTCGAGCGGGCGATCGCCGAGGGACTCCACACGGGCCAGCGCCTCGGCGAGTTGCTCACCGTCGGTGGCTACAAGGTGCTCACCGACGGGTCCCTCAACACGCGCACGGCCTACACCCACGACGACTACCCGGGCGGGGGCCGTGGCATCCTGACCGTGCCGCCCACGGAACTCTTGCCGCTCATGCGTCGTGCGAGTGAGGCGGGCATCCTCCCGTACGTTCACGCGATCGGCGATCACGCCAACACCCTTGCTCTCGATGCCTTCGAAGAGCTGGGGGTCGGCGGTCGCATCGAGCACGCGCAGCTGCTCGTCGAGAGCGACTTTGCCCGTTTTGCCGCGCTCGGTGTCGCGGCGAGCGTGCAGCCCGATCACGCGATGGACGATCGCGACGTTGCCGATGCTCTGTGGGCGGGGCGAACGGGGCGGATGTACGCGTTCCGCAGTCTGCTCGACGCGGGTGCGACACTCTTGTTCGGCTCGGACGCCCCCGTGTCGCCGCTCGACCCGTGGGCGACGATCGCCGCGGCCGTCACGCGATCGCGAGGGGGACGCGAGCCGTGGCATCCCGAGCAGTGTGTGTCGGCGACCGAGGCGTTGGCCGCATCCACTCGCTCTCGGGTTGCCGTTGGTGAACCCGCGGACCTCGTGGCCATCGAGCGTGACCCACTTGTGGCCTCGGGCGATGACCTTCGCGGCATGCCCGTCGCGCTCACCCTTCTGGGGGGAAGACCGACGTGGCAGAACCTCTAGACTTTTAGAATGAAATTCACGTATCTCGGGACTGCGAGCATGCTGCTCGAGTCCGGCGGGGTGCGGATGATCACGGACCCGGTCTTCGACGAGGCTGGGGCAACGTACGATATGGGCCCCGCCTGGGTTCCCGCGCCGTGGTTTAGCTCAACACGCCAGTACGACGCACCCCTGACGGGCGAACAGGTTGGCCCGGTTGATGCGGCGCTCGTCAGCCACGACCACCACTCCGACAACCTCGACTACGCCGGTCGCGCCTACGTACTCGGACCCCTCGTCGACACCATCGTGACGAACCCTGCAGCCGCGGCACGGTTATCCCCGGTGAAGAGCGACGTGCGCGGCCTCGAGATCGGGGCCTCCACCATGGTTGCGGGCGTGACGATCACGTCGACACCGGCGCGACACGGGCCCCGATTCACTCCTCAGGTCTACGAGGTCACCGGGTTTCTGCTTCAGGGCGCGGCCATGCCCACCGTGTGGATCTCCGGCGACACGGTGATGACGCCCGACCTCTGGGCGTGGCTGGCCGACCACTCGGTGGATGTCGCCATCATCAACTGTGGTGCAGCCCACTTTCCCGCGGCACCACTGCTCGGGCGCTCCCCCTTCACGTTCAACCCGGCGGAGGTCGTCGAGGCGGCACGCCTTCTTGAGGAGGCTCTGATCGTGCCGGTCCATCGCAGCGGGTGGACACACTTCCAGCCCGAGACGCAGTTGCGTGCCGCGCTCAGCGAGGCGGGACTCGAGTCCCGCACTCGCTGGCTTGAGCTCGGCGAGACGCTGACGCTGTAGGTCGTTAGCCCGCGAGGTGAGCGAAGAGGAACCAGCGGTCCTTCTCGAGCCCGCGCGCGATCTCGATCACGACGTCCTGGCTCACCGGGTCGAGCTCGGCGAGCTCGTCAACAGCCGTGCGCACGGTGACCAGGGTGGCGTCAATCGCCGCGATCACCTCGGCGATCGCCTTGTCGGACTGCTGGAACCCTGCGGTCATCGTGGGCGTTGTGGCCTTCTTGCCCACGGTCTGAGTGCGGGCGTCGATCGGGAGGCCGAGGGCAACAACACGCTCGGCAGCGGTGTCTGCGTACTCGCGCGCGTGATCAACAACAACGTCGAGGAGCTCGTGGACGGCCTGGAAGTTGGCGCCACGCACATGCCAGTGGGCCTGCTTGCCATCGATGGAGAGAGCGGTAAGGTCCGTGACCACCGGGCCGAGGAACTGGGCGACGCCGCTGGTGACATCCGGGTCCGCTGAGGTCTGGGGAACTGACGTGATCTCGGTCATTGTGTGACTCCTTCTCTGGTCTCCTTCATCAACGCTACGCAGCGTCACAAATTCCGCAAGCAAGCTGAGGCAAGGCTTACCGTGTCGCCCGGGGGTTACCCCCACCGCGCACTCGTGAGCCAGCACCATTCACGGGTGCGACCCTGCGGCGAGAGGCTTGCTGAGACAATCGACAAGGACCTCCTATGACCTCCGACATTTCGACACCTGCCCCCGTGGTTGCGCCACCTCGACGGGGCTACGCCGCGCGGTGGCGCGCAGTTCCACGGGAGCTCGCCTACCTCCTGGTCGCCTTCCCCCTCTCGCTTGTGGGCTTCGTCGTCACCGTCAGTCTGTTCTCCACCGGCGTGGGCACGATCGTGACGTTCTTTATCGGGCTCGTGCTGATCATTGGGGCTCTGTACGTGTCGCGCGGATTCGGCACGGTGAGTCTGGCGTTGCTTGAGTTCGCCGGCCGCCCCCGCATCACCCGACCGGACTGGCAGGATGCCCGCGCACGCACGGGTTTCTTCGGTTGGCTCCGCGCGACCCTCGGCAACGGGCACTACTGGCTGTACCTCCTGCACGTCATGATCGTCGACTTCGTCATCACGCTCGTGACGTGGACGATCACGGTCACGTGGGTGTCAATCGGCCTGGGTGGGGTGACCGCCTGGTTCTGGGATGGCCTGTTTCCCGAGGCCAATCGCGACTTTTTCGTCTCGAACTGGCTGTTCGAGCGTCTGGGCCTTGAACTCACCAACCCGTCTCTCGTTGAGAACCTGCTGAACCTCGCGCTCGGCGCCGTCTTCCTGCTGACGCTGCCGTTTGTGACTCGGGGCCTCACGAGCCTTCACTGGCTTGTTGCCCGGGGTCTCCTCTCCGCGTTCCGCTCGGATGCGCTAGAGCGCGAGGTCGCCTCCCTGAGCGAGTCGCGAGGTGCCGCCGTCTCTGCCGAGGGTCAGTCGCTGCGCCGACTGGAGCGTGACATCCACGACGGCCCCCAGCAGCGGCTCGTGCGCCTGCAGATGGATCTCGCCGCGGCCGAGCGGCAGCTCGACAGTGACCCGCAGAAAGCGAAGGGTCTCATCTCGGAGGCGATGCAGCAGTCCAAGGATGCCCTCGAGGAGCTGCGTGCCCTGTCGCGCGGGTTTGCCCCGCCTATCCTTCTCGACCGGGGGCTGGTCGCTGCCCTCGAGTCGGCGGCAGTGCGCAGCGCCGTGCCGGCCCGCCTCGTCGATGAACTGCCCCCAGGGGTCGTGTTGCCCCAAGAGATCGAGCGCAACGCGTACTTCGTGGCGAGCGAGGCGCTCACCAACGCCGTGAAACACTCCGGTGCCACCGACATCGAACTGCGGGTGGCCGTCAGCGAGGATGCACAGTGGCTCGAGGTCTTCGTCGCGGACAACGGCAACGGCGGCGCAACGACGATCGCCGGGCATGGCCTCGCGGGCCTCGAGGAGCGCCTGCGTGGGGTGGGTGGAACACTCGCCGTCGACAGCCCGGCTGGTGGCCCCACGCTCGTCACCGCGAGGCTGCCGCTGGCCTACCCTTAGGGGCATGCCCACGCGTGTAGTTGTCGCTGACGATTCCGTCCTCCTGCGCGAAGGACTGGTTCGCGTGCTCGACGAGGCAGGCTTTGATGTCGTCGCCTCCTACGGCAACGGCGAGGAGCTTCTCGCCGAGCTCACCACGGTGGCGCCCGACCTGGTCGTGCTCGACGTGCGGATGCCACCCACGTTTCGTGACGAGGGCGTGCGTGCCGCGATCCAGGCCCGGGCACTGCTGCCGACCGTCGGGGTCCTGCTGCTGTCGCAGTACGTCGAGGTGGCGTACGCACAAGAACTGCTGTCAGGTGGTCGCGGGGGAGTGGGCTACCTGCTGAAGGACCGCGTCGCATCCCTCGACGAGCTCCGGGACGCGGTCGAGCGCATCGCCTCCGGGGGAACGGTGCTCGACCCCGAGGTGGTGGCCCAGCTGCTGGGCCGACGCCACGACCCGCTCGCGCGCCTGACGCCCCGAGAGCGCGAGGTGATGACGTTGATGGCCGAAGGGCGCACCAACGCCGCGATCGCCGAGACTCTGGTTATCGGAACCGGCGCGGTCGAGAAGAACGTCACGTCAATCTTCCAGAAGCTAGGGCTGGATGATTCGGGCAGCGACCATCGTCGGGTGCTGGCCGTGCTTGCCTGGCTGCAACGCCAGGGCGAGTAACGAGCTGCCTAGGAGGCGAGGCGGGTCGAGTAGCCGAAGGCCGGTTGAACCTCGGGGCGAGGGCGCTCGAGCTTGTCGGTCCACGCGGAACCGTCCCACCACCGAAGCAGGCCGGAGCCAGCGGGGTCGGGGTACCAGCCGAAGGGAGCAAGGGCAGGCGAAGTGTTCTCGGGCATAACAAATCCTCGGGTAAGGAGTGTCCTTGGGTAATAGGACCGGGTGTCCTCACTTTAGAGGACTTGGGGTACAACTCGTATACCCCCAATCGGGGGCCGCGCGCGTCTCGCTAGGATGAGGGCGTGAAGATCATTGCGTTCATCGTCTCCCTGGCCATCTTCTGCGCCGGCATGTACGTCATGGGCTCCGCCTTCTACGTGAGCGGCTACGAGGCGCTCACGTTCTTCGCGGGCATCTTGGTGACGTCCATCGGCCTCGCGATCCCCGTGCACGTCCTCAAGCGAGTCGACGGCTAGAGCCACCACCGTGCCGAGCCTGCTCAGCCGGCTGGCTCCGCTGATCATCACGCTGCGCGGGTCGAAGCGACAGTTCCGTTCGCCCGCGCGCACCCTCGCGGCGATCGAGCGCGCACGCAAGAACCCGCGCGCCTTTGAGCCCAAGCAGCAGAACGGCGTCACCTTTTCGCGGCGGGATGTCGCGGGCTGGCCCGTCTACGAGGTGCGGCCCGATCGCGGCGCAACCTCGCGTCGTGCCGTGTACCTGCACGGCGGCGTCTACACGTTCGAGATCGACCCGGTGCATTGGCGCTTTGTTGCACGTCTCGCTGTAGAGACGGGAACGACGTTTGTTGTGCCGATCATGCCGCTGTCGCCGATCGGCACCGCGTCGGTGGTCGTACCCGCCGTCGCCGACCTTGTCGAGTCGGTGGATGCCTCCGAGGTGTCGATCCTTGGCGACTCGTCGGGTGGGGGCATGGCGCTCGCCGTTGCCATGGAGTTGCGCGACCGTGGAGCACGGCCGCTGCACTCGATTGTGCTCATCGCGCCCTGGCTCGACATCAGCGGCACCGACCCGCGGCTTGCCGAGATCGAGCCGCGGGACCCGTGGCTGGCGATTGCCGGGACCCGCGCCGCGGGGGCGCTGTATCGCGCGGAACTGAACGTCGACGACCCGCGGGTCAGCCCCATCCACGGATCGCTCGATTCGCTCGCGCCCATCACGCTCTTCAGTGGCACACGCGACATCCTCAATGCGGATGCACGCCGCCTGGTCGCTCGTGCGGCGGAGGTGGGGCACCCCCTCGACTTCCACGAGGGGGAGGGCATGATCCACAACTACCCGATCCTCCCCATGCCCGAGGGCGACGCCGCGCGCGCCCTCATCGCCGCGACGCTCACCGCCGGTTGAGTAGCGGCAAAGCCGCACCCCGCTGGTTGAGTAGCGGCGTAGCCGCGTATCGAAACCCGCCCCCGCTCAACCCCCGCCCATAGACTCGCCCCATGATCTGGCCCGGCCCCATCACCGCCATCACCCTGTTCGCTGACGACATCGCCGCCGTCCGCGAGTTCTACACGACCGTCTTCGGTATGCCCGTCCACTACGAGGACGACGTCTCTGTGGTCTTCAACTTCGGCAACACGCTCATCAACCTCCTGCAGTCGAGCGAGGCGACCGAGCTCATCACGCCCGCACCGGTAGCCAGCGCCGCCGATGGCGCGAGCGTGCAGTTCACCATCACGGTCGACGACGTGGATGAGACGTGCGCCCTGGTCACCTCGCGGGGCGCCACCCTGCTCAACGGTCCCATGGACCGGCCGTGGGGCATCCGCACGGCATCCTTCCGCGACCCCGCCGGGCACGTGTGGGAGATCGCGAGTTAGGTGCCTCCGATAGCGCCGACGATACTGGGGGAGTGCGAAGTCTCCGCAACGTCGGCGTTCGGGCCGCGATCGCATCCGCTGTGCTCTTCGGTGCGGGCACGCCGCTGGCCAAGGTCCTGCTCGGCGACGTGAGCCCATGGCTCCTCGCCGGACTTCTCTACACAGGCTCAGGTGTGGGTCTCGTGGCCTGGCGCCTAGTGCGACGGGCGCCCCGCGTGCGGCTTCAGCGCCACGAGATCACGCCCCTGATCGGGGCCATCTTCTTCGGTGGGCTCCTCGCCCCCGTGTTGCTGATGGCTGGGCTCTCCGCGATGCTGGCGTCGGGAGCATCCCTGTTGCTCAACGCCGAAGCGGTCTTCACGGCGGTGTTGGCGTGGGTGGTGTTTCGGGAGAACGTCGATCGACGGATCGCCTTGGGCATGGCGGCAATCGTTCTCGGCGCCGTCATCCTGAGCATTCCCGCCGGGGCAGCCGTCGGGCCGCTGTGGCCCATGTTGGCGATACTCGCGGCGTGCCTGTGCTGGGGGCTAGACAACAACCTCACACGAATGGTGGCGCTCAACGACGCCACGTGGCTGGCCGCCGTGAAGGGAGCGGTTGCAGGCCCGGTGAATCTCCTGCTGGCCTTTCTCTTGGGCGCAACGCTCCCGAGCGTGGGAGCGACCCTCGCGGCTCTGATTGTGGGTCTCTTCGCCTATGGCGTCTCGCTGTCGCTCTTCATCATCGGGATGCGGCATATCGGCACGGCACGGGCCGGAGCATACTTCTCGGTTGCCCCGTTCTTCGGAGCGGTCATCGCAGTGGTGATGGGCGAACCCGTGACATGGCCGCTCATCGTTGCTGCCGCTTTGATGGCCATCGGTGTCTGGCTTCACCTCACCGAGCGCCACGAACACGAGCACAAGCATGAACCGCTCACCCATGACCACTGGCATGCACACGACGAGCACCACCAGCACGAGCATCCCGACGGGATGGTGGTGCCAGCACGGGGATGGCATCGCCACGACCACAGTCACGAGAGAGTGACCCACACCCACGAGCACTACCCGGACGCGCACCACCGGCACGGGCACTGAGGGTTGGGCGCCTAGATTGTTTTGGAGGGGATGACGGGATCCCCTACTGAGCCGCCGCCCGATCGCTGCGCGACCGTCCGGTCTGCTCAGCGGGGGCCCATTCGATTCGCTGCACCACAGTTGATGCAAAAACGCCCATCCATTCGGACGGGCGCTCTTTGCATCAGAGGGGATGACGGGAATCGAACCCGCGTAATCAGTTTGGAAGACTGAGGCTCTACCATTGAGCTACATCCCCGTGAGCGGCGCAAAACCGCGCGCGTAGAACTCTACCCGAACTTGGGTCACGCGCCAGTCGCGCGGTGTGCCACTCTAGTTCCACACTTCTGGAACAGGACGCACATGAACAACCCGAGCTTCTCCGAGCGCTTCCGCTACTGGTTCGACAACTGGATGTCGAAAGGCACCATTGCGCTGATGGCCCTGCTGGGTCTTGCGACCGTGGCCCTCGTGCTAGTGGTGGGTGGCATCACCGTTCTTGTCGTGGCGCTGCTGCCCGACAAGTACAACCAGCTCAGTGAAGATTTCACGCCGTGGGACATCTTCTGGGGTGGCCTCATGCGCACCCTCGATCCCGGCACCATGGGCGGTGACCAGGGCTGGCTGTTCCGCCTGCTGATGCTCATCATCACCATCGGTGGCCTCATCATCGTTGCCAGCCTCATCGGCATCATCTCCGGCGCATTCGACTCCAAGGTGGAGGAGCTGCGCAAGGGGCGCTCGAAGGTCCTCGAGTCCGACCACACGCTCATCCTCGGCTGGAGCACCAAGGTGTTCCCCATCATCAGTGAGATCGTCATCGCCAACGAGTCGCGCGGAAAGTCCGTGATCGTCGTCCTTGCCGACAAAGACAAGGTCGAGATGGAAGACGAGATCAAGGCGGAGGTGGGCCCCACCGGCAAGACGCGCATCATCTGCCGCACCGGCGACCCGATGAACCTCACCGACCTCGAGATCAGCAACCCGAATCTCGCGCGCAGCATCATCCTGATTGGCCCGGAAGGAAGCCCCGACCCGGATGCTGACGTCATCAAGACCGCGCTCGCCCTCACCAACAACCCCCGCCGCAAGGCCGATCAGTACCACATCGTTGGCGAGCTGGAGCATCCGTCCAACCGCGAGGCAGCCCGCCTGGTCGGCGGCGACGAGGCCCACTGGGTGATGAGCGACGAGCTCATCGGCCGCATTACCGTTCAGTCCTGCCGCCAAAGTGGTCTGAGTGTTGTCTACTCCGAGCTGCTCGACTTCGACGGCGACGAAATCTACTTCACCGAGCAGCCGAGCCTCTACGGCAAGACCTACTTCGACGCGCAGCTCGCCTTCGCCACCTCGACCGTGATGGGTGTCGTGAAGGCCGGCGTTGTGCAGCTGAACCCCTCCGACGAGTTGATCTACGAGGCGGGCGACCAGCTCATCGTCATCGCCGAAGACGACAGCGCCATTGCACTCTCCACTCCGGGCACCCCGGATGCCTCGGCCGTCAGCACCTCCAAGCCCGCCGCCGCACAGCCCGAGCGCACCCTCGTGCTCGGGTTCAACAGTGGGCTCGCCGCCATGCTGAAGGAACTCGACGAGTACGTCGCGCCGAAGTCGACCGTCACACTCCTTGCCGACGTCGAGGAGCCCACGTTCCCGGCCTTCGAGAACCTCACCATCACCTTCCAGCGGGGGGATGCGACGAGCCGGGCCACCCTGGACGCGCTCGGTGTCGAGACCTTCGACCACATCATCGTGCTCGCCTACAAGGGACTCCTCGACACCCAGCGCGCCGACGGCAAGACGCTCATCACGCTGCTCCAGTTGCGCGACATCGAACAGCGCGCGGGCATCGACCTGAACATCGTGAGCGAGATGCTCGACGACCGAAACCGCGAACTCGCCGAGGTGACCAACGCGGACGACTTCATCGTCAGCGACAAGCTCGTGAGCCTCATGCTCTCGCAGGTCTCGGAGAACAGGCAGCTCACCGAGGTCTTCGACCTCCTGTTCTCGAGCACAGGCAGCGAGATCTACCTTCAGCCCGCCGACCTGTACGTCACGCCGGGATCCGATGTTGACTTCTACACGGTGCTCGAGGCCGCTCGCCGCCGTGGTGAGACTGCCATCGGCTACCGCATCGAGGAGTTCGCACACGCGAGTGACAAGGGGTACGGCGTTGCCGTGAACCCCGCGAAGTCGGAGAAGATCACCTTCACGGCGTCGGACAAGATCATCGTTCTCGCGGAGGGCTAGGTGCCCTGAGCCCGCGTGATTGGTGGGCTCGCGGCGAACTGCCGGGCCGAGCAAGCTATGCTTGACCGGTTCCGGCTTGAACTCGCTTCGCGCGGGGCGTAGCTCAGCTTGGTAGAGCGCTCGGTTTGGGACCGAGAGGTCGCAGGTTCAAATCCTGTCGCCCCGACAAGACACACAACAACACCCAGGAGAATCACGACGTGAAGACCACCGTTGAGAAGCTGAGCCCCACGCGTGTGAAGCTGAACATCTCGGTCAGCCCCGAGGAGCTGCAGCCGAGCATCAAGCACGCCTACGAGCACATCGCTTCGCAGGTCAACATCCCCGGCTTCCGCAAGGGCAAGGTGCCGCCGCAGCTCATCGACCAGCGCGTTGGCCGCGAAGAGGTCCTGAACCACGCCGTGAGCGACGGCCTCGACAAGTTCTACCGCCAGGCGGTCACCGAGGAGAAGATTCGTGTTCTCGGCCGCCCCGAGGCCGACATCACCACGTGGCCCGAGGTCAAGGACTTCTCCGGTGACCTCGTTGTGAGCGTCGAGGTGGATGTCCGCCCCGAGTTCGCGCTCCCCAGCTACGACAAGCTCACCCTCACCGTCGACGCGGTCGAGGTGTCAGCCGACGACGTCAAGGACGAGCTCGACAACCTGCGCAGCCGGTTCGGCACGCTCGTGACGGTCGACCGCCCCGCCAAGTCCGGCGACTTCGCGCAGCTTGACCTCACCGCGGCCATCGGTGACAACGAGGTCGACTCCGCCACGAGCATCTCCTACGAGGTGGGCTCGGGCGAGCTCATCGAGGGCATCGACGAGGCGCTCGACGGCCTCAGCGCCGGCGAGACCACCACGTTCGAGTCCACGCTGCTGGGTGGCGACCACGAGGGCGAGAAGGCCCTGATCACGGTCAACCTCCTGGCAGTCAAGGAGCGCGAGCTTCCCGAGGCCGACGACGACTTCGCCCAGATCGCGAGCCAGTTCGACACGATCAAGGAGCTCAAGGCCGACATCAAGGAGCAGGTCGAGAAGTCGAAGGTCTTTGGCCAAGGCGCTCAGGCGCGTGACCAGATCGTCGACGAGCTGCTCAAGTCTGTCGAGATTCCCGTGCCGCCGAAGCTGGTGGAAGACGAGGTGCACCGTCACCTCGAGAACGAGGGTCGTCTCGAGGATGACACGCATCGCGCCGAGGTCACCGAGTCCAGCGAGAAGACCTTCCGCTCGCAGATCCTGCTCGACTCGATCGTCGAGGCCGAGGAGATCAAGGTGAGCCAGAACGAGCTCACGAGCTACCTCGTGCAGGGTGCCGCCCAGTACGGCATGGAGCCGGGCGAGTTCATCCAGGTGCTCGACAAGAACGGCCAAATCCCCGGCATGATCGCCGAGGTCGCCCGCGTCAAGGCGCTCGCCGTGGTGCTGTCGAAGGCCAAGGTTGTCGACTCCAAGGGCAAGACCGTGGATGTCTCCGAGTTCACTGCTGCAATCACCGGCCCCGAGGGTGGCGAGATCGTCACCGCGGAGGACCTCGGTGGCGGCGACGACCACGACCACGGCTCAGCGAAGGACTCGCACGGCCGCAAGCCGGGCCACGAGCACTACGGTCACGACCACAAGTAAGTAACTTGAAACGGCATGCCCCTGCGCTCCTCTAGCGTGGGGGCATGACTGTTTCGCGACCGGACAAGCACGAACCCCTCACCCTCGGCGACAACAGCCGTGCGGTTCACGCCGGCAACTCGGTTGACGCGGGGTCAGGTGCAATCCGCACGCCCATCGTGCTAGCGAACTCGTACGCGCTGCCGGATGACCCGTCGACGATCTCGTGGTCGGGCACGGACATCCCGCTGTACACCCGCAACAGCGGCACCAATCAGCTGGCGTTGCAGTCCAAGCTTGCGCTGCTGGAGGGCGCCGAGGATGCCGTGGTGCTGGCGAGTGGGGTCGCCGCCCTCCACGCCGTCTTCTTCACGTTCCTGAAGGCGGGGGACCACGTTGTTGTCACCGACCAGGGCTACGAGGCGATCCACAAGCTGTTCACGGACCTGCTGCCGGTCAAGTACGGCATCGAGGTGACCTTTGTCGACACGTCCGACCTGGATGCGGTTCGCGCGGCCCTTCGGCCCACCACGGTGCTGCTTCACACCGAGAGCATCGCGAACCCCACGACTCGGCTGGCCGACATCACGCCGCTGGCCGAACTTGCCCACAGCGTTGGCGCGCTCCTGACGGTGGACGGCACGTTCGCGCCCCCGCCGCTACTCAAGCCAATCGAGCTGGGCGCCGACCTCGTGATCCACTCGCTCACCAAGTACATCAATGGGCACGGCGACGCCATGGGTGGCGCGGTGGTCGGGTCTCGTGAGCTCGTTCAGCGCATCAAGAGCGAGGCCATGGTCGACGTCGGGGGAGTGATCAGTCCCTTCAACGCGTGGCTGATCAACCGGGGCTCGATAACGTTGCCGCTGCGCATCCGCCAGCACGTTGCGTCCGCTCAGAAGGTCGCGGAATTTCTCGCATCGCACCCGCGGGTGGCTTTTGTTGCCTACCCGGGGTTGCCGACGCATCCGCAGCATGACCTCGCAACACGACTGCTGACACATGGTGCCGGCGGGATGATGGCCTTCGCCGTCGACGGAGACCCCGATACCCAGAACCGATACGTCTCGAACCTGCGGCTCATCACGTCCGCGGTGTCGCTCGGCCACGATGAGTCACTCATTGTGCACATCGGCACCTCGGGAGCCCGAGTCGCCAAGTACCCCGAGCCGTTCAGAAGATACGGGCACCTGCGTTTTTCGGTTGGACTCGAGGACGCCGACGACCTCATCGCCGACCTGTCGGCTGCTCTCGACGCGACGTTCCCCGGCTAGATCGGATTCCGTGCGGTGGTTCTTCCCGCCACCATAACGAGTGTTCGGCGCGGAACGAGGCGCGTCGCCGCAGCCATAAAGCGGTTCCGCGTGCCCGAGACCACACTCGGCGGCGAGTTGCGCTTGTCGAGGGTCTCGAGCGCGAGTCCGACGACCTCCTCGGGGGTCTGGAACTCGCCAACACGAGCGCCTTCCCCTGCCACGTCGAAGAACTCGGTCTTGGTCGCGCCGGGGGAGAGGCACAGGACCTTGAGTCCACGGCCCCGGTTTTCGTACCAGAGCGCCTCGGTGAAGCTCAACACGAACGCCTTCGTTGCGCCGTAGACGGCCATGAGCGGCAAGGGCTGGTACGCCGCAGTGCTTGCGACGGTAATCAGGGCGCCCCGATTGGTCGCTCGGAGCTGGTCATAAAACGCCTTCGTGAGGTCGACCAGCGCGCCGACGTTGAGATTGATCTCCTCGGCGATACGCACGGCGTCCTCGTGCTCGAAGTGGTTTCGGGTGGCGAATCCAGCGTTGTTGACCAAGGTGCCGATCACAGTCCCTCGCGCCTCAAGCTCGTGTGCCAGGGATTGCCCGGCGCCCGGTTGTGCAAGGTCGGCGCCGATGACGGTCACGGTTCGGCCACCGGCACGCAGCTCGTCCGCGAGGGCCTCGAGACGGTCAACTCGGCGGGCGACAAGAACAAGATCGGCGCCGCGAGCGGCGAGTTGGCGCGCAAAGTGCTCGCCGAGACCGGAGCTGGCGCCAGTGACGAGGGCGGTTGTTCCTGAGTAATCGATCGACACGGTGTTCCTTAGGATGAGCTTGGATGGTTTGGTGAACGGCTGTTCACCAAGTAGGTTTACATATGTTCACTGAAATGTCCAGAGGAGGCACACATGGGGCGTGATCCCAACCCTCGAGGCGCAGGGGACCAACTGCGCGCGCAGCTCGTTGCCGCCGCAAGTGCACTCCTGGTCGACCCACAATCGGTATCCCTGCCCTCCCTTCGCGCCGTCGCCCGCGCGTGTGATGTCTCCCCGGCAGCGGTCTACCTGCACTTCGACTCCGTTCAGGCGCTCACCCTCGCCGTGCTTGATGCCCAACTCGACGAACTCGAAGCGGTGATCCGGGCAGCGGTGCCGCGGGACTCAGCGCCGCGTGAGCAACTTGCCGCGCTCGGTGAGTCATACGCGCGCTGGGGGCTCGAGCATCCCGGGGCGTACCAGTTGGTGTTTGAGAGCGCCGACCGGCTCGACCTGCCGGAGCGGGAACATGAACGCTGGAGCCTCATCGAGGAGGCGGCTCACATGATCGTCGCTGAGACCGGAGCCTCGCCGGATTCGGCCGCGGCAACGGCGGTGCGCCTCTGGACGATGCTCCACGGGATTGTCTCGTTGCGCATCCACAAGCCCCAGTTGCCGTGGGCACCCGTCGATGGGGAAGTCGCCGAGGCGATCACGAAGTTCCTCTAGGCGCCTCTGCCTTCGGTCGAGCGAGGGCTAGGAGGCCGCGGCGACCTCGGCGGTCGCAGCCGCGGTCGCGCAGTCGTGTGCCTGCTCCCACGCAAAGGCGAGGAACGCGCTCGTCTCGATCGGACCGGTCTCGCCGCAGTCGGCGCAGTACGGTTCGTACGCTCGCAGTTCGCGGATGTCGATGTCTGCCATAACCCCATCGTGCATCTGGCCACCGACATTTGCCGTGTGAAACGCCTACCTCTCGGCTAACTCCGTGGCGTAGAACCGCACCGAGCTCGAGTACATGGGCAGGTAGTCGGCCAGTGCCGCGAGCGCCACGGCCGCCGCGTCGCGCTCGTCGCCCCGGCTCGCGAGGGCGAGCGCGAGGAATGCGGCGGTCGGGCCCGTCCACTCGTCAGACGGATGCACGTGCAACTGGTCCTCCAGAAGGCGCACGGCCTCCTCGACCTTTCCCAAGTTGCGCAGTGTGCTTGCCAGCTGGATGACTGCGCGGGGGAGTGTTGCCTCGTCCAGCCCCAGTTCGATGGCGCGGCGGTACAGGGGCTCCGCCTCGTGTTCGAGGCCGGCGTAGTCCCGGCCGGATGCCGCCTCGAAGACTGCGGCAGGGTCATCCGGGTCTCGCTCGGCTACCAGCTCGTCGATCGCCGCGAGCACGTCGAGGTCCGCGGTCTCGCTTGCGGATGCCCATACGCGACTCACGCGTGCGCTCCACTCGTTGTCCATGGATCAAAACTAAGGAGATTCTCACTCCGCGAGTCCCATGCGCGGCGTGTCGCGCTCGAATCGCGGAAATCTCCTTAGTTTTCGGATGCATTGGGTCGGGATGCCACGCCTGACTCTGCCCACGGCGAACAGAGCCGTTTCGTCTCACGCGCTCGGATAGATTCGACACCAAGCAATAACGCGAGAACCAAAACACACAGTGGGAGCGCATCACATGGCCGAACCGGCACTGGTCAGCAGCGTATTTGATCGACTGCTGAAGGACCGCATCATCTGGCTCGGGTCGGAGGTCCGCGACGAGAACGCCAACGAGATCGCGGCAAAGCTTCTGCTTCTCGCCGCGGAGGACCCGAAGCGCGACATTTCGCTCTACATCAACTCGCCCGGTGGCTCGATCACCGCGGGCATGGCGATCTACGACACGATGCAGTTCGTGCCGAACGACATCGTCACGGTGGGTATTGGCATGGCGGCCTCGATGGGCCAGCTTCTGTTGACCGCGGGCACCAAGGGCAAGCGTTTCATCACGCCCAACGCTCGCGTGCTTCTCCACCAGCCGCACGGCGGATTCGGCGGAACCTCGAGCGACATCCAGACGCAGGCGCAGCTCATCCTCGACATGAAGCGTCGCCTCGCCGAGATCACGGCCGCGCAGACCGGCAAGACGGTCGAGCAGGTCACCGAGGACGGCGACCGCGACCGGTGGTTCAATGCGCAGGAGGCCCTCGAGTACGGCTTCGTTGACCACATTCGTGAGACGGCCATCGACGTGGCCGAGGTCACGGCCGGCGGATCGAACAAGTAGGAGAACACGACATCATGGAGACCCCCACCTTCCGCGCGGCAGGCACCCTGCCGAACTCGCGCTACATCCTGCCCACGTTCGAGGAGCGCACCGCCTACGGTTACAAGCGCCAGGACCCCTACGCCAAGCTCTTCGAGGACCGCATCATCTTCCTCGGCGTGCAGGTGGATGACGCATCCGCCGACGACGTGATGGCCCAGCTTCTGGTGCTCGAGAGCCAGGACCCGGACCGCGACATCGTGATGTACATCAACTCGCCCGGTGGCTCGTTTACCGCGATGACGGCGATCTACGACACGATGCAGTACATCCGTCCGCAGATCCAGACGGTTGTGCTTGGTCAGGCCGCCTCCGCTGCCGCCGTGATTACCGCGGGTGGCACGCAGGGCAAGCGCCTTGCGCTTCCGAACGCGCGCATCCTCATCCACCAGCCGGCCATCCAGGGCCAGGGTGGCGGCCAGGCATCGGACATCGAGATTCAGGCCGTCGAGGTGCTGCGGATGCGCACGTGGCTCGAGGAGACGCTGGCCAAGCACTCGAACCGTTCGGTCGAGCAGGTCAACAAGGACATCGAGCGCGACAAGATCCTCGGTGCCGAGGAGGCCGTCGAGTACGGGCTCATCGACCAGGTGCTGTCCTCGCGCAAGAACCTTCAGGCGGCGATCGCCTCGAAGTAACTCGCGCAAGCAGAAGGCCGCTCCCACAACGGGAGCGGCCTTCTGCTTTAACGGTCGCTACCGGCCGTCGGAGGGCTTGCGGCGCAGTGCGCGCACCGCCAGGACGATCACGAGGATCAGGGCGAGTGTGGAGAGAACCGCCGCGCCGATGCCGATCGGGCTGCTCCAGAACGCCGGTGACTCCTCGGTCTCCGGCGCTGCGGTCGAGGTGGGCTCGGCCGTGGGCGTCTCAGGGGGCGTCGCGGTCGGGGTAGGCGTTGGGGTAGGAGTCTCCGAGGTCTCGCCACACACCGGGGGAGCGCCGAGCCCCGCTGTCACGGTCGAGCCATCCGTCGGAGCCCACGTGAAGGCAAGCTCGCCAGACACGGGGTGACCGTCGGCCGAGACCACCTGCCAGTACAGGCGGTAGTCGCCGGGCTCGCCGAGGGTCGCGCCCATGGCGAGGGTCGATTCGGAGACCGACAGGCATCCGTCACCGTAATAGCGGCCGGACGCGTCAACGACCTGGATCGCGAAGCCGGTGGCATCCCCCGTGAGGTCAAGGAGTGGCTCGTTGGCCGTGACCGAGAACTGCGCCGGCATCGTGGTGACCGTCTCCCCGTCAGCGGGGGTCGAGGCCAGGAGGGCGCTGTGGGCGGATGCGGGTGACGCGACGGCAACGATCAGGCCGAGGGAGAGAACGGTACCGGCGGCCAGGGGTGACGTCTTCATTCCTCTATCGTCGCACCTGCGCCTGCGGGGTTACTGCGACGGAGGTGCGTTCCACGTGTCGTCGTCACCGTCGTGCCGCTTGATGCCGCGATAGGCGCGGATGCCCAAAAAGATCACCACGATTGCCGAGAGCAGGGCGAGCCCTGCGCTGGCGAGAAAGACCGGGTCAGATAGTGCAGGCATGCCCTAATTCTTCCCGGACGGTCCTGTGATCGCACTACCTGCGCGAACGGCACGCCGACACGTGGTGACACACGTGCCCAGTACTGTCCCCGACTCGGGTTAGGCTCGGTTGTGCGCACCTCATCGCGCGGTAGCTGGGGAGAGGACACGACATGGCTCGGATAGGCGAGAGCGCCGACCTGCTCAAGTGTTCGTTCTGTGGCAAGAGCCAGAAGCAGGTGCAGCAGCTCATTGCGGGCCCCGGCGTCTACATCTGCGACGAGTGCGTCGAGTTGTGCAACGAGATCATCGAGGAGCGTCTCGCCGAAGCGGGCGAGGAAGTCTCCAGTGAGTTCGACCTTCCGAAGCCGCGCGAGATCTACGCCTTCCTTGAGGAGTACGTGATTGGCCAGGAGCACGCCAAGCGTTCGCTCTCGGTCGCCGTCTACAACCATTACAAGCGCGTGCGCGCCCGCAACACGATTACGTCGGCCGACGCAATGATCGACGACGTCGAGATCGCCAAGTCCAACATCCTGCTGATTGGGCCAACGGGGTGTGGCAAGACCTACCTCGCACAGACCCTCGCGAAGCGACTCAACGTTCCGTTCGCGGTGGCGGATGCCACGGCCCTCACCGAGGCCGGCTACGTCGGTGAAGACGTGGAGAACATCCTCCTCAAGCTCATCCAGGCCGCTGACTACGACGTCAAGCGCGCCGAGACCGGCATCATCTACATCGACGAGATCGACAAGATCGCCCGCAAGGCCGAGAACCCGTCGATCACCCGCGATGTCTCGGGCGAGGGCGTGCAGCAGGCGCTGCTGAAGATCCTCGAGGGCACGGTTGCCTCGGTTCCGCCGCAGGGTGGGCGCAAACATCCGCACCAGGAGTTCATCCAGGTCGATACGACCAACGTGCTGTTTATCGTCGCGGGTGCCTTTGCCGGCCTCGAGGAGATCATCTCCAGCCGTGCAGGCAAAAAGGGCATCGGCTTCGGGGCTCCGCTGCACTCCAAGGGTGACGACGTGAACCTGTTTGGCGAGGTGCTCCCGGAGGACCTCCACAAGTTTGGGCTCATCCCCGAGTTCATCGGCCGACTGCCCGTGGTCACCACGGTGACGCCGCTTGACCAGGTCGCGCTGATGGAGATTCTCACGAAGCCGCGCAATGCCCTCGTGCGGCAGTACCAACGAATGTTCGAGATCGATGGGGTTGAGCTCGAGTTCGAGCCCGACGCTCTTGAGGCGATTGCCGACCTCGCCGTTCTGCGCCAGACCGGTGCTCGTGGCCTGCGCGCCATCATGGAGGAGGTGCTCGGCCCGATCATGTTCGACGTGCCCTCCGACGATGAGGTTGCTCGGGTCGTCGTGACTCGCGCCGCGGTGCTCGAGAACGCCGCGCCGACGATCGTTCCGCGCAAGGTCGCGCGCACCGAGAAGTCCGCGTAGCACCTACGACCGCGTAGCTCTCACCGCGAGGTTCGCTGGCTCCGGCCGCCTCATCCCGCTCGTTCTGCGTCGGTTGTTCGGCGTGTGCCGAACCGCGGAGAAGTTCCTGACACGCCGCGATCCCGCGTGTGCCGCGCCGTAGTCGCCGCACATTCTCCGCAGTTTCGCCCGCGATTGCTCCGCGATTCGGCACGTGTTGTGCTCGGCGTTGACAGGCGCATTTGTTTGTTCTAGGGTTTATTTAGTTCTAAACAAAGCCGTTTGTGAAAGGCACGACCCGATGGCGCTTCGTCCAGCAGCTCGCACCGATGTCAATCGGTCCGCGATCCTCGCGCATCTCGGCGCCCACGGCCCCGCATCCCGTGCCGACCTTGCCCGGGCCCTCAACGTCTCGCCCGCTCTGATGACGTCGCTCACGAAGGACCTCATCTCTGACGGCCTCCTTGTTGAGCTCGAGCACTCGCCCTCGCAGGGTGGACGCCCCGCGCGGATGCTCGGACTCGCGTCATCCGCCGGTCGGGCGATCGGCGTCAAGGTCGTCGCCGACCATGTCGCCTTCGTTGAGGTGGGCATCGACGGAACAGTGCGCCGCTCGGCGAGCGAGCCGTTTGACGCCTCTGCCACGACGATGCTTGCATCCCTGGCCGATCTTCTCCGCCGCTTCATCGCGGGCGGCTCGAACGAACCCCTGCTCGGCATCGGGGTGGGGGTGCCCGGCAGCGTAGACCGCCAGGGAAACGGTCTGGTCGACTCCGCCCAACTGGGCTGGCAGCAGGTTCCCATCGGGTCGACCCTGCGTCGGGAGTTCTCCTTGCCCGTCCTGGTCGAGAACAACGTGAACGCCCTGGCCGTGGCCGAGCGCCTCTACGGCGTGGGCCGCCAGCACAACAACTTCCTTGTGGTCACCATCGGAACCGGTGTGGGCGCAGGCATCTTTGTCGACGGAGTGGTGCTGCGAGGTACGGCCGGGGGCGCGGGCGAGATCGGCCACATTCCGATCGACGAGCGTGGTCCGGTCTGCAGCTGCGGTAACGTGGGGTGCCTCGAGGCCTTCATCGGCGAGGCGGCGCTGGTGCGCGAGGCGCGTGCCGCGGGCGTGATTGGTGAGGCGAGTGGCATGTCGGCCCTGCGCGCCGAGGCGGACGCCGCCAACCCGGCGGCCGCGGCCATCTTCAGCCAGGCGGGCCACCGGCTCGGTCGCGCCATTGCGGGCGTGGTCCACACCCTCGACCCAGAGATTGTGATCGTGCTGGGGGAGGGCACGTCGGCGTGGCACCACTGGTCATTTGGGTTCGAGCCCGCCCTGCGCTCGGCGCTGATTCCCAGCAGGCGTGGCATCCCCGTGGCTGTGGAGACGTGGGCCGACGAAAGTTGGGCGCAGGGTGCTGCGGCGATTGTTCTGGCTACCCCGTTTGACTCGGAGGGTCTCGCGGGTGACCAGGGCCGTCTTGTGCGCGAGCGCCTCGTTGAGCAGTCGGCGCCGCAGGGTGACGACTGATGAGTGTCTCGAACGCACAAACATCCCTGCTCGACAGGTCGCGCCCTCCTCGTCGTCCGCGTGTGGCTGGGAGCCGCACGAAATACGCACTCACGGTCCTCGCGTTCCTGTTGCCGAGTGCGATTCCCCTGGCCCTGTTCACCCTGGGGCCCATGGTCGCCGCCGCGTGGGTGAGCCTCCACGAGTGGAACCTCATCTCGGCGATGACGTTCGTGGGGCTGGGCAACTACGCCGACCTGCTCTCTGACCCGGCCACCGGCGCGGTCTTTTTCCACACCGTCTACTACATCGTGGGGTACCTGCCCCTGGTCTACATTGGTGGCCTCGCGTTGGCCCTCGCGCTCAACACGGCGCTGAAGGGCCGGTCGTTCCTGCGGGGAATCTACTTCCTCCCCGTCGTGACCAGCTGGATCGTTGTGGCGCTGGTCTGGCGGTGGCTGCTGAACCCCAGCAACGGCATCGTCAACACGGTTCTCGCGTTCTTTGGAGTCACCGGCCCGGGATGGTGGACCGACCCGAACTGGGCGATGCCGTCGATCATCATCGCATCGGCGTGGAAAGACCTCGGATTTGTCATGGTCATCCTGCTCGCGGGTCTCCAGGCGATCTCGCCGGATCTGTACGACGCGGCCAAGGTGGACGGCGCGGGATGGTGGCGTCGCCTCTTTAGCGTGACGTTGCCGCTCTTGAGCCCCTCGACGTTCTTCGTGTTTGTGATCTCCCTCATCAACGGCTTCCAGGTGTTTGACCAGGTGTACGCGATGACCGGCGGTGGCCCGAACGGCGCGAGCGAGGTGGTGGTGCAGCGCATCTACGACCTCACGTTCCGCTACGGCGCCGCAGGCGAGGCATCCGCTCTCTCCTGGATGTTGTTCATCGTTGTGCTCGCGGTCACCCTGATTCAGGTTCGTGGCCAGAAGCGGTGGGTGAACTATGGCTGATCTCGCCCTCACACAGCGACGGATGCCGCCAGCTCGCCTGGCCGGCTGGATCGCCCTCCATGTGGTGATCATCGCCGGCGCGGCCGTAATGTTCTTCCCGTTCTTGTGGACCCTGATCACCTCGATCAGCCCCGACACCGGGTTGACGGTCACACCCGCGCTGTGGCCGGAGAACCCGTCGCTCGAGGCGTATGCCCGCCTGTTCACGGACCTCCCGTTCGCTCGGGTGATCGCCAACAGCCTGCTCCTGGCCGTTGTCACTACCCTCGTTCAGCTCGTCACCAGCTCGACCGCGGCGTACGCGTTCAGCCGGCTGCCGTTCCGGGGACAGGGTGCCGTCTTTGCGGTGTATCTGGCGACCATGATGATCCCGCTGCAGGTGCTCATCGTGCCCCTGTTCGTTGAGCTGAAGACGTTTGGGCTCATCAACACCTACCTGGGTGCTCTGCTGCCCACGTTCGCAAGCGCCTTCGGTATCTTCCTGCTTCGCCAAGCCATCAACCAGGTCCCGCGCGAGCTGGACGAGGCGGCAACGCTCGACGGCGCCGGGCACTTCCGGATCTTCTGGACCATCATCCTGCCGAACATCCGGCCGGCGCTGGCTACCCTCACGGTCTTCGCGTTCATGGGGAGTTGGAACAGCTTCCTGTGGCCACTTGTCGTGCTCCGCAAGCCCGAGCTCCAGACCCTGCCGATTGCACTGGCAAGCCTGCAGGGCCAGTACACAACCGAGTGGGACGTCATCATGGCGGGCTCGGTGGTGAGCATCCTGCCGATGCTTGCCCTCTACATCTTCGCCCAGAAGTACGTCATTCAGGGCGTGGCCAGCTCCGGGATCAAGTGATCCCCGAGTCACGGAAAACACAGCACCACCTCTCAACTATCAAAGGAGATACAGCACCATGAACCGCAGATTCCTCGGGATCCTCGGCGTCGTCGGCGCATCAGCGCTTGTGATGACCGGATGCGCCCCTGCCGAGCCCTCCGGCCCGGTCACAATCACGTACACGAACTTCATTTCCAACGACGGAAACGAGGAGAACCTCCAGACCATCATCGACGCGTTCGAGGCGGAGAACCCCGACATCACGGTCGAGGTCACGACGCTGCCCTACGGTGACTACGGCACCGCGCTGCAGACCGATCTCGCCGCGGGAACCGTCTCCGACGTTTTCGACATCGAGTACGCCAACTACGCGTCGTACCAGGCCAACGGTGTGTTGGCTCCCCTCGAGGTATCGAACCCCGAGGCGTACCGCCCGTCGCTGCTCGAGGCCTACTCGACCGACGGCACCTCCTACGCCCTGCCGAGCTCGTTCTCGACCGTTGTGCTCTTCTTCAACAAGGACCTCTTCGACGCTGCCGGTCTCGACTACCCGAACAGCGACTGGACCTGGGCCGACGAGGAGGAGGCAGCACTCGCCCTCACCGACCAGGCCGCAGGCGTGTGGGGTGACCACCAGCCGGTGAGCTTCTACGAGTTCTACAAGGTGCTCGCGCAGAACGGGGGCGAGTTCCTCAACGAGGACGGCACCGCCGTGGCGTTCAACACCCCGAGGGCATCGAGGCGGCGCAGTGGCTCGTGGGCAAGAGCGGAACGGTGATGCCCACCATCGAGCAGGGTCAGGGCTCGCCTGACTTTGACACCAACCTGTTCAAGGATGGCAAGCTCGCCATGATGCACACGGGCATCTGGATCTTCGGTGCGGTTGCCGACGTACCCTTCGGGTGGGACATCGCGGTCGAGCCGGGCAACACCCAGCAGGCCAGCGCGGTCTTCTCGAACGCGGTCGGCGTCTCGGCAACCTCGGAGCACGTCGAGGCGGCCACGAAGTGGGCCGAGTTCCTGACCTCCTCGACCACCATGGTCGACGTGCGTCTCGATGCCGGCTGGGAGCTCCCGCCCGTTTCTGACGAGGCGGCGCTCGCGACCTACCTCGAGAAGGACAACCCCGCGAACCGCCAGGCCGTTTTCGACTCGCTTGACGGCATCGCGCTTCCGCCCGTGGTTGCACAGGGTCAGACGGAGATGCAGGACATCATCACCGAGGAGCTCATCGAGGCTCAGGCCGGTCGCAAGACGGTCGAGGAGGCTCTCGCCTCCGCTGAGGAACGCATTAACGCGGTCATCGGCGGCTAGTAGTACCCAGTGGGGTCCCGGGCGCTGAGCCCGGGACCCCGTTCATCCACCACGAGGAGTCCCACAGTTATGACCACCAGCAGCAGCGCGCTCACTGAGGCCGAGCTCGCCGCCCTCGCCCGCTCGAGTGTCGAGACGATCCTGCGACTGCAGGATGCCTCCGGCGCTTACCCGGCGAGTCCCACGTTTTCCGCCTACCGCGGCTACTCCTGGTTCCGCGATGGCGCGTTTATCGCGGATGCCGTGTCGGCGTTCGGAGAGCAGGACTCGGCCAGTCGGTTTCACGACTGGTGCGCGCGTATCCTCGTGGATCGTTCTGACCTCATCGCCGAGATCGTCACCTCGGCGGCCGCGGGAAACCCGGTGCCCGGAGAACGGATGCTGGCGACCCGGTTCACCTTCGATGGTGCCGAGGGCACCGACGAGTGGTGGGACTTCCAGCTCGACGGCTATGGCACGTGGGTGTGGGCGGTGGTCGAGCACACCACTCGCCACGGGCTCGACATCACGCGGTGGCTGCCGGCTATCCAACTCGCTGTCGACTACCTCGTGAGCTCGTGGGACCGCCCCTGTTTTGACTGGTGGGAGGAGCATCCCACCGAGGTCCACGTGTCGACGCTCGGGTGTATTGCGGCAGGCCTTGCCGCGGCAGAGCGGGTCGTTGACGCGGAACGAGCGCGTGGTCTCGCCTCGACCCTCGACCAGATCTACGGCGTCATCGCCGAGCGCGGCATGGTCGACGGTCATCTCGCCAAGTGGCTGGGGTCCTCCGAGGTCGACGCGAGTCTGGTCTCGCTGGTCGCGCCGTTGGGTGTTTATCCCGCTGGTGCCCCCGTGGGTGCGGCAACACTCGCCGCGGTGGCTCGTCAACTCAACGTCGACGGTGGCGTCCACCGCTACCTCGACGACACGTTTTTTGGGGGCGGCCAGTGGCCGTTGCTCAGTTGCTTCCTGGGTCTGGCCTTCGCCTCCGCAGGAGACAAGGGCGCCGCGCTCGAGCAACTCCGCTGGGCCGCGACCACGGTCACCCCGACCGGTGACATGCCCGAACAGGTGGACAACCACTTGCTCTTCCCCGACCGGGAACAGGAGTGGATCGATCGCTGGGGCACCGTGGCGACACCGCTGCTCTGGTCCCACGCCATGTACGTTCGCCTCTGGGTCGAATTGGGGGCCTCACGATGATCCGTCACCGACCGTTTGGCTCCGGCCACCCGTACTCCGTCGACACGGAGCAGCGGTACCCGGTGGTTCCCGTCGCGGGTGAACCGCTCACACTCGGTGTGCGTACCTCGGGCGAGGTCGACGCCGTTGACCTCGAGTACCGCGTCAACGGGGGAGAGGTGCAGCGTCGTCCGCTCGCTCGGGCGCAGCGACACTCCCGTGGGAAGACCGTTGACGGGGGACACCTTGCCTCGGCCCAGGCGCGCCTCGCCCGAGCATCCGGTGGGTGGGACGTACGTCTCGAGAACCTTGTGGCGGGCGATCGCTACCGCTACCGGTTTGTCGGCGGCGGCAGCTCGACGCGGTGGTTTGAGACGACCGTCGCGGGCTGGGCGCCGTCTGCCGACGTGGCCGGCGCCATCCCGGGTTCTGCCTCCGCACTCTCGGATGGCTCACGCACCTACCGGGTGCGGTTTGCTCTGACCCTCGAGCGCGGCGAGCACGTCGCGGGCTTCGGCGAGCGGTACGACGCACTCGACTTCCGCGGAGCGAGCCTCGACTCGATCGTCTTCGAGCAGTACAAGAACCAGGGTGCCGAGCGCAAAACCTACCTCCCGATGCCGTTCGCTCACGTTGTGGGTGGGCGCGGGTGGGGCTTCCACGTTCGCACGTCGCGACGTGTCTGGTTCGACATCGGCGAGACGGATGAGTCGCGCCTGTGGATCGAGGCGGAGACCGGCCCCGAGGGCACCATCGACGTCGCACTCTACGACGGGCCGCCGCCGCGAGTTCTTGACCAGTTCCTCGGCGAGGCCGGTCGACCGACCGAGCTTCCCGACTGGGTGTTCCGGCTCTGGGCCAGTGGTAACGAGTGGAACACGCAGGCCGAGGTGATGCGCCAGGTCGACGCACATCGCGACCACAACATCCCGGTGGGGTCCGTCGTGATCGAGGCGTGGAGTGACGAGAGCACCTTCACGGCATGGCGTGGCGCGCAGTACGAGGTCGCCGATCGTCCACACCGACTCGCCGACTTCAGCTTTCCGGCGGATGGCCCGTGGCCCGACCCGAAGGGGATGATCGACGAACTTCACGCTCGTGGCATCCGCCTTCACCTGTGGCAGATTCCGCTGATCAAGATGCGGCCACACCCGCGGGGTCAGGTCGCCGTGGATGCCGAGTCGGCGATCCGCGACAACGTGCTGATCCGCGAGATCGCCCCCGACGGGAAGCTCCGCCCCTACCGCAATCGCGGTTGGTGGTTCCCGCTGGGCCTGATGCCCGATCTCACGGACGAGCGCGCCGCCACGTGGTGGACCGACCGCCGGCGGTACCTCGTTGAGGAGCTTGGCGTCGACGGGTTCAAGACCGACGGCGGTGAGCACGCGTGGGGTGCCGACCTGCGGTACCTCGACGGCACCCAGGGTGACGAGGGCAACAGCCGATTCCCGGTCTTCTACGCGAAGGCGTACGGCGACCTCCTCAGGTCAGCGGGCAAGGATCCCGTGACCTTCAGCCGTTCGGGTTCCGTGGGCAGTCAGGCCCACGGCGCATTCTGGGCGGGCGACGAGAACTCCACGTGGGAGGCGTTCCGCTGGTCGATGTTCGCGGGCCTCTCCGCGTCCGCCAGTGGCATCCTCTACTGGGGGTGGGACTTCGCGGGTTTCTCGGGCGACGTTCCGACCGCCGAGTTGTACCTGCGCTCGACCGCGGCGGCCACCTTCGTGCCGATCATGCAGTACCACTCGGAGTTCAACCACCACCGCACCCCCTCGCGAGACCGCACACCATGGAACATCGCCGAGCGCTGGTCGGACGACACCGTGCTGCCGGTGTTCCGTGAGTTCGCCCACCTCCGCGAGCGCCTCGTGCCGTATCTCGCTGAGTCCGCGCGCGAAGCGATCGCCTCGGGATCAACGATGATGCGGCCCCTGTACTTCGACTATCCGGCCGACGACCAGGTCTGGGCCCATCCTCTGCAGTGGATGCTCGGACGCGACTTGCTCGTAGCTCCGGTTCTCGAGCCTGGCGCGGAGCGCTGGACCGTGTACCTCCCACACGGCGACTGGGTCGACGCGTTCACGGGCCAGCCCGTCGAGGGCGGCGCCGCTCACGAGCGCGCGGTGCCGATCGACGAGATTCCGGTCTATTGCAGGGCGGAGGCGTGGCCGACGATGAAGGGGATCTTCCGGCCCTAGGCTGGGCAGGTGTTTCACGCGATTTCAGCCGGTTTCGTCGCCGCGATTTCCGGGTTCGCGACGTCATTCGCGCTGGTGATCGCCGGTCTTGTCGCCGTGGGTGCCTCCGACTCCGAGGCGGCCTCGGGGCTCTTGGCGGTGTGCCTCGCGATCGCGGTGGTCAGCACGGTGAGCGCGCTGTGGCTGCGCATCCCGCTGGCGATCGCGTGGTCAACGCCGGCCGCCGCGGTGATGCTTGCCGCGGCCGGGCAGGGTATTCGGTTCTCGGATGCGGTCGGCGCGTTCCTCGTGAGCGCCGTGCTGGTGGTGATCGCGGGCCTGTGGAAGACGCTTGGGCGTGCCATCATCGCGATTCCCAAGCCCCTCGCCAGTGCCATGTTGGCCGGCGTGCTGTTCCCGATCTGCCTTGCGCCGATCCAAGCCGTCGCGACGCTCCCGCTCCTGGCCGCTCCGATTGTGATCGTGTGGCTGGTGCTCTACCGGCTGGCGCCACGCTGGGCCGTGCCTGCGGCGATGGTGGTCGCGGTGGTCGCCGTGTTCGTGTCAGCGGGGACCGGGTGGCTTGCCGACGCATCCCTGGCGCCACAGCTGACCTTCGTGGCCCCGACGTTTGATCCGTTTACGATCGTGAGCCTCGGCCTGCCGCTGTTTGTGGTCACGATGGCGGGCCAGAACATCCCCGGGTTTGTGGTGATGTCGAACAACGGCTACCCGCCGGTGCCCCGGTTCGCGCTCGTGAGCACGGGTCTGGGGTCGGCCGCGGCATCCCTGTTCGGCGGTCACGCGATCAACCTCGGCGCCATCACGGCCGCGATCATGGCCGGCGACGAGTCGCACCCGGATCGTTCGAAACGCTGGATTGCCACGCTCACCAACGGCCTGCTGTACGTGCCACTCGGCCTCGGCGCGGGAGTCGCGGTTGCCCTGATCGCCGCCGCTCCGACCATCCTGGTGACTGCCGTCGCGGGCCTTGCCGTGCTGGGGGCCCTGGTGACGAGTGTCGTCGGTGCACTCGAGGACCCCGCCCATCGCATCACGGCGATCGTCACGTTCCTGGTGGTTGCCTCCGGTGTGGTGGTGGCAGGAATCGGGTCCGCCTTCTGGGGGCTCCTTGTGGGCGGCGTGGTGATGGCTTGGCTCGGCTGGCGCCGGCGGGCAGCACGGGTCGAGCCGACGACCGAGACGGATTCCACCCCCGAGTCGTAGGCTGGCGGCATGTCTCAGACCACACATGCTCCCTCGGTAGACCCCGCCCTGACCGGGGCACGGCGTGCGGCCGTGATCTTTGTGATCGTGTCCCTGTCGTTGGCCGCACTGGTGGGAATCGTGACTCTGCTCACCGGGGAGTTCGGCGAGTTGCAGGCCAAAGTGATGCTGACGACCCTGCTGACCGCGGGATTCGCGATTACCGCGCTCTGTCACCTGGCCGTCGTGGGCCGGTCCCTCCGCCTTGTCGGATTTGTGGGCGTGGGAGTCTCGGCGGGCGCCCTGCTGGCCGGAGCCGTGTTGATCTGGCGCCCGTGGGACAGCTGGGGTGACGGGTGGGAGGTCGCCCTCAAGGTCTTCTCGGTCCTCGCGATTGCCGCGGCCAGCCTCGCCCAGGCCAATCTTCTGCTGTTGCTCGCGACCCGGAGGAGCCCCATCGTGCGGGGCGGGGTGTTCGTGACGGTCGGGCTGATTGCGCTGTTGGCGGTACTGATCTGCTTGCCGATCGTCACCGACGGCGACATACCCGGCGACAACGGCGACGCCTACTGGCGGTTCGTGGGCGTCGTGGCGATCCTCGATGTTCTCGGGACGATCGTGATCCCGGTGTTGGGTCGCGTGTACCGTGATGGACCCCGTGCGATCTCCGTGCGGCTGACGGGCGAGACCGCCGCGGTTCTGACTGCGGTGTCGGCCGAGCGGGGCGTGAGCGCGGAAGCCGTGGTTGCGGAGCTCGTGGCATCCCTCGAACCACCCCATAACAAGCGCACACCCTGAGCCGAGTAATACCAGAATGGTATGCTTCGTGCATGGCGATGACAGTGCGATTCACACCGGAAATGGATGCTGCGCTTCAGCGCGTCGCCGACGCCACCCACACCTCGAAGCACTCGGTAGTGCTGCGAGCCGTCGAAGAAATGGTTGTGGCGGAGTTGAAGCGGGAGCGAGTGATGGCCAGCGTTGAGCGCACGATCGTGCGTGACGCGGAGCTGCTCGCCCGCCTCGAGGACGCGTGACCGTTTTTATCGACCCCGAGCAGGCGCTCGCGGTGGCGTCCCGCCTGGGTTTTCACATTCGTGACGAGGGACTACTGTACTCCGCGTTCGCGCGACCAGCGGCGAACTTCTCGGGCGTTGACGCCTATCCCAGCATCGAACTGAAGGCGGCAGCATTGCTGTCGTCGCTTGCCCGAAACCACTCGCTTGCAGACGGGAACAGGCGGCTGGCCTGGGTTCTCACGGTCGCGTTCCTGAATATCAACGGACTCGACCTGCTGATGTCACAAGACCTGAAGTTCACGCTCGTGGTTGACGCGGCGCAAGGCGCGATTGACATCGCGGAGATTGCTCTGACGATATCCGATCATCTCTCCCTCGAGTCACCCCACCCCGCCCCTCCCGCGGAATGATGTGGTGACCGGGGGCGTTGGCCCGGGCATGACCGTTCCGCTTTCCGTCCTTGATCTGGCGTCCGTCTACGAGGGGTCGAGCCACTCTGACGCGCTCGCCCAGGCGATCAGCACTGCCCAGGAGGCGGAACGACTCGGCTACCGGCGGTTCTGGGTTGCCGAACACCACGGGATGCCCGCGGTCGCCAGTTCGTCGCCCGCGGTTCTGATCGGGGCAATTGCCGCCGCCACCTCAACCATCAGGGTCGGATCCGGCGGGGTAATGCTGCCCAACCACTCGTCGCTGGTGGTGGCCGAGCAGTTCGGTACCCTCGTCGCGCTGCATGGTGATCGAATTGACCTTGGCCTCGGTCGCGCCCCGGGAACGGATGGCCTCACCGCGTCGGTCCTTCGTCGCTCGGTGACCGAGACCGAGGCAGATTTCCCCAACCAGGTGATCGAGTTGCTTGCGTGGTTTGGCACCATCCCACCGCTCGAGAACGGCATCGGGTCCCGTGCCATTGCGGTGCCCGGCCTGGGTGACTCGCCGGAACTCTGGCTTCTGGGTTCGAGCGACTTCAGCGCCCGCCTCGCGGGGATGATGGGCCTCCCGTTCGCGTTCGCCCACCACTTCGCTGGCGGTGACACCACCCGCCTCGCATTCGAGGCCTACCGGCAGAACTTCACCCCGTCGGTGGTGCTCCGCGAACCACGCTCCATGGTCTCGGTCGCCGCCATTGTCGCCGAGGATGCCGCCCAGGCCGAGCGGCTCTCGCTGCCGAACTCGCTGCTGATGCTGTCGATCATGCAGGGAGCGCGGCCGGGGCGAATCCCGACCCTCGCGCAAGCCGAGGCACACCCGTGGACCGATGCTGAGCGCGCCTGGGTGGCGCAGCGCAACGCTCAACAGGCGATCGGCGACCCCGAGTTCGTGCGGGATCGCATCGGGTCGATCATGGCGCTGACCGGGGCCGACGAGGTGATTGTTGTCCCTCAGGGGCCCGACGTGGAGACGAAGGTCGCGACGCTGCGCAGCATCGCGACCCTCGCGCCCTAGTTCAGTCCGCGTCGGTCGAGGAGTGGCTGGATGTCGGCGTCACGACCACGGAAGTCGCGGAACGCCTCCAGCGGATCCTTCGAGCCGCCCACGCCCAGCAGGCGCTGACGGAAGCGGTCGCCGTTCTCGCGGGTGAGACCGCCGTTCTCCTTGAACCACTCGACGGTGTCCGCGTCGAGCACCTCGCTCCAGATGTAGGAGTAGTAGCCCGCGTCGTAGCCGCCCGAGAACGTGTGGGCGAAGTAGGTGCTCGAGTAGCGCGTGGGCACGGCGGGGTTGTCGAGGCCCGCGGCAGCGAGGGCGTCCCGCTCGAAGCTCGCGACATCCTCCACGACCGTGCCGGCGGGAAGGGCGTGCCATGCCTGGTCGAGAAGGGCCGCGGCCAGGTACTCGCTCGTGGCAAATCCCTCGTTGAACGCCGACGAGGCCTGGATCTTGTCCACGAACTCCTGGGGCATGGGTTCCCCGGTCTGGTGGTGGATCGCGTAGTTGGCCAAGACCTCGGGCCAGAGCATCCACATCTCGTTCACCTGGCTCGGGAACTCGACGAAGTCACGGTACGTGTTGGTTCCGGCGAACTTCGGGTAGGTCACACGCGCGAACAAGCCGTGAAGAGCGTGGCCGAACTCGTGGAAGAAGGTGTTGACCTCGTCGTACGTCAACAACGTGGGCTCGCCCGCGGCGGGCTTGGGCACGTTGAGGTTGTTGGTCACGACCACGGGATGCTCGAGCAACGCCGATTGCGAGATGAGCGAGTTCATCCACGCGCCGCCACGCTTCGAGTCGCGCGTGTAGAGGTCGAGCGTGTACAGGCCCACGGGGGAGCCGTCTTCGTTGTGCACCTCGAAGACCCGCACGTCCGGGTGGTATGCGACGATGTCGGGCCGCTCGGTGAACGTGATGCCGTAGAGCTTCGTTGCGGCGAAAAAGACACCGTCCTTCAGAACCCGCTCGGCCTCGAAGTAGGGGCGCATGGCGACCTCGTCGACGTCGTACTTGGCCTGTCGGACCTTCTCGCTGTAAAACGCCCAGTCGTGAGCGGCGATCGGCTGGCCGGCCTGCTTCTCGAGGTCGGCCTGCTCCTCGCGGGCGTTGCGCGCGGCGGGCACCGCGAGGCGATTCAGCATGGCCGCGACGTTGCCCGGGTTCTTGGCGGTCTCGTCCGCGGTGACCCACGCCGCGTGGGACTCGAAGCCCAGGAGCTGGGCGCGCTCGGCACGCAGTCGCGTGATTTCGAGCACAATCTCGCGGTTGTCCCAGTCACCACCGCGGATGCCACGCTGGCGCGATGCCGTCATAACACGTTCCCGCACCTCGCGGTTCGTCAGCGACGACAGGAACGGGTGACCCGTGGGCAGGACGAGCGTGATGAGGTATTTGCCCTCAAGCCCACGTTCCTTGGCGGCCTCAGCGGCGGCCGAGATCTCGCCGGGCTCGAGGCCATCCAGCTCCGCGACATCGTCGATCACCACGGCGAGGTCGTTGGTGTCGGCCAGCAGGTTCTTCTCGAACTTGGTGGTAAGGGTGGAGAGGCGCTGGTTGTACTCCTTGAGCTTCTCCTTCTCGTTTGGCTCGAGGCCCGCACCCGCGACAGTGAACTCGATGTAGTACCGCTCGACGAGGTACCGCGACTCGGCGTCGAGGCCCAGGTCGTCGAGCTGGTCGTGAAGGGTCTTGATGCGCCAGTACAGCTGCGAGTCGAGCTTGATCGCATCCGAGTGGGCGGCGAGCAGCGGAGCGATCTGCTCCTCGAGCTCGTTGGTGAAGTCGGTGCTGTCGGCGGACGCCTTGTTGTAGAAGACGGTCGCGACGCGCTCGAGAGTCTGGCCACTCTTCTCGAGGGGAATCATCGTGTTCTCGAACGTCGGCATGTCCCGCGTGCGAGTGATCGCGGCGATCTCGTCGATTTGGTCGGCCATGCCCTTCTCGAACGCGGGCAGATAGTGCTCGTCGCGAATGTCCGCGAAGGGCGGCATGCCGTAGGGGAGGGTGCTGGGTTCGAAGAACGGGTTGCTCATACCCCAAGCCTACGGGGGCGTTCTGGCACGGTTCGTGAGGCTTTGTCGTGGGTCGACGTCGTTTGTTGCACGCAAATTTCGTGGTGGTAAAAGATTCATTGCATATTGAAACTTCGAGAACTTCAAGGGTCTAGCCCCTCGTATGGTGTGACTAGCACCACGGGGATGCCGACTGGCAGACCCCGATCCAACGACGGCCGCGGCACGTCCGTTGGCCAAGGGAGGCCCCATGCAATTCCCCCGATCAACCCGCGCCATCGCCATCGCGGCGGTCGCGCTGCTTGGCCTCACGGCCTGTGCCGCAAGCGGGACGGACTCCGACGCGAGCTCCGACATCCTGATCTTTGCCGGTGGTGAACCCGACCACCTCACTCCCGGTCGACAGACCGTGGCCTTCGACCAGGTGATGAGTGTCTTCTCGCCGCTGGTCGATCTTGATGCCGAGGGCAACACCTCGATGCTCGCGGCCGAATCCGTCGAGAGTGATGACGCCACCACGTGGACGATCACCCTCAAGGACGGCTGGACCTTCCACAACGGTGACCCGGTCACCGCGCAGACCTACGTCGACGCGTGGAACTTTGTTGCCTACGGCCCCAACGCGTGGGAGAACAGCTGGGAGTTGGCCTCGATCGTGGGCTACTCCGACCTCAACCCCGCCGAGGGTGAGCCGACCACGGAGGCCATGTCGGGACTGACCGTCATCGACGACCTGACCTTCACGGTCGAGCTCGTCGGACCTGACAGCCAGTTCCCGCTCCAGCTCACGGGAGCCCAGACGGCGTTCTACCCGATGCCCGAGGAGGCCTACGACGACCTCGAGGCTTACGACCGCAAGCCCATCGGCAACGGCCCGTTCGAGATGACCGAGGCCTGGGAGGACACCGAGGAGTACACGGTGACCGCCTACGAGGACTACGCCGGCCCCGCGCCGACGATCGCCGGCATCACGTTCCGCCCCTACACGGACAACCTGACTGCCTACACCGACGTGCTCGCGGGCAACGCGGACGTTCTCTACCTTCCGACCGCCAAGATGACCAGCGCCATCAGCGACTTCGGGGATGACCACGTCTACTCGCTGCAGGCACCGGGTGTCGACTACATCGGATTCCCGCTGTGGGACGAGAAGTGGCAGAACAAGGAGCTGCGCCAGGCCATCTCGATGGCCATCGACCGCGAGGCCATCAACGAGGCGATCTACGGTGGCCTGTATGCCCCGGCCAACTCGCTCACCTCGCCGAACATGAACGGTGACCCCGCCGGCATCTGTGCCGAGCTGTGCGAGTTCGACGTCGAGGCCGCGCAGGCCAAACTCGTCGAGGCGGGCGGCTTTGAGGGAACCATGACCATCGTGTACCCGGGCGGGTCCGGACTCGACGAGCTCTTCGAGGCCTACGCCAACCAGATTCGCCAGAACCTCGGAATCGACGCCGTCGCGTCGCCGACGACGGACTGGGCCGAGTACTGGCAGTCGCTGGTCGACCACACGGTCGCCGGTCCCCATTTCGGTCACTGGGGCGCGCTCTACCCCAGCCAGCAGAGCACCCTCCGTGCGCTGTTCACCGAGGGCGGCGGATGCTACCTGTGCACCGGCTACAGCTCGCCCGAGGTCGACGAGCTCCTGCTCGCAGCCGACGCATCCCAGACGCTCGACGACTCCTACGAGGGCTACGCGGCCGTCCAGGAGTACGTGCTTGGGGACTTCCCGACCGTGCCGACCTTCTCCAACACGTACAACTACGTGACCTCGGAGCGGGTGCTCGAGCTTCCGGCAGTGTCGGGTAGCCCGGTCCTGTCGAAGATCGTCCTGGCCGACTGAGGTTCGTCCGATCGTGACATTCAGCACCACCCCGCCGGTGGGTACCGCGCCGGGCTCGTCGGAGGACATCCTCCGGCGGGTCCGGCGGGTGCCCGCCGCCGAGGGCTTCCCCTCCGTGGATGACCTGCTCGCCTCGTTCGCTCGGATTGCGGACGAGAACCCGGGCCTGGTCACCACACGTCGGGTCGGCACCAGCCGTCGCGGCGAGTCCATCCCGGGTTACTCGATCGGCTCGGGTGAGCGCTCCTACCTTGTGGTGGGCGGCGTGCATCCCAACGAGCCGATCGGTTTCCTCACCGCCCTGCACCTGCTCGAGCAGCTCATCGCGGACCCGGCGCTGCTCGAGGCCTCGAGCGGAACATGGCACGTGATTCCCTGCATCGACCCGGATGGCGCGCGGCTCAACGAGGGCTGGTACCCGGCACCGCAGGACCGCAACTTCTATGCGCGTAGGTTTTACCGTCCCGAGCCCGACCAGCAGGTCGAGTGGACGTTCCCAACCTCGTACAAAAACGCCTACTTCGACCGCATGATGCCGGAGACCCAGGCACTCGCGCGCGAGATCGACCGCGTGAAGCCCGACCTGTACGTGGCCCTGCACAACGGCGAGATGGGTGGGGTCCTACTACTACCTCTCGCGACCCGTTCCCGCGCTTCACGACCTTCTTCACACGATTCCCGCGGCGCCTGGGCCTTCCACTCGACACGGGCGAGCCCGAGTCGCCTTTCCTGGAGACCTACGCGCCGGCGATCTTCGGCACCGGCTCGATCAGTCAGGCCTACGACTACCTCGAGTCCCTGGGCCTCGACCCCACGACGATGGTGGGCGGGTCGAGCTCAAGCGAATACGCCGAGCGATACGGAACACTGTCACTTGTCGCCGAGCTGCCCTACTGGGTCGCACCCCGACCTCCGACGATGTGTCGCCGGCGGGCGAGACGTACCGCTCGCTCCTGACACGCACGAGTGCCCAGCTCGTGGAGGCCTCGGGAGGTACTCGGCGCTATTCTCGCCGAGGCGCAGGAGCACCTGTCGATTCAATCGCCGTTCCTCACGGCATCGCGCGTGTTTGTGCCGATGCTGGCCGAGATCGGCGCGGTTGACCGCGCGCGGGCCGCCGAACCCGGTGCCGAGCGCGACGCGACCGTGGCCGAGCGCTTCGGATGCGAGGACCTCGTGCACTGCTTCCGCCTGCGCTACGGGGGGTTGCTTCTCCGCGCGCTCGAGGCGGAGTCCCGTCGCGGGTGTCGCGCCCGCGCCTCTGCGGCGTCTCGCGACACAACTCGAGACCCTCTACGCGCGGTGGCAGACCGAGGCGGCGGAAGCGACGCAGGCGGAGGTCATCCCCATCGACCGACTAGTGGGCGTGCAAGTACGGGGCGATCCTCGCCGCGGCCTTCCACGGGCTGACGGGGAGCAACTAGTGGGCAGGGTTATCGGCGGGCGAAATCCTCGAGCTGGTGATTGTCTTTTTTGGGGTCACCTTCGTGATCTATGCCATGGTGTTCGCGCTTCCCGGCGACCCGATCCGAGCGCTCGCGGGCGAACGGCCGATCGGTGAAGCGACAATCGCGACCCTGCGAGCCGCCTACCATCTGGATGATCCGCTCCCGGTCCAGTACTTCCGCTACATCACGGGACTCTTCGCGGGTGACTTCGGCACGGACTTCTCGGGCCGCCCCGTGGGTGCCCAGATCGCACGCGCCTGGCCCGTGACTCTCATCCTCGCGCTGAGCGCCTGGGCGATCGAGATTGTGGTGGGGCTGGGGCTCGGCCTCGTCGCGGCGCTCAAGCAGAACACGTGGATCGACCGCACCATCCTCGTGTCGACAATCCTCGCGACCGCGATCCCGGTGTTTGTGGTGGGGGTGTCCGCACAGTTGCTGTTTGGCGTGCGGTGGGGAATCCTGCCCGTGGCCGGAGACAAGGCGGGCTGGCCCATCGCGTACATTCTGCCCGCCGCCGTAATCGCCCTGTACGGGCTCGCCGTGGTGTCTCGCCTGATGCGATCCTCCGTGATCGAGAACCTCGGTGCCGACTACGTGCGAACCGCCAGGGCCAAGGGCTTGAGTTCGCGGCGAGTCGTCGGCGTGCACGTGCTGCGCAACTCGGCGATCCCGGCGGTAACGTTCCTCGCGACCGACCTGGGCTACTTGTTGGGTGGTGCCGTTGTTGTGGAGGGCATCTTTAACCTCCCCGGCATTGGCAACCTGCTCTTTAGTGCCATCCGGGCGCACGAGGGGCCCACGGTCGTGGGTATCTCGACCGCGCTCATCCTGGTCTTCCTTCTGACGAGTGTGCTCGTCGACCTCCTGCATGCAGCCCTCGACCCGAGGATCCGCCATGACTGACGCCCTGTTCGACACAGCGACCCCTGCTCGATCCGGCCGCGGGATGTGGCTGCGAGTGCTCCGCCGACCGAGCGTGATCATCCCGGTGGTCGCGCTGTCGGTGCTCATCCTTATCGCGATGTTCCCGGCCGTGTTCGCCGGGCTGTTCGGCAACGGTGACCCGCGTGTGTGTGACCTGTCGCGCAGCATCGATGGGCCAGAGCCCGGGCATCCGTTCGGATTCGACGTGCAGGGGTGTGACGTCTACGCGAACGTCATCTACGGCACGCAGTCCTCGATTGCCGTCGGTGTGCTCACGACCGTTCTGTCCTTGCTTGTAGCGGTCGTGCTCGGCGTGATCGCGGGCACCCGCGGCGGCTGGGCGGACAGTGTGATCTCGCGTCTTACCGACGTGTTTCTCGGCTTCCCGTTTTTGCTCGGTGCGATCGTGGTGCTCAACAGCGTCAATCAGCGCACCGTGGTGACCGTGTCGATGGTGCTGGCTCTGTTCTCCTGGCCACTCTTGGCGCGACTCGTGCGGAGCTCCGTTCGTAGCGTCGGGCAGTCTGAGTACGTGCTCGCGGCGCGCACGATGGGGCTCAGCTCCTGGCGCGTCATCGTGCGCTACATCCTGCCTAACGCCATCGCTCCCGTGGTGGTGGTTGCCACGATCATGATCGGCTCGGTCATCGTCTCCGAGTCCACGCTCACCTACCTCGGCATTGGGCTTGAGTCGCCCGCGATCTCGTGGGGTCTCCAACTCGCCAGCGCGCAGTCGAAATTCCAACTCGCGCCGCACCTGTTGCTGTTCCCGTCGATTTTTCTCGCCGTCACCGTCCTCAGTGTCATCGTGCTCGGCGATTCACTGCGGGCCGCCCTCGATCCTCGCCGCAACACCTAACCAGGAAGCCCTTTCATCGTGAACGACTCCAAGCCCTACACTCCGGACCAGCTGGCCAGCCTCACCGCTGCCTTGCCCTACGTGAGCTCGTGGATCCAGCACCGAGCCTGGGTGACCCGAACCCCGGGGGTTCAGTTCGCCGTGCAGTTTGACGGCACACTTCAGCTGTCGGGCGCGTTCGGCGTCGCCAACATCGAGACTGGTGAGCCCCTGACTTCCCGCCACCTGTTCCGAGTCGCGTCACACTCCAAGACCTTCACGGCCACGGCAATCCTGCAGCTCGCGCAGTCGCGCGCCCTACGACTGGACGATGCCGCATCCGATTACGTTCCGGCCCTGCGGGGCAGCGACCTCGAGGAGGTGACGGTGCGCGATCTCCTGGGTCACTCGGCGGGCATCATCCGGGATGGCCTGGACGGCGACTACTGGCAGCACTCTCGACCCTTCCCCGACGAGGACGAGCTCGTGGGCATTCTCCTGAACGAGGGCAAGGTGCTCGAGCGCAACGAGAAGTTCAAGTACACCAACATTGGCTACTCCCTCCTGGGGATGATCGTGGCAGCCGCATCCGGGCGGTCATACAACCAGTACGTGTCCGACGAGATCTGCGCGCGCCTCGGTCTGGCCAACACCGGCCCGGAGTGGAATCCCGCGCGTGAGCAGGAGTACGCGGCGGCCCACACGGGCCTCCACACGTCGCGAACTCGCGTGCGGGTTGATCACGTTGATACCCACGCGATGGCCGCCGCCACGGGGTTCTACTCGACCGCGGAAGACCTCGTCGGGTACTTCGCCGCACACGCCCTAGGCGACGAGCGGCTGCTCAGTGATGACAGCAAGCGGCTGCAGCAGCGTCGCGAGTGGGTGTCGGACCCGGACGACCCGGCGGCGGCCCACTACGGCCTGGGGATGATCGCGGAGAAGGTCGGCGAGCACGAGGTGATTGGGCACTCCGGCGGGTACCCCGGGCACATCACCCGGAGCATCCTCGACCCCCGTACCGGGCTGGTGATCTCGGTGCTGACGAACTCCGTCGACGGTCCCGCGAGCGAGATCGCCCAGGGAGTGCTCTCGATCCTCGATTACGCCGCGGAAAAGCCGCTCAGCGCGGGAGCCTTTGATGCGTCCCGCCTTACGGGCCGTTTCGCGAACATGTGGGGCGTGATGGATGTGGTGCAACTCGGCGAGCGAATTGTCACCATCCACCCGGGTGCTCCCGCCCCGATGGCGTCGGTGGATGTGCTCGAGCCGACCGAGTCTGACGCCCTGCGGTTTGTGAAGGGCAGCGGTTTCGGATCGATCGGCGAGGACCTTCGGTACGAGTTTGACGGTGACTCCGTCGTCGCTATTCACGGGGGTGGGGGCATGACCATGTGGCCCCTCGTGCTGCCCTACGACGAGCCAGAACCCGCCGGAACGACGCCATGAGCAACGCTCGAACCCTCCTCTATGCTGAGTCTTCAGAAACATCTGAAAGCTCATCGATCGGGGTAGTCATGTCGTCCAACGCAGGGGAGACGGACACGACCGTCGACGAGAAGGAGCGTGCTCGCCGGGCATTCGCCGAGGATTTTGGCCTGTTCTGGGAGTCGGGAGGTTCCCCTCGCATGGAGGGCCGCATCCTGGGATACCTCCTCGTGATGAATCAGCCCTACATCTCGTCGGCCGAACTCGCCGAGGTGCTCAACGCGAGCGCCGGGTCGGTCTCGATGACCACACGGCGGCTCGTCGAATCGGGCTGGGCGCGCAGGCACGCAGTCCCCGGCGATCGGAGCCACTACTTCCGCATGGAGAACGACGTGTGGGGTGGTTGGCTGGCCGGCGAGCGCCGGTTCCTCGAGAAGCAGCGCGATCTGATGGAACGGGGTCTTGAGCTGGGCATCACCGAGGGCAACGCGCGCCAGCGCCTGATCAACGGGCGCGACTACATGACCTGGGTGATCTCGTATCACCGCAAGATGCTCGTCGACTGGGAAGCCGCCAAGGCCGAACGCGACGCGGCAACATCCGAGACCTAGCGAGAGACCATGACCACACCCCTGCTGACCATCTCCGGACTCACCATCGACTTCACCGTCGACGGAACCACCTCGCGGGCCGTGAGAGGGGTCTCGCTGGAGGTGCACCAGAGCGAGGTCGTCGCGCTGGTCGGGGAGTCTGGCTCGGGCAAGAGCGCTACCGCGATGGCGGTGCTGGGGTTGCTGCCCCGCACGGCGACCGTGGGTGGGAGCATCCGTCTGGGCGACCAGGAACTTCTTGGGCTGGATGACGACGCGTTGCGCGGGATCCGGGGCCGCCGGGTGGCGATGGTCTTCCAGGATCCGCAGGGCGCGTTGAACCCGGTGTTCTCCATCGGCTTCCAACTCATGGAGGCGGTGCGTCAGCAGGACCCCTCGCTGAGCCGGGCGGCGCGCAGGGAACGTGCGATCGAGCTTCTCCGCCAGGTCGAAATTCCGAGCCCGGAGTCGCGACTGGGGTACTACCCGCACCAACTCAGCGGCGGCCAGTGCCAGCGGGTCATGATCGCGATGGCCTTGGCGAGCGAGCCCGAACTCTTGATCGCCGACGAGCCCACGACCGCACTGGACGTGACGGTGCAGGCCGAGATTCTTGAGGTGCTGCGCCGCCTCCGCCAGCGCCTCTCCACCAGCATCCTGTTGATCACCCACGACATGGGTGTTGTCGCCGACCTTGCCGACCGCGTCGTCGTGATGCGGCAGGGCGAGATCGTGGAGACCAACGAGGTACACGAGCTCTTCGAGCGGCCCCAGGTCGCCTATACGCGCGAGTTGCTTGCCGCCGTGCCTCGTCTGGGCGAGCGAGCGGACGCGCCTGCCTCGGATGACGCCGTCGCGCCGGTCCTGGAGGTCACCGACCTGGTGGTCGACTACCGCTCTCGGCTGCGCGGGACATTCCGTGCGGTCAACTCGGTGAGCCTGACGGTCGGGCCGTCGGAGATCCTCGCCCTCGTGGGTGAGTCCGGCTCGGGCAAGACCACGGTCGGACGCTGTGCGATTGGCTTGGCGCCGATTACCTCCGGGACGGTGAGGGTCAACGGCATCGACGTTGCCCGCGCGTCGGGTGCCGAGCGGCAGCTGATGCGGCGGTCGGTGGGTGTGGTCTTCCAGAACCCCACGGCCTCGCTCAACCCGCGATACACGGTCGAGCAAACCGTCACGGAACCGCTGCGGGTCATTCTGGGGCTGCGGGGGTCAGAACTCACCGACCGCGCGGCCGCCCTCCTCGAATCCGTGGGTCTCTCCGGGGACTGGTTCTCGCGGTACGGGCATGAGCTCTCGGGTGGTCAGCGCCAGCGAGTCTCGATCGCCCGTGCCGTGGCGCTGGAGCCGAAGCTCCTGATCGCCGACGAGCCCACCAGCGCGCTCGACGTGTCGGTTCAGGCGCGTGTTCTCGATGTGTTCCGCGAGCTGCAGTCTTCGCTGGGATTCGCCTGTCTGTTTATCAGCCACGACCTCGCCGTCGTCGACACGCTGTGCGATCGGGTTGCGGTGATGCAGCGGGGCGAGCTTGTCGAGTCCGGCCCGCGAGGCGAGGTGCTGGGCTCGCCACGCGAGACGTACACCCGCGCCCTCGTCGCATCCGTGCCGGTGCCGGACCCCGCCGCGCAGGCCGAGCGGCGCCGCGAGCGACTGGCAAGCTGACTAGTCTCGACCCATGGTCGAGAAATACACCCATGGTCATCACGCGAGTGTTCTGAAGTCCCATACCTGGCGCACGATCGAGAACTCAGCGGCGTATCTGGCGCCGCAGCTTGACCCGGGACTGTCGCTTCTGGACCTGGGATGTGGGCCGGGCACCATCACCGTGGAGTTCGCCGACCGGCTTGCCCCGGGTCGTGTTGTGGGACTGGATGCCGCGGCCGAGGTCATCGCCAAGGCCTCCGGCGACTTCGCACGCGACAACCTCGAGTTTGTGGTGGGGGATGCCTACGCGCTCCCGTTCGACGACAACACGTTCGACATCGTTCACGCCCACCAGACGCTCCAGCACGTGGCCGACCCGGTCGCGGTGCTTCGTGAGATGCGTCGTGTCGCCAAGCCGGGTGGCGTCGTCGCGGCGCGCGACGTCGACTACGCCGGAACGTTCTGGTTTCCGCTTGTGCCCGGGCTCGACGCGTGGCTCGCGCTGTACGAGCGTGTCCACCGCTCGAACGGTGGCGAACCCGACGCCGGGCGCCGCTTGAAGGCGTGGGCCCGCACCGCAGGGTTCGACGACGTGGTAACCACGGCATCCCTCTGGAACTTCTCCGATGAGACGGATCGTCAGTGGTGGGGGAGCATGTGGGAGGCGCGTGTGCTGCAGTCCGCGTTTGCGGCTGACGCGGTGGGCAAGGGCTTCGCGACGCAGTCCGAGCTCGAGGCCATCAGTCGCGCGTGGCGGCAGTGGGCCGACGACGAGGACGGCTGGCTGGCCATGCCCCACGGGGAGATCGTCGCCCGCGCCTGACTGATCCCGGAATGCAAAGTAAGCTTTGCAAAGAGAATGTTGCAAAGAAAGCTTTGCAATGATACCTTTGCACCATGAACGACCAGCCGGACCGCACGCAGCGCAAGCTCGACCTTGACAGCCTCAAGGCGCTCGCGCATCCTCTGCGTGTCCAGATCCTGGACACCCTTTCGGTCCACGGCGCCTTTACGGCCAGCGGACTGGCGGAGCGCCTGGGGGAGTCCAGCGGTGCGACGAGCTACCACCTTCGCCAGCTCGAACGCCACGGTTTTGTGCGTGAGGTCGAGGGGCGTGGTTCCGGCCGGGAACGCTGGTGGGAGCGTGTTCCTGGGGGTATCCAACTCACGCCCGAGGGCATCATCGACAGCGAGGCGGGCCGCTCTGCGAGCGCGCTGGTGATGCGCCAGTGGGAGCAGACCCGGTCAACCTTGCTCCAGGATTTTGCTCTCCGTGGACCCGAAGAGGTGGGTCTGGACTGGGTGATGGCCAGTGGGCTGGCGACCATTAACCTTCGCCTCACCCGCGAGGAACTCGCCGAACTCGTCGACAAGTGGGATGCGTGGAGCACACAAAACATCGAGCCGTTGCTCGGTCGCGACGAACCCGGTTCGCGTCCCGTCCAGATCCATTTCAACGCGTTCCCGGTTATCGGGGGCGCGGAAACTCCCGCCGACGCTGTCGGTGGTTAACCGTAACGTCACTGACGAGAAGAGGTGAATCCCATGACTGCAACGCTCGGCTACTCGGCCTCCCGTCGCCCTCGAGCTCACGGAATTGATCGACTGGTCATGCGGGCCAGCATGGCGACGCTCCTGTGGGCGCGGCGCCGGGCCGACCGCGCGGCCCTCAGCCACGAGGCGCACGAGCGGCTCCGCGCCCAGCACGTCGATGTTGTGCGGCGCGAGCACGAGGCGGCGTTGCGCGCCGCTCGAGTGCGCTAACTCGGCGCCTCGCACAAACCCCGACCCCGGCCATCCTGATCACACGCACCCGGCGTCCTAGCGCCACCTCCTGTGCAGACTGACTATCGGGATGCCGGGGTCGGTCTGCGTGAAGTGGTCGCCGGGTGAGGGGCTACTCGGGCTCGCTGACGGTAACCGCGCCGTCGTAGTCGACGCGGATGATCGTGCCGTCATCAAGCTCGGCGACGGGCCGACCCTCGAGCCAGGTCAGGGTCCAGCGCCACTGGCTGGTGTCGACTCCGGCGAGTTCCGCCTCCACGGCGCGAACGGCCGCGACAAACTCCGGCGACAGCCGGGCCGGCGGTTCCTCGCCCACGTTCCATCGGGTGCCGAGCTGCATCAGAGCCTCTTCTCGTAGGTGACCCACGTCGTTTTGGTGGCCAGTCGGTCGTACACCCGTTGTGCACGGGTGTTGTCCTCGGCGGTGATCCAGCGCAGGGTTCCTGCTGGTCCGCTGGCCTGAGCGCGCGCGGTGATTGCCCCGATGAGTGCGGTCGCGTGCCCGGCACCGCGGGAATCCGGGTCAACGTACAGGTCGTCCAAGAACCAGTCGCGGCCTCGGGAGAACGTGTCGGGGTGCGAGCGGTAGTGGGCGAATCCGACGACACGTCCGTTGTCCTCGGCCACGAGGGCATCCACCCCGGAACCGGCAGTTGTCAGGAGGCTCCACACCCAGTCGAGCTGCTCGTCGGAGAAGTCCGTCTCGTAGAACACCCCATAAGCGCGAAACAACTCGCGCCACGCGTCACGGTCGCCCGGCGCGATGTCACGAATCACTCCGCGACCTCGGCGAGCACGATGTCGCGAACCTCGATCTCCTCGGCCTCCACGAACTGGACGTCGGCGATGCGCCCGACGGCCTTCAGATCCGGGATGCCCGCCGCAAGCAGCGCAGGGCCTGTGATTGTGGCCGAGACCACGTCGGTCTTCTGCGATGCCTTGGCGTCGGTCTTCGCCCGACGGATGCCGATGAGGGCGGCGCTCACGGCGGGCAGCAGCCCGGTGGGCGCGCCCACCTCGCCCAGCTCATCGCCGGTGGGCCACGAGGCCTCGTGCACCGAACCCTCGTGGGTCCAGCTCCAGACCTCCTCAGTTGCAAACGGCAGGTAAGGCGCGAACAGGCGCAGCATCACGTCAATGGCCGTGCGCAGGGCCGTCGCGGCGCTGGCCTGACCCTCGGGCGTGCTTGCGCCGTAGGCGCGTTCCTTGACCAGCTCGAGGTAGTCGTCGCAGAAGGTCCAGAAGAACTGCTCCGCCGTCTCGAGGGCGCGTGCGTGATCGAAGCTCTCGAGTGCCTCGGTCGCCGTCCGGACAACCGCGGCGAGCTCGGCGAGCATGTCGGTATCGAGTGGCTCACTGACCGCGCCCGTTGCCTCGGGGAACGAGTACACGAACTTCGCGGCGTTGAGCACCTTGATCGCGAGCCGCCGCCCGATCTTGATCTGCTTCGGGTTCTGCGGATCAAAGGCGGCGTCGGTTCCGAGGCGGCTCGAGGCAGCCCAGTACCGCACGGCGTCCGAGCCGTGCTCGTCGAGCATCCCCTTGGGAGTCACGACGTTGCCCTTCGACTTCGACATCTTCTTGCGGTCCGGGTCGACGATAAAGCCCGAGATCCCGGCGTTTTTCCACGGGATGCTTCCGTGCTCAAGCTCGGCCCGCAGCACCGTCGAGAACAGCCACGTGCGAATGATGTCCTGCCCCTGGCTGCGCAGGGAGTACGGGAACACGAGGTCAAACAGTTCGGGATCGGTCACCCAGCCGCCAGCGATTTGGGGCGTGAGCGAGGAGGTCGCCCACGTGTCCATGATGTCGAGCTCGCCCACAAACCTGGTTCCACGGTCGGCCTCGGTGTAGCCGGCCGGAACATCCGACGACGGGTCGATGGGCAGTGCATCCTCGGTGGGAACGATCACCGCGCCCTTCTCGCCGTTCTCGTCGAGCTCGTACCAGACGGGAATGGGAACTCCAAAAAAGCGCTGGCGTGAGATCAGCCAGTCACCCGTGAGGCCACCGACCCAGTTCTCGTAGCGCACCCGCATGTGGTCGGGCGTGAACACGATTTCCTTGCCCGCGTCGACGAGCCGCGAGCGGAGGGCCTCGTCGCGTGCGCCGTTGGTGATGTACCACTGCCTGGTCGAGATGATCTCGAGCGGCTTGTCGCCCTTCTCGAAGAACTTCACTGCGTGGGTGATGGGCTTGGGGTCACCAATGAGTTCGCCGGACTCGCGAAGCAGTTCGACAACTCGTGCCTTCGCGCTGAACACCGTCTTGCCCGCGAGCTCCGCGTAGTGGGCCTGTGCCGTCTCCGTGGTGATTGCTTCGGGCGCTTCGGCAATGATGCGGCCGTCGGCCCCGATGATCGTGCGGTTGGGCAGGTCGAGCTCGCGCCACCACACGACATCGGTCACGTCGCCGAACGTGCAGATCATGGCGATGCCCGATCCCTTGTCCTGCTGCGCGAGGTGGTGAGCAACAACCGGCACCTCGACGCCAAACAGCGGGGTCGTCACGGTGGTGCCAAAAAATGGCTTGTAGCGCTCGTCGTCGGGATGCGCGACGAGGGCAACACACGCCGGAAGAAGCTCCGGGCGGGTGGTCTCGATCTCGATGTCACCAGTGCCGTCGGTGCGGTGGAACGCGACACGGTGGTACGCGGCGGGTTGTTCCTTGTCCTCGAGTTCCGCCTGGGCAACCGCCGTGCGGAACGTGATGTCCCAGAGGGTGGGCGCGTCGGCCTGGTAAGCCTCGCCACGGGCCAGGTTGCGCAGGAACGCGCGCTGCGCGGTGGCCTGAGCCTCGGCTCCAATCGTGCGGTAGGTCAGCGACCAGTCGACGCTCAAGCCCAGCTGGCGCCAGAGATCCTCGAACTGCTTCTCGTCCTCCTCGGTCAGGCGCTCGCATAGCTCAATAAAGTTGCGACGCGAGATGGGGAGCTGGTCGGCTGCCTTGCCGCTCGAGCCCTCGCCACCCTCCTGCGGTGGGGTGAACTGCGGGTCGTAGGGGAGGGTCGGGTCACACCGCACGCCGTAGTAGTTCTGCACACGGCGTTCCGTGGGCAGGCCGTTGTCGTCCCAGCCCATCGGGTAGAAGATGTGCTTGCCGCGCATCCGCTGGAACCGCGTCACGAGGTCCATGTGGGTGTAGCTGAACACATGGCCGATGTGAAGGCTGCCGGATGCCGTCGGCGGGGGGGTGTCGACGGAGAAGACACTGCCGGTCCCGGCCGCCACCGCGGCGCTCGCAGCGCCCCGATCGAACCGGTACGTGCCGCGCGACTCCCACGCGGCTCCCCACTTGTCTTCAAGGCCTTCGAGGGCAGGGCGCTCGGGGATGGTCGACATGGGGTACTCCGGTTCGATGTATGCGGCACCGAGTCTGTGTCGCCGCGAACGGCGATGAGGTGCCTGAGTGTGTTGGTGCGTCGATTCTACCGTCCGTGCCGATCTAGTCTGGGGACGTGCCGACGCAGCCCACACCACACACCCGACGCCTGACGATCACGCTGTGGCGCGGACCGTGGCTCGGCGTTCGGCCCACGATTGTGATCGAGGGCCGGGGTCAGCCCACGCAGTGGGGCACCGGGACGTGGCAGGTGCCCGCGAAGGGCCCCACCACGGTGGGGGTGTACCTCCACGTGCGGGGTGTGACGTGGGGTCGCGCGACCCTTGTCGTCGACCACGATCACGGCACAACCCTGGAGTACCGGGCGCCGTGGCTGCCGTTCCGGCCGGGTCGACTCAGGGGAGTCCGCGCCTAGTCGTTCTCTAGGATCACGATCGTTTTGCTCGTGAGAGTGCCATCGCTCGCCTGGACCGTGATGGTGTATTTCTGCTGCCCGTCCGGCTGTCCGCACTGGTAGTCGAAGTCCATCGTGTAGTTGAGCGGGAACTCCGCGTACGGAGCGTCCTTGGCGTTGTCCGTACCGACGCCGAACCACAGCGTCTGGCCAGTCGCGGCCCAGCTGAAGGTGACGGGAACGGACGACACGCTCAGGCAGTCGACCTCGGTGGTGGAGGCGGTAAACGACGAGATGGGCGCGGGCGGTGGAGGCGTGGGGGTCGGTGTCGGAGTCGGGGTTGGCGTGGGAGTAGGGGTCGGAGTGGGAGTAGGGGTCGGCGTGGGGGTCGGTGTCGTCGCCGTCGGGGTGGGAGTGGGCGAGCCGGTGGGCACTGGCGTGGGGCTGCCCCCGCGCGTCAACAGGACCACGATCAGCACAATCAAGGCGAGCAGCAACACTCCGCCGACGATCGAGAGGATCAGGATCGTGCGCTTGGACTTGCCCTCAGACTCGGATTCTGCCGCGGGCGACTCCGCGGGAGACTGCGGCAGAAGCTCGGTGGGTGCGTCTTCCCCGGGCTGGTCGATGCGCTGGGTGGGTGTGTCGTCGCTCATGGTGTCCCCGTGCTGTGTGCGGACCCGGGACCTGCCCCGGACGAGGACAGCCTAGGGGGCTGCCCCCGACCGAGACAACAACATTCGAAACGGGCTCAGCGGGCCGGGCGAGGCATCCGGGATGCAGCGATGGCCGAGACGAGCGTGATGATCGACAGCAGCGCGAGCACGATGCCCGGATGCCACCACGCGGTGTCCGTCGCCTGGGCGAGCAGCAGCGTCACCGTCGGCACAAATGCGGTGAGGGTCGCGGCGATCGCGTACGAGAACGACAGGGCGGAGTAAGCAAAACGATGCTCGAACAGGTCGTTCATCAGTCCGCCGAGTCCCGCCCAGCTGAGGGTGGGGAGGATTCCGCCGATGATCATCGTCGCCACCAGAATCGGGAACGTCGCAAACTGCAGCAGGAAGTACATCGGGAAGGTCACGATCAAGGTGCCCACCGCGCCGATCGCGACAACACGAGCCGACCCAATCCGGTTCGCCCACGCCCCAAACAGCGGGATCGTCACGAGCTGCAGCAGGCCACCAATCGTGGTCGCAACCAGAAGATCCTGAAAGCTGAAGCCGAGGGCGGTTGTGCCGTAGTTGATCGTGTAGGTGTTCATGAGCGAGTACGACCCAATACCGAGGATCGCAGCACCGACCGCGACAAGGAGTGCGACGGGCTGGGCTCGGAACACGGCAAGAAGCGGGAGCCGCGGGCGCAGGCCCTCCTCCTCGATCTTCTTGAAGACGGGGGTCTCGTCGATCGACCAGCGGAGATAGAGCGACACCAGAAGGAGAGGGATCGCCGTGAGGAACGGGATGCGCCACCCCCAGGCCGCCATGTCCTCGACGCTGACCGAGAGCGTCATCACGATGAATAGCGTCGCGGAGAGGATCGAGCCCACGGGCGAGCCAAGCTGGGGGATCGCGGCGTAGAAGCCACGCTTGCTGTCCTCGGAGTGCTCGGTGGCCAAGAGGATTGCTCCACCCCACTCGCCGCCGAGCGAGAGTCCCTGCGCCACACGCAAGAGCACCAGAAGCACCGCGGCAAACCAGCCCACCGAGTCGTAGGTCGGCAGCACGCCGATCAGACCGGTCGCCACGCCCATGAGCGTGATGGTGACGATGAGGGTGCCACGACGGCCGAGACGGTCGCCCAGGTGCCCAAAGATGATCGCGCCAATCGGTCGCACCACAAAGGCGATCGCGATCGACAGGAAGCCGGCAAACGCGCCTCCCACCACGCCGAGGGGCTCAAAGAAGAGTGGCCCAACAAAAAAAGCGGCGAAGTAGGCGAACACGTAGAAGTCGTAGGACTCGAGAGCAGTCCCGACGAACGATGCCCAGACAACCCTGCGGGAGGTCCGGACCGAGGAGGGCGATGTGGTTGGCGCTTTGCCACTATCGGTGATGGTCACAAGTAGTCAAGCCTAGGGGCATCCCCAAACATTCCCCGCAGGTGAGAGAGCTCTCATGGAGTGCCCCACGCGGCGCTTCCGTCGTCATACTGGAGCAATGGCGGACGGCTCGCGGTTCTCGATGCCGCGGTGGTCGGTGCGCTCGCGCATCCTCGCCTCGATTCTTCTCGTGACCGCGCTGGGGATGCTCGTGGCCGGTGGTTCCGCCTTTCTCCTGCAGCGCGAACGCACGCTCACCGAGATTGACCAGCGTCTTCTGTCCCGTGTCGAGTCCGCACGTTTTGTCGTGACCGGAGTCCCGACGTCGACCGCGGGCGACGAGACCGTTACACCGGTTGTTGCCCCTCCCACGTTTCCCTCGTCGAGCGAGGCGCTCGAAGGCGTCCTTGCGCGAGTGATTCCTGGGCGTCTTGAAAGCTCGTTGGGCATCGTCGACGGTGTTGCCACATTTGTGCCGGGCGTCGCTATCGATTTCCATCTCGAGGACGTCCCGGGTTTTGTCGACCGTGTTGTGGGCGAGACGGCGGGCGGTCAGGTGGTGATCGGCACCGCGGTGTCCTCGCTGGGAGCGCTGCGCTACATCGCGACGCCCATCGAGATCGCCGGTAGCACCGAAAGTGCGGTCTACGTCACCGCGGTCGACGTCTCCGGCGAGCTGGCGGAGGTGACCTCCTCGTTCACCATCTACGCGCTCGTTGCGACCGCCGCCCTCGTCGTGATCGGCTTGGTGGGATGGTTTGTAGCCGGTCGACTCCTGCGCCCGATCAGGCAGTTGCGCGCCGCCGCCTCTCGCATCACGGTGAGTGACCTCCACGAGCGCATTCCGGTCGCCGGGCGTGATGACGTCTCCGAACTCACGGCGACGGTCAACGACATGCTCGAACGCCTCGATACCTCGGTGGCTGCGCAGCGGCAACTTCTGGAGGACGTGAGACATGAGCTCAAGACTCCGATCACGATCGTTCGAGGGCACCTCGAGCTCCTCGACCCGACGAACGTCGGAGAGGTGGAGTCGACGCGTGCGCTCGCGATCGACGAGCTCGATCGGATGGCCTCGCTCGTGGACGACATCGAACTTCTCGCGCAGGCCCACGGCTCGACCCTCGTGCTCGAGCTGATCGATGCCGGTGATCTCACGCGCGAGGTTTTTGCGAAGGCGAGTGGGCTCTCGGGCCACGAGTGGGTGCTGGGGGAGACCGCACACGTGACCACCCGGGCCGATGCGAACCGTGTCACCCAGGCGTGGCTCCAGCTGATCGATAACGCCAGCAAGTACTCGCCGCGAGGCACCCGCATCGAGATCGGCAGCACCCCCGGCGACGGGGTCGTCGAACTGTGGGTCCACGACCGGGGTCCCGGTATTCCCGAGGAGGCTCGCGAGCGCATCTTCGAGCGGTTCGGTCGGGTGGATGCCGGTCGTGGTATCCGCGGGTCGGGTCTGGGCTTGCCGATCGTCGCGGCCATCGCGGAGGCGCACGGGGGGCACGTGTCCCTGGACTCGGGGCCAGGTGGCTCTCGGTTTGCCCTCGTGCTGCCCGTCGCGTCTGCCCTGCACTTCTCTGCCCCGGAGGCAACCATTACTGAGATGACGGAGTCGCAGTGAGCACAATCCTGGTAGCCGAGGACGAGGAGCGTATCGCCCTATTTGTCAGCAAGGGGCTGCGCGCGGCGGGCTACACGGTGACGGTGGCGACCACCGGTCCCGCCGCGCTCGAGCACGCTCGATCCGGCTCGCACGACCTCGTGCTTCTGGACGTGGGGCTCCCCGGGATGGACGGCTTCGAGGTGCTCGCGCGTATTCGTGCGGTTGATGCGACCATCCCGGTGATTATGCTCACGGCGCGCACTGGCGTGGGCGACACCGTCGCGGGCCTGGACGGCGGCGCAAACGACTACATCCCGAAACCCTTCCGATTCGACGAACTGCTCGCACGCGTCCGCGTGCGCCTTCGGGATGCCGGTGCCGTCGCCTCCACGACGCTCAGCCACGACGGCCTCACCCTCGACATGCTCACGCGGCGGGCAACTGTCGGCGGCGTGACTGTCGATCTCTCGGCTCGCGAGTTTGCGCTCGCGGAGGAGTTCCTGCGCCATCCCGACCAGGTGTTGAGCCGCGAACAGTTGCTCAGTCGGGTGTGGGGGTTCGACTTCGACCCGGGCTCCAATGTCGTCGACGTGTACGTGCGGTACCTGCGTTCGAAGTTTGGCGCCGACCGCATCGAGACGGTGCGTGGCATGGGATACCGGCTCCGGTAGCTCGGCTCGACACCGTATGGCCCATACAAAAATGCCCGGACCGCGACGGCCCGGGCATTTCTTGTGTTGTCCTAGTTGCTGGAGCTCGCGGAGATGGGGCTCGGGGGCGTGACGGGGCTGGCCGGCGTCACCGCGCTCGGCGGGGTCACGGGGCTTGCGGGCGTCGCGGGCGTCGGAGGGGTCGTGCCGCTCGATGACGTGTCGACTCCGGCAGCGGTTGTGGTCGAGCCGGACGTGTTCGCGGAGCCGGACGTGTTCGCGGATCCGGAGGTGTTGGTCGATCCCGAGGTCGTGCCATTCGAGCTGTTCTCGTCCGTGCCGGTGGTGCTGTCGTCGGTGGAACCGTTGTCGCTGGAGCTGTTGTCGTCCAGAGATGCGGGGGATCCCACAAACCGAGGCACATCGGTCACAACGCGGTTGCTCACGCTGTCCACGCCGGCCGGGGTGCCCACTGAGTTGGTGAGATTCATCGCGCTTGCGGCCCCGAGCGCGCTTGCCGCGACGAGGCTCACGCCAAGTGCGGATGCGGCGCCGACGACGACCCACTTCTTTGTGTTTTCCATGTGTCCAGTCCTCCCAGTGGCCGCTCCCTGCGGCCTGCATCCATGCTCGGAGTCAGGAATGAGAGGGCGGGGACACGGGGATGAGAGGTCTCTCATCGAGAACCATGGCGCGGGCCAACGCCAGCGACCGCTCGGCCTCGAGGGAGCCCGACAAGGCGTGACCCAGAAGGTGCGTCGCCGCGATCGCTCGCGACCGCCCTGCAAAGCCAGGGTCATTCGGGCGTGACCATTCGGCGTGGAAGGTCTCGGCGGTCTGGCGTGCACGCGCGGCCTGGCCCGTGCGCCCCAACCGATCCATGAGGTCAGCGGATGTGATCAGGTGCGCGACGAGTGCGGCGGCGTCGTCAGCGGGATCACCGAGGCCCGCGGTGTCGATGTCGAGAACACCCACGATGGTCGTGGGCTGCTCGGGTGTCACAAATAGCTGCCCGAGGTGAAGGTCGCCGTGGATGGTCACACGCTCGGGCAGCGGAGCGCTTTCGCTCCACACTCGCGCGATCGCGTCGCAGGTCTCGGTGATTCCCCCACTCGAATCCGGAGCGAGTTGGGTAAGGCGCGTCCGGTACCAGTCGAGCCGTGTCACCAGCGACGCACGGGCACGACGAGTGGACGGCACCTGGGCGATGTGATCACTGAGCGTGCTGATTGTGGCAACCAGGGCGTACGGATCCGCCACGTGCTCCAGCATCCCGATGCTTTCGATGCCGGGCAGCGGGTCGAGGGCGAGGAGCCCCTCCGGTGCCCACGCGGCGACCCGAGGCACCGGGATTCCGTGGGCGGCCCATGCCTCGTGGCGCTCGCGAAGCGCATCAACCTTGTCTGGCCGGACGATCTTCAGGAACAGGGTGCGGGATGTGGTGGTCGCGCGAACAACTGCTCGTTTGCCCGGGCGGTAGGCGAGTACGGCAACGGACAGCCCGGTTGTGTCGATGCCCAATCGCTCAAGCAACACCGCGGCGGTTCCCGGGTATACCGACGGGGCGAGTGCGGGAAGCGCGGGATCTGCGGGATACAACCACGCGGCGAGTCGGTCACCATCGAGGCTTTCGAGGGTGACCGTTCCCGGGTTGTCGGAGGCCACGTCAAGGTACACGGTGTGCTGCGCCGGAATGCCGTCCGTGTCGATGACCTCGACCACGTGCCCCGTCACGAACGTGTCGCCCCGAGCGTCAAGGCTCGCCAGCCGGATATCCAGCACCGTCCAGTCGACCTCCGCGGCGAGCATCCTCACGGCCTCGGTGCGGTCGGGGAACGGGTCAGTCGTCGGAGTCGTCACCGTCGTCATTCCCACTGCCGGATCCACTGTTGTCGTCGTTGCCATTGCCGTTGCCGTCGATGTTGTTGTCATCGTCGTCATCGTCATCGTCATCGTCGTCATCGCCACCGTGGTCGTCGACGTAGGCGGGCGGCTGTGGCACCACCGGAACCGGGCCGGAGGGGGACTGCGTGGGTGTTGGCGTGGGTGTAGGCGTCGGGCTGGCACTCGGCGTGGGGGTGTCGCGCACCACGATGGGCTCGACCTCCGAGACGACGCTTGTGCTGTTGGTCGGCACGAGCGCACTCGCGAGCGCGACACCGAAGCCGAGCAGCAGCACGCCGGTTGCTGCGGCCCCCACAGCGGCTACCGTTCCTTTTCGCACCTGCCCATACTTGCGGGGTTCGGGCACAATCGGAGCATTCGTGAGAGGACTCTCATGGATGACCGCGGCACAAGTTGTTCTAATCAACATAGAACAATAGACTGTGTTTATGTTGCTCACCATCGATCCGGCAGCGCCACAGCCACTATTCGAACAGCTTGTGGCGAGCATCCGGAACGCGATCCTCTCGGGGTCGGTGGTGTCGGGCGAACGGTTGCCGACGGCTCGTGACCTCGCACAATCCCTCGATATCAACCTCCACACCGTGCTTCGCGCCTACCAGGTGCTTCGTGACGAGGGATTTATCGAGCTTCGGCGGGGGCGCGGCGCCGTCGTGACGGAACGGACCCGCGACTACGAGCAACTTTTGGCCGACATCGGCCGGCTCGTCAGCGAAGCCAAACGCCTTGAGCTCACACCGAGTGCGCTATCAGATCTCATCAGGGAGGCATGGACATGACCCGGTCGGAACACATTCGGATGATCCTGGTGGGGGTGATCTTGCCGGCTCTCGTCGGGCTGGCGGGCACCATTGCGGTCATTATGGTGCTCCCCGAGCTGCCCGACCCGATCGCCATCCACTGGGGCATCACGGGAGAGCCGGACGGATTTGGCCCCGCCTGGATCACGGCCGTCCTGCCGCTGCTGGCCGTGGTCTACGCGGGATTCGCGTTTGCCGTCGTTCGGGCCGGAGTGCGCGAGCACGGTATCTCTGTCGCACAACGTGGAATCCTCGCGGTGGGGCCCTACCTCGCGGTGGTGCTCGCGGGCATCGGCGCGGGTTCGGTCCTCGCGCAGCGTGGACTCGAGGATGCCGCGGATGCGCCGTCGATTCTCCCGTTGCTCGCGGGCAGCCTCGGTGCTGGCCTGCTCGCGGGTGTTGGTGCGTGGTTTGCCCTGCCTCGCCATCGACGGCCCGTGGCAGCCGACCCGTCCTCCGCCCCGGCAATTGCCCTCACGGACACCGAGCGTGTCGTGTGGATGCAGCGACTCGAGCCCGGGCGCACCGCCGGTGTGCTGATCATCGCCGGGCTCGCCCTCGCGATCACCGCGGGAGCCGCGATCATCTGGGCGAGTGCGCCCCTGGTGAACCTGCTGGTGTGGGTGGGGATCGTTGCCCTTCTGGCCCTCGCCGTGAGTTCGACGCTGTTCTGGACGATCCGCATCGACGAGAACGGCTTTGCCGCGCGATCCGCGCTGGGCGCTCCGAACTACCAGTACCCGCTGTCGGAGATCGAGGGTGCGGCGGTCGCAGACATCACCCCCCTGCGTGATTTTGGTGGATGGGGCATCCGCATGGCTGGTGGCCGACGCACCGGGATTGTGCTGCGAGCGGGCGAGGCAATCGAGGTCACGCGCACCGATGGCAAGACTCTGGTCGTGACGGTCGATGACGCATTGCGTGGGGCCGCACTCCTCAACGGGCTCGTCGCAAGGTCGCGCAAGCGCATCGGCTAGAATCTTCTTCACAGGCATCGATCCGGCCATCACCGGGGAGCCTTCGGAAGAACGGCACGTCCTCGTGTGTGCCCAGTAGAACCGAACGGGTAAGCCCGTCACAGCGGCGTTGAGTGGTCGGTGATCGAATTCTCGATCCCGGCAAGCGGGGTGGTACCGCGGCCGAGAGGTCGTCCTCGTGTGAGAGACAGCACACAGGAGAGACCATGGCTTACCCCCTCAACAGCCCGGACGACGGCGTCGCCCCCTCGCCGCGGTTCCCCCAGATCGAGCTGCGTGTGCTCGAGACGTGGAAGCAGGATGCCACCTTCCAGGCTTCGATCGACCAGCGTGAGGGCGCCCCCGAGTGGGTCTTCTACGACGGCCCGCCGTTCGCCAACGGGCTTCCGCACTACGGCCACCTCCTCACGGGGTATGCGAAGGACCTCTTCCCGCGGTTCCAAACCATGCGGGGCAAGCAGGTGCATCGCCGCTTCGGATGGGACACCCACGGCCTCCCCGCCGAGCTCGAGGCCGAGCGCCAGCTCGGTATCACCGACAAGAGCCAGATCGAAGAGATGGGTATCGCGGCCTTCAACGAGGCGGCGCGCGAGTCCGTGCTCCGCTACACGAAGGAGTGGCAGGAGTACGTCACGCGCCAGGCCCGCTGGGTCGACTTCGACAACGACTACAAGACCCTCGACATCACCTTTATGGAGAGTGTGATCTGGGCCTTCAAGCGGCTTCACGACAAGGGCCTGGCGTACGAGGGCTACCGGGTGTTGCCCTACTGCTGGCGCGACCAGACCCCACTCTCGAACCACGAGCTGCGGATGGACGACGACGTCTACAAGATGCGCCAGGACCAGTCGGTCACGGTCACGTTCCCGCTTGACGGGGCCAAGGCCGAGTCGCTCGGACTCACGGGGGTTAACGCCCTCGCGTGGACGACCACCCCGTGGACCCTGCCCACCAATCTCGCGCTGGCCGTGGGCCCCGACATCGCGTACGCGGTTGTGCCGAGTGGCCCCCTCGTGGACGGCGCGGCCGAGTACCTCCTTGCCTCCGACACCGTGGGGGCGTACGCCAAGGAGCTCGGGTACGAGTCCGCAGCGGATGCCTCGGCCGCCGTCATCCGCACTGTCTCCGGCCGCGAACTCGAGGGCGTGCGCTACGTGCGCCTGTGGGACTACTTCGCCGACACCGAGGAGTGGGGAACCGAGAACGCGTGGCAGATCCTCGTCGCCGACTACGTTGCGACCGGCGAGGGAACGGGAGTAGTTCACCAGGCTCCCGCTTATGGTGAAGACGACCAGGTTGCGTGTGCTGCCGCCGGCATCCCCGTGATCCTGTCGGTCGATGACGGGGGCAAGTTCCTGCCCCTCATCGAGGATGTCGCAGGCTTGCAGGTCTTCGAGGCCAACAAGCCACTCACCCAGAAGCTGCGCGCCGAGGGCCGACTGTTCCGCGTCGCCAGCTACGAGCACTCGTACCCCCACTGCTGGCGGTGCCGCAACCCGCTCATCTACAAGGCCGTCTCGAGCTGGTTTGTTCGGGTGCCGGAGTTCCGCGACAGGATGGGCGAGCTCAACCAGGAGATCAACTGGGTTCCGGAGAACGTCAAGGACGGCCAGTTTGGCAAGTGGGTGGCTGGCGCTCGCGACTGGTCGATCAGCCGCAACCGCTACTGGGGCAGCCCCATCCCGGTCTGGAAGAGCGATAACCCCGAGTACCCACGCATCGACGTGTACGGCTCGCTCGACGAGCTCGAGGCGGACTTTGGCGTGCGACCTGCCGATCTGCACCGTCCGTACATCGACGAGCTCACGCGCCCCAACCCCGACGACCCCACGGGCCAGTCCACGATGCGTCGTATCCCCGACGTTCTCGACGTCTGGTTCGACTCGGGTTCGATGCCGTTCGCCCAGGTGCACTACCCGTTCGAGAACCAGGAGTGGTTCGACAGCCACAACCCGGCTGACTTCATCGTCGAGTACATCGGGCAGACGCGTGGCTGGTTCTACACGCTGCACGTGCTCTCGACGGCACTCTTCGACCGCCCCGCCTTCAAGAACGTCATCAGTCACGGCATCGTGTTGGGCAGCGACGGCCAGAAGATGTCGAAGTCGCTGCGCAACTACCCGGACGTCTCCGAGGTCTTTGATCGCGACGGCGCGGATGCCATGCGCTGGTTCCTGATGTCGAGCTCGGTCATCCGTGGTGGCAACCTCATCGTCACGGAGGAGGGCATCCGCGAGGGCGTTCGCCAGTTCCTGCTGCCGCTGTGGAGCACGTACTACTTCTTCACTCTCTACGCGAACGCCTCCGACTACACCGCGCAGTGGCGCACCGACTCGACGAATCTGCTCGACCGGTACATCCTCGCGAAGACTCGCGAGCTGATCGAGGCGGTCACCGCCGACCTCGAGGGGCTCGACAGCCCGCTGGCAGCCGAGAAGCTGCGCGACTTCGGGGACGTTCTCACCAACTGGTACGTCCGCCGCAGCCGTGACCGGTTCTGGGACGGTGCCGGCACGCAGGCCTTCGACACCCTGTACACGATCCTCGAGACGGTCACGCGGGTCGCAGCCCCACTCATCCCGCTGATCTCGGAGGAGATCTGGCGTGGGCTCACCGGTGGTCGCAGCGTGCACCTGACCGACTGGCCCGACGCGAGCCTGTTTCCCGAGGAGCACGCCCTTGTGCACCAGATGGACGTGTTGCGCGAGGTCGCGTCCGCCGGGTTGGCGTTGCGCAAGACCCGCGGTCTTCGGGTTCGTCTGCCGCTCTCGGGCATGACCGTGGTCGCAGACGCGGACTACTTCGAGGGCGCCGACGGAATCCTGCGTGACGAGCTCAACCTCAAGTCGGTCACGTTCGAGACCCTCGAGGCCGGATCACTGGAGTCCTTTGGCATCACCCGCCGACTCTCGGTGAACGCTCGTGCGCTCGGACCTCGGGTCGGCAAGCAGGTCCAGCAGCTGATTCAGGCCGCCAAGGCGGGGGACTGGTCCGTCGACGGCGAGACGGTTGTGGTGGCAGGCGTCGAGCTTCTTCCGGGCGAGTACGACATGGCGCTGGAGGCGGCCGACCCGGCCAGTGCGATCGCATTCCTGAAGAGTGGCGGATTTGTCATCCTCGACACCGTCACGACCCCGGAGCTCGAGGCCGAGGGTCTCGCACGCGACGTGATTCGCGCCATCCAAGACACCCGCAAGGCGGCCGGTCTCGACGTGAGTGATCGCATCGAACTGGTGGTCACGAGTGAGAGCGCGTCGGATGTCGAGGCGCTGGTGGCCTTCGGCGACGTAATTGCAGGAGAGACGCTCGCGACCCAGTTCGCCTTCGAGTCCTCCGCCGACCCGGAGGCGAGCGCCGCCCTGAGTGGCACGGCGGGCGCATTCCGCACGACCGTCGCTACCGGTCAGTACGCGAACACTGGTGTACTGGTCATCGACGTCGTGAAGTCGGGAGCAGTGGATGTCTGATGAGTACGAGTACGACGACTCGGAGTTTCTCGAGGACGCCGACCGCGCCTACGAGGAGCTTCTCGCCCGCATAGGGGAGGCCGCGCCACAACCTCGCCTGCAGCCCACCCGGCGTGCCGTTGAGCTGCTGGGTGACCCGCAGCGCAGTTACCCCGTAATTCACGTGACGGGCACGAACGGCAAGACATCCACGAGTCGCATGATCGAGTCAATCCTGCGCGCCTACGGCCTCCGCACGGGCCTCGTCACCAGTCCTCACCTGGTTCGCCCCAACGAGCGCATCGTGATTGATGGCGAGCCCATTTCGAACCGCGATTTCGCGGCGAACTGGGCCGACATCCGCCCCTACCTCCAGCTGGTGGATGCCGAACTCATCGAGAACGGCGAGGAGGCGCTCACGTACTTCGAGGCGTTCACGGTTCTTGCGTTTGCCGCGTTCGCGGACGCCCCGGTCGACGTGGCGGTCGTCGAGGTGGGCATGGGCGGCGAGTGGGACTCGACCAACGTCGCAGACGGCCAGGTGGCGGTGTTCGCGCCGATCGCTCTCGACCACACCCAACGCCTGGGCTCCACCATCCAGCAGATCGCCCGCACGAAGTCCGGCATCATCAAGCCGCTCGCGAGTGTGGTCTCCGCGACGCAGGTTCCCGATGCGATCGCCGAGCTGGAGCGCGCCGCCGAACTCACCGAGTCGACTCTGAAGGTGGAGGGCGGCGCCTTCGCGCTGGAGAGCTCCACGGTCGCGGTGGGCGGGCAGGTCATCTCCGTTCGTGGTCTCGCGGGCACCTATCGCGACCTGTTTGTGCCGCTGTACGGCACGCACCAGGGGCACAACGCGGCGCTGGCCATCGCCGCTGTCGAGTCGTTCCTCGGCGAGGGGAGTCAGGCGCTGGTGGGCGACGTGCTCGCGGAGGGGCTCGCCACGGCGACCTCACCGGGGCGACTGCAGCTCATCGGCAAGGAACCGACCGTCCTCGTGGATGCCGCGCACAACCCTCACGGGGCCGCCGCGCTCGCCGAGGCACTGCGCGCGTACTTCACGTTCGACGAGGTTGTTGTGGTTCTGGGCATCCTCCAGGACAAGGACGCGGCAGGCATCGTCGCGGCGCTCGCGCCCGTGGCATCCCGCTTCCATGTGACGCAGTCGCAGTCTGACCGCGCGATCGGCGCGGAGGAGCTGGCGGATGTGGTTCGTGAGGGCGCCGACGGGATTCCCACCCTGGAGTTCCCAACCTTCGCCGACGCCGTCGCAAGCGCACGGGAGTGGGCCGACGAGGCACCTCGCCGTGCGGTCGTTGTCACCGGTTCGATCACACTGGTGGGCGAGGCGATTGCCCTGAGTGAGAGCGAGGGGTGGAAGTGAGCGAGGTTACACCCCGACCGCGCCGCGAGCGCACCGCGACCGAGTCACTGCTCAGCATCGCGCTGGTGCTCGAGGCCTTCCTTGTGTTCTTTGTCACGCTCACGGTGTTTGGACTGCGCGCTCTCCCACCCGTACCGGCGTTCGTTGGCGGAGCGGCGCTGATCGTCGCCCTCGTTGTAACGGGTCGACTCGTGCGGTACCCGTGGGGAATCTGGCTCGGGTGGGTTCTTCAGGCCGTGCTCATCGCGACCGGCTTCCTCATCCCCATCATGTTCGGAATCGGCGCCGCGTTCGCCGGAATCTGGATCTTCTGTTTTATCAAGGGCCGGCAACTCGACCGCGCCAAGACCACCCCACTGGAGGACACCCCATGACTGTCGAAGAAACTCTCGTTCTGATCAAGCCCGATGGTGTTGCTCGCAACCTGACCGGCGAGATCCTGCGCCGCATCGAGGCGAAGGGCTACCAGCTCGTCGACATTCGGATGCTCCAGGCCGATCTCGACCTTCTGGCGGCCCACTACGAGGAGCACCAGGGCAAGCCGTTCTACGAGCCGCTCGTCGAATTTATGCAGTCCGGCCCGGTGGTTGCCATTCGTCTCGCCGGCAATCGCGTAATCGAGGGCTTCCGCGCCCTCGCGGGCACCACAGACCCGACGACCGCGGCGGCGGGCACCATTCGTGGTGACCTTGGCCGTGACTGGGGTTCCAAGGTGCAGCAGAACCTCGTTCACGGCAGCGACTCGCCCGAGTCGGCCGCGCGCGAGCTTGCGCTCTGGTTCTAGTGGCCCGGTTCCTCGCTAGAGGAACAGGTACCCGAGTACGTCGAGCCGCACCTGCGCGATGATCGCGACGATCAGGTAGCAGGCGAAGACGATGAGCGGCACCCAGCCGTAGAGCGTCGTGCCGGCCTTGACGAGACCGGCGCCAAACACGCCGCTTCGAGCGTTGTCGAGCGTGAGGGTCCAGAACATGATGTATGTCACGGCCCACACGACCATGCACCACGGGCACAGCGTGCCGAGCGAGAAGATGCTCTGCGTCATCAGCCAAATGCAGAAGCCGAACGCGCCCGCCACACCGATGTTAAAGAGGATCCAGAACCAGCGTGCGAACTGTGCGCCCGCCAGAATGGCGACGCCCACCGCGATCGGAGCGACGAACCCGGCGAGCCCCAGGATGGGGTTCGGGAACCCCAGAACCGACCCTTGCCACGACTGCAGGTTCTTTCCACACTGCACGATCAGGCTGAAGTTGCAGTCCAGGTCTGCATCAGGATTCAGCAAAACCGCGAACTTGTCGAGCGTGAGAGCGAACGATGAGTACCACCCAATCGCGCCCGTCACGATCAACACAATGGCCAACGAAAGAGGACTGCGCTTGGGCAGGGCATCGGTCATGGTCGGATTATTGCACGCGACTCTGGGGCGTCCGCTGGGTCGAAAGTCCTGTTTTGAGGAATGCGTGCGATAATTTGGGGTAGTCGCCCGGGCCGCGCTCGGAACGACACCAATACAGCTTTACCGGGCAGCCGCCATTGCGGCGTCACCGGGCCAAGAATGCAGCAGCGCTGCGCAGGGCGGATAGCCAGTTCCGTGAATAGTGACAACAGTGTGGTGACAGCGCACGAGACGTACCGCGAGCCACGAGCCCGGTGCGTGACCTGAAGGATTAGTAGCGGTACCGCCCAGGTGGCAGTGCCAGCGCACGAGAGAGTACCCGGTGGGGGCGCGGCATCCCACCCGGGCTAGGAGTACACCAGCGATGGTGAATGACAACGAAGCACATGACGGCAACCCGAATACCGAAACCCCGAAGAAGCGGTCTCGACTGTTCGGTCGAAAGGCGGATGCCGCGGCTCCCGCGGTAGCACAGCCCGAGGCCGCAGCACCCGAGGTCGCTGCGCTCGCTGAGGCTTCCCCGGCGGACCGCGCGGCGGAGCCGATCACGGACAACGCCCCGCGCGCTGCTCGTCGTCGCCCCGCCGCCAAGAGTGCCGCCGATCACGTTTCGGCATCCTCCACGGATGACCTCGCGCCGGCCCCCGACGCTCCGGCAGGCGACGCTCCGACAGGCGACGCTCCGGCAACCGAGAAGAAGACCCGTTCGCGTTCGACGAAGGCCACAACCGGGCAGAAGCCCGGCGAGTCCATCGACTCGACCACCGACGAGCCGGCAGCGCCGCTCGTCGCGCGCTCCACAACATCCCTCCTCTTCCAGGCCCCCGACCTTCCGCCGCTCCCGCCGGTGACGAACCGCGGTCCGCAGCAGGCCGGCGACGGCGATGAGACCGGTACCGTGCGCCGCCGTTCGCGCCGCCGCAGTGGCGAGGATGCTCGCGCAGGCGAGGACGCCCCGAACACCGTCGTGCGCGTGCGCCAGCCGCGCCCGCAGCCCGAGCCCATCACCGAGCCGCAGCGCGTTAAGGGTTCCACCCGTCTTGAGGCCAAGAAGCAGCGCCGCCGCGATGGCCGCGACGCGGGTCGTCGTCGCCCCGTTGTCACGGAGAGCGAGTTCCTCGCCCGCCGCGAGAGTGTTGATCGCGTTATGGTCGTGCGTTCCAAGTTTGGGCGCATCCAGATTGCCGTCCTCGAGGACGGCGTGCTCGTTGAGCACTACGTCGCCAAGGCGCAGGATGCCAGCCTCATCGGCAACGTGTACCTCGGTCGTGTGCAGAACGTGCTGCCCAGCATGGAGGCGGCGTTCGTCGACATTGGTCGTGGACGCAACGCCGTGCTGTACTCCGGTGAGGTCGACTGGGATGCGGCCGCAGCCGAGGGCGAGGGCAAGAACCAGGCTCGCCGTATCGAGCTTGCACTGAAGCCGGGCGATCGTGTGCTCGTGCAGGTCACGAAGGACCCGGTGGGGCACAAGGGCGCTCGTCTGACGAGCCAGGTGTCGCTTCCGGGCCGTTACCTTGTGTACGTTCCCAACGGTTCCATGTCGGGCATCAGCCGCAAGCTTCCTGACACCGAGCGCGCGCGCCTCAAGAAGATCCTCAAGGACGTGCTGCCTGAGAACGTGGGCGTGATCGTGCGCACCGCTGCCGAGGGCGCCACCGAGGAGCAGCTGACGCTCGACGTGAACCGCCTCACCAACCAGTGGGCAGAGATCAGCCGTCTGGTCGAGACGCAGAACGCGCCGGCGCTGCTGCACTCGGAGCCCGACCTGCTGATCAAGATCATTCGTGATGTCTTCAACGAGGACTTCCAGAAGCTGGTCATCGAGGGTGACGACGCACGCCAGACCATCGAGGGCTACCTGCGCTCGGTCGCCCCCGACCTTCTCGACCGCCTCGGAAGCTACGAGGGTTCGGGCGACTCGTTCGACGAGTACCGCGTCTCGGAGCAGATCGAGAAGGCGCTCGACCGCAAGGTCTGGCTGCCGTCCGGTGGCTCGTTGGTCATCGACCGCACCGAGGCGATGACGGTCGTCGACGTCAACACCGGCAAGTTTGTTGGCTCGGGCGGAAACCTTGAGGAGACCGTCACCAAAAACAACCTCGAGGCCGCGGAAGAGATCGTTCGCCAGCTTCGCCTGCGTGACATCGGCGGCATCATCGTCGTCGACTTCATCGACATGGTGCTCGAGTCGAACCGTGATCTGGTGCTCCGCCGCCTCGTCGAGTGCCTGAGCCGCGACCGGACCAAGCATCAGGTCGCCGAGGTCACCTCGCTGGGTCTGGTGCAGATGACCCGCAAGAAGCTGGGCCTGGGCCTTCTCGAGACGTTCAGTGAGTCCTGTGAGGTCTGTGCCGGCCGCGGCATCATCGTTCACCACGACCCCGTCACCAAGCACCGCCAGCAGACCCAGTCTCCCCAGCCCGAGCAGGGTGGTGGTCGCCGCCGCAATCGTGGTGGTGGAAGCAACGGCAACACGAACGGCAACGGCAACAACGGCGGGGGAGCCTCGTCCGGTGTAAAGAACGGCGTGGGCAGCGCGGGCACCCACGCGATCACCGAGGACGTGCGCAATGCTCTCGCGCGGGTCGCCTCGGTCACAGTGCACCACGACGCGCCGGCGGAGGGCACGGATGCTCCTGCCGCCGTCACCGGGGTCATCCCTGCGTTCGCCCTCGAGCCCGTTCAGGCATCTGAGCCGGAACCGGTGACGTCGGAGCTTCCCGTTGCGATCCTGGACATTCCGGTGACCAAGCAGCCGCGCCAGAAGCGAGCCATCTCGACTCACGACGCCGAGCAGATCCTCGAGACCGTTCTCGAGGCCCTGCCCGAGCCGAAGCAGCCCGGCCAGGGTCGCGGACGAGTGTCTCGTCGAGCGGGCAGTGCCGGCCAGGTGGTTAGCGCCCCCGCGGAGCCTGTCTCCGAGTAGCGAGGGCGTGCCTGGTCTCGATACGCGGCTGTGCCGCACTCGACCTGTGTGCGCCTAGGTGGGGTGGATTCTTTTGGTGATGGGGTTGTTGTGGTGGAGGCGGGTGCGGGTTCCGTCGGGTTTGATCAGCCAGTAGGTTGTGCCGTCCCGGGTGATTCGCCATCCCTTGTTGTGGACGAGGAGGTGGTGGTGTCGGCAGAGGAGTACCCCGTCTTCGACTGAGGTGTCGCCGTGGTCGTTGTGCCATTCGTTGGTGTGGTGGGCTTCGCACCAGTGGGGTGGTCGGTCGCAGTCGGGCATGATGCATCCGCCGTCGCGGGCTGCCATGGCGATGCGCATGGCGGGGGTGTGGAAGCGTTGTTGTCGGCCGACGTTGAGGGGTTGGCCGGTGTCGTCGATGACGATGGGGACCAGGCCGGCGTTGCAGGCGATGCGGGTGGCGGTGGTGACGGAGACGGGGGTGGTTTGTCCCTCGAGGTGGGCGTAACCGGTTGTGGTGGCCAGGTCGCGGTGGGCGACGTGCACGCGAACCCCGACGCGGTGTTGGCCGAACAGGCGGGTGCTGTTGCCGGTGCGGTCGGCGATCGTGGCGAGGGTGATGGCATCGACGAGGGCGTCGACCATGACCTGGGGGATGGTGCGCTCGTCATCGTCGGTGGGCCCGGCATCGGTAGGGGCACCGGTGGGGCTGGTGGTGGTGCTGGTGTCGACGAAGCGGGGTCCGCCGCGGCGGGGTGCGCTGATGGCGTCGAGGGCGGTGCTGATGATCGCGGCGGATTCCGGGTCGAGGAGCCCGGTGACGCGGGTCATGCCGTCAGGCAACGGGGTGAGGGTCAGGAACCGGCGCTCGCGCAGTTCCTCCTCGCGGGCGGGGACCCCGGCGGTGTCGAGGGTCGCGCGGGCCTCGCGGGCGCGGCGCGCCAGCTGCTCCAGGGTCAGCCCCGGGGCCTCGTCAACCAGACGCGTGGCCGCGACGGCGAGCTCCTCCGGCGCGACCCGATCAGTGTCGCCCGCACCACCGCCCAGCCCGGCGCGGATCACGCCGGCGCCCTCGAGCGACAGTCCGCCGGTGGTGACGGCGTCGGCGACCGGGGCCAGCCACGGCTCGGGGTCGGCGACGAGGGTGCCGACGGTGACAAGGGTGCGGGCATCCCTAGTGCTCAGGCCGGTGACCTGGGCGACGAGGTTCTCCGGGGTGCGCATCCCGCGGGACTGGGCCAGCCCGTCGGGCCCGAGTTCGCGGCGGGAGCGGTGGGCGATCTCGGCGGCGACCGCAGCGGCACCCGCGTCGAGGAGGCGGCGGGCGGCGGCGAACGCTTGCTGCTCGGCGATCAGCTCGTCGTCACGCAGCACTTGGGCCTGGGAGCGTGAGAACGCTCGAAGGGGTGGGAGCTGGGTGACGGGCATGGCCCCAGTTTACCCGAAGGTTAGAAGAAATGTTCGAGGTGGGGATAAGAAAATGCTGGTCAGGGCTGTGGAGGAGAGGATGATCCCTGCCCACAGCCCCACCACGTAGGATTTCGCTGATGGGCACGCAGACCGAGACTCCCGAGCGTGAGCACGGCCATATGCACCCCCACGATCACCAGCACAGCCACACTGCTGCGCAGCGCCCCACCCGTCGGCGCATCATCTGGCTGGTGGTGGGCACCCTGGGGGTCGCGGGGCTCCTTGCCCTGCGCGCCCTGACGACCGAGGGTGGGGTATCGCTGCCCAACCAGCTTCAGGATGTCCTCACGCTCTCATTCAGCGTGATCGTCGAGTCCCTGCCGTTTGTGATTCTCGGCATCCTGCTCTCGATCGTCGTGCAGGCGTGGCTCCCGGATGACCTGCTCCAGCGTTACCTGCCCCGTACGCCGGTGCTGCGCCGCTTCTGCATCTCACTGTTCGGAATCGCGCTGCCCGTGTGCGAGTGTGGCAACGTGCCGCTCGCGCGGGGCCTCGTGATGAAGGGTTTTTCGGTACCCGAGTCGATAACGTTCCTGCTGGCGGCTCCCATCGTGAACCCGGTCACCATCATCACGACGCACGCCGCCTTTGGGTTTGACGACGGCATCCTCGTCGCTCGTATCCTGGGTGGTCTCGCCATCGCGAACATCGTCGGCTGGCTGTTCAGCCGGCACCCACGCCAGCACGAACTGCTCACGCCCAGCTTCGCGGCCGAGTGCGCCCGCGAGGAGCACCGCCACGAACCTCGCTGGACCAAGAGTGTCAACATCTTCGTTCGCGAGACCAGCGTAATTATGCCCGCCCTGTTTATCGGCGCCCTGATTGCTGGCGCGATCCAAGTTGTGGTGCCGCGTGAGGTGCTGGTCTCTCTCGGCAGCAACCCCCTCTGGTCGGTGCTCGCGATGATGGTTCTCGCGTTTGTGATCGCCGTGTGCTCGAGTGTTGACGCCTTTTTTATCCTGCCGTTTGCCAGCACGTTCCTGCCCGGCTCGATCGTCACGTTCCTGGTGTTTGGTCCGATCATCGACGTGAAGATGCTCGCGATCATGCGCACCACCTTTACGACTCGCACGCTCGTGCAACTGACGGTCGTGGTCGCCCTGCTGAGCGCGGCACTCGGATTGGCGGTCAACGTTGTGGCCTAGTCTTCAGCGCTGGCGTGGTCTGGTGCTCGTGGGTCTCGCGGTGGTGGCGACGATCGTTCTCGCGGCAACCAACCAGCTGGTCCTCTACATCCACCCCCGCTACATCGTCTTTACGGTGGTGATGGTGGGGCTCGCGCTCGTGCTGGTGGTCGCGAGTGTGATCACGAGCCGGCCCGACGACGAGGATGCTCCGCCCTCGCGCCTGTCACGGGCTCTGGGAGTGGCGGCTCTCAGTGTCGCCGCGGTGCTCGCGGTGGCGATGGTGGTGCTGCCGCCCGCAACCCTCTCGGCCGCGACCGCGGACCAGCGCGACATCAACTCCAGCGCAATCGGGGCAAGCGACGCGGATCTCGCGGAGGCGGCATCCGCCCCAACCGCTGCCTTCGAGGCGTTCACCGTGCTCGACTGGGCCTCGCTGCTGCGCCAAACGAGTGACCTGGCCTTCTACGACGGCAAGCCCGTCAACGTGGTGGGATTCATCACTCCGGACTCCGACGACCCGGAGAACGTCTTTTACGTGTCCCGGTTTTTTGTCACCTGCTGCGCCGTCGACGCGCAGCCCGCGGGTGTTCCCGTCTACTACCCCGGGTGGTCGTCCACGTTCCAGGTGGACGACTGGGTCCAGGTCACGGGCGAGTTTGCCGCCAACCCGAGTTCCGAGAGCACGCAGCCCCTCGCCATCGACCCGACCCAGGTCGCACCAACAGAGCAGCCCAGTGAGCCATACCTCTTCTAGTCCGCAGGCAGACTCCCGCACCTTCACACGAGCGTTCGTGTGGCTCGTTGGTGTGCTTGTGGTGCTGTGTGGGGTTCTGGTCGTTGTGGGGTACCTCCAGGGCCCCAAGCTGGCGGATGCTCAGCTCGACACCGCGTCGGCCATCGAGCAACCCAACCAGCAGCTGCGCCTTTTTGTGAACCAGGCTGTCGAGGAGGTCACGCCGGATCAGGTGACCGTCACGCCGGCCATGGACGTGTCGGTCTCCACCTCCGGTGACGTGATCGCGATCCAGTTCGCCGCGCCACTGCTGTACAACACCACCTACGCCGTCGAGGTGGCAGGGGTGCGCAGCACGTCGCTGCCGCAGCCGTCGACGATCGAGTACACCTTTACGACGCCCTCACCCACGCTCTATTACCTTGACCGTGGGGAGAGCGTTGACGAGATCGTGAGCACGGGCCTCACGGGCAGCGACCGCGGGGTGGTGTTCACGGGGGAGCGGATCGAGTCCTTCGCGGTTACGGGCCAGGTGCTGGTGGTCTCGTCCCTGAACGTGGACAACACCAACCGGCTCGAGCTGGTGAGTCTCGCGGATGGGGCCGTGGAGAGCATCCGGTTGCCGGGGGAGGGCGCGATTACCGACCTCGCGGCCACCGACGTGGGTTCCGTGGTCGGCTTCACCTTCACCCCGAGTGTTCGTGACCCTAACGACGTTCTGGGCGGCCGGCGTGTGCTGCTGCTCCCGCTCGAGTCGGGACGTGAGCTGTCGACGGTGGGCGACCTCGGGGGTGACCCCCTTCCGGTCACCGACTGGCGGTTTATCCCCGGAACCACCTCGCTGGTGGTCCAGGGCATCGAGCAGACCGTTTTTGTCGTCGATTCGGCGCCGGGCAGCATCCCCACGCCCCTGGGGCGCTTCACGGAGCTCGTGAGTGTCTCGCGGGACGGCACGACGCTGACCGCCCGGGATGGACTCGGTGGGGTGTTCGTGAATCTTGCGGATGCGGCGACCACCCGGTTTGAGCCGTCGCTGATCTCCGGGGGGATGCCCTTCCTCGGCCAGGTCGAGGTGTTGGCGAACGGCGAGGTCATCGAGAAGGCAGCACTCCAGACGACGGACGGCAAGTTCGCCGTTGTGGTCGCGGTCGACGATGGCACCGAGGGGCGCATCCTCTATCAGACCCCCAATCTGGCGGGCAGCATCGAGCACTTCACGGTCTCGCCCAATGGCCAGTACGTCGCGATCGAGGTGGTGCCCGTGGTCGAGGATGCCGTGTCTGACGGGTACCCGCACAACCCTCGCTCGACGACCATCACGACGGTGATCGTGGAGATCTCATCGGGGCTTATCGTGCGCAGCGTCGAGGGCCTCGGGCTCCTCTGGTAGGCGCTCGTTTAGTGCCGGTCACGCTGCGGCACCCTGAGGCCACTGGCCTCGAGCCGTCGCACGAACTCACGAACCCCCACCGGCTGCGCGCCCAACGCCACAAGATCGCCCCATAGGCGTGCCGGCACGTCGTAGTGGTCACGGTCAAAGCCCCGCCGGGGGATTCCCGCCGCTGCCGCGAACTCGTGAAGCTCCTCCAGTGACGTGTCGCTCACGATGTGCGCCCATAGATTGTCATGTGCGGGCCAGATGGGCTGGTCGATGAGCACGGTCATGGGCCGATTCTAGGAGGCGAGATGGTGTCGACCGCCGAGAAGACGGTGAAACGGATGCTGCGCACCCGCGGCGTCCTCGCGGCCGCCGTCACGACGGGTGGCGTGGCCCTCTTTATGATCATCGGCCATCTGTTGGCCCAGGCAATCGGACTCATCGGTCTGGCGTATTCGTACGGCCTTGAGCTCGACGTGGCTGCGTACTGGTGGGCTGGTTTCCCCGAGTTCGTTTTTGTTTACGTATTGCCGATCTCAGCAGGCCTCTTCTTGAGCTTCTGGTTCATCGCGCCCGTCTCCGAGTTGCTGGGGCTCGGGCACGTCATCACGAGGACGGTTTTGGCGGCTGGGGTGGCGAGCACTCTCTACTTCATCGTGAAAGTGCTCGTGGATGTCATCGTTTCGATCGTTGCAGATCGGCCGTTGCTAGCCGACTCCTTCCCGTCCCTGTCCTTCAATGGACCGGGAATCCTCGCGATTCTCGCGCAGGCGTTGCAAGGTGCACTGAGCACGTTTGTCAGCCTGCTTCCGCTGGCTGTGCTCGCCGGCATCCTCTTGTGGCACTGGCGCAAGGCGAACCCCCCGACCTTCCACGTCGAGGGCCTCATCGACGTTTGACCGCAGTGCCGCGAGTCGGGTATTGTTGACCCTTGGTGTCTGCTGGGTCAAGCCCGCATCTGAGCACCAACAGCTTCCAATAGTTAGGGAACCAAGTGGTTTACGCAGTTGTGCGCGCCGGTGGGCGTCAGGAGAAGGTCGAGGTCGGCTCGATCGTCGTTCTCGACCGTATCGCGGCCGAGCAGGGCGGCACCGTGGAGCTCGCTCCCGTGCTGTTCGTTGACGGCGACAAGATCACGCACGACGCGAAGGCGCTTGCGAAGATCTCGGTCAAGGCTGAGGTGCTCGGCAACGAGCGTGGCCCGAAGATCGTCATCCAGAAGTTCAAGAACAAGACCGGGTACAAGAAGCGCCAGGGCCACCGCCAGGAGCTCACCCGTCTCAAGATCACCAGCATCGCGTAGGGAGTGAAGCACTAATGGCACACAAAAAGGGAGCTAGCTCCACTCGCAACGGCCGCGACTCCAACGCACAGCGCCTCGGCGTGAAGCGTTTCGGCGGTCAGGTCGTCTCCGCCGGCGAGATCCTCGTCCGCCAGCGTGGCACCCACTTCCACCCCGGCGCCAACGTCGGCCGTGGTGGCGACGACACCCTGTTTGCTCTCGCCGCGGGCTCCGTTGAGTTCGGCGCGAAGGGCGGCCGCAAGGTCGTCAACATCGTTACCAACTAGTTCCACTAGTTCTGCGGAGGAGCGAGCTTCGGCTCGCTTTTCCCGTTTAAGACACCACGCTCGATCCCGTTCACCCCAGACCAAGCCCACCAGACCAGAAGGAGGAGTGCCATGGCGTCATTCGTCGACCAGGTAACACTCCACTTGAAGGCAGGTCACGGCGGTAACGGATGTGTGTCCGTGCGTCGTGAGAAGTTCAAGCCGCTCGCCGGCCCTGACGGTGGCAACGGCGGTGACGGTGGCGACATCGTTCTTGTGAGCGACCCCCAGGTCACCACGCTGCTGGGCTTCCACCGCGCCCCGCACCGCAAGTCCGACAGCGGTGGGCCGGGCATGGGTGACCACCGCAGCGGGTCCTCCGGCCAGGAGCTGGTGCTCGCCGTGCCCGTGGGTACGGTCGTCAAGGATGCCGATGGCAACGAGCTCATCGACATGGATGCGCCGGGCATGCGGTTTGTGGCGGCCCCGGGCGGGCAGGGTGGCCTCGGCAACGCGGCGCTCGCCACCACCAAGCGCAAGGCTCCCGGTTTTGCTCTTCTGGGCACTGAGGGCTTCGAGGGCGACATTCGCCTCGAGCTCAAGACGGTGGCCGACGTTGCGCTGGTGGGATTCCCGTCCGCGGGCAAGTCGAGCCTGGTGGCGGCGATGAGCGCGGCCAAGCCCAAGATCGCCGACTACCCGTTTACGACCCTCCACCCCAACCTGGGTGTTGTCGAGTCGGGCGAGTCGCGATACACGATCGCCGACGTCCCGGGCCTCATCGAGGGTGCGAGCGAGGGCAAGGGTCTGGGCCTGGAGTTCCTTCGTCACGTCGAGCGCTGCTCGGCACTCCTGCACGTGCTCGACTGCGCGACTCTCGAGCCGGGTCGCGACCCGCTCACCGATCTCGACGTTATCCTCACGGAGCTTGCCGCCTACCCGGTTCCCGAGGGCCAGCGGCCCTTGCTCGAGCGGCCCCAGCTCATTGCGCTCAACAAGGTGGATGTGCCCGAGGCTCGCGAGCTGGCCGACATGGTCCGACCCGAGCTCGAGGCTCGTGGGTACCGCGTGTTCGAGGTCTCCGCGGTGTCACGTGCCGGGCTGAGGGAGCTCTCCTTTGCTCTGGCCGAGCTCGTGGATTCGGAGCGCGCTGCGGCCATCGCAGCCGAGGTTGCCAAGCCGCGTATTGTCATCCGCCCGCGCGCCGTCAACGAGAAGGACTTTGTGATCAAGGTCGAGGGTGGCTCGTTCGGCAATACCTACCGCATCATCGGTGCCAAGCCGGAGCGGTGGGTGCAGCAGACCGACTTTAACAACGAGGAGGCCGTGGGCTTCCTGGCCGATCGCCTGGCTCGTCTGGGTGTGGAGGACGAGCTGTTTAAGGTGGGCGCGGTTCCCGGCTCGACCGTCATGATTGGCGCAGGCGACGGCATCGTGTTCGACTGGGAGCCGACCCTGTCGTCGGCGGCCGAACTCATCACGAGCCCCCGCGGAACGGACTCGCGCTTCGACGATAACCGCCGCGACACGAACCGCAAGCGCCGCGAGAACTACCTGGAGCGGATGGACGCCAAGGCGGCCGCCCGCGCCGAGCTCGAGGCGGAACGAGCCGCAGGGCTCTGGACGGACGACGAGGGATTCGCAGTGCGCAGGGACGGGGACGATGACCAGTGACGTAACGGCGCACGCCGCCATCCCGAGCGCACGACGCATTGTCGTCAAGGTGGGTTCCTCGTCTGTCAGCGGCGAGAACGTGAGCCAGATTGGGATGCTCGTGGACGCCCTCGCGGCCGCGCACGGTCGCGGATCCGAGGTCATTCTGGTGTCGTCCGGCGCCATCGCGACGGGCATCCCCTACCTGAGTCTCGACTCGCGCCCCACCGACCTCGCCACGCAGCAGGCCGCGGCGGCTGTCGGCCAGAACGTGCTGATCTTCCGCTACCAGGAGAGCCTTGACCGGTTCGGTATCGTGGCCGGCCAGATCCTCCTGACCGCGGGCGACATGGAGAACCCCACCCACCGCTCGAACGCCCAGCGCGCGATGGAGCGACTTCTGGGCCTGCGCATCCTGCCCATCGTCAACGAGAATGACACCGTGGCCACGCAGGAGATTCGGTTTGGCGACAACGACCGGCTCGCCGCGCTCGTGTCGATCCTCGTGCACGCCGACGTCCTGGTGCTCCTGAGCGATATTGATGCGCTTTACACTCGCCCGCCGGGAGAGCCGGGGGCGCAGCGTATTGACCGAGTGCCGTTCGACGATGACCTCAGCGGTGTCACGTTTGGTGACATCGGCGCGGCGGGCGTGGGCACGGGTGGTGCCGGAACCAAGGTCGCCGCCGCGAAGCTTGCCGCGGCATCCGGTATTCCCACGCTCCTCGCGGCCACCGGGAGCGTCGCGGATGCACTCGCCGGCGTCGAACTGGGTACGTGGTTCGACGCCGACCCCGCAGCGAGACCCGCTAGGTCACGCTCCCAATCGGCCTAGACTTTTGTGCATGTCTGAGTCCGCACTCCTCGTCTCGCTCACCGACAAGCTTGTTGCGGCCCGCGAGGCCGCGCGAGTCCTTGCCACCGCGACCACCGCGCAAAAGAACGATGCCTTGCGCGCTATTGCGGCCTCCATTGGCCAGCACGAGTCGCGTATCCTCCCGGCCAACGAACTCGACCTCGCCAACGGGCGCGAGAACGGCCTGAGCGCCGGCCTTCAGGACCGCCTGCGCCTGGACCCCGGACGCCTTGCGGCGCTGGGGGCTGCGGTGCTCGAGATTGTCGCCCTGCCTGACCCCATCGGGGATGTGGTTCGTGGCTCGCGTCTCGAGAACGGTCTCCAGCTGAGCCAGGTGCGGGTGCCGTTTGGAGTGGTGGGTGCCATCTACGAGGCACGCCCCAACGTGACGATCGACATTGCCGCGCTTGCGCTCAAGAGTGGCAATGCGGTCGTTCTCCGTGGCGGTTCGGCGGCCGAGAACACCAATCGTGTGCTCGTTGAGGTCATCCAGTCGGCGCTCGCTGAGGTGGGCCTGCCGATCGAGGCCGTGCAGACGATCGACGAGTTCGGGCGCGAGGGTGCCACGCAGCTGATGCAGGCACGCGGCTACGTCGACGTGCTGATCCCGCGGGGGAGCGCGCAGCTCATCGACACCGTCGTTCGCGAGTCGAAGGTTCCCGTGATCGAGACGGGCGCGGGTGTGGTCCACGTGTTTCTCGATGACTCGGCCGATCTCGAGACCTCTGTGAACATTGTGCACAACGCCAAGGTGCAGCGCCCGAGTGTGTGCAACGCGCTCGAGACGTTGCTGGTGAGCGCGGCATCCGCCGGCCGTCTGCTCCCGCCCGTCCTCGCTCGCCTGCGCGAGTCGGGCGTGACCATTCACGCGGATGAGCGCGCGCGCGCGATCTTCGCGGATGCCGTGCCCGCCACCGAGGAGGACTGGTCGACCGAGTACATGTCGCTTGATCTCGCAGTACGGGTGGTGGACAGCCTGGACGACGCGCTGGCGCACATCCGCGACTACTCGACCCACCACACCGAGTCGATCATCACGAACGATCTCGAGCGTGCCGAGCGATTCCTCGCGGAGGTGGACTCCGCGGTGGTGATGGTCAACGCGTCGACCCGTTTTACCGACGGTGGAGAGTTTGGGTTCGGTGCCGAGGTGGGCATTTCGACTCAGAAGCTTCACGCACGGGGACCCATGGGGCTGCCGGAGCTCACGAGCACAAAATGGATCGTTCGCGGCGCAGGTCAGATACGAGGCTAGGCCCCTCGCGTGGCTAGGATTGGTGACATGAACTTTCTCGTCACCGTGCTCACCGAGACCGAGGCTCACGAGCTCGCACCGCTGATCATGCCGCCGCTGGCGTTCGCGGGAATCGCCGTGGCCCTGTTCGCCGCGCTCGGCTTCGTTGTCTGGAGCTACCGTGACGTTGCCAACCGTCACGCAAACAAGACGGCCAAGGGCGGTCACGACTCGCACGGCGCCGGCCACTAGGCGCATCGCGTATGCCCACGGATGCACAGCGTCGTGCCCGCGTTGGCATCATGGGCGGCACCTTCGACCCGATACACAACGGCCACCTCGTGGCGGCGAGCGAGGTCCAGCAGCAGTTTGACCTCGACGAGGTCATTTTTGTGCCCACCGGCCAGCCGTGGATGAAGCCGCAGGTGACGGAGGGGGAGCACCGCTACCTCATGACGGTCATCGCCACCGCGGCCAACCCACGCTTTACCGTGAGCCGTGTTGACATCGAACGGGACGGCCCGACCTACACGGTGGACACCCTCCGAGACATCCGTCGTGCTCGACCCGAAGCCGACCTGTTTTTCATCACGGGGGCCGACGCGGTCGCGCAAATCCTTGACTGGAAAGACGTCGATGAGGTCTGGAATCTCGCCCATTTCATAGCTGTTTCACGGCCAGGACACCGCCTCACCATTAGCGGTTTACCAGAGCAAGGCGTAAGCTCGCTTGAAGTGCCGGCGTTGGCGATATCCTCTACGGATTGTCGAAGCAGGGTCAGTCGGGGGTTCCCGGTCTGGTATTTGGTACCCGATGGTGTCGTCCAGTACATCGCCAAGCACCACTTGTATCGGAGTAGCTAGATGACCACTTTCCAGGATCCGCAACCGCAATCGCGGCGTGCGGCCCGGCAGAGTGAGCGCGCGGACACCGCGGAGCCCGCCCTCGGCGTGTACGTGGAACCGTCTGCGTCGCGCGACATGTGGGACACCACCGCTCGCCGTGCAGCCCAACTCCCTGCGGCCCAGCCGAACCCCGAGTCGACCCCACAAGCCGGTGGTCGCCGGGCAGCGCAGCCGCCCGCAGCGGTGGGTGAGCCTCTTGGGTACGTGACTCAGCAGAAGCCAAGCATCCCCACGTACGACGGGCCATCGTTCCGCCCGCGTGGCACAACGCCACCCCCCGCGGATGCACTGCCGCCCACCGAGGCGATCGCTCAGCCCGACCAACCCACGTTCCGCCGCCGCGACTTCAGCCCCGAGGGGCGTCGCGCAGCAGCTCCCGCACCCGGATGGACGGAGCCCGTGGAACCGCTGGTTCCCGGAGCGCGCCCGAGTGACTTGGATTACCACACCGAGGCGCGCCTAGCCGCAGCCCCTGCTCCGATCGCGGAGGTGCCCCCGACCATCTCCCCGGCGCCCGTCGCACCGCAGGCGCCCGCCGCGCCACCCGTCTCGTCCGTTCCTGAGAACGTGGTCTCCGAGCAGACCCTGACGCGTCGCGAAATTCGTGCACTGCAGCAGGCACAGGCCGCCGCTCAGGTACCTGAGCTTCTTGAGCCCCTCCCGCCTGCCCCGGTTGCCCCCGCGCAGAGCGAAGGGGGTCAGGCATGGCCGTTCGCCGTGACGTCACCAGTCTCTGAGCCGCTGCCCACGACTCCGCCGGAGCCAGCCGCGAACACTGGCCTGACGAATGCCCTCTCCGAGTTTGACTGGCTGAGCTCGCAGCAGGATGTGGCATCAGAGCCGCCCGCCCCGCCGGCACCGGAGCCGCAGGCGCTCGCTCCTGAGCCCAGCGCCCCGTCGGCGGTGCAGCCCACGCCACCCGCAGCCAAGCCGGGGCCGGAGTCCGCCCCGTGGACACCACCCCGGGGTCACTGGGCCGCCCAGCTCGAACTCGACGACGAGACCCACCCCTACGAGAACACCATCAACCGCACGGTGGGCAGCGGCGCGGTCACGACCAGCGCCCTGGTGCTTCCCATCATCCCCGATGGTGACATCCGTGGTCCCCTCACGGGCACCGGTGAGATCATGCTGACGGGGTCGATCGACCTTCCGCAGAGTTACGCGGCGACCGGAGCATCCGCTCGTCTCGAGCACGAGGGCATCGACCGCCTCTTCGAGTCCCACGACGCCGAGATGGTCTCCACCGATTCGGCACCGGTCAGCGCAATCAAGGCCGTCAGCACCCAATCCGGCTCGAACCTGAGCCACGCCCCCAAGCCCAAGGGCACTCGTGCCCTCACCGCGCTGGTCATCGCCGCTGCCTCCATGGGCGTTGTGGTTGTTGGCCTGCTCGTCGTCGCTTTTATGCTCGGCGGCATCTAGCGTGACTTACTCCCAAAGGACCATGTGACTGCATCCGAACGCGCCCGCGAACTTCTGACGGTGGCCGCTCTGGCCGCCGACTCCAAGCAGGGCGACGATCTTGTTGCTCTCGACGTATCGGGCCCACTGCCGCTAACCGACATCTTTTTTCTCGTGTCGGGTCGCAACGAACGAAACGTGCAGGCCATCGCCGGCGAGATCGAAGACAAGATGATCGAGGCCGGCGCCAAGCCGCTGCGCCGTGAAGGGCGGGCCGAGGGCCGCTGGATCTTGCTCGACTTTGGTGATTTGGTCGCGCACGTCTTCCACGAGGAAGACCGCATGTACTACTCGCTTGAGCGGCTCTGGAAGGACTGCCCGGCGATTCCGCTGGACCTCCCGGTTTCCCCCGTCGTCGAGTAGGCGATGGCGAGCCTCCGACCCCGCGCGGCCAAGGCCGTAACGCAATTCTCGTTCGTGGATGCCTTGGTCGCTGGACTCTACGACGGCGCGTTCGCGGCGTCAGAGCTCACGGATCTTGGGGATCTGGGTCTGGGCTGCGGCGATGCCCTCGACGGCGAGCTAGTGCTCGTGGATGGTGCGCTCTACGTGTGCAAGGGCGACGGCGTGGTGCTGCCCGTGTCTGGCGAGGAGCGCATCCCGTTCGCCGAGGTTGTGCGGTTTGACCCGACGCACAGGCAACACATCGCCGGGCTCAGTGAGAAGGAGTTCGAGAACCTCGTCGACGCCCTGGTGCCCAGCGACAACCTGTTCTACGCCATCCGCGTCGAGGGCGAGTTTCGACGGATGGCCGTGCGCGAGGCGGTGCGACAGCAGAAGCCCTATCGTGGGCTCGCCGAGGCCGTGAAGGACCAGCACGAGAACACGGTGGGCGAGACCCGCGGCGTGATGGTCGGCTTTAAGGGGCCGGATGTCTTCCAGGGGCTCTCGGTCGCCGACTATCACTTGCATTACCTCGACGAGGCACGCGCGTTCGGTGGCCACGTGATGGACTTCGAGCTAGTGTCGGCAACGCTGTCGATCGAGGCGTACTCGAGCTTCACCCTGCGGCTGCCCGAGGTGGAGAGTTACCTCGTGGCGGAACTCGACGACATGAACGCGGACGAGGCCATCCGCCAGGCCGAGAGCTCCTAGCGCCCCTTCTGAAGCCAGGGTCGCAAGGCGCGTGTCACGAGGGGCATCGCAAGGTAGGTCATCACGGGCGTGACCAGCACCACGGTTATCAAAACCCGCAGAGCAAGCGGCCACCCACCCGTGATCGGGCTCAGCGCCCAGTTGGCGAGCAGGCTCAGCGGGAAGAAGACGATAAAAATCGACACCATCTGCTTCCAGCGGGGAGGAGCGGATGCCGGCTGCGCAATCACCTGCACGGACGACGGGGTGTCGAACCACCCCTCGATGCCGGTGCGGCGTTCCTCGGAGGCGTGCTCGACAATCCCGAGCGCGGATGCCACCCACCAGGCCCGTTCGTCCGACTCTTGCCAGTTCGCGAGCGACTGCGCATCCGTGAACCGGTACAGCATGTGCCATTCGGTGCTCGCCGGGTCGGGTCGCACCCACCCGGACCCGAGGTAGCCGGGATAACTGCTCATGAGGTCCTCGCCCGAGCGGGCCCACGCGGCGAACTGGCGTGCCTGCGCCGGGTCGACAAGGCGGGTGATCGAGACGGTGATCGGTTGCGCGTCCATGGTTCCATTCTCGACGGGTTCGACGGCGGCGGCAGATGTAGTAATCTATAGAGGTTGTCTTTTCGAGACAGTACCGAGGGTCCATGGCGCAGCCCGGTAGCGCACCTGCATGGCATGCAGGGGGTCAGGGGTTCGAATCCCCTTGGATCCACCAGAAGAACAAAGGCCCGGCCACTGGCCGGGCCTTTGTGTGTTCACGGAGTGCACCCGGTCGATGGGCCCTCGGCACCTCGGCTAAAGTTGCCCGGTGACTGACCTCAGCTTGCGCTTGCCCAATTCACGGCTGAGGGCCGTGCTCTACCTCGGAGAGAAGCGGGCGGCCGCAGTGACGCTGCCGTCCCGGTTCGACATTCCCACCCTGTTCGCGGACTGGGACCCGGATGACGACCTTGCGTCGCTCTTCGTCGATTTCGAGGATGGTGAGCTGCACTTCGAGCACGGCACCGGCCCGGTCGAATTCCACTTCCACGGCCAGGACGGCGAGGAGACCGACCGGAGCCCGTGGCCGGCCGACGACACCGCGGTGCTCGTGGAGTGGGCATCCTTGCTGATCACCGACTTCCACGCCCTGCTGCCCGGCCTGTTCGACGACATCACGCAGGCGGCGGCGTGGCACGAGAGTGGCTACGACCTCTACGTGTGCGAGGTCGACGAGCCCGTACAACTCGATCTGCTCGAGGTCGAGGTGGAGGGTGAACTGATGACTCTGCCGTGGTTGGGCGCGGGCACGGTCACCAACGATCACGTAGACGGCGAGGGGCACCGCATCGCCCTCTTCTGGGGCCCGGGTGACTCGGAGCCCGACCAGCCGATCGCCGAGGCCTGGCTGGAACCCGACTCAGAGGAGCCGCAGACGCGCGGCACCCCTGGCGTCAACTGGGATGAGGTGGGCCTCCCCGAGGACGAGGTGCTGGACTGGCTCAAGGGCATCTACCTCAATCACCACGTGATTCCGCCAGCCGAGGGAACCCTGCTCGAGGCCGTACTGCGCCGACTGGGTGGTCTCGACGACTCCGAATCTGACACACTCAACTCATGAGCGACGTCGAAAACCCCTACGCGAACCCCGTGAGCGTTGCGCCGCCGCTGAGCCCCGCCGAGGAGAAGCAATTCGCGGTGCTCACCCACGTGCTCAGCATCTTCTTTGGCGTTGTCTCGGCCGCCGTGTTCTTCTTCGTCTACCGCAACCGTGGGCCGTTCATTCGTGAGCACACGACCGCGGAGTGGAACTTCCAGCTCACGGTGCTGATCATCACGGCGATCGGCTTTGTGTTGAGTTTTGCGAGCATCCTCGTGAGCTTCGGGGCATCCGCCGCAGGTGATCGGTCGGGTGGTGCCGCAATCGGCTTCTTCTTCGTCGGCTACGTGCTCATCTTTGTGGTTCGTCTGGGGGCCGCGATCCTGGGTATTCGTGCCTCGATTGTGGCGAACAAGGGCCGGTTGTACCGCTACCCGGCGTTCCCCTTCGTGCGCTAGACGCCCACCGCTCGCGCCTCTGCGGCGAGGCGCCGACGCCGTACCGTCTCCTTGAACCACCGGGTGTCAGGGATGCGTGCGAGCAGCGGCCCCGCGATCACGGTGATCAGGACGTACGCGGTTGCTAGCGGCGCGAGCAGCGGCTGCACACCCGCACTCACGGCGAGGCCGGCGATCACAATCGAGAACTCGCCGCGCGCGGTGAGCGCGAGACCCGTGCGCCACCGGCCGGGAATGCCAATGCCCGCGCGTTTGGCCGCAAAGTAGCCGGCGATGGTCTTGGTTGCCATGGTGATGATGGCCAGCACCAGCGCCGGGAGGAGCACGGGAACCATGTCGGCCGGGTCCGTCGCGATTCCGAAAAACACAAAAAAGACGGTGGCGAACAGGTCGCGCAGGGGCGTCAGGATCACGGTGGCGTTGTGTGCCACCTGACCGGAGATGGCGATTCCCACGAGGAAGGCGCCCACCGCCGCCGACACACTCACCTGCTCGGCGAGGCCCGCCACCAGCATGGTGAGGCCCAACACCCCCAACAGCAACGGTTCGGGCTGGTGAGCGGGGAACAGGCGCGAGAGCTGCTTGCCAAATCGCAGGGCAATAAACAGGATGACCGCCACCACGCCAACGGCGATGGCGACCGTTATCGACCCCTGCAGCAGCCCGGTCCCAATCACCAGGGCGGAGAGGATCGGCAGGTAGAAGGCCATCGCGAGATCCTCGATGACCAGGATCGACAGCACCACCGGTGTCTCGCGGTTACCGAGGCGCCCCAGGTCACGCAACACCTTCGCGATCACCCCGGACGACGAGACCCACGTGATGCCCGCGAGCGCGACCGCGGCGAGCCAGCCCCATCCCATCACGAGCGCGAACAGCGCGCCCGGCACGGCGTTCAGCACGCCGTCCATCAGGCCCGCCACTCGCGACTGTCGGAGGCTTCCCATCAGCTCGCGCGGCGAGTACTCCAGCCCGAGCATGGCGAGCAAGAGGATAACGCCGATCTGCGCGCCGACCTCAAAGAACTCCTCGCTCGCCGCGAGGGGAATGATCCCACCATGGCCGACGGCGAGGCCGGCGAGCAGGTAGAGCGGGATGGGGGAGACCCCAAACTTCAGCGCGACACGCCCCAGCACGCTCAGGATGAGAAGGAGGGCTCCAACCTCGATCAGCAGGACTGTCGTCTGGTGCATGGGCGGCGCCGCTTAGCTCGGACCGCGGTCGATGAGCTTGGCGAGTGCGTCGAGTCCCTTGCGAGTTCCCACGGCGACAACAACGTCACCGTGCTCGAGGATTTCGTCCGGTCCGGGGGAGGCGATCACCTGGCTGCCGCGCACGATCGCGACGATCGACGAGCCGGTGAGGGTACGCGCCTTAGTGTCGCCCATGGGTCGACCGACATAGCCCGAGCCGTTCGGCAGCGGAAACTCCTCGATGTAGAGACCGAGGGCCTTGTCGCTCAAGCCGGAGAGACGGGAGAGTTGGATCGATGCCCCGAGTACCTCGGCGAGCGCGGCCGCCTCGTCGTCGGTGAGTCCAATCGAGTCGGTGCTGGCGTCGGGATCATCCGCGTCAAAAAGCGCCAAGTCTCGTTCGCCGGAGCGGAGCGAGACCACACTCACGCGCCGCCCGTTGGCGGTGATGACATCGTTACGCACCCCAAGCCCAGGGAGGTCGACTCGCTCGATTCGTACGCTCACGTTCACACGGTACCAGTGGCCGAGCATCCAGTTGTTTCCAAGCAATTGCTGGGCAGGATGGATACATGAAGTGTCCTACAGACAACGCCACCCTGGTCATGAGCGAGCGCAACGGCATCGAGATCGACTATTGCCCCGACTGTCGTGGGGTGTGGCTCGATCGAGGCGAGTTGGACAAGATCATCGACCGTGCGGGTGCCACCTCGCCGGTGCCTCAGCAGGCTCCCACCTACACCCAGCCGCCTGCGCCGCAATACCGCGACTCGGGCTATGGCCAGCAGCAGCCCTACTACCGCAAGAAGAAGGACAACTGGCTCAGCGAACTGTTCGACTGAGGCATCGGTCGCTAGTCTGGCGGGGTGATTCTCGCGGACTGGAGTGACCTGTTTGTTGCCGCTGCGGGCGCGTCCGCTGCCCTCGCGGGGCTCATCATCGTTGCGATGTCGGTGAACATCGAGACGATCGTGAAGTTCGAGAGCCTTCCGTCTCGAGCCGCCGCGACGATTGCGCTGATGGTCCTGGTGGTCGTGGTCTCTATCGCGGGGCTGGTTCCCGAGCTCTCAATCATGGCTTTGGGATGGATCGTGCTCGCCGCGTCCGGTGTGGGACTCGTTGTTGCCCTCGACTCTGGGTGGCGCATGGTGAAGCCCGGCCTGGGCTCGGGCATCGCCAAGTCGCTGGTGGTTCTCGCGCCGATAGTTGCGATGGCCATCGGCGGGGGGATGCTCGCTGCAGGTAACATCGCCGGTCTCTACGCGGTCGCTACAGGCATGGCGCTCGCGTTTGTGGGCGCGGTGCTCAACTCGTGGGTACTGCTGGTCGAGATTCGGCGCTAGGCCGCGACGCCGTACTTCTTCATCGAGGTCTCAACGATCGTGAGACCCTCGAGCCCCGGCATACGCGAGATGTGCTCGTCCAGCTTGCGGATCTCGCGCAGGCCTTCCTCGCCCGCGAACAGGTGACCCATCACGTGGGTCACTTCCTCGGGTTCCATCACGGACGACCCGACCGGTCCCCAGGCGTTCTTGAGGGCAAATCGCGCAAGAACCTGGGCCTTTTTGCTCTTGGCGAGACGCTCGCGCGCCTGGGTCGCGTAAAAGGCGACGTGACGCGCCTCCTGCTTGGCGATGCGCCGCAGGAGCTCGGCCAGCACAGGATGTTGCTGCAGGTCGGCGAGGCGGTTGTACGCGGCGACCGCGGACCACTCGTTGGCGGCGCCCCAGATCATGTGCACGGCGATGAAGTCCTTGCCCACGATGTTGCCGAGGAGCGACTGCTTGATCGGGTCGAGGCGGTCCTTCCAGCCGAGCTTGAGTCGGGTGGCCTTGAGCTGGTCAAAGTCGACGATCACGCCGTGTTTGCCCAGGACCGCGGCGAGAGCCTCGCCGTGCCAGAACTCCTCGCGGTTCCACATCGTCATAAACGCGCTCACGTCTGCTTCCTTATGGGAGGGCGTCACGAGGAGGTCGCGGAGGTAGCAGACCGTGTGGTACTCGATGTCGCACATGCAGCGGAGGCTGCGCAGGGTCGACTCGGGCAGCGGGTTGGTCTCGAACTGGTCGAAGTCGAGGTCCTGCCAGGCAACACTCACCGAGGTTTCGGTGTACTTGTCGATATCAAATGCCATGGGATTCGTCGCAGGCTAGGACGCCTGCTCTGCTCCTTCCGTGATGGTCACTGATTCTTCGGAGGCCTCGACGCGGGGGATAGGTGTCGCCCGACGCCTCCAGTCAAGCACGTTCCAGTGCTTCTCTCTCGCGTGTCGATACAACTGGATGTCCGGGTTGACCGCACTGGGATTGCCCAGTAGCTGCAACCAAACCAAGTCCGCGTGGCTGTCTCCGTACCCGTAGGACTGGCTGAGGTTGTACCCGTTCTGCTGGGCGTAGTGGCGCAGCCAGGCCGCACGGGCCTCGTCGACCAGCGGGGGGTCGGCGAGGAAGCCCGTCAGGACTCCGTCGCGCTCGTGCATCCGGCCCGCAACGACCTCGTCGAAGTAGGGCACAAACGGCTCGACCATGAGGTCGATCGTGCCGGTCACGAGGATCGTACGGTGGCCGGCATCCCGGTGCTGCTGGACCCGCTGCAGGGCCTCGGGAAGAGCCCGTTTCATCATGGCCCGGCCGAATCGCCCACGAACCTCGTGCTGGATCTCGGAGACCTTAAAGCCCTCGTACCGACGCATAAACGTGCGGATGAACTCCCCGCGGTCGCGGCGCTCGGCTCGCCAGTACTTGCGCAGCGAGAACACGAAGTTCGCAAGGTCATGCGCCACCTTCTTGCGCGGGACCGTGTTGGACCAGAGCTGGAGGTATTGCTTGACGAGGTTCGACTCGAGCACGGTCCCCTCGAGGTCGAAGATTGCGACCACGTCGGTGCGCGCGGGAAGAGCGCGCACGGCACGTGCCTTGGCGGCGGGGCGCTTGCCAAACGCGCGGGTCAGCGTCGTGACGGCCGGGAAGTGGATCTCTTGGAAGTAGTGCTCCCAATTGATCTCGGTGACGTCGAACCCCTCGGTGCGCTGGATTTCCTCGGGCAACGAGGCGAGCAGGGCCCGGGTGTTCGTGTCGTCGAAGATGATCTCCGTCTGCACGTAGGCCCGATAGAGCTCGGTGAACGCTCGCAACTGGCTGAGACCGTGCTGGCCCTTGGTCACGCTGTCGAGCCAGGCCCGAGTGCGAGGGGTGGTCGGCATCCGCTCGATCAGCCGCTCGGCGCGCTCGGCCTGTCGCTCGCGCTTGGCCAGAGCCTTCTCGACCTTGTGGCCGCCGGGGAATCTCCAGCGCGGAACTCGAATCTCGCCCTTCTCGTCGGGCAGGGGGTTCGCGGTGAAGTAGGTGTTGACGTTCTCGTACATCCGGTGGAACGGCAGCGGGTTGGTCTTGCCAGACACCACCTGGAAGTAGCGTGGGTCGTTCGGTGTCGCGGGGCGCGCGGCGACCGCGAGGGCTGCGTTAACAACGAAGTCGACAGGAATGACGTCGAGGATCGAGTCGGGGAGCCCGGGGAAGTCGGGTAGTTGGCCACGCCCGTAGGCGATGATGAGCGGGTCGGCGACCTTGAAGCCGTCGATCCAGCCCGGGAACGGGTGGTACAGCGCGCTCTCGATGATCGAGGGGCGCACGACCGACAGCCGGTGGCCTGCTTGTGCCCACAGCTCCTCGGCCGCGCGCTCCGCGAACGCCTTCGTGAGGGTGTAGACGTCGGTCCAGCCGAGGCTCTCGGCGCGGGTGCGCCCGTAGTCGACGAGCCGCTCGCGAACCCACTCGGCTCGAGCCGCCTCGGCGAACTGGGCGACAGCCTGGGGTCCGGTCTTTCCGTGGCGTGCCTTGGCCTTCGCGAGCTGCTGCCGAAGGGCCTCGGGCTGACGGGACTCAAGCTCGACGCGAGTGCGTGCCGACTTGGCCGCCTCGTACTCGGCGCGCCAGTCCACGTCGTGAGTGAGCGATGCCTCGGGGGCGATTCCCTTGCGGATGCCCCCCACGTACGCGGTCGAGATGTGAACAACGTGGGGGTCAGCTCCGCTCGCAAGCAGCGCCCCGTAGACCCCGTGTGCCCCACCGACGTTCGTGTCGAAGGCCTCGTCGATCGGAGGGTCAAACGAGACGGTCGAGGCACTGTGGATCACCACGTCGAGGTCCGAGGGGAGCTCGCCTACACGCGAGAGGCTCCCGTCGATCACCTTCACCCGGGTCGCGAACTGGCGCCGTGCCTCGTCCTCGCCGACGGCATCCATCCAGTTGCGGAACACCGGCTTGCGCAGCATGTTCTCGAGCCGTGCCTCGGCGCTCTGGCTGCCCTTGCCGCGCACGAGCACGGAGATGCGGGTGCCCGGATGCGACGACAGAAGTCGCTCGAGGATCGCCTGCCCCACAAACCCCGTGCCTCCCGTGAGAAAGACGTGCTCGTTCGTGAGGGTGGGAGAGGTCGTCACTGGTGGGCGGCCTTTCGGATCAGGTGGAGGCCGGACTGGCCGGGAAGACTGTCAACTCGTGCGTCGAGCTCGCTGACGAGATCGTGCGCGTCGCCGAACAGGTAGTCGAAGAAGAAGCGGGTCTCGTGTGCAGGCTCGGCCTTGGCACCGATTGGCCACGGGGTGCGGGCCAGCCGCTTGCGCGTGAGGGAGCGGGCGCGGGGGGATTCCTCGAGACGGAAGCGCGCCTGTGCCTCGAAGAAGCTCAGCTGCCGTTCCTTGATCGTGCGGAAGGCCGCGACAGTCTCGGCGAGCTGCGGGTGGGAATCCAGCTCGACAAGACGGGAGTACGCCGCCTGGGTGAGCCACTCGTCAACAGTGCCAAGGGACATATGCACGGCGATCATGGGAACACCAACGATGTTGGCGACGATCGACTCGCGGATGGTTCGCTCGACGGGCGTGCGGAACGGCGACTTGTCCGGCTCGGTGCCCTCGGGCTGATGCCCCAGCAGGATTTGCTCGAGGGCGTCCGCGATCCAGTACTTCTCGTAGGCCCAGGTCACGAGGAACGCCGTGATGCGGGCATCCTTGTGGGTCGCCGTCACGAGAACGCTACGCAGGTGAGTCATCGTCGCGCGCTCGATGATCTGCAGATAGCGCACGGCCCGCAGGGTGTCGTCGCTGAGCGGCGTAGCGCGATACGCCTCGAGCCCCAACGAATGCCGGTGGCTGCCTGCGGCGGTGCGCGCGAAGTCGCGCACATCGAAGTGCGGCGCGGGAAATGCCTCGTGGTCAGTGGCGTCCACGGACGCCTCCTGGCGATCGGGCATCCGACATACCTCCGAGCAATTGAGCGGGTTTCGTTGAGTCTACCCGCCTTACGCTACGGGGCCCGTAGCGTAAGGTATCGACCATGGCAACGGCTCTCGTGACGGGCGGCACCTCGGGCATTGGCGCCCAATTTGCCCGCCAGCTTGCCGCACGCGGGTATGACCTGGTGCTCGTCGCGCGGGATGCCGACCGCCTCGCTTCGACGGCCACTGAGATACATGCCGCTTGGGGCATCAACGTTGAGACAGTGCAGGCGGACCTTGCCCGGCGGGATGACGTTGACCGAGTAGCCCGGCGAGTCGAGGACCCCGACCACCCCATTGACTTTGTGATCAACAACGCGGGGTTCGGGGTGCACACCCCACTCGCCTCCGAGGACGTCTCGACCCACGAGCATGCCTTCGACGTGATGTGTCGAGCGGTGCTGGTGCTCTCGGCCGCGGCCGCCCGCGCCATGACCGCGCGTGGCACGGGTGTCATTCTCAACGTGTCGTCACTGCAGAGCCTGATCACGACCGGGTCGTACTCGGCCATCAAGGCATGGGTGACCTCGTTCACGCAGAGTCTGGCGGTGGAACTACGGGGCACGGGCGTCACGGTTACCGCCCTGTTGCCCGGCTGGGTATCGACCGAGTGGCACGAGCGAGCGGGAGTGCGCACCAGCTCGATCCCCGATTGGTTGTGGACCAATCCCGAGCAGGTGGTGCGTATCGCCCTCCGGGACGTCGACCGTGGGCGTGTGATCTGCATACCCACCGTTCGGTACCGAGTGCTCGGCTGGTTTGCCCACCACCTGCCACGATCAACCGTTCGCTGGATCTCGGGCAAGATTTCCGCGCGGCGTCGCGCACCACACCCGGAGGCCGGTGGCTCCGAACATCCCGTAGTGAGAGCGGATGGAGAACGATGACGAGGAACGACCGATTCACCTCGCCGACCGTCGCGGCCGTGCGATTTGTTGCGCAGCGGGGGATGCTCAAGCCCCTGGTCTGGTCACTCGTGAGGGTCTCGGTGGTGGGCCGCGAGCATCCGGCCGCACTGGCTGCTCCCTTCATCGTGGTGGCCAACCACTCCAGCCATCTCGATGCGCCCCTGATCTTGGGGGCTTTGCCCCGATCGAAGGCCCGCTACCTCGCCGCGGGCGCCGCCGCTGATTACTTTTTTGACGTGGCCTGGCGGAAGTGGCTCACCACGCTCTTCTTCAATGCGTTCGCTGTCGAGCGCAACTCCGAGGGCAAAAGGACGGGTGCGTCTCGCTCCCTGCTCGAGCGTGGTGTGCCCCTGCTGATCTTCCCCGAGGGTGGCCGTTCGAAGACCGGCGAGATGGGACGGTTTAAGCCCGGTGCCGCTGCTCTGGCGATGGCCACCGGCGTTCCGTGCCTGCCCATCGCCCTCGTGGGGGCCAGCACGGCGATGCCCCGTGGTGTGAACTGGCCCAAGAAGGGCCGTCTGCCCGTTACGGTGGTCTTCGGCGAGCCGATGACGGCCGCCACCGGCGAGTCCACGGAAGAGTTCTCGACGCGGCTCGCCGCCGAGGTGCGCCGACTCCACGAGACGGTGCTGCCGATGCCGAGTCGCCAGCACGTACAGAAGGGAAGCTAGATGACCGCGGTCAAGCACATGAAGTGGTGGGGCTGGGGCAAGGATGGCGTTGGCTTCCACCACGAGGACAAGCCCGGGTTCGCTCCGTTTGTGCTTCAGGCCGTGGGACTCGACCTCTCGACCGCCGTGCCCGTCGGCGAACCGTCGTTTGACGACCTGAAGGTGCCCAAGAGCAAGGCTACGGCCGCGTTCACGAAGTCACTCGCCGCGATCGTGGGCGCCGAGCACGTCACCACGGACGACATGAGCCGGGTCATCCACACGTTTGGCAAGAGCCTCCGTGACCTCGTGCGGATCCGCAACAACTGGATCGACCGCGCGCCCGACGTCGTGGTCTACCCGGCCGACGAGGCCGAGGTCCAGGCAATTGTGGATGCCGCGGTCGCCGCCGACGCCGTCATCATTCCGTTCGGTGGCGGCAGCAACATCGCTGGCAGCCTCGAGCCGCGCAAGGAAGAGAAGCGCGTCGTCATTTCGCTCGACTTGGGTCGACTCGACCAGCTCGTCGAGATCGACGAGGAGTCGGGCCTGGCTCGCATTCAGGCCGGGGCCCAGGGGCCTGACCTGGAGCGCCAGTTGAACGACCGAGGATGGACGATTGGGCACTTCCCCGACAGCTTCACCCACTCGACTCTCGGTGGCTGGGTTGCCACTCGCTCGTCGGGCATGCAGTCGGACAAGTACGGCGACATCGCGGAGATCGCTCGTGGCCTGCGTATGGTGCGCCCCGGCGGGGTTCTTGTTCTGAGGCCGCTTCCCAGCACCTCTAGTGGCCCAAGCGTTCGCGAGATGATTCTCGGGAGCGAGGGGCGCCTCGGTGTGATTACCGAGGTCACGGTGCAGGTTCACCGGGTTCCCGAGAAGCGGGATGTTTACGCCTACTTCTTCCCGAACTGGGAGTCGGGCATCCGTGCGATGCAGGCCATCGCGGAGTCGGATGCGACGCCGTCGATCACCCGAATCTCCGATGCCCCCGAGACGGGTTTCTCGCTGGCCACCTCCAAGGATCGCAAGGGTTTTGACAAGTTCCTTGCGGGCACGGTGCTGCCCGGCTTGATGAAGTCCAAGGGCTGGGACCTGGAGGACATCTGCCTGTCGTTTATTGGATACGAGGGCAGCGTTTCTCACGCCAAGCGCCAGAAGAAGCTTGTCGACGCGATCGTCAAGAAGCACGGCGGCATGGGCGTGGGGACAGGCCCCGGCATCCTCTACGACCAGAAGAAGTTCGACACTCCCTACCTGCGCGACTTCCTGCTTGACCGGGGAGCCGCGGGTGACGTCTCCGAGACGGCGGCCCCGTGGTCACGCCTGATCGACGTTCACGACAACGTCGTGGCCGCTGCGAAGGCGGCGTACGAGGAGATCGGCATCAAGGGCTGGATCATGTCGCACCTGTCGCACTCCTACCACTCGGGGGCGTGCCTCTACTTCACGTTCGCCTTCGTGTTTGGTGATGACCCGCTGGGGGAGTACCAGGTCGTAAAGAACGCGATTCAGCAAGCGTTCGTGGACAACGGCGGCACGATCTCGCATCACCACGGTGTGGGGCGCGAGCACTCGCCGTGGCTCGAACAGGACATTTCGGCCGAGGGTGTGGCCGTGATGAAGGCGCTGTTTGACGGTGCCGACCCGCAGGGCAACTTCAACCCCCACAAGGTCATCGACGCCGGGTACTAGACGGCGGGTGGGGCAAACGCCGGCCACAGGAGGGCCAGCACCGACTCGACCCACGCGTCATCCGTCGGGCGTCCGCGCACGATCTCGGCCAGGACGACCCCCAACAGGATGCTCAGTGCCAGCTCCACGTCAAGATCCGGGGTGATCTCGCCCGACGCTGCCCGCTCGCGCAGATCCTCCCGGAGGGGACCGGTGCTGGTGCGAATCATGCCCAGGAGCACCTCGGTGAAGTGGGGGTCGGCGTCGGCCATCACGGCGGCAATGGTTCCCCGGCCAACGACCTCCTCGATGGTGTCCCGCGCATGACGGAGGACCCACCTCAGTGTGTCCTGGGCACCCAGGCCAGCCGGGAGTTGTACACCACGGGCGGTCGAGGTGATCGCGGCGTGCAAGAGCGATTCGCGGTTCTCGTAGCGGCGGTAGATAGTGGTCTTGGCGACCCCCGACGCGGATGCCACGGACTCGATACTGACGGCGCCCGGGCCACGGCTGCGGAGGAGTTCGAGCGTGGAGGCGAAGATCTTCTCGTCGACTTCTCCGCGTGCCATGGCCTCCATGCTACTGACGTGCCTTGCTGTGAGACTGCCTCACGAGCTTGACATTGTGGGGTAGACAGGTCACTCTGTGGAAAGGACCGGCTGAAATACCCGAGGGGTGCACACCCCTGCCGATCATGAACGGTGCAATCACAGATCATGATCGAGGTAACAGCAATGTCCCACAAACTCCTTCCCGCCAGCGTCTCCGTTGGCCTTCTTCTGGTGTTTCTCTCCGCCGGCACGTCTGCGCAGGCAGCCGGTGTTCCGGGAGACGACACGTTTCTCGATACCGCCGCATCCTTCTCGGTACTCGGCGGGTCAACCGTCACCAACACGGGTTCGTCCGTCTTGGACGCGAGCCTGGGAGTGAGTCCCGGCAGCGCGCTCCCCGGGTTTCCGCCCGGGCTCGTGGGCGGCTCCACCCACAGCAACGATGCGGTAGCCATCCAGGCCCAGATCGACGTGACAACTGCAGCCAACGCGATAATGGCAGTGCCGTCCTACGACGTCGGCACGGCCGATCTTGACGGGACCACGTTCCTCGCCGGAGCCTACTCATCCGCGTCGTCGCTGCTGAATACCGGAACGATCACGCTCCAGGGTGATGCCGACGACGTGTTTATCTTCACCGCGGTCAGCACTCTGACGACCGGCGCGGGTTCGACCATCGTGTTCGTGGGCGACGTGCAGGAGTGCAACGTGTTCTGGCGTGTGGGCAGCTCCGCCACGCTAGGCGCTGGCTCGCACATGGTCGGTACCGTCATCGCCCAGGCCGCCGTCTCCGCGACGACCGGCGCGACGATCGCCGGGCGCCTCTTCGCTCAGGTCGAGGCCGTGACCCTGCAGGCCAACGTGTTCACCGCCCCCACCTGTGACACCGCGGGCGGCGATGGTGGCACCGTTCCCGAGGTGGTGACCCCGCCAGAGGAAACCCCCGGCGGCCCGACCGGTCCCGTGCTGGAAATCCCCGAGACCCCGGAACCCGAGACTCCCGGCCCTGACACCCCGGGTCCGGACACCGATAACCCCACGACTACCCCTGCCGGAACGCCGGAGCTTGCCGCAACGGGCGCAGAGGGCGCCAGTGGCATCGCCGTCGGGGCGACACTTCTCGCGCTAGGGCTGGGGGCTCTGGCGTGGGCGAGACGCCGGCGGGGGCGGAACCTCCTTCGAGAGCAGGATGTCCGCTAGGGCGATGGTCTCGAGGCCGCGCTTCGTGGCGATGACGCAGTGGGTCGCGTCGGAGACGTGCACCCAGCCCAGCGCGTCCGTCGCACGACCATCGGGAAGCCGGTAGCGCACCACCACACGTGCGCCGGCGGCGTAGGGGAAGTCGCTCACCACGGAGTGGATTCTGGAGCATGATGGTTCGAAATATAGTCGAAGATCGCGTCGAGAACGGCTACGGAGGCGATTTCGTCAGGAGCGTCGGTACTCACCGCGACGGTCCGATCAAGATAGAGAACCAGATCGTCCATCATCTCGATGTTCGTGGCGAAGTTCTCGTCTCCTTCTGCATCCGTCGCCTCGGTCCGTCCGTCCTCTGACTCGTAGTAGTAAGAGCTAAGGTAAAGGTCGCCTGCTTTTGGCTGCCAAGGTTCGCCCTCTTGTTCCTCTGCAACGGAGGGTTCGCCATGGAGCCGCAGAGTCTTGGCCGGCTCAATTCCTGATCCTGTGCCCTGGTCGGAGTTCATGATTGTTCACGCGTCACGGATTCGAGATGGATCGGAATTCCAGGCGTTCTCGGCAGGTAGTAGTTCCTTACGTTGGACCTTACTCTCCGCGCGACCACGAACATCAGGGCGAACATCAGCACGAGGACCGTAGGTCCGATTACCCACTCGACCTCCGTGACCCAATTCGCAATTTCTGATGGCCACCCTGGCGCGGTTGGATTTAGTGAGTCTCGAGTCCCTCGGATGAGCATCCACAAAGACAGGGCGACAAGGGCCATCGACTGCAGATAGAGCGCAACTCGTGGCAACGCTGGCGCATTGAGTAATTGGGTTCGTGGAATGAGCCAATCGACTGCGCTTGACCCAATCGCAAGCAGAATTGCTAGGACTTCGGCAACAGAGAAACCGTTGCTGGGGCTGTGCGTGAGACTCCACCAGACGAGGCCAAAGGCAGCGATGAGCGCGAAAGACTGAGCGCTCACAGCATGACCGATTGCTCCCGGGGGCGACTCGTCAAACTGCACCCCTACGTGCATTCGACCGCGCGCCGTGGTGCCGTCTCCAATGAACAGACCTGGAGCCACGAGACGTCCGCCCTCTTTCGACCACCACGGCGACACACGGTCTTTGGCTGGGTGGTCGTTGTCGTCGAGGTCGATCATCGCCCGTTGCTCAAGGACGTAGTAGCCAGCGATCGGCTCCATGGTGAACTCGTAGTGATCAGTCAGTCGAGCCATGGGAACATGGATGTAAAGAGAGTTTGAAGGTGCCCGGAGTGCCCGCTTGATGGTTCGGACGGGCCAGGTGCCTCTTGGTCTATTCTCAATGGGCTGCTCGTACCTGTAGCGCACGTGCCTTGCCCCTTGAGTGAACTGAGGGACGCGAACAACTTTGTAATAGCGTTCTGCCGTTTCGCTGCATAGCCTGAAGAGTAACTCCATCTCGTAGGCGAGTTCTGGGTTCGCCTTCCTGTTTCCGGGGAATTGGCGCAGCCACCGGCGCTTCATTGCGAAGTGCCGACTCAAGTTCCTCATTGCTGCTGCCGCATCGGGTTCCGTGGGGATGTCGGCGATCAAGCCGCGCGCGCGTTCTCTGAACACGAGGCGGTCGTTCTCTGAGATCAGCCCATCCCGAATTGCTGTTGAAACAACGCTCGTGAATCGGAACAGGAGCATGAACTGTGTCGCGAGAACGTGTTCACGATGGCTCAGTGTGCGCGCGCCCTGCTGCCCATCAGAGACTTCGACATGAACGCTAGAGACTACCCCCTTGCGAGGTTTCATGACGATCAGGTGGATCGCATCACTTGCGTCTTTGAATTTGGCTGCTTGACCCGCCGCAATCTTCACATTCACGCTTCGGAAAACACGATCGTCGTGCATCGAGATGCGTTCGATTACGGACTCACGCCATAGTCCAGGCTCACGGAGCGAGAAGAGCAGCTGCTTGGCGCGGGACCATTCTCTTGCAAAGGAAATGGTCGAAGACTCGATTTCGTCGATGGAGCGCCGGTGTGCTGCAGAGCCGAGGCGGGATTCGCTCGTCCTCAAGGCTCGCGGAGTGAATGCCATTCAGTTACCTTAGCGGGTAAGTCGCTCACCACGCGCCCGGTCGGTAGTCCTTGAGGAACACGCCAAAAACATCCTCGCCGGCCTCGCCGCGCACGATCGGATCGTAGACGCGGGCGGCACCGTCGACGAGGTCGAGAGGGGCGTGGAACCCCTCCTCGGCGAGGCGAATCTTGGTGGGGTGGGGCCGCTCGTCCGTGATCCACCCCGTGTCGACGCTGGTCATCAGAATGCGGTCGGTCTCGAACATCTCACGCGCGCTCGTGCGTGTGAGCATGTTCACTGCGGCCTTGGCCATGTTGGTGTGCGGATGCCCGGGGCCCTTGTACCCTCGACCGAACACTCCCTCCATCGCCGAGACGTTCACGACGTACTTCCGGCGGGCGGGCGAGGCCGCCATCGAGGGGCGCAGCTTGGAGATGAGGATAAACGGGGCCGTGGTGTTGGCCAGTTGCACCTCGAGCATCTCGAGGGGGTCGACCTCGTGAACGGCCTGGGTCCACGAGTTGACCTCGTCGAGGTCGGGAACGAGCCCTCCCGCGTCGATTGCCGTGCCGGCCGCGAGCCGTTCGAGCGACGAGGATCCCGCCGTCATGGCGAGTTCCGTGAGCTCGTCCGCGCGCTGGGCCGCCGATGCCAGGATCGGGTGGGCGCTCACCGACTGCTGGAGGGCCTGCGGGTGGGGGTCGTTCGTGTGGCCGAAGGTCACGAGCTCGGGCAGTGGTCCGTCGGGTAGTGGTGCGAGCTCGGCATCAACAAGCGGCTGGTAGGCACCGGGGGAGCGACGAACCGTCTGGGTGGCGTTGTTGATCAGGATGTCCAGGGGGCCCTGCTCGGCCACCGACTCGGCCAGTCCGATCACCTGGGCGGGGTCACGCAGGTCGATTCCCACCACACGAAGGCGGTGGATCCACTCGCCTGAGTCCTCGAGCGAGGTGAACCGGCGCACCGCATCCCGGGGGAACCGGGTGGTGATGGTCGTGTGGGCGCCGTCACGCAGGAGACGCAGGGCGATGTACATCCCAATCTTGGCGCGTCCCCCGGTCAGCAGTGCTCGTTTGCCCGTGAGGTCAGTTCGTGCGTCTCGCTTGGCATGACTCATGGCCGCGCAGTCGGGGCAGAGCTGGTGGTAAAACGCGTCAACGACGGTGTACGGCTGCTTGCAGATGTAGCAGGCCCTGGCCTTGATGAGAGTGCCGGCGATGGGAGTGGTGGTGCTGGTCGAGATGGGGATGCCCCGAGTCTCGTCGTCGATGCGATCCGGCGCGCCGGTCGCGGTAGCCGCAACCACCGCACGGTCCGCCTCGGCTACTGCGGCCCGGATGGCAAGGCGCCGTTCTTTCTTGACGGCCTTGAACATCCGTGCCGTTGCGCGTCGAACCACAACGAAATCCGGATGCTCCTCGTCGAGTGTGGCCATCGACTCGAGAACACGAAGGGTCACCTCAAGGTCGGTCGGGTCAATGCCGGGGGACTGCTGGATCGGCTCGGAGGTCACACGAGATTGTATGCCGTCGCGCCGAGAGCAGGCGGCGATACGCTGAGCCCATGGCACGCTCCATCCTTCTTGACTGTGATCCTGGGCTCGACGACGCACTGGCGCTTCTGCTGGCCCACGGTGACCCCAACCTCGACCTGGTGGGGGTAACCACGGTCGGGGGGAACGTGGGAATACGGGCGGTCACCAAAAACGCCTTGGAGCTTCGGGAGTATTTGCGGTTCCCGACTGTTCCCGTGTCGGCGGGTGCCGCCGAGCCGCTCACGCGTGCGGCCCGTGATGCCGCCCACGTGCACGGCGCGGGCGGGCTGGGGTCGGTCACGCTTCCCGCGGCGACACTGCCGCTCTCGGGGTCACATGCCGTCGACTTCATCATCGACACCCTTCGGGCTCGGCCCGGCACCATCCATCTGGTCGCCACCGGCCCTCTCACCAACATCGCCCTCGCTCTCGAGCGGGAGCCGGCGATCGCACGATGGGCCGCCTCGTTCACGATCATGGGTGGCTCGTACACCCGCGGAAACGCGACCGTGGCTGCCGAGTTCAACATCTGGGCGGACCCGGAGGCCGCGCGCATCGTGTTCGACGCGGATTGGCGGGTGACCATGATTGGCCTTGACCTGACCCTGCAGGCGCAGGCCAACGCATCCGTCATCGAGCGTTTCCGGCGACTCGGGAGGCTCGCTGACGACCTCATCGTGCCGCTCGCGACCTTCTACTTCAACCCGGCGGACGAGGACTGGGACGGCCAGGCCGTACACGACGTCTGTGCCGTCGCGTTTGTGGCCCGCCCCGACCTGTTCGAGACCCGTCTCGCGCGAGTGGATGTCGAGACGACGGGCGAGTTTACGTCCGGCATGACAGTGGTGGACTTCGACCCCCCACTCCCGAACGCGCTCGTGGCGACCCGTCTTGACGTGCCGGGTTTTTGGGCCTACGTCGAGAGTGTGTACGCGCGGGTGGCCCAAGAGCACTCCTAGCGCGCGAAGCCTCGCGTGAGGGCGAGGATCATGGCGTCGAAACTGCGGTCCGTCTCGCGGGGCATCCCAAATCCTCCGGTCGCCTCGAGCATGACAAAACCGTGGATCGAGGCGCGGAGCGCTCGGATGGCGTCGATCTTGTCATCCTCTGCCAGGTCGTACCCGGCGAGCACGTCGGCGACCACCTGGACGGCCGCCGCCGCGGCAGCAACCGCCTCGTCGTCGTCGGGAGCGGGTGGGTGCTGCGCGAGCAGGTACCGGCCGGGATGCTGCGCCGCCCAGCGGCGGTAGGCGCGGGCGAGCGCCACCACGGCGTCATCGCGTGCCACACCCACGGCGGAGCGTCGCATCACGTCGGTGAGCTCGGTAGTCGCGCGCGTCCGCAGAGCCTGAAGCAGGCCATCCAGGCCGTCAACGTGCTTGTACAGGCTTGGTACACGCACGCCGAGCCGGGCGGCGAGAGCCGCGAGGGTGAGGTCGCCCTCGTCGACAAGGCGCTCCGCCTCGTCGACGACCCGGTTCGTGCTGAGACCAGCCCTAGGCACTGTGCTCGCTCATCCACGACACGATAGCGGGTGCGACAACGTCGGGTCGTTGGGACTGCGGGTAGTGGCCGGCTCGCGGAACCATCACCACACGCCCACCGAGTGCGCCCACGATCCACTCGGCTTCGGCCTGCGGGGAGGGAAAGTCGGGGTCGAGCTCGCCCATCACGACCAGAACTGGCGTTGAGACCCGGGGGAGTACCGCCTCGGAGGGGGCGTGGCTCGTCCGCATGGTTCGGGAGACGGCCGTGCGGTGGCCCGGTGCGCGGATCGCGGCGGCAACCGCGGCCAGATGCTCGGCTTGGTCGGCCGGGGTGTCCCCGGCGTAGAGCGACGGTAGGTAGGCCTTCCAGGTCGCGGCCACGAGGGGCGGGGCCAGCAGCACGCGCATCATCGCCGCAAGTGCCGGGTTGACCGATCCGTTACGCACAAATGGGCCGAGAAGGGCGAGGCCGGAGACGAGCTCGGAATGCTCGGCAGCAGCGATCACGCCGATCGCGGCCCCCATGGAGTTGCCCACGATCGTCGCCGGGCCGCCCAGGTGGGCGATCAGGAGTGCCACGTCGTGGGCGCCTGCGATGTCGTCGTAGCTGGCAAAGCTGGTGTCGCTGTCGCCGTGACCGCGCAGGTCCATGGTGGCAACGCGGTAGCCCGCCTCGACGAGGCGTGGCACCAGGTGGCGGTAGGTGGCACGGGTGTCACCCATGCCGGGAACACAGACGACGAGGGGGCCCTCGCCCGTGACGTCGAACGCAATACGACCCCCAGCGGAGTCCAAATAGTTAGTAGCCATAGCCGGTAAGCTAATAGACTTAGCTAAATCTGTCAAGAGGATACGGTTGAGGGATGCCCACACTCCTCGACGCCCGGCCGTCGCCGTACGACGCGGATGCCGCGTACACGGCCTTCGTCGAGTGGTCGGAGTCGCGGGGACTCGCGCTCTACCCGGCCCAGGACGAAGCACTCATCGAGCTGGTGTCGGGAGCCAACGTCATCCTGAGCACCCCCACGGGCACGGGCAAGTCCCTGGTAGCGATCGCCGCCCACTTCGTGGCGCTCTCTCAGGGTCAACGCACGTACTACACCGCGCCCATCAAGGCGCTCGTGAGCGAGAAGTTCTTTGCGCTCGTCGACATCTTTGGGGCAGAGAACGTGGGAATGGTCACGGGTGACTCATCCGTGAACCCGGATGCTCCGATCATCTGCTGCACGGCCGAGATTCTCGCGAACCTCGCGTTGCGCGGAGGAGCAGACACGGCCGTCGACCAGGTTGTTATGGACGAGTTCCACTTCTACGCCGACCCCGATCGCGGGTGGGCGTGGCAGGTGCCCCTGCTGACCCTCCCGCGAGTGCAGTTCCTGTTGATGTCCGCCACGCTCGGCGACATGACGGAGATCGCCACCGACCTGTCCCGTCGAACGGGGCGCGAGACGCATCAGATCACCGGGGTCGATCGCCCCGTTCCTCTGCACTACAGCTACGCGTTGACCCCCGTGCACGAGACGGTCGAAGATCTCCTCCACACCGGGCAGTCGCCCATCTACATCGTGCATTTCTCGCAGGCCGCCGCCCTCGAGCGTGCACAGGCGATGACGAGCATCAAGGTGATCAGTCGGGAACAGCGCGACGAGATCGCCGAGGCCATCGGGGCGTTCCGCTTCACCACAACCTTCGGGCAGACCCTGTCGAGGCTCATCCGCAGCGGCATTGGTGTTCACCACGCCGGCATGCTGCCCAAGTACCGGCGCCTCGTGGAGCAACTGGCCCAACACGGCCACCTCAGGGTGATTTGTGGCACCGACACTCTGGGCGTGGGCATCAACGTGCCGATCAGGACCGTACTGCTGACCGCCCTCACCAAGTTCGATGGCACCCGGATGCGCCAGCTCTCCGCTCGCGAGTTCCACCAGATCGCCGGGCGTGCGGGGCGCGCCGGGTATGACACCGCTGGAACCGTCGTCGCGCAGGCTCCCGAACACGAGGCCGAGAACGCTCGGCTTGTCGCCAAGGCCGGCGACGACATCAAGAAGGTGCGCAAAATCGTGCGCAAGAAGGCGCCCGAAGGGTTCGTCTCCTGGAGCCAGACGAGCTTCGAGCGGATGATCGCGGCCGAGCCCGAGACCCTTACCTCCCACATGCAGGTGAGCCACTCGATGATCCTGAACGTGATCGCGCGGGGCGGGGACGCTTTTGTCGACATGCGCGACCTCATCTTCTCGAGCCACGAGACATGGCAGGGCAAACTTGCGCTGGCCCGTCGAGCCCTCGCGATCTACCGCACCCTGCGCACGGCTGAGGTTGTTACCCAGGATGCACAGGGACACATCGCCCTGACTGTCGACCTGCAGCCGAACTTCGCGCTGAACCAGCCGCTCTCCCCATTCGCGCTTGCGGTCTTTGATCTGCTCGAGCGCGAGTCGCCCACCTACGCGCTCGACATGATCTCGGTTCTCGAGGCCACGCTCGATGACCCGCGGCCGGTACTGTCCCAGCAGCAGTTCAAGGCGCGGGGCGAGGCCGTCGCGGCGATGAAGGCCGAGGGCATCGACTACGACGAGCGGATGGAGCTGCTCGAGGAGGTCACGTGGCCGAAGCCTCTCGAGGAGCTCCTCGACGCCGCATTCCACACCTACAGCGCGAGCCAACCCTGGATTGGTGACTTCGCCCTGAGTCCCAAGTCGGTCGTGCGGGACCTCTACGAGCGTGCGATGACCTTCGCCGACTACATCGGCTACTACGGTCTGGCGCGCAGTGAGGGACTGGTGCTGCGCTACCTCTCCGACGCCTATCGTGCGGCTCGGCAGACTATTCCGGATGACGCCAAGACCGAGGAGCTGCGTGACCTGATCGAGTGGCTCGGTGAGCTAGTGCGCCAGGTCGACTCCAGCCTGTTGGACGAATGGGAGGCGATGATCAACCCCACCGACGTCCATCCGGATGCAGGCCCCGTCCTGCCCCCGGCGCCGCCCTCAATCCTGTCCAACCCCCGCGCGTTTCGGGTCCTCGTGCGCAACGAGCTCTTCCGGCGGGTACAGCTGGCCGCGCTCGAGGACTGGACCGCCCTGGGGGAGCTGGATGCGGCATCCGGCTGGGATGCGGACGCTTGGGCCGACGCCATGGACGACTACTTCGACGCCCACGGATCACTGTCGACGGGGCCGGATGCTCGCGGGCCCGCTCTACTGATGATCACCGAGGCGGCGGACCAGTGGACGGTGCGGCAGATCTTCGACGACCCCGCAGGCGATCACGACTGGGGTATCGACGCGGTCGTCGACCTCGCCGAGTCCGCCGAGCGTGGGGTCGCAGCGGTGCGCGTGACGCGGGTGGGGATGAGCTAGGGCTGCGTGATCCCAAACACGTGTCGGTCAACGAAGTCGTTGCGGAACTTGCCCGCGGGGTCCATCCGCTGCGCGAGGGCACGGAAGTCGCCGAGGCGCGGGTAAAGTTCCGGCCGCACGGCGTGGAACAGCTTGCCCCAGTGTGGTCGAGCGTCGAACGGCGCGAGCGCATCCTCGATCACGGGCAGCAGGGGAAGCACCGCGTCCGGCTCATTTTTCCATGTGAAGTGGATGCCGAGCGCGTCGGTCTCGTAGGCCCCACTCAACCACAGCGAGTCGGCCGCCATGCTGCGCAACTCGGAAACGTGAAGGTGCGGCGTGATGCGTGCGCCCAGTGCGCGAATCGCGCGCACGGCCTCGACCGCGTGCCGACGGGGAACAAGATACTCGGACTGGAGCTCGTCACCGTTTGACGGCGTGAACTCCAGACGGAAGTGGGGGAGTCGGTCGATCCACGGCCCCGGAATGCCGCCCTGCACGGTGGTGCTCTCGGTGGGCTGCTCGGCTAGCGGATGCCGCTGCGCCTGAACCGGCGTTGCCCCGTACAGGGACTGTGGGGGCTTTCGTTCGCCAATGACCGACTTGAGCCACACGCGCCCCACGGATTCGCCCTCCCACGTCGTGAACACACTCACGCTGTAGGCCCGCGACATCACCGCGTCAAAGTTGTCGAGCAGGTTCGTCCATGTCAGTGACTCGTAGACGTCCTGGCGCACGTCGAAGGTGGGCTCGATGTCGAGGGTGACCCGACTGAGCACCCCCAACGCACCGAGGGCGACGACCGCGCCGTCAAAGTCGGGGTCGACGGGCGAGATGGTGCGGATGCTGCCGTCGGCGAGCACGTACTCGAGTCCCGAGACCGCGCGGCTCAGGGTGCCGTTGTGGTCACCAGAGCCATGGGTGCCGGTGGCGATGGAGCCCGCCACGGAGATGTGGGGCAGTGACGCCAGGTTCCGCAAGGCCCAGCCGGCGGACTGGAGCACTGGTCCGAGATCGCCGTAGCGGAGCCCCGCGGAGAACGAGACAGTCTCGCTCTCGCCGTCGATTCGGATGGCGGGAGGCAGGGCATCCAGTGACACCAACTCGGCCGAGTCGGCGATATCCGAGAAGCTGTGCCTGCTGCCGAGAGCACGGATGCGCGGCGCGTGCGCCACAACCTCCTGGAGTTCCTCGATTGTTCGGGGGCGGTGCAAGGTCGTTGCGCGGTACTCGTGGTGGCGCGCCCAGTTGGTACCGACAGTCATGGGTTCAGGTTACCGGGCATGGCGGAGACGCCCATGGTGTTGACTCGGGACATGACCCGTCAGCAGCGTCTTGTGATCACCATCGCCGTTCTCGCCTCCTTCGTGGCGTTCCTGGACTCGTCGGTGATCAACGTCGCGCTCCCCGCAATGAGCGAGGAACTGGGCGGCGGGCTGAGCACCCAGCAGTGGGTGGTCGATGCCTACCTCATCACCCTTGGCTCGCTGATCCTGCTCGCCGGATCGCTGTCGGACCTTTTTGGTCGCATCGTTGTGCTCCGCGCCGGGCTGATCGGATTTGCACTCACATCGCTGCTGATTGCGGTGGCACCCAGCGCCGAGTTTGTCATCGTGGTGCGGGCGTTGCAGGGCGTCGCGGGCGCCCTTCTGGTGCCGAGCTCGCTCGCCCTCATCCTGTCGAACTTCCGTGGTGGAGATCAGGCCAAGGCGATCGGCACGTGGACCGCGTGGACCAGTGCGGCGTTTCTCGCCGGCCCGTTCCTCGGTGGAGTGTTTGTTCAGTTCCTGAGTTGGCGGCTCGTCTTTGCCATCAACCTGATTCCTATCCTGGTGACACTGTGGCTGTTGGTCGTCTTGGCGCAGAAAGACGAGCGCCGACCGGGCGCGAACGTCGACCTGCCGGGTGCCATTCTGGGCGTCGTCGGGTTGGGTGGCCCGGTCTTCGCCCTGATCGAACAGCAGAACTTCGGATGGGGGAGCCCCGTTATCCTCGTGCCCTTTGTAGTCGGGGTCGCGAGTTTTGTGGCGTTCCTGTGGTGGCAGTCCCGGGCCAAGTCACCGATGCTCCCGCTCACGCTGTTCCGTGAGCGCAACTTCTCGGTGGGCAACCTGTCGACGGCGCTCGTGTATGGCGCACTGTCGATCAGCGGATTCATCGTGGTGATCTTTCTCCAGGAGGTCGCGGGTTTCTCGCCCACCATTGCGGCGCTGGCGTTCCTTCCCGTGTCAATTGCCAACGTTGCGCTCTCGCGGCTATTTGGTGGACTCAGCGCGCGCTACGGACCGCGGCTGTTTATGACGGTCGGGCCACTGCTTGCGGGCGTGGCGCACCTGCTCTTCCTCTCGATGGGCGACAACGTCAACTACTGGACGCAGGTGCTCCCCGGTGTCCTGGTGTTCTCCCTCGGAATCTCGATGACGGTCGCGCCCCTCACTGCCGCGATTCTTGGCTCCGTACCCCAGGACCAGTCGGGTATCGGCTCGGCGGTTAACAACGCGGTCGCACGCGTCGCGGGCCTTGTGGCGATTGCCATGCTGGGTGTCATCATCGCCGGTCAGCTCGATGTTCCGAGCTTCCACCGCGTGTTGATCGTGACCTCGGGACTGTTCATTATCGGAGGGCTCGTGAGCCTCGCTGGGATCCGAAACCCGCCCCAGCCAGCACAGGTCTCAGAGAAGGATGCGTGAGCCCGCGGTTGCGAGCAGAATGACCGTCAGCAGCGAGCCAGCGATAATCAGCCGGAACACCAGGGCCGTGGCGGGACGTATTACCACCAGCGCGGCGCAGACTGTGGCGAGCGCAACACTCAGCGCTAGTCCCACGAGGGAGAGCGCACTCGGTGCGCCCAGGCCCAGCACCACACACGCGGATGCTCCCGCGAGGCTGACGGCGATCAACACTCCCGTCACGCGGGGCCCGATGCGGTGGGGAAGACCCCGCACCCCGGTGGCCCGGTCATCGTCGAGGTCTGGCAGCACGTTGGAGAAGTGGGCCGCCACGCCCAGAAGCGCTCCCGCCGCGATGACCCAGGGCGAGGCGAGTGCCGGTTCGGGGCGAGCGAGCGTTACTACCAGTGGCAGGGACCCAAAACCAACAATGTACGGAAGCACCGACAGGATGGTGGCCTTGAGCCATGCGTTGTAACTCCAGCCGGCCGCGAGGAACACAAGGTGTGCGACCGCCGCAGGCCAGCCCAGGAGGGCACTAAGAGCAATCGAGAGGGCCGCCGCAACGATCGCTGCGGCGCGTGCGGCGTGCTCGGGCAGATCCCCCGAGGCAACCGGTTTGTCCGTCCGGCCGACCGCTCGATCCCGCTCGGCGTCGAGCCAGTCGTTCGACAGGCCCACCGAGAACTGGCTGACGAGAACGGTCGCGCCCACAACCATCACTCGCCACGGCTCGAGCCCCGTCCCGATCGCCAAGACCACCGCGATTGTTGCGACCGCGACACTGGGGCCCGGATGTGTTGCCCGGAGTACCGCGGAGGCCGGGTGCATCATCCTGTCATGCTACTGATGCGCGCGCGGGGCCGGTCGCGGAACCTCGCGTCGGCGCCCTGCGGCTAGTGTGGGAACAGTGCACCACCTGACTGAGACTGAGCTGTCTACCGTTCTTCCGGGAACGTGGCACGTTGCCGCCACGAACTTTCCGATGTGGTTGGCGGGCGATAAGTCTCGTCCCCAATTCACCTACGGCCTCCTCCAGTCGAGCCCCCTGAGGCTCTCCGACGACGTGAGCTATCTCGACGCTGAGGGCGAGGAGAAGCACATTCTGGGGCGCGACACCTGGCGTCGCGAGGAGTTCGTCTGGCGAGGCGCGGGGCTCCTCTCAATTGCCACGAGCCGCTGGCGAGTAAGCGGTGCCAACGAGGATCGCTCCCTGCTCGTTGTGCGCTTCTCGCAGTCCCTGGTGAGCCCGGCAGGCATTGACCTGATCGTGCGGGAGGGACGTGCGATTCCCGAGCTTCGCAAGGTTGTTGCCGCCAGCACCGAGGAGCTTGGCCTCAGCCCCGAGGACTTCGCCTCGCTGGGCTGGCTCGGCATCTCCTGAAGAGTTACCATCGCCCCATGGCCAGCGCAGGCGATCGACGGCCCGTGACTCGCCGTCGAGTGGTCGCGGTGCTGGGGGTCACCCTCGCGCTGATTACCGGATGCACGGCCGCCACGCCCGCGCCAGCGCCACCACCCGCGGCCTCGCCCGCACCCCCTCCCGTCGACCCGGTGCAGCAGTACGCCGATGATCGCCTGAGTGTGATGACACTGGACGAGAAAATCCGCTCCATGCTCATGATTCAGGTTCCGGGCCTCGACGCGTCGTACCTGGGTGCGGTGGCGCACGCGGAGGGACTGGGTGGGCTGATCCTGATGGGCGGCAACGTTCCCGATCCACCAGGCACCCTCACCGCGATGACCGACGTTATGGCGGGCGAGGATGGCCTGCCGATCCTCATTGCGATGGACCAGGAGGGCGGAGTCGTGCGGCGCGTCTTCACGGACACGTTGGCATCGGCCATCGACCTCCGCTACCTCGCTCCGGCCTCGACCCGCGACGCGTTCCGGGATCGGTCCGAGCTGCTGGAGAGCCTGGGCATCACCGTCAACTTCGGGATAGTTGCCGACGTTGCAGGTGACCCGGCATCCTTCATCTTCGAGCGCTCCTTCGGCGGCTCGGCGACGGATGCTGCCGCGCGGGTTGCCGCGGCCGTGGCGGGTGAGCACGGCACCGTGCTCTCCACCCTCAAGCACTTCCCCGGGCACGGGGTATCTCCCGGGGACTCCCATTCGTCGATTCCCACCACAACGATGGGGATGGACGAGTGGTGGGCCACCCACGCCCCACCGTTCGAGGCGGGAATCGAGGCCGGTGCCGATTTTGTCATGATGGGCCACCTGCAGTTTGACTCCGTCGACCCTCAGCCGGCGAGTCTCTCGGCCGGCTGGGTGGGCATTCTGCGCACCGAGCTGGACTTCGACGGCATCATCATCACCGACGACCTCTCGATGCTTCAGGCCTCCGGCAGGCCCGACCTCGCGGACCCGGTGAACAACGCGGTGCGAGCGGTCGCCGCGGGCAACACGATGTTGCTGTACGTGGGCCCGGTCGACATCGGGGCCGTGGTGACCGGGATCCGCACCGCGGTGCTCAACGGGCGCATCGACGAGTCGGTCATTGACGACGCGGCACGGCGCCTGCTGGTGATTCGTCGCACGCTCTCGGGAGAGACCGGGCGGTTCGTGCACTGCTTTGAGAAGTGCCTCGAGATCATTCGGTAGCGAGCGGCTTGCCGAGGAATCGTGCCATTCGGGACGCCGCGCGGACAAACGCGGCCGCTGCGCGATCGGGCCAGATATCAAACGGCTGTGCTTCGACGCGCACGGTCTTTGCCGTCTCCGTGCGCCGCCACGTTCCCGTGACCAGGCCGGAGTCGACGATCGTGGGACGGAAGATGCCGTTGCCGCCCGGAACGATCAGGGCGAACTGTTCCGGAGTGAGCGGCGCGGCGCGATCCTGATAGCCCAGCACAAACTCGTCAAACCCGGGCAGCAGCCAGAGGCCTGCGAGTGCCGGTGTTGTCTCCTCGGCGACGTAGTACCGCACCCCCTCGCGCTCGATGTGCGACACTCCCGCGATATCGAGGCCACGGCGCGCCTGCGTGAGGCTCAGCGACGACCACCACGCGAAGTCGCGGTCGGTCGCCGGCCCGTGGCTGCGCGCGTACCTCGCGGCGAACTCCCCGAGCGCCTCGTCGGTCTCGAGTGAACGGTGGTCGGTAATCCACTCCTCGAACAGCACAAACGTGGGGTGTGCGCCATCGAGGGGGCCAAACACGGTCACACCGTCGTGGGCCAGGTTCCAGAGCAGGTGATAGCCCCGCTGGTCACTCGTGGGGATGCCCGCCGCCTCGAACTCCGAGAGCAGCACGTCACGACGAACCGGAACCCCACCGGCCAGCCGAGCACGGGCCGTGTCGGCCGCGAGAGCGAGTTGCTCATCGGTGATGCCGAGGTCGCGCCGGCGGGTGGCCGCCCACGTTGCCTGCCTCGGGCGCGTGAGTTCGAGCATCCAGCCCAGATCCTCCGGTGCCACCAGATGCAGGGTGCCGCGCATGGGCCACGAGCGCACGATCTCCCCGGCCGCGAGTGCTGCGCGGACAGTCGCCTCGGTGCTCCCGGGCGAGCGCAGGCCAACCGACCACATCGCTCCGGGCAGGTCTTGGGCCTGCATGGCGAGCATCCAGCGAACGGTCTCCGCCGGCGAGGACGCTGGGCCGCGGGCGACGTGCTGGGCACCGAGTCTCAGGGCGGTGAGTTCCTTCCGTGTGCGCAGCTCCATGCCAGCAGTATGGCGCGCACCAGTGACGGTGGTGGGGTGACCGGTTTTCCTGCTTGAATCGGCCATGACCGTTTCCGTCTCCGACCTTGTCGACGTGAGCATCGAAACCCAGATCGAGGGGGTCAGCCCCGGCCTGCGCGGGGTCCTCGGAGTCCCTGAGGGACCGGGACCCTTCCCCGCGGTCGTTGTGCTCCACGAGATATTTGGAGTCGACGACGAGATGCGCAAGCAGGTCGCCCACCTCGCGGGTCTGGGTTATCTGGCCCTGATGCCCGACCTGTTCAGTGCGGGCGGCATGATGAAGTGCATCCGCAGCACCATGAAGGCCCTGCGTTCGGGGACGGGACGCACCTACCTCGACATCGAGGCGGCCCGACAGTGGCTGCTGGCGCGCGATGACGCGTCCGGTGGCGTGGGTGTCATCGGCTTTTGTATGGGTGGTGGGTTCGCCATCATGACGGTCGACCGGTTTGACGTCGCCGCGGTCAACTACGGCATCCTGCCGGAGGATCTCGACGACGCGTTTGCTGACTCGTGTCCCGTTGTGGGCAGCTACGGCGCAAAGGACCCGACCCTGAAGGGTGCGACGGCGAAGATCGAGCTCGCACTCACGAAGCGGGGGATTGACCACGACCTCAAGGAGTACCCGGAGGCGGGGCATGTCTTTATGAACGAGAAGCTCAACGGGCCGCTGTGGCTACGACCGATCGTGCGGGTACTCAACTTTGGGCCGCACCCGGAGTCCGCGGCGGACGCATGGGCGCGAATCGACACGTTCTTCCGTCGATACCTCGTGACGAAGAACTAGGCCTTAAGGAGTCCCGCCGCGGCGAGCTGGTCCCAGATTCCCGCGCCGTCCGGGGCGTAAATCCACGGCACGTCGCTGGTGTTGTGGTCGCCTGCTCGACTGCGTCCACCGGCCAGGACCGCTTCGCTGGGGGAGAGCTGACGGATGGCGACGGCCGCGACGTTCTCCGGATGCGCCGCCGCAAACCCGCGGTAGATCTCCTCGTCGTGCTGCCCATCGTCGCCGACCAGAAGCCACTTCATCGACGGAAACTCGCGTGCGATCCGCTCGAGGCTCGTGCGTTTGTGTTCCTGTCCGCTGCGGAACCAGCGGTCGTGGGTGGGCCCCCAGTCCGTCAGGAGCAGCGGCCCACGGGGGTAAAGGTTGCGTCCCATAAACCGGCCGAGTGTAGGTGCGACATTCCAGGCACCGGTCGAGAGGTAGATCACGGGGGCGCCGGGATTGTCTCGCGCGAGCCGGTCGTACAACACGGCCATGCCCGCAACGGGGATACGCGCGTGCTCGTCGAGAACAAACGTGTTCCAAGCGGCGAGGAAGGGGCGGGGGAGAGCCGTCACCATCACGGTGTCGTCCACGTCGGAGATGATGCCAAACTCGGACTGCGGGTCCACGATGAACATGCCCGCCGTCACCGGTTCCGTGCCCTCCGTGTTGAGGATGATCGTGTTCCAGCCCGGCTCAAGATCGGTAGGGATGACCGTGTCGACGATCCCGGCGCGGTCCGGCCGTACGCGGTGCTCGGCATCGCCGATACGAACGACCACCTCGTCGTCGACGGGGATGCTGAAGAAGCTCCGCCAGCCCCGCACCTTCTCCGCACGGCTGGGGGCGGCCGCGCCCCGCGCGAGAACAACTCGGCACAGGACTCGCGCCCAGCCCGGCGCGCCGTATCCGGCATAGGGAATGATCGTCGTCACCAGCCCACGCCGGCGGCCGCGGCGCTCGCGCCATCGATGAAGGGCGTCCTCGATGCGAGCCGCGCGATGCAGCAGGGGCTCGGCCGGGGAGGTGCGTGCTGACCGGGCCATACGACCAGTCTTGCAGAAGGTCTAGTCCACCTCGGGCTCGATAAGCTCCGGGCCGTTGTTGCGCACGTTGCCGACGGCGGTGCCGACCCGATAGAACTCGGCGCGATCGGCGAGTTCGATGCCACCGAGCGAGACCGCGCCGAGGAGTTCGGCGCTCGCCGGTTCGTGCGGGTCGAGCCAGTCCTCGGCGATCTCGGGCGACAGGAACACGGGCATCCGGTCGTGGATCTCCGCGAGCTCACCGGTCGCGGCCTGGGTGATGATCGTCGTGGAGAGTAGCCACTTGTCGGGGGAGTCGTCGGCAGCCTCGGGGTTGCGCCACCACTCGTACAGTCCGGCGAACGCCATCAGCTCCCCGTCGGGAAGATGGATGAAGTGGGGCGTCTTGACTCCGCTAGCCGTGTGCCACTCGTAGTAGCCCGTCGCGGGGACTAGCGCACGGCGCTTGTGGATAGCCGTCTTGAAGTGGGCCTTCTCGGTCACCGTCTCGATGCGCGCGTTGATGGCGGTGGGGCCGCCCTTGGTGTCCTTGGCCCACGAGGGCACCAGCCCCCACCGCGCCGCCTCAAGACGACGCAGGGGCTCGGCCCCCGCATCCGGCCCCTTGGGGATGGAGTCGAGGACGATAGCCACGGGATCCGTTGGCGCGATGTTCCAGTTGGGGCCGGGCAGATCATCGCCAACGAGGTCGACGTCAAACAGGGAGACGAGGTCTCCGGTGGCACCCGCTACGACGAATCGACCGCACATTCCGTCATTGTCCCAGCCGCCGCCGTCAATCGCCGAATGTAATCCGTTCCACAATCGATCAGGAGGGCTAACATTGAGGGAACCTAGTTAATAAGGGAGTGGCCGTGACCGCACACGACACAATCGACCTGCCAGAGACTCGCCTTCCGCTCCGGAACGAGCCCGTTCAGGCCCGCAGTACTGCACGGTTGGGCGCACTCATGGACGCGGCAGCCGCTGTTGTCGACGAGATCGGGTTCGAGCGTCTGACGACCGCCATGGTGGCCGAGCGCGCCCAGGCATCCATCGGCACGGTGTACCGCTACTTCCCCGACCGCATTGCCCTGTTGCAGGCGCTCGCCGGTCGTAATCTCGAGCGTGTGCTGACGCGCGTGGGCGACGAGGTCGTCAAGCTCGAGCACAAGAACTGGCTCGAGGCGATGAGTGCCGCGATGGGCATCCTCGTGGAGGCCTTCCGCACGGAACCGGGCTTCCGCGGGCTGCGTGTCGGCGACGTTATCGACCTCCGCCCTACTCCCACCGACCGCACCTACAAGTCGATTCTTGCCGACCGGATGCTCGACGGCCTGATCGCGCGCTTCGGGTACACCGACTCTCCCGAGCTGCGGTTCCTGTTCGAGTCGGCGGTCGAGGTCTCTGACGCCCTGGCGTCGCGCGCGTTCCTTCACGACCCGAATGGCGAGGAGCAGTTCCTCCGGGTCGGCTATGACGTGACCTACCGTATGCTCGCGCCGTATTTGGGCGAGATCGACCCCTCCTAGAACTCCAGATTTGGAGTTCGTTTCGGTTTATTTCTTTACGTTTCCGGACCAATCCGGAATGTCGTCGGCTCCGAATACTGTTTAGCTGGGTGTACTGGCAAGTGTAGATCCGTGTGTCGGGCACGAGGAATGAGCCGCTAAACATGATCGAATTCCGTTCGGTATCGAAGGTATTCCCTGACGGGACCCGGGCGGTTGACGACTTCAACCTCACGATTCCGTCTCGGAAGACGACTGTGCTGGTCGGGTCGTCGGGCAGCGGAAAGACCACTCTGCTGCGGATGATCAACCGGATGGTCGACCCCACGAGCGGCGACATCGAGATCGACGGCGAGAGTGTTTTGTCCCGCGATCCCGTGCATTTGCGCCGCAGCATCGGCTACGTCATGCAGAACTCCGGCCTGCTCCCACACTTCAAGGTCATTGACAACGTCGCCACCGTGCCGATCCTTAACGGGGTGCCGCGCAAGGTCGCGCGGGCGCAGGCACTCGAACTCCTCGACACCGTGGGCCTGCAGCGTGATCTTGCTGGCCGCTACCCCAGCCAGCTCTCCGGTGGCCAACAGCAGCGTGTGGGTGTCGCGCGTGGCCTTGCCGCCAACCCCAACATCCTGTTGATGGACGAGCCCTTTGGTGCCGTTGACCCGATCGTGCGCGCGGAGCTCCAGCAGGAGACAATCCGCCTGCAGCGTGACCTGGACAAGACGGTTGTATTTGTGACCCACGACATCGACGAGGCGTTTCTGCTGGGGGATCAGGTCGTCATCCTCGAGAAGGTCGCAAAGATCGCGCAGATCGGCAGCCCGACCGAGATCATGTCCGACCCGGCGAGCGACTTTGTCGCCGACTTCATTGGCATCAAGCACGGCAAGCGGGCGCTCACGATCAAAAAGACCCCACGGGGTTCGATCTTGGTCGACAGCGAGGGCCGTGCCGCGGGCGTGCTGGCAGAGGACCCAGCGTGACGTGGGTCATCAACAACCTTGACCTGATCTGGCGCCTGTCGGTGCTTCACCTCGGGTTGTCGATTCCGCCGATTCTGATCGGGTTTGTGATCTCGGTGCCGCTGGGTTTTCTCGCCTACCGGTTCCGTCTCACGCGTGGTGTGATCCTCACCGTCACGGGTCTGCTCTACACGATCCCGTCGTTGGCGCTGCTGGTGCTCCTCCCCGTAGTTTTGGGCATTAACCCCCTCAGCACCCTGAATCTCTCGATTGCCCTGACCATCTACGCGGTCGCGATCATGGCCCGATCCGTTGCCGACGCGCTGGACTCCGTGGACCCGGCGATTCGGCAATCGGCCACGGCGGTGGGTTTTGGCACGACTCGCAGGTTCTGGACCGTGGAATTCCCCCTCGCAGGCCCGGTGGTGCTCGCCGGCGTGCGGGTCGCGGCCGTGAGCACCATCAGTCTCGTGACGGTGGGCATCCTGATTGGGGTGCAGAGCCTCGGGTACCTGTTCACCAACGGTTTTGAGCGCCGCATCATCCCCGAGATCCTCGCGGGTGTGGTGATGGTGGTGGTCATCGCGCTGCTGGTGGACTACCTGCTGGTGCTCCTCGGGAGGGCTCTGATGCCCTGGTCCAGGAAGGCGGTGCGCGGATGACTCTCTTCTGGGAAGCGATCCTGTGGATCTTTTCGCCCGACCGCCTGACCGACTCGACGCCACTTCCGACGTTGATCGGCCAGCACTTGTTCTACACGTTCGTCTCGGTGGCCATCGCTGCCGCGATCGCCGTGCCGCTCGGGTACTACATCGGTCACACGGGCCGTGGGCGAGAGGTGGCAATTGGTGTTTCGGGTGCCGCGCGTGCGCTGCCCTCGTTTGGTCTCATCCTGCTGCTTGTTCTTGTGATCGGCGTGACCCAAAAACCGCTGGCTGCGTTTATCGCGTTTGTGTTGCTCGCTATTCCGTCGATCCTCGCGGGCGCATACGCCGGTCTCGAGCAGGTGGATCGTCGAGTCATCGACGCCGCCCGAGCAATGGGGATGACCGAGTGGCAGGTGCTGTGGAAGGTCGAGATTCCGCTGGGCCTACCGCTGCTCATCGGGGGCCTGCGTTCTGCTGCCCTTCAGGTGATTGCGACGGTGGTTCTCGCCGCCTACATCGGTCTGGGCGGCCTCGGCCTGCCCATCATCACGGGCCTCGAGGTGCGGGACTTCATCAGGATGCTCGGAGCCGCGCTCCTGATCGTTGTGCTTGCTCTGGTCGTTGACGCGCTTTTTGCGCTCGCCCAAAAACTTGTGGTGCCCCGCGGAGTTGCCGCAGGCCAACACACCGATGTCCGCTCGAGGCCAACCCGGCGTCGTGCGGTGATGGGAACCCCCATCGAAGAAGGAAGAGGATAGAGATGTTCACAGCGAGGAACAAAGGCCGACTTGCACTGGGTGCGGTCGTGGTCGGGGCGGCATTGGCCCTGTCAGGGTGCGCGTCAGGAGATCCGTTGGACCCGGGTACCGGAGGCGACGGCGGTAGCGAGACGATTGTTGTCGGCTCGCAGGCGTACTACTCCAATGAGATCATCGCGGAGATCTACGCGCAGGCCCTCGAGAACGCCGGCTTCACGGTCGAGCGCCAGTTCCAGATCGGCCAGCGCGACGCGTACCTGCCGGCGCTGGAGGCGGGCGACGTTGACCTGTTCCCGGAGTACACCGGTAACCTGCTGCAGTTCTACGTGCCCGACACCACTGCAACGACCTCCGAGGACGTCTACGCGGAGCTCGTCGAGGCGCTTCCCGAGGGCCTCACGGTTCTCGACCAGTCGTCGGCAACCGACCAGGACTCCTACAACGTGACCGCGGCGTTTGCTGCGGAGAACAACCTCGAGTCCCTCGCCGACCTCGCATCGGTGACCGTGCCGCTGACCCTGGGTGGTGCTCCGGAGCTCGAGGAGCGTCCCTATGGCCCCGCCGGTCTCCTGTCGAAGTACGGCGTGACCGTCGGATTTGTCGCAACCGGTGACACCACCGTCGAGGACCTCCTCGCCGGCACGGTGAACATCGCGAACGTCTACTCCGCCGACCCGCGCATCCAGACCGAGGACCTCGTCACCCTGGCCGACCCGGAGGGCCTGTTCCTGGCCTCCAACGTTGTGCCGCTCGTGAACGCGGACATCGCCGACGAGATTGCGGATGTCATCAACGCGATCTCCGCGAAGCTCACGCCGGAGGGTCTTGTCGCCCTTAACGTGCAGTCCACGGTCGACCAGCTGTCGTCGTCCGACATCGCCACCCAGTGGCTCACGGAGAACGGCCTGATCTAGTACTACCCGCCCTCGCTGGTTGAGTAGCGGTCGTGGGCCGCGTATCGAAACCGCTCCTCACGGATTGTGGTTTCGATACGCTCCAGGCGCTACTCAACCGGCGGGGGCATCCCTGTTTCTAGTTGGGGGTGTTCGCGTCCCCGTCGCCGGGCGTTGCCATGTGACGCTTCTCGGAGCGCTCCAGCAGTTTCTTCACGATGAAGGCCACCACCAGGAACACGGCGATGATTGCCACGAAGATGTAGCCCGCGTAGTGCAACCGGTCGAGCAGGTCCCGAAAGCTTCCCGCAGCAAATGCGCCGACCGACACGTACGCAGTCGTCCAGATAACGCAGGCGGGGATCGTCCACGCCATGAACTTGCGGTAGCTCATCGTGCTCATCCCCACCGTCAGCGGGATCACGGAGTGCAGCACGGGCAGGAAGCGCGAGATAAAGACCGCGATGCCACCCCGGCGATCGAGGTAGTTCTCTGCGCGTGACCAGTTAGTCTCGCCGATCCGCTGACCGAGGCGGGATGCACGGATGCGCGGACCAAAGAACCGCCCCAACGCAAAGCCGATGCTCTCGCCAATGAGCGCACCGATGATGACGGCGATAATGAGCGCGAAGTACTCCACCCACCCGTCGACCGCCGTGGATGCGACGATCACGATCGTGTCGCCCGGGATGACCAGGCCAATGAGGATCGACGTCTCCAGCATGATGCCAAATCCGGCAATGATCGTGCGCAAGATCGGGTCAACCGACTGCACCACGTCCAGGATCCAGATGAGCGTCGCGTTGAGCCACGACGTGAACCCGTCAACGGGTGGTGCGATGGCAAGCACCGCGGCGACGTCGTTCACGGGATCAGCCTAGATCGGTCGGCGCAGCGCATCCATCCGTCCACGCCAGGCGTCCAGTCGCCCGGGCAACTCCGCAAGCGAGGGCCCGTCGACCCAGGCGGTGGCGATGCGGATCCCGTGCAGCGCCGAGAGCACCCACAGTTCGGTGCCGTCCAGCTCCGCGGGGGTCACGGCCTCCTCGTGGGTATCAACGCCGAGTGCGGTGGCGAGTGTCAACACACTGCGCGCCGTTACGCTGTCGACTCGATCAAACTCCATGGGTGGACCACAGAGGATGCCCCCACGCCACCACAGCAGCGCGCTATAGGCACCCTCGACCACGTACCCGTCCGGGGTCAGGATGACCGCCTCGGTCGCTCCGGACGCTTGCGCCTCGGTGCGGATCCGCAGCATTGCCTCGAGGTCCGGCCCCTTGACGCGAGGCGTCGTGCGGGGGTCCGTGGCGCTCGTCGCGAGCACGGCCGATCGTGTGCGCTCGGGCGCACTGCGCAGCCGAAACACCCGGCGACCCGAGGAGTGGTGCTCGACCCGGGGAAACCAGTCGCCCTCGCGGGGGATGGCGGCGATGGCGGCATCCCAGAAATCGGCGGCATCGGCGCCCGCGGCGGCCAGGAACCGGTCGCGGTGGAGTGCGATTCCGAGGGCAGCGCCGTCCGTCACGAGCCACGAGTCGGCAGCGACGATCGTGGTACCCGTCATGTCGCAGTACTCAAGTGGCTCGAGCCCACCCTCGTTCCAGCGGTAGATCGACTGCACACTCATAGGCTTAGGGTATGCGCCAGCGCCCAACCACGGCCCCTCTCGGCCGGTGGGTTGACCCGGCGGAGGCGTGGGTCGCGCTCTGCGGCAACGCAGGCGCCGCGTTCTGGCTCGACAGCGGGCCCGCCGCAACCACGGGGATGAGTTATCTCGGCGTCGCGTCGAGTCTCACGACCGACTTCGACGGTCCGGTGCTCGACTGGCTTCGCTCCCAGCGCCGCGACGTGGACACCTCCGACCTTCCGACCGGTTTTGCCCTGGGCTGGGTGGGTTGGCTCGGGTACGAGCTGCGGTCAGAGACGATGGGCACCCCGCGCACCCGCGTGTCGCGGTACCCGGATGCCGCGTGGATGTTCGTCGAGCGCTGCCTCGCGTTTGATCACACCGCGCGCACGGTGACGGTGCTCTCGCTCGGCGACGCGGGGGAGTATCGGGATGCCGTGCTCACCGCCTTGGACGTCTCGCCAGGTCTGCCGACGACGACCCCCGCGGCTCCCGTCACCGTCGAGTGGGCCTACGACGACGGGCGGTACCTCGACATGATTCGAGCGTGCCAGTCGGCGATCCGCGAGGGCGACGCCTACCAGTTGTGCCTCACGACGGAGGCGCGCGTGGGCGTCTCGCCCGATCCGTTCGCGACCTACCTGCGACTGCGCGAGTCGAGTCCCACCCACCACGGGGCACTTCTGGTTGCAGGCTCTGTGGCCCTGCTAAGTGCATCCCCGGAGCAATTCCTGGCGGTGTCGCCCGACGGCGTCGTGACCACCAAGCCGATCAAGGGCACCCGACCTCGGGGTGCGACGGTGGACGGGGACGCGCGCCTCAAGCTCGAGCTCGAGTCGAGCGAGAAGGAACGCGCCGAGAACCTCATGATCGTTGACCTCATGCGCAACGACATCGGGCGCATCTCGCGGGTCGGCTCGGTGAGTGTCACGAGCCTGTTGGCCGTAGAGAGTTACGCCCAGGTGCACCAGCTGGTGAGCACCGTACGGGGTGAACTTGCCGACGGCCTCACCGGCATTGACGCGATCGAGGCCTGTTTTCCCGCGGGATCCATGACGGGTGCGCCCAAACGGTCCGCGACGCTGATCCTCGACGAGCTCGAGGCGCGGCCGCGCGGCATCTACTCCGGGGTGTTTGGGTACGTGGGGCTCGACGGCGCGGTGGACTTGGGCATGGTCATCCGCTCGCTCGTGATCGACCCAGACGGCTCGACCGTGGGCGCGGGAGGGGGCATCACCGCCCTCTCCGTGCCCGAGGAGGAACTGGCCGAGGCCCGGCTGAAGGCGGCGGCGCTGCTGGGTGTCCTCGGTGCCCGCCCCTGATTCGGTAGCCTTGTAACTTCGTAACAGCAACGAATTGGATTCTCCGTGACCACTCACGACACCGTCGACCCGCGCGACGAAGCCCACGACTACGACATCGCCGCAATCGAGGCGAAGTGGACGGCCGTCTGGGAGCAGATGAAGCCGTTCGCGACGGATGATCCGGCCGACAAGCGGCCGCGCAAGTACATCCTCGACATGTTCCCCTACCCGTCGGGCGAGTTGCACATGGGCCACGCCGAGGCGTTCGCTTTTGGTGACATCGTTGCGCGCTACTGGCGCCTGCGTGGGTTCAACGTCCTGCACCCGATTGGCTGGGACTCGTTTGGGCTGCCAGCGGAGAACGCGGCGATCCAGCGTGGGGCCAACCCCGTGACGTGGACCTACGACAACATCGCCGAGCAGAAGGCAAACTTCGAGCGTTACGGCATCTCGTTCGACTGGAGCCGCGTGCTCCACACGAGCGACCCCGAGTACTACAAGTGGAACCAGTGGCTGTTCCTCAAGCTCTACGAGAAGGGCCTCGCCTACCGCAAGGAGAGCTGGGTCAACTGGGATCCGGTGGACCAGACGGTGCTCGCCAACGAGCAGGTTCTGCCGGATGGCACCTCCGAGCGCTCCGGCGCCCAGGTGGTCAAGAAGAAGCTCACCCAGTGGTACTTCAAGATCACCGACTACGCCGACCGCCTGCTCGATGACCTGAACCAGCTGGAGGGCTCCTGGCCTCCCAAGGTGCTGGCGATGCAGCGCAACTGGATCGGTCGCTCGATCGGTGCTGACGTGGACTTCGAGATCGAGGGTCACGGCACCGTCACCGTCTTTACGACGCGCCCCGACACGCTCTATGGCGTGACCTTTATGGTCGTCGCGCCCGACTCCGACCTGGCCGCGGAGCTTGCCGCCGGCTCCACGCCGGAGGTGCAGGCAGCGTTCGCGGAGTACCTCGCCCAGGCCCAGAAGGCCACGGAGATCGAGCGACAGGATGCGACGCGCGAGAAGACCGGCATCCCGCTCGGTCGCTGGGCCGTCAACCCCGCCAACGGGGAGCGGATCCCGGTGTGGGCCGCGGACTACGTGCTGGCCGACTACGGTCACGGTGCCGTGATGGCCGTGCCCGCGCACGACCAGCGTGACCTCGACTTCGCGCGCAAGTTCGACCTGCCCGTGCGTGTCGTGCTCGACACCAACGCGCCGGTGACGGGCGCGATCCCGATCATCGTTGACGGCCAGGTGCCCGACGACCTGCCGCCGCTCGACCCTGCCGCCACGGGCAAGGCGCTCCTGGGTGACGGACGGATGATCAACTCGGGTCCGCTGGATGGCCTGAGCAAGGGCAACGCGATCAAGAAGATCATCGAGCAGCTGGAGGCGGCCGGTACCGGACGCGCCTCGCGCACCTTCCGGCTGCGTGACTGGCTGATCAGCCGCCAGCGCTTCTGGGGAACGCCCATCCCGATCATCCACGGTGCCGACGGCGAGCTCATCCCGGTCCCCGACGACCAGTTGCCCGTTGTTCTGCCGCCAACGGAGGGTCTCGACCTGAAGCCGCGTGGCGAGTCACCACTGAGCGCCGCGTCGGACTGGGTGAACGTGCCCGATCCGCGCGACGGCAGCCCGGCCAAGCGTGATGCCGACACCATGGACACGTTCGTGGACAGCTCCTGGTACTTCCTGCGCTTCCTGTCGCCCAACGACGCCACGCAGGCGTTTGACCAGGCGGAGGCGGAGAAGTGGGCACCGGTTGACCAGTACGTGGGTGGTGTCGAGCACGCGATCCTGCACCTGCTGTACGCGCGGTTTATTACCAAGGTGCTGTTTGACCTGGGCTACGTGAGCTTTACGGAGCCGTTCAGCGCGCTGCTCAACCAGGGCATGGTGCTCTCCGAGGGCAAAAAGATGTCCAAGCGCAGCCCCAAGGGCACCACGTTCACCGCGGAGGTCGACCGTCACGGTGCGGATGCCCTGCGCCTGACCCTCGCCTTCGCGGGCCCGCCCGAGGACAACATCAACTGGGAGGACGTCTCGCCGGCGGCCTCGGCGAAGTTCCTGGCCCGGGCGTTCCGCCTCGCCAAGGACGTCACGAGCGCGCCCGAGATCGAGTGGAAGACCGGCGACCAGTCTCTTCGTCGCATCACCCACCGGTTCCTCGCCGACGGCCCTGCGCTCGCGGAGTCGCTCAAGTTCAACGTGATGGTCGCCCGCATCATGGACCTCACCAACGCCACTCGCAAGGCGATCGACTCCGGTGCCGGTGGCGGAGACGCCGCCGTGCGCGAGGCGGTCGAGGTGATCACGGTGGCCCTCAGCATGTTTGCCCCCCACACCGCCGAGGAGATGTGGGAGATCCTGGGCTACGAGCCGACCGTTGCCCTCGCGGGCTGGCGCAAGGCCGACCCGACGCTGCTCATCGAGGAGTCGGTGACGGCCGTCTTCCAGGTCGATGGCAAGGTGCGTGACAAGGCCGACGTGAACCCCAAGATCTCCGCCGACGAGCTCGAGGCCCTGGCCCGTGGAGCGGCCGGGGTTCAACGCGCCATCGGCGACCGCGAGATCGTCAACGTGATCGTGCGCGCCCCTCGTCTCGTCAACATCGCGACGCGCGGGTAGCTCTCCACCGTCTGCTCTCGGGCGGCGCTCCTCACCGAGCGTCGCCCCTAGCGTCATGGGGTGCACGACCCCGAACCACGCCGAGCCCGCCTGCGGGTCGGTGTCGGCGCGGTTGTGGTGCTGGTGCTCGTGGGGCTCGGATGCGTGGTGCTCGTGTCCGCCCTCGTGCCGAAGAGCGGGGGCACGGAGCTCGCGCGGCCGGAGTCCAGTGCATCCGCCGTCGCCCGGGGCCCGGTCATGTTGGTTCATGTACTCGGCGAGGTCGTTGACCCAGGACTCTATGAGCTGAGCGAGGGTGATCGTGTCGTGGATGCCGTCGCCGCGGCAGGGGGGTTCACGGAGGCAGCCGAGCAGGGTGGCGTTAACCTCGCTCGACCCCTGGCGGACGGCGAACAGCTCGTCGTTCCCGCCGTGGGTCAGGCGCCCGCGGCCGGGGTGGTCTCCGACGGGCGAGTGAACCTGAACACTGCCGACCAGGCCACACTCGAGACACTTCCCCGGGTCGGGCCTGCGCTTGCCGCCCGAATCATCGCGTGGCGAGACGCAAACGGCGGCTTCGCGAGCGTTGATGACCTGCTCAATGTGACGGGTATCGGCCAGAAGACCTTCGACGGGCTGCGGGATCTGGTGACGACGTGATGCTCGACGCGCGGCTTGCGATTCCTGCCGCGGTGGCCTGGGTGGCGACGGCAGTGGTGATTGGGTTGCGGGTTGAGGTCGTGGTCGTGGCCGCAGCGCTGTGGGCCGCGGCGGGGGTCTGTGTTGTGGTGTCTCTGCGGGTGGGGCTCGTTGCTGTGGTGGCCCTTGCTCTTGCGACGGCCGCGCTCTGCGTGACATCCGTGGCGATCCAGTCACCCTCGCGGTATCCGGAGGCCGTCACGGACGTGGTCGAGTCGCACCGGAGTGCACGTGTCGAGCTCGCCGCCACGGAGTCCGTGATTCCCGGTGCTCGGAGCTTCGAGGCGAGACTCCTGCGTGTCAATGAGGTCACCGTGGACGTGCCGGTGATTGTGTTCGGGGGCGCCCCTGACCGTCGCGCCGAGGTCGGCGACACGCTCTCGGCCACGGCCTCGATTGCGCCAACCGACCTGGGAGACGACCGTGCCTTCCTGGTGTTTCCGGATGGCGAGGTTGAGTATGAGGGTCCCGCGCCAGAGTGGATCCGGTGGGCGGGCGAACTCCGCGCCGCGTTCCGAGACCACGCGGCGGGACTACCTGGTTCCGGAGGCCGCCCGCTGTCCGGCCTGGCGATCGGGGACACAACCCTCGTTGACGACCAGCTCGACGCGGCCATGAAGAGCAGCTCCCTCAGCCACCTGACCGCCGTCTCGGGTGCCAACTGCGCGATCGTTATTGGTTTGGTGCTCCTGGTCGGGGGCGTCGCGGGGTTGCCCCGCGGTCTCCGAGTTGGAGTCGCGCTGGTGGTGCTCGTGGGTTTTGTGGTGCTGGTTACACCCGAGCCAAGCGTCCTTCGCGCGGCCGTGATGGCCGCTATCGCGCTCGTGACGTACGGGCTCGGCAGACCCGTGCGCGGCATCCCCGTCGTGTCGCTCGCTGTGGTGGCGCTTCTTGTGGCCGATCCGTGGATGGCGCGGTCGTACGGTTTTGTGCTGTCAGTGCTCGCTACCGCAGGCCTTATGGTGCTCGCGGGGCCCCTCACGGCGGTTCTGGGGCGGTTTCTGCCTCGCTGGCTGGCGCTGGTCGTTGCCGTGCCGCTCGCCGCGCAGCTGGCGTGCCAGCCCGTGGTGGTTCTGCTCAGTGCATCCCTGCCCACCTACGGTGTGGTCGCCAACGTCCTTGCCGCGCCCGCGGCGCCGGTGGCCACCATCGTGGGGCTCGCGGGCTGCCTGCTGCTCCTGCCGTTTCCGCTGCTGGGTGCGCTGCTCTGCGACGTGGCGTGGCTCCCGTCCGCGTGGATCGCGGCTGTCGCCGAATTTTTCGCGGGGCTGCCGGCCGCTCAGTTGCCGTGGCCGGAGGGCGCCGGGGGTGTCGCACTCCTCGCCGCGATGACGGTGCTCGCCGCGGCGGCCGTGCTGGGCGGGCCGCGTGTGCGTCGCTGGTCCGGAGTGATCGTGGCGGCCGCCGTGGTTGTCTACGTCGTCACGATTGGGCTAACCCGACTTAGCGAACTCGCCGGTCGGCCCTCCAACTGGCAGATCGCCGCGTGCGACATCGGCCAGGGAGACGCGGTCCTCGTGCGGAGCGCTGGTCACGTGGCGCTCATCGATACCGGTCCGGAGCCGGCCGCGCTCCGCACGTGCCTGGCCGATCTGGGCATCACTCGTCTCGATCTCCTGGTGCTGACCCACTACGACCTCGATCACGTGGGTGGAACCAGCGCGGTGGTGGGCTGGTCCGACAGGGTGCTGGTTGGCCCGAGCGGCGGTGTCGACGACGACCGGCTCGTTGCCGAGCTTGCCGACGGGGGAGCGGAGGTGACTCACGTGTCACGCGGAGAGTCAGGGATTCTCGGTGAGCTGCGCTGGACTGTGCTCTGGCCACCTGCGAGGGGCGCACCGGAGCCCGGCAACCCCGCGAGTGTGGTCATCGCCACCGAGGGTGTGGGTGTGTGCCTCGGGATGCCTCAGCGGCGTCTTTCTCGGAGACCTGGGAGAGGAGTCACAGCGACGGCTTCTGGGGCTGGGTGGCCTCTCTCAGGTGGATGTTGTGAAGGTCGCCCACCACGGGTCGGCCGACCAGAGCGCCGACCTGTACAAGCGACTGGCGGCCACGGCCGGGGTGATCGGCGTGGGCGTCGACAACGGCTACGGGCATCCGACGGCGTCGTTGCTCGCGATTCTGGAGAGCACACACACGGCGGCACTCCGCACGGACGAGCGCGGCCTCATCCTGCTCGCGCCGGGCTCTGCACCGGGCTCGGTTGTGGTGTGGTCTCAGCGACCGGGCTGACGGTCGTCGCGGGTAGGCTCGTGACGTGGCAGCGCCGAAGACCGTGATACCCGTGCTCGAGTGGCACAAAGTGCGGCCAGCGCCCGTGATTCTGGTGAGCGGAACCGAGGGTTTTCTCGCGGACCGCGCCATTCGGTCGCTGCGTGATCTGCTTCGCGCCGAGGATCCGGCTCTCGAGGTCTCGAACATCGAGGCGGACCAGTACGCACCCGGGGAGCTCATCACCATGGCGAGCCCGTCGCTGTTTGCCGAGCCTCGCCTCATCCGGGTCACGGGGGTCGAGAAGTGCACGGATGCGTTTATCACCGAGGCCCTCGCCTACCTCGAGCATCCGGCTGACGACACCTACCTGGTGCTCCGGCACGCGGGTGGGGTGCGCGGCAAAAAACTCCTCGACGCCATTCGTGGTGGCGCTGGGTCGGGCATCGAGATCGCCTGCCTCGAGCTCAAGAAGGACACCGAGAAGCAGGACTTTGTCGCCGCCGAGTTCTCGGCCGCGGGCCGACGCATCACCGGGTCGGCGATCCGCGCCCTGGTGTCGGCCTTTGCCGACGACCTCTCGGAGCTCGCGTCGGCGTGCCAGCAGTTGCTCGCAGATTCGAGCGACGAGATCACCGAGGTCACGGTCGAGAAGTACTACTCGGGGCCGGGTCGAGACCAACGCGTTTAAGGTCGCGGATGCCGCGATCGCCGGCCGCCACGGCGAGGCGCTGATCCTGCTCCGCCACGCCCTCGCTTCCGGCGCGGACCCGGTGCCGATCATCGCCGCCTTTGCCGCGAAGCTGCGCACGATGGCCAAGATCTCGGGCTCCAACGCACCCGGCGGCCAGCTCGCGTCGAAGTTTGGACTTGCCCCGTGGCAGGTCGACCGTGCGCGCCGCGACCTGCAGGGCTGGACGGATGCCGGGCTGGGCCGCTCCATCGAGGTGCTCGCCGACGCGGACGAACAGGTCAAGGGCCTCGGCCGCGACCCCGTCTACGCGCTCGAACGGATGATCGGGGTCATCGCCACCCGCGGCGAGGGCCACTAGTCCACGCGGCGCCAGCACCACGGCAACAAAAAAGCCCCGCCGAAGCGGGGCTCTTTTGAAGTTCTGCTGATTACAGCGCGGCAACCTGCTTGGCGATGGCCGACTTGCGGTTCGCAGCCTGGTTCTTGTGGATGACACCCTTGCTCACGGCCTTGTCGAGCTTCTTGGTGGCAACCGTGAGGGTCGCGGTGGCCTTGTCCTTGTCGCCAGCGGCGATGGCCTCGCGGGTCGCGCGAACGGCGGTCTTGACCTCGCTCTTGACGGCCTTGTTGCGCTCCTGCGCCTTCTTGTTGGTACCGATGCGCTTGATCTGCGACTTGATGTTTGCCACGTGTGTGCCTTCTTGTAGTCGATTGAGTGTTACTCGCGAAGCTTCATGGTGCGAAACTGCGCGGAAGCCAAGGGCCAACATTACCACTACGGGGCGACCGAGTCGAGCGCCGCGAGCAGGATGCGCTCGAACTCGTCCGGCCGGGTGAGGAGACCATGTGGGTCGCGCCTCGAACATGCAGGAGCCGAGCATCCGGAGCCGCTGCCGCGTACCGCCGCTCTTCCAGCCGAAAGTGGTCGAGGGTGCCGTTGACCAGCCACACGGGCTGGCGGATGCGTTGGAGCGAGGCCACGGGGTCGAGGGCGCGGAGCTCGCGCAGCGCGTCATCCATCACCTCAAGCGCCACCCCGCCCCGGATCACGTCGTCCGCCAGGTGGGGGTCCCGCACGGCTGCGCGCACGGCCCAGTTATTGAGCCGCAGGCCACGATCGGAAACGTGTGGATCACGCGGGCCGCGACGCGCCATGCGTCGAGCACCATGCGGTACGGACGGGTGCCACAACTGGCCGCGAGCAGCCCGGTGATCGGCCGGCCGGCCGGGTCCGACGTGCCGGCGTAGTGGATCGACGTGTAGCCCCCGAGAGAGAAACCACAGAGAAAGACGGGATGCCGTGCGCTCTCCACCGCGTCGGAGATCGCGGCCACGGCGCCCGCGAGCGTGAACCGCTCGTCCATCCGCCGGCCGTGCCCGGGAAGGTCGATGGCAATGGCCTCGTGGCCCAGCCTCTCGAGCAGCTCCACCTGTCGCCGCCACATGGTCGCGGACGTGCGCAGTCCGTGCACAAGCACCACCGACTGAACCATGCCCCGAGCGTATTAGCCTGACGCCATGCCTTCACTCGCCCAGCACATCCTGTCGGTGCCCGGCAGCGGGATTCGCCGCATCCATGAGATCGCCCTGCGCCTCGACGACGTGATCTCCCTCGCCGTGGGGGAGCCCGACGTTCCCGTCGCTCCCCATATTGCGGCGGCGGCGAAGGCCGCGTGGGATGCCAACCACACCAACTACACGGCCAACGGCGGCATCGCACCCCTGCGCGAGGCCATCGTCGCCAAGCTCGCGCGTGACAACGGCATCCACGTCGACACCGAGCAGGTGTGGGTCACGATCGGTGCCACCCAGGGTCTGCACCAGGCCATGGCGCTCACCCTCGCCCCGGGAGATGAGGTTCTGGTGCCGGACCCCGGCTACACGACCTTCACCATGAATGCCCGGATGCTGGGCGCCGTGCCGGTGCCCTACCCGTTGCGCCCCGAGGCCGGGTTTATGCCGAGCATCGACGAGTTGGAGAGAGTCGTCACTGATCGCACCCGCGTCATCATCATCAACTCGCCGTCGAACCCACTCGGCACGATCTTTCCGCGGGAGCTCCTGGCCGACCTGCTCGACTTTGCTCGCCGGCACGACCTGTGGGTCATCAGCGACGAGGTCTACGAGGCGTTCACGTGGGCGGGCGAGCACGTGAGCATCGCGAGCCTCGACACCGAGGATCGAGTGTTCAGCGTCTTCTCGTTGTCCAAGACGTACGCGATGACGGGCATCCGGGTGGGCTATCTGGTGACACCACCGGGGCTCGCCGCCACCATGCGCACCGTGCAGGAGGCCTCGATCAGTTGTGTCAACACTCCCGGCCAGTACGCCGCCATCGCCGCGATCACGGGCGACCAGTCCCACGTGGTGGCCGCGCGCGAGCACTATCGGGGCAACCTCGACGCGGCCACGAGCCTGTTGGATGCCCGGGGCATCCGTTACCTCGCACCCGGTGGCGCCTTCTACCTGTGGGCCGACATGTCTCACGTGTCGGGCGGCGACGTCGCGGAGTGGGCCGAGGGGGTTCCTGCTCAGCGATCGGGTTGCTGTCGCACCCGGTAACGCGTTTGGTCGCTCCGGCGAGGGCTGGATTCGTGTGTGTCTCGCGGCCAACCGGGAGTTGCTGCTCGAGGGGCTCGGGCGGCTACCCGCCCCGTAATTCGGGGGTTACCCCCATGTTATGGAGTTCGCCGCGTTCTTAGCCTTGAGTCATGACAACAGCTATCGCCCCCGAAACCCCGGCGGACACGACCCACGAGGTCGCAGCCGCGCCCGTTCCCACCGCGACCCAGACCCCCGTGCTCAGCATCATCGCGCTCGTCTCCTCGATCAGCGCGATCGCGTTTGGCCTGGTCTTCCCGCTCTCCATCGTCGCGATTGTGCTCGGCATCTACGGCCTCAAGCGCGAGCCGCAGGCCCGCACCATGGCCATCTGGAGCATCGTTCTGGGCTCGGTGCCCTTCGCGATTGGTGTGGTTGTGGCCACCCTGGGCATCGCCTTCTTTGTGCCGCTCGGCCTGTTTGCCGCGTTCGGCGGCTTCTAGTTCGACCCCGCCAGTCACGGCCCGAGGCGCCCCGCGCGTCTCGGGCCGTCGCCATCTCGTAAACTTGACAGCGGCCACCGAGACGGCCGACACGAGAGGTACGCGGTGAGTCCCAGAGCAACCCAGTCGCTTGAACCTGCGGCGACCGATCCCAGAAGCATTCGAAACTTCTGCATCATCGCTCACATCGACCATGGAAAGTCGACCCTGGCCGACCGGATGCTGTCCATCACGGGTGTCGTCAGCGACCGTGACATGCGCGCCCAGTACCTCGACCGCATGGATATCGAGCGTGAGCGTGGCATCACAATCAAGAGCCAGGCGGTGCGGATGCCGTGGGCACTTGACGGCAAGCCGTTCGCCCTGAACATGATCGACACCCCCGGTCACGTGGACTTCACGTACGAGGTCTCGCGCTCCCTCGCGGCCTGCGAGGGAGCGATTCTCCTGGTCGACGCGGCGCAGGGCATCGAGGCCCAGACGCTCGCGAACCTGTACCTCGCACTCGAGAACGATCTGACGATCATCCCGGTGCTTAACAAGATCGACCTGCCCGCCGCCGACCCCGAGAAGTACTCTCGCGAGCTCGCCCAGCTCATCGGCGGAAAGCCGGAGGACGTGCTCCGGGTCAGCGGCAAGACCGGCGAGGGTGTCGAGGCACTTCTCGATCGCGTCGTTGAGCTTGTTCCTCCTCCCGTGGGTGACCCGGATGCCCCGGCGCGCGCCATGATCTTCGACTCCGTGTACGACACCTACCGCGGTGTTGTCACGTACGTTCGAATGATCGACGGCAAGCTCAGTCCTCGCGAGCGCATCCAGATGATGTCGACCCGCGCCGTGCATGAGCTCCTCGAGATCGGCGTGAGTTCTCCCGAGCCGACTCCCACCAAGGGACTCGGCGTCGGCGAGGTGGGGTACCTCATCACGGGCGTGAAGGACGTGCGTCAGTCGAAGGTGGGTGACACGGTCACCAACGCGGCCAAGCCCTCCACCGAGGCGCTCCCGGGCTACACCGACCCGAAGCCCATGGTCTTCTCGGGCCTCTATCCCATCGATGGCAGCGACTACCCGGCGTTGCGCGAGGCGCTCGACAAGCTCAAGCTGTCGGATGCCTCGCTCAACTACGAGCCCGAGACGTCGGTGGCCCTGGGCTTTGGCTTCCGCTGCGGATTCCTCGGCCTCCTGCACCTCGAGATCGTCACCGAGCGCCTAGAGCGCGAGTTTGGTCTCGACCTGATCTCGACGGCACCCTCCGTCACCTACGAGGTCACCACGGAAGACAAAAAGCAGTTCACGGTCACCAACCCGAGCGAGTTCCCCACGGGCACCAAGATCGCCCACGTGAGTGAGCCGATGGTCAAGGCCGCGATTCTTGCCCCGAAGGATTACGTGGGCACGATCATGGAGCTGTGCCAGTCTCGTCGTGGCTCGCTCATCGGCATGGACTATCTCGGCGAGGATCGCGTCGAGATCAAGTACACGATGCCGCTCGGGGAGATCGTCTTCGACTTCTTTGACCAGTTGAAGAGCAAGACCGCGGGCTACGCATCCCTCGACTACGAGCCGAGCGGCGACCAGGAGGCCGACCTCGTGAAGGTCGACATTCTTTTGCAGGGCGAAGCGGTCGATGCCTTCAGCGCGATCGTGCACCGTGAGAAGGCCTATGCGTACGGCGTGCTTATGACCGAGCGCCTCAAGAAACTCATCCCGAGGCAGCAGTTCGAGGTGCCGATCCAGGCTGCGATCGGTGCCCGCATCATCGCGCGCGAGTCGATCTCGGCCATGCGCAAGGACGTCCTCGCGAAGTGTTACGGCGGTGACATCACCCGCAAGCGCAAGCTCCTCGAGAAGCAGAAGGAGGGCAAAAAGCGCATGAAGATGGTGGGTCGCGTCGAGGTTCCCCAAGAGGCCTTTATCGCTGCGCTCTCGGGCGACACCGAGGCGAAGAAGGACAAGAAGTAGCGGGCAGAAACCGCTACGCGTCCCGCCAGCTGTATTTCGGCTCGTACCCCAGGTCGCGACGCGCCTTGTTGATCGACAGCAGGGTGTTGTGCGTCCCGATCTCGCCGCGCACCTCGACGCCCGGATACACCTCGGCGATGAGCGACGCGTTGTCCCGCGTCATAACGGTGTCGGCCGCCGCAATGATGTAGGCCTCGAAGCCCGGCTTGGCGTTCTCCAGTGCCTTGAGCACCGCCTGGGCGCCGTCGCGTGCGTCGATGTAGCCCCACAGGTTCCAGTTGCGTGACCGGGCATCTGCGTCAAACGAGGGGAACTCGGCGTAGTCCTCGGGAGCCATCACGTTTGAGAACCGCAGGGCCGTAATGGAGAGCTCCGGGTCCCAGCGCACAAACTTCTGCGCCAGTTCCTCCTCCAGGTGCTTCACGACGGAGTACACCGACTCGGGCCGCGTGTCGTACTCCTCGTCGACGGGGATGTAGGGCGGGGGAGTCTCGAAGGGCAGGCCCAGGACTGTCTCGCTCGAGGCGTAAACAACGTGCTTGATGCCCGCGCGCCGAGCGGCCTGGAAGACGTTAAACGTCGAGTTCATGTTGTTGTGGAACATGGTCGCGTCGGGCACGATGCCGCCCGCGGGCACCGCAGCGAGGTGCACAACGGCATCCAAGCCGTTATGGCGATCGTCAATTCCGAGCAGCGCATCAACGGTCTGCCCGTAGTCCGTAAAGTCGACGGTGGTCGACATGCCGTCGCGCTCGGTCACCTTGTCGAAGTTGCGCACCTCGTGGCCCGCGTCCCGAAGGTAGGTGACGACCGCGCGCCCGAGTTTTCCGCTTCCGCCTGTGACCGCAATCCTCATGACCCCAGTCTGTCACTGCCCATGGAGGTCGCCGACAACGCGGATGCACTCGCGCGCGCCCTCCTTTGGCGCTTGCCACCAATCCCGGAACACCGCCTCACCACGCGCCTACGCTGTGGTCATGAGTGACTTCCGACCCCCAGCATCCGACATCGCGTTCATCCTTGAGCACGTTGTGGGATACAACGACCTGGCAGCGCTGCCGGGCTTCGAGCACGCCGATTTTGAGACAGTTGTTGACCTCCTCACGGAGGCAGCCGACTTTATGGCCAAGGTGGTTGCCCCCACCAACCGCGTCGGTGACACCGTGGGTGCCGTGCGCAACCCGGACGGCACGGTGACCCTCCCCGAGGAGTTCCGCAAGGCGTACAACGCCTACGTCGAGGCGGGCTGGGGGTCGATTCCGTTCCCCGAGGAGTTCGGTGGCGGCGGGTTTCCGTCCACCGTGGGGCTGGCCCTGCAGGAGATGGTGCAGTCTTCCAACATGGCGTTCGCGCTGTGCCCTCTCCTCACGCAGGGCGCCATCGATGCACTGCTTCACTACGGCAGCGACGAGCAGAAGGCCACCTACCTGCCCAAGATGGTCAGCGGCGAGTGGACCGGCACGATGCACCTCACGGAACCGCAGGCCGGCTCCGACGTTGGTGCTCTCACCACCAAGGCCGTGCCCAACGGCGACGGCACCTACGCCATCACGGGCCAGAAGATCTTTATCACGTGGGGTGAGCATGAGCTCGCCGAGCAGATTGTGCACCTCGTTCTCGCGCGCACCCCGGGTGCACCGGCGGGCACGCGCGGCATCTCCTGCTTTATTGTCCCCAAGTACCTGGTCAACGAGGACGGCAGCCTGGGCGAGCGCAACACCGTCTCGTGCCTGTCGATCGAGCACAAGCTGGGCATCCACGGGTCGCCCACCTGTGTGATGGAGCACGCCGGCGCGACGGGCTACCTCATCGGCGAGGAGAACATGGGCATGCGCATCATGTTCGTCATGATGAACGTCGCCCGCCTCTCCGTCGGAATGCAGGGTGTTGCCCTCGGCGAGCGGGCTTACCAGCAGGCGTTGGCGTACGCGAACGAGCGTCGCCAGGGTCTCGCAGTGGGCCAGGAGGGCGTGGATTCCCCCATCATCGACCACCCGGATGTTCGCCGGATGCTCGTCACCCAGCGTGCCTCGATCGCCGCTATTCGGCGCATGATGCTGCTCAACGCGAGCTACATGGACATCGCTAGCCACCACCCGGACCCAGAGACCCGCCAGCGCGCGGGGGAGATCGTGGGCCTTCTGACCCCGATCTGCAAGTCGTTCGGGACCGACATCGGCAACGAGGTCACCTCCTCGGCGATCCAGGTGCACGGCGGTATGGGCTTCATCGAGGAGACGGGCGTCGCCCAGCACTTCCGTGACGTGCGTATCGCGGCAATTTACGAGGGCACCAACGGCATTCAGGCCGCCGACCTCGTTGGCCGCAAGCTGGGGGTGCGCGACGGGGCCTCCGTGATGGAGTTCATCGGCGAGATGCGCCTGATCTTGGGCGAACTGACCTCCCACGACGACGACTTCGCGTCGATCAGCGCGGAGCTCGCCCGCCAGTTCGACTCGCTCGAGTCGGCGACGACGTGGATGCTACGCACCGGCATCGCGGACCCCAAGGCGGTGCTCTCCGGCTCCAGCCCCTACCTGCGGATGTGGGGGCTGGTTGTCGGGGGCTGGTTGCTGGCCCGCTCGGCGATCGCGGCATCCGCGACCGGGGACGCCGCACTCGCCCAGGACCAGCTGGCTCTCGCGCGTTTCTACGCGGAGCAGATCCTGCCGCAGGTCTCCGGCCTGCACGGGGCAGCAACGGCGGGATCGCGGGACCTCTTCTCGCTGTAAGGTTTCCCCCATGGCTGAACCTGAGCTGTGGGAGCGACCGGTGACGTACGCCGCGGTGGGTGCCACCCAGGCAGCCGACCTCATGACGTACCCGCCGGAGGGCTATCGCCCGATGGTGCGGCGTGCTCGGATTGGGCACGGTGACGCACGCTTCGAGTTCGCCTGGTCGGAGACCCTCTCGTGGGGTATTCAACGCCGCAGCGGTTTTCGTGTCGAGGTCTCGGAGACCCCACGCGAGGTCGTCGAGCAGACCTACACGCCCGTCTCGTTCGACGCGGATGGCACCCCAGTTGCTCCCACGCGCGAGGTCGACCACGCGCTGTTTGGGTCGGACGGCACCGCGTTTGTGGTGCCGGGGGACACCGCGTGGATCGTGATTCCGGTGGTGGGGCCATGGGGTGTGAGGTCGCCCGCGCGGGTTGTGTACGTGATCGACGAGCCGAGTCGCAAGGGTTTTGCGTACGGCACGCTGCCCGGGCATCCCGAAAGCGGCGAGGAAGCCTTTGTGGTCGACCAGGCGGCCGACGGCTCGGTGTGGCTAACGATCACCGCGTTTTCGCGACCGTCTGCGTGGTACTGGTGGGCGCTCTACCCCGTGCTCCGGGTGTTCCAGGAGTACTACACCCGTCGTTACCTGCGATCGTTGGCTGGGCCGCTCGAGAACGCTAGCGGCTCACAGGAAGACTAGCGATCGCATCCAGCACGGCGTCGAGGCCGGTCGAGAAGTCGTCGATCACCACAAGCGCGCTGGTCTGGCGCAACTCATCCGCCCTGAAGGCACCGGTCGCGACCGCAATAAACGGGATGCCCGCCGAGTCGGCCGCCTCGCCGTCCTTGGGGGTGTCGCCGATGATGACCGCATCCACCCCGGCGAGTTTCTCCCGCGCCGTCGCGGTCAGGTGATGCCGAGTCGGGGACTCGTGGCCAAAAAACGAGTGCTCCCAGTCGAACACATCGGCGTCGATGCCCGCAGCGAGCACCTTGAGACGTGCGCGCACGGGACCGTTGCCGGTAAGCAGGGCATTGCTCCAGCCGCGCTCGGCGACGGCGGCAAGCGCCACATCCACCCCCACGCACCGATCCCGAAGCACGCCAGCCTGATGTTCCGCGTGCGACAGTTCCTCCAGCCGGGTGTACACCGCGGGCAGGTGAGACGCGTCGATGTTGTTGACCTCGAGGATCGCCGTGATGAGCTGTCCCTCGGTCATTCCGTGGGGGTCCGGCACCCGAACGGTGGGGCGGATGCCTGTGATCTGCTCGATCGAGTCGAGGTAGAGGGTGCCTGCCTTGGGGCCGTTGTAGATCAGGGTTCCGTCGATGTCCCACAGGACGTATGTGCTCACCGCACCATTGTTCCGTATGCGGGTCAAACGTCCCGGACAATGGAGGAATGAACCGCACCGTGCGCGCCCTGACCGCCGCCTTTATGCGGAGCCCCGCACGGCACGTCGTACGGCCGCTCATCACGCCGCTCGACCGTGCGCTCTTTCACGTGTCGGGCGGACGCTGGAAGCTCAGCGCGCCGATGATCCCGTCGCTGGTCTTGTACACGACCGGGGCCAAGACGGGTCTGCGCCGGGAGATTCCCCTGATGTGTTTTCCTCAGGCGGACGGCAGCTGGTTTATTGCTGGCAGCAACTTTGGCCTCGACGTGCACCCCGCGTGGAGCACCAACCTCATCGCCAACCCGGAGGCCGAGGTGCACTACCGCCGCGTCCTCACGCCGGTGCGCGCCGAACTGCTCGACGTGGAGGAGCGCGAGGCGACCTGGCCCTTCCTCGAGGAGCAGTGGCCGCACTATCGCGACTACGAGAAGACCGCACACCGCGACATCCGGGTGTTTCGGCTGGTGCCCCGCTAGTGCCGAGCGCACTGCCGCTGGGCGATCCCGCCCCACTCGATGGCTCCCTTCCACGCTCGGTCGCCGACGGCGCGGAGTCCCGACACTTTGGTGTGTACCTGCACGTGCCGTTCTGCCGCGTGCGGTGTGGCTACTGCGACTTCAACACGTACACGAGCGACGAGTTGCGCGGTGCCAGACGCTCCGACTACGCGAGCCAGGCCATCGCGGAGGTCGCGCTGGCGGCATCCGTGCTGAGGGATGCAGGAGTCGCCGAGCGCGCCGCATCCACCGTCTTCTTTGGCGGGGGAACACCCACGCTGCTGCCAGCGGCCGACCTGGCGCGGATGCTCGACGCCGTCGTCACCGCCTGGGGTCTTGTTCCGGGCGCCGAGGTGACCACCGAGGCGAACCCGGACTCCGTTGATCTCGACTACCTGCACTCGCTGCGGGAGGCGGGCTTTACTCGGGTGTCGTTTGGCATGCAGTCCGCGGTGCCCCACGTGTTGGCGACGCTCGAGCGCACCCACGACCCGGAGCGGATTCCCCTGGTCGTGAACTGGGCCCGCGAGGCCGGCCTCGACGTCTCGCTCGATCTCATCTACGGCACCCCGGGCGAGAGCATCGACGACTGGCGCACCTCGCTTGAGCACGCGCTCGCCCAGGAGCCGGATCACCTGTCGGCGTATGCCCTCATCATCGAGGACGGCACGAAGCTCGCCGCGCAGATCCGGCGTGGGGAGGTGGCCTCACCCGACGACGACCTGCAGGCCGACATGTACGAACTGGCGGACGAACTGCTCGCCGCCCACGGCTACGACTGGTACGAGGTCTCCAACTGGAGCAAGGCCGCAGGCCACGAGTCGCGCCACAATCTGGCCTACTGGCAGGGTCACGACTGGTGGGGTGTGGGGCCGGGCGCGCACAGTCACGTGGGTGGGCTGCGCTGGTGGAACGTGAAGCATCCGGCGGCGTATGCGGACCGCATCGCCGCAGGTCACTCGCCGGCCGCGGGGCGCGAGCTCCTCGACGAGGGCACGCGGCACCTCGAGGCGGTGTTGTTGCGCACGCGCATCCGGGAGGGATATCCCATTGCCGAGCTTGACGCGCAGGGGCGAACGGCGGTGGCGGGGCTCATCGCGGATGAGCTCGTTAACGCCAGAGCCGCCCTCGCCGGTCGAATCGAATTGTCCCTGCGGGGGCGGCTGCTGGCGGACGCCGTCGTGCGGCGCCTGACAAGTGCGGAGTGAGCTAGCTCACGAACTTGATCGTGAGCGGGTAGGTGTACGGCTGCCCGTTGTTGGCGGCGAGCGCGGCAATGATGCTGAACACGATCACGGCAACCCACACGGCAAGCAGAATCAGGAACCCGATGAGCAGGAGCGTCGTGATTCCGCCGACGACCGACGCAATGAGCATCGTCAGCTGGAAGTTGAGCGCGGTCGCGGTGTGCTCGCGCACGAACGGGCCACGATCCTTGAGGATCAGGTAGCCGATGAGGGCCGGCACAAAGCCGAAGAAGATCCCACCGACGTGGATGAGGGTGGCCCACAGCTTCTCGTCGCTGGGGCTCAATGGCTGGACAGTCGCATACGGATCTGCGGGCGGCGGAGTAGTGGAATCAGACATGAGCCCATTAAAGCAACAAGCCCGGCAGCAGGGCCGCCGGGCTTGTTGGTGAGTCGTTGTTACTTGATGAGGCGAAGTGCGAAGGGGTAACGGTAGTGGTTGCCGTCCTTCGCTTTGAGGAAGCCCTGAATCGACCAGATGAGGGAAATAACCCACACGGCGAGGGGCAGGAGCCAGCCGATAAAGCCCCAGATTCCCAGGGTCACGGCGGTGAGGATCGCGTTCAGGATGAACACGGCCACCTGGCCGATGGCGGCGGTGATCTGGAAGTTCAGCGCCTCCTTGGCCTCAACGTTGGTGAATGCTCCGCGGTCCTTGAACACAAGCCAGATGATGAGCGACGGCAGGAAGCCGAGGATTCCGCCGAGGTGCGCGAAGGATGCCCACTGGTTGTCCTCAGTCGTGCTGAGCGGTGCGGCCGGCTGCGGTGCGGCGGGCGGCGGGGTCTGGTCAGTCATGGGGTTCGTTGCCTTTCCGGTGAACGAGGGTGTCAGCACAAGTTAGCGCTCCCGGCGGGCGCGCTGCAACGATTTGGTCACGGCGCGTCGCGGTACAATTGGCAGTCAGTGTGATGGAGTGCCAGCAGGAAGGGCGGTGAGGGCATGGTTTCGGAGCGAGGACTAGAAGTACTGCGGGTGATCGTGCAGGACTACGTCGCCTCCCGCGAGCCCGTCGGCTCGAAGTCGATCGTGGAGCGCCACTCCTTTGGGGTGTCGGCGGCGACGATTCGCAACGACATGGCGCTGCTCGAGGACGAGGAGCTCATCACCGCTCCGCACACCTCGTCGGGTCGTGTGCCCACCGACAAGGGCTACCGCGTTTTTGTGGATCAGCTCGCCGATCTTCGACCGCTCAGCTCGGCGCAGCGCCAGGCAATCGAGACGTTCCTCGGCCAGTCCGCGGACCTCGACGAGGTGCTCGCGCGCACCGTTCGTCTGCTCTCTCAGCTCACGCACCAGGTCGCCCTGGTGCAGTATCCCTCGCTGGCAAGCTCGCGTGTTCGGCACATCGAGCTCGTGCCCCTGAGCCCCACACGACTGATGACCGTGTTTATTACCGATTCCGGCCGTGTCGAGCAGCGTCTTGTCGACCTGTCGGCGCCGGCGGATGACACGGTGCTTGCCGACCTGCGAGCGCGGCTCAACGCCTCCCTTGGTGGCCTCGGACTCTCGGATGCCGCGACTCGCCTTGCCGCCCTGCCCGAGGAGTTCCCGCACGAGCGGCGCACTCTCGTCTCCGAGGTGACGACCAGCCTGGTGGAGCAGGTGCTGGCGAACCGCCAGGACAAGCTCCTGATGGCGGGCGCCGCAAACCTTGCGCGCACGGAGGACGACTTCAGCGGCAGCATCTATCCCGTGCTCGAGGCGATTGAGGAGCAGGTTGCCCTGCTTCGCCTGTTCGGCGAGATGGAGGTCGACCCGGGCAGTGTTTCGGCCCGGATCGGTCGCGAGAATGAGGGATTTGGCCTGGGGGAGACCTCGGTCGTGACGAGTGGGTACTCGTCGTCGGGTGGGACGGTCGCACGCCTCGGTGTGCTCGGCCCGACCCGGATGGACTATTCGAACAACATGGCCGCCGTGCGGGCAGTAGCGCGATACCTCTCGCGTCTGCTCGGCGAGGCGTAGCGCACAACAAGACAGGACAACGTGCCCGACCATTACGAGGTACTCGGTGTTGACCGCACCGCGAGTGCCGAAGAGATCAAGAAGGCGTACCGGCGGTTGGCTCGCGAGCTGCACCCGGACGTCAACCCGAGCGCGGAGGCATCCGAGCGGTTCAAGCAGGTCACCCACGCCTATGACGTGTTGAGCGACCCGAATGAGCGCCAGCAGTACGACCTGGGGCCGCAGCCGGGGTTCGGTGCCGGCAACTTCGGCAACTTTGGCGACATCTTCGAGACGTTCTTTGGCGCCAGCCAGCGTTCGACCGGCCCACGGTCGCGGCGTGAGCGTGGCCAGGACGGCCTCGTGCGGGTGGAGGTTGACCTCGACGAGGTGATCTTCGGCACCAAGCGCGACATCGAGGTGAACACCGCCATTCTGTGTGCGACCTGCGAGGGCTCATGCTGCGCGCCGGGAACCTCGCCCGTGCGATGTGACATCTGTGGTGGTTCCGGGCAGATCCAGCGCACCATGCGCAGCCTCCTCGGCAACGTGATGACGTCGAACCCGTGTGGCACCTGCCGCGGCTACGGCACGATCATCCCCAACCCGTGCCCGACGTGTGCTGGGCAGGGCCGGGTTCGCGCCACACGCTCGATCCCAGTGGACATTCCCGCGGGCGTCGACACTGGCCTGCGACTCCAGATGCCCGGCCAGGGCGAGGTTGGCCCCGCCGGGGGACCCGCGGGTGACCTGTTCCTCGAGATCAAGGTGCGTCACCACGAAACCTTCAGCCGACAGGGCGACGACCTGCTCGCCACGGTAGAGGTGCAGATGACGGATGCGATCCTCGGCACCCGCACCGTACTCAAGGGGCTCGACGGCGACGTGGAGCTCGACATCAAGCCGGGCACGCAGAGCGCGGAGGTCATCACCGTGAAGGATCGTGGTGTGTCTCGTCTGCGTGGCAACGGCCGTGGTGATCTGCGTATTGGCGTTCAGGTTGTGACGCCGACCAAGCTGAGCTCGAAGGAACAGGAGCTGGTCAAGCAGCTCGCCGCCTCGCGCAAACAACCGGCACCTAACTTCGCGCACTTCCAGCAGGGGTTGTTCGCCAAACTTCGCGACCGATTCCTCGGGCTGTAGCCGGTGGCGCACTTCTACCTCGTCGAGGATCTCGAGTCGGCCGCCGTCGGCGACCGGGTCGCGCTCGTGGGGGCGGAGGCGCGTCACGCGGTGACGGTGAGCCGTATCTCGGTCGGGGAGACCGTCTCGATTGGCAACGGTGCGGGCCTTGTGGTGACGGGCGAGGTGGTCACCGCCGAGCACACCGAGCTTGCGATCACGGTGAACGAGGTGCACGAGCATCCGCACCGTCAGCCCGCCCTGTTTCTGGTGCAGGCCCTCGCCAAGGGGGACCGCGACGAGCTTGCGGTGCAGGCGGCGACCGAGCTGGGCGTGGATGGGGTGATTCCGTGGCAGGCGGCACGCAGCATCTCCCGCTGGGAGGGCGCGAAGGTGGCGAAGGGCCGCGACCGCTGGACGGCAATCGTGCGCGAGGCCAGCAAGCAGTCGATCCGCCCGTGGGTGCCCGATGTGCTCGACCTTGCCACCACCAAGCAACTGGCGGCGATGGTCTCGAGTGCGGTCCGGATGCTCGTGCTCGACCCCACCGCGGAGACCCCACTCGCCTCGCTCGCGCTCGATGACCGTGACCTCCTCGTTGTAGTAGGCCCCGAGGGTGGCATCGCCCCACAGGAGCTCGCGACCCTCACCGGGGCCGGCGCGGAACTCGTGCGGCTCGGGCCCGAGGTGTTGCGCACCTCCACCGCAGGCCCCGCAGCGATCGCGGTGCTGAACGTGGGGTTGGGGCGCTGGTAGGCCACGAGCGCAAGGTTCCCAGGGTGTTGCCTGTCCTGGGTAGCAGTTCCGGTGCCGTGGTGGCGTCCCTTGGTCCCGCTAAGTCTGGAGCGTGACATAGTTGGCTTTCTGGAAGGGGTGCCGTGATCCAGCATGAAGTTGCTCCGTCAGCATGGTTCCTTCTGTTGTTGATTCGTGGGTTTTTGCTGTGGCTGGTCGTACCGGTCGCAACTGTGGTTTGGTGCGCTGGCGCGTACTGGTTCATCCGGGATGACGCGTCCCTGGGCAAGTTCCTCGGATTGGTCGACAACAACCTTTTGATCGTGATCGAGCGTTCGATACTTCGGCCACTCTTCGAAAAACCGACGCACTCATGGATCCCGTATGCCAACATCGCCGAGGTCGCGCACCGGGTTGGCTTCCTCGACCCGGTCTGACTTGGTGCGGGGCTGTCTGTTCTTGCGAAGTTGATCCGGTTACTATCCGCCAGGCCTCGGGGAAAGGCATAGTTTTCAATAGCACCGAAGCTGCGCGCCGTGCGGGGCAGGTTCTGTTGTAGCGGACGCGACGGGAGGAGGTTTCGCGTGATCGATCTCAACGGCAGTGGAGCAAGCTCTGTGCCTCGGTCAGGTCCTGGTGATAGCCGCTCACGCGAGGAAGATTTCGAGTCATTCGAATCACTCGGATTGGATGTCCCAGCGGCTGCGTCAACGGAAGATGACGGCGAACGGCCGCGCTGGCGTTGGATCTTCTGGGCAATGGGGATCATCGTGGTCTACGCCGTCTCAATGGCCGCAGTGGTGTCATATGTTCTGGCCTTCCAACATCTGAGGGACCTGAGCGGATAGCTCGAGTTTGCGCGTCTCTGGCTGTGGCCGCTCTTCGATCTCGCGAACCTGAGTTCGGGACTCGTTCGTGCGGCGGCGGCCGTAGCCACTCGTGATGAGAGCTTTGCCGCTGCGGTTTCCATGGCGCCGACGTTCTTTCTCGCCCTTGGAGTTGGCCTTGCGCACGGGGCGCTGCTCGTGGGCATCGCCTCGCTTGGCGAGGTTGTTGCGAGAAAACTCGCGTGCTCGCGTGCTTCGGGGCAGTAAGTGACACGCGCGACGACTTCGGCCTTGGGTAAGGGGTGTCACACTAGATTGCGTGGCGATCGTGATCGCCCTAACTGCGGGAGTAGAGCGTGGACAGTAATCGCCGCATGACGAGCGTGCCGCGTGCAACTTGACAGGGAACTCGCCGATCAATGGTGGCGGGATCGTCGACCTGGTGGGATCTACGTGACTCAGCCAGATGTTTCGGATCCCGAGTGGGATCGAGCGGCCGCGGTCGATGGATTCTTCTCGGCCTGCTCTCAAGATCCTGGCAAGCTGGCGTTTGTGCTTGAGTTGCTCGCGCAGGCGGCCTTGACGGACACCGAACTCGCCTACATCGGAACAGTTCACCTAGAGGATGCGTATCACTTGTCGATGGGTGAACGTGCGCTCGATATCCTCCGTCGGACCGATCTGACCTCGCGGCAAAAGAAGCTCATTCTCTCGGGCTTCCAGCGGTAGTGGGGCACTCAATGAGACGGACGATGAGGCCCGGCCCGCCCGCCGACTACTCTCGAACCGTGTGGGGCGTGAGGTGACGATTTCCCCGGCCGTGGGCGGGGACGGCGTGATCGTGTCGATCACGTGCTGGCTACCGGGTACCGCTCACACGGAGGTTCCGTTCGAGCGCCTTATCAGGACCAAGCCGGATGGGAGGCTCTACGAGATCGCGCGAGGGTCTTTCAAGGAGGCAGATACGGAAACTCGCAGCGCGCGCGTGAACGGGTTTCTGGCGGCCGCGTTCGAGTTGGTCGAGAGGCAATTACGATCGCCCACCACGTGGATCGAGGAGCGCGCGGCCCAAGTCCGCGTCTACATCACCATTGTGTCTGGTCCGCAATCAGGTGAAATTGACCTTCATGCCATCGCTGTCGCGCCTTGGGCGGCAATCGGCGCGGTCTTCACCATTGACAGCATGCACGCCTAGCGTCCTCTGCTGCGCGGCCGCCGTGCGGGGACCATGGGTTAGCACCGATAGCATCCAAGGTGGATGGCCGTGGATCGGAGGATCGAATGCTCACGAACGCTCGCGTCGCGGCGATTGCGTTTGCAACATTCATCTCCGTGGCCTTGGGCGACGGGCTCCGGATGGGACGCAACCACCCGACAGTGGAAGTCGAGCTGCTCACGTCTGATGGTCCTGCGAGTAGGCCGGCACCGTGAACTTGAACCTTGGTGGGCATTGGATAAGCCGGGTGATCTTCGAGAACGCCGTTGTTCTTGAAACGCTCGAGGGTGACCGGCTGAGGTTTGGAGGCAGCGTTCACATTTCGTCGCCCCATCAGACGGTGGTGTTTGACGAGTCGACGAAGGTCCGCGTTGGCAGTGACACGTTCCTCCTCTTCTTGCAGAAGCACATAGTGGATGCCTTCGTTGATGCGGATGGTTCCCTGCACCTTGAGGTCGAGGGCGGGGTCAGTCTGGTGGCCAGATCCGAGCCAGACTGTGAGTCCTGGGAGTTCTGTTCACAGCGCTCGCCGTCGAATGTCGTCTCGATGCCAGGTGGGAAACTGGCGATTTGGGACTAGACCACTTGATTGGCTGACGATAGAGATGGGCGGCGGCAGTGATTTTCGGATCGTTCGAAGCAGGCAACTTCTTCGTACTCGCAACGGGGCTGGTTTCTGTGCTCGTGGGATACGCACTTCTGCGGGGCGCAGCATGGTTCGAGAGTGCCGCCTCGAAGATCCAGAGCCAGCTCGGCCCTCTCGGTCGGCGCGCCGCACGGGCCCAGCGCCGCTGGATGACGGTTATGACTGCGATAGTGGCCATCGTGATCGGTGCGCTTTGTGTCGCCGCCGCCCTGTTGCTCAAGGCGCAGAGCTAGGTGCACGGCATGCGTATCTTGTCGCTGTGCTGCTGGGTACTGATTGTGTTGTGGACAGTCGCACAGCCAGTTCTGGCTCTTGTGCTGGGCGTCGACATCCCGATCCCCGCGCAGGTGTTGGTCACTATCGCTCTTGCGTTCTTTGGAGTCAGGCTGTGGCGACCCGCTCGTTCAGACGAACGAACCGAAACACCTACGCGCGTGAGAGGCACCGAGGAAGCGTCCTCGACAGATGGCCGAATCTAGGTTTGCTGCTCAGATTCATCTCCTAGATGACGCGGTGCGGTGATGCGCACCTACACTTGATATCAAGATCCCTAGCTCTTGATATCAAGGAGGTTCTCGTGACTCGCACCCTGATCGATATCGATGATGAAGCGCTCGCGGCAGCCGCGCGGGAGCTTGGGACGACGACGAAGGTAGACACCGTCAATCGCGCGCTGGCCGAGGTCGCTGGGAGGACTGCCCGTCTTGCCTTTCTCGACCACATGGCCGGCGCTGATGATGACCTCGGTGACGCGGAGGTCATGGCGGGCGCCTGGCGGTGAGGTTGGTCCTGGCCGACAAGTCGGCTTGGGAGCAGCGCCGGCACAATCGTGATGCCGACGACACCATGCGGCGACTCGCGTACGACAATCGGCTAGCGGTGTGCGACATCGTCGCCCTCGAGCTTCTCTACTCCGCGCGCAACTCGGCCGACTACGAGACAGGACGCCGGGGCCTCGAGTCACTCGTGTGGCTTGATTCTTCGGATGCTGTTGGCGCGCTTGCGCGAAGCATCCAGCGCGACCTCGCTGCGGTCGGCCAGCACAGGCGACCCATCCCGGATCTCCTCATCGCAGCCACGGCCATAGTCCATGACGCGGCCGTCCTGCACTACGACAAGGATTATGACCTGATCGCTCAGTCGACCGGATTGAGGGCCGCATGGATCGTCCCGCGTGGCACTGGCCACACTCGCGGCTAGCAGCGGTATACTCAACTCCAATCCGAGCGGACGACACACGAATAAAGCGGGCCAGCTCGCCCGCGAAAAGCCACTTCGTGCTGCCCCACCGCGCTTCAGGCCACAGCAAGTGGCTTCTCGCGGGGGTTTCAGCGGGGCGCGTTAAGCTGGGGGTATGTCCGAATCGCCCAGCATCTTCTCGCGCATCGTCTCGCGGGAGATCCCCGCTGACATCGTCTACGAGAACGATGCGATCATCGCGTTCCGCGACATTGCTCCGAAAGCGCCGGTGCACATCCTCGTGGTGCCCAAGACCGAGGAGTATACGAACGTCACCGAGCTTGCCGCCGGTGACCCGCAGCTTCTCGCCCAGGTCGTCGCGGTTGCGCAGGCGATCGCTGATGAGCACGCCGACGGCGATTACCGCCTCATCTTCAACACGGGCGAGGCCGCTGGCCAGACCGTGTTCCATGTTCACGCCCACGTCCTCGCCGGCGGGCTCTCGGAAGGCTCTCTTGCCCAGTAGCGACAACTCCGCCAGCGACATTCGCGGCACCGAACCACCCGCCAGCGCGTACCGCGTCGAAATCGAAGTTGATGGCGTCGCCATGGTGCGGCTTCTGGGCCCCCAGGATCGCCTCCTCTCCACCATCGAGAAGCAATATCCCGGCGTCGACGTGCTCGTGCGTGGCAACCACATCACCCTCACCGGCGAGCCCGGCCAGGTGGATGCAGCGCGCACGCTCGTCGACGAGCTCGTGCTGCTCGTTAAGAACGGCAGCGACCTCGGCCCCGTCGAGGTGACCTCGTCCGCACGTATTCTCGACAGCGGATCCGGTAGCCCGGCCGAGCTTCTCAGCCAGGCGATCCTCACGAGCCGGGGCAAGAGCATCCGCCCCAAGACGCTTGGCCAGAAGCAGTACGTCGACGCGATCGACCTCAACACGATCGTGTTTGGCATCGGACCCGCGGGAACCGGCAAGACCTATCTTGCGATGGCGAAGGCCGTGCAGGCCCTGCAGCGCAAGGAGGTCGACCGCATCATCCTGAGCCGGCCGGCCATCGAGGCGGGGGAGCGGCTCGGATTCCTGCCCGGAACCCTCACCGACAAGATCGACCCCTACCTCCGGCCGCTCTATGACGCGCTCAACGAGATGATGGACCCGGAGCTGCTGCCCAAGCTTCTCGCGAGTGGCACGGTCGAGGTTGCCCCGCTCGCGTACATGCGTGGGCGCACCCTGAACAACTCGTTTATTGTGCTCGACGAGGCTCAGAACACCACGCCCGAGCAAATGAAGATGTTCCTCACACGCCTAGGGTTCGGCTCGAAGATGGTGGTGACGGGCGACATCACTCAGGTCGACCTGCCCGCGGGTGCCAGCGGTTTGCAACTCGTCACGAAGGTGTTGTCGGGCATCGATGACATCCACTTCGCCCGGCTCACCAGCGCGGATGTCGTGCGCCACACCCTCGTCGGCCAGATCGTGGACGCCTACACCGCCTACGACGCCAAGAAGCAGCTCGAGAAGTTCGAGCGCACCGAGCGAGCCAAGCCATCACGCAAGAACTGGGGGCGCTAGTCGTGTCGATCGAGATCAACAACGAGTCCAGTGTCGAGGTCGACGAGCAGGCGATCCAGCGTCTCGCCGTGTTTGCGCTCGACCAGATGCACGTGCATCCCGATGCGGAGCTCGCCATCGTCTTTGTCGACGAGGCCGCGATGGAGCAGCTCCATGTGCAGTGGATGGACGAGCCCGGGCCCACCGATGTCCTGAGTTTTCCCATGGATGAGCTGCGTCCCGGCAGCGAGGACAACCCCACCCCGGCCGGCCTCCTCGGCGACATCGTGGTGTGCCCGCAGGTCGCGATCGCCCAGGCGGAGACCGCGGGCCATTCTCCCCTCGAGGAGATGCTCCTGCTGACCACCCACGGCATCCTGCACCTGCTGGGCTTCGATCACGCCGAGCCCGACGAGGAGCGCGAGATGTTTGGCATCCAGCGCGACATCCTGGTCGGGTTCGCACTTTCCGAACGAGCGCGGTAGAGCCGTGCTGATCGGCATTTTTATCGGCGCGGCCGTGCTGCTTGTTGTCTTCGGTGGCCTGCTCGCCGCGGCGGATTCCGCGCTGACCGTTCTGAGCCGATCAGATCTCGTCGAACTCTCGGCCACCAGCCGCTCGCGGCGATCACTCCTAGCGATCTCGGCCGACCCGGGCGCACACATCAACGCGCTCAACTTCATGCGTGTTGTCTCGGAGACGACCGCGGCCGTGCTCGTCACTCTCGCCTTTGCGAACGTGTTCGCCGAGTGGTGGTGGGCACTCCTCGTGAGTGCGGGCATTATGACCGCGACCTCGTTCGTGATCGTCGGATCAAGCCCACGCAGTGTCGGACGGGTGAACGCGCGCCCCGTCATCCGCTTCGCCGCGCCCATCGTGCGCGCAACCCGCGTGCTGCTCGGCCCCCTCGCCGACGCGCTTGTTGCCATCGGCAACCGCGTCACCCCGGGCCGTCCGCGCACGGCGACGTTCTCCAGCGAGGAGCAGCTGCTCAGCATGGTGGACGAGGCCACCGAGCTGGAGGTCATCGAGGAAGACGACCGCGAGCTCATCCATTCGATCTTCGAGTTCAGCGACACGGTAGTGCGCGAGGTGATGATTCCGCGCACCGACATGGTCACGATCGACGCTGACGAGACGACGGATGCCGCGATGGCCCTGTTCCTCGCGAAAGGCGTCTCGCGTATCCCCGTGATTGGCGAGGACATCGACCAGGTGCTGGGTGTGCTCTACCTGAAGGACGTCACGCGGGTCGTGTTTGAGCAGACGCTCGACGCCGATTCGCTCACGGCCGAGCAACTGGCGCGGGCCGCCGTGTTTGTGCCCGAGTCGCAGAAGGCAGACAGCCTGCTCCGGCAACTCCAACTGGAGTCAACCCACCTCGCGATGGTGGTCGACGAGTACGGCGGAATCGCAGGCCTCGTGACCCTCGAGGATCTCATCGAGGAGCTCGTGGGAGACATCTCCGACGAGTACGACCGCGAGGTTGCCGAGGTCGAGGATCTGGATGACGGCCGCTTCCGGGTGAGCGCGCGGCTGCCGATTGACGAGTTGGGCGACCTGTTTGGCATCGACCTTGAGGATGACGAGGTCGACTCCGCGGGTGGCCTCCTCACGAAGGCGCTCGGCCGCCTCCCCGTGAAGGGCTCGCGCGCCGAGTACTCTGGGCTCATCCTCACTGCGGAGCGCACGGAGGGTCGACGCAAGCGGGTCACCACAGTTCTGGTCGAGCGTGACCAGGCGTTGATCGACGCGCAGACAGCGTTCGTGGACCCCAAGGAGGCCGCCGAGTGAGTACGCCGCAGGACGCAGACCGCCGATTGAGTAGTCCGGAGGACGTATCGAAATCAGGCTTCCGTTCCGGCTTCGTCACCTTCGTCGGCCGCCCCAACGTGGGCAAGTCGACGCTGACCAACGCGCTGGTCGGCGAGAAGGTCGCGATCACCTCGTCCAAGCCGCAGACCACGCGCCGCGCCATCCGGGGCATTGTGCACGCCGAGACGGGCCAGCTCGTCATCGTCGACACCCCCGGCATGCACCGCCCGCGTACTTTGCTGGGGGAGCGCCTCAACAGCATCGTGCAGGAGACCCTCGGCGAGGTCGACGTGATTGGCCTGTGTGTGCCGGCCAACGAGAAGATTGGCCCCGGCGACCGCTACATCAACGAACAGTTGGACTCATTCCCGCGGGCCAAGAAGGTGGCGATCGTCACGAAGATCGACGCGTCGTCTCGCCCCGGGGTGGCGGAGCAGCTGCAGGCAGTCAGCGAGCTTCGGGACTGGGACGCGATCATCCCCATCTCGTCCCTCGACTCCGTGCAACTCGACATCCTGACCGAGCAACTGATCGCGCTGATGCCCGAGTCGCCGGCCCTCTACCCCGACGATGCCGTGACCGACGAGACGACCGAGTCGCGGGTCGCCGAGCTCATCCGCGAGGCCGCCCTCGAGGGTGTGCAGGACGAGCTGCCGCACTCGATCGCGGTGACGATCGACGACATGATCGAGCGCGAGGGGGGCAAGGATCTCCTCGACATCTACGCGAACCTGTTTGTCGAGCGGGACAGCCAGAAGGGCATCATCATCGGCAAGGGCGGCGAACGCCTTCAGGATGTTGGCGCCCGCGCCCGCCGCGAGATCGAGAAGCTTCTGGGTCGCCAGGTGTTCCTTTCCCTCCGCGTGAAGGTCGCCAAGGAGTGGCAGCGCGACTCGAAGCAGCTCGGCCGCCTCGGCTTCTAGCCATACATCGCAAGGATGATCTTGCGCACCGCACGACGGACTTCCGGCCTCCCGCACCACAAACCGCCGTACCGTTGAGGGCATGTTCCGCCGCCTGACTCCCACGCAGCTCACGGTCGACGTTGTGGTCGCCGCCCTGTGCGTCCTGCTTCGGTCCAGTCTGCCGTTCGACACAGCTGCGGGCTGGATCATGTTGTTGCTGATGGCAGGCGCGCTCGCGATCCGTCGGCTCTCGCCCGGGCTCGCTCTCGGAGTGGCGTGGCTGGGTGCCACGTTCCAGATGGCAACACTGCAGCCACCGGATGCCGCGAACCTCGCGATTCTCGCGGTTCTCTACGCCACCGCCCGCTACGGCGACCGCACCGTGAAGTGGGCTGGCCTCGCCTCTGCCATCGGGGGCTCCCTCGTTGCGACCGCCTACTTCTTGGCCACCGGGTTTGTTGCCGCGGGATTCGGGGGCAACACCGTCTTTTTGGTGGTGCCGTTCGCGCTCACCTTCTCGCTCGGAGCCTCGCTTGCCACCCTGGGTCTCAGCTGGACCGCCGGCCTTCTGGCCCGCACCCGGGCCAACGCCCTCGAGAGCCGCGCCCGCCAGAGCCTCGCCGAGCGCGAGGTGCTCATCGAGCAGGAGCGCAATCGCATCGCTCGTGACATGCACGACGTGGTTGCGCACTCGCTTGCCGTGGTGATCGCCCAGGCGGACGGCGCTCGGTACGCCCGGGCCAGCGACCCGGCTGCCGTGGATGGCGCCCTCTCGACAATCGCGACGACCGCCCGTGAGGCGCTCGCCGACGTCCGCTTGCTCCTGGGGCAGCTTCGGCAAGACCAGGCGTCCGGGCCACAGCCCGTGCTCGCCGATCTGGACGCGCTGGTGGCGCAGCTGAAGGCATCCGGTCTTGACGTGACGGTCACGCGCAGCGGCGAGGACACCCCACTTCCCACGAGCCACCAACTAGCCCTGTATCGCATCGTGCAGGAGGCCCTCACCAATGCGTTGCGTCACGGGGATGCCGCAGCCCCCGTGGTCGTGGAACTCACCCAGACCCCCACTAACGTCAGTGTCACGGTCGCGAACACACGACGACCAGGCTCGCCTGACGAGGTGGTTCCGGGCCACGGCCTGACCGGGATGCGCGAGCGCGCGCTTCTTGTCGGTGGCACCCTCACGGCGCGCCCCGACGGGGACCTGTTCGTCGTGCGGGCAACAATTCCTCTGCGCGCGGCGGTCGCCGCGTGACCGCCATCCGGGTCGCACTGGTCGACGACCAGGCCTTGTTCCGCGCGGGAATTCGCATGCTCGTGTCCTCTCAGCCAGACCTCACCTTCGTGGGCGAGGCGGGCGACGGTCGTGAGGGCATCGAGATGGCCGCCCGGGAACGCCCAGACGTGATCCTCATGGACATTCGGATGCCCGTGCTCGACGGCATCGAATCGACGCGGGGGATTCTCGCCGCTGCTGCTGAGCGCCGTGGGCGCCAGCCGCGCGTGATTGTGCTCACGACCTTCGACCTCGACGAGGCGGCGGCACGCGCGATCCGCGCCGGCGCGAGCGGTTTTCTTCTCAAAGACACCGATCCGGAGTTTCTCCTCGCGGCGATCCGCACCGTGCACGCCGGCACGTCCGTTGTCGCTGCGGCCGCCACGCGCGAGTTGTTCGAGCACCTCGGAGACGCGCCGCGACCCGTTCCTCCGGCGTTCGAGGCACTCACCGACCGGGAGCGGCAGATTTTTGCCCTCGCGGCGCGAGGCCTCAGCAACTCCGAGATCGCCAGGGCCGAGTTTCTCAGCGAGGCGACGGTCAAGACGCACGTCAGCCGCATCCTCGGCAAGTTGGGGCTGCGTGACCGCGTGCAGCTGGTGGTCTTCGCGTACGAGCACCGCCTGGTTTAACGGGCGGGCGCCGAATCATCCCAGCGATGGATGTGGCAACCACCAGCGAGGGACGAGGCGACAAGGCCCCGATTCCTAGCGTGGGACCCATGGAAATCACGACGTCAGAGATTGGCCTGGTCGCTCGGGTCGTCTCGCTCAGTAAGCACTACGGTTCCGGCCCCACGAAGGTGTCCGCCCTCGACACCGTCTCGGTGGGCATCCGCGCCGGCCAGTTCACCGCGATCATGGGCCCCAGCGGGTCGGGCAAGTCCACGCTGATGCACATCATGGCGGGTCTCGACTCGGCGACCGAGGGTCGTGTGTGGCTCGGCAACACCGAGATCACCCGACTCGGTGACACCGAGCTCACGATGATCCGTCGACGACGTGTCGGGTTTGTGTTCCAGTCGTTCAACCTGGTTCCGACCCTCGACATCGAGGGCAACATCCTTCTCCCGTTTGAGCTTGACGGGCGAACGCCGTCGCCGGAGCAACGGGAGTGGATCGACTCCCTCATCGACTCGCTCGGCCTGCGTGAGCGGTTGCGCCACCGCCCCCACGAACTCTCGGGTGGCCAGCAGCAGCGCGTGGCAATAGCTCGCGCCCTCGGTTCACGCCCCGAGCTGGTCTTCGCCGACGAGCCGACGGGCAACCTCGACTCGCGCACTGGTCGGGAGGTACTCGCGCTGCTGGCGACCGCCAGCTCCACCTACGGCCAGTCGATCGCCATGGTCACCCATGACCCCATCGCCGCGAGCTTCGCCGACCGCATCCTGTTCCTCGCCGACGGACGCATTGTCGAGGATCGTGGCCGGTCCACTGCCTCGGAAATCAGCGAGTTTATGCTCGGGATGGAGGCCCAGGCATGAGCGGGTTCCGTTGGCGCGAGCATGGTCCGAGCATCCTCGTCGCCACCCTCAGCGCCGCGTTTGGTGTCGCGCTCCTGCAGGTCACCAACAATCTCGCGGTTCTCATCTCGAGTGATGACACGACCGGCTCGAGTGGTCTCGTTGCGGTCATGCTTGCCTTGGTCGCCATGGTGTTTATCGTGATCGCCACGTACGTGGGTGCTGTAGTGACCGCAAACACGTTCTCGACGATCATCGCGGGCCGCACCCGCACCATTGCGCTCCTGCGTCTGGTGGGAGCCTCGGCGCGGAGTCAACGGCAGGCGGTCGCGAGTGAGGGTCTGCGCGTTGGGCTGATTGGCGCGGTGCTGGGCGCGTTGCTCGGCACCGGCATGGCGGCTGCGCTCGTCGGCGTGGGAGTGATGACCTCCACAATTCCGGCCCTCACCTATGGGTTTGTGGATCCGGTAATTGTGCTGCCCATCGTCACGGTGGTGGTGACCACGTGGCTTGCGTCGTGGGTGGGCTCGCGCCGGGTGCTCACCGTCACGCCGATGCAGGCGACCGGCGCAGCCGTCGAGGCACGGGCCGATGACGTGGCGAACCGCAGGGGTCGCAACACGACCGCGATTGTTCTTTTTGTGCTCGGCACGCTGCTGCTGGTGGGCGCCGTGGGTCTGGGCTTTGTGACCCCCGCCGCGATTCTCGTGGGGCTCGTTGGTGGAGTGCTGTCGTTCACGGGAGTCATCCTTGGTGCCCCCGTGGTGATGCCCGCCGCACTGCGGATCGTGGGGCGCCTGTTTGTGGGTACCGCCGCCGGTCGTCTGGCCGCGGAAAACGCAGTCCGGTACCCGGAGCGGAGTGCTCGCACCACCATTGGGCTGGTCATCGGGGTAACGCTTGTCACGATGTTCGCCGTGGCCGCGGCAACGTTCCAGCGGATGCTCGAGCCCGTGTCCGACGCGGCGGGAACCGACGACGTACTAGGGGCGATCGTCGCGATCTTCTCCGTGTTGATCGGATTCAGTGCCCTCATTGCCGCGGTGGGGATGGTGAACAACCTGTCCCTGAGTGTTCTGCAGCGCACCCGGGAGTTGGGACTGCTCCGGGCCCTCGGCTTCACCAATCGCCAGCTGCGCGACATGGTTCGCGTGGAGGCCGCCCAGCTCACGGTCGCCGCCATGCTCGTGGGTGTGGTGCTGGGTATCGGGTACGGCTGGGTGGGTGCCGAGTCGCTGCTCGCGTCCGCCCCGGGCGGGGGACTGATGTTCCCCGTGGTCCCGTGGTGGCTGGTTGCGGTTGTGGTCGGTGCCGGCGCAGTGCTCACGCTCGTGGCATCCGTTGCTCCCACCCGCCGTGCGACCTCGATCGCACCGGTTGTTGCACTGTCGGTGGAGTAGCTACTCCTCGATCACGCGCAGGGCCGGGCGAATCTGCACCACGTCCGGCCCAAAGCGCTCGTTGGCCCAGGCCTGAACGGTCCCGGTGTCGAACAGCACCCGCACAAACAGGTAGCCGTTCTCGATCCACGAGCTCAGCACCTCCACGGGCGCTTCCTCGGAGATCTGGTCTTGAGCGTCTTGAAGCTCGGTCTCGGGCGTTGTCCCCGCGTTCTCGGGGTCAAGAGCGGGGTCGAGAATCGGCATCGGGTCGTACAGGGCGAGCTGAATCGCGGAGGTGGCGGTGAGGGTGGCGCCGTCCCACTCGCCCCACACGGCGTAGGTTCCCCACGTCACGTCGCCGCTCGTCTCGGAGCCGTCGTAGGCATCCCAGTCCCACCCCACGATCTCTGGCCCCGAGCATTGTGGCGGGTAGGACTCGGCGATCGCGCCCAAGCAGAACTGCGGAGCCGCATCCCCGACCTGGATGACCGTGCCCTCGCCGATCACGGGGGTGGGCTCCGCCGGGGCGTCGCCGCCCGGGGCACTCGTAGCGCACGATGACAGCGCGAGAGAGACGCCGATGACACCGGCGATCAGCGCGAGACGGGGGCGAAGGATGCTCATACGTCAAGTATTGGGAGGTGTGCGCCGGGGCACCACCCAACGTTTTGCACGACTGAATCGTCGGCCAGTGCTACCCTAAAAGGGTGTTCGGTCTGCTTCTTCTTAGCTGCCGCGACGAGTCCTAACCTCAGGCCTCACTCGTCGCGGAGACTGGTGTCGCGTAAAACGCCGTTGGTCTGACCCACTCCTTACCAACACGAAAGCAGCACAATGAAGAACACACAGTCGGCTTCTGCAATGCCGATTCACAAGTACAAGCCGTATCACGAGGTCCTGTCGGTCGACCTGCCTGACCGCACGTGGCCCGCGAAGCGCATCACCCAGGCGCCACGATGGTGTGCGGTCGATCTTCGCGACGGCAATCAGGCGCTCATCGACCCGATGAGCCCCGAACGCAAGAAGATCATGTTCGAGCTCCTCGTAAAGATGGGCTACAAGGAGATCGAGGTCGGGTTCCCGTCGGCGAGCCAGACGGACTTCGACTTCGTGCGGAGCCTCATCGAGGGTGACCTGATTCCGGATGACGTGACCATCCAGGTGCTGACCCAGGCTCGCGAGGAGCTCATCAACCGCACCTACGAGTCGCTGCGCGGTGCCAAGCGCGCAATCGTTCACCTGTACAACTCCACGAGCATCCTGCAGCGCGACGTGGTGTTCCGCACCGACCGGCAGGGCATCATCGACATCGCGCTCAACGGGGCACGCCTGTGCAAGGCAGCCGAGGCGCTGATTCCCGAGACTGAGGTCTTCTACGAGTACTCGCCGGAGAGCTACACGGGCACCGAGCTCGAGTTCGCACTCGACGTGTGCAACCAGGTGATCGAGATCTTCGATCCGACCCCGGAGCGCAAGGTCATCATCAACCTGCCGGCGACCGTCGAGATGGCCACGCCGAACGTGTACGCGGACTCGATCGAGTGGATGTCGCGCCACCTCAACCACAGAGAGAACGTCATCCTCTCCCTGCACCCGCACAACGACCGTGGTACCGCGATCGCCGCGGCCGAGCTCGGCTACATGGCCGGCGCCGACCGCATTGAGGGATGCCTGTTTGGCAACGGTGAGCGCACCGGCAACGTCGATCTGGTGGCGCTCGGCATCAACCTGTTCACGCAGGGCATCGACCCGCAAATTGATTTCTCCGACCTCGACGAGATTCGTCGGACCGCCGAGTACTGCAACCAGCTTCGGGTTCACGAGCGCAGCCCGTGGGCGGGCGACCTCGTGTACACCGCGTTCAGCGGCTCGCACCAGGACGCCATCAAGAAGGGCTTTGAAGCCATGGAGGCCGAGGCGAAGTCGCGCGGCGTGACCGTGGACGAGTTGCTCTGGGCCGTTCCCTACCTGCCCGTTGACCCCAAGGACCTGGGCCGTGGCTACGAGGCCGTGGTGCGCGTTAACTCCCAGTCTGGCAAGGGTGGCGTCGCCTACCTGCTCAAGAGCGATCACGCGCTGGACCTGCCGCGCAAGCTGCAGATCGAGTTCAGCGCGGTCGTGCAGGCCAAGACGGATGCCGAGGGTGGCGAGGTCACGAGCGACGAGATCTGGGAGATCTTCCAGGACGAGTACCTGCCCGCCCCGGCCGATCGCCCCGAGGACAAGTGGGGCCGCTTTGAGCTCTACTCCACTCGCACGGCAAGCGACATGACGGGCGAGGTGTCCCTCGACGTTCGGCTGCGCATCGGAGACGAGGTGGAGGCGGCGACGGGCACTGGCAACGGTCCGGTGGCCGCGTTCCTCGGCATCATGGCCGAGCAGGGCATCGAGATCAAGCTCTACGACTACGTCGAGCATGCCCTGAGCGCGGGCGGGGATGCTCTCGCCGCCGCGTACGTTGAGCTCAACGTCAACGGCAAGCGCCTCTGGGGCGTCGGTATCGACGCCGACATCTCCACGGCATCCCTCAAAGCCGTTGTCTCGGCGGTGAACCGCGCGGTTCGTGCCGAGGCGGGGGACCGGGAACTCGTGAGCGCCTAGCTGTTGCTTTGCCGGGGTTTCCGGCGGATACGTGGCACCGTGGTGATGGCCTTCTGTTCGGGAAGGCTCCAGTTGAAGACAACTGCGAGCACTCGAACTCCGAATGTGATGGCCACACAGATCAGTGCCGCGATGAAGACGGGAACCCCGGCGGCCAACAGCAAGACCAGGGACGTCGATCCCACGACGGCCGCGATCGCGTAGAGCGAGCCGACGTGCATGAGCGCGATGGGTCGGTTGAGGAGCAGGTCGCGCAGGATCGAGCCACCGACGGCCGAGAGCGCACCCAGAAAGACGGCCGGAACCTCGGGTAACCCGGCCGCGAGCGCCTTGGTGGTTCCAATCGCCGCAAAGAGCCCGATCGTCAGGGCGTCGAGCACGTTGACGAGCACACCCAGCCGCGAGATGAGGCGCTCAAGCAACATTCCGATGAGGGCCGCCACGGTGGCGACGATGACGTACCAGTTGCTGCTGAAGGCCGCCGGAATCTCCGACAGCAACACGTCGCGCAGGATACCGCCGCCGAACCCGGTGGCGATTCCAATGATCGCTACCCCCAGAAGGTCGAGCCTGCGGTCACGAAACTGCGCTGCGAACAGCGCGCCCTGCATGGCGCCAATGCCCACTGCGAGCAGGTCCGCCCAGAGCGGGATAACAAAAAGCGGGGTCACGCGTCATTCGTATCACGCTTCCACGGCTGGATAACGATGAGCCAGATCGTGACCGCCGCGGCGGCGTAGGCGAGGTAGAGACCAATCCACGCCCACAGGCTCGCGTGCACTCCTCCCCATGAGAAGGGCATGGGCAGGAGCACCAGAAAGAAGCCGACCAGACCCACGGCGTAGGCGCCCGCCCAGACCCAACGGTTCCAGAGCCACACCTCGTGGCCGGCGAGGCCCCGCAGGGGGATGAGACCAATGGGGAGGGCCGCAATACCGGCGATGGCAAGGGCACTGAGGCTCTCCCGCAGGAACAGAATCGACGGGTCGGTGAGCGCGTAGGCGATCCACGCGATCACCGCGAGGGCAAAGCCGTAGCCGAGACCTACCAGGGCGACTCGCGCCTTCTCGGCGACCGCGAGGGCCGCTCCGAAGGTGACCCCGGCGACCAGACCGAAGACGATGCCCGGTTCAAACCCGGTGACCCGGGTGAACACCACGGTGGCCACGACGATCAGGAGGGTCAGCGGAGCGAAGCGAAACCCCGGGGTTGCCCCCGGTGTGGTGCGCCGAACGATCCAGATCACCAGAGCCCAGCCGAGCGCGATCTCGAGCGCAAATGACAGGATCACGGAGGCCAGCATCCGCACGCTCGCGAGGTCAAAACCGAACGACGGGTCGATAAAACACGAGATCAGCGCGGCGGCGAGCACCCCGAGGCTGGCCGGGACAAGTCCACGAAGTCGGCGTGGCGCTGTCTCGAATTGTTCCTCGGCTCCGCGAAGTCGTCGGCGCAGCGCCGCGAGCCGGTCGGTTCCACTGTCGATGGCCGTGTTGAGAAGGTGGGTTGGCAGTGCCATCAGGATCACGAGCACAACCGTGATTGCCGCGGCGAGCGCGATCTGGCTGGGCGCGAGAGTCTCGGCCGGCGTGGGCAGGCTGCTCAGGATGCTCGGGCTCGAGGCCTCGCGTGGCGTCACGCTGGTCGCGGGTGCGGCCACGGGCTCGGGGGTCGGTGTGGGCGGGCAGAGCACGCCGTCGAGAACACAGGCGTCGCCCGCGACCGTGGACCCCTCGATGGTCCACTGGGTGCCCCACTGGTAGGTCTGCGCAGGGCAGAACTCGTCCGGGCTGGACTCTCGAACGAGTTCTCCCGTGATCCCCGTCGCGGTTGCTTCGATCGTCAGAGTCGTGGGGCCGTAGTAGGGCTCCTCGGCACAGACGCTTCCTTGCGCGGGGAACGACCACGTGCCGGATCCGCCCTCGATTTCGACACTATCGACCTGACCGAAAGGAAGCCCAGACAGCTCGCAGCCTGCCTCGTCACAATCGATCCTGATGGTTGCCTGAAACACACCCTGATCGATGGTTTCTCCCTCGCGATCGATGTTGAGCACGTGGTACTGCGCGTCGTAGGCAATAAACGTGCCCGGTTCACCAGTTGGTATGGGTGCCGGCGTAGGCGTTGATGTTTCGGCCAGCGCTGGCCCACCCACGAGCAGCAACGGAATCAGGGCGAGAGTGCCCAGCAGGACTGTCGAACGCATGTCGTCTCCCGGTGCGGTCGGGCTGCAGAAGCGGCGAGGGTGAGCCGATGTTAGCAGTGAGACCGATTCGTCTACTTGCTCGCGTGCCGGCGGGCGTAGTCACCGAACGTCTCGCGCCCGTAGCCGGGAAGGCTCGTCATGTGGCGTCCCTCGCGGAACGCACGGATCGTCCTGCCGAACAGCGGGATGGTCCACACGGGCTTGTGGGTGCCCGCGTGCCGCTGCCAGAGGGCGATGGCATCCCGCAGGTTCAGTTGCTCCGGCCCGCCGATGTCGGCGACCCGACCGCTGGGACCGGCCTTCACGAGCTCGACGAGCCGGGCGGCCACCTCCTCGACCGCGATGGGCTGGTCCGGGACGTCGATGGCGAGGATCACCGGGAGACGCTTCTGCAGGCGGATGAACATCGCAACAAAATCGTGAAACTGAGTGGCGCGCAGGATCGTATACGGGATGCCCGACTCCTCGATCATCCGTTCACTCTCGCGCTTGGCGCGGTAGTAGGCGTAAGGGATGACATCGACGCCGACGATCGAGATGTACACGATGTGCGAGGTGCCCGCCTTGCGCGCGGCATCGAGGAGAACCCGGGTGTGGGCGATGTCGGTCGCGCGAGCAGTGGTGGCCAGATGTACCACCGTGTCGATGCCGGCGAGAGCCTCATCGACCCCGGTGCCCGTGGTGAGGTCCGCGACAATTCGCCCCACGCCGGGGGTTCGGCTCATTACCCGCACCTCGTCCCCCGCGGCGCGCAGAAGGTCGACAGTGGGGAGTCCCAGGGTTCCGGTTCCGCCGGTCACGAGAATGGTCATGGTGTCCTTTCGGTTGAGGGTCACCAGCTATGACCGGATAGCGCTCACCATCGTGACAACTTCGCCGGGTTCATCACGATGTAGACCCGGCTCACCTGGTCCGCCTCGAAGTCGATGGCGGTCACGGACTGCACCGTGTCGCCGCGCATACCCAACAGGCTCACGTGGCCGTTGGCCATAACCGGGCGGAAGACCACATCACTCGCCTGCTTGGTGACAATCCCGAGGAGGAACATCGCGACGCGTTCGCGACCCTCGACGGCAACCCGTGCCGCCGTGACCACACCGCCGCCGTCGGATACGACCCGCACGTCTGCGGCGAGGTGCCGCTCGAGCTCGGCGAGGTCGCCCGATTCGAGGGCCGCCACAAGGCGCGCGAGCAATTGCTCCCGCTGGGCGGGGCTCACCTCGGCGCGACGCTCCGAGTCGACGTGAAGGCGCGCGCGGCGGGCGAGTTGCCGAGCATTCGCCTCGCTGGTGTCGAGAACCGCCGCGATGTCCCGGTAGGGATAGTCAAAGGCCTCGTGCAGCACAAACGCGGCGCGTTCCGCAGGCGACAGTCGCTCGAGCAGAACGAGCACCCCCAGCGACAGGGCCTCCGCGCGTTCGGCTCCCAGCAGCGGATCGTCCGCGGTGACCACCGGTTCGGGGAGCCACGGGCCCACGTACGTCTCTCGGCGCGCACGGGCCGAGTCCAAGGCGGTGAGCGAGAGCCGCGTGACCACCGTGGCGAGAAATGCGGCCGGGTTCTCCACGACGGATGGTGTCCCCTGCCAGCGGAGCCAGGCATCCTGGACGATGTCCTCGGCCTCGCGAGCGTCCCCAAGCATCCGATAGGCGATGCCAAACAGCCGCGGACGCTGCTGCTCGAACACCTCGACCGACGCCACGGCTCCATTCTGCCGGGTGCTGACGGTGCCTCGGGGGATACTTGACGAGTGCCGACCTACCGTGATGAAGCCGTTGTGCTGCGCACCCACAAGTTGGGTGAAGCCGACCGCATCGTGACCATGTTGTCGCGCCAGCACGGCAAAATCCGCGCGGTCGCCAAGGGAGTCAGGCGCACGGGCTCACGCTTTGGGTCGCGCCTCGAGCCCATGATGGTCGCCGACATCCAGTGTTACGTGGGCAGGAGTCTCGACATCGTCCAGCAGGCCGAGTCCCTGGGTTCGTATGGCGCCGACATCTCCGACGATTACGCGAGCTACACCGCTGGCAGCGCCATGATCGAGACCGCAGACAAGGTCACGGATGACTCGGGTTCCCTGCAGCAGTACCTGCTCCTGGTGGGAGCTCTCCGGTCGCTGGCGCGGCGCGAGCACCACCCCTCGCTCACGCTCGACTCCTACCTTTTGCGGTGCCTCTCGATCGCGGGCTGGGCGCCCAGCTTCGACGTGTGTGCGGTGACGGGGGCTCCCGGCCCACACACCGTGTTTGTTGCCCAGTTAGGTGGTGTGGTTGCCGACGAGGTGGCGCCGCCCGGCTCTCCGCGCCTCGACCCCGAGACGCTCGCGCTCCTGGGTGCGCTGCTCGAGGGTCGGTGGGGCGACGCGGAGGCGGCGCACGAGCGCCCCCGCGCGCAGGCGAGTGGCATCGTCGCCGCATACACGCAGTTCCACCTCGAGCGCACCCTGCGCTCACTGCCGCACGTGGAGCGCAGCGCGTGAGCCGGGTCGGCAAGACGCACAAGGATGCCGTCGACTTTGTGCCCCTGGACTGGACGGGCATCTATCCTCCCGAGTTCGCCCGAAAAGCCGTCCCGAATCACGTCGCGATCGTGATGGACGGTAATGGGCGCTGGGCCAATAGCAAGGGACTCACTCGCGTCGAGGGCCACAAAGCGGGGGAGGCCTCCCTGCTCGACGTCGTGGCGGGCGCGATCCAGGTCGGCGTGAAGCACCTGAGCGTCTACGCCTTCTCGACGGAGAACTGGAGCCGGTCGCCCGACGAGGTGCGGTTCCTCATGGGGTTCAACCGTGACGTGCTGCACCGGCGTCGTGACCAGCTCAACGAGTGGGGAGTCCGGGTTCGATGGGCCGGACGCACGCCTCGGCTCTGGGCATCCGTCATCAAGGAGTTGCAGTTCGCGGAGCGGCTCACCCAGAACAACGACGTGCTCACCCTGACCATGTGTGTCAACTATGGGGGCCGCACCGAGCTCACGGATGCGGTGCGCCAGATCGCCGAGGATGCCGCGGCCGGCCGCATCCGCCCGTCCGGCATCTCGGAGAAGACGATCCAGCGCCACCTCTACCAGCCGGATCTTCCCGACGTTGACCTGTTTGTCCGCAGCTCGGGGGAGCAGCGAACCAGCAACTTTATGCTCTGGCAGAGCGCCTACGCCGAGATGGTGTTTCTCGACACCCTCTGGCCCGATTTCACGCGCCAGGACCTGTGGCACGCGATCGAGCTCTACGCGAGCCGCAACCGGCGCTTTGGTGGTGCGATCGACGCCCCCAGCGCCTGAGTTGTAGTCACCCTGACCCTAAGTGCTATGATCTGTTCAGGTCGATCTGACCTTTACTGATCGAGGGAACAATGAGCGACGCAGCGGGCGGGATTTCTCTCGCCGTATCGACGGTCATTTTTGCCCTGCGGCCGCATCCCACGACTGGTCTGAGCGCAGTCTGGATTCCCCTGGTACGCCGCACGCGAGATCCGTTCGAGGGCGCGTGGGCTCTGCCCGGCGGGTGGGTGGCAGCAAACGAGGGCCTCGAGGATGCCGCGGCTCGCAACCTGCTCGAGACGACCGCCGTCGAGCCTACCTACCTCGAGCAGCTCTACGCGTTTGGCGAGGTCGATCGTTCGCCCGATCGCCGCGTGGTCTCGATCGTCTACTGGGCGCTGGTGCGGCCGGAGGAGGCCGAGCGTGCCTCGGACGGCGACAACGTGCGCTGGTTCCTGGCCGACGAACTGCCCGCGCTCGCCTTCGACCACAACCTCATCGTCGATTACGCCCTGTGGCGCCTGCGCACCAAGGTCGAGTACAGCCGCATCGCGCACGCGTTCTTGGGGCCGACCTTCACGCTGACTGAGCTCCGTGAGGTGCACGAGGCAGTCCTCCAGCGCGCGCTCGACCCCGCAAACTTCCGCAGGCAGGTGGAGCCCACACTGGTTGCCACCGAGGCACACGTGACCGGGGGACGCCACCGTCCACCGCGTTTGTATCGCTACGACGAGTCGATCTCGCTCGTCGACAACGGGCCACTGACCCACCGCACTACAAGGAGTCTCGCGTGACCTCAGTAGACACTCTCATCAAAGCTGCTCCCGAGGGCGAGACCTGTGCACCAGCACTCGCCGACGGGCCGTGGACGTTCGACCTGGGGTTGCCCAGCTATGGTCCGGGTGCGTCGCAGGGCGACGTCATTCCGACCGGCTCTCCGCGCCAAGGCCAGCTGCCGACCGAGTACCAGAAGGCCTCGAACGAGGAGCTCCATGAGCGCATCCGGGCGGCGAAGGAGACGCTGGGTGACCGCGTTGTGGTCCTGGGTCACTTCTACCAGCGTGACGAGGTGGTGCAGCACGCCGACTTCCTCGGCGATTCGTTCCAGCTCGCCAATGCCGCGCAGACGGTACCCAATGCGGAGGCCATCGTCTTCTGTGGGGTGCACTTTATGGCCGAGACCGCGGACATCCTCGCCCAGCCCGGCCAGTCGGTCATCCTGCCGAACCTCGCCGCCGGCTGCTCCATGGCCGACATGGCCGACATCGACTCGGTCGAGGAGTGCTGGGAGCAGCTGATGGAGCTCTATGGCACCGAGCCGGATGCGGACGGCCGCGTGCCGGTCATCCCGGTGACCTACATGAACTCGTCGGCCGCCCTCAAGGGCTTCTGTGGTCGCAACGGGGGGATCGTCTGCACCTCGTCCAACGCCGCGACCGTGCTCGAGTGGGCTTTCGAGCGTGGCCAGCGTGTGCTGTTTTTCCCCGATCAGCACCTAGGGCGCAACACCGCCAAGGCCATGGGTATCCCGGTCGAACTCATGCCGATGTGGAACCCGCACAAGAGCCTGGGCGGCAACGACGCGGAGTCGCTCGCCGACGCGCGAGTGATCCTGTGGCACGGCTTCTGCAGCGTGCACCGCCGGTTTACCGTCGACCAAGTGGAGAAGGCGCGAGCCGACTACCCCGGAGTGCGGGTGATCGTGCATCCCGAGTGCCCCATGGCGGTGGTGGATGCCGCGGACGAGGCGGGTTCGACCGACTACATCCGCCGCGCAATCGCCGCCGCGACGGAGCCCACGACCTTTGCCGTGGGCACCGAGATCAACATGGTCAATCGACTTGCGGCGGAGTTCCCTCAGCACACGATCTTCTGTCTCGACCCCGTGATCTGCCCGTGCTCGACGATGTACCGGATTCACCCGGGCTATCTCGCGTGGGTGCTGGAGGCGCTCGTGCGCGGCGAGGTGCTGAACCAGATCAGCGTTCCCGATGACGTCGCCGAGCCTGCGCGCGTCGCTCTCGAGTGTATGCTCGCCGCGAAGCCGGCCAGCTGATGAGAGTCGTTGTTGTGGGCACCGGCATTGCCGGGCTGATCACGGCTTATCGCGCCAGTCGCGACCACGAGGTGGTGCTCGTGACCAAGGCCGAGCTCGCGGAGAGCAACACCAAGTACGCGCAGGGTGGCATCGCGGCCGCCCTCTTCCCGGATGACAGCCCGGCCTCGCATGTCGCCGACACGATGCGGGCCGGTGCCGGGTTGTGCGACCCGGTTGCGGTCGAGGTGTTGTGCACCGAGGGCCCGCAGCGTGTTCGTGAGCTGATGGCGCTCGGGGTCGAGTTTGACCGGGTCAACGGCGAGCTTGCCCGCGGGCACGAGGCCGCGCACTCCGCCCGCCGGGTGATTCACGCGGGAGGGGATGCGACGGGCCTCGCTATCGAGGTCGCCCTCCTTCGTGCGGTGCGCGCGCTCGCTGTCGAGGTGCACGAGCACACGTTTATGCGTGACCTCCTCGTGGTGGATGAGCCGCTAGGGCGCCGGGTGGTGGGAATCGTCGCGGTGGGTCCGGATGGCGTGAGCCGCGACATCCCGGCTGACGTTGTGGTGCTCGCGAGTGGCGGCGCGGGCCAGTTGTATTCGCACACGACGAACCCGAGTGTGACCACGGGAGACGGCGTCGCGGCGGCGTGGCGCGCCGGTGCCGTTCTCGCCGATGTCGAGTTTTATCAGTTCCACCCCACGTCGTTGGCCGCGCCGGGTAATCCGCTTGTCTCGGAGGCGGTGCGGGGTGACGGCGCCGTGCTCCTCGACGAGAACGGTCGCCGGTTTATGTTCGACGTGCATCCTGACGGCGAGCTCGCACCTCGTGATGTCGTCGCTCGAGGCATCGCCGCGCAAATGGCGCGTCAGGGTGGCCGCCCCGTCATGCTGGATGCCACCGCCCTCGGCGCCGACTACCTTGCGACCCGCTTCCCGGGCATCACCCGCGTCACCCGCGAGCACGGCTTCGACTGGGCGACCGAGCCCATTCCCGTGACCCCGGCCGCCCACTACTGGATGGGAGGCATCCGAACGGACATCGACGGACGAACCTCGCTGCCGGGCCTCTTCGCCGTCGGGGAGTCGACCTGCACGGGGGTGCACGGCGCGAATCGGCTCGCCTCGAACTCGCTCTTGGAATCGCTGGTGTTCGCCTGGCGAGCGTCGGATGCCCTGGCAACCCGGCAGGAGCCGAAGGCCCCGGGCCGCCCGGCCACGCTGACGTATGTCGACGCGCCGGTCGACGCTCACGCGGTTGTGAGCCGCGGTGAGCTTCAGCAGCTGATGTGGACACACGTGGGGCTGGAACGGTCGCTGGAGACGCTGCGCGAGGCGAGCGCGAGACTCGCGTCGTGGCACGTCGCGAGTGATGACGTCGAGTCGGGCGAGCTGCGCAACCTGCTGGACCTCGCTCGCATTGTGGTTCACGCGGCCCTCGTGCGAGAGGAGTCGCGCGGAGCACACGACCGACTGGACTTCCCCGGCACTCGTGAGGAGTACGAGTTCTCGCTCGAATGGCAGGTCCCGGTTCGTGCGGAGGTGGCGTCATGACGCAAGCCATTGTTGATGACATCATCCGTCGAGCGCTCGCGGAGGACGCCCCCTGGGGTGACATCACGTCCGACGCGTTTGTGCCGGCGTCGGCCCGAGCGTCCGCGAGTCTGGTGCCACGAGAGCCCGGCATCCTCAGTGGCATCGAGGTGTTTGGCCGGGTGTTTGCTCTCGTCGACCCTGACGTCGTCGTGGAGCTGGGCTCGGTTGACGGCGCAGCGTTCGAGACGGGAGCCGTGCTGGCGCGCGTGGAGGGAAGCGCTCACGCCGTGCTTCGCGCCGAGCGTATTGCGCTCAACCTGTGCCAGCGGATGAGCGGCATCGCCACGGTGACCGCCCGCTACGTCGAGGCGGTCGCTGGCACCCGCGCCAGGATCGTGGACACTCGGAAGACAACCCCGGGCCTGCGGTTTCTCGAGCGTCAGGCCGTGCGGGATGGTGGTGGCCATAACCACCGCTACTCCCTGTCGGATGCCGTGCTCGCCAAGGACAACCACCTCGCGGTGCTTGCGGCGCAGGGCGTGAGCCTGGGGGACGCGATCCGTGCCGCCCGTGAGCGGGTGGGGCACACGACCCACATCGAGGTGGAGGTCGATCGGCTGAGCCAGGTGGAGGAGGTGGTCTCGGCGGGAGTCGACACGATCATGCTCGACAACTTCAGCCTCGATGAGCTCCGGGAGGGCGTCGCCCTTGTTGCCGGCCGTGCCATCGTGGAGGCCAGTGGTGGAGTGAACCTCGAGACCGTTGCCGCCATTGCGCAGACGGGCGTCGACGTCATCTCCGTGGGGGCACTCACCCACAGCGTGCGCAGTCTGGATCTTGGTCTCGACGTGGACGTCAGCGCGGGCTGAGACGTGATCTACCTCGACTCGGCCGCGACCTCGGCCACGCGCCGCGAGGTTCTCGAGGCGATGTGGCCCTACCTCACGGGTGACTTCGGCAACCCGTCGAGCCACCACTCGGTGGGGGAGTCGGCGGCGACCGCCCTCGCGGATGCTCGTGCTCGGGTCGCGGCCAGGCTCGGCTCGCGAGCCTCCGAGGTAGTCTTCACCTCGGGTGGCACGGAATCCGACAACCTCGCGATCAAGGGGATCGTGCTGGCGAGCCCGCGCGGCAGGCATATCGTGACCTCGGCGATCGAGCATCCGGCCGTCCTCGAGTCGTGCGACTATCTTGTGCGCCACCACGGCGCGGAACTCACGGTGCTGCCCGTCGACGAGGACGGTCTGGTTGACCCTGCGGATCTGAGCCGTGCAATTCGTGACGACACGGCCCTCGCGAGCATCATGTATGCCAACAACGAGATCGGCTCGGTGCAGCCCATCCGCGAGCTTGCGGGGATCGCCCACGAACAGGGTGTGCCGTTCCACACCGACGCGGTGCAGGCGGCGGGGTGGCTTCCGCTCGGTCTCGACGAGCTGGGTGTCGACGCGATCAGTATTTCCGGCCACAAGCTGGGTGCTCCGAAGGGCATCGGCGCTCTCGCGATTCGGGCCCGGGTACCGCTCGAGGCAGTCCTGCACGGCGGCGGCCAGGAGCGGGCGCGGAGGTCCGGTACGGAGAACGTCGCGGCCGCCGTGGGGCTGGCGACGGCGCTAGACCTCGCCACGGTGTTGGGGGAGCAGCACGCCGCGCGTGTCGCGAGCATCCGCGACGAGTTCATTGATGCAGTTCTTTCCACGGTGCCGGATGCCCGGCTCACCGGCTCACGAGAGCACCGGCTCCCGGCCCACGCTTCCTTCTGCTTCCCGGGTACCAGCGGCGAGGCGGTGTTGTTGGGACTCGAGGCGCGCGGCATCATCTGCTCGAGTGGCTCGGCGTGTGCCGCCGGAAGCGACGAGCCGTCGCCGGTGTTGCTTGCCCTGGGTATCAGCCCCGAGGTGGCCCAGACGGCGGTGCGATTTACGTTCGGCGACGACATGACCGGCGATCAGCTGGCGGAAGTGGCGGGTCACGTGCGCGTCGCGGTCGCCTCGGTGCGGTCACTAGGCTGACGGGATGCCCACCACGCACCCGATCCGCACCGGGATTATTGGCTTCGGACTGGCCGGTCGTGTATTTCACGCCCCATTCATCGCGACCAATCCCGCGTTCCGCCTTGACCTTGTCGCTACCAGCAGCCCCGAGCGCGCGGCCGAGGCGACAGCCCAGCATCCCGGCGTCACCGTCGTCCCGTCACCGGCAGAGCTGCTCGAGCGAGCGGGCGATCTCGATCTGATTGTTCTGGCGTCGCCCGCGCACACGCACCTCGAGCAGGGCCTTGCGGCCCTTGAAGCCGGGTGCGCGGTGGTGATCGACAAGCCGTTTGTTCCGACCGTCGTGGACGCCAAAAAGCTCATCGCCAAGTCCGAGGAGGTGGGACGGCCGCTCGCGGTGTTCCAGAACCGGCGGTGGGATGGCGACTTCCTCACTGTCAAGCGTCTCGTCGAGGAGGGTGCCCTGGGCGCGGTGCACCGTTTTGAGTCCACCTTCGAGCGCTGGGGCGGGCCGGTTCGCGACCGCTGGCAGGAGACCACCACGGTCGCTCAGGGCGCGGGCATCACGTACGACCTCGGCAGCCACCTGATCGATCAGGCGCTTCAGCTGTTTGGCCCCGCCACGGTGGAGCAGGCCGAACTGCAGACCGTGCGTGCGGGCAGTGTCAGCGACGACGACGCCTTCATTTCGCTCCTGCACGCAAGCGGCGTGCGATCGCACCTCACGATGAGCCGGGCGGCGGCACAGTCGGGCCCGCGGTTCCGGGTGCTGGGGTCCCAGGCCGCCTACACCGTGTACGGGCTCGACGGCCAGGAGCCGGCGCTCAAGGATCAGCGGTGGCCGGGCTCGGGCGGTTACGGCGTGACTCCCGAGGCCGAGTGGGGTCTTTTTGGCATCGACGGACCCGACGGTGGTCTGCTGCCCGTTCCCACCGAGCGCGGCGACTACCCCGCCTTCTACGCGGGCGTGGCGGCGAGCATCCTCGAGGGGGCTCCGGCGCCGGTCGATCCGCGCGAGGCCCTCGAGGTCGTGCGCATCATCGAGCGCGCACACGCCCTCTCCTCGGCGAGCAGCGAAAACTAGGGGCGAGCGACCCCGGTAGGCTGGGGTCTTCGTGAGCAGTTCGACCGGGCATCCAGCTCGGCTGATGAGGAGAACACCCGTGGCAACGCCCAGCAATCTCGACGCCGTTATTAATCTCGCCAAGCGCCGTGGCTTCGTCTTCCAGTCGGGAGAGATCTACGGTGGTTCGCGGTCGGCGTGGGACTACGGCCCCCTCGGAACCGCGCTCAAGGAGAACATCAAGAAGCAGTGGTGGCAGACCGTTGTTCAGGGCCGCGACGACGTTGTGGGCATTGACTCCGCCGTGATCCTGCCGCGTCGTGTGTGGGAGGTCTCCGGTCACGTCGAGGTCTTCTCCGACCCTCTCGTTGAGTCGCTGCACACCCACAAGCGGTATCGCGCCGACCACCTCCTCGAGGCTTACGAGGAGAAGCACGGGCATCCGCCAGTTAATGGCCTTGCCGACATCAAGGACCCGGACACCGGCCAGCCCGGCGCATGGACGGAGCCCCAGAACTTCTCGGGTCTGCTCAAGACCTTCCTGGGCCCGGTCGACAACGAGGAAGGCCTGCACTACCTTCGCCCGGAGACGGCCCAGGGCATCTTTGTGAACTTCGCCAACGTGATGGGCGCCAGCCGCCTCAAGCCGCCGTTTGGTATTGGCCAGGTCGGCAAGAGCTTCCGCAACGAGATCACTCCCGGCAACTTCATCTTCCGCACTCGCGAGTTCGAGCAGATGGAGATGGAGTTCTTCGTCGAGCCTGGAACGGACGAAGAGTGGCACCAGTACTGGATCGACGAGTCGCTGCGCTGGTACGTCGATCTGGGAATCAACCCCGACAACCTCCGGCTGTACGAGCACCCGAAGGAGAAGCTGAGCCACTACTCGAAGCGCACCGTTGACATCGAGTATCGCTTCCGGTTCCAGGGCAGCGAGTGGGGCGAGTTGATGGGTGTCGCGAACCGCACCGACTTCGATCTCAAGACGCACTCCGAGGCCTCGGGCACCGATCTCTCCTACTTCGACCAGACCAAGGACGAGCGCTGGATTCCCTACGTGATCGAGCCCGCGTTTGGGCTCACGCGTGCGCTGATGGCATTCCTCATCGACGCGTACGCCGAGGATGAGGCACCCAACGCCAAGGGTGGGGTCGACAAGCGCACGGTGTTGCGTCTCGATCGCAGGCTCGCGCCCGTGAAGGTCGCCGTTCTTCCGCTGTCGCGCAACGAGCAGCTCTCCCCGCTTGCGAAGGAGCTCGCTGCCGACCTGCGCAAGTACTGGAACGTCGACTTCGATGACGCGGGAGCCATCGGCCGTCGCTACCGGCGCCAGGACGAGATCGGCACGCCGTTCTGCGTGACGGTCGACTTCGACTCCCTCGACGACAACGCCGTGACCGTGCGCGAGCGCGACACGATGGCACAGGAACGTATCCCGCTCGAGGGTCTGCGCGGCTACCTCGCGGAGCGACTGCTCGGCGCGTAGCCCCGGTAGTTTCCACAGGGTGGGCTTCGGACCAGTTGTTCACAGTCTGAGGTCTCGCGGGCGGGCGCCCGTGACGAATGCTCGACGCTGGCGGTATGACCACTCGTCGCCACCTGCCCTACCGCCTGCTCGCCCTCGGACTCGCCGCCCTCGTCGCCCTCGTGGGGCTGGGGTCGATGAACTCGGGAGGGTCGCCGGCCGCGGCAGCAACCACGGGAGCGGGATATCCGGGCATCACGCCCTACGGCGGCTACCTCGGCAACTACATCGCGCCCGACGGCACCCGCGTCTATTGCATCGACTCGGGGAGGGAATGGCCCAGCGGTGCCACGGATGGCGGCACGATCGTCGGCTCCTTCCCCACGTCGAGTGGAAACTGGCTCGACGAGGCCACGATCCGCAAGCTCAATTACGCCCTGCTGACCTGGGGACAGACCGCCGATCCGACGAATGCGGCGGCCGTGAGCGCCTACGTCTACGCCTACACGAGCAACTACGCACAGTCACACGGTGCGGGCTACGGCGCGGGGCTCCACTACATCAATTCAAACGCGGCCGTGAAGGCCGCCTACGACGTGGTGTGGAGTGAGTCCGAGACCCGATTTGCCGGGGCGGGGACGCCCTCGGCCGGCGTAACGGTTGAGCTGACCGGTCGCGATGGCATGGTCACCGTCGTGGTGTCGCCGGCCCAGGCGCGGGGCACCCTCCGCCTCGACGGTGCGGTTGTTGCGGGTACCTCGTCGCGCCAGACAACCGTGACAAACGGGAGTGTGGTGCCGATCACCGCGGTGGTATCCGACACGGCCAGCTCCGTCACCGTCGCCGCGGAGGCGAGCTTCTCGATCGACCTCGGAGCAGGCCCCTCCGTCGTGCTGTACTCGTCCGGTTCTCAGCAGCGCACGATCCGGGGCGCGTTTCCCGCACGAACAACGGTGACGGCGCGCGACGAGGCGACGGCGACGCTCGAGTTTTCCCCGATCGTCCAGACGCGCGTTGCTGCCCGTTTTGTTAATCCCGGGCAGGCGTTTGTCGACGGGGTCACGGCATCCGTTGCCCCGGGCTCCGCTGCCTGGCGCCCACGAACGGACGGCAGCCTCGTGCCGGTGACGGCGATCGGCACGCTCTATGGGCCGTTCTCGTCGCCGCCCGAGGTTGCCGCCGAGGCGCCCGCGAATGCGCCGGTGGTGGGCACCGAGAGCATTCTGCTCGCTGGCCCGGGTGACTACTCGTCGTCCGGATCCCTGCGAGCGAGTACGCCAGGATTCTACACCTGGGTGTGGCGTATCGACGGTGCGACCCAACCCGCCGAGACTTCTGCCTCCTTGCCCGACGGGTACTCATTTGTGGACGAGTTTGGGCTCGTCGCGGAATCCCACGTTGTGCCCATGGCGCTGGCCGCTGCCACCCGGGTGACAACGTCCGAGATTGGCTTCGGCGGCGAGATCGGCGATGAGCTCTCCGTGGCCGTGACCGAGGGGTCGTGGCTCACCGAGGGCGGGCAACCCGTGCCCGCGTCCTTCGTGGGTACCGCATACTTCCTGCCGGGCGAGACGCCACCCCAGGAGTCGGATACCGTGCCCGTGGAGGCGACCGTCGTGGGCACCGCCACCGTTGTCGCGAGCGGACCAGGAATCTACGCCGCATCCACGATCGTCCGGGCTCCCGCCGCCGTCGGCTACGTCACGTGGGTCTGGAGCCTCGACCCGTCCTCTCCGACGGCCCCGTACTTCCAGCCGTGGTCTGATCGTTTTGGTGTGCCTGCCGAGACCACTCGGGTGCTGCCCCCGACCATCTCCTCGCTCGCCCAGGAGGGCGCGGCGGTGGGCGACGACGTGTATGACGTCGCTCTGGTGGGTGGACTGGTGCCCGTGGGTGGTGCGTCCCTCGCGTTTGAGGCGTTCCTCCAGCCCGCCGCGGAGGATAAGCCGCGCTGTGATGCGGAGACCCGCGTGTTTGACTCGAGCGCCACGCCCGTCCTAGTGGAGGCACCGGGCAGCTACCGGTCGCCGGTGACTCAGTTCAAGAAGTACGGAACGTACTACTGGATCGAGTCCCTGTACGCGCCCGACGGAACGCTCGTGGCGCGCGGCGCATGTGGGCTGCCCGAGGAGACCACTCTTGTTGCTCCCGGCGACGTGGTGACCCATGCGGTATCGGCGATTACTCCGGGAGGCGAGGCCTTCGACAGCGCCCGCGTGGCCGGGCAGGTCCCGGTCGGTGCAACACTCGTTTTTGAGGCATTTGCCCAGCGGGGTGTGTCCGACGGTCCGCTCTGTGACGCCTCGACCCGCGTCTTCACCTCGGATGCCGTGCCCCTCGACGGCCCCGGAACGTACGTGTCGGAGACGGCCACCTTCACTCGCCCGGGCACGTACTTCTGGGTCGAAACGTTGTACGACCGACACGGAAACCCCCTGCACGTGGGGGAGTGTGGTCTGCCGACCGAGTCGACGCTCGTGCGCACACCGTCGCTTCCGAACACGGGACTCAACGCATCGCCGCTGATTGTGCTGGGCACGGCCCTGAGCCTCGGAGGAGTGGCACTTCTGGTCGGCGTCTTGGTGCGCGCGGGAATACGGTCCCGTCGCACGCGTTGACCCTCATCGTGAGTGAACCCATCAAGGTAGACATCTGGTCCGACGTTCAATGCCCCTGGTGCTACATCGGCAAACGCAAGTTCGAGGCCGGCGCGGCCGAGTTTGGTGGCGATGTGATCGTCGAGTACCACTCGTTCGAGCTCGCACCCGATACTCCGGTGGACTTCGACGGCACCCCTGTCGACTATCTCGTGCAGCGCAAGGGGGTCGACACCACGCAGGCTCAGATGATGATCGACCGGGTCACCGGGATCGCTCAGGCGGTGGGTCTCGACTACGACTACGACCACATTCACCAGACCAACACGGTCATCTCGCACGAGCTCATCCACTTCGCCAAGAGCAAGGGCCGGCAGCTCGAGATGAAGGAGCGCCTGCTCAAGGCCTACTTCGTCAACGGCGAGCATGTCGGGCGCATCCCGGACCTTGTCGACATCGCCGTCGAGTTGGGCTTTGATCGCGACGAGGTGACCGAGGCGCTCGAATCACACCGCTTCTTGCCCGACGTGAAGGCCGACGTGGCGCTGGCGCGCGAGTACGGCATCCAGGGTGTCCCGTTTTTTGTCATCGATGGCAAGTACGGGGTGTCCGGCGCTCAGGAGGCGGCGACCTTCGCTAACGTGCTCACACAGGTCCAAACCGAAAGAGACTCCCAATGACGGAAGCACTGACTGCGCCGCAGCCGATAATCGCGCTGCAACCACTGGGGGACGCGTCCGCTGCATCCTGCGAGGGCGACTTTTGCGAGATCCCCGACCATCACACGCAAGCGGTGATCAACCGCAAGCTGGACGACGACGCGGTCTAGCGCACCGCGACCGCGTCAACGAGTTCGAGCTGCCAGAGGCTCACAACCTCGAGAACTGCCTCCACCGCGCGGTCACCCGAGACCTCGGTGAGTAGGCAGCTGAACTGGGTGCCGACGGTACGCACGTCGACGTCGGTGGGGCAGGTGGCGTTCCACTCGACTTGGGTCTGTGCGGCCAACTCTGTCTCGAGCACACTTTCCGCATTCGAGAGGGTCAGGGCGTCCTGGGAGTCCAGGTAGTTCGGAACGATGACGAAGGCCGAGACAAGGCCAGCGGCCACCCCACACCCAACGTAGAGCAGCAGGGGGCCGTGTGATCGGACGCCCTGGCCACTCAGCACCACGTACCGGGCAAGCATGTAGGCGAATGGGGTGAGCAGGCTCCACCAGGGTGAGGGGCCACGAAGTCCCGCCTCCCGAATACGGGCCCGGTCGGCAAAGGCGATTCCGATGCTGCTCACGGTGAGCACACCGCCGAGGCCGAGGCTCGCACCGTCGCTCCACCCCAGCTTCATAAACAGCACCGTGAGGCTGGCAGACAACAACGGCAGAAAGGCCAGGCTTCGCACCGCCGGCGTCCAGCCGCCGGGAAGATCAACGGACGTGGTTTCCTGCGCGGCGGCCAGCTCGTCGCGTCCGAGGTACTGCAGCGGAACATGCTCGGCGAACAGTGGCGCGGCGGCGGGAACAACGGCAGGCGCCTCGGATGCCACAACCGCAACGCTCGCGGGCGCTACCTTCGGCTGGACGTGCTCCGTCCACGACTCGCCACTCCACCACCGCACTGAGTCAGCGCCCATGGGGTCGTCGTACCACCCCGGGCGTGGTCCCTGCGGCCCCGCCTCGTTTGTCATGTGTTCCCCCTGCTATCCAGTGTAAGAACGCCGGTGAGAAATTCTCGATCCCCCGAATAGGGCTAGACGCGGGGTACGAAGCCCTGGGCCGACCAGGCGATCAGATCATCGACCGGTGTCATCTCATCCGTCTTGCGCGCAACCGCGGACGGGATGCGCGTGAGTGGCGTCGTCTCGGGACGCGGGGTGTCGGGGGTGGCGTGCAGGCGCGCGCCGAGCATCCGCTTGTTGACCAGGGCGCCGAGCACCGCGCCCGCACCAAACGCGAGGGGAAGCAGAACCAGGTAGATCGCGGGGGCGAGCCCCGTGGCCACCCCGAGCCCCAACATGGCCCCAGTGCCGACGATCGCGCCGATCACGATGGACACGGTCCAGTGTTGTGACTTTAGGTGCGCGTTGTCCCACGCGCGCTGGGCCACCAACTGTGCCCGTGCCTCCGCGCCGGGGAGCGCGCTGACCCACAGCCGGCCGTCGTAGCGGAAGACGTGGGGGTGCTCCTCGAGCGCCATCAGTCGCTGATATCCGCGAGGGTGGCGGCAAAACCACGAATGAGGTCGTCGGCCTGTACCCATGCGCTGTAGCCGTGTTCGCCCGCCCCCATGGCGATGCGCTGCCCGGCGATTCGTTCGTCGCCGAACACCGGCCATGCCGTGGTGCTCCCGAACGGCGTGATCGTGCCTCGCTCGTACCCGGTCGCCTCGAGGGCGAGCGACGCCTCCGGCAGCTGGAGTTTGTTGACGCCGACCGCCGCGCGCAACTTGGCCCACGAGATCTGGCGGTCGCCGGGAACCAGCGCAAACAGGAACGTGCCGTCGTGTCGCTTCACAACGAGGGACTTCACGATCACGCTGGGGTCGACACCCAGCAGCGCGGCAGCCTCCTCAAGCGAGGAGGCGTTGGGCCGCTCGATGATCTCGATCGGGATGCCTCGCGCGGCCGCATCCTGGGCAACGCGGTCGCGGCCGGCGGGCGCCGTACTCCCGGCGGAAGCGGTGTCGTCGGGATTGTCTGGGAGAATCGTCACGTGACTATTCTCCCTGCCGTTGCGCCACCACTGAGCATCGGGCCACTTCGGCTCGACGTGCCCGTGGTGCTTGCGCCCATGGCGGGCATCACTAACACGGCCTTCCGTCGCCTGTGTCGCGAGTACGGCGCAGGCCTTTACGTGTCCGAGATGATTACGAGCCGCGCTCTTGTGGAGCGCACGCCGGAGAGCATGCGGCTCATCCGCCATCACGAGTCGGAGACTCCGCGCAGCATCCAGCTCTACGGCGTTGATCCCAAGACAGTGGCCGAGGCCGTCACGATGCTGGTCGCGGAAGATCGCGCGGACCACATCGATCTGAACTTCGGATGCCCGGTGCCCAAGGTCACCCGCAAGGGCGGGGGAGCAGCGCTCCCGTGGAAGCTGGGGCTGTTCCGCGAGATCGTGGAACGTGCCGTGGCGGCCGCCGGCGACATCCCGCTGACCGTGAAGATGCGCAAGGGGATCGACTCCGACCATCTAACGTATCTCGAGGCCGGGCGCGCCGCGGAGGGCGCCGGAGTCTCGAGCATCGCGCTTCACGCGCGTACGGCGGCCGAGTTCTACTCCGGCACCGCCGACTGGTCGGCCATCGAGAAGCTCAAGAACGTGATTACGGGTACCCCGGTGCTCGGCAACGGCGACATCTGGAGCGCGGCCGACGCGCTTCGTATGGTCGACGAGACCGGCTGCGACGGCGTGGTGGTGGGTCGTGGGTGCCTCGGCCGCCCGTGGCTGTTCGGCGACCTCGCTGCCGCATTCACGGGAGAGTCCGTCAAATACGAGCCCACCCTGGGATTCGTTGCTGACGCCTTCCGGCGGCACACCGAACTGCTTGTCGAGTTCTTCGACGACGAGGATCGCGCCTGTCGCGACATCCGCAAGCACGTGGCATGGTACTTCAAGGGGTATTCGGTGGGGGGTGAGCTGCGGGCGAGCCTCGCGACCGTGCAGTCGCTGCAGCAGCTCGACGACCTGCTGGGGCTGCTCGATCGTGACCAGCCCTACCCCGGCGCGGACGCCGAGGGACAGCGGGGTCGCGCCGGTACTCCCAAGAATCCCGCGCTGCCGCAGGGCTGGCTCGACAGCCGCGAGCTGCAGGAGACCCACCGGGCGGAACTGACCGAGGCGGAGCTCAGCACGAGTGGCGGATAACGCAGTGGCGCACACGCCGGTTCCGGCCGGCTATACCGCAGCCGACACCGAACGCTGGCTGCCCGAACAACACTCCAGTCGTCGCAGCGACTTCGCGCGCGATCGGGCGCGAGTTCTTCACTCGAGCGCCCTGCGACGCCTGGCCGCGAAGACGCAGGTCCTGAGCCCCACGGCGGGGCTCGACTTTGCCCGCAACCGCCTCACCCACTCGCTCGAGGTCGCCCAGGTGGGCCGCGAGCTTGCGGACAGCCTCGGTCTTGACCCGGATGTGGTGGACACGGCCTGCTTGTCCCATGACCTCGGGCATCCACCGTTTGGCCACAACGGCGAGCGTGCACTCAACGACTGGGCCCACGACATCGGTGGTTTTGAGGGCAACGCGCAGACCCTGCGACTGCTCACCCGGATCGAGCCCAAGGTGTTTGGTGCGGATGGCCAGAGCTACGGCCTGAACCTCACGCGCGCGAGCCTCGACGCGAGCTGTAAGTATCCGTGGCCACGCGCTCAGGGCATTCCCGATCCCAGTGGGCGCAGCAAGTACGGCTTTTATGACGACGACACGGCGGCGTTCGAGTGGCTGCGTCAGGGTGCGCCCGATCGCCGGCGCTGCATCGAGGCCCAGGTGATGGACCTCTCCGACGACATTGGGTACTCGGTCCACGACTTCGAGGATGCGATCGTCAACGGCTACATCGACGTCACGGCTCTCGGCGCCCGGGTTGACCATGACGACCTTGTGAACTCGATGTTCGTATGGATCGGTGGCGAGATCACCCACGACGAGCTGATCGCGGCCTTTGATCGCATCGACAACCTCGACTTCTGGATCGACGAGTGGGACGGCAGCAGGCAGGCTCACGGGCGACTCAAGAACCTCACGAGCCAGCTCATCGGTCGTTTCGCGGGCGCGGCCGTCCAGGCCACACGAGAGTCCTTCTCCGGCCCACTGGCACGGTTTGGTGCCGACATCGTGATTCCCCGCGAGATTCAGGCGGAGATCGCGGTGCTCAAGGGCATCGTTGCCGCGTTTGTGATGTCGGCGAACGCCCGGCGGCCGATCTACGCGCAGCAACGCGACATCCTGTCCGAGCTCGCGACGGTCTTGTTGGCTACCGGCCCCGAGTATTTGGATGCGGGCTTCCGCGCCGACTGGGTCGCCGCCACGAGCGACGAGCAGCGCAAGCGCGCCGTGGTTGACCAGGTTGCCTCCCTCACCGACCAGTCGGCGATGGCGTGGCACGAGCGTCTCGTACGCTGAACGTAGAATCACTCACGTGGCTGGCCTCATCCGACGAAGTGATATCGACGAGGTCCGTTCGCGCACCAACATCGCCGACATCGTGGGTGACTACGTCAACCTGAAGAGCGCCGGCGGTGGCTCGATGAAGGGGCTGTGTCCCTTCCACGAGGAGCGCAGCCCCAGCTTTCACGTCCGCCCGCAGGTGGGTTTTTATCACTGCTTCGGATGCGGCGAGGGCGGCGACGTCTTCACCTTCCTGATGAAGATGGACCACGTGTCTTTCGCGGAGGCCGTGGAGCGAATGGCCGCGCGGCTCGGCTACGAGCTGCACTATGAGGATGGCGGCGCCGCGCCGGATCACGGCAACCGTGCCCGCATCCTGTCGGCCAACAAGGCCGCCGAGGAGTTCTACATTGCCCAGCTGTCGACGCCGGAGGCCGAGCCCGGGCGAACCTTCCTCGGGCAGCGAGGGTTCGATGCAGCGGCCGCCCAGCGGTTTGGCGTCGGTTTCGCGCCCCGCGGTGGCGCGCTGGGAAAACATCTGAAGGGACTCGGCTACTCGGAGGAGGAGCTCATCACCGCCGGTCTTATCGGCAAGGGGGAGCGCGGTGATGTCTACGACCGGTTCCGGGGGCGCCTGATCTGGCCTATTCGTGACGTCACGGGCCAGACGGTCGGCTTCGGTGCGCGCAAGCTTCTCGACGACGACCAGGGGCCCAAGTACCTCAACACCCCCGACACTCCCGTCTACCACAAGAGCCAGGTGCTCTACGGGCTCGACCTCGCCAAGCGTGACATTGCGCGGGGCCGACAGGTGGTGGTGGTCGAGGGCTACACCGACGTGATGGCGTGCCACCTGGCGGGGGTCACGACCGCGGTTGCTACCTGTGGAACCGCATTTGGGGTTGACCACATCAAGGTGGTGCGTCGCATCATCGGTGACGTCGACAATGCCGACACCTCGGGTACCGGCGAGGTCATCTTCACCTTTGACCCGGATGAAGCCGGCCAAAAGGCCGCCAGTCGTGCCTTTGCCGAGGAGCAGCGCTTTGTCGCGCAGACGTTCGTCGCCGTCGCCCCCGATGGGCTCGACCCCTGTGACCTGCGTCTCAACCGCGGGGACGATGCCGTGCGTCGACTGATCCGCACGCGCAAGCCGATGTTCGAGTTTATGATCCGCCGGGTGCTTGCCGGCCACGATCTCGAGACGGTCGAGGGCCGCGTGGCCGCGTTGCGCGCGGCGGCTCCCGTGGTGGCGGGCATCCGTGACCAGGCGCTCGCCATTGGCTACGTGCGCAACCTAGCCGGGTGGCTGGGTATGGACCCCGCGGAGGTGCAACGAGCGGTGACCCAGCACCGCGGTTCGACTGGCTCCCGGCCTTCGCCTGACTCGGCCGAGCCCCTTCCATCGGCCGCCGAGACCGCGGGGGCACCGTCGCTGATGGCACTCCCGACCGACCCCAACACTCGCCTGGAGCGGGATGCGTTGATGGCGATCCTGCAGTACCCCACCGAGGTCGGCGCGGAGCTTATCGCCCGAGCGGTTCGAGTCACGTTCTCCGATCAGACGCTGTCGGTTGTGCGGGACGCGGTGGCGACCAGCCTCGATCACGTGGGCGCCCCGGATTGGGTGGCGCACATCTCCGAGGAGGTTCCCGGCCCCTTTGCCACGCTTGTGACGCAGCTGGGTGTGGCCCCCATCCCGGAGCGTCCCGAACTCATCGCAACCTACTGCCGGGGAGTCGCGTCCGCGCTGATCGACCGCGACTTGTTGCGCCAGAAGCGCGAGTTGCTGGGCACGATGCAACGAATCGACGCGACGAGCGACGCGGAGCGGTACGCGCAGGTTCAGCGTGACCTAGTTCGGGTCGAGGCCGAGCGTCGCGCCCTGCGCGAGGAGTGAGCCGTTATTCTGGGGCAATGACCGCTTCAGGAGCCCTGCCCGTCGCGGTTCGGGCCCGAGATCTCTCGCTCCGGTACCCGTCTGCTAACCCGGAGACACGATCCGTCGCCGTTGCCGGTGTGTCGTTCGACATCGCTCCCGGCGAGGTCCTCGCCGTTGTCGGTGAGACGGGCTCGGGCAAGTCGACTCTCGCGCGCGCGGTGGCGCTGCAGGCCGATCGTGCCGCGGAAGACTCGCCGCTCATCACCGGTGGCACCCTTGAGGTCCTGGGTGAGCAGGTGCGTCGCATCGGTCGGCGTCACCGGGATCGTCTGGCCATTGGGGTCGGGTATCTCCGACAGGAGGCCGGCGATCACCTCGAGCCGCGGCTTACCGTGGGCGAGAATGTCGCCGAACCGATCTTCTCCCGCGATCGGCGGTTCGACCAGGACGAGGCGGGCCAGGCAGTGGCCACCCTCATCGACGCCGTGCGTCTCCCGCTGAGTGCCATGAACAAGTACCCGCACGAACTCAGCAAGGGCCAGCGGCAGCGCGTCGCCATCGCTCGCTCGCTAATCCTCGAGCCTGCGCTCCTGGTCGCGGATGATCCCACCGCGGGAATCGACGTGACGGTCCGTGCCGCGATTCTCGACACAATCGTGGATCTGCAGCGCGAGCGCTCGTTCTCCGCGCTGATTGTCACCGCTGACCTGGGCGAAGTGCGTCGCGTGAGCACCCGGGTTGCGGTCATGCATCGCGGCATTTTTGTGGGCGTGGGTGATCTCGAGACAGTTCTGGCCGAGGCGCATCATCCGTACGTCAAGGGGCTGGCAGAGTCCCTCAGCTACCTGGAGGAGGAGCAGGCGGCCCATGTCGACTAGCGCGTCAACGATGGCGTTTATCGAGGATCAGCTTCGAGGGCTCCCGATTCGATCCGCGCGGATGTTCGGCGAGTACGCGGTGTATCTCGACGAGAAGGTGGTGGCCTTCGTCTGCAACGACACCCTGTTTATCAAGCCCGTGGGCTTGGATCCGGCACTCCTCGAGGGCACCGGCCTGGGGCATGCGTATCCGGGGTCGAAGCTGTACCACGAGGTGCCCGGCGACTTGCTTGAGGACTCGGAGTGGCTGCAGCGGGCAATCCAGGCGACGGCGGACGCACTCCCCGTTCCCGCACCGAAGAAGCCTCGTGCCAAGCGGCCGCCGTCCTCCGGCGGGTCGGGTCGATGACCACCGATCGCCAGCCCGGCGAGCATCGTGACCCGCTGGCGCACGGCGCTAGGCCGATGCCGGAGTCCTCGCGCCCGGCGGTGGGACCGATCGCGATCCTTCCGGAGCCCACTCCTGTGATGGCTGCCGCCGTCGCCGAGGCGGGTGGCACCGTCGCACCACTTGATGACACCACGACGGCGATCGTGTGGTTGTCGGGTCCTTCGAGCGAGCTGGCCCAGGTGCTCGCTGACCACCCCAAGATCCAGTGGGTCCAGTTGCCTCTGGCCGGTGTCGAGACTCACGCCGGGCTGTTCGAGACGTACCGTGATCGCCCGTTTCCGCTCTGGACGAGCGCAAAGGGCGCGTACTCGGAGCCCGTTGCGGAGCACGCTTTGGCTCTCATTTTGGGCCTTCTGCGTCAGCTCCCCGACAAGGCGCGGTCGACCACCTGGCAGGTACCTCGCCAGGGTCTGTCGCTGTACGGGATGCGGGTTGTGATCGTGGGCGCGGGGGGAATCGCCGTCGAGCTGTTGCGTCTCCTGGCCCCGTTCGAGACACACGTCACCATCGTTCGGCGGTCGGCGGGCGACCTTCCCGGCGCCGATCGTACCGTCGGAGCCGACCGTCTGGGCGAGGTGCTCACGGAGGCCGACGCGGTTATCCTCGCCGCCGCCACGACCGACGAGTCTCGGCGGATGATCGGAGCGCCCGAGCTTGCCGCGATGAAACCCACGGCCGTGCTCGTGAACATCGCCCGTGGTGCGCTCGTAGACAGCGACGCCTTGCTCGACTCACTACGGTCGGGCCACCTCTGGGGTGTGGGGCTCGACGTGACCGACCCGGAACCACTGCCTGACGGGCATCCGCTGTGGAGCCATCCGCGGTGTGTGGTGACGTCGCACACGGCGGACACCGACGAGATGGTCGAGCCGCTTCTCGCCGCACGGGTGCGGCACAATGTCGCGGCCCTTCTGGGTGCCGGGGACTTTATTGGAATTGTGGATGCAAAGGCAGGGTACTGATCACATGACCGACTGGTGGCTTGGCGCGTACGGCGCTGACATGGAGGGTGACTCCGAGGGCATCTCGCGACTGACCTCGCGGGATGACGGCAGTCTCGCCCTCGTGGAGCTCGCGGCCACCGTTGCGTCGCCGACCTTCCTCGCGGCGCGGGGTAACCACCTGTACGCGGCCGCGGAGGGCAGCGGACACGTCTTCTCCTACCGGGTTCATGGCGCAACGCTGGTCGAGGACGGCCAGGTGGCATCCGGTGGGGGCTGGCCGTGCCAGCTCGAGTTCCTGGACTCGGCCATAGTCGCGTCCAACTATGAGGGCGGCGAGCTGGGGGTTGTCGGCATCGGGCCGGATGGTGCGGTCACCACGCTCCTCGAGGTGCTCTCGAGCACCGGCTCCGGCCCCCACCCGGAGCAGGCCGGACCTCACGCTCACGCGAGTTTTCGACTCGACGAGACCACGCTGTTGTCCGCGGATCTCGGCGCGGACCGCATCCTGATTCACCGCATCGACGGCTCGTCGCTGACTCGCACGGGGGAGCTGGTGCTTCCCCCGGGAACGGGCCCACGGGACATCGCCCGCCACCGCTCGGGCCACATCCTGGTTCTGGGGGAGCACGGCCGTGACGTTCACGCGCTTCGATGGACCGGTGACGGCCTTGAGGTTGTGGCGCGGGTCGGTCTTCCGGGCGCGATTGACGGTGATCAGGCCGCCGCACTCGGCTTTGGCCCCGGCGGCTTCGTCTACGCCGGACTCCGCGGGTCCAACCGGGTCGGCGTGCTTCATGTGAGCGACGACGGCCTCACGCTGACTCCGGTCGGTTTTGTGTCGTGCGAGGGGAACTGGCCACGCAATCTGGTTGTCGATGGTGATCTTCTTCACGTCTGCAACCAGCGTTCAGGCACAATCGCGAGCTTCCGGCTGGGATCAGACGGGATGCCGACCCTCATTGGCGAGCCCACGCCGGTCGCCACCCCGACCTTCCTGCTGCGCGCGTAGGGCGATGGATTTTGCCCTGACTGAACCTTTGGTAAAGTAGGCAAGCTGAAAAGCGATCCTCGATAGCTCAATTGGCAGAGCAATCGGCTGTTAACCGATAGGTTCTTGGTTCGAGTCCAAGTCGGGGAGCTAAACACCAGGTCAGAGGCGTAATCGCCTCTGACCTGGTTTGTTTTCGGAACCAAATCCCGCACTTACTCCGCAGATTGACTCCGCACTAACCCCCGGAAAGCAAGCCAGAGAGCACGTCCGCGACCTTCCCAGAGCCGCCACCGCGGGCTGTGTACACGTCTAATGTCATCGTTCTCGTGGCCGAGGTAGCGGGCGATACCGTCTCACTAATCGTCTCGGGCATCCCGGTGTACGCGTCACCGGCTGTGCCGGCTGGGACGATCTGGGCATCCCGAAGCGCGCCAGCGTGCTCGTGCTGTCGGGTGACCCCGAGCTGGCGACGAGCGCCGACGCCGGATTCCGCAACGACCTCACCTACGTGCGGGCAACACTGCGCGCCGGGTTCGCGTTCACGCGCCCCGCCGCGTTTCAGAAGATCACCGTCGAGTAGCGCCCTGGGGGCTCGGCGTACCCGAGCCCCCAGCCATGTTCGGAGGCCACATGACCATCGCGACCGTCTCGGATATCTCCGTCTCGCTCATGCGAACCCTCACCAAGAATGAGACCCACTACGCGCCCTCTCTTCTCGCTCGCGCGGAAGCGATCCTCGCGGCATACATTCCCGGCCTCGCGGACAGGGCGACTGAAAGTGAGTACCGCGCGACTGCCGCCACGATCGAGGGCGACATGATCGCGCGAGTTCTTCGCAACCCTGACGGCCTGCTCAGCGAGACGGAAGGTGTATACACATACCGTCTCGACCGAGCAGTCTCATCCGGTCGCCTTGCACCCACCGACGACGAGCTGCGACGGCTAGGAGGTAGACCCCTGCTGCGACCGGCAACCCCCGCAATCGACGCCTACGCACGCGGACGCTACTGGCGCGACGCGAGCGCGCATCGGTTCCTCACGGGCGGGTAATCGCGCTGCTCGAAAGGTCACGCTAGCGTGAGCCTCGTGCAGATACCCTCCCCAAACTCTTGGGAACAGCTCAGCCCCGATGAAAGAGAGAGCTTCGGTCAACACATGATCGAAGCACTACTTGATCGATACGAGGCCGCCACGCGGCGGCTCGATGAGTGGAGCCCCGACTCGACCAGCCGGTTGGCGCAAGACAATGCGGCCTCGAAGCTCTACCGGCCCATGACTCACGAACTGTTCTATCTACTGAGCTCGGCAAGAGATCACTTAAACGAGGTTCACCGTGCATTCCGCGTAACGGCACACGCACCCGCGTTCGCACTCTTCACTCTCATCCGTTCCGCGATCGAGTCGTGCGCCTATGGCATCTGGCTACAGAACGGCGGAACTCTCAACAAGCGCGTAGGCAGGCTCATCCAGATGCAATGGGATCAACGTGTCTCGGTGGACAAGTACACGGCTGCATCCGGCGTCGTCGACCCCACTGTGAACACTGCGCTACTTGAGCAAGTGCTGAGCAAGACGAAAGCTGCCCGACCCGGAATTCAAGGCGACTTCCGCAGGTCTATGCCAACCACTACAAACGTGCTGATCGAGACCGACAAATTCATTGGCGCTGCTCTACTCAACAGCGGGCTGAACGCCTGGCGTGCATGCTCGGGGATCACCCACGGCAATGTTCACTTCTCGACGGGCGTCATGAACACCGCACCCATCCCCGGAGGCGGACAGGGCGGGGCGACAGAGGTGAACACACCGAGCCTCGCCGGAGTCTCACTCATGCTGCTGCCCGCCATCATCTACTTCGAGACGCTCATCGATCTCATCTTTGAGCACGGTCAGCCCATGGCAGGGCACCCGAACTACTACTAGGGTCACAACCCCCTCCGCCCCCCACTGCCGCCCGCTCCGCGTATAGCGGCTGACAAAGCGTAAGGGTTTTGAAGGCGCTAAGCCGGGGTCTCTGACAAGCCCCACCGACGCCGGAAGACCGCTGCTACCGCTACGAGCCCTGCGACTATCGCGGTCGCGGTCGCGGGTATAACAGCGCTCCAGGCAATGGCCAGGTAACTGGTGGGGCTCAACCATTCCAGCGCGGGCGAAAGATCAAGGTAGAGGGTCGGTTCTGCTGGCGGCAAAATAATGATCGCGTCGAGTGCGTTTGCAGCGAGCGCAAACGCTGCGACCGTGGTGCCAATGACGACGGCCACGCTCAAGGCCGTGAAAATGCGACGGGGCAGCGATCGCAGCGGCAAGCGTGCGACGACGTTTAGAGGGTTCGCCAGTCGATCGACCGAGTCTCCGTTGATTTTCCGACTGGAGACCTCGACCACTCCCGTCACGGAACTTTCCCTAACCGCTGTGTTGAAATTGAATTCTCGAACGTCGTAACGACCGGCCAAGCTGATCGGCTCCGGTCCGGTGACTGCAATCGAGGAGGGAGCCGCGAAACTTAGCTCGTCTGGTCCGGTATCCCCGAAGTTGATGTGCATCACGCGCAACTGATAGGGGCTCCCACTTCGGAGCGTATAGCGCCCGTTTCTCATCTTGAGCGTTCGATGCTTGCCATAAAGGCCGACGACTCGGAAAAATGAGGAGACCGACCCCCAGTGCTTTGTGCCCCTTCGCTGGAGCCCAACTAGATCATGCATGATCGCCGCAAGTGCGGAGAACGCGGCGGTCTGCTCAGCCGGGGGAACGTCAGAGAAGAACTTTGTCGGGTTCGCGTAGACCGCTGAATACCGCTGCACTGATTTCGACTCCTGCCAGTCCGCCGAAGGACGATAGTCACCGAACGCCTCCGCCATTCGGCCCGTGAACGCGGTAGCGGCATCCCGCCGCAGTTGAAACTCGGCCGATTCGGCCTCGGTCGAATTAAATGTTTCTGGAGGCAGCGCAGTGCCATCTACCTGGAGGTACTGTCTCGGGTCAAGATATGCGCCGACTTCGAAATCGACCACGAAGATGTCGCCCTCGACGAAGGTGCGCACGACTCGACCACGCCTCAAAGGCACAAACGTAGGTGCTCTGTACCGCACCGACTCGCTGGCCACGAAGTGCACGAGCACCTCGGCACCGACTAGCTCATTCCACATCGCGACCATCCACCCAGTCGTCTGGTTAGGGCCGAGCCACACATGCCTGCGGGCGTAGCGGAATCGCTGAATCGCGCCCTCGGGAAGCGACAGCAGGTCTAGGCAGTCTTGTAGGTAGAGAGTGCGGAAGTCCGATGAGTAGAGGTTGAGCACCTTCTTTTTCTTGGGTTTCAACTGACTCCTCCTTCTCGCGGCGACACTATCTTGAGCCGCCGTCAACGGACACCCGGGCATTCCGATGTCGTTGCCTATGAACGGGCCTCTCGCCGTCCCAACTAGCGTGTGCGAGTTCTCGTTGCGCAGTGGATAGTCGAGCGCCGAACTCGAACATGTACGCATCCTTCGGGTGGAGATAATCCGGGCGCAGTTGGTCGCGTCCTCCGCCGACCCGCGCGTTGTTTCGATGCCCAACCCCGCCCGACAGGCCAACGTGCCTGAAGTTCGACGCACGATAGATCGTCCCCTCATGGAGAGTGCGATCACTCCATGCGAGGAGAGCGCGGGGTTCGGGCAGATGAGGATACTTGCCGTACCAGTCCTGGCGAACTCGGCTGATTGCTCGAGACACCGCCATTGAGGCGATCGGCAGTGAATGCGTGCGTCCGTCTGCATCCTGAACTAGTTGGCCTTGAACGCTCGGGTCTATCCACATTCGTGCAAGCTCCAAGAGTTCCATAGGGCTGTGGCCGCCGAATTTCTCGGTTCGCGCGGACATGCGAGGAAGGGCGAACAACATAACGCCACATCGCACGCCCTTGTAGTGCAACCAGTAGGGCAATTGCGCCATGGTGCGCCCGCGCTTGAGGTAGTGATTTTCCACAATCACTTTGGTGGCCTCAGCGAGATTCGCTGGCTCGATGGAGAGCAGAGTCCTAAGGCGCTCCGTCTTCCGCTCCTGTGTTGTCAACTCGCCCCATCCGCTCTAGGGCCACAGTATCGCCCGAGGAGGCCGCTGCGTTTGTGCGCTGTACCAAGCCCGCAGTTACTCCGCAGATTGATCGTGATTTCACGTTATCCGACGGGGGTGTCGGTTATGCCATACTTTTCCTGACCGGCATTTTGTTTTCGGACGTTACCGGTCGAATCCCCGAACAGGAATCCGATAGGTTCTTGGTTCGAGTCCAAGTCGGGGAGCTAAACCCCCAGTCCTCCACGACTGGGGGTTTTTTGCTACGTGCGTGTACTCCCGCGGGAGTACACGGCCGTCGCCCGCGGGCCGATGCCTAGCGGGGCGCGCGGGCATACGATCGTGAGATGCGCTACCACCCTCATGCCCCAGGCGCCTGGCGCCATTGGCAGGGTGACTGGCCCGAGGAGTGGGTCGATCAGCCCTCTCCATTCCGACGGATGTCAGACCGGGGCAGATTACTTATCCCTGTCATTGTGTCGTTGGCCCTTCAGGTGCCCGTGGCCCTGTTCTGGGTGGTCCGTAACGGCCCGGGAAACCTGACCGTTCTGGCGCTCGTTCTGTCGATCGTGGGCCCGCTGGTGTTGTTGGGCGCGCGGCGCTACCCGGGCCCGGTAGTTCTGGTGGTGAGCATCCTCGGCAGCGCCGACTTCTTCATCGAGGACGCACGGATGAGCCCCCCGTTTGTGGCGCTCGCCTTTGCGATCGTGGGGGCGCTGATCCGCGAGGCACGCGTCTGGGCGTGGTTGAGCGTGGGTATCGTGTGGGCCGCCACGCTCGCCATTGGGGTTTTTGCCGGCCAGGACTGGCATCCGGCGCGGGTCGCGGTGACCACCCTGGGAATCCTTATCGTGTTTGGTGTTGGCGAGGCAATCCGCACGCGTCGCGAGATGCTCGCCGACTTCAGAAAGTCGGTAAAACAGCGCAGGCAGAGCGAGGTTCAGGCCGAGCGGGTGCGCATCGCGCGGGAGTTGCACGACGTGCTCGCCCATTCCTTGAGTCAGATCAACGTGCAGGCGGGCGTGGGACTGCACCTCATGGACCGTCAGCCCGACAAGGCCGCTGAGGCCCTCGCGAACATCAAGGAGACCAGCAAGACCGCCTTGGACGAGGTGCGTTCCGTGCTTGGCGTGCTGAGGTCCGGCGCGCACGACCCGGATGCCCCGCTCGTGCCCGAGCCCGACCTCTCGCGGCTTTCTGGCCTCGTCGAGTCGGTGTCGAAGCAGGGTATCGAAGTGAAGCTCACGACCAGCGTGGATGATGCGCCACAAGCCGTGCAGCTTGCCCTGTATCGCATCGCGCAGGAGTCCCTCACCAACATCGTCCGGCATTCGCGCGCAACCCTCGCGACAATCACCCTCGACACGGAGGGTGGCAACTATCGCCTCGTTGTTGACGACAACGGAGTGGGGCTCGACTCGGCTACACCGGGCGAGGGCCGCGGAATGCTGGGGATGCGCGAGCGCGCCGAACTCCTGGGCGGGGGCCTCGAGGCCAGCCGCTCACCCTTGGGTGGTCTCCGGATCACCGCCACCATCCCCGTCAAGGAGCACGAATGATTCGCGTCGCGATCGCCGATGACCAGCAACTGATTCGTGCGGGATTCCGGAGCCTCCTTGAGGCCGAGCCGGACATCGAGATCGTGGGTGAGGCGGGCACGGGAGCGGATGCGGTTGCGCTCGTGACCGCGACCAAACCGGACGTCGTGCTGATGGACATCCGAATGCCCGACGGTGACGGCCTCTGGGCGACCGAACAGCTGGTCGCCCGCCCTGAACTGGCCCAGACCCACATCGTGATCGTCACGACTTTTGAGCTCGACGAGTACGTGGGTCGTGCCATCCGGGCCGGTGCGAGTGGCTTTTTGGTGAAAGACACCGAGCCGACGGAGTTCATCAGGGCTGTCCGGGTTGTTGCGGCGGGTGATGCCCTGCTGAGCCCGGGCGTAACGCGTCGGCTGCTCGAGCGCATCTCGGTGCAGCTTCGTGAGGCACCGGATGCCGCTGCACTCTCCGCCATCACCGAGCGCGAGCGCGAGGTGCTCGCCCTGGTTGGCCAGGGGCTCACCAACGACGAGATTGGGCGCGAACTGTTCCTCAGTCCGCTGACGGCCAAGACGCACGTGTCGCGGATCATGTCAAAGCTGGCCGCGCGCGACCGCGTCCAGCTGGTCGTGATCGCCTATGAGACGGGCCTCGTCAGCCCAGGCGTATCGCAGTAGTACGACCTTCGCCGCGCGTGCACCCGGGGGAGTAACGGAGGTGTCGCCAGCGGGCCGATGTGGCACGCCAGGCATCCGAGGAGTCTTGTTGTAGCGGTTCCGACGGAACCCCCAACAGACAAGGACAACCGTGATCACCACGCTGACACTCGCTACGATCGCCGGCCACGTCGGCCATGGGTTCGGCTTCGGCTGGATCTTCTTCTTCCTCATCCCGCTGTTCTGGATCGGACTCTTCGCGATCCTCTTCTCGATCGGGCGTCGCCGCTGGGCCCGTGGAGGATGGGGTCCCGGGGCCTACGGGCACCATGGCGGCTGGGCCGTCCGCAGCGCAGAATCGACTCTCGCCGAGCGGTTCGCCCAGGGTGACATCGACGAGAAGGAGTACCGCGCGAGGCTCGAGGTCCTGCGCGCCAACGGACCAGTGCCGCCCGCGGCGAAGTAACTCACCGCGCGATAGAGTCTCCCTTCTGGCCTCCCTCGGGATGGTCGGGAGGGAGACTTTTTTGTTATGGCACGGAGCCCTGAGACTCGAGCAGCGTTCCGCTCGGCGCTGGCCGTCGGACTCGCGGTGGCGGCCTACGGCGTCTCGTTTGGGGCTCTCTCCGTGGCGGCCGGACTGGATGTCTGGCAGACCTGCGCCCTGAGCCTCCTGATGTTTTCCGGCGGTTCCCAGTTCGCGCTTGTGGGTGTGATCGCGGCGGGCGGTCCCGCGGCGGCGGTTCCCGCAATCGCGAGCGCCACTCTCCTCGGCACCCGCAACTCGCTCTACGCCCTGCGGGTTGCCCCGTTCATCGCCGGTCGCTGGCCACGCAAGCTCCTCGCGGCGCACTGGACCATCGACGAGACCACGGCCGTCTCCACCGCCCAGCCAACGGTGGAGGCCCAGCGCGTCGGCTTCTGGTGGACAGGCGCGATCATCTTCGTCGGGTGGAACCTCACCACGCTCATCGGTGCCCTGATTGGTGACCTTCTGGGCGACGTTCGCCAGTATGGGCTTGACGCCGCCGCCGCGGCAGCGTTCCTGGGCCTGTTGTGGCCCCGTCTGCGTCAGCTCCAGCCGGTAGTTGTGGCGGTGGGCGCCGCGGTCGTGGCCGCCGTGCTGACACCGTGGCTGGCGCCGGGCATCCCCGTGCTCGTCGCCGCCGTTGTTGCGGTGGTGGTGGGTGTCACCAACTGGTTGGGTGCGCGCGAGACGAGCGAGGAGGGCGCGTCGTGACCGTGTGGCAGATCATTCTTCTCGCCTCGATCGCGGTGTTTGCGCTCAAGCTGGTGGGGTACCTCGTTCCCTCGTCCTTTGTGGAGCGGCCCACGCCCTCGCGGGTTGCCAACCTCCTGACGGTAGCCCTCCTGTCGGCCCTGATCGTCGTGCAGACGCTCGCGCAGGGCCAGGCGATCGTGGTGGATGCCCGAGTGCCCGCCATCATCGTCGCCGCGGGCCTCTTCGCCCTGCGCGTGCCGTTTATTGTGGTCGTTGCCGCGGCCGCATTCGTTGCGGCCGCGCTGCGGCTCTGGTTCGGCTGGAGCTAAATTCCCCGAAGCGCTTAGGCGTCGAGGTCGTCAACGCCGGGGGTCCACTGCTTGCCGGGCACACCCCATCCGCGCTTGCGCACGATCTTCGCCGCAGCCTTGTTGTGCGGGTGGTCGAGGCGATCCGCGTAGAGAACACCGTCGAGGTGGTCAAACTCGTGCTGGAAGATGCGCGCGAGCCAGCCGTTTGCCGTGACTTCGAAGGGCTCACCGTCGAGACCGGTCGCGCGGAGGATCGCGGCGGGGGAGCGACGCAGCGGGTAACGCTCGCCCGGGATCGACAGGCAGCCCTCGGACTCCTCGTCCTCGTCGGGTTCCCCGGGCGGCGTGGGGGCAAGCCACAGCTCGGGGTTGATGGCCACGCCCTCGTGCAGAACGTCGTCGTCGTCGGTCCAGCGGTACACAAAAATGCGCAGGTCCACGCCGACTTGTGGCGCGGCCAGGCCGACGCCCGGGGCCTCGATCATGGTCTCCACCATGTCCGCGACGAGCGTGCGCACCTCATCGGTGATTTCCGGCACCTCGTTCGCTCGCGTGTGCAGCACGGGGTCGCCAGTAATTCGAATCGGGAGCACGGCCATTCACCCAGAATATCCGGGTCGAAACAGGTAGATTCGACGGGTGCCACCCGACCTGCAGGATCTTGCCGACCAGCTGACACTGGACTCCTCGGCCGCCATCGGTATTCCGCTGGCTCTCGTTGCTGCGGTGCTGCTTGCCATCGGAACGCAGTTCCAGCACCGTGGTGTGACCATGGTGGATGCCGCGAGCTCCACCGACGCGAAGACCGGGCTCTCCTTCGCCCAGCTCAAGGCACTCCTCGCCCGCCCGTCCTGGGTCATCGGAACCCTGCTGTTGGGCCTCTCGATTGTTCTCCAGCTCACGAGTCTCGCGTTTGCCCCGCTGATTGTGGTTCAACCGCTGGGGGCCGTCGCCCTCGTGATTACCGCGATCGTGAACTCGCGCGTGACCAAGATCCCACTCGATCGTGTGTCGATCCGCTCGATCGTGGTCTGCGTGGCCGGCATCGCTGCATTCGTGACGATCGCCGCGTTTGTTGCCAAGACGCATCCGATCACCGCGACACAACTAGTGACGGTCCTCATCATCCTGGGTGTTGTTCTTGCCGTCTTCGTGACGTTGTTTATCCTCATGCGTCGCCGCTCGCCGCGCCCCATCTTCTACGTGATTGCGGCCGGAACCCTCTTTGGTTTTGTGGTGACGCTCGCCAAGGTGGTCATCGACCGCATCCGCACGATCATCGCGACGGACTTTGAGATTGGGCCCGCGGACATCCTTACGCTCCTGTGTTTGGTGGGTCTGGTGACCGCCGCGCTGCTCGGAACCTACTTTGTTCAGACCGCACATTCCTCGAACCCGCCGGACCTCGTTGTTGCGGGGCTCACCGTGATTGACCCCCTGGTGGCCGTCTCGATCGGTATCGTTGTTCTTGGTGAAGCCGCCGGCGCACCGCCGTGGGCCATCGTCGCATTCGCCCTCGCGGGTGCTGCGGCCATCTGGGGAGTGATCTCCCTCTCGCGGCACCACCCTCAGGCTCTCGCCAACACCCCGGTCGCCGATGCGGCCGACGGGGTGAACAGCAACAGATAAGGAACCCAACACTTCGTGGCAACCACACCGCGCCGGTCGTCCCATGAGGACAAGCCGCGCTTGCGCATCCTCATCGGGTGCGACACCTTCGCGCCCGAAATCAACGGAGCCGCTAGTTTTGAGGCGCGCCTGGCGGCCGGTCTTGTGCAGCGGGGCCATGACGTGCACATCATGACGCCCTCGTACGACGGGCGCCTGGGAGCGTACGAGGAGGTGCATGAGGGTCAGAAGATGACCGTCCACCGCATTTACTCGTGGCGCTGGTACGCGCACCCGACGTTCCGTTACATGCTGCCGTGGCGCATCAAGGCCAACGCGGCCAAGGTGTTGGATGCCGTGAAGCCCGACGTGATTCACTTCCAGTCCCACATCGTGGTGGGTCGAGGCCTCACGCTCGAGGGCGAGAAGCGGGGCATCCGCCTGATCGGCACCAATCACTTTATGCCGGAGAACATCCTCGACCACGCGGTCATCATCCCGAAGTTCTTGGTGCGCTGGGCGATCCGCGAGGCGTGGGCCGCGGCCGACCGTTCGTTCCGCCGGGCCGAGCGCGTGAGCACGCCCACCCGCAAGGCTGCGGAGTACCTCGAGGCCAACACGTCGATTCGTGGTGTTCTGGCGATCTCGTGTGGCATCGATTCACACAACTACACGGCCAACCTCGAGCCCTCCGACGACAACCTGATCGTGTTCCTCGGCCGGGTCGTCGAGGAGAAGCAGATCGACAAGCTCATCCGCGCCCTCGCGAAGCTGGATCCCGCGCTCAACGCGCGCCTGCAGATCCTGGGTGGCGGTGACCAGGAGAACCGCCTGAAGTCGCTTGCACGTCAGCTCGGTGTTGCCGATCGTGTGGTGTTCGACGGGTACGTGACAGACGAGCACCTGCGTGAGACGCTCACCAAGGCGAAGGTGTTCGCGATGCCGTCCATCGCGGAGCTCCAGAGCATCTCGACAATGGAGGCGATGGCCTCCGGTCTGCCGATCGTCGCGGCGGATGCGATGGCGCTGCCCCACCTCGTTCACGACGGTGAGAACGGCTTCCTGTTTACGCCTGGCAACGTGGACGAACTCGCGGAGAAGCTCACGCGGGTGCTGACGATGCCGCACGACGAGCTGCTGAGGCTCAAAAAGGAGAGCCTGAAGATCGTGGAATCGCACGACATTCAGCGCACGCTCGACACCTTCGAGAGCCTGTACCGGGGCGAGGAGCCCGAAGCGCGCTCCTGATGGCCTCGACCGTGGCGCCTGATACGCGCTTTGCATCGCTCGACGGCCTGCGGGGGGTCGCCGCCCTCGTGGTTCTCCTGCATCACGTCGCGTTCGCCGTGCCGTGGTTTGCCCCAACCTACTTCTCGCAGGATCTCGCTCCCGAGGGAAGTGTGATCTGGTGGCTGGCCTACACCCCGCTCAAGATCCTGACCGCCGGCCCCGAGGCCGTGATCGTGTTCTTCCTGCTCAGCGGGTTCGTGTTGTCGTTAGAGCCGTTCCGTAAGCCCACCTTCGACTGGCTCGCCTACTACCCGCGGCGCATCGTGCGGCTGTACGTGCCGATCATCGCCTCGGTGCTGCTTGCCGTGCTCCTGATCCTGGTAATCCCTCGTTCGACCGGGGCCGTGACGGGCACATGGCTCGAGATCCTCGCCGACCCTCGCATCAGCATCGGAACGGTCAGTCGCGAGGCAACCGTGTTGTTCGAGACGGACTTCCGCATCAACCCGCCGCTGTGGTCGCTGGTGTGGGAGGTGTGGTTCTCGTTGCTGCTTCCGTTGTTTGTTGCGCTGGTGTTGCTGTTGCGCCGCGCCTGGTGGGTTGCCGTGATCGTGGGGTTCGGGGCATCCGTCGTGGGGATGCACTTCGCTCAGCCCGCGCTGATTTACCTGCCCATGTTCCTCATCGGCGTGGGACTCGCGCGTGGCGTCGAGGACCTGCGGTCGCTGGCGAACCGCATCCAGTCGTGGCGCCTCGGTGGGCTCGTGTGGTGGCTGTTGACGATCGTGGCCGTGTTGCTTCTGGTGCTGACGTGGCTGCTGCGCGGGTTCGGCTCGATCGACACCCTTGCCGCCGCGACAATCTCGCCCACGACGCTGCTCGGCGCGACGCTGCTGCTGTTCTGTTGTGCCTTCTGGCCGAGTGCCGTACACGCGCTCACGACCGCCCCGGTCGCATGGTTGGGGCGAGTCTCGTACAGCCTGTACCTCGTGCACGTTCCCGTGCTGCTGGCAATTGCGTTTGCGGTGGGGGACGGCCAGTGGTGGTGGATTGTGGTGCTCGCGATCCCGGCGTCGTTGCTGGTGGCGTGGGGCTTCGCGCGGGTCGTCGAGGTGCCCGCTCACCGTCTGTCGCGCACCGTGGGGGCGTTGGTTCAGCGCTAGTCTCAGCGCGTTTGCCGCCGAGTGAAATGTCAGTGGCTGCTGGTTCCATAGGGGCATGAACACCCCGCCCGGCCTCTACGACGAGGCGCTCGCGTCGACTCGAATCGAGTTCGGAATCGCGCGCGCGGAGGTCGCCTTAATGTCGGCAACGCGGGCGCAGGCCGAGCAGTGGGCCGCCGTGGTCGACGTGTTGTCGGAGGCGCGCCAGAGCCCCGAGGTTTTTGTCGGCGAGCTGCTCGCGGGTGCCCCCGATGGTGTCGAGTTCGCGATTCGTGCGGCCGTCGCCGATCTTGCGGTGCGGCTCGGGGTCGCCGAGTCCACGGTGCGCACGCAGGCGCATCACGCCGAGCAGCTCATTGCGCGTGCTCCGCAGGTGTGGGCGTGGTTCCGCGAGGGCGAGTTTGCCGCCCCCAACGCGCGGCTGGTCGCCGAGCTGGTCTCCGACCTGCCGCGGCAGGTCTGGGCTGAGTTCGATGCGGCCATGGTGGAGTTGCGTGAGCTTGCCCCGGCCCGGTTCCGCGCCAAGGCTCGTTCGCTCGCCTCGCGCTTGAATCCCGCAGAGATGGGGGAGCGGCACCGCGTCGCCGCGACCGAGCGTCGGGTGTGGATCGAGAACGATCGGGACGGCATGGCCTGGCTGGGCGCCTACCTCCCCGCTGAGGATGCCCACCGCGCGTTCGCCCATATCGACCAGGCCGCGCGTTCTCTCGCTGCCGCACCCGACGAGACTCGCACCGTCGCCCAACTCCGGGCGGACACGCTCACCGACCTCCTCGCCGGCGTCCTCGGCGCCCCGGGCTCGGTTGGTGTGACCGTGGCCGTTACGGTCCCCGTGCTCGCGCTTCTTGGCGGTGACCAGCCCGCCACGCTCGACGGCTACGGCCCGATCGACGCCGCGACCGCCCGCCAGCTGGCCGCCCACGCGCCGTCGTTCACCCGCATCCTCACCCACCCGATCTCGGGCAGCATTCTCGACATCGACCGCGTCAGCTACCGCCCACCCGCGGATCTCGCCCGCTGGGTGCGCATCACCCGCCCCACCTGCGACTTTCCCGGATGCGGCCGCGCCTCCATCCGCTGCGACCTCGACCACACCGTGCCCTGGCCCGCCGGTCCGACCGCCGCATGTAATCTCGCGCCACTGTGTCGCCATCACCACCGCCTCAAGCACCACACCGCGTGGACGGTTATCAACGCCGGCACCTGCCATGGCCTCATCTGGACCAGCCCCACGGGGCACGTGCGAGGCTCCGACCCGCCGCCCTTCTAGCGCTTGCGCTTGTGTTGCACGTTTGTAGTACGGTCCCGCCGCCGCTGTATCGTTGACTCCGGTCCGCCCGACGATGTGCGCACCACGGGGCGGTAGCTCAGCTGGTTAGAGCAGCGGACTCATAATCCGTCGGTCACGGGTTCAAGTCCCGTCCGCCCTACAAGTGTTTTGTATTTCTTCGCCTGATTGTGGACGTTTTGTCTTCGGGTGATGGTTGACGTTGTTTCGGTGGTTGCTTGACAGTGCCTTCGGGTGATGCTTGACACTCTTTCTCATGTTGAGGGAGTTCAGTGTGTCGGAGCAGCGGTATGGAGCCTGACCCGGGTTCCCGGACGGTTCCTATTTGTTGATCATGCCGCGGTTGCGGCGGTTATGTTGAGTTTGCTTCGCAACGTGATGTCGGCTGACCAACCGCACCGACTTGGCTGCGCATGGCCACGCATCTGCTGGTCAAGCCCACCAGTGAGTAGCTCCAGTGGTTGACTCGATTCGTTCGCTGCAAGTGCGGGGTTAGCTAGCGGCCTCCAGCGATACAGACCGGTTGCAGGATCGTCGACCTAATGGATCTCGCCCCAGTATTGATCGACATAGTCGGCAATTCCACTCGGCGCATAGGCAGGATAGAGCCTTTCGAAATCAGCCCTAGCCGCGGCAAAAGATCTATCCGAGATCGTATGAAGGCGCTTTGCCAGATAGAGCAGGGCCAGAGTCGGGGATCGCGACTGCCCGAGGTCGCAGTTGATCAGGACTTTCTTCGTGGGTGCCCATTGATCGATGAAATCCAGCGCTCTAATAAACGCTTCTGTACCGCTCCACTTGTACAGATGAGCTGGTCCATCAACCCAGTTGAAGGAGAGGAACTGCCCATCTTCATACGAGAGGTAGTTGGGATGATCTCGCGGAGGTGCATTGCCCCAACCCATTACCTCGACGTGCACAGTTTTCGCAGTGTTGATCACCGCCCAGGTTTCATCGACGCGCACTCGACTATCAGCTCTTGTGCCAATGAATATGTTCGTGTCGGGCAACTGGAACACGTCACATCCTTCCGGGGACAACTTTCACTATTTCCTGCAAGAACCTATGTTGGCGTCGTCTCGAAATTGACCAGTCGGGAGTTATCGGCGGATGAAGATCCGATCCCAGAACGAAGCTCTGTTCGTCCAGGTATGCCTCTTCCTGCTTAGACTCCGCTTGCGGCATCATCCCACATGCCACCGTCCCTCAGTCGGCGGCTGAGGTTAGCGTTTTAGCCATGGTCATGCCGGAGAAGGCCTCGTGGTTCATGGCAGAAACGATGCCGCGCCTGACACCATGTTTGCATTCCTGCGCGCGCTCGGACTGAAACCGATCGAGTGGAATCAGGCTATCGCCCTACCGGGTAATGGATCGCCCGACATTGGTGGCTTACTGACCCTGGCATTCGCCTAAGGCCGCGCCATCCTCGTCATGCTCACTCCCCATGGCACCGCGAACCTACGTAGCCAATGTAGGAGTAACGTGAGCGCTAGCGTGCTTCTTGCAATCTTCACCCAATGTCACCTGGGTTCTCTAGACCAATTTGGTGGTCTTCCGTGCCGCCGTTATGAAGGCTTCGCGGGTGACATCGTAATCGTCTTCAAAGTTCTTGTCGCTTGGGTGGTTCACATGTTTCACCAGAGCGTCGCCCAAGCTCCGGCCTAGTTCGCGCAACTCTTCCGGTCCGAATAGCGCAATGCCGGAGGCGGCCTTCTGGACCTCCGGGAGCAGGCTTATAGCCTTCCTGGCGCTCCCCTCTTCACCCAAACGGGCCGACTCATCCACGAGCGCTAGGTAGCTAGCGAGGAAGGAAACGCGCTCAAGCCGCAACCACTTCTCATGATCACGACTGCTCTGCAGGCGACCGTTCACGAGAAGGAAGAGGCCGGTGATCAGGGCGCCTACGACGACGCCGCATAGGGCGATTAGCGCCACGGTAAGAGCCAACTCAACGGAAGTCATGGCCAGAGCGTAACGTGAGGTGTGGGTCGCCGGAGGGCCTGATGAAAGGTCCGCCGGGACCAGTCGGTGGACCAGATCATGAGCCGCTGTCACCCGATTCCTCAGTGAACCCCACAATGTCGTGTTCCGTGAGCGCCGAGCGGATTTCCGCAGCTTCAACGAGCTTGTCAGTCATAGATGAGTTCGGGGTTCTGGAACGGCACCCCGAGTGAGAAGCTAGCGTGGCATCGCTGGTACGCAGCTGACGTATCCGCCGCGCACGCGGCCAGCACGAGGATACCCGCGAGAATCAGCAGAAGCGGAGCGCGCTTCATAGCTGTCTCAATATGGCCGTGCCCTAAATTGATTCCTGAGCAGGTTTGAACCCCGTCGATCTGGAGACGGACATTCGCGGGCTCGCCAACGAGATCGCGAAGGACGTTCGGGCTGTTCGAAAGAGCACAAGAACATACTCGACACGAACCGGCGGTATGGCGTCGCCTTCGCCCGCGCCTACCTGACCGAGCGCGGAAGGGACGATCTCTGCCACCAGGCGATCAGGTCGTATCAGGCGCCTCGGGTGCCGGGAGTGGATGAAGGTGTCCTACTTCGAGAATCCGCCGAGTGCCTGGAAGTTCTCGTCGACCTCCATCGCGGTGATCGCAGCCTCGGGGTCGTCGACCCAGAGCGCCTGCATGGCCGTGATCCGCCGGTTGAGTGCCATGAAGGCGTCGATGTCACGGGGCTCGAGCGGATGTTCGCGCGACATCGTCGAGGCGTACTGGATCATCTTCGTCGCAGTGGGATCATCGGCAAGGTCGGCCGCAATCGACAGAGCCTGCACTCGCTCCATGACGAGCTTGACGGTGTCGTTGTCGCCGAGTGTGCGTGCCGCAGTTATCGCGGTCCAGAACTCATTGAGCACCGTCTTGAACGGGAGCCTCAACCGCCTTGCGGCGTCTCGCTTTGTATCGTCGTGGATGCGCTCCGCGAGCTCGTTCGAACGCTTGGCGATCCGGCCTGCCCAGACGGCGACGCCGATCGTGAGAGAGGTCACAAGCACTGGCAGGACGATTCCCGAGAGCCAGTCGAGGATGCCGGGTTCGCATACGCACATGGCGGTGAGCCTAACGATCAACCCGGACTGGCGCGAGGGCAAGCATCACGCGCGCCGCGGGGACGCGTGGGACTCGGCCGCGGTTGCGCTGGCAGCGTGTTGCTGCGAGCGTCATCTGCCTCCCGAAACGTTGCGGCGGAGCGCCTCGGCGAGTTCAACCATGGCCCAGGTGCGTTTGACTGGCTTGGCGGCGTCCAGTGCTGTATCTCGTCCCACCCCGTTCAACGCCAGTGCAGTGCCCAGCGCAAAAAGCGGGAACGTGAACTGCACGATGATCCACAGCTCGATCGGGCCGTTGAACTCGATCGTTTCGCCGTCGTTCGACACGATGCGGATCAGGCTGACGAGCATCGACGAGACAAGGATGGCGCCGAGGACGAATTCGGCGATGACGAGCCCCCAGAGCTCCCACAGCGTCTGCTTTTCGATCGCTCGCCGGAGTTCGACGATTGCGGCGAATGTGACGACGGAAACGAGCTGGGCGACTAGGGAGGCAGTCTCGGCGGTAATGGTGAGCATGCGTCGGATGATAGCGGGGTGGGCGCGCTCGTGGTGAACAGTCCGTGCAACAAGACCTTGGGTCAGCAGAAGAACCATGTGGGGCATTGCGCCGCCTGCCACGAGACCTTCGCTATCGGGAAATCGGGCCGACTGGAGATGGTCGCGGTACGGCCCGCGGCTCAGGGACGCGGTCTCGGCAGAGCGCTATGTGCCCACGCACTGGAACGCCTCAAGGGTCAAGGTGTGGTGGTTGTGCACATCGGTACCGGGGCGACGCCTTCCACGCCCCGGCCCGTGGCCTTTACGAGTCACTCGGTTTCACGGGGCTGCCTGTTATGGACTACTCCAGGGCCTTATGACAGGTAGCTACCACTTTCGGATGATCTTGAGGTCTTGCCCTCGAAGTAGCGGGCCCCGCGCCTTAGCGTGGTGGCATGTCCAAGGTCATCGGGGAGCCCCTAACGTCGCGTGAGGAAGAGATACGCGCTCTCGCTGCTCGCGGGCTGAGCAATGCCGAGATCGCTTCCGTCGCTCACATCTCCGAAGCAACGGTGAAGACGCATATGCGGAGCATCTTTGTCAAGACCGGAGTTACCTCGCGCGCTCAGATCGCCGCGGCTCGCCCGGGGGAAGAGTCGGTGTATTCCAGCGATGTCCCCCCAGCTGCGCCAACGCACAACCGCTCACGCAGGGTGGTCGGCCCGATTCTTGCGGCGATGGGCGTCATCCTCGTGATCCTCGCGGCGGTGTTCATACCGCGGCCATTTGCCGTTCCACCAGCCGATCGCTCGGAGTGGGTGACATTCACGATGCCGACCGGAACCCTCGTCGATTGCGAGTTTCGGTTCAGGATCATGGAGATGGAGGGCTCTGCGGTCTCGAGCACGCGGGTCGACGAGGCGCGCGCGGCGCTCACAAGTCTCTCGATCGAGACGCTCGCCAGAGAGGTGAACGACGGACAACTCGAGCAAGATCCCAACCGATTCGCAGCCGCGCTGGCTCAGAGAGTCGAAGACCCGTTAGGCGATCGAGGCCTGCTCGGCGAGGGAGTCGGTCTCGAAACCACCTGGAAGTGCCACATCTGACACCGAGAAACTCAGGCGGGGAGAACCCGCTCACTACGCTGGACCCGTGTCTTTCCGCACCGTGAACCTCATCGTGGGTGCCGTCCTCGCCGCCCAGGCGGTCGCACTCGCAGTGCTGCTCTCGAGCGTGACTCCCGTGTTGCTCCCCGTGACCGCACAGGTCGGTGACGGCATCCCGATTGCATCCGTCAACCTCGGCGTCGCGAGCGTGGTTCTGCTCGTGTTCGCGGCCGCCTGGCGCGTGGTTCGGCCTGGGCCGCTCCCTCGGCTGATCGAGTGGTCACAGGTGTCTGGGGTGGTGGTGTTTCTGCTGGCACAACTCAGCGGCATTACCGACATCGCGGCCCTCGTCGCCCTGTATGCGCTGACTGCCGGTTCCGTGCTGTTCCTGGCGCTTCACGAGCGGAGCACACCGGATGCCGGCCGCTGGTCGTTCTCGTTCGGCGCGGCCGTTGCCGTGGTGCCGTGGGGCATCATCGCGTTCTATCAGATCGGTGGGCTCATCGTCGGGAGCGATCCGGGGGTCGCGACCCGGATCCTGACGGTTGTGTTGCTCCTCATCGCCAGCGCGTACTGGTACGACACTCGACTGGCGCGGGTGAAGGACAAACCGCACATCGCGGAGATTGCGCACCTCGTTTTTGTGTCGGCGACCGTCACACTGCTTGCGTGGGCGTCGCTGCTGATCGCTACGGCCTGACGCAGAGCGGGTACGCCGCCCCGCCTACGTCAAATCCCGAATCTTCGCCGCCGCACCCTGACCCTTGCCCACCCGTCGCTCGGAGGTCACCGCGAGCACGAGTAGCACGGCACCCGCGGTCGCGAGAGTGATCCACCAGGGCAGTGCCCCGATGTTCCGACCAATCTGCACGGCGAAGACCACGATGTTCTCCACGGGCAACACGATGATCCCGAGGATAAACGGCGCAGCCAGCCGTCGAAGGTTGCCGATAAGAATCGCGACGAGCGCCAGCGCAATCACGAGAATGGCGCGCTCGGTGCGCGGATCAGTGCCCGTCGCAAGCACCGACGGCACGAGGGTCACGAGGATGCCCGGCGCAAGCAACCGCCAGGAGCCGCTGAAGCCCATCGGCCAGCTCGCCAGCGTGCCACGTACCTCGCGTTGGGGCCACATCGCGATCACACCCACAGCAAGGAGTGACAGGCCCAGCGGCAACGAGTAGGTCTCCACCCGAAGGTCACGCGCGGACCAGCTCGCCACCGCAACACACCACGCCACGGCAAACGTCACGAATACCGGCGGTAGCACCACGGCTCGTGTGCGCGCCCGCACCGCAGTCACAATCATGAGTGCCAGGAGCAGCAGCGAGATCGCGTAGACGCTCAGGATGGGCAGCCATCCGCCACGCATCCCCACGATGGGCCCGACGGCCAGAAACACCACGGCAGGCACAAACAGCCACCGGGACCTCGCCAGCCGATTGGGTGCCGCCCACTCCGCCTCGGCAGTGCGTGCCAACAGAGTACCGGCCGCAGCCGCGAGCAGCGCGGCGCCCGCCGAGTAGGCGATCACGGGAACAATTGCTAGCTCGTCCGACCGGAAACCGAGGGGATCCAGCTCGAGGCCATACCGCACGGCCTGAATCACGCCAGCGATCGCCGCGACTACGGTAAGCACCAGCGACGGTGTACGCAGCACACCCAGGCGAGCGAGCGGCGACCACTGCACCAACCGAGGAACAAGCGCCCCAAACAACACGAGCACGGTCGAGCCCCCGAGCAGACCCCACGAGCGAAGTGGCAGTGGGTCCGCCCCCAGAGCCGCCTGCGCAACCAGGACGGGCACAATCGCGGTGCCGAGCCCCGTGGCGTAGAGCCCACTCGCCGACAGCCCCAAGCCGGGGAGCCCCCGAGCCACAAGCACGGCGCCGACGAGCGCCGCACCCAGAGTGGGCGGCAGCAGGTAGGGCTCGAGCCCGGTCACACCGTTGAGCGCCCACACGCACCACAGCGCACCCGTAAACGATGCCCCGGCAAGAGGCCAGCCGTATCGTCGCCGCGCCAGGAGTGCGGTCGCGACCGCGCCGACCCCCAGAATGAGCAGCACGACCAACGTGGTGGGGAGTCCGGCGGCCGCCCGCACCAGCGCAAGAACCACGGCGATCACACCAGTCACGAGTGACGAGACCTCGATCGCGATGCGAGCCCAGCGGGCATCCGTCTCGGGAATGCCGCGGCGCACCAGCCCACCACCGATGAGCGCAGTGGCCGACAGGGTGCACGCGACGATCACGGCGATGATGGGCAGTGTGACCGGGGATGCACTGACCGCAAGCCATTCCGCGCCGAGGCAAATCACGACGACGGCCAGCGCCGGAACAAGCAACGCGGCGGCCCCGGTCCGCACCCGCCGGGTGAGCCCGTCGCGTCGCGTCAGCACGATCACCAGGAGGAGCGCAAACGTCACCGCGGTGGAGAGACCGGTCCAGCCGCTGCGGACGATCAGCACCGAGACGACCCCGATGGCAAACGGTACGGCGGTCACGAGGAGCACCGCGTACCAGTGTCGGACGCCCAACCACGGTGTCACGGTCGCCACAATCGCCGCGACGGCGGCCACCGACGTTGTCAGGCACAACACGGCGATGGTGTCGAAGCCCGCGAGCTCAAGCGCCGCGGACACAATCACGAGCGCGTAGGAGTACCCGGCCGCAGTGTAGAACGGGCGCGCGACGACGGGCATGGCGAGCGCAATCGCCACCACAGTGGCCACCCCCGCGGCGCCCAGCAGCACTCGCGTGGCGGGGTCGGGCCACGACATCAGCGCAGCGATAACAAGAAGGGTATGAGCCCCGGCAAGAAGTGGGGCGCGCAGAGCTCCACGCATCGCCCGGAGACGTGGTATCAGCGCGACACCGAGCCCAATCGTGGCGGCCACGGCGAGAGACGCAACAACCTGAAGGGTCAGCGGGAAGACTGACCACGTCACGAGCAAGGCGAGTGCGAGCATCCCGAACCACAGCGCGTTCGGCAGGTAGGCGCGTTCTCGCGGCTCACGAGCGGGCGTGCGGCGTGAGAGCTGGTCGAGGACCATGGTGGTTGCTGCGCCGGCGGCCAGGGCCACCATTGAGGGGGCTAGGCCCGGTAGCTCAAGTCCGAGCCTCGGAAACCACGGAGCAATCACGCTAGCTGCCAACTGGGGCAACGCCGTCGCCACCGCGGGGAGCGTCACCACGAGCGCGACCTTCCAGACCCCCGACCGCACCAGCGAGGGCACAATCTCACCGCGCTCGCGCACGAAGAACGTGACGGCGGCCGCGACTGTCACACCGGCGCCCGCGAGCGCGAGGGGCCACACATCCGGCGCGTCGAATGCGAGCAGCGCCACGCCACCAGCAGCGGCGAGGAGGGCACCGGCGGCCCAGCTCCACCACCGAGCGGCTCCGTGCCGGGCCGACGCACCCGCAAGAACCGAGATGGCGAGGAGCACACCCGCCGAGCCCAGCGCCTTCTCCGCGAGCAGTCCCGGCACGCCCCACAGCGCGATCAGAGCCACGAGTCCTGCGGCCAACTGCAGCACCAGTGCCGTGACGTGGTCGGTGCGCATGGGGCTTGCCAGTCGTGATCCCACCCGGTCCAGCAGCGGATGCACGCCGAGCGCCACCGCGAATGCCCCGACAAGCCCGACCACACGCATCCACTCGGACTCGAACGCGAGACCCAGGAACACCGGGACGAGCGGGAGCGCGGCGAATCCCACCCACACCCATGCCCGGATGCGCACGAGTGCTCCGAGTAGAACGAGTGCTGCCGCGGAGACGATGGTGCCGATGGCGGCAAGCACAAACGCAACGCCAGGGTCGTCCGAGCCTTCTGTGAATGCCCAGACGTCGAGCCCCACGAACACCGTCCCCAGGGCGCCCACTGCCTCGGCGGAAAGTTGCAGCCCGCGGCGGGCCAGAAGCCACGCCGCACCGAGGAATACCGCGGTGATGGCCGCGATGATCACGGTGCGAGTGGTGAAGTTGGTGAGGTCCGGGTTGAAGAAGGTGAACACGATCGCGGCGACCGCAACAAGACCTGCTCCGGCCACGGCCAACACGGACTGAAGGCTCAGTTGCGAGCTCGCGCGGGCCGGCGCTGTTGGTGCGACAGCAACGGGTGTCGCCGCGGGCGCTGTCGCCAGGCGGGACGTCACGACCGGGAGCGCGTCAATCAGCTGCTGCCGCCGCACGAGCGCCGCGGCTGCCTCCTCGGACGCGGTCAGGATGTCCCACGCACCCTGCCCGCTCAGGTCGACGCCGCAGGAGAGGCAGACGGGGCCCGCGAGGATCGCCGCACATCGTGGGCATCGGCTCCGATCAAGCAGGCGGCGGGTGACGGACTCGCTCCACGTCTCAGGCATGCGCGCCAGTCTATGTCGAGGCATTCTCGGATGGGCGCGGCGATTTCACAGTTCCTACTTGCCGATAGCATCATTAGAACATATGTTCTATGTATGGTGCATCACTGGCGTGCGAGCGATCATCTTGAGGGCTCCTTGACCCCGGGAGAGTGGCGGATGTACGACCGCGGGTACCTGATTGGACTCATCCAGTCCGGGCGTGCGCAGGGGCGGCCCGTGCTGCGAGGCCTCGCGCCCGATGGCTCGCCCTTGGGCTACGCCCACACCCTCGAGGAGGCGTGCGACAGCATGTGGGAGTGGTATCGCAGAGTGGGCAGGCTGCCACGCTCGTGACACACTGTCACCTATGAGCACGCTCGAGGCGGCCTGGCGCGACCTGGGCGAAGACGGCGCTGCCCTCGGACTGGTGCGGTCGCACGCGAGCGAGGTGCCGCTCAGCGGAGCGCTCCCGGTGGGCCCACTCGTTCATGACACGATCGCTGCCGCATCACTATCGGCCGCCCTGTTGTCTGCCCGACGTGACGGCACGGCCGCACCACGAGTTGAGCTCGACCCCGTGCGCATCGCCACGGCCGTCACCAGTGAGAGGCACTACCGCTGGCGGGGTGAGCCCATGAATCCGTGGGCGGAACTCTCCGGATTCTGGCCGACTCGAGACGGGTGGATTCGCACCCACGCCAACTACCCACACCACCGCGAGCGCCTGCTCGCCGCCCTCGAACTGGGTCCTCAGACGACGGCAGACGACCTTCTGCGCCACCTGAGCAGACGAAACGCCATCGAGGTCGATGAACTGGTGACCAGGGCCGGGGGAGTCGCGACAGTCGTTCGTACGCGCGAGGAGTGGGGCGAGCATCCGCACTTTCCGGTCGTCGAGGCCCAACCGCTCGTGCGGCTTGAGCGTGTCGCCGATGCGCCGCCCGCGCTCCCGCCGCGACAGTTTCGGGTTCTTGACCTCACACGCGTGATCGCGGGTCCGGTCGCGACTCGCACCCTCGCGCTGTGGGGTGCCGATGTGCTGAGAATCGACCCACCCGCCATCCCGGAGCTCGAATGGCAACACCTCGATACCGGTGCGGGAAAACGCTCGACCGTGCTGGATGCCCGCAGCGCCGAGTTCGATCGTCTCCTCGCCGAGGCGCACGTGGTCGTCACGGGATACCGACCGGGCTCGCTGGATGCCGTGGGTCTCGGACCCGAGGAGCTGGCGGCCCGTTACCCGGGCATCGTCGTCGCGCGCCTCAGCGCGTGGGGACAATCGGGTCCGCTGGGTGCGCGACGGGGATTCGACAGCATCGTTCAGGCAGCGACGGGCATCGCCTGGGAGGAAACACCGGATGGCCAGCGCCCCGGTGCGCTGCCCGCCCAGGCTCTCGACCACTCGGCCGGCTACCTCCTGGCCGCCGCGATCACCAGCGCACTGCGGTCCCGCGCCGACGAGGGTGGGTCGTGGCTTGCTGAAGTGTCACTCGCGCGAGTGGCCCACGAATTGCTCGGTTCCCCGCGCATCCGTGCCGCCCGGAACTCGTCGTGGGAACCCACGGTCGTCGAGCACGGTGACCTGATTCTCGCGGCGCCCGCCGCCCACTTCGACGGATCACCCGACGACTGGAGCGCGCCACCCGTGCCGTGGGGTAGCAGCGCTCCCGAATGGTGTCCCCAGTGACTGCTAGCGTGGAATCGTGACCGAAACCCCCGAGGAACTGCTCGCTACCTACCACTCCCGTCGCGAACTCGCGGTCGTCCAACCCACCGGAAACCTGGCGTTGGTCAACACCCAATGGGTGGACAGCGAACAGACCATCTGGGGTGTTCCCGGTCGCTGGGCACCAGCCGAGGGTGGGCTGCGCGTGAGTGCATCGGCCTCCGACAACATCGTGGTGGATGGCCAGCTCGTCGACGGCGACGTGATCGTTCGTGGCAAGGATTCACCGGAGCCGTCAACCGTCGTGTTTAGCGAGACGGTCACGGGCTTTGTGATCGCAGGCGAGGACGGCCAGTACGCCCTGCGCGTGTGGGACTCCAACTCCGAGGCGATCCAGGAGTTCGGCGGCATCGATGCCTACCCCTACAACCCCGAGTGGGTTATCACGGGCACGTTCACGGAGAACCCGGAGGGCACGACGCTCGGGTTCGAGCAGCTCAAGAGCGAGGGCAAGACCAAGGAGCACGTGATCCCGGGCGAGATCACGTTCGTGAAGGACGGCGTCGACTACAACCTCGCCGCATTCAAGGCAGGTCGAGCACTCCAGCTCGTGTTTGCGGACGCAACCAACGGCGAGCACACCTACAGTGTGGGTCGGTTCCTGTTCCTCGCGCCCAATCCGGACGGCACGATCACGCTCGACTTCAACCGCGCGGTCCTGCCGCCCTGCGCGTTCAGCTACAACTTCAACTGCCCGCTCCCGCCGAAGCAGAATCGCTTCTCGGTGCCGATCGAGGCGGGGGAGAAGAACGTCCTTAAGAAGGATGGCTCGCTCCTGCACGGCTAGACGTGATCATCGTCCTCGACCGTCGCGGGGGCTCGATCACCGCGTCGATTGATGGCGCAGCCCCAGCGGCTGTGGGCGATCTCGCCACGTTTGTCGCCATTCACGAGCGTGAGCGCCCACGGTGGGTGTGGGACGACACGTCGCGCTGGTACCCGCAGCTGCTGGATGCTCGGGTCCGAGTAGACCGGTGCTTCGACCTCAGGCTCTGCCACACCATCCTGCGCAACTCCGTTCTGACCGCGCACACCGACCTTGCCCGCGGTGAATCTTCGGCATGGGATCGACCGCCGCTCGAGGAGCGCGCGCCGGATGGCGCACTCTTTGAGCTCGATGACCGACGCAGCGCCGAGCCGCCCGACCCGTTCGTCGAGTTTCGGGCCCAACGTGCGGCAGTCGAGGCGAGTGCGGAACCCGCGCGCATCGATCGACTTCTTGCGGCCGAGTCAGTCGGCGCGCTGATTGCGGCTGAACTGCGTTATGCGGGGCTGCCGTGGCGGGCCGACGAGCACGACCGTATCCTCACCGAGATCCTCGGCCCCCGACCGCGCCCCGGCGACCGCCCGGCGAAACTTCAGGAGGTGTTGGGTCGCGTTCGCGAGGCCATTGACCTGCCTGACCTCAACCCAGACTCGCCGGTCGAGCTCCTCAAGTCGCTCCAGCATGCGGGCCTCAACGTGTCCTCCACCGGCAAATGGGAGTTGCGCGAGCACGAGCATCCGGTCATCGAACCCCTGCTCGAGTACAAGAAACTCGCTCGTCTGCTGAGCGCCAACGGCTGGAGTTGGCTCGAGAGCTGGGTTGCAGATGGCCGGTTCCGCCCGGACTACGTGCCGGGCGGGGTCGTGACGGGGCGGTGGGCAACCAGCGGCGGTGGGGCCTTGCAGTTGCCTCGCCAAATCCGTGGGGCAGTCGTCGCCGACCCCGGGTGGAAACTTGTGGTCGCCGATGCCTCTCAGTTGGAGCCGCGTATTCTCGCGGCCCTGGCCGGTGACACCGCGATGATGGCCGCAGGCGCTGCCGGCGACCTGTATGCGGGCATCGTGGCGAGCGGCGCCGTGGACACGCGTGACCAGGCAAAGGTGGCGATGTTGGGTGCCATGTATGGTGCAACGACGGGGGAGAGCGGACGCCTGATGCCTCGGCTTGCTCGCGCGTACCCCCGGGCGATTGGACTCGTTGAGAGTGCGGCGCGTGCTGGTGAGCGAGGGGAGCGTGTCACCACACGTCTCGGTCGGAGCTCGCCGCTTCCTGGCGCGGGCTGGCAGCAGGTGCAGGCCGACGCCTACGGCGAGGCTGCAACGCTCGCGACAACGAGCCGCGCCCGAACCCAGGCGCGATCGTGGGGGCGCTTCACTCGTAACTTTGTGGTGCAGGGCACGGCCGCCGAGTGGGCGTTGTGCTGGATGGCGAGCATCCGCCGCCGGCTTCGGGAGCTGACGGATGGCGCGTGGCTCACCGACGCGCCCCACCTCGTGTTCTTCCTGCACGACGAGATTGTGGTGCACGCCCCCGCGGAATGGACCGAGCGCGTCGAGGCAGAGGTCCGGGCGGCGGCGGAGGAGGCCGGGCGGCTCGTGTTTGGCACGGAATCGGCAAACTTTCCCGTCACGGTGGCAATCGTCGACAACTACGGCCAGGCAAAGTAGCCGCCACGCCGTGAATGACACGCTTGTCATTCGGGCCATTCGTCAGCCATAATGAGGCCAGCGGTTCGCCGTCCAATTTCACACATGTCACGAGCATTGCCGTTCCACCGGGTCGATGGGGAAGTCGCACCCAACCGGAACGGAGTTAGACGTGACTGCACCACAGGCTCGCGGAGTGCTATTCGTGCACTCCGCTCCTCGCGCGCTGTGCCCCCACATTGAGTGGGCTGCCGGACGCGCCCTCGAGCGTGCCGTGAACTTCGATTGGATTCCCCAGCCCGTGCTCAAGGGCGCCCAGCGCGCCGAGTTCTACTGGGAAGGCCCGCGGGGCACGGGAGCCAAGCTCGCGTCCGCCCTGCGCGGCTGGGAGCACCTTCGCTACGAGGTCACCGAGGATGCCGGGCTCGGCACCGACGGCGGACGCTGGATGCACACGCCCGACCTCGGCATCTTCTTCGCCCAGACTGACACGGTCGGCAACACCGTCATCCCCGAGGACCGCGTCCGCTACGCGATGGAGGTCGCCGGTGCCAACGCGGTCGAGCTGCACCGCGAACTGCGACTCGCGCTCGGGCAGGCCTGGGATGACGAACTTGAGGTCTTCCGGCACGCCGGCCAGGACTCGGCTGTCGTGTGGCTTCACAAGGTGGGTTAAGGAGAAACATCATGAACACGATTGATCGTGAACTGGTTGACCTCATCGCCGAGGTTGCGCCGCCGCTGATTGATCTCGAGCAACTGGAGCGTCTCGTCACCGAGGACGACCTGCTGATGTTCGACGGCGAATGCGCCGTACACGACGGCTGCCGCCCCGTGGGGCGACCGACCGCGTAACTAGTTGTAGGTCCTGAACGCGGCCACGGAGTTGTGGCCACCGAACCCAAACGAGTTGCTGAGCGCGAGCAGCGGGCCATCCCCGAGAGCACGCGGCGACGTGACGACGTCGAGCGGGATCTCCGGGTCCTGTTCGGTCAGGTTGATCGTGGGCGGCGCCGTGCGGTTATGGAGCGCGAGGATGGTGAAGATCGCCTCGAGAGCGCCCGTGCCGCCGAGCAGGTGGCCGGTTGCCGCCTTGGTTGCCGACACCGCGATGTTCGGCAGGTGATCACCGAAGACACGCAGCATGGCGTTGTACTCGGCGATGTCGCCCACCGGGGTGCTTGTCGCGTGGGCGTTGATGTGTGCCACCTCGGTGATGTCCGCGCCGGCCTGCTCGAGAGCAGCCTTCATCGCGCGTGCGGCGGCGGAACCCTCCGGGTCGGGCGCGGTGATGTGGAACGAGTCACTCGTGACCGAGCCGCCCGCGAGTTCCGCGTAGATCCGAGCGCCACGCGCCAGTGCGTGCTCCTCGGTCTCGAGAACGAGGGTGCCCGCGCCCTCGCCCAGCACGAAGCCGTCGCGAGACACGTCATAAGGTCGTGAGGCCGTCGCCGGGTCGTCGTTGCGCTTCGAGAGCGCCTGCATCGACGCGAAGGCCGCAATCGGAAGCGGATGCACGACCGCCTCGGTCCCGCCGGCGATGACCACATCCGCGAGTCCGGCCTGAAGGTGCACGTACGCGTTGGCGATCGCCTCGGTGCTCGACGCACACGCCGACACATCGGTGCGGGCGTAGGCGCGCGAGGGGATGGACATGCTGATCGCGGCCGCCGCGGCGTTGGGCATGAGCATGGGGATCGTCATGGGCAGGACTCGACGGGGGCCCTTCTCGCGGAGGGTGTCCCACGCGTCGAGCAGGGTCCAGAGGCCACCGATGCCGGTCGAGTAGTCAACACCAACCCGGATGGGATCAACGTCGGGGGAGCCAGCATCCGCCCACGCCTCGCGCGCGGAGATCAGAGCGAACTGGCTCGACGGGTCGAGGCGCTTGGACTCGACACGCTCGAGTACCTCTTCCGGGCGAACCTTCGCCTCGGCGGCAAACGTCACGGGAAGGTCGTACTGCGTGACCCAGTCGTGCTCGAGAGTGTGTGCGCCTGACTCGCCCGCGAGGAGTGCTGTCCACGACTCCGGGGCGGTCCCGCCCAGCGGGGAGGTGGCGCCAATACCGGTTACAACGATCTTTTTGGTCATTTCACAATTCCTGTCGGATACCACATCGTCATGGGCGGCCAGCCGGGGTTCCGGCTGGCCAGCCGCAGACGTACTTGTTACTAGCCCTGGGCGCTGGTGATGAAGCTCACGGCGTCGCCGACGGTCTTGAGGTTCTTGACCTCTTCGTCGGGGATCTTGACGTCGAACTTCTCTTCGGCGTTGACGACGATGGTCATCATCGAGATGGAGTCGATGTCCAGGTCGTCGGTGAACGACTTGTCCAGCTCGACCGTGTCCGTCGCGATGCCGGTCTCGTCGTTGATCAGTTCGGCCAGGCCGGCCAGGACTTCTTCGGTGGACAATGCCATTGTGTTTTCTCCTTGAGGGTGTGAATTGACCGCTTGCCAGTTTATGGGAGTACAACCACCTGGGCGCCGAAAACGAGGCCCGCGCCGAAACCGATCTGCAGAACAAGTCCGCCGCTCAGTTCCGGGTGCTCCTGGAGGAGCCGGTGGGTGGCAAGGGGAATGGATGCTGCGCTCGTGTTGCCCGTCGATGCGATGTCGCGACCGATCACGACGGATTCCGGCAGGCCCAGCTGCTTGGCGAGCTCGTCGATGATGCGCATGTTCGCCTGGTGGGGAACAAACGCGGCGAGGTCCGCCGCGGTCACGCCCGCGACCTCCAGCGCCTGCTTCGCGACCTTGGCCATCTCCCATACCGCCCAGCGGAACACGGTCTGGCCGTCCTGGCGCAGCGTGGGCCAGCCGGCCTCGCCGTCGCGGAACTCGACAAGCGTGTGATCCATGCCCACGGCATCCGCCTTGGACCCGTCGGAGCCCCACACGGGTGCGGCGATTCCGGGGAATTCGCTGGGGCCAATGACCACGGCACCCGCGCCGTCGCCGAGCAGGAACGAGATGGTGCGGTCGGTGGGGTCAACGATGTCGGACAACTTCTCGGCACCAATAACAAGCGCGTAGTGCGCCGCGCCCGAGCGGATGAGGGCGTCAGCCTGGGTGACGCCGTAGCTGAAGCCCGCGCAGGCGGCGTTCTCGTCGTATGCGGCCGCGGGGTTGGCTCCCACCCGATCGGCAACAACGGCAGCCATCGACGGGGTCTGCTGCGAGTTGCTGATGGTGGCAACAATCACCAGGTCGATGAGCTCGGGCGCGATGCCGGACTTCTCGATCGCCTCGCGAGCGGCGGTTGTTGCGAGATCAACGGCGTGCACGTCGGCGGACGCGCGGGTGCGCGTGACAATGCCCGTGCGCTGACGAATCCACTCGTCACTCGAGTCGATGGGCCCCACGAGGTCGTCGTTGGGAACAACGAGGTCGCCGCGCGCCGCGCCGTACGAGTAAATGCGGGTGAACTCCACGCCGCGGGACTGCTTGAGGACGGTCATGAGTTCCCATCAATCATCTCGAATGCTGCGCCAAGGTCGTCGGGCGTCTTGACGGCGACCGTGGGCACACCCTTGAGTCCCCGCTTCACGAGCCCCACGAGGGCGCCCGCCGGGGCAAGTTCGATGATTCCGGTGACGCCGGCCGTCGCGAGCGACTCCATGGTCTTGTCCCACCGTACCGGCGAGGAGACCTGTCCGACGAGAAGCTCGAGGTACTGGGTGCCACTGGTGACGGCAGAGCCGTCGTTGTTGGTCCAGATCGGCAGTGTCGGGTCGGTCGTGGACAGCGTTGCCGCAAAGGCGGCGAGCCGCTCAACGGCGGGCTCCATGTACCGGGTGTGGAACGCACCCGCCACCTGCAGCGGAATAACCCGGGTGCCGGGCACGGGGTTCTCCGCGAGCTCCGCGAGTGCAGGAAGCGCGCCGGCAACGACGATCTGTCCGCCACCGTTGTAGTTGGCGGGGGAGAGGCCCAGCTCCGCGAGGCGGGCGAGGAGGGCATCCTCGTCGCCGCCCAGCACTGCCGACATTCCCGTGGGTTCGAGCGCGGCCGCATCCGCCATGCCGTTGGCCCGTTCGCGAACAAAGGCCACGGCGTCGGTCTCGCTCAGGATGCCCGCGCCTGCGGCGGCCGTGATCTCTCCTACCGAGTGACCCGCGATACCGCCGATCTTCTCGCGGCGACCCTCGGTGGTCAGCGCAGAGAGCGTCAGGAGGCCAGCCGCCACGATGAGCGGCTGTGCGACGCGGGTGTCGCGGATGGTGTCCGCGTCGGAGACGGTACCGTGCGCGACCAGGTCGATGCCCACCGCCTCGGAGATGGCGCCGAGCTGGTCGGCGAACGCCGACTCGGTGAGCCATGGCTCGAGGAATCCGGGAGTCTGGGAGCCCTGACCGGGCGCGACGATGACAATCACCCGTCTAGTCTGCCAACGTTCCCGCCAACATCAGTGTCGGCAGCCTCACAAACATTGCTTGATCCGTTGTGCGATCCGCTAGCGCTTTCGGCCCTCGGGGTCGGCGATCGACCCGACGATGAGTGCTGCCTGCAGGATGAGGGCCTCGCGTGCGCCCGTCGCATCCCACCCAATGACCTCGCTCACCCGCTTCAGGCGGTAGCGAACCGTGTTGGGATGCACAAACAACTCACGCGCTGTCGCCTCGAGCGAGCGGCCGTTGTCGAGGTAACACCACAACGTTGCCAGCAGGTCCGTCGAGTGGGCCTGCAGCGGCTTGTAGATGCGATTGATGAGGGTGGCGCGCGCGAGTGGATCGCCAGCGAACGCACGCTCGGGCAACAGGTCGTCCGCGAGGGTGGGGCGCGGTGCGTTGCGCCACGAGCGAGCCACCGCGAAGCCCGCGAGCGCCGCCTTCGCGCTCTTGGAGGCGTCGACGAGGCTCGGAACCTCGTGGCCCAGCACTAGGTGACCCGGGCCAAAACCGGGCTCCAGTTGCTCGGCAATCGACAGGAACGGCAGGGGAGCGGGGGCGTCGGGATCCTCGGTGCGCGGACTCGCGCGGCCGATCACCAGAACAAGACGCGATCCCTGGACTCCAATAAGGACGTCGGCGTCGAGGTGCCGGGCCGTGCGCCGCAGCTGGTCAACGTCGAGCATCTTGGGCGCCGTGCCCACGAGGACACACACCTCGCCGTGGCCGTTCCAGCCCAGGGCCGCGATGCGGCTCGGAAGTTCATTGTCGTACTCACCGGAGAGGATCGAGTCGACCACCAGTGCCTCGAGCCGGGCATCCCACAGCCCCCGGGCCTCGGCGGCACGGGCGTAGACGTCGGCGGCCGCAAAAGCGATCTCCCGCGAGTACAGCAGGATGGCCTCGCGCAGCACGTCGTCGCCGTCCTTGACGCGCTCCTCGACCACCTCCACGGTGATACGGATGAGCTGGAGCGTCTGGGTGAGCGACACCGAGCGAAGAAGCTCCCGAGGAGCCGCGCCAAAAACGTCCGCGGCGATCCACGGGATCGACTTGGGGTCCTCGAACCACGAGATGAAACTCGTGATGCCGTTCTGTGCGACGAGACCCACCGCCGACCGCCGCCCTGGTGGCATGTCGCCGTACCAGGGCAACGTGTCGTCGAGACGTTTGAGGGTCGCCGTCGCGAGCTCGCCCGAGATCGTCCTCAGCCAGGCGAGCGTCTGCTCCTTCGTCTTGGGCGCCACCGTGGGCTAGCTCTCGCCGCCGGCCGATCCGGTTGTGCCGGCCGTGACGTCGAGCAGCCGGTACTTCTCGATCGCCTGGGCGGGAGCCGCGGCGTCGACAACACCACGCCGCGCGAGCGACTGCAGTGTGCGAACGACCAGCGACGGTCCGTCGATCTTGAAGTACCGGCGGGCGGCGGCCCGAGTGTCGGAGAAACCGAAGTCGTCCGCGCCGAGCGTGAGGTACTCACCCGGCACAAACTGTCGGATCTGATCCGGCACTGCGTGCATGTAGTCGGTGACCGCGATAAACGGACCCTCGGCGCCCTGCAGCTTCTGGGTGACGTAGGGAACGCGCGCCGGCTCGCCCGGGTTCAGGAAGTTGTGCTCGTCGGCAGCGACACCGTCGCGGCGCAGCTCGGTCCACGAGGTGACGGACCACACGTCGGCCGAGATGCCCCAGTCAGTGGCGAGCAGCTCTTGTGCCTCCAGCGCCCACGGCACGGCAACGCCCGACGCGAGCAACTGTGCCTTCGGGCCCTGCACGGGTGACGAGGCGAGGTGGTAAATGCCCCGGATCACGCCGTCAACGTCGAGGTTTTCCGGCTCCGCAGGCTGAACAATCGGCTCGTTGTACAGGGTGAGGTAGTACATCACGTTCGGGTTGGGGTGTGTGCCCCCGTACATCCGCTCGATGCCCGACTTGACGATGTGGCCCAACTCGTACCCGTATGCGGCGTCGTAAGAGACGACGGCGGGGTTCGTCGAGGCCAGCAGCAGCGAGTGACCGTCGGCGTGCTGAAGGCCCTCGCCGGTCAGGGTCGTACGACCGGCCGTGGCCCCCATGATGAACCCTCGGGCCATCTGGTCGCCGGCAGCCCACATGGCGTCGCCGGTGCGCTGGAAGCCGAACATCGAGTAGAAGACGTAGACGGGGATGAGCGGCTCGCCGTTGGTGGCGTACTGGGTGCCCGCCGCGGTGAACGCCGCGAACGCGCCCGCCTCGTTGATGCCCACGTGCACGATCTGGCCCTGTGGGCTCTCCTTGTAGGCCAGGAGCAGCTCTCGGTCGACGGACACGTACTGCTGTCCGTTCGGGTTGTAGATCTTCGCCGTCGGGAAGTAGGCGTCCATACCGAAGGTGCGTGCCTCATCCGGGATGATCGGCACGATGCGGTTGCCGAGACCCTTGTCACGCAGCAGGTCCTTGAGTAGACGCGCGAACGCCATGGTGCTCGCGATCTCCTGCTTGCCCGAACCCTTGCGGACGACGTCGTAGGCGGACGCCTCGGGGATCTGCACCTGCGTGTACTTTGAGCGGCGCTCCGGCACGTAGCCACCGAGCGCACGACGGCGCTCCTGCAGGTATTGGATCGCCTCGTCGTTCTCGCCGGGGTGGAAGAACGGTGGCTGGTACGGGTTCTCCTCCAACTGCGCGTCCGTGATCGGGATGTGCATCACGTCACGGAACAACTTGAGGTTGTCGAGTGTGAGCTTCTTCATCTGGTGGGTCGCGTTGCGGCCCTCGAAGCTCGCGCCGAGCCCGTAGCCCTTGACCGTCTTCGCGAGGATGACGGTGGGCTGGCCCTTGTGCTCGGATGCGGCCTTAAACGCCGCGTACACCTTGCGGTAGTCGTGGCCACCACGCTTGAGGCCCCACAGCTGGTCGTCGCTGTAGTCCTTGACCATCTCAAGGGTGCGCGGGTCGCGGCCGAAGAAGTTCTCGCGCACGTACGCGCCGGACTCGGCCTTGTACGTCTGGTAATCGCCGTCCGGGGTGCGGTTCATGAGGTCGCGAAGCGCGCCCTCATGGTCGTTCGCGAGCAGGGCATCCCACTCGCGGCCCCACACGACCTTGATGACGTTCCAGCCGGCACCGCGGAAGAAGCTCTCGAGCTCCTGGATGATCTTGCCGTTGCCGCGCACCGGGCCGTCGAGGCGCTGGAGGTTGCAGTTGATCACGAAGTTGAGGTTGTCGAGGCCCTCGTTGGCCGCCCACTGGAGGGCACCGCGGCTCTCGACCTCGTCCATCTCGCCGTCGCCGAGGAACGCCCACACCTGCTGGTCCGAGGCGTCCTTGATGCCACGGTTGGTGAGGTACTTGTTCGACTGGGCCTGATAGATCGCGTTGATCGGGCCGAGACCCATGGAGACCGTGGGGAACTGCCAGAAGTCCGGCATCAGGCGAGGGTGCGGGTAGCTCGAGAGTCCATAGGGAGCGCGCGACTTCTCCTGGCGGAACGAGTCGAGGTTCTGCTCGCTCAGGCGGCCCTCGAGGAACGCGCGTGCGTACATGCCGGGGGAGGCGTGGCCCTGGTAGAAGATCTGGTCGCCGCCGCCAGCGTGATCGGCTCCGCGGAAGAACCAGTTGTGGCCCACCTCGTAGAGCGCCGCCGACGACGCGTACGTTGAGATGTGCCCACCGACCCCAATGCCGGGGCGCTGGGCGCGGTGCACGGTGATCGCGGCGTTCCAGCGAATCCACGCGCGGTAGCGGCGTTCGATCTCCTCGTTGCCGGGGAAGTCGGGCTCGTTCTCGGGGGCAATCGTGTTGAGGTAGTCCGTGGTCGGCACCATCGGCACACCCAGGTGGAGGTCCTTCGACTGCTTGAGAAGGCTGAGCATAATCTCGCGGCCACGAGCGTGTCCGTGTTCTGCCACGAGGGATGCGAGTGACTCCTGCCACTCGGCAGTCTCCTCGGGATCCTGATCGATGTGATGAACCGAGTAGGGATCCTGGTCGTTAACCGTCACCGCTGACCTCTTCCTGGTAGAGAGATGTGAAACCACGCCAATCGGGTTACGACTGGTCGCGATCAACTACGCCAGTCGAGTCTAGTTGTCGATACCAGACTGCTCGCCACAGGCGTAAGATTGCCGGTCGGCCCACGCAGAACCTCCGTTGGGCGGAAAAGGATTGGCAGAAATGGCCCTCGTCAACGACATCATGGCGCCCGACTTCGAGCTTCCGAACCAGTTCGGGGAGCACATCCGACTCTCGGAGTTCCGTGGCGTTAAGCCCGTGGCGCTCGTGTTTTTTCCGCTCGCCTTTTCCAGCACCTGCACGGGTGAGTTGTGCGCACTTCGCGACAACCTGAATCTCTTCACCGATGCCGGTATCGAGCTCATGGGCATCTCGGTCGACTCCAAGGCGACCCTGCGTGCCTGGGCCGACCAGGAGGGCTACCAGTTCACGCTCCTCGCCGACTTCTGGCCCCACGGCGACGTGGCCAAGGAGTACGGAGTCTTCATCGAGGAGAAGGGTTTCGCCAACCGCGCGACGTTCCTTATCGACGCGCAGGGCGTCATCCGTGCGAGCTTCATTACCGCACCAGGCGAGGCGCGCGCCCTCGAGGCCTACCGCGAGGCCGTTGCAGAGCTCCAGGGCCAGAACGCCTGAGCTAGCCGAGGATGTTGACCGCCCGCGAGATCACGAGGGCGAGCAGCACAAAACCGGTTAGCGCCTGAACTCCCATCAGTGACTTAGCCTGCCAAGTCAGTGGCATGGCGTCGGTGGGGCTGAAGGCCATCATGTTCGACAGCGAGAAGTAGGCGTAGTCGATGTAACCGGGCTTCCACAGGCTGTCGTGGTTCTCCTGTTGCGGGAATCGAAAGTGCTTAAGTGCGCCCGCCGAACCGATGCGGCGCTGAACGGGTCCACCCTCGTCGAGCTCCCAGTACACGAGGCTGTAGGCGATCACGTTCGTCACCCAGACCGACAGAGTAACCAGGAGAACACTCCCGCTGGATGCTCGGCCCCCGACGAGCTCGATGATCACCCGGACCACGTACACCTGGTTGACCACCGCAAGCCCCACCGCGAACCCGATCGAAATCCAGCGCGCCCACGACTGCTCGGGCTGATGCGTGAGACGGTTGACGACGAGCAGCGGAATGATCATGCCTAGCCCCACCGCGGGCACCACCCAGAACGGCAGGAATCGCACCTGCTCGGGCAAAAACAGGTACGAGCCGAGCGCAATAACGGAGGCGACAACAACGGGCAGCGGATGCTCGCCCTGCGGAATTCTCGTACGAGCGACCATGTCGGGAAGTGTATGCCTGTACCATTACAGGGCGTTGTTCCGGCATGCCGGAACAGGGGCCTTTAGCTCAGTTGGTAGAGCGCCACGTTTACACCGTGGATGTCATCGGTTCGAGCCCGGTAGGGCCCACTCTTCTGGGGAGTGGCAGCTCGCGGTTAAACCGCGCCCGTGATCCCGTCGATGGTGATCCGCAGGGCGCGGGAGTAGTTGTCGTCGCTTGAGTATTGGCTGAGTGGCTCAGCAACCGCTCGAGTGTGCGGAAAGTGCTCGGCCGGTAGGCCAAGCATCCCATCGAGAATTTCCTGTTCGGTGCGGTCGGGCGAGTCGAACGCCGCCCAGCCATAGTTGAGGGCGAGGATCGCGCTGAAGCCGGCCACGGCATCCCGTCCGGTGCGCCCGCCCCGAGCCAGGATTGCCAGCGCATGTTCGGCGACGAGCGCGGCTCCGGGTCCCGGATCGGGGCGGGCAAAGAGGGCTCGGATCGCCCACGGGTGATCCGAGAGGACACGTCGGTGAGCCCGGGCAAAACGTTCAAGATCGTTGGCCCAGTCCGTGGTGGGCGGATCGAGGGCGACCCGCTGAAGCACCCGGTCGAGCAATGCCGCGACCAGGTCATCCTTCGTGGGGAAGTAGCGATAGAGAGACATGGGCGCCGACCTTAACTCGCTCGCTACCGCGCGCATGGTGAGTGCCTCGAACCCCTCCTCGGCGACCCGTTCCGACGCGGCCAGGATCTCGTCTGCGCCCAGCGAGCTGCGCTCTCGGCGTCCTCGTGATTCGGTCATTGCGTACAGTGTACATTACCTGTAGCGTACGACGTACGTTAACCAGAAAGGGCACCATGTCGCCTCTCCGTTGGCTCGCCACGATCGTTGCCTATCCGATCGGCGGGCTCATTGCCATTCAGTTCGTCAGTGTCACCTCCGGCCCACTCGCCGCCGCCGTCGCCGGTGTTGTTGCGGGCTCCGTGCTCGGTGTGGCCCAGTGGCTCGCGCTTCGCCCACGGGTCGGCGCCATCTGGGTTGTGGTGACGGCGGCCGCCTTTGCCGTGGGAGCGGCGCTGGGGTCGATCGTCATTGGTGGGTCCACCACGGCGACCGCCCTCGCCACCTTCGGTGCCGTGGCGGGAACCGCCGTGGGGCTCGCCCAAGCCCTCGTATTGCGCGTTGATCTGCCTCGAGTGCTCGCGTGGATGGGGACGGTCGCACTCACGTGGTCCGTCGCCTGGATCATCAGCGCCGTTGTGATCGTTGACGAGAATCGGGGGTACATCACGTTCGGCCTGAGCGGTGCGGCCCTCGTGGTGATCGTGGGTGCGGCCGTGCTCCGTGGGCTCCTGGGGGCTCGGCACTCTGGCACCGCGAACGGGGAGGGGGTGCACGCGTGACACTCGTGACCGGCGTTCTGCTTGTTGTGCTCCCCGTCGCCTTTAACACACTCTTCGCCCTCCTGGCTCGCCTGTTTGAGTACCCCGACGTGCTCCGCCACCCCACGTCGGATGTTCTCGCTCGATTCCGCGCAGGAGGAACCCGCCTTTTGGTGACGTGGTGGGCTTTTGCGCTCAGCGCTGTCGTCTTTGCGCCCGCCGTTGTGCTCGTGGGGTCAACGCTCGAGGAGGCCAACCCGACGCTGGTTGCGGTCGGAACGACGGTCGGGGTGCTCGCGGCCGTTGTGCAGTTCCTCGGTCTCATTCGATGGCCGTTTCTTGTGCCCTACCTCGCCCGGGAGGCACACAGCGCCACGCCGGCGCGCGCCGAAGCCATCGATGTTGTCTTCCAGTCGTTGAACAGATTCCTCGGAGTTGCCGTGGGCGAGCACCTCGGGTACCTGCTGACAGGAACCTGGAGTGTGCTTGTGGGAGTGGCGATGCTGCAGGGTGCCATGTTCCCCACGTGGCTCGGGATCGCCGGCCTCACCATCGGCACCGTGCTCGCGCTCTGCAGTCTCGAGTTCGTGGGGCCGTTCGAAAGTGATGGCTGGCGACTGGCAGGGGCCGTGACGCCGATCGCCTACGTCCTCTGGTCGGCATGGCTTCTCGTGTCGGGGCTGGTCCTGATTGTCGGGGCGGTGATGGGGAGCAGGTAGCCTCATCCAGTGACCACGACCGCGGCCCCCGGCAACACGGGCGCATGGGCTCTAGTCCTCGCCTCTCTGCTCTGGGGTACGACGGGCACGGCGGCAAGTTTTATGCCGGACTCGGTGAGCCCTCTGGCAATCGGCGCCTCGACCATGGCCGTCGGCGGTGTGTTGCTCTTCGTCGTTTCGGCCCGGACCTCGTGGGCTGCGATCCGCGAGGCGACAAGTCGCCGGTGGTTGCTCATCGGCGCGGTGGGTGTTGTGGTGTATCCGCTGGCCTTCTACCTGTCGATGGATCTCGCCGGAGTCGCGATCGGCAACGTGGTGTCGTTGGGCACCGGCCCCGTGTTCGCCGCGCTATTGGAATGGGTAATCGAGCGACGTCCCCTCTCGCGCCTGTGGCTGGTCTGTACGGCGGCGGCCGTAGTGGGAGTTGCGCTGCTGGCCCTCGGCGGGCACGGGGCCGGGGCGACCGGCGGCGGTGTTGTGCCGGGCATCCTGTGTGGAGTCCTCGCCGGATTTGCCTACGCGCTCTACACGTACGCGTCGAGCCGGGCGATCCGCACCGGCCAGCCCGCTCGAGGCGTGATGGGCGGAATGTTTGGGCTGGGCGCGATCGTGTTGCTCCCGGTACTTGTTGTGCTGGGTGGTCCGCTGCTCCAGTCGGCAACGACCGTCGGTATCGCGGCCTATCTCGCCCTTGGGCCCATGTTCGTCGCCTATCTGCTGTTTGGAATCGGCATGCGGACGCTACGCAGCAGCACCGCCACCACCATCACCTTGCTGGAGCCATTTGTCGCGACCCTGCTCGCCGTGCTCGTTGTGGGGGAGCGGCTCGGCGCGATCGCGTGGGTCGGGCTTGCCCTCATTGTGGTTGCGGTAACTGTGCTCGCTACGGCCCGTCAACCGCGTCACAAACCCGAGTCGGCCTAGTATCTGAGGCATGGCAAGCGACGACGAGGTTCGAGACGAAACCTCATTCGACCCGACTTTCGCCACGGCAGGGCCGCGTCGATCGACGTTCACCCCGCCCCCGGCGAACCCGCCAGCCACCCCTGATGTTCCCATCGTCCACGACGACGATGAGCTGGCAAACGCCCTGGCGGCGGACCTCGGTCGGATAGCCTCGGGACCCATTGGCGTCGTCCCCGAGGCCCCGGCGACCACCGTTCCGGAGACACCGCGCCCGCTCGATCTCGAGTCCGCGCCGCCGCCCGCTCCAGAGACGATCGCCCCTGCGGAGACTGTAGCGGCGCCTCCGCCGTGGAGTTCCCTGCCGGCCCCCGATCCTGCCCAAGCGGTCGACCTGCCGGAAGGCCCACCTCAGAGGCCCACCCGCCGCTCCCTCTCCGATAGCGAGCTCCTGAGTCTCGGCCAAGACCAAGACGCCGGAACCCGAATCGAGCAGCTCGAAGCCCAGTTGCGTTTGCGCGAGCAGGATGCCCGTGACTTCAGCGCGTGGGAAAGCACGATGCTCGCCCTGGGGACGCCAGACGCGATCGCGGCAGTCGAGCAAGCACGTCAGGACTTCACGGACCTAGTGCCCGGACCGGCGCCAACCGTGGTCCCCGCGCAGCCCGTGGCGGCGGAGCCCGTTATTGCGGAGCCGCCAGCCGCGGAACCAGCGCCCGTTGCCGCGGCGGCTGAGCCGCCGCCTCTGCCCGCGTGGGATGTTCCCGCGCCCAGTCCGACGTGGTCCCCGGAGCCCGAGTTCACGCCGGAGCCGGTTGTCGAGGCGGAGCCCGTTGTCGAGGCAGAGCCCGTTCTCGAGGCGGAGCCGATCGTGGCGCCGGAGCCGGTTGCTGAAGCCGAGCCGGTTATTGACGTCGAGCCCGTGCCCGTTGCGGCATCCGACGTGACCTTTGATTCGTTCCTCGTGGAGCCGGAGCCCGAGGAGCAGCCCGCTGCCGAGCAACCCTCGCCCTTCGCTCCACCGCCCCTGGTCGAACCCCCGCCTTTTGGTGGGCCGCCGCTCTTGCCGTCGCAGGCTGCAGCACTTCCTCCCCTCGTTGACGCGGTGCCGACGTTTGGCGAGACTCCGGAGCCAGATGGCACGGTCGATGACGGCGACACCGTGACGGTCGACGTGATCGGTGCACAAGGTGATACGGACGTCATCGAGGCGGAGATCGTAGAACCGGACTCGACGGGCGGTGACCCGCTCGACGCCGCGATCTTTGGGGCCGCGGCGGCTGCAACGGCCGCACGACCCCAGCAGTTCAGTTTTGATGACCTGCTCGCCGGTACACCGGACGACGAGGACGAGGAACCACCCTTCCGGTTTGACCCCGAGCCGCCCTCGCCCCACGATGCCGCGCCCGAGGCCCTCTTTATCGAGCCCATGCCTCTCGCGGCCGGTGAGCGTGTGCCCACGGAGACTGGATCGGTCTCGATCGTGGAACCCGCCTACGAGGAAGAAATCGAAGACGTGGTCGACGAGACCGACCGCGCGGCCCCGGGACTGGGCGCGGCTGCGGCTCCGCTCATCTCGCCCCCGTCGGGACCCATCGCGACCGTGCGGGTGCCCGAGAACGAGGTTGTGCTAATCGACAACGAGCCCGTGGCACAGCCGGTCTTCCGGGTGGAGCGCTCGGGAGTCGAGCCCACCCCACTCGACCATCGGGTTGGGCGAGCCGCCCGACTGTTCTGGCTGTGGTTTGCAGCGAACTCCTCGGTGCTAAGTCTCGGGCTGGGTGCGACAGTTTTTGCCGTGGGCATGAGCCTGCGCCAGTCGATCGTTGCGGTGCTCGCGGGAGTTGCCCTGTCGTTCCTGCCCCTGGGGCTCACCACCCTCGCTGGCAAACGAAGTGGACAGCCGACGATGGTCGTCTCGCGCGCCACCTTTGGGCACCGCGGCAACATCCTTCCCGCCCTGGTTGCCCTCGTGGGGCGTGTGTTCTGGGGCGCCGTGATGCTCTGGCTCATTGCATCGTCGGTGTCGATTGTTCTTGTCGGCGCCGAAGTCTCGGGACCATTCGGCGAGGCGACACTCCTTCTGATCTCCCTTGCGGTCGCGTTCCTGATTGCCGTGCTCGTCGCGTTCACCGGCTACTCGCTCATCGCGCGGATGCAACTGGTGCTCTCGATCCTTGCCGCGGTTCTTGTGGTGGGGTTCATCGCACTTACCTACCAGTACGTGGACATCGCCGCGGCTCTTACCGTTCCGGATGGGTCGTGGCTCCTGGCGGTCACGGGGGCGGTGCTTGTCTTCAGCTTCGTTGGTCTTGTCTGGGCCACGAGCGGCGCGGACCTGGCCCGATACCAGCGTCCCGGATCCAGCGGTGCGGGGTCCATGGCGGCGGCCACGTTCGGTGCGGCCGTGCCCAGCTTCCTGCTGATCGGGTACGGTGCCCTGCTCGCGGCATCCAACGAGGGAATTGCGAGTGGATTCGTGTTGTCACCGCTCGACACACTCGCGCTGATGTTGCCCCAGTGGTACCCCGTTCCCCTCATCGCAGCAACCACGCTGAGCCTCCTTTCGGGCATCGTCATCACGATGTACTCGGGTGGCTTTGCCTTGCAGTCCCTCGGTGTGCGTCTTCCGCGGCAGTGGGCACTCGTTGTTGTTGCGGCTCTCCTCGGCCTCCTCTCGCTCGCGATCACCTTGGGGGTCACCGGCGGGCTCACCGACCTATTCCGTGACGCCGCAACCACCATCGCGGTGCCCACCGCAGCGTGGGCGGGCATCTTTGCGGCGGAGACGATGATCCGAAATCGTCGCTTCGAGTCGCAGTCCCTCGTAGAACGCGGCGGCGTGTATGCCGACTGGCGCTGGGTGAATGTGATCGGTTTTGTCGTGATCTCCGCCATTGGCCTGGGCCTCACCACAGCAACCGTGAGCTGGCTCGGCTGGCAGGGTTATCTCTTCTCCGCTCTGGGCGTCCCGCTCGATAGTGACCTCGCGGGTACCGACGTGGGAGTGATTGTCGCGCTGGCGCTGGGCATTCTGCTCCCCATCGTCGCGGGCATCCCCGCGATCAGGAAGCAGGAGGAGACGCGGGTTCCGTGACCGCCCGTAGACTGGCACGGTGACCCCCACCGTTGCCGATGTTCGCGCCACCGTTGAACGGTTGTGGCCCGTGGCGGGTGCCGAGGCGTGGGATGCGGTTGGTCTGGTCTCGGGTGAACCGGGCGCCCCCGTCGAGTCGATTCACCTGGCGGTGGACGCCGTTGTCGACACCGTCGATGAGGCGATCGAGGTCGGCGCACAGCTCCTTCTGGTCCACCACCCCTTGCTCCTGCGCGGCGTTACAAGCATCGCCGCCGACCGGTACAAGGGCGCTCTCCTGTCGCGTCTGATTCGCGCCGAGTGCGCGCTTCTTGCGGCTCACACGAACGCCGACGTTGTTCCGACCGGCACCTCCGCAACGTTCGCGTCGCGGCTGGGTCTCCTCAACGTCCGGCCTCTGGCGCCTGCGGCTGATCCCGATCGAGGCATCGGTCGCGTCGGCGACCTCCCCGAGCCTGTCAGCCTCGGAACCCTCGCGCGCGCCCTGGGTGCGTTGCTCCCTGCGACGGCAACGGGCATCCGCGTAGCCGGAGACTTCGACGCCCAGGTCAGCACAATCGCGTTGTGTGCCGGAGCGGGGGACGCCTATCTCGCCGACCCCGAGGTTCTGGCGGCCGACGTCTACATCACCTCCGACCTTCGGCATCACCCGGCGTCGGAGGCCCGCGAGAACGCCCGGGTCGGCGTGGGCCCGGCACTGATTGACGTGTCGCACTGGGCGAGCGAGTGGCTCTGGCTCGACACGGCAGCAACCGAACTTCGCGCCCAGTTGCCCGGCGTAACCATTACCGTCAGCGACATTCGCACCGACCCATGGGACTTTGTGGTCACGCAGTGACGACAGACGCATCAGGAAGAGACACACTATGGCACTCAAGGCCAGCCCAGACGACCAAGCGCTCCTGCTGGACTTGCAGGCTCTCGACACCCGACTCGCGCAGCTCGACCACCGCGCGCGAAGCCTGCCGGAGCTCGTGACCCTGGGCGATCTCGCACGCCAGGCCGACGCGATCCGGGTGACCCTCGTCGAGCAGAACGGCGCCGTTGAGGACACGCAGCTTGAGCTCTCGCGCATCGAAGCCGACGTCACGCTCGTCGAAGATCGCATCGCGCGCGATTCCGATCGGCTCCAGGCCAGCTCGTCCGTCAAGGATGTTGCGGCCCTCGAGCAGGAGCTCGCCGCCCTGCGCAAGCGGCTCGGCGACCTTGAGGAGATCGAGCTGACCGTTATGGAGCGCCTCGAGGAGCAGCAGGCCGCGGCGGCGTCGACCACTGCCGAACTGGAACGTGTCCTGTCGTCGATCGCCGAGACCGAGGCGGCCCGGGATGCGGCCCTCGCGACGATCACGGGCGAGCGCAACACCGCCGCAGCCGGTCGTCGAACGATCGAGGGCAAGGTTCCCGCCGATCTGCTTGCCCTCTACGAGAAGCAGCGCGCTCGCTACGGCACGGGTGCCTCGCTGCTGCAGCACGGGGTGTCGAAGGCATCCGGCGTGAAGCTGCTCGAGGACGAGCTGCAGAAGATCCGGGCGGCGGCGCCCGACGACGTGCTGATCTGCCCGTCGAGTGACGCGATCCTCGTGCGCACCAGCGAATCGGGGCTGTAGTGCCGCGCGTCCTGGTGATCGAGGCGGACGGCGGCTCTCGGGGCAACCCGGGCCGATCCGGAAGTGGTGCCGTTGTCATCGATCAGGCGTCGGGCGAGATTCTCGCCGAGATCGGACTCTACGGGGGCATCGCCTCGAACAACGTCGCCGAGTACAAGGCGATGATCGCGGGTGTGCGTCGTGCGCTTCAGATCGACCCGGATGCCGAACTCCACGTGCGGATGGACTCGAAACTTGTTGTCGAGCAGATGTCGGGTCGGTGGAAGATCAAGCACCCGGACATGGCGGATCTTGCGGCCGAGGCCCGCGAGCTCCTCACCGGTACACCCGTTCGATTCGAGTGGATCCCACGACTTGAGAACTCCCGTGCCGACAAACTCGCGAACCTCGCGATGGATCTCGGGTCCGACTTCGGACAGGGCCCCGCGTAGACTTCACGGAAGAATGGGTCGGCAAGACGGCCGCGCCTGTGCGTTCCCCTCGGGGCACGCACGGTCGAGGAACGTCCGGGCTCCACAGGGCAGGGCGGTGGGTAACACCCACCCGGGGTAACCCGCGAGAACAGTGCAACAGAAAGTAGACCGCCCGCGTCGCAAGGCGCGAGTAAGGGTGAAACGGTGGTGTAAGAGACCACCAGCGACCACGGCGACGTGGTCGGCTAGGTAAACCTCGTCCGGAGCAAGGTCAGACAGGAAGCGTTACGAGCGGCCCGCTCAGCTTCCGGGTAGACCGCTAGAGGCGTGCGGCAACGTACGTCGTAGATAGATGGCCGTCCAGCACCCTCGGGTGTGAACAGAACCCGGCGTACCAGCCGGCCCATTCTCTCCGCGGCACCCGCGCGACCCTAGAATCGCTGCATGAGCGACGTCACACGATCCGCTGGCTGGTATCCCGACCCGGATGGCGCGCCCGGCGAGCGCTGGTGGAACGGTGCGGGGTGGAGTGACGCACGTCGCGGCGCAGTGCCCGCTGCGGGAGCCCCATCCGCTCCCGCTCCCGCCTCACCTCCGCAGGCTTCGTCCGTGGCGCCTCCCGTCGGTGTCGTCTATTCCGCCACCAATCCCGCCCCGCAGGCTCCCAACACGTACGGACCACCCGGTGCCGGTGTCGTGTCGGCGTCCACGATCACGCTCAACGCGCGGGTGAACCCCATGGCCTTCAACGGCCTGGTCGCCGGGATCGTGGCGATGCTGTTCAACGTGCTTCTGGTGCCGAGCATCCTTGCCGTTGTTTTTTCGATCAAGGGCCTCGCCAAGGCACGCGAACTCAGCGCCGCTGGCCAGACCACGACGTTGCGCACGCTCGCGATCATCGGCCTCGTGCTGGGCATTTTCAGCGGCATTGGCGGGATCATCCAGGGTGCCATTTTTGTCGGCACCATCTTCTCTGGGTTCGCGATTAGCGTGACGACCTAGCGCGGCCCGGCGCCCTTCGCGTCAAACCGGTAGCCCATTCCCGCCTCGGTGAGCAGGAACTGCGGTGTTGACGGGTCCGGCTCCAACTTCTTGCGCAGCTGTGAGAGATACAGTCGCAAGTACCCCGTGTCGGTCGTGTACTGCGGCCCCCAGACCTCGCGCAAAAGTGTCTCGCGCGTGACGAGTTTGCCGTGGTTACGCAGGAGCACCTCGAGAATCCGCCACTCGGTGGGGGTGAGCCTCACGTGGTTCGGCCCCCGGGTGATCGAGCGCGCCGAAAGGTCAACCGTAACGTCGCCGAACGTCACGACGGGCTCGTCCGCCGCACTGGGCGTACGACGCGAGAGCGCACGCACGCGTGCGAGCAGTTCGTCGGCCGAGAACGGTTTGGTCACGTAGTCGTCGGCACCCGCATCCAGGGCCTCAACCTTGTCCCAGCTTTCGCTGCGACCGGAGACCACCAGGATCGGGACCTGGGTCCAGCCGCGCAGAGCCTGGATCACCTCGAGTCCGGTGAGGCCGGGCATCCCGAGGTCCAGAACAACAACGTCGGGGTGGCTCGAAATGGCAGCGTCGAGGGCGGTGGTTCCGTCGCTGGCCGTCACCACCTCGTAGCCGCGCGCGGCGAGAGTGATCCGCAGGGCACGAAGCATCTGCGGGTCATCGTCGGCGACCAGAATCTTCATGCCGCCACCTCGGCGCGGGCAAGCTCAACGACCATCGTCACGCCACCGCCCGGTGTGTCCTCGGGCTCGATCGTGCCGCCCATGGCCTCGACGAACCCCCGAGAGAGGGCGAGTCCCAGCCCCACGCCGGAGGTGTTGTCCGTGTCTCCCAGTCTCTGAAATGCCACAAAGACATCATCCCGTCGTTCGGGAGGGATACCCGGGCCGGTGTCGATGACGCGCAGTTGTACCCGGTCCCCGAACGAGCTTGTCGAGATGGTGGGGACTGAGTCCCGAGAGTAGCGGAGGGCGTTCGTGAGCAGGTTGACCACCACCCGCTGGAGAAGCACACGGTCGGCTGTCACGGGAGGAACCGTGGGATCACGCTCGAGGCGCACCGAACCGGGGGAGAGGGAGAGCTCGTCCAGCGCGCCGCCAATGGCGTCATCGAGGGAGACGGCTTCCAGACGCACCCCCAGGACGCCGGCCTGGAGGCGGCTGGCGTCGAGCAGGTTGGTTACGAGAGCGGCCAGTGCCTCGAGTGATTCCTCCGCGGCGGCCAGAAGTTCGTTTTGGTCGCTGGGGCTGAGTTTGACGTCGGATGCACGCAGCGCCGACACCGCGGCGGTCGCCGCCGCGAGCGGCCGCCGCAGGTCGTGCCCGACGGCCGCGAGCAGTGCCGTACGGAGCCGATCGGCCTCCGCGACGGGTCTCATCTGGGCGGCCTCGCTCGCGAGTTCCCGCTGCGTGAGGCTCGCGTCGATCTGGGAGATAAACGCGCCGAGGATGCGCCGGTCCGATGCCGCAAGGTCCGGTCCTCGGAGGTACAGGGATGCGTGGTCGCCGACCGGCAGAGTGGTCTCGATGTCATCGTCGTGCGCGCGCGATGCATCCGTCGCCGACTGCAGCAGGGTGCCCCGAGATCGCAAGATGACGCTTGTCATGCCCAACGACTCGCGGAGATGCCCGACGAGTGCCGCGAGCGCATCCTGACCAGCCAGGACACTTCCGGCGATGCTGGACAGCGTGGCCGACTCGGCGGCCGCCCGGACCGCAGCGCGCGACCTGCGAGCGGCGAGGTCAACGACAATACTCACGAGCACCGCCACAATCACAAAGATCACAAGCGCGACGAGATTTCGGGGCTCGGCGATGGTGATCGTGTACAACGGTTCGACAAAAAAGACGTTGATCAGGAGTCCCGCGCCGAACGCGGCCACCAGCGCGGGCCAGATTCCACCCACCAGCGCAACAACAACCACGAGTAGCTGGAACGCCAGCACATCGCTGGTGATTGATTCCTCGCTGCGTATCGTGCTGAGTGTCCACGTCAGGAGCGGCAAACCCAGAAGGGCCATAACAAACCCCACGAGGCGTCGACGTGCCGAGAGCGCGCCACCCAACGCGGGGAGGGTCCGACTGCCCGCCTCGTCGTGCGAGACGATGTGCACGTCGATCTCGCCCGCCTCCCGGATGACCGTCGCGGCCGTTCCGGGGCCTCCGATCAGGCGGGAGAGCGCGCTGCGACGGCTCACGCCAATTACCAGCTGGGTGGCGTCCACGCTGCGCGCGAACTCGACGAGCGCTCGAGGGATCTGCTGGCCGACAACCTGGTGGTACGTCCCGCCGAGGGACTCGACGAGCGCGCGCTGGTCATTGAGGATCTCGGGATGTGGGCGCGCGAGGCCATCCGGGCTCGTTACGTGGACCGCGAACAGCTCACCCCCGCTCGAGCGGCTGGCGATCCGTGCTCCCCGGCGAAGCAGCGTGTCGCCTTCCTTGCCGCCGGTGAGTGCGACAACAACTCGTTCGCGCGCGTTCCAGACGTTCTCGATGCCCTTCTCGGCGCGGTAGCGCTTGAGGGCCGAGTCCACCTCGTCGGCCAGCCAGAGCAGAGCCAGTTCGCGCAACGCCGTGAGGTTGCCCAGGCGAAAGTAGTTACTCAGCGCGGCATCAACTCGCGCGGCGGGATACACGAGACCCTCGCCCAGGCGGTCACGAAGCGCCTGAGGCGCGAGATCAACGAGCTCCACCTGATCCGCGTCCCGCAGCACCGAGTCAGGAATTGTCTCGCGTTGGACCACCCCCGTGATCTGTCGCACGACGTCATTCAGGGACTCGATGTGTTGGATGTTCACTGTCGAGATCACGTCGATACCCGCTGCGAGCAGGGTCTCGACGTCGTTCCAGCGCTTGGGCTGGGCTGAGCCCGGTGCGTTCGTGTGAGCGAGCTCGTCGACTAGTGCGACGTCCGGGTGACGAGCCACCACGGCGTCAACATCGAGTTCGGCCAGCTGCACCCCTCGGTGTTCCGAGGTGCGACGAGGAATGACCTCCATCCCGGCAACCAGCGCAGCCGTCGCAGACCGACCGTGGGTCTCGACGATGGCAACCACCACGTCCTTGCCTGCGGCCTGAAGTCGGCGACCTTCCTCAAGCATCGCGTAGGTCTTGCCGACGCCGGGAGCGGCGCCGAGCATCACCCGGAGCCGTCCCCTGGTCATCAGCTAGTCCATTCCCGCGAGCGCGATGTTCAGTCGAAGCACGTTGACGGTGGGCTCACCAAGGTAGCCGAGGTCACGTCCCTGAATCATAGACTCCACGAGATCCGTCACGGCCTGAGGATCAAGCCCTCGCGCGGCCGCGACGCGCGGCACCTGGAGCAGGGCGTACTCGGGACTGATGTGGGGGTCGAGTCCGGACGCAGAGGCCGTGACCGCGTCGGCCGGGATCTCATCCACAGGCGCCCCATCCAGTGCCTCGATCGTCGCCTGCCGGTCACCAATCGCCGCAACGAGGTCGGGATTCTCCGGCCCCCAGTTGGAACCGCTGGATGCGCCACCGTCGTAGCCGGAGCCCGCCGCGGAGGGCCGCGACTGGAACCACTCCGGCAGTGGTGCGCCATCCGCATCAGTGAAGGGCTGCCCGATCAGGGATGAGCCCACGACCTCGCCCTCAAGCGTGACGAGCGAGCCATTGGCCTGGCTGGGGAAAAACAGCTGCCCGATGCCCAGAATCGCCAGCGGATAGACCAGCCCGAGTGCGATGGTAAACACCACCATCGCCCGAATTGCTGTCCACGTCTGCCGTGTCATTGTCGATCTCTCCTGTCCTGAGGGTGGGCCTAGAAGCCCGGGATAAGGCTCACGACGAGGTCGATGAGCTTGATGCCAATAAAGGGTGCGATGAGCCCACCGAGGCCGTAGATCGCCAGATTCCTGCTCAGCAGACGACTTGCCGAGACGGGGCGGTACGCAACTCCACGGAGTGCGAGCGGAATGAGGACCACGATCACGAGCGCGTTGAAGATGATCGCGCTGAGGATGGCGGAGGAGGGCGAGTGCAGTCCCATGATGTTGAGGACGGCAAGCCCCGGGAACACCGCAGCAAACATCGCCGGGATGATCGCGAAGTACTTGGCGACGTCGTTGGCAATCGAGAAGGTGGTGAGCGACCCCCGCGTGATCAGCAGCTGTTTGCCAATACGGACAATGTCGATCAGCTTGGTGGGGTCGGAGTCGAGATCGACCATGTTGCCGGCCTCCTTCGCCGCCGACGTGCCCGTGTTCATCGCAACCCCCACGTCGGCCTGAGCGAGGGCCGGTGCGTCGTTGGTGCCGTCCCCGGTCATCGCCACCAGGTTGCCGCCGGCCTGCTCGCGACGGATGAGCTCGAGCTTGTCCTCCGGTGTTGCCTCGGCGAGGAAGTCGTCGACCCCGGCCTCCGCCGCGATCGCCTTCGCCGTGAGCGGGTTATCGCCCGTGATCATGACCGTGCGGATGCCCATCGCCCGGAGTTCCGCGAACCGCTCGCGGAGGCCGTCCTTCACGATGTCCTTCAGATGCACCACCCCGAGTACCCGAGCGGTGCCGGCGGGATCACGGGTGGCAACCACAAGGGGCGTACCGCCGGACTCCGAGATTGTGGTCACGAGTGACTCGAGGTCCGGTGGGACGGCCCCCACCCACGAGGCGATCATGGAGCCCGCACCCTTGCGCACCTGGGTGCCGTCGGCAAGGTCGAGGCCACTCATTCGTGTCTGCGCGGTGAACGGGACCGTAACGGCGCCAGCAGGAAGCTCGGCGTGGGTGCCGGTCAGCTGGGTGGCAAGATCAACGATCGAGTTCCCCTCGGGGGTCGGATCCGCCAGCGACGACAGGCGCGCCGCCGTGATCAGCTCGTCCCGCTCGCTCGTGGCGACCGCGACGAACTCGGTGGCCCGGCGGTTGCCGTACGTGATGGTTCCCGTCTTGTCGAGCAGGAGAGTCGTGACATCCCCGGCCGCCTCGACGGCGCGCCCCGACATGGCCAGAACGTTGTGCTGGACGAGGCGGTCCATGCCGGCGATTCCGATGGCGCTCAGCAGGGCACCAATTGTGGTGGGGATGAGCGTGACCAGCAGTGCGATCAACACCGGTATCGCGACGGTGCCGCCCGCATAGCTGGCAAGCGGGTTCAGGGTCAGGACGACTACCAGAAACACGATCGTGAGGGTGGCCAGCAGGATGTTCAGGGCAATCTCGTTGGGCGTCTTCTGGCGAGACGCGCCCTCGACGAGGCGAATCATCCGGTCGACGAAGGTCTCGCCGGGGCGGGACGTGATGCGCACCACGATCTGGTCAGACAGGACCCGCGTGCCCCCTGTCACGGCGCTGCGGTCACCCCCGTGTTCCCGAATGACCGGTGCGGATTCGCCGGTAATGGCCGACTCGTCGACCGAGGCAATACCCCAGACAATGTCTCCATCGCCCGGGATGATTTCCCCCGTCGAGACGAGCACATAGTCCCCAACACGAAGCTCGGATGAGGCGACATCGTCGGCACGGGTGGTTGCGGTCGGTGCGTCCGGGCCACCCACGCGGTGGGCGATCGTCGATGTGCGCGTCTGTCGCAGGCTCGCGGCCTGTGCCTTGCCGCGGCCCTCCGCGACCGACTCAGCGAGATTCGCGAACAGCACGGTCGCCCACAGCCAGAGGGCGATGGCGCCGGTAAAAAACGGCGCAGCATCCGGCTCACCAAGGATCGGCTGGACAATGGCGATGACGGTCGCGAGGGCCGCGCCCACCTCGACGATAAACATCACGGGATTGCGCCACATCTCGCGCGGATCTAGCTTGCGAAACGCTCCGGGGAGAGCGGTGATAAAGGTGTTCATGGTTACTGCAGCCCTTCCGCCAGGGGACCTAGCGCGAGAACGGGGAAATAGGTGAGGGCAGACACGATGATGACCGTGCCCACCAGGAGGCCCACAAACTGGGGTCGATGAGTGGGCAGCGTGCCCGCGGTCGGCGGAACAACATCCTGCGCGGCGAGGGAACCCGCCAGTGCCAGGACAAACACGATTGGCAGGAATCGCCCGAGGAGCATCGCGACACCCAGCGCCGTGTTAAGCCACGGAGTGTTCGCGGTGAGCCCCGCGAATGCGGATCCGTTGTTGTTCGCCGCCGAGGTGAAGGCATACAACACCTCGCTGAAGCCATGAATCCCGGGGTTCCAGATCGAGACGGTCTCGACGTCCTCGCGCACCGCAGGTATCGCAAAGCTGAGCGCGGTACCCACCAGTACGAGCGTGGGCGTGATGAGGATGTACAGGCTCGCGAGTGTAACCTCGCGCCTGCCGATCTTTTTGCCGAGATACTCGGGGGTCCGGCCAACCATCAGGCCGGCGATGAACACCGCAATGATGGCAACAACGAGCATGCCGTAGATTCCCGCGCCGACGCCGCCCGGAGCGACCTCCCCGAGCATCATGTTCACGAGGGCCATTCCGCCGCCCAACGACGTGTAGCTGTCGTGCATCGAGTTCACGGCGCCTGTGGAGGTGATCGTGGACGTTGTTCCGAACAGGGTCGAGCCGATGATGCCGAAGCGGGTCTCCTTGCCCTCCATCGCCGCACCCGCGAGCTGCGGTGCGGTGCCTGCACCCGCGAGTTCGGCCCAGGTCATCAGGGAGACCGAGGCGACAAACAACACGGCCATGACCGCGGCGATGGCAGTTCCCTGCCGAGGGTCGCCCACGATCTTTCCGAACGTGCGAGGGAGGGAGAACGGGATCGCGAGCATCAGCAGGATGGTCACGAGGCTCGTCCACGGGGTGGGGTTCTCGAAGGGGTGGGCCGAGTTGGCGTTGAAGAACCCACCTCCGTTCGTGCCGAGGATCTTGATTGCCTCCTGGGATGCCACGGGGCCACCGGGAAGGACCTGCGTGCCTCCGGTCAGCGTGCTCACCTCCTGGAACCCCGCGAGGTTCTGGACGACACCTCCTGCAAGAAAAACGACAGCCGCGACCACCGCGAAGGGCAGCAGGACTCGAACCACGGCGCGCGTGAGGTCAACCCAGAAGTTGCCAATGGTGCCACTCAGGCGAAGCGCGAAGCCACGCATCAGCGCGACGGCGATCGCGATGCCCACGGCCGCCGAGACAAAGTTCTGGACCGCGAGTCCTGCGGCCTGCACCGTGTAACCGAGTGTCAGTTCCGGCGAGTAGCTCTGCCAGTTGGTGTTCGTGACAAACGAGACTGCGGTGTTGAACGCGAGGGGCTCGCTGGTTGCCGGCAGACCCAGTGACAGTGGCAGCAACTGCTGCGTGCGTTGGAGGGCGTACACGATCAGGATTCCAATCGCGGAAAATGCGAGCACCGAGCGCAGGTATGAACCCCACGACTGCGCGGAGCCGGAATCAACGCCGATGAGCCGGTAGAAGCCACGCTCAACCGCGAGGTCCTTGCTCGACGAGAAGACGCGGGCCATGTAGTTGCCGAGCGGAACGTGGATCGCCGCGAGGATGAGTGCAACCGTGGCCAGTTGTGCCACGAAGAACCAGATATTTGTGTCCATCAGAATCGCTCCGGCCTCACGAGGGCCACGACGAGGTAGCCAATTGCGGCAAGGCCCAGAACGACGCTGATAATTCCGATGACCATCACAGGCGTTCCACCCCCTTGCCGACCAGGGCCACCAGCGCGATCAGCGCGATGATGGCGGCAACATAAACGATGTCGAGCACGGCTAGGACTCTTTCCCCTTCGAAGGCGCCTGCACGGGCGCGGTGGAACAGTGATGGGAGCCAGTAAACGCCCGTGGATGGCACGCTCGAGCGGTCCTAACGGAATCCTTACGGCGGTGGCCCACTCTCGTGCGATTCCTCAACGGCGGTAGGGTTCGGTGTGGTGAATTCAGGCGCCGGGCCCGCGGAGCGTCGCGCCGAGGTGACCGCACGCCTTCGTGCCGCCGGCTGCGTTTTCGCCGAGGATGAAGCGGCACTCCTCATCTCGTCGACCGACTCCGACGAGGAGCTCGAGCGCCGGGTCGCCGAGCGGGTATCAGGGGTTCCGCTGGAACACGTGCTCGGGTGGGCGTTGTTCGACGGCCTCCGTGTTCCTGTTGACCACGGGGTCTTCGTCCCTCGCCCGCGAACCGAGCACCTCGTGGCGCGTGCCGCGGAGCGACTGACCCCGGGGGCACTGGTGCTCGACCTGTGCTGTGGCACCGGCGCGGTCGGCGCAGCGCTCCTCGCGCGGGTTCCCGGAGCGAGGCTGATCGCATGTGATCTCGACCCGGCCGCCGTCGCCAACGCCAGGCGGACCCTGGCGGGACGGGATGCTGGGCTCCACACCGGCGACCTCTACGATGCCCTGCCCTCCGAGCAACGCGGGCACGTCGATCTCATCGTGATCGTCGCGCCCTACGTGCCCACCGGGGAGCTCGATTTCTTGCCGCACGAGGCCCGAGACTTTGAATCATCCGTCGCCCTCGACGGAGGAGTGGATGGTCTGTCGGTACTCCGGCGTGCGATCGTGGACGCCCCGGCCTGGCTCGCACCCCAGGGTGCGTTTGTGACGGAGGTCGGCGAGGCGCAGGCGCCGGGGGTCGCGGGGATGATGCGCGAGGTAGGCCTGATGCCGCGCATCCACCACGACGCCGACCTCGGCGTCACGATCGTTGAGGCGACCCGCTAGGGCTGGGCGGCGAGGGCTGCGGCCCCGAGGATTCCCGCATTGTTGCGGTGAACCGCAGGGATGATCGGGGTGTCGAGTTTCAGGAGCGGAAGGAACTCCTCGTAGCTCTTCGACACACCACCACCCACAATGAACAGGTCGGGGGAGAACAGCGACTCAAGGTGGGTGTAGTAGGTCTGGAGACGCTTGGCCCACGCCTTCCACGAGAGCCGTCCGCGCTCCTTGGCCGAGTAGGAGGCACGCTTCTCGGCGTCCTTGCCCCGAAGCTGGAGGTGTCCCAGCTCCGAGTTCGGCACGAGCACGCCGTTGTAGATCAGCGCGCTGCCAATACCCGTGCCGAGTGTCGTGAGCAGGACGAGTCCTGGCACCCCCTTGGCGGCGCCGTATCGTGCCTCGGCGTACCCAGCGGCATCCGCGTCATTAACGAAGTGGATGTCGCGTCCGAGCGCCTTCTCGAACAGCTTCTCGGCGTCTAGCCCAATCCACTTCTTGGACACGTTTGCCGCCGACATCGTTCGACCGTTGCGCACGATCGCCGGAAAACAGACCCCGATGGGCACGTCGGCCTCGAGGCCCCCCAGTCGCTCGATCAGGGTCACGACGGTGGCGATGATGTCGTCGGGCTCACCGCCGGGAGGCGTCGGGAGCTTGATACGGTCACTCACGAGCTCGCCGGTGTCGGTGTCGACAATCGCTGCCTTGATTCCGGTTCCGCCGATGTCGACGCCGAGTGCCTTGCGCATGCTGTGGGTCCTTACGGGAGGGTGAGGATGTCGGCACCACGCTCGGTGACAACAAGGGTGTGTTCGAACTGGGCGGTGAGGGACTTGTCGCGGGTTGTGACGGTCCAATCATCGGGCCAGATGTCCCAGGCGACGCTTCCCGGGGCCTCCGGGGTGCCCATGGTCAGCATCGGCTCGATCGTAAAGACCATGCCGACCTCCATCACCCGATCGAACCCGGGTGAAGGGTCGTAGTGCGGGATGATCAGCCCCGAGTGGAAGGCCTCGCCGACGCCGTGGCCGGTGAAGTCGCGAACGACCCCGTAGCCAAACCGCTTGGCGTAGGACTCGATCGCTCGGCCGATGACGTTGATCTGGCGGCCCGGTGCGACGGCCTTGATGCCTCGGTTCATGGCCTCCCGCGTGCGATCGACTAGATCGACAACGGCTTGTGGCGCGGAACCCACCACAAAGGTCTTGCTGAGATCCCCGTGAACACCGTGCTTGAAGGCTGTGATGTCGATGTTGATGATGTCGCCGTCAACGAGAACCGTGTCATCGGGGATGCCGTGGCAGATCACTTCGTTGATGCTCGTGCAGACCGCCTTGGGAAACCCCCGGTAGCCGACCGTCGACGGATATGCGCCCTGGGCCACGATGAAGTCATGGGCGAGCACGTCGAGCTCGTTGGTAGTGACTCCGGGGCGGATCGCCTCGCCCACGAGTTCGACGGCACGGGCCGCGATCCTGCCAGACTCGCGAATGAGCTCGATGGACTCCGCCGAGTAGACGTCACTGCCCGTGAACTCCCGCGGAGCGGGGCGTCCGACGTACTCGGGCCGGGGGATGGACGTGGGCACGGAACGCTGGGGGGAAACCCGGCCCGCGACAAGGTGGCCGTGTGCATCCCGGGGCATGTCGCCCATCCTATCGGCACTTGACTGGCAACCATTGGGTTGCCTATTCTGGAGCCGTGGACGCGGTCCTGAAGGCCATCGCGGACCCGGTTCGCCGGGCCCTGCTTGAGGATCTCGCGGCGCGGAACGATCAGACACTTTTTGAGTTGTGTGTGCGCCTGATCACCGAGCGGGGAATGTCGATGAGTCGGCAGGCCGTGTCGAAACACATCGTGGTGTTGCGCGAGGCGGGACTGGTTTCGGTCCACACCGTCGGGCGGACCACCATCCACCACCTCGACACCCACGCGCTGGCCGACGCCCGCCGATGGATCGATTCGATCAGCAAGGAGTCACAGTCATGAGCATCTTCATCACCACCACGTCCGTGTTTGTCAGTGACCAGGCCAAGGCTCATGCCTTCTACACCGACGTTCTGGGGTTCACCACCAAAAATGACGTGCCCGTGGGGGAGCACCGGTGGTTGACGGTGGTGGGCTCCACGAACGACGTGGAGCTGCTCCTCGAGCCAGACGAGCACCCGGCGGCCAAGGCGTACCAGGCAGCACTCACCCGCGACGGCATCCCGGTCGCGAGCTTTGGCGTCGACGACATCACCGCGGAGTACGAGCGGCTTTCTGGCCTCGGTGTGGTTTTTGTTCAGCCACCGACCGCCATGGGGCCGGTCACGATCGCCACTCTGGATGACACCTGCGGAAACCTCATCCAGTTGGCCCAGATGTCCTAGCCTTGGCTCAGACAATCCACGGAGGTGCACATGACCGAATGGTGGTACAACCACGTGACGGGCGAGGTGGAGGAGGGGCCGCAGTCCCTCGCCACCGATCGGGACGGACCCTTCGCGACCAAGGAGGACGCGGCTCGCGCCCCCGAGATCATCGCGGAACGCGCGCGCAAGTGGGCGCAGGAGGAAGCATCCGACTGGGACAATTCCTAGTTCTCACCTGAGCTCCCCAGCTTCTCGAGGAGCGACATCGCGTCGATGGGGGCTCGGACCTTCGAGTCGTTGTCGAAGTACACGTAGGCGTCGAGACCGGTCGCCTGCCAGCCCTTGATCGTGGTTGCCCACGCGTCGATGTCCGCGGGCCCGTACGCCCCGTCCGGGTACTTCTTCGTGTCGGCGTGGAGGCGGGTGTAACGAAAGTCGGCTGTCACCTCGTCGATCACCGGCCACTTTCCGGCCGAGTCTCCGTAGACGATCGCCACGTTGTGTGCGCGAGCGAGGTCCACAAATCCCGGACCCAAAAAACTCGAATGACGGACCTCGATGGCGTGGCGCACGGCGCGCACGGCGTCGGTCTCGAGGTACTCCTTGCCCGTCATCCGTGCTCCACGTTGGTGCGCGAGTTCGACCGCCGCCGTGGTGTCGTGGGGGAGCTGCTCGAGGAATCGCTCGAGGAGGTACGGCTCGAAGTCGAGGCTGGGAGGGAGTTGCCAGAGGATGGGCCCCAGCTTGGGTCCCAGCGCCAGGAGCCCCGACGCAAAGAAGTTGGCGAGTGGTTCGCTCACGTCATCCAGGCGCCGGATGTGCGTGATAAACCGAGGTGCCTTGACGGAGAACACGAACGTCTCGGGAGTGGCCTTCCGCCACGACACCCAGCTCGTGGGCTTCTGGAGCGAGTAGAACGACCCGTTCAACTCGATCGACGTGACGGCCCGACTCGCCCACGCCAGCTCGTTCTTCTGGGTGGTGCCCGGGGGATAAAAGGTTCCACGCCAGGCCGGGTAGACCCATCCGGCCATGCCGACGTGGACCGCGCCCGTCACGAGGTGTTCCTAGTCCTCGTAGGAGTGTTCGGGGCCGGGGTAGCTGCCCTGCTCGACATCCGCGCGGTACGCGGTCACCGCATCCGTCAGCGTTGCTCGCAGGTTGGCGTACTGCTTCACGAACTTCGGGATGCGACCCTTGGTGAAGCCCGCCCAGTCCGTCCAGACCAGCAGCTGGCCATCAACGTGGGGTCCCGCGCCAACGCCGATCGTGGGGATACGCAGCTCGCTCGTCACGCGGGCCGCCGCATCGCTCGGCACCATCTCCAGCACAACCGCGAACGCCCCCGCATCCTCGACGGCGTGGGCGTCGGCCAGGAGCTGGGTGATCTGCTCCCCACGGCCCTGGATGACGTGGCCACCGAGGCCGTGCTCGCTCTGCGGTGTAAAACCAATGTGCGCCATCACGGGGATGCCCGCTGACACGATCCGGCGGATCTGCTCGGCGCTTCGCACTCCACCCTCGAGCTTGACCGCGTGGGCGCCCGTCTCCTTCATAAAGCGGAACGCCGTGTGGAGCGCCTCGTCCGGCCCGGTCTCGTACGAGCCGAACGGCATGTCCGCGACCACAAACGCGCGCTTCACTGCGCCGGCCACCGCTCGTGCCAGCGGGATGAGGTCGTCCGTGGAGACGGGCAACGTGGTGTCGTAACCGTAGACGTTGTTACCGGCCGAATCGCCTACCAACAAAAAGTCGATCCCGGCCTCGTCAAAGATGCCGGCGGTGAGCTGGTCGTAGCTCGTGAGGCCGGTGATCTTGATCCCGTTCTCCTTTGCCCGCTGGAAGTGACGGGTTCGAACGCGCTTCTGTGCCTCAACAGCCATGCCGACAGTCTAGGTTGCCAGTAGCCTAGGAGGGGTGCCGCGGGCACCCGATGCGAGAGGCCCTAGGGGAGTTATGGACAAGCAGCGCGACTTCGTTCTTCGGACGATCGAAGAGCGGGGTGTGAAGTTCGTGCGACTGTGGTTCACGGATGTCGTGGGCACACTCAAGAGTGTTGCCATCACGCCCGCAGAGGTCGAGGGTGCCTTCGCGGAGGGGCTCGGTTTCGACGGCTCCGCGATCGAGGGCTTCACGCGCGCCTTCGAGGCCGACATGCTCGCGCATCCCGACCCCGCGACCTTCCAGATCCTCCCGTGGCGCGGCGAGATTGACCCGACGGCGCGCATGTTCTGCGACATCTCCACGCCCGACGGCCAGCCGTCGATGTCCGACCCTCGCAACGTGCTGAAGCGCTCCCTCGCCAAGGCCGCCGATCGTGGATTCTCGTTCTACACGCATCCGGAGATCGAGTTTTACCTCCTCAAGTCGTCGAAGCTCAAGAACGGCGAGCCGCAGCCCGTTGATTCCGCGGGCTTCTTCGACAACGTTCCGGGAGGCACTGCGCATGACTTCCGTCGCCGCTCGGTGCGTATGCTCGAGGACCTCGGGATCTCCGTCGAGTTCAGCCACCACGAGGCTGGGCCGGGCCAGAACGAGATTGACCTGCGCTACGCCGATGCCCTGACGACGGCGGACAACATCATGACGTTCCGGACCGTCATCAAGGAGGTCGCGATCGAGCAGGGCGTCTATGCGACGTTTATGCCGAAGCCGATGTCCGGTCATCCCGGTTCGGGGATGCACACCCACATGTCTCTCTTCGAGGGTGACGCCAATGCCTTCTTCGACGCGAGTGGTCACTACCAGCTCTCGAAGATTGGCAAGCAGTTCGTGGCTGGCCTGCTGCGGCACGCGCCCGAGATCACGGCGGTGACCAACCAGTTCGTGAACTCGTACAAGCGACTGTGGGGTGGCGACGAGGCGCCGAGCTTCGTGACGTGGGGCCACAACAACCGTTCCGCCCTGGTCCGGGTGCCGCTGTACAAGCCCGGCAAGGGCCAGAGCGCACGCGTCGAGTACCGCGCGATCGACTCTGCCGCGAACCCCTACCTGACCTTCTCGCTGCTGCTCGCGGCCGGGCTCAAGGGAATCGAGGAGGGCTACGACCTTCCGCCCGAGGCCGAGGACAACGTGTGGGAGCTCTCGGACGCGGAGCGCCGCGCGCTCGGCTACCCTCAGCTGCCGGCGAGCCTCGACCACGCCGTCTCCCTCATGGAGGACTCCGAGCTCGTCGCCGAGACGCTGGGTGAGCAGGTGTTCAACTACGTGCTGCTCAACAAGCGTCGCGAGTGGAAGCAGTACCGGGCGCAGGTCACTCCGTACGAGCTGGAGAGCAATCTCGAGATCCTGTAGCCCCGGGACGCACCAACCATGACCCGCGCGCAGACGACACTCACCGAACTTGCCCGGCTGGGCTTTGCCGAGCTGAGCACAACGGGCGAGCGCCTAGGGCTGCTTGACGCCCCGGAGCTTGTTCGCCACTTTGCCTCGGCCGCCGATCCCGACCAGGCGCTCAAGCTGCTTGTCTCGCTCCGCGAGTCCGCGCCGCGCGAGGTCGATCGGCTGCTGGCCAACGAGGATGCCGCGGGTCGCCTCATCCGCATCCTGGGCGCCTCGACCGGGCTCGCAGAGTTCTTCTCTCGTCACCCCGGTGAGCTTCAGTGCCTCGGTGAGCCTCTGAGCCGTCCTCTCACGGCGCAGCAGTACTCCGACGACCTTCTGGACGCCGTCGCCGGCCTGTCGGGCGACGGCGGCTGGGTGGCCCTGCGTGTGCGCTACCGACGGCATCTGGCTCAACTCACCGCGTGGGACCTGGTACAGCCCGATCCGCTCGCCGCACTTGATACGGTGGCGGCAGCCTTGGCCGATCTGGCTGGCGCGGCGCTGGATGCGTCCCTGGCTCTCGCCCGAGGGGATGTGACTTTTCCCGCCGACCAGGTTGCCGGCACGCGGCTCGCGATCATCGGGATGGGCAAGGCCGGAGCGCGCGAGCTTAACTACGTGTCGGACGTGGACGTCATTTTTGTGGGTGAGGGGTCCGGCGACCTCTCCGACGACCGCGCCGTGGAGATCGCGACCCGCCTTGCGATGCAGACCATGCGGGGCATCCACGATCTCGCGAGCGAGCCGGGGCTGTGGGAGGTTGATGCAAACCTTCGGCCGGAGGGCAAGGACGGCGCCCTCGTGCGCACCCTCGAGTCGCACGTCGCGTACTACGAGCGCTGGGCGAAGAGCTGGGAGTTCCAGGCCCTCCTCAAGGCGCGGCCCCTCGCGGGTGACCGCGAGCTGGGGGAGCGCTACGTCGAGGCCCTTGCCCCCAAGGTCTGGTCGAGCGCCTCTCGTGAGAATTTTGTTGACTCGGTCCAGCGGATGCGCGAGAGAGTGACCGAGCACATCCCGGCCGCCGAGATCGACGTTCAGCTCAAGCTGGGTCCGGGTGGGCTTCGTGACGTGGAGTTCACGATCCAGCTGCTCCAACTGGTCCATGGCCAGACCGACCCGGAGGTGCGCCAGCGCGCGACTCTGCCGGCCCTCGTTGCCCTCGCCGAGCAGGGCTACATCGGTCGGGTCGAGGCCGCGGAGTTTGGTGCCGACTACCGGTTCCTGCGTCTCCTCGAGCACCGCCTGCAGCTGTCCAAGCTGCGCCGCACCCACCTGATGCCGACCGACCCGGATGCCCTGCGCATCCTGGCCCGTGCGAGTGGGCTCGCGACCAACGCCGACGACCTGGTCGAGCAGTGGCAGCGGACCAAACATGCCGTCCGGCGACTCCACGAGCGACTCTTCTACCGCCCGTTGCTGTCGGCCGTGGCGGCCCTTCCCGAGGACGGCCTGGCGCTCACGAGTGAGCAGGCCGAGGCACGACTCGCGGCGATTGGGTTCCGGGACCCGCGTGGTGCGCTCAGCCACATTGGTGCGCTCACCGGGGGAGTCTCTCGGCGGGCGACCATCCAGCGCAACCTACTCCCGGTGATGCTGCAGTGGTTCGCGGAGGGCGCCGACCCGGACTACGGGCTCCTCGCTTTCCGCCGCCTCAGCGAGGATCTCGGCGAGGCGTACTGGTTCCTCCGAATGCTGCGGGATTCCTCGGGCGCGGCAGAGCGACTCACGAGTGTTCTTTCTGGTTCCAAGTTCGTTGGTGCGCTGTTCGAGCGCATCCCGGAGGCAGCGGCCTGGCTCGAGAACGAGGATGAGCTTCGCCCCCGCCCGCTCGACCAACTGCTGGAGGAGACCAGGGCAACGGTCGCGCGCCACAGCGGGGACGAGGATGCCGCAGCTCTCGCTCTGCGGACCGCTCGCCGCCGTGAGATCCTGCGCCTGGCCCTCGCGGCCATCGTGGGGGTGATCACGATCGAGGAGCTTGGTCGGGGCCTCTCTGACATCACCACGGCCGTTCTGACGGGCGCCCTCGCTCTGGCTCACCACTACGGCGACGGCATCGAGTTCGGAATCATCGCGATGGGTCGGTACGGAGGGTCGGAGCTCGGCTTCGGCTCGGATGCCGACGTCATGTACGTCTACCGGCCCGCGGGTGCCAGCGACGAGGAGGCCCAGCAGCGCGCCGAGCAGATTGTGCACGCGCTGTCGCGTCTGACGGAGGACCTCCGCATCCCGCTCGACCTCGACATTGGGTTGCGCCCGGAGGGGCGCAACGGCGCGATTGTGCGCTCGCTCGAGTCCTATCGCGCCTACTACGCCCGGTGGTCGCTGACGTGGGAGGCCCAGGCACTGTTGCGGGCCCGTGGTGCCGTGGGCGATGCCGGCGTTCTCGAGGCCTTCGAGGAGCTAGCCAATGAGGTGCGCTACCCCGAGGCGATCTCCGATCAGGACGTGCGTGAGGTCAAGCGCATCAAGGCGCGAGTGGAGAACGAGCGTCTGCCCCAGGCGGCCGACCCGACCCGTCACCTCAAGTTGGGGCGGGGTTCGCTGAGCGACGTCGAGTGGTTCGTGCAGCTCCTCCAGCTTCAGCACGGGGCGCGCGTCGAGGGCCTGCGCACCACATCCACCCTCTCGGCGCTGGCCGCCGCGGAGGCGGAGGGCCTCGTGCCCGCGGTGGATGCTCGAAAGCTCAGGGATGCCTGGACTCTCGCGAGCCGCGCCCGCTCGGCCATGACCCTCTGGAGCGCCAAGACCTCCGACGTGCTCCCCAAGGATCGCCAGCAGCTCGAGGGCGTCGCACGCCTGCTCGAGTACCCGCCCGGGTCGGCCACCACCTTCGAGGAGGACTACCTGCGGGTCACGCGTCTGGCGCGGCAGGTTTTCGAGCGACGCTTCTACGGGGTTGTGGCGCGACCCACCTCCACAGCCTGAAACAACACAGGGGCCACACCCCGAAGGATGTGGCCCCTGTGTGCTGCTAGGTGACTAGACCGAGAAGTACAGCTCGTACTCGAACGGGTGCGGGCGCTGCGAGGACGGGATGATTTCCTTCTCGCGCTTGTACGCGATCCAGGTCTCGATCAGGTCCTTGGTGAAGACGTTGCCCTCCATCAGGAACTCGTGGTCCGCCTCGAGTGCGTTGAGCACCTCGGCGAGCGAGCCGGGAACCTGCGGGATGAGCTTGGCCTCCTCGGGCGGGAGCTCGTAGAGGTCCTTGTCCACGGGCTCGTGCGGCTCGATCTTGTTCTTGATTCCGTCGAGGCCAGCCATCAGCTGGGCCGCAAAGGCGAGGTACGGGTTGCCCGAGGCATCCGGCGCACGGAACTCGATGCGCTTGGCCTTCGGGTTGGTGCCCGTGATCGGGATGCGGATCGAGGCCGAGCGGTTACCCGCCGAGTACACGAGGTTGACGGGCGCCTCGAAGCCGGGCACAAGGCGGCGGAACGAGTTGAGCGTCGGGTTCGTGAAGGCCAGCACAGCAGGAGCGTGCTTGAGAAGACCACCGATGTACCAGCGCGCGATGTCGCTGAGTCCGCCGTAGCCCTTCTCGTCGTAGAACAGCGGCTTGCCGTCGTTCCACAGGGACTGGTGAGTGTGCATACCCGAGCCGTTGTCGCCGAAGAGCGGCTTGGGCATAAAGGTCGCAACCTTGCCCCACTCGAGAGCCGTGTTCTTGACGATGTACTTGAACTTGAGGATGTCGTCCGCGGCGTTCACCATCGTGTTGAAGCGGTAGTTGATCTCCGCCTGGCCACCGGTGCCGACCTCGTGGTGGGCGCGCTCGAGGATGAGGCCAGCGTCGATCAGCTTGAGGCTGATGTCGTCGCGCAGGTCGGCCTGCTTGTCGATCGGGCTGACGGGGAAGTAGCCACCCTTGTAAGGAGTCTTGTTCGCGAGGTTTCCACCCTCTTCGACGCGACCCGTGTTCCAGGCACCCTCGTCGGAGTCGACCGAGTAAAAGCTCTGGTTCTGCGTGACCGAGTAACGCACATCGTCGAAGATGTAGAACTCGGCCTCGGGAGCGAAGAACGCGGTGTCAGCGATGCCGGTGGACGCGAGGTACTTCTCGGCCTTCTTGGCAACCTGGCGCGGGTCCTTGGCGTAGATCTCGCCGTTGCGGGGGTTGTAGATGTCGAACACCATGATGAGCGTGCGCTCGGTGCGGAACGGGTCAACGTACGCCGTCGTCACATCCGGGATCAGCTGCATGTCCGACTCGTGAATGTTGGCGAAGCCGCGGATCGACGAACCGTCGAAGAGCTGGCCGACGGAGAAGAACTCCTCGTCAACGGTGGATGCCGGGATGTTGAAGTGCTGCTGTACACCGGGAAGGTCGGTGAAGCGGATATCAAGGAACTTGACGTCGGTGTCCTTGATGAACTTGAGCACTTCGGAAGAATCACTGAACATGTGAAGGACTCCAATGAGCTTGGTGCTGAACGGCAGCAAGACGCGGCCACTGATGAGGCTAGGCGCAAGGAGTTTCGCTAGCGTCACGCTATTGTTTCGCGCATGTTACGCGTGGGCGGCTGGGTAGGCTGGAGGCATGCCCGACGCCCGCACGACATCCGCTGACTGGCCGGGCAAGCGCCTGGGCCTGCCCGCCGAGGGACCACGCTCGATCGCCCGGCTGGGGCGTCGTATTGTGGCCCTCATCATCGACTGGGGCACCGCGGTTCTGATCTCGATCGCGTTCTTCTCGTACGACCCGATCGCCACCCTCACCATCTTTGCCGTGGCACAGATCGTGTTTCTGCTCACGGTGTCGGGCAGCGTGGGGCACCTCATCATGGGGATGCGCGTAGTTCCCGTCGCGGGTGGTTACCTCGGCTGGTGGCGTCCGTTTACCCGCACGCTGCTGCTATGCCTGGTGATTCCCGCAGTGATCTGGGACAAGGATCAGCGAGGGATGCACGACCGCCTGTCATCCACGGTGCTCGTTCGCCGCTAGGCGGCGAGGTAACTACCGCGGGCGCGGGGCGCGAGCCTTGAGCGGGTCCATCCCCTTCGGGATGGGGAGTCCGTTCTTGCCGAGTGAGTTCAGGCGGTTGGACACCGCGAGCACCTCGGGCTTGCGCAGCGCCGTCTTAAACGAGTTGAGCTTCGACGGCAGCTTGTGCAGGGGAGTGGACTCGGCGTCCGGCCCGACGTACACGAAGTTGATGGGCACGTTCGGCAGGATGCGCGACACGGCCTTGCGCTGCTCGTCGAGCATGTGCTGGGTACGGCTTCGCGGCCCCTCGCCAATGAGCGCGACGCCACCCCGGCCCACGGCGCGGTAGACGGCATCCTGGGTCTTGGGGCTCACGGTGACGGGCATTTCGCTTGCGGTCCAGCCGCGACGCAGCGAGCTCTTGAGCACGGCACCCACGGCACCGGGCTGACCAGCAATCTGGGAATAGGCCGCCTTCTCCGCGCGGCGACCCAGCACGATAAGGAACGCGAGGACACCACCCAGGAGGCCCGCGATGATGTAGAGCACGAGGCCGATGACGTTGTCACCCGAGAGCAGGATGCCCAAGAGCACACCCGCGAGAACCGGGAGCAGGAAAGCGAGCAGGAGGTACCAGATCGCGAGGTTGTCGTAGCGCCGGGTCATCTGGAAGACCTGGTACATCTGCTTGAGACGTCCGGGTTCCTTCTGGGGCTTCGGGGTGGTGGTGTCTGAGCGCGCCATACCTTCTAGGATACGGCCTGAGCGAAGCCCAAGTTCGCGTCGGCGAGATGCTTGAGCTCGTCAGGAATCTCCCGGCCCTTGCTCTGCATCGACCTCGCCCACAGGCGCCCGGCTCGGTAGCTCGAACGCACGAGGGGACCGGCGAGTACACCAAGGAACCCGATCCGCTCCGCTTCCTCGCTGAACTCGACAAACTCCTGCGGTTTCACCCACCGAGCGACAGGAAGGTGACGTGGAGTGGGGCGCAGGTACTGGGTGATCGTGATGATGTCCGTGCCGGCATCGTGGAGGTCTTGGAGGGCCTGGATGACCTCGTGAGGCTCCTCGCCCATCCCCAAGATGAGGTTCGACTTGGTGATGAGCCCGGCCGCGCGCGCCTGCGAGAGCACGTCGAGGGACCGCTCGTATCGAAATGCCGGGCGAATGCGCTTGAAGATCCTCGGCACGGTCTCGACATTGTGCGCGAAGACCTCCGGCCGAGACGAAAAGACCTCGCCGAGCAAGTCGGGGTTGCCCGAGAAGTCGGTGGCGAGAATTTCCACGCCCGTGCCCGGGTTCTGCAGGTGGATCTGTCGCACGGTCTCCGCGTGCAACCACGCACCCTCGTCGGGCAGGTCATCGCGTGCCACGCCCGTGACGGTCGCGTAGCGAAGGTTCATTTTCGTAACGGACTCGGCGACTCGCCGGGGCTCATCCCGGTCGTAGTCCGCGGGCTTGCCGGTGTCGATCTGGCAGAAGTCGCAGCGGCGCGTGCACTGTGATCCGCCGATGAGGAACGTGGCCTCGCGGTCCTCCCAGCACTCGAAGATGTTGGGACAGCCGGCCTCCTGACACACGGTGTGGAGGCTTTCGCCCTTCACCAGTTCCTGAAGCTGGCGGTACTCCGGCCCCATCTTGGCGACGGTACGGATCCACTCGGGCTTGCGCTCGATCGGTGTTGACGCGTTACGTACCTCGAGGCGGAGGAGCTTGCGGCCCTCGACCTCGTTGGCTTGCGGGTGACTCATGCGTGGACTCCCGTCATCACGATGTCGAAGTGCGAGCGGATGAAGGGAACCATGTCGCCCGGACTGACCTCGCGCCCCAGTTCGCGGCTGATCGAGGTCACTCCGGCATCGGAGATTCCGCAGGCGATGATCTTGGTGTAGGCGTCGAAGGAGTTGTTGCAGTTGAGGGAGAACCCGTGCATCGTCACGCCCTCGGCGACTCGAATGCCGATGGCGGCGATCTTCTCCGCGCCGACGGGCGAGTCGTAGCCGATCCACACGCCGGACCTGCCCGTGACACGGCCAGCGTCGATGCCCAACTCGGCGAGCACGGCGATGAGCATGCCCTCGAGGCGTCGCACATAGCCGACCACGTCGATGGGTTCCGCCAGTCGAAGGATCGGGTAACCGACAAGTTGGCCCGGGCCGTGCCAGGTGATCTTGCCACCGCGGTCGACGTCGATGACGGGAGTGCCGTCGGTTGGTCGCTCGAAATCCTCGGTTCGTTTGCCGGCCGTATAGACCGACGGATGCTCGAGGAGGAGCACGGTGTCCGGTGAGGTTCCCCCCACGACGGCACGATGGGTTGCGCGCTGAAGCTGAAGAGCTTCGACGTACGGCACGGAGTTGGCGCTTAGCCCCGTGACGACAATGTCGACCACACCACGAGTCTAGCTCTCCTCCTCCACAGTTCTGGGGATGCCCCGGCGACTCACGTCTGGCGCTGGCGGCTTCCGGCCTGCCGATCACACGACGACGATGACGGGATGGAATCGAGTGTTGTCGGCGGGTATCGGCTGGTGCGATGCATCGGCGAGGGCGCGAGGTCGACCGTCCACGTGGGGCATCCGGTGGACCCCGCGGAAGGCGACACGACGGTGGACACCGCCCCCGTTGCCCTCAAGGTCTACCGCGACGGTGTTACCACCGCCGACATCGCTGCAGAGGTGGAGGCCCTTGCACGTGCTGCCGGACCCCACGTGGTTTCGCTCCTGGATGTGGCTTCTGCGCAGGGCAAGCCGGTCCTCATCATGCAACGACTGGCAGCACACACCCTCGCGGCGTTGTGTGTTGCGCGAGATTCCCTGACCTCTGGGGAGGCGGTCACCATCTTGGCGCCCCTCGCCGAAGCGCTCGAGCGCTGCCACCGCGCCGGTGTCGCGCACGGTGGACTCGGCGCCGGTGTCGTCGGGTTCACGGCGAGCGGTGCGCCCACACTCACGGGGTTTGGCGCCTCGACGGTGTTCGAAGCGGGCCTCTCCGATGCACACCGAGCCGAGGTCGTCGCCGTCCGGCGCGATCGCGACGCGTTTGCTCGGCTCGCGATGCACGTACTGGGCCGTGTTCCCGGTGCCGAGCCGATCCTCGCGTGGATTGACGGGGCAAGCTCCGCTGACCCGTGGCTGCGGGATCTGCCCGCGCGCTTGTTCGCGTGGAGTGGTGCTGCGCCCGTGCAGTTCAGCACCCCACTCCTGGAGCCCACAACAACACCCATCGGACCGGTCGTGGGGCGGGATACACACGCGCCCCCGCGCGCCGGGCTGGACGCGCTCGTGGATCGTGTGTCGGGTCCGTGGCGCGACCGTCTCGGGAGTCTGGTGACCTCCGTTCGCCCGCGCTTCTGGGTGCTGGGTGGTGCCACACTCATCGCGATCGTGGTGGGTGTGGTCGTCGTGTCGCAGCCAAAAATGGATGCGCTCACTCCTGCCGCTTCGGACGTGCCCGCCACGTCGACCCCTACGCCAGCACTCGAGGATCCCGAGGGAGCGGGAGCCGAGGACCCGGCGGTCGCCCTTCGTGCTCTGCTCGAGGTGCGGGCGGAGTGTATTCACGACCTGTCGGTGTTGTGCCTTGACGCTGTCGCACAACCGGGATCGAGCGCGCTGGCGCACGACCAGCAACTCGTGCGCGATCTTCAGCGCGGTGGTGAGATGCCGGAGATGATCCGCGCCGACGAGATTGTGGTCGAGGAGAGACTCGGAGGCACTGCGCTCATGACGGTGACCAGCGCCAACAGCGAACCGGCCTCGATCCTCGTGATGAGGAGCGAGGCCGGTTGGCGAATCAGGGACTACGTGGAGTGACTAGATTCCGAGCTTGCTGGCGAAGTCGCCGCCCTCGAGGCGGTTCTTGACTGCAGTGAGGAATCGGGCCGCGTCGGCGCCATCCACGATGCGGTGGTCGTACGACAGGGCGAGGTACACCATCGAGCGGATCGCGATCGCGTCGCCACCGGCGTCGCTCACCACCACCGGCTTCTTGGTCACGATTCCTGTGCCCAGGATCGCGGACTGCGGCAGGAACACGATGGGCGTGTCGAACAGCGCGCCACGCGAACCGGTGTTTGTGAGGGTAAACGTTCCGCCGGCAAGCTCGTCGGGCTTGAGCTTGTTGTCACGGGTGCGCTCGGCGAGGTCGGCGATCTGAGTGGCGAAACCGGCGAGGTCGAGGTCTGCGGCATCCCGGATGACCGGGGTCAGCAGGCCGCGCTCGGTGTCAACCGCGATGCTCAGGTTCTCGTGCGGCGGGTAGACGATGGAATCGCCCTCGATGGTCGCGTTGATGATCGGGTAGGCCTGAAGCGCCTCGGCGGCCGCCAGTGCGAAGAACGGCAGGAATGAGAGCTTCACGCCCGTCTTCTGCTGGAACGACGCCTTGACCTGGTCGCGATAATGGGCAACCGCCGTGACATCGACCTCAACAACCGAGGTGAGTTGCGCGGAGGACTGCATCGAGATCACGGCACGCTCGGCGATCACCTTGCGCAGGCGTGACATCGGGACGGTGGTGCCGCGCAGCGCCGAGACCTCAAGAGGTGCTGTGGCGGGCTTCGCGGCGACGGGAGCTGCGGCCGGTGCCGAGGTTGCCGCGAGCACGTCCTGCTTGCGGATGCGACCACCCACGCCGGTACCCGTGACGGACGCAAGGTCGACACCCTGCTCGTGCGCGAGCTTGCGGACCAGCGGAGTGACATACCCGGCGAACGGCTCTGATGCCGCAGCGGGCGCTGCAACAGGGGCGGGTGCGGGGGCCGGGGCGGGTGCAGGAGCAGGAACGGGCTCGGGCGCGGCCTGCGGTGCGGGTGCCGCCACAGGCTCGGGGGCCGCGACGGGCTCCGGGGTGACAACGGGCTCGGCTGCCGCAACGGGCTCGGGAGCCGCCACCGGCTCCGGTGCTGCAACCGGCTCGGGAGCGGGCTCGGGTGCCGCGGCGGGTGCCGGGGCCTCGGCAGCGGGCGCAGCCGGGACCTCACCAGCGCCGGAGCCGTCACCGATGGTCACCAGGGCGGTGCCCACCTCGACGGTCTCGTCCTCGGCCACGAGGATCGCCTCGATCACGCCTGCCACAGGCGACGGGATCTCGGTGTCGACCTTGTCGGTCGATACTTCGAGCAGGGGCTCGTCGACCTCCACGCGGTCGCCGACCTTCTTGAGCCAGCGGGTAACCGTACCCTCGGTAACACTCTCACCGAGTGCCGGAAGGTTGACGGATTCGCTCATCAGTGATGCTCCTTATATAACGCTTCTGGTTGCTTAGCTTAGTTCGGCGAGTTGCGCGTTGGCCTAGATGCCGTGCAGCGGCTTGCCAGCCAGAGCGAGGAACGCCTCGCCCAGGGCCTCGTTCTGGGTGGGGTGCGCGTGAAGCAGGGGCGCGATGTCCTCGGGGTACGCCTCCCAGTTGACCGCAAGCTGCGCCTCACCGATGAGTTCCCCGACGCGGGCACCAATCATGTGCACGCCGACAACTGGTCCGTCGACCACACGAATGACCTTGACGAGGCCCGACGTGCCGAGGATGTGGCTCTTGCCGTTTCCGGCGAGGTTGTAGTCGTATGACTTCACGGCATCGGCACCGTACTTCTCCACGGCGCGTGCCTCCGAGAGGCCCACCGACGCGACCTCGGGCTCGCTGTAGGTGACCTTGGGGATGTTGAGGTCGTCGATCACGATGGGGTTAAGGCCCGCAATCTCCTCAGCGACGAAGATTCCGTGCTGGAAGCCGCGGTGCGCCAGCTGCAGGCCGGGCACAATATCGCCGACGGCGTACACGCCCGGGATGTTGGTAGCGAGACGCTCGTTCGTGAGAACAAACCCACGGTCGACGGTGACGCCCACCTCTTCGAAACCGAGTCCGGCGGTCGCGGGCCCGCGGCCCACGGCGACGAGCAACAGCTCGGCCTCGACGGTCTCGCCGCTCTCGAGAGTCACCACAACGCCGTTGTCGTCCTGGGTGACGGACTGGAAGCGAACTCCCAGCTTGAAGTCGATGCCGCGCTTGCGGAACGCGCGCTCGAACTGCTTCGAGATGGCCTCGTCCTCGTTGGGAACCAGGTGCGGCAGTGCCTCGATAATCGTGACCTCGGCGCCCCACGAGCGCCAGACGCTCGAGAACTCGACGCCGATGACACCACCGCCGAGCACGGCGACCTTCTTCGGAACGAAGTCGAGCTCGAGAGCCTGCTCGGACGTGATGACACGACCGCCGATCTCAAGGCCTGGGAGGGAGCGAGAGTACGAGCCGGTAGCGAGAACAACGTTCTTGCCCGTGACCGTGTCGGCGCCGACCTGGACGGTCGTGGGGGAGACGAGCTTGCCCTCGCCCTCGATCACGGTGATGCCGCGCGACTTGATGAGGCCCTGGAGTCCCTTGTACTTGCTGGCAACAACCTCCTGGCGGTAGGCCGTCACGCCGGAGATTTCGACGCCACCGAAGGTGGAGGTGATTCCGTACTTCGCGGATTCACGGGTGACGTCCGCGACCTCGGCAGCGTGCAGCAGCGCCTTCGTCGGAATACAACCGACGTGCAGGCACGTACCGCCCAGCTTGTTCTTCTCGATCAGGCCGACGGAGAGGCCAAGCTGGCTGGCTCGAAGAGCAGCTGCATAACCTCCGCTCCCGCCGCCAAGAACTACGAGGTCAAAAGTGTGCTCAGCCAATCCCAGCAACTCCTCTGTAAAGGATCTGATGATCCGGACGCCGAGTGGTGAACAGCGACCGGATTGTGGGGCGTGAAGAAACCCGCCTGAAAAACCTTACTACCTGCGGGAAAAGGACTCGGCCAGTTCGATGAGGGCGCGCACGGCGACACCGGTCGGTCCCTTGCCCGTGAAGCCCCATCCCGCCGCGCCATTGTTGGCGGGGCCTGCAATGTCGAGATGAGCCCACGGGATGGTGCGCTTCTCGTCGCCCTCGCCGGTTGATCCGACAAAGTCACGCAGGAACGCGGCGGCGATCAACATGCCCGCCGCGGTGTTGCCCGGCTTGATGTTGGCGATGTCCGCAATGTCGGAGGCGAGCATCGGGCGAACCTCAACGGGGATAGGCATAGGCCACAGCGTCTCGCCCACACGGTCGCCCGCCTCGACGACCTGGGCAACGAGTTCACTGTCGCCCATCGTGCCCACGTACCTGTTGCCTAACGCGATCAGGGCGGCACCCGTGAGGGTCGCGACGTCGATGATCGCGTCAGGCTCCTCCTCGCTCGCCGCAACCAGGCCATCCGCCATCACGAGGCGTCCCTCGGCATCGGTGTTGAGCACCTCGACCGTCTTGCCACCGCGGATTCGGATAACATCACCCGGCCGCATCGCGCTGCCGGAGGGCATGTTCTCGGCGATGCACAGCCACGCGGTGAGCTTGATGTCGAGTGACAGTCGGGCCGCAGCGACGACCACGGCGAGAACCGTTGCGGCCCCTGTCATGTCGTACTTCATGCCGATCATCGACGCGGGTGGCTTGAGGGACAACCCGCCCGTGTCGAAAGTGATGCCCTTGCCGACAAGCGCGAGATGCCGGGTGGCGGTGGCGGGGGAGTAGGTCACCTTCACAAGCCGGGGGCCGCGGCTCGAGCCCATTCCGACACCCAGAATTCCGCCGAACCCGCCGGCGACGAGCTCCTCCTCCGCGAGCACCTCGACCTCGAGGCCCTGCGCCTCGCCGAGTTCGACGGCGTGCGCGGCGAGCGTCTCAGGGTAGAGGTCGAGCGGCGAGGTGTTAACAAGGTCACGAACCGTATGGACGGCCTCGACGATCGCCGTCGCCCGTTCGATCTCCGCGGCGCCGCCGGGACCAACAACAACGATCGAGTTAGCGGGGAGTTTTGTCTGCTCCAATGATGCCGAGCGGTATTCGGTGTAGGCGTAGGCACCGAGCGCGGCACCCTCGAGAATGGCAAGCGACTCGGCCTCGGACGTGGCGGGCAGCGCGAGCACAATCGAGTTCACCCCGCGCAACTGACGGGCGGCGGACCCCGCGGCGTACCGCAGGTCGTTAAGCGTGACCTCGCCCGAGCCAACTCCCACCAGGGCGATGCTCTCGGTCGCGCCCGCGGGTGATGGAACCCGACGAAGCTCGTCTTGGGCGCCCGTCACGCCGATCGCGTCGAGTACGAGCGCAAGCTCGGTGAACGCCGGGTCATCGCTCAGAAGTCGAGGTCCCTCCTCGGTCTTGCCGACACCGAGCACGAGCACGTCGGCCTCGATGGTGAGCGGTGATTCGGTGGACAACAAGAGCGAGGGCACGGTCATCCCGCAATCGTATCGGCGTGTTCGCTCACGGCATGAGTCACACCGCCGGATGCTCCTCCGCACGCCGTTACAGTGGAAACATGCGCGACCCGGCTGGCCTCTACGACCTCTCTGCGGACATCGGGGATGTCCCACCGGGACTCCACCTTGTCGCGGGCCTGACGGGTTTCGCGGATGCGGGCTCCGCCGTCACGCAGTTCAGCGAGTACCTGCTCGACACGCTCGAGCACGTCACGGTCGCTCGGTTCGACACGGATGCCCTTCTCGACTACCGCGCCCGCCGGCCCACGATCTACTTCGATCAGGACCACCTGGGCGACTATCGGCCGTCGACGCTCAATCTGTACTTGGCGAAGGACGAGCTGCAGCAGCCGTTTCTTCTGCTGACGGGGTACGAGCCCGATTTCCAGTGGGAACGTTTTACGGCCGCGGTGCTGCAGCTGATTGAGAAGTACCAGGTCAAGACGACGACGTGGGTGCACGCCATCCCGATGCCGGTGCCCCACACGCGGTCGATTGGCGTGACGGTGAGCGGCAACCGGACGGAACTTATTGACGCCATGTCGGTGTGGAAGCCGCGCACCCAGGTTCCTGCGAACGCTCTGCACCTCATCGAGTACCGCCTACAGGAGCTAGCGCACCCAACCGCAGGGTTTGTCCTTCTGATTCCGCATTACCTCTCCGATACCGAGTATCCGGCCGCAGCAGTGACGGCGCTCGAGTCGGTCAGCGCCGCGACGGGTCTGATCTTCCCGACGGATCGACTCCGTGAGGAGGGCCGCGAGTTCGTCGCGAAAATCGACGGCCAGGTCGAGAACAATCAGGAGCTGGCGCGACTGGTAGGCACCCTAGAGGAGCGCCACGACAGCTACATGCAGGACAACCCCCTGCGCTCGCCCCTGACCGACGAGGACGGCGAACTGCCTACGGCGGACGAGATCGCGGCCGAGCTTCAGAACTTCCTCGCAATCCGCCGCAACGGCGACGAGGAGCCACTGCCGCGGGACTAGCCGGCCGCGTGGAGGCTTCCCCTCACAAACCGTGCAATAATTGTTTTTCGAGACCCGGTCTTGTCCGTTGGTTGGTTACACCGCTAAGGTATGCCGCCGCTGAGGACTTGACATGGGTCTTAGTACTGCCCAAAAACCCCGGGAAGGTGTTCCAATGGCAACCCGATCCACGACTTCCGCAGCGAAGTCACCGGCCGCAGCGACGTCAACGACGACGGCCGCGCGCAAGGCCACCACAAAGTCCGCCGAGACCGACGACGAGAAGGTCACCACGACGCCACGGGCCAAGGTGCCCGCGAAGGTTCCGGCCAAGGCTGCGCCCAAGTCGAAGGCTTCCAAGTCCGCCGATGATGTCGACGATGCCGCCATCGACGAGGTAGACGAGCCCGCCGAGATCGAGGAGATCGACGACGAGGAGATCGAGGTGGCCGTCGTCGCCGAGGTTGACGTCGAGGTCGTTGAAGAAGATGCCAAGGAAGACGTTGTCGACGACGATGACGACGACGAGGAGAAGTCGACCGGCAAAGACGAGGAGCTCCCGACAGGTGCGCTCGTGTTGTCGCTGGTCGATGACGAGGACGAGGTCCCCGTCTACTCGTCGGCTATCACGGGTGCGACCGCTGACCCGGTCAAGGACTACCTGAAGCAGATCGGAAAGGTGGCGCTGCTTAACGCCGCCGAAGAGGTCGAGCTGGCGATGCGCATCGAGGCGGGACTGTTCGCCGAGGACAAGCTATCCCACATGTCGGCGAGCGAGCAGCGATCGCAGCTTGGTCGCGAGCTGCAGTGGGTCGCCAAGGATGGCCAGCGCGCGAAGAGCCACCTTCTGGGCGCGAACCTGCGTCTGGTTGTCTCCCTCGCCAAGCGCTACACGGGTCGTGGCATGCAGTTCCTCGACCTCATCCAGGAGGGCAACCTGGGCCTGATCCGTGCCGTCGAGAAGTTCGACTACACGAAGGGCTTCAAGTTCTCGACCTACGCGACGTGGTGGATTCGCCAGGCAATCACCCGCGCCATGGCAGACCAGGCCCGCACGATCCGCATCCCGGTTCACATGGTCGAGGTCATCAACAAGCTCGCGCGTGTCCAGCGCCAGATGCTCCAGGACCTGGGTCGCGAACCCACGCCGGAGGAGCTGAGCCGCGAACTCGACATGACGCCCGAGAAGGTCATCGAGGTTCAGAAGTACGGCCGCGAGCCCATTTCGCTCCACACCCCCCTGGGTGAGGACGGCGACAGTGAGTTCGGTGACCTGATCGAGGACACCGAGGCCGTGGTTCCGGCGGATGCGGTGGGCTTCACGATGCTTCAGAAGCAGCTCGAGAGCCTTCTCGACTCCCTCTCCGAGCGTGAGGCCGGGGTCATCCGGATGCGCTTTGGGCTTGGCGACGGAATGCCCAAGACACTTGACCAGATTGGCGACACGTTTGGTGTGACGCGCGAGCGGATCCGCCAGATCGAGTCGAAGACGATGGCCAAGCTCCGTCACCCGTCTCGCTCGCAGTCGCTGCGCGACTACCTCGAGTGATGCTGACTCACCGCCTTCGGCGGTCGGCGCGGTCGTGACGGCGCTGGCGATCCTCGCCGGTCGCCTCGCACGAGCGATCCTGCGCCTGCGGGGTGGCGGCTCGGCCGTTCCCGGGCGTGTGCTCTTGGCGTTGTCACCCACGTTTCTCGCGCGCGCGGTGGAACGGATGCCCCTTGGTGTGGTTTTTGTGTCGGGTTCGAACGGCAAGTCCACAACAACACACATGCTTGTCAGCGTGCTGCGTGCGCACGGGCTATCGGTCTTCTCCAACCCCTCAGGGGCGAACCTGCCCCAGGGGATCGCATCCGCAATGCTTGCGACGGTGCCGCTCGACGGGCGTCTGCGCGAGGACGTCGCCGTGCTCGAGGTTGACGAGGCGTTTGGGCCCCGCCTGGCCCCCCAGCTCGCGCCGCACAGCGTTCTGTTGGTCAATCTCCAGGTCGACCAGCTCAATCGGTTCTACGAGCCGGCGCGCGTGGCCGTGATGCTTGAGGAGTTTGCCCGCGTCGCCTCGCGACACCTCGTCGTGAACGGCGACGACCAGAACCTCGTCGAACTCGCGGCTCGCCTCGAGGACACCGGCGCAGCGCAGTCCGAGTTCGCGGTAGAGCCGGGGTTGCTCGCCGAGGGACCGGCGTGGCTCGCTCGAGGGGACAACCCAGCGCTGGCCACGGCATCCGGTCGTTCCGATCGTGCAACCGTGGTTGTCGAATCCCTTGAAGGACGTTCGGCGACGCTCCGGATTGGCGGCACCCTCCTTGCGATCGAGCTTCCGGCACGGGGTCTGCACTATGCAGTGGACGCCGCAGCGGCGACCGCGACCGCTCTCGCGCTTCTGGGCGACAGGTTCGACCCCGCGGCAGTCCAGACGGGTCTGGCCGCCATGGAGCCCGTCTATGGCCGCGGAGAGGTGCTTCGGGTGGGCGACGAGGACATCGAGTTGCTGACCATGAAGAACCCCCCGAGTCTCCAAGTGAACCTTGACTATCTGGACATGCATCCCGAGCAGGTTTTTGTTGCCGTCGACGAGGGCACTCCGGACCCGTCGTGGATCTACGCGTCGGACTTCTCGCGGTTGGATCACGTCGACGTGATAACGGGCACCAAGGCGTGGCAGTTGGCCACGCGGTTTGGCTACGACGAGATCCCGGTGGGGGCGGTTATCCCCGAGCTGGGCCCCGCGCTCGAGAAGTTTCTCGCGTTGCCTCGGCCTTCCCGGGGGGTCAAGACCATGATCGTCAATTACGAGCAGATGATGTTGATTCGCAAGCACTTGGGCTTTCTGGAGTTAGAGGGGGCGTCGTGATCACCATCCTGCACCTCTATCCGCGCGAGCTGGGCATCAATGGTGACGTGGGCAACGTGACGGCCCTCCGCAAGCGGGCGCAGTGGCGTGGGGTCCAGGCGCGGGTGCTCGACCACGAGGTGGGCAGCGACCTGCCCGCCGATGCGCCCCACGTCATCCACATCGGAAGTGGTCCGGTTGCCTCCCAGGAGCTGGTGCTTGCCGATCTCGCGCGAATCGCACCGACCCTGCGCGAGTGGAGCCGGGCCGGCGTCCCCTTCCTTGCGATCTCGGGCGGATGGCAAGTACTGGGACGCCGACTGACCTTCCTCAATGGAACCAGCGTCGAGGGTGCCGGAGTGTTCCCCTCCGAGGCGACACTGGTGGCCACTCGTACCGTCCGCGAGGTGTGGCGCGATGACGTCGCTGGCTTCGAGAATCACGCGGCCGTGACGACGGTCGATGGTGCACCCGCCGACTGGCCGGTCGTCCGCTGGGGGCACTCCATCGCAACTACCTTGCACGGTCCGTTTTTGCCCATGAACCCTCGGTTCGCCGACGAGCTCCTCGAGCATGCCGCCGAGCGTGCGGGCGTGACACTGGGGCAGGCCGATGACAGGCTGGCCGAGGTGGATGACCGTGCCGCCCGATCACGGCAAGCCGTCCGCTCCCGCCTCTAGCCGACGTAGTGTCGGGGGAGTCGCTCGCTGGCTCGGGCCACAATCTCGTCGCCGATGGTTCCGGCCCACGATGCCCACTCTTCCGCGGTTGGTTCGCCTGAGTCGCCTGCCCCAAACACCACGACCTCGTCGCCCACCGACACCGACGTCTGTGACACGTCAATCGTGATCGAATCGATCTCCACCCCCAGCACAGCGCAGCGCCGACCCCGGACGCCGACGGCAGCACCGTTTCCTACCGCGGGCACCTGGATGCCATCGGCACTACCGAGCGGAACGGTCGCCACCCCTGCGGACACGGCCACGACCGGCGCCTTGATGCTCATGACCGGCCTTAGTCCCAAGTCCCTGCCGGTCGCGTCGTCGAACGGTGAGATTCCGTAGGCGGCGATACCGAAGCGCACCATGCCCAGACGAGCCTCCGGCATGCGGATTCCCGCGGAGCTTGCCCCCAGATGAAGCAGTGGCGGGGTGCATCCGAGTCGGCTAGCCACCTCAACGGCGTGGTGGAACCTGGCCAGCGCTTCCGCGTCATCCGCGGGGGACGCATCCGCTAGGTGTGACCAGATCGCTTCGATCGTGAGGTGGCCCGCACGTTGGGCCTCGAGGGCTGCCGTCACAAGCTCGGGCCAGTCCTCCGGGCGGGCGCCATTGCGATTCAGACCGGTGTCCACCTTGAGATGCACCCGCGCCGGGGTCTCGCTCTCGAGGGCGCTCAGGGCGTTGATTTGCCAAACGGCGGACACCCCGAGATCAATGTGAGACTCTACGGCTGCAGCGAAGTCGGCACCCGTGCCGTGGAGCCACGCAAACAAGGGTGCCGTGATCCCCGCTCGGCGTAGCTCGAGCCCCGCGGGAATCTCGAGCACCGCCAGGCTGTCGGCCCCCGATTCCAGCGCCGAGAAGGCCAGGGGGACGAGCCCATGGCCGTAGGCATTCGCCTTGACCGCAAGCATGGTTCTCGCCGGAGCAACGAGTGAGGAGAGTGTCGCGACATTGTGGCGGAACGCGCCGAGGTCGACCTCGATACGGGCGTTCACTCGTACACCCGTTCAATCCGTGACCCGAGGCCAGCAGTGAGTTGGAGCGCCGTGCGTTCGGTGTGAACGGCCCACTCGCCCGCGGTCGGATGCCCGACCTCCCGTTGCCCGAAGATCACCGCCTCATCCCCGACAGTCGGAACGACGTCGCCGCAGTCCACCACAAACTGGTCCATCGCGACGCGACCCACGAGCGGCAGCTGGCGGTCAGCGATGGCGACGGTTGCGCGGTTGGAGGCGAGGCGCGGCACACCATCCGCGTAGCCGAGCGCGACGAGTGCCAGGGTTGTGGGTCGTTCGGTGCGGTAGCTGTAGCCATAAGAGACGCCAGCGCCAGCCTCCGTGGGCTTCACTGCCACGATCTCCCCCGAGAGCGTCATCACCGCCGTGTAAGGGCCATCGAGCCCGTAGGCCTCGGGCCCGACCAGCCGGCGCACCGAGGGCACGGTCATGAGCGCCGAACGACGCACTCCAAGGAGTACTGACTGCGCGGGCGAGACTCGGATGGTCGACACGCCCGCCTCAAGAGCGGCGCGGACGATGGCGAGAACTCCGTGGCCGTACGCATCCGCCCGAGCATCCACAACGATCTGGTCGTCGAGGTCCAACAACGATCGAAGGTTTGACTGAAAAGCGCGTAGATCAATTCGCGCCGTGCGCCGCACGGATGCGGCCATGCCGCCGTGACTCACGGTGTGGCGCTTGCCGGCCCTACTCGGCGGCCGACGTCTCGAGGAGCCGAGACGACTCGTCGTGCCAGTTGAGCGCGGTGGGGAACAGCTTGTCCTTGAACTTCGCGCCGTGGTGCGCGCAGAACAGCAGGTCGCCACTGGCCAGTGTCGCCCGGATGTAGGCCTGGGCGCCACAGCTGTCGCACCGGTCGAACGCGGTCAGCGAGTAGTCGAGCTCGCCAGAGTCCGGGGTGCCGACGCTCTCGGTAGCGATCTGAGACATGGTCTGCTCCTAACGGCTGGCGGGTGAAAACTGACTTCCTCAATACAAGCACGCGTCTGTTACAGGAATGCGTCAATTGCCGGGTATTTCGCTGAACGCGTATCCGGGAATGCGCGCCTAGTCTTGAGTCAGACCCCCACACCGTCCCCAAGGAGAACCATGTCCTCTGCCGACTATTCCGCCAGGCACCTCTCGGTGCTCGAGGGATTGGAGGCGGTGCGCAAGCGCCCGGGCATGTATATCGGCTCGACCGATTCCCGGGGCCTGATGCATTGCCTCTGGGAGATCATCGACAATTCCGTCGACGAGGCTCTCGGCGGACACGGCACGGAGATCAGCGTCATCCTGCATCCCGACGACAGCGTCGAGGTGCGTGACCGTGCGCGTGGTATTCCCGTCGACATCGAGCCGAAGACCGGGCTGAGTGGCGTCGAGGTCGTCTTTACCAAGCTGCACGCGGGAGGCAAGTTCGGGTCGGGCTCGTACGCGGCCTCGGGCGGCCTTCACGGTGTGGGAGCTTCCGTCGTTAATGCACTCTCGGAGCGGCTCGATGTCGAGGTTGACCGCGACGGCAAGACCTGGGCGATGTCATTCCACCGCGGTGAGCCGGGAGTCTTTGCCGACTCCGGTGAACCCACCCCGGATGCTCCGTTCACGCCGTTCGTGTCGGGCAGCGAACTGCGAGTCGTCGGCAAGGTCGCCAAGGGAGTCACGGGCACCCGCGTGCGCTACTGGGCTGACCGCCAGATCTTCACCCGCGGTGCGAGCTTCCAGACCGACGAGCTTCTCGACCGGCTGCGCCAGACGGCGTTCCTGGTTCCGGACCTCACCCTCGACATCCGAGACGACCGCGGAGCCGAGCCACGGCGTGAGACCTTCCACTTCGACGGCGGTATCGCCGAGTTTGTTGACCACCTCGCACCCGACGCACCCCTGACCGACACGTGGCGCATGACCGGCTCCGGAGGATTCACCGAAACCGTGCCTGTGCTCCAGGACAACGGACACATGGTTCCGACCGAACTGCAGCGCGAGTGTCAGGTTGACGTCGCCCTGCGCTGGGGCACGGGATACGACACCGTCTTCCGGAGTTTTGTGAATATCATCGCCACCCCCAAGGGCGGCACCCACCAGATGGGATTCGAGCAGGGAATGCTCAAGTTCCTGCGTGCCGAGGTGGAGAAGAACGCCCGTCGCCTGAAGGTTGGCAACGACAAGCTCGAGAAGGACGACGTGCTCGCGGGGCTCACGGCCGTTCTCACGGTCCGGCTCCCCGAGCCACAGTTCGAGGGCCAGACCAAGGAAATCCTCGGGACTCCCGCCGTGCGTTCGATCGTCGCGAGTGTCATCGCCAAGGAGATGGCCGCGAAGTACGCCTCGACCAAACGCGACGACAAGGCCCAGTCGGCGCTTGTGCTCGACAAGGTTGTCGCGGAGATGAAGTCGCGTATTTCGGCTCGTGCACACAAGGAGACCCAGCGGCGCAAGAACGCACTCGAGAGTTCGTCGCTCCCGGCCAAGCTTGTTGATTGCCGGTCCAACGACGTCTCCAACAGCGAGTTGTTTATCGTTGAGGGTGACTCGGCACTGGGCACCGCGAAGCTCGCGCGCGACAGCGAGTATCAGGCGCTTCTGCCGATCCGAGGCAAGATCCTCAACGTTCAGAAGGCATCCGTGTCTGACATGCTTTCCAACACGGAGTGCGCATCGATCATTCAAGTCATTGGCGCAGGCTCCGGCCGAAGCTTTGATCTTGAGTCGGCGCGGTACGGCAAGGTCATCATCATGAGCGACGCGGATGTTGATGGCGCCCACATCCGGACGCTGCTGCTGACCCTGTTCTTCCGCTACATGCCCGAGATGATCCGCGACGGCCGCGTGTACGCAGCGGTGCCGCCGCTCCACCGGGTGGTGGTGATGAACCCCGGCTCGAAGCCCAACGAGACGATCTACACCTACTCCGAGGCAGAGCTTGCGGGCGTGTTGGCCGGCCTGAAGAAGTCCGGGAAGAAGTACCAGGACCCCATCCAACGCTACAAAGGACTGGGGGAGATGGATGCTGACCAGCTCGCCATCACCACGATGGACCGGACCCACCGCACACTCCGCCGCGTCAACATTGGGGATGCGGAAATGGCGACGTCGGTCTTTGAACTCCTGATGGGCAACGAGGTTGCGCCTCGCAAGGAGTTCATCATTGCGGGTCAGGGCCTTGATCGGGACCGTATCGACGTGTAACCGGATGTTCACCCGTGCCGCCTAGGCTGCGGGTGTGCGCGTCGCGGTTACCGGAGGCGAGATCGAGGGTGTCGTGCGCCGCGGACTCGCGATGTGGCGTGGCATCCCGTACGCCGCTCCTCCGGTGGGAAGCCTGCGCTTCTGTTCACCCGCGCCCGTGGTGCCGTGGGTGGGCGTGCGGTCGGCCGCGGAGTTCGGTCCCGTCGCGCCACAAGACCGCAACGGTCAGTTTGCCGGGCCGCCCACGAGTGTGCCGATGTCCGAGGACTGCCTGACGATCAACGTGATTGCTCCGGTGTCGCAGCCCGGGAGTCCCGTGCCCGTGATGGTGTTCATTCACGGGGGCGCCTACAGCGTGGGTTCCTCACGAGAGATCCACGCCCAGGGCGAGGGCCTGGTTCGTCGCGGCGGGGTGATCTTCGTCAATTTCAACTACCGACTGGGAGCGCTCGGATACCTCGACTTCACGAGCGTGCGAACCGATCGTGTTCCCATCGAAAGCAACGTCGGGCTGCGTGATCAGCTGGCCGCACTCGAATGGGTGCGGGACAACATCGCCTCGTTCGGCGGGGACCCGGCGCAGGTGACACTCTTTGGCGAGTCGGCGGGTGGCAACGCCGTGACGACGCTGATGGCGGTGCCGAGGGCGCGTGGTCTCTTTAGTCGGGCCATCGCGCAGAGCTCGCCCGCGAACGCGGTCTACCCCTCGGAGGTCGCTGCCGAGTGGGCGCAAGACTATCTCGAGATTCTCAGCGAGGCCATCGACGACTTCGACACGGAAAGCACGTCACACGAGGACGCCGCTGACTTGCTCATGAGGGCAACCCCGGAGCAACTGGTCGCCGCGACAACCCGGATGCAGCGTCGGGTGCCCGACGAGCGACCGGGCACCATGCCCCTCGCCCCCGTGATCGACGGTGATCTTGTGCCCGAGCGTCCGCTCGATGCGTTCAAGGCCGGCAACGCGCATCCGGTGCCGCTGATCATCGGCACAAACGACCGGGAGGGCTCGCTGTTTCGGGGGAGGCTCGACATCCTCGCGAGCAACCCGCGGCGCATCCGCGCGATCTTCGCACGGACCCGGAAGCGGTCCCGCCGCGCCCTCAAGGCTCAGTACCCGGGTCTCCCGGCGCCGCGACCGGCGGCGGACTTCGGCGGTGACTTCGCTTTCTGGTATCCGAGCGTCAAGTTGGCTGAGCGTCACGCACGTTGTGCTCCGGTCTACTTCTACCGGTTCGACTGTGCACCACGACTGTTGCGATGGACCGGTCACGACGCCACGCACGGACTTGAGCTGTTCGCCCTCTTCGACCGGATGGACGGAGCGTTTGGTCGGATGCTCGGTGTGCTCGGAGGCCGTCGCGCTTTTGTAGCGGCGGGGGAGCGCATGCAGGATGCCTGGCTGCGCTTTGCTGCCGAGGGCGACCCGGGGACCTACTGGCCGCGCTACACCCGACGGCGCAGACGCACGCTCATCATCGATCAGGTCGATCGAGTCGAGGAGGATCCGCGACGCGAGCGTCGGCGCGCATGGCAGGACTTTGTGCCCCACGTGTGACGTCAGACGGATTCCCCGACCGAGCCGATAACGGCATCCAGCGGTGACCCGGATGCATCGCGCTTTGATCCCGAATCGGGGAGCTGGCGCACCGAGCCGTCGGTACCCACCGCAAGAGCGGGCGCCGGGCCCACCCAGGCCAGACCGAGCACGTCCTCGCCCTTCAGGAACGAGTGCGCCCGCACGCCGCCGGTGGCGCGACCCTTGCCCGGGAACTCGCCCAGCGACGACACCTTGCCCCGCCCGGGGTCCGCACCCGCAATCGTTGCGGTCGACGTGGACAACGTCACGACCACGTTGTCGACCCCGGGGTCAACGGACCCGAAGAAGGTCACGGTCGCCTTGGCCGACACGCTGATCCCGGCCATTCCTGCGGCCGATACGCCCTGGGGGCGCACGGCGGATGCGGCGAAGTGCAGGAGCTGGGCATCCGAGGTCACAAACACGAGTTCCTCGGCGTCGGAGCCCTGGGCAACGCCCACGACCTCGTCACCGGGCTTCAGTGCGATGATCTCGAAGTCCGGCTTGCTGGGCCAGCCACCCGGGGCAACACGTTTGACGACGCCCTGCCGGGTGCCCAGGGCTATGGGCTGATCCGAGTCGAGCGAGACAAAACCGAGCACCTTCTCCTTGGCGCCGAGCGCCAGATAGTCGGTGATCTTCGCCCCTGCCGCGAGCTGGATCGAGTTGGCGGGCACACTGGGCAGATCCACCGCCGTGAAGCGCACCAGTCGACCGGTGCTGGTGACGGCACCAATCTCGGTCCGGCTGGTTGTGGTGATGCGAGATCGGATGGCGTCGTGTTTGCTGCGTCGCCTGGTCGCGGCCGGAGTTCCCTCGTCCGAAACGTCCACCCGGATCGCGCGACCGGTCGTGGAGAGCAGGACCTCGCACGGTGCGTCCGCGATCTCGAGCACGGGCGCGGCCTTGCGGGCTGCCGCGGACGTGGCGATAGACGGTCGTGCCTCGGTCAGCAGGGTCCGGCGCGGAGTCCCAAATCGCTCGGCAACCTCCTCGAGCTCGTCGGAGACCAGTCCACGAATCCGCGCGGGGTCCGCGAGAATCGCCTCGAGCTCGGCGATCTCGGCACGCAGCTTGTCTCGCTCCGCCTCGAGTTCGATGCGGCTGAACTTGGTGAGTCGGCGCAGGCGGAGCTCGAGGATGTACTCGGCCTGAACCTCGCTCAGGTCAAAAACATCGATGAGTCGAGCACGCGCCTGTTCGCTGTCATCGCTGGTGCGGATGACCTGGATGACCTCGTCGATGTCGAGGATCGCCACCAACAGGCCCTCGACGAGGTGCAGTCGCTCCTTGCGTCGCTCCAGGCGGAACGAACTGCGTCGGCGGACCACCGACAAGCGATGGTCAAGGTAGACCTGAAGCAGGTCGCGGAGCCCCAGGGTTCGAGGGTGCCCGTCGACGAGGGCGACGTTGTTGATGGAGAACGAGTCCTCAAGCGGGGTGAGGCGGTAGAGCTGCTCGAGTACCGCATCCGGACTGAAGCCGGTCTTGATGCCAATCACCAAGCGCATGCCATGTTTGCGGTCGGTGAGATCCGTGACATCCGAGATGCCATTGATTTTTTTGGCGTTAACGCCGTCCTTGATCTTCTCGATGACCCGCTCGGTGCCGATCAGGTAGGGAAGCTCGGTGACAACCAAGCCCGTCTTGCGCGCGGTGATCGGCTCGACGCTGACACGCGCCCTCGTCTTGAAGGCGCCGCGGCCCGTGGCATAGGCGTCCTTGATGCCATCGAGCCCGATGATTGTTCCGCCGGTCGGCAGATCGGGCCCGGGAACAAAGCTCATGAGGTCCTCGAGCGACGCATCCGGGTTTTCCAAGAGGTGACGCGCGGCGCCCACGACCTCGATGAGATTGTGGGGGGCCATGTTGGTCGCCATTCCCACTGCGATTCCCGACGCCCCGTTGACGAGCAGGTTGGGGAAGGCCGCCGGGAGCACCTCGGGTTGCATAAAGGAGTTGTCGTAGTTGGGGACGAAGTCGACAACGTCCTCGTCGAGGTCATCCGTCAGCGCGAGCGCCGCAGCCTGAAGTCGCGCCTCGGTGTATCGCGGAGCTGCCGGTCCATCATCCAGCGAACCGAAGTTGCCGTGACCATCAATGAGAGGAACCCTCAGTACAAAGTCCTGGGCGAGTCGAACCATCGCGTCGTAGATGGGCGCATCACCGTGGGGATGGAGCTTTCCCATCACGTCGCCGACCACTCGCGAGGACTTCACGTGACCCTTGTCGGGGCGAAGGCCCATCTCGGTCATTTGATAGAGAATCCGGCGTTGCACGGGCTTGAGACCATCGCGGGCGTCCGGCAGGGCGCGGGAATGGATCACCGAATAGGCGTACTCAAGGAACGAACCCTGCATCTCGGTCGAGACATCGACGTCTTCGATGCGCTCGCCTGCGGGCGTGACTGTGGGGGGATTTTCGGGGGTAGCCATAAGATTGCCCCCATGCTACCGGCGCCCAAACCCGACGCGGTGAGCCTTGCCGACGTGCTGAAAAGTTCTGTCGCCGCCGTGCGGTCCGAACCCAACCGTCTGGGTCTGGCTGCCGTCGATCATGCCGTAGTGGTGCTGGTCGACGGGTTGGGTGTGGATGCACTGCGCGCCCGCAGCGGACACGCGCGAACTCTCACCAGCGCGATGTCGGCTGGCTCGGTCATCGAGTCCGGATTTCCCACGACGACCGCGGCCGGGATCACCTCGTTGACCACGGGAGTGCTGCCGGGTCGCCACGGAATCGTGGGCTATTCCGCCTACGACTCCTCTCGGGATCGTGTGATCAACCAGCTGACGGGCTGGGACGACCATCAGGACCCGGCGACGTGGCAGCGTGTGCCGACCCTGTTCGAGCAGGCCCACGGCGCGGGCGAGGCCGCGGTGGCGATCGGTCCCGAACGTTACCGCGACTCCGGCTTTAGCCGGGCGGCCTTGCGGGGTGCGACCTACCTCGGTGGGGCGACAGTTCACGATCGGGCGACCCGCGCAGCCGAATGGCTTCGGTCGAGTCGGCCGGGTGTCGCCTACCTGTACGTTCCCGAACTCGACGTTGCGGCGCACGCCAAGGGCTGGGAGTCGGGGGAGTGGACGGCGGCGCTCGAGGCAACCGACTCGGCCCTGCAGGACCTGGTGGCGCAGTTGGGGCGACGCGACGGACTTGTTGTCACCGCCGATCATGGCGTGTTGGACGTCCCGCGTCACAACCACGTGCTCATCGACGAGCGACCGGGTCTTCTCGAGGGGGTTCGCCATGTTGCGGGAGAACCACGCTGCGTGCAGCTCCACGCGGAGCCGGGTGCTGACCTCGACGCGGTTCTCGAGCGCTGGCGGGACTCGGAGTCATCCCGGTCCTGGGTGGCCACGCGTGAGGAGGTCATCGCGTCGGGTTGGTTTGGCCCTACCGATGACGACGTTGCCTCCCGGATGGGCCAGATCTTTGTGGCAGCACGCAAGGGGGTCGCCTACTACGACAGCCGCACTGCCGGTGCGTCCCGCGGAATGATTGGACAGCACGGGTCGCTCTCTCCCGCAGAGACTCGAGTTCCACTCGTCAGGTTTGGTGCCTTCGCGGACTAGGCGAGATCGTCATCCGGGCGAGCACCAAAAACAATCTCGTCCCAGCTGGGCATCGCGGCGCGACCCTTCTTGCGGGCGCTGGGCTGGGGGGCCGTGGAACGCTGCGACGACTCGTCCTCGAGGTACTCGTCCATCGGAACATCCACGATTCGAATGGAACCGGTAGACGGGTGTGCGGCGCGTGCCTCCTCGTCGTCAAACGATGCAGCCTCGCGTTCGCCGCGCCTGCGTCGCAGCGCCTCGAGCAGGTCGGCGGTCTGGTTACCCTGGACGGGTTCCTCCTCGGCTCGAGGCCTCGGGAGAGCGACCGGTTGAGGTGCGGAGGGAGCGGCGTCGGAGTCATCAAGTTCGAAGGCGCCGCTGTCGAATCGTGCGGCGTCGACCGATGGCTCGGTCGGAGCAACCGCCCTCAGGCGCGGAATCAGGCTGCCCGCCGCTTCACCCTGCTGGGAGAGCGTGACGGCCTCGTTGTTGAGGGGCACCAGCGAGTGCTTTCGTGGGTCAAACTGCCAACGCGCATCGTGGTCGATCTGGTTGGCGGTGAACGACAGCTTGACGATCCACCCACTCGCGGGATCTTTCCAGCTCGCCCAGCGCTCGTTGCTGCCTCCGAGGTCCGCGAGACGCTGGCGGATCGCCACCCCAAACGTTGTGCCCTGTGCCATGGGGTCGGTGTCGCCCGCCGTGCGAACGGGAACCTCAAGAGCCGACTGCACCACAAACTCTCGCTCGGCAAGCACGGGACCTTCGAATCGCTGGATGTACTCGAGTGGCACACCGGTGATCGACGCGACGTCCTGCGCGGACATTCCGGAGCGGATGTGGGCCTGAATGTCCTTCGGCGCGAGCTTTCGCCCCGTACCGACATCGGGCACACTCTGGCGAAGCCGGGCCTGAATCCCCTCGTCGATCGGAATGCGGTAGCGCGTTCCCTCGTCGGAAGAGACGAGAAGTGCCCCGTTCTCCACTCCGATTACTCGCAGTTCCTGCATGCTGAATGACCTCCAGCCATCACGATTCGAAGCAAGGATGACACGCATTGATCGTGATTCACGGGAATACCGAGGGCGTGCCGGAAGTTGATTCAGACGCATGAAAGCGATTGGCGTTCAGTGGTTTGCTATTCCCCTTGGATTGATGCACACTGTCCCCGCCGTTTTCGTTACGGACTCTCACGCGACGCATACAGAAGTGGACTGGCATGGCAACCGATTACGACGCCCCCCGCAAGACCGACGACGACTCAGAGTCGATCGAGGCCCTGAAGGAGCGCGTTCCGGACAAGACCTCGGGATCGATCGACAACGATGATGCCGACAACCCCGGCAGCTTCGAACTGGCCGGTGCCGATCTGTCGGACCTCGATCTCGACGTTGTTGTCCTTCCGCCTCAGGCGGACGAATTTACGTGCGTGAGCTGCTTCCTCGTGAAGCACCGGTCGCAGATTGACCACGAGTCAAAGCTCGGGCCTATTTGTCTGGAGTGCGCGGCCTAGCTGCATCGAGCGCCGCGGCGAAGTCCTCGGGATGACGGGTCGAGACGAGCCAGTACGGCGTCGGATCGGCGGGGTCGAGAATCTCAACACGAGCGACGGGGTCCACCCATCCCCGTATGAGCAGCCACGCACGCGCGTCCAGCCGCGGGCCACGCTCCTGTTGTGCCTCCGTGCCGCGAAACGTTGTTACCTCGCCGAGTAGCGCCACGGGCACACGAGCACGCCCCGCGATCAGCTCGGAGTCCGAGATAACGATGCGGGGTGCCGCAAGGAGCAGTAGCGCGACACATCCCGCGTACAGAACTGCTGCCACGATCACCCCGGCGAGCTCGCTAATCGGCAGGAACACCAGCATGCTCGCGGGAATGACAAGCGCGGTGGCAAGGAACAGCCACGGGGCGGGCCAGAGTCGTTCGTGGTACGGGGTCATGTCTCTATTCGACCAGACTCTGCGTGTCACCGCTCACTCACGCCCCAGGGTTCTGCACTAGCCTCGTCTCGTGGTTGACAACGTCGATGTGCTGATTTCAGCCGACTACCTGCCCGGCTACGCGCATCCGGGTGACGCCGGCGCCGACCTCAGGGCGGCCGAGGCATTTGTGCTTGCCGCGGGCGAACGGGCAACGGTGCCCACCGGCGTCTCGATCGCGTTGCCGGATGGCTACGTGGGTTTTGTTGTGCCTCGAAGTGGTCTTGCGGCACGTCACGGGATCACGATCGTTAACAGTCCTGGAACCGTGGATGCGGGCTATCGCGGCGAGATTCGTGTGACGGTCCTCAACACTGATTCGTCGGAGCCGTTCGCGATCGCGGTGGGGGACCGCATCGCCCAGCTCATCGTCATGCCCGTGTCCCGGGCTCGTTTTGTTCCGGTAGAAACACTCCCGGGTAGCCATCGCGGGGAGTCGGGCTTTGGCTCGACCGGCCGCTGATCAACCAGATCACGATCTGACAACAGGAGATTCAAGTGAGTGACATCGCAGGAGAGACCAGCGAGCAGCCCAAGTCCGCTCCGGCGGATCGCGCCACGGCGGGACCCCTCGACGAGTCCGAGGCCAACGCTGTACGTCCCTATGTTGATCTGGGGGGAGTGAAGATCTTGCCTCGCGCGGATCTCGCCCTGCGGCTTGAGGTCGAAGAGGGAAGCAAGCGTGTCGTCGCGGTTGGCCTGGACTACGCGGGATCCACGCTTCAGGTGCAGCCCTTCGCCGCGCCGAGGTCGAGCGGGCTGTGGCATGAGATTCGCGAGCAGATCGTTGAGCAAATTGCCAAGCAGGGCGGCAAGACGAGCCCACAGCTGGGTGTTTTTGGCCCCGAGCTTCTTGCTGAGATCCCGGTTGCGGGGGCGATGCCACGATTCGCACGATTTATTGGTGTCGACGGGCCACGCTGGTTCCTCCGTGGTGTGATCGCGGGTGCGGGAGCGACCGATCCCGAGGCGGGGGCAAAGGTGGAGGATCTCTTCCGCTCGATCGTGGTGGTTCGAGGCACGACGCCGATGCCACCTCGTGACCTCATCCCCCTGCACATGCCCGCAACGGGAGCGCAGCAAGCGTGAGCGATTCGGTCAACCCTGGGGATCCCCAGCCGCCTAGTCTCAAGGACAGCCTGAGCGCGGCTGCGCGCAAGTCGGGCCTCGGGCACGTTGCGCCCGGTGAGACGCCGACGGGCTCGGCACTGCTGGCTGCCATGGGCGGAGTGCGTGGGATCATCGAGACGATCCTCCCCGCGCTGGGGTTCCTCGTTGTGTACGCCATTACGGGCGAGCTGCTCCCGTCTGTTCTTATTCCCTTGGGCATCGCGATTGCCTTTGTTGTTGCGCGGCTCGTGATGCGCCAGCCGTGGTCGGGGGCGGTCGCAGGGGTTCTGGGAATCGGCATCTCCGCCGGACTCGCGCTGATCACCGGTCGCCCAGAGGACAACTTCGTGCCCGGCTTCCTCATCAACGCGGCGTTTCTCGTTGCTCTGCTGGTCAGTCTGGTCGTCCGGTGGCCCCTGATCGGCGTCATTGCCTCACTGATCACGAGCGAGGGTTCCGAGTGGCGCAGTGACAAGGCAAAGGTACGTGTGTCACTCATTGCCACGGTGATGTGGTGTGGACTCTTTGCGATCCGCCTGATCGTGGAGTTGCCGCTGTACTTCTCCGGTGCGACAGCAGCCCTTGCCACAACAAAGCTTGTTCTGGGCGTACCGCTGTATGCGGCCGTCCTGTGGGTGACCTGGCTGTTGATGCGAGCAGCCTGGGCTCGTACCCCCGCGGACGACTAGTTCTCCCGGTGGTGCGGTAGAGTAAAGTATCTTGATATCGAGATAGTTTGGCTGGTCGGGTACCCGATGAGGGGTGCTCTTTCGGCCTTAGGCTTACCTTGCTGGCAGGCCGCAATCTCGCCAGCGAGGATGGGACCCCAGGGTCAGCAAGGGAGACGACAGTGTCAGCAGTAAACAGCTTCGGATCGAAGGCCACTCTCACGGTCGGATCGACCGACTACGAGGTGTTCCGTATCGATACGGTCGCCGGTCACGAGAAGCTTCCCTTCAGCCTCAAGGTGCTTCTGGAGAACCTCCTGCGCACGGAGGACGGTGCCAACGTCACCAAGAGCCAGATCGAGGCTCTTGGGTCGTGGGATCCGGCATCCGAGCCCGACACCGAGATTCAGTTCACCCCGGCCCGCGTTGTTATGCAGGACTTCACCGGCGTCCCCTGCATCGTGGACCTGGCCACGATGCGTGAGGCGGTCACCGCACTCGGAGGCGACCCCAACCGGATCAACCCGCTGTCTCCCGCCGAGATGGTGATTGACCACTCGGTCATCGCCGACCTCTTCGGAACCGAGAACGCACTCGAGCGCAACGTCGAGATCGAGTACGAGCGCAACGGCGAGCGGTACCAGTTCCTGCGTTGGGGTCAGACCGCCTTTAACGACTTCAAGGTTGTCCCGCCCGGCACGGGCATCGTCCACCAGGTCAACATCGAGCACCTCGCGAAGGTGATTTATGACCGCGAGGTCGGTGGTGTGCTGCGCGCCTACCCCGACACGTGTGTTGGCACGGACTCGCACACCACCATGGTCAACGGCCTCGGTGTGCTCGGATGGGGCGTCGGCGGAATCGAGGCGGAGGCGGCCATGCTCGGCCAGCCTGTCTCAATGCTGATTCCCCGAGTTGTTGGCTTCAAGCTCACCGGTGAGATCCCGGCGGGCGTCACCGCCACCGACGTCGTTTTGACGATCACCGACATCCTGCGCAAGCACGGCGTCGTGGGCAAGTTCGTGGAGTTCTACGGTGCCGGTGTCGCATCCGTGCCGCTGGCGAACCGCGCCACCATCGGCAACATGAGCCCGGAGTTCGGCTCCACGGCAGCCATCTTCCCGATCGACGACGTCACCCTCGATTACCTGCGCCTGACGGGCCGGAGCGAGCAGACGGTGGCCCTCGTCGAGGCGTACTCGAAGCTCCAGGGCCTGTGGCACGACCCCGCGGTCGAGCCGAGCTTCAGCGAGTACATCGAGCTCGACCTCGGCACCGTTGTTCCGTCGATCGCCGGACCGAAGCGTCCCCAGGACCGCATCCTGCTGTCGGATGCGAAGGCCCAGTTCGAGAAGGACATTCTCAACTACGCGACCGCGTCGACGTCCGACGAGATTGTTGACCTCGAGTCGAAGCACTCGTTCCCGGCCTCCGACCCCGGTTCGGTTCCCGGCGAAGAGGTGGAGGAGACTCGCGAGGTCCACATCTCCAGCGGTGGGCCCGCTGCGGCGTCCAACCCCGTCAAGGTCACCACTCCCGAGGGCGCGACCTACATCCTCGACAATGGCGCCGTCACCCTCGCCGCCATCACGTCCTGCACGAACACCTCCAACCCCTCCGTGATGCTGGCGGCCGGTCTTCTGGCTCGTAACGCGGTCGAAAAGGGACTCAAGCGCAAGCCGTGGGTGAAGACGACTCTCGGCCCCGGCTCCAAGGTTGTCACCGACTACTACGAGAAGTCTGGACTCGACAAGGCCCTGGAGGGACTGGGCTTTTACACGGTTGGTTACGGATGCACCATCTGTATCGGTAACTCTGGCCCCCTTATCGAAGAGGTCTCGGCGGCCATCAACGACCACGATCTCGCCGTCACGGCCGTGCTCTCGGGCAACCGCAACTTCGAGGGCCGCATCAGCCCGGACGTGAAGATGAACTACCTCGCCTCGCCGCCTCTGGTGGTCGCGTACGCGCTGGCCGGCTCGATGCATTTTGACTTCGAGACGGATGCGCTGGGCAAGGATCAGGCCGGAAACGACGTGTTCCTCAAGGACATCTGGCCGAGCCCCGAGGAGGTGCAGGCGACGATCGACTCGTCCATCTCTCGTGAGCAGTTCATCAAGCAGTACGCGACGGTTTTTGACGGCGACGACCGCTGGAAGAACCTGCCCACCCCCAAGGACGCGACCTTCCAGTGGGACGAGAACTCGACCTACGTTCGCAAGGCCCCGTACTTCGAGGGAATGACGATGGAACTCACCCCCGTGAGCAACATCACCGGTGCTCGCGTCTTGGCCACGCTGGGGGACTCGGTTACCACGGACCACATCAGCCCGGCCGGGAACATCAAGCCCGGCACCCCTGCGGCGGAGTACCTCACCGCTCACGGTGTGGACCGCAAGGACTTCAACTCCTATGGCTCGCGCCGCGGCAACCACGAGGTGATGATTCGCGGAACCTTCGCCAACATCCGCCTCAAGAACGCGCTTGTGAGCGCCGTCAACGACGGAGCGGTGGTCGAGGGTGGCTACACTCGTGACTTCACTCAGGCCGGGGGACCGCAGTCCTACATCTACGACGCCTGCCAGAACTACCAGGAGCAGGGCACCCCCCTGGTGATCTTTGGTGGCAAGGAGTACGGCTCGGGATCGTCGCGCGACTGGGCTGCGAAGGGAACCAGTCTCCTGGGTGTCAAGGCGGTTATCACCGAAAGCTTCGAGCGAATCCACCGCTCCAACCTCATCGGGATGGGTGTTGTGCCACTCCAGTTCCCCGCCGGAGAGTCGTGGGAGTCGCTGGGTCTGGACGGAACCGAGATCGTCTCGATCGACGGTCTCGATCAGCTCAACGAGGGTGTCACGCCGAAGACCGTCCGTGTCACGGCGGTGCCGAGCGAGTTCTCGGCCCCGGGCAAGGGCACCGTCGAGTTCGACGCGGTGGTGCGAATCGACACGCCGGGGGAGGCCGACTACTACCGCAACGGCGGCATCCTCCAGTACGTGCTGAGGAGCCTCGTTTAGGCTAAGGCCATGAGTCTTCTGGAGGGGATCCGCGGTCCGCGTGATCTTGACGCGCTAAGCCCCGATCAGCTTGTAGAACTTGCTGCCGAGATCCGCGAGTTTCTGGTGCGCGAGGTGTCAAAAACGGGTGGACACCTTGGTCCCAATCTGGGTGTTGTCGAGCTCACGATGGCCATGCACCGCGTCTTCGATTCGCCCCGTGACTCGATTATTTTCGACACCGGTCACCAGAGCTACGTCCACAAGCTGCTGACGGGCCGACAGGACTTCAGCAAGCTCCGGGAGGAGGGTGGCCTTGCCGGCTACCCTCAACGGTCGGAGTCCCCCCACGACATCGTCGAGAGTTCTCACGCGTCAAGTTCGCTGTCGTGGGCGGACGGAATCTCGCGCGCCTTCACGATGACGGGGCAAGCGGATCGGCATGTCGTTGCGGTCGTCGGCGATGGCGCTCTGACGGGTGGCATGACCTGGGAGGCGCTGAACAACATCAGCGACGACAACAGCCGCAACCTTGTCATCATCGTGAATGACAACGGCCGGTCTTACGCACCCACCATCGGGGGGATGGCCCACTTCCTGAACGATGTGCGAACTCGCCGGTCATACCGGAATCTGTACTCCACCAGTCGCAAGGTATTCGAGAAGTTTGGGGGACCGGGCCGGGCGCTGTATCGAGGAATTCGTGGTGGCCTCCACGGCTTCCTGTCGAGGTTTAGCAACAACGAGGCCCTGTACTCCAACCTGGATATCAAGTATCTGGGTCCAGTCCACGGCCACGACATCCGCGCGCTTATCGAGGTGCTCGAGCAGGCGAAGAACTACGGGGCGCCCGTTATCGTTCACGCGATCACCGAGAAGGGTCGCGGTTACCAGCCCGCGCTCCTTGACACGGCAGACCAGTTCCACGCCGTTGGCCAGATTGACCCGGAGACGGGAGAGCCCATTGAGGTGGCGAGCAAGCCGTCGTGGACAAGTGTCTTTGCCGACGAGATCGTGCACCTCGCTGACCAGAATCCTCGTCTGGTGGGCATTACTGCCGCCATGTTGCGGCCAACCGGTCTTCACAAGTTCGCCGAGCGCTTCCCGGAGCGTGTTCTCGACGTGGGCATTGCCGAGCAGCACGCCGTCACGTCGGCTGCGGGACTGGCGTTTGGTGGCCTGCACCCGGTGGTGGCTCTCTACGCGACCTTCGTCAACCGTGCATTCGACCAGGTCCTGATGGATGTTGCCCTGCACAAGGCCGGGGTGACATTTGTTCTTGACCGTGCCGGAGTGACGGGTCCCGACGGTGCCAGCCACCACGGGATGTGGGACTTGGCGATACTTCAGGTTGTACCCAACATCCGCATCGCTGCACCGCGCGACGCGACGCGCCTGCGTGAGGAGCTCGGAGAGGCGGTCGCGGTCGAAGACGGACCGACGGTCTTGCGGTTCTCCAAGGGCAGCGTGGGAACAGAGTACGAGGCAGTCCGCCGCACCGACGATGGTGTGGATGTACTTCGTGAGGCACCGCACAAGGACGTCCTCATCGTGACCGTTGGCCCCATGGCGAAAATTGGCCTGCAGGTCGCCGAGCGCCTGGCCGCGCAGGGCATCGGCGCGACCGTGGTTGACCCTCGATGGGTCGTTCCCGTTCCGCAGAGCATCGTGTCTCTTGCTGCCGATCACCGCATCGTTATCAGCATCGAGGACGGCGTGCGTGTAGGTGGCATCGGCACACGCATCCGCCAAGACCTTCGCTCGGCGGGAGTCGACACGGCAGTGACCGAACTGGGTCTGCCCGACGAGTTCCTCGAGCATGGCAGCCGCGACTTTATCCTCGACCGCGTGGGGCTGACCCCCCAGAACATTGCCCGTGACGTTGTCGCACAGGTTCTGGGAAGCAAAATTCCGGTCGCCCGCCCTCTCCCGGAGGACGAGTCGGTGGAGAGTCGAATCCGGGGCAACTGACTCGCCTCCAATTCACCCTCTGGGGACCTCGCGGGTGAAGCCTCCTCGTCTATATGATGCGTGTACATTCCGCATCCCGTTCGAGAGGACTCCCCGTGCTCCTGCATTCCCCCCGCGCTGTGCGCCTTCTGGGCATTGGCGCGTTGGCAGTTACTGCCTCGCTCGCACTCACCTCGTGTTTTGGGCCGGGAGGCCCACAGCCCGTCGCCTTCGAGGACGTGCAGTCCGCAACGATCCAGATCGAGGCCGTCGGCACGTTCGTCGAGCCCCTGACTCTCGAACCCACCGCCCAGGGCGGCCGCGGATCGGGCTTTTTTATTAGCTCGGACGGCATCGCCGTGACGAACAACCACGTGGTCACGGGTGCCGGCACCCTCGATGTGTGGGTCGGCGGCGACCAGTCGACCACGTACGGTGCCCAGGTGTTGGGCGCATCCGAATGCCTGGACCTCGCAGTCATCAAGGTCGATGGCGGCGACTTCCCGTTTATGGGCTGGTACGAGGGCGAGATCAAGACCGCGCTCGACGTCTACTCGGCCGGCTTCCCTCTGGGCGACCCGAACTTCACCCTGACGCGCGGAATCGTCTCGAAGGCCGATGTGCCATCCGAGGATCCGTGGGCTTCCTTGGACCACGTCATTGAGCACGATGCACGTATTCGTGGTGGCAACTCGGGTGGCCCCCTCGTGGCCGCCAATGGCCGCGTCGTTGGCGTCAACTACGCAGGCTGGGACGAGTACGACTACAACTACGCGATCCACCGCGACCAAGTGACGCCGGTCATCCAAGATCTGATCGACGGGAAGCCGGTTCAGAGTCTCGGCATCAACGCGCAGGCACTCCAGCCACTCGATGACGGCACGCCGCAGGGTGTCTGGGTCACCTCGGTGAAGGCCGGGGGCCCGGCGGATCTCGCGGGTGTCGAGCCCGGGGACGTCCTGATCACCATGGGCGGGGTTCCCCTGGGCTCGCAGGGCACCCTCGAGGACTACTGCCAGGTGATCCGCACCCAAGGCACCGACGCAGTGATTGACGTCGAGGTCTACCGTCCGGTTGACGACTCGTACTACGAGGGACAGTTCAACGGCGACGAGCTTGTCCTCGTTGCGGGTGGTTCCCCCAACCCCGAGCCAACGCCCGAGCCTGTTGGGGCGTTTGTGACCGTTACCGACGACTCTGGCTCGCTCACCGTTAACGTTCCCGACTCGTGGACGGATGTCGACGGCGCTGCGGCAACGGACGCAGGTGGCGTCACTTTCGCTGCCCTGACCGCGTCGCCCGACATCGCGGGCTACACGTCGACGTGGACCGTGCCGGGTGTGAGCATCTACGCGTCGCCGGACGCCGTCGGCGACAACATCGACACTCGCCTTGCGGAGTTCACTGAGAATCTTGACTGCACCTTGGATAACTCGGGTGACTACGACGACAGCTACTACATCGGAAAGTTCAGCTACTTCACCGGGTGTGGGGGCGCGGACACCGACTATGTCGTCTTGGTGACGAAGGATGCCGCCAACACCCACCTGCTCATTCTCACCGCACAGCTGGTGTCGGGAGCCGACAAGTCCACGGTGCTCGAGGAAATGCTCAACACCTTCTTCGCCGCGTTCTAGAGCACACAACGACGAGGCGCGGGCTCCCCGGTGGGAACCCGCGCCTCGTCGTGTGATTGCTACTTGACGCCGCGAATGGGCGGGTGATGGAAGGTATCCCCAAATGCCCGCTCGGACGCACCAACCCGATCCAGATAAGGGGTAACACCGCCCATCTGGAAGGGGTAACCCGCACCGAGGATCATGCAGAGGTCGATGTCCGCTGCTGCTGCGACGACCTGGTCCTCGAGCATCCGGTGGATCTCGTCCGCCAGACCATCCTCGAATCGCACACGAAGCGCCTCGGCAGTGAGCGGGGAAGCGTCGCTCGGACGGTGCTTGTCCACGATGGCCTGCGCCTTCGGGTCGATGCCCTTCACCTTGCCCTTGGAGTCCTTCTCCAGGATTGTGCCGTAGTCGGCAAGCTCGTGGAGCGCGGCGCTCTCGAAGAACCGGTCGGGGAAGGCCGCGTGGTGGGTGTCGAGCACGTGCGCGCCCACCTTGAGTCCCACAAGCTCGAGAAGCACAAACGGATCCATGGGCAACCCAAACGGGCGCACGGCGTCTACTACGGTCTCGAATGGTGTGCCCTGCTCGACGGCGTGCATCGCTTCGCCCAACACCTTGGCCAGCACCCGGTTGACCACAAAGCCGGGAGTGTCCTTGGTGATGACGGCGTTCTTCCGAAGCTTTGCCGCTGTAGCCATGGCTGTAGCGAGCGCGGCATCCGTGGTCCGTGGTGTCTTTACGACCTCAATGAGCGGCATGACTGCCACAGGGTTGAAGAAGTGGAATCCCACTACGCGCTCGGGGTTCATGAGCCTCGCCCCGATCTGCTCGACCGAGAGTGAGGAGGTGTTTGTCGCCAGAATCGCGGATGGTGAGATGTACTGCTCCACGTCCGCAAAGACGTTTTGCTTCGCCTCGAGCTCCTCGAAGATCGCCTCGATGACCCAGTCGCACGTCGCGAAGTCTGCCTTGTTGGTCGTTCCCGTGACGAGCGCGCGAAGGCGATTGGCCTCATCCGAGGAGATCCGGCCCTTGGTCATCAGTTCGTCGATCTCGCGGTGGATCCAGGCCACGCCCTCATCGACGCGCGTCTGGTCAAGATCCGTGATGACCACGGGAACCTGAAGGCGACGGACGAAGAGCAGGGCGAACTGCCGGGCCATGAGGCCGGCACCAATCACGCCGACCTTGGTGACGGGCTGTGCCAGGTCTTTGTCGGGGGCACCGGCGGGGCGCTTGGCGCGCTTCTGCACGAGGTTAAACGCGTAGATGCTTGCGCGGAACTGGTCACCGGAGATCAGATCGGCGAGTGCCTCGTCCTCGGCGGCAAATCCGGTCTTCTTGTCGGTGTTCTTGGCCGCCTTGAGGAGCTCGAGTGCACGGTAGGGCGACTGCGCGACGCGACCAATCCGGTTGGCGAGCATCTTCTCGGCGATGCCGATGGCGATGTCCCACTTTGCAACGCGCTCGATCTTGCCGGGCTCGTTCTTGCGCTTAACCTTGATGCGCCCGGAGATCACCCCATCCGCCCAACGAATCGAATCCTCGAGGAAGTTTGCGGGCTCGAATATCGCGTCGGCAATACCCAGTTCAAACGCCTCGGGACCCTTGAGCATTCGGTTGTTCTTGAGCGGGTTCTCGATAACCACCTTGAGGGCGTTCTCGATTCCGATCAGGTTGGGCAGAAGCCATGCTCCACCCCAGCCGGGGATGATCCCGAGGAACACCTCCGGCAACGCAAGCGCAGGCACGGAACTGTCGATAGTCCGGTAATCCGCGTTGAGAGGAATCTCGACGCCACCGCCCAGAGCTAGGCCGTTGATGAACACGAAGGATGGCACGCCCAGCTCCGACAGCTTGCCCAGCGCCCAGTGTCCCAGCTGGGCCATCTGCAGACCGGTTTCACGGTCGGGGATCTCGCTGACCTTGGACAGGTCGGCGCCTGCCGCGAAGATAAACGGCTTGCCGGTGACGGCAACGCCCGCGATCTCACCGCGGGCCGCCCGCTCCTTCTGCTCGTCGAGGACACCGGCAAACTCCAGCAGAGTGACCGGGCCGAGCGTGTTGGGGCGCGTGTGATCCATGCCGTTATCGAGAGTGACGAGAGCCAGGACCTTGCCGCCGGAGATGGGCACGTCGCGCACGAAGGAGTGGGTGACAACCTCGTCCTGGGAGAGCGAGGCCAGCTTGGCGAAGCGCTCGGGGGTGGTGACCGTCATTACTTTGCTCCCTTGTAGTGCGGGTTCTCCCAGATCACACTGCCGCCCTGTCCCAGGCCGATGCACATCGCAGTGAGGCCGTAACGAACGTCGGGGCGCTCGGCGAATTGAGCGGCGAGTTGGATCATCAGACGGACCCCGGAGGACGCGAGCGGATGCCCCATCGCGATCGCGCCACCCCACTGGTTGACCCGGGGATCCTCGTCGTCAATGCCAAAGTGGTCGAGGAGCGACAACACCTGGACGGCGAAGGCCTCGTTGAGTTCGAACAGTCCGATGTCATCGATCGTCAGGCCAGCCTTGCGCAGCGCCTTCTCCGTCGACGGGACCGGCCCGATGCCCATGATCTCGGGCTCAACGCCCGCGAACGCGAAGCTCACCATGCGCATCTTGGGGGTGAGCCCAAACTCTTTCGCGGCGTCCGCGCTGGCAATGATGCTCGCCGTCGCGCCGTCGTTTAGCCCGGACGAGTTCCCCGCGGTCACACGACCGTGGGGACGGAAGGGTGTCTTGAGGCCAGCGAGGCCCTCCAGCGTCGTTTCGGGTCGCAGCGCCTCATCGCGCGTCGCGAGCCCCCAGCCGCTCTCGCTCTTGATCGCGACAGGAACAAGGTCGGGCTGGATCTTGCCGGCCTCGTAGGCGGCAAAAGCCTTCTGTTGACTGCCCATGGCGAAACGGTCGGCGCGCTCCTTCGTGAGCTGCGGGAAGCGGTCGTGGATGCGCTCCGCGGTGTTACCCATGTTGAGAGCGTCAGCGCTCACGAGCTTCTCCGCCAGGAATCGGGGGTTGGGGTCAGCCCCGAAGCCCATGGGGTGGCGCCCCATGTGCTCGACTCCGCCAGCAATGCCCACATCGTAGGCACCGAATGCAATGCCTCCCGCGATCGTCGTGACCGAGGTCATGGCTCCCGCGCACATGCGGTCGATCGCGTAGCCGGGAACCGACTTGGGGAGACCCGCCAATAGAGCGGCCGTGCGCCCCAGGGTGAGACCCTGGTCACCCTGCTGGGTGGTCGCGGCGATTGCGACGTCGTCGTAGCGGTCCTTCGGGATTTGTGGGTTTCGCTCGAGCAGCCCAATCATCGCCTTGACGACGAGATCATCAGCCCGGGTGTTCCAGTACATGCCCTTTTCGCCTGCTCGACCGAATGGGGTGCGAACCCCATCGACGAATACGACATCAGCTCGTTCGGCCACGGTGCCTCCACTTTCCTTGGGTCGCACACGATCCTAGGTTTCGCGTCGAGGGCGAGGGAATCCTTTGACTGATCCTACGAATTGGCCTCGGGCGCCTCAGCGGGAGTTTGGCTGGCTTCGACAAAGGCTTCGGCGATCGACTGTGCCGTTGCGTCAACCTGCCACCGGCGTGCCCCGAGCTCCGCGAGCGCTGCAGAGATGGCCTCTGGTGTGGTTTCCGCAGGCGGAGTCCAGGCCAGTCGTCGCAATAGATCGGGGGTGAGGAGATTCTCGATCGGCAGATTAAGGTCTGCCGCGATAGTTGTTACCGCCGCCCGAGCGAGCTTGAGGCGCCGGTCCGCCTCGGGATTCTTGTCTGCCCACACGCGAGGAGGGGGAACACTGTCGCCGGCGACACGCAGCGCTGGGAGGTCGTTGGTCGCGACTCCGACTTGGATGGCGTTCCACCAACGGTCGATCTGCGATCGACTCGCGCGACCGGTGAACTCCTTGAGGCCCGCCAGGTCCCGCTTGGATTCGGGTACCGCTCGGGCCGCGGCCACGAGCGCGGAGTCCGGAACAAGCCGACCGGGCGCGGTGTCGATTTCGCGGGCGTAGTCATCCCGCGCCTGCCACAGCTCGCGGGCGACGGCGAGGTTCCGTTGGCCTCGCACCGTGTGAAGACCACCTAGTCTTCGCCACGGTTCGGCTCGCACGATAACAAAGTCCCGCGCCAGGACCGACTCGAACTCTTGGGCGGCGATGTCCGATTTGCCGTCGCGCTCGAGCATTTCGGCGAGTTTCTCTCGCACGTCCACAAGCAATTCCACGTCGAGGGCGGCGTAAACAAGCCAGGCCTGGGGGAGCGGCCGCGTTGACCAGTCTGCCGCCGAGTGCTCCTTGGCAAGATGAATGCCCAGAAGCTCCTCCACTACGGTCCCGAGTCCCACTCGCGGCATTCCCGCCAGTCGTGCCGCGAGCTCCGTGTCAAAAAGGCGCGTGGGATTCAGCCCCACCTCGCGAAGGCACGTGAGGTCCTGGCTCGCGGCATGCAGGATCCACTCCTCGTCGGCGATTACGTCATTGAGCTCGGTGAAGCTCCCGATCGCGGGGGGATCAAAAAGGAAGGTGCCCGCGTCGCGGCGGAAGATCTGAATCAGGTAAGCACGCTGAGAGTACCGATACCCGGATGCCCGCTCCGCATCGATCGCGATGGGGCCACTGCCGCCGCGAATGGCCTCCACTGCGGCAAGGTAACCTTCGCGATCAGCGATAACGTCGACCGGCGTGTGATCGGCCTGCACGGGGGCGTCCGCCGGAGGCTGCTCATGCGGGGCATCCGCCCCGGCGGGAGCGGGCGCTGCGTCGGAGCTACTCACGTCCCACTCGGCGGGCAGACAACAGACTCACTCCTTCGACTGCCGGCGGAAGCCCGGCAAGCATGCACAACAGGTCACCCCAGCTTTCCACATGCGCCGCGAGGTGTTCATCCGCGGGAGTCCACGATGCCCTTAGCTCGACCTGTGCGCCGTCACCCTGAGACTCGAGCTCGCCAAATCCTGTCGACAGAATGCGAGTCGCCGTGCCCGAGGCCGCGGCGTGCTCAGCGCCTCGATTGGCGAGGGCATCGAGTAGCCACGACCAGGCAACGTCCGCAAGAAACGGATCAACCCCCATCTCAGTCTCAAGCGGAGCCTGGGCGTAGCAGATGACCCGAAACACCCCACCCCACGCGTCGGGCGCAGTCGGGTCGTACAACACCACAAACCTGCCCGTGCCCAGATCAGAATCTGAGCCATGGCGGGCGGGGGTGACATCTGCTGCAAGGGCAAACGACCAGGGCGCAAGTGTCCCCGGAGCCGGAATCTCCGTCACCACGAGTTCTGGCCTCATTGCAGCGTCTCGGATGGATGCCACGGCGGCAGCGAACAGGGCCGGGGGCTGCGGTGCGTTCAGTGTGTCGGGCACGCTCAGAACACTAGGCTTCTGGGACGATTTCTCCATTGAGGCACGCCGCGACCGGCGGCAGCATAAGGGGCGGTCATGGTAGCACCAGGGGCGCGGCGACGGTCTGGACCGGGCGCCGTGGGGGTGGCGGCAATAGTTCTGGGTGCGGCGGTGGGATTGGTCGCCGCATTCGCGGCGGGGATCACGGTGTTCTTCGCTCGAACGGTGGTCACTCCGCCTCGCCGCAGGCCAGAGGACGTGCGCATACTGGGCCACAACGACCACACGATCACCCTGTCCGCGACGCTCGACTCGTTAACCCCGGGTGAGTACAGCCTGTGGTTCCGTGAGGACCACGGACACGCTCGGGTGGGGGAGATCCTCTCCTACAGCCCCGAGACGGTGACGCGTCGCCTGTTGGCGGTCGACTTTGGTCCACTGGATGGGGCGCGTGCGGGGCGCTTTAGCGGGTGGTTCTACCTGAGCCCGGGTGAGTTGGGTGTGCCATGGGAGGACGTTGAGGTCCAGACCGAGCTGGGACCCGCGCCGGCGTGGCTCGTGCCATCGGAAACCGCGGGTGGTCGGTGGGTGATCCAGGTCCATGGGCGCGCAGTCCGCCGACAGGAAGCGCTCAGAGCGATCCCCGTGTTCCGTGAGGCGGGCTACACGTCACTTCTGATCTCGTATCGTAACGACGGCGACGCGCCAGAAAGCGCGGACCATCGTTACGCGCTTGGTGACGCCGAATGGCGTGACGTCGAGGCTGCGATGACGTTCGCGATCGAACGCGGTGCATCCGAGATTGTGCTCATGGGGTGGTCGATGGGAGGGGCGACCGTCCTGCAGGCGCTCACGCGGTCGCCATTGGCCTCGCACGTGCGAGGAGTGGTTCTTGACTCACCGGTAGTGGACTGGGTCACCGCCCTGCAGTACCAGGGTCGCGCCAATCGGCTGCCTTCTCCTATTCGTCTTGGTGTGTTGCGCTTGCTGTCGAGTGCATGGGGGCGGGTGATCACGGGCCTCACCGAACCCATTGATCTTGATCGCCTCGACCTCGTCGCGCGAGCGCGCGAGCTCACCGTGCCGATTCTTGTGCTGCACAGCGAGGATGACGGGTTTGTGCCCGCGACGGCCTCCGAGGCGCTGGCGCGGGCGCGCCCTGACATCGTCACCTTCGAGCACTTCCGCACTGCGCGCCACACGAAGCTCTGGAACTACGACCGCGTGCGCTGGGAAGCGGCAATTCGTGGATGGCTCAGTCGGCTCGGATAGTCCACCGAGCGAAGACGAAACTGCTGTCATCGATCACTAGCTGGCGCAGCTCCACGGCCCGCTCGTGGAGACCCTCGCGGGCGAACGTGGGGAGGCTGACATCGCGAATGACCGGGCTGGTCGTCAGGCACAACTCGTCAACGAGTCCCGCCTCGATCAGAGCGGAGGCTAGGCTCGGGCCGCCTTCGCACACGATAGACGCGTATCCGGCTGCACGCAGCGTGTCGACCAGGTCGCGCATGGTGACCCGGGAGCCCGTGTCGGGCGCGACGAGGATCTCGGCACCGGGGAGCGACGACGTCGCGGTGTCCACGGCGCTGGCGGGGCACACGATAGTGACCCGATCGACCTGTTCCGGGTCGAGGCGATGACCCGTGAGGTCACCGCTGGACGTGAGAATGGCAAGTCGTGCGCGCCGAGGCACCTGATATCCCTCGGCCCTAACGGATGCTGCCCCGACGAGAACAACATCACTGAGCTCGCGAATCACGCCCAGAATGCGCCGGTCGGATGCGCTCGTCAGCGTCTCTGACGTGCCATCCGACCCCGCAGCACTGCCGCTGACGCTCGCGACGAGGTTCAGACGGAGCCACTGCGCGCGCTCGGTCCGGTACCACTCAAGGAGTTGTTCACGCGAGTCCGCCGCATCCAACGACAGCTCACGAGCGGGCCCCGGATGCACACGACGAAGAATCACGCGGTGATCTTCTCGCGAATCTGGCGCTTGGTGCGACCCAGCAGGGCCGTCATTCCCCTAATCCGCAAAGGGCTCACCGCCTCGGTCAGACCAATGGTGTTGGGGTAGTCGTCGGGCACGTCCAGGACCTGCTCAGCGGTAAGCCCCGCGAGTCCCTGAGCGAGAATCGAGGCGAAACCCCGGGTCGTCGGCGCCTCTTTCGGAGCGGTCGCGTAGAGGTGGACAACACGATCGTCGTCCACCTCCACGAAGATAAAGACGGGTGACTGGCACTCCTCCACCCGCTCGAGAAGGTCGGGGTGCTCGAGGTACCGCTCGGGCAACTCGGGCAGCTCATTCGAGAACTCGAGCAACAGCTGAAGCCGATCCCTCGTCTCGAGGGCGAGGAACTCCTCGCGGATCTCGGCCAGCTGCGCGGGAAGGGGCTCAGTCACCGTCCCAGCCTACTTCGCGACCGGAACCTCACCCGGCTCGGATCCCTTAACGATGGGCACCCGCACGGCGGATCCCCACTCCGTCCACGAGCCGTCGTAGTTGCGGACGTTGTCGAATCCCAAGAGGTGGGTCAGGACAAACCACGTGTGGCTCGAGCGCTCACCAATACGGCAGTACGCCACGATGTTGTCGCCGTCCTTGAGGCCGGCACCCTCGCGGTAGATCACGTCGAGTTCGGAGACGGGCTTGAAGGTCCCGTCCTCCGCGACGGCCTTGGCCCACGGCACGTTTTGTGCGCTCGGGATGTGGCCCGCGCGCAGTGCGCCTTCTTCGGGGTAGGCAGGGGCAGTTGTCCGTTCGCCGCTGAACTCCTCAGGTGAGCGCACGTCAACGAGTGGGTTCCCCAGGTGGGCGAGCACGTCGTCCTTGTACGCACGGATCTTCGAGTCGTCGCGCTCGACGACGGGGTACTCGACGGGCGTGGGGGTGGGCACAACGGTGGTGTACGCGCGGCCGTCGGCCTCCCACTTGGCGCGACCGCCATCAAGGAGTCGAACATCCTCATGGCCGAAGAGGCTGAACACCCATAGTGCGTATGCAGCCCACCAGTTGTTCTTGTCGCCGTAGATGACAACGGTGGTGTCGCGAGTGATGCCTTTCGAGCCGAGAAGCTGGGCGAAGCCCTCTCCGTCGATGTAGTCGCGTTCGACGGGGTCGTTGAGGTCAGTGTGCCAGTCGATCTTGACGGCACCCTCGATGTGTCCGGTCTCGTAAAGCAGGACATCCTCATCGGACTCCACAACAACAAGACCCGGGGTGCCCAGGTGGGCCTCGAGCCACTCGCCCGTCACGAGACGGTCGGGGTGTGCGAACTGGGTGAGCGTGTCGGCCGGGTCGAGTTCGACGGGCATGGTTCCTCCGTAGGTCTGTGGGGACGGGGTGGCCGATGAGTCGCGTTAGGCTGATCGGGCTCCCATACGAATCTACGCAGTCGTCACGTGCTGGCACAGGACGGCTGTAAGACTTCGACACATACCTCTCGAGATGACCGAGGCAGTTTTATGAGTGCCGAAGCCACGGCCACGCCCACGCGACTGATAGACCGCAATCCCTCGCTCAGCGGGGCCGAAATGGTCGCCCAGCTTGTTCCGCCACGTCAGTTTGCGTCTGCGAGTCTCGAGTCGTACCGACCCGATCGCGACTACCCATCCCAGGGCGCGGCCGTTGCCGCGATTCGCAATTTTATGGGGAGCAGGACCGGCGGGGGTCTCTTCTCGCGGCGCAAGGCGCCTCCCACGTTGCCCGGCATTTACCTCGACGGCGGGTTTGGCGTGGGCAAGACCCATCTTCTGGCAGCTCTCTGGCACATGGCGCCCGGCCGTAAGTACTTCGGTACGTTCATCGAGTACACCGCCCTCGTGGGTGCGCTCGGCTACGCGCCGACGGTGAAGCTGCTCACCGGCGCGTCACTGTTGTGTATTGACGAGTTTGAGCTCGACGACCCGGGCGATACCCGCTTGATGGCACGACTGCTCGGAGAACTGGCGAACAGCGGGACTCGCATTGCGGCGACGTCAAACACACCCCCCAACGCCCTGGGCGAGGGACGGTTCGCCGCCCAGGACTTCCTGCGCGAGATCGACTCGCTTGCGGCCCGTTTCACCACGCTGCGTATTGACGGTCTCGACTACCGCCGCCGAGACACGGATGCCCATGCGCGGGTCTCCCCGGATGTGGCGGGCGAGCTGTCCCGCGTGGGGGGAGTGACAACTCTGGACGGGTTTGCGGACGTTCTCGCACACCTTGCGAGTGTGCATCCGTCCCGCTACGTGCGCATTGTCGAGGGCCTGTCGGCCGTAGGACTCACTAACGTCGTGACGTTCACCAATCAGACGGACGCACTTCGGTTCGTTGCCTTCGTTGATCGACTCTACGACGCGCAGGTGCGAGTGATCGCCGATGGCACACCACTCGATCAGGTCTTCCCTGATGACATGCTCGCCGGCGGCTACCGCAAGAAGTACCTCCGTGCGGTCTCGCGCCTGATCGCCTTGACGACCGGCACCGACTAGCTCGCCGGCTCGCCTGCCTCGCGCCGGTAGTTGCGGCTGCGCAGGAGTGTCATGGTGCCGCCGATGAGTGCAGCGATCACCGATGCGAGCAACACCGCGAGAGTGACCTCGTTCGCGATCTCCTCTTGGCCCTCGAATGCGAGCTCGTTCATCAGGAGCGACACCGTAAACCCGATGCCGCCGAGACCCGCGATGGCGACAACGTCGCCGAGTGGCATCCGCTTCTCCCGTTTGCCCGCGAGGGACATCGCGATCATGGCGCCCGCGGTGATGCCAATGATCTTGCCGAGCGGCAACCCCACAAGGACACCCCAGAAGGCAGGACTCAACTCGGAGATCCCCACGGTGGGGAATGGAACCAGCGCGGCCACGAGGGCAAAGAGCGGAAGGATAAAGACGTTCGACCACGGTTCGATGGCGTGACGGGTGTGCTTTGCACTCGCGTCGGACATGATGAGCCCGAGTGCAACGCCGGCAATCGTGGGGTGAATTCCGGAGAGATAGACCAGGTACCAGGTCACGAGGCCGAGGGCGATCAGGACGGGGATGACCCACCAGCGCCGTCCGCGTGAGCTAGCCCTGAAGCTCACCCACCCGAAAAGGAGGACCGTGGGTACGGCGAGAAGGAGAGGCAGCGGCGCGAGACTGGTGGTGAAGAACGCCGCGATGATGAGGATGGCGATGAGGTCGTCAATCACCGCGAGCGCCAGCAACAAGGCGCGGAATCCGGAGGGTAGCCCGCGGCCCACGAGTGCCAGCACCCCCAGCGCAAAAGCGATGTCCGTTGCCGTGGGAATTGGCCAGCCAGAGATGAGATCCGGCTCGCGGGCGATCAGCAGGAAGATCACCGCAGGAACCAGTACTCCGCCCACCGCGGCCACGGACGGCACCAGCGCCTTGCGTGCCGAGTTCAGTTCGCCGTGCCGCAGCTCATGCCGGAGTTCGATTGCCGCGATAAAAAAGAAAATCGCGAGCAGGCCGTCCTTGACCCAGTGACCGACTGACAGGTCGAGGCCTATCGCGGGAAAACCCAGGTGGAAGCCTTCGATCGTGGCGGCATACGGTCCCAGCGCAGAGTTGGCGATAATCAGGCCAACGACGGCCGCGGCGAGCAGCAACATGGCGGAAAAGCGTTCGGAACGCAGGAGAGTCACCGCTCAATTCTAGGCAAGGCCAACTCTCGGCAAGTCGGCGGGAGCACGAAACACAGTGTTTACACGAGTCTGCTTGGCGTAACAGACCCGAAACACGACAGGCACCCCGGACGAAACGTCGTCTCGACAAACTGTCAGACGTACCCGAGGTGTGATCCCTCCTGGACCCAACGGTGCATCCTTCGCAGCAACAAAGAGAGGTACACACAATGGATCAAGGCAATACAGCCTTCCTTTTGCTCGCAGCGGCACTCGTGCTGTTGATGACCCCAGGACTTGCGTTCTTCTACGGTGGGCTCGTCAAGGCCAAGAGCGTCATCAGCATGATGATGATGAGCTTCGGGGCTATCGGCCTCATCGGCGTACTCTGGGTCATCTACGGCTACGCGATCGCCTTCCCGACGATCGAGGGCGCGGCCCCGTCTCCGTGGCTCTTCGACAGCAGCAACCTCTTCCTCGCTGCTGCCGTGGATGACGCGGCGGCACCGGCGGGCGGCTATCCCGTTCTCGCGTTCGTCGCCTTCCAGGCCACGTTCGCCATCATCACCGTCGCGCTGATCTCGGGTGCCATCGCCGACCGCGCGAAGTTCGGTGCCTGGATGGTGTTCGCCGGCATTTGGGCGACCGTCGTCTACTTCCCGGTCGCGAGCTGGGTGTTCAACTTCGGCCTCGCGGAGGACGGCAGCTTCTCCTACGGCGGCTGGATCACGCGCGGTCTGCAGGATGCCTTCGGCACCGGAGTGATCGACTTCGCCGGTGGTACTGCGGTTCACATCAACGCCGGTGCTGCGGCTCTCGCTCTCGCCCTCGTGCTGGGCAAGCGTGTTGGATTCGCCAAGGGTGCTCACGTTCCCCACAACCCGCCGTTCGTGCTTCTCGGTGCCGGCCTCCTGTGGTTCGGCTGGTTCGGCTTCAACGCCGGCTCGGAGCTCGCCGCTGACGGAACCGCGGCTCTCGCGTTCGTGAACACGATCGTCGCCCCGGCCGCCGCCCTGCTCGCATGGCTCGTCGTCGAGAAGATCAAGGATGGCAAGCCGACCTCGGTCGGCGCCGCCTCGGGTGCCGTCGCCGGCCTCGTTGCCATCACGCCCGCCTGCGCCGCGCTGACCCCCGGATACGCGATTGTGCTCGGCATCGTCGCGGGTGTCATCTGCGCCCTCGCGATCGAGCTCAAGTTCAAGCTCGGCTTCGACGACTCGCTCGACGTGGTGGGAATCCACCTCGTCGGTGGTCTCGTCGGAACGCTGTTCCTCGGGTTCTTCGCGAACGGCACCGGCCTTGTCTACTCGGGTTCCTTCACCCAGCTCCTCGTGCAGGCCATCGCGGCCTTCGGTGTGCTGATCTACTCCTTCGTGCTGGCCTTCATCATCGGCTTCGCGATCGAGAAGACCATGGGCTTCCGCGTGAAGAACGAGGATGAGATCGCCGGTATCGACACTGTCATCCACGGCGAAGAGGGCTACGTGCTCGCCGACGCCAAGTAATACACAACACAGCCCTAAGGGGTGTCGTCCTTCGGGGCGGCACCCCTTACTGTTTTGATCGTGGGGGAGACCATGCAGAACTGGCCGGTGGCCCTCACGGGTGTGGTGTGCCTCGCGGTCGTTATCGTCTCGCTCGCGGTTCTCTACGCGAGGATGCTCCCCGCCGCACGTCTCTGGAAGTCGCTCGCCATCTCGGCAGGGGTCACGACCCTCGGCGCCACATCGTGGTTTGTTCTGGTTCCGGTTGCGCTGCCCATCGGAATCTCCGAGTTGTTTGGTCCGATGGGGATGCTCGCGGGGCTCGCCACACTCATCGCGACCGTCGCGGTCCGCTCGACCGGTGCGAGTTCGCTCGTGACTTTCGTCTTTGCTCTCGTCTGGAGCCTGCTCGTTTTTGTGCCGGTCGCTCTCGCGACCTTTGTGACCGGGGTCGTCGGGGTGATGCCCCTGGACCACGGTGGATCGGTGGCCGTGAACGTGGCTGGCGGCGCTGCGGCGCTGGGGGTACTTCTTGCGGCGGGCCCGTCTGCTCCACGCCTTCGGGCGTCATCGTTGGCTCGCGGGCTGGGTTCGGGCGCAGTGTTTGCCCTCGTCGTCGGATGGCTGGGCTGGCTGGTCGCAGCGGAGCTTGCGATCGACGAGGTGTCGGGGGAGATCCTCCTGAACGGCGCGCTCGGGGGTGCCGGTGGCATCGTGGGATGGCTGGCCGTCCAGCGCATCCGTCACCAGTCCACAACTCTGGCGGCCGTGTCCGCAGGTTTGGTGAGCGGGTTGGTGGCGGTGACCGCAGGCGCGCCCCTCCTGTCTCCCGTTGCCGCGGCATCCTCGGGTGTTCTGGCCGGGGGAGCGGCCTGTATCTTCACGTTGCGCAGGGTGGGTGTCTCGCGGCGGCAACAGTGGTTCATCGTCGGGTCGCACCTGATCGCCGGCGCCGTGGGCATCGTCCTGATTGGGTTGCTCGCCACGGACAGTGGCTTCCTGTTCACGGGCCAAGTGGGAATCATCCAGGACCAGATCATCAGCACGGTTGCAGTTGCGGTGTACTCGGCAGCGATTTCGTTCCTCCTGTGGCTGCTGTTGTCACGCATTTCTCGCCACGTGAGTCGTGCGCGCTCGTGACCGACGCGATCGAGCAGGATGCACCGCCGCTTCGCGGGCGCGTTGTTGCGGGGCAGGACTGGAGAGACGTCGCGTTCCTGCACTGGCGTGTTCCCGCTGCCCAGGTGGCACCGCTGCTCCCAGCCGGGGTTGTCCCGGACGAACACGATGGCTCCAGCTGGGTCGGGCTCATTGGTTTTTCGCTCGATCGTGCGACTCTCGGGCCGCTCCCGCCGATCCCCGTCTGGGGCACCTTCGCGGAGATCAACGTGCGGTTGTACGCCCGCGATGCGTCGGGCCGCAGGGGAGTGGTGTTCCTGTCGCTGGAGGCGTCCCGGCTGGCCGCCGTGCTCGCCGCTCGCGCCGCGTTTTCCATTCCCTATTTCTGGTCGCGGACGTCGTTGGTGACCGCGGAGGACACCGTGAGATACCACGCCACACGCCATTGGGGTCCGGGAGCATCAACATTCGCCGTGAAACCAGGCGCGGTTATCTCCCAACCGAGTGAACTCGACGTGTTCCTTACCGCGCGGTGGGGCCTCTTCACCCGCCGCCGTGGACGAACGATCTATCTCCCCAACACGCACGAGCGTTGGCCGCTTTGGTCGGCGACCCTTGCCGAACTGGACGACTCGCTGGTGTCGATCGCCGGTGTTGAGGTCGCAGGGCCGCCCGAGTCGGTGTTGTTTAGTCCGGGTGTGGCAGCGAGGTTTGCTCGGGGGATGGCGCTGCCCCGCGAGTGAGTGCGGTGACACTTTCTCCGAGAGCTCGACGGGTCAGCAGGGTCGCCCCCACCACCGCGGCCGGCATCATGATCACGGCTCCGAGCGGAATCAGAAACATGAGGTAGGTCGCCGCGCCAAATCCGACGGTCGACGCGCGCCGCGATCGTAGAGTCTGTCGACGGTCTCGGAAGCTCAGCCCCCGGCCCTCGAACGCCAGCCCCGTGAGTTCCAGCGTGAGGTACCAGCCACCCAGCGTCGCTCCGAGGACGGGCACCAGCACCTGTCCGACGACGGGGATGAAGCCCAGCGCAAAAAGTCCCAGACCAATCAGGACCGTGGGGATGAGCAGTCTGAGGCCCGCACCCAGTCCTCGCCAGAATGCCCGCCAGAAGCCGATCTGGGGCCCCTCGGGGATGGGCCCAAACCTCTCCTCGACATGACGCCATATTTGCTCGTAGAACGGTTGGCCGACGACCAGGGTGATGGTCGTGTAGGCGTAGATCACAATGAGGATCGCCACGGCCAGGAGCGCCAGCCCCGCGACAACGCGGGTTCCGGTGCGGAATGGCTCGTCCCAGACGGTGGCGAACGGTGTGACCAGCTCGGCGAGACGCTCGAGGTTCAGTCCGAGCGCAACGATGCCCACGATGAACGCAATGCCGACGATCAACGCGGGAATCATCCCCAGCCACATGAGCTTGGGTGCGGTGCCCCAGACCTTCAACCCACGAAACAGCAGCCCAACGCCCACAAGGAACTCTCGGGCCACCCCCGGCTTGTCGTTGCGCCTCGCCATTGCTGAAGACTAACTGGTGGGCGATACCGGACTCGAACCGATGACCTCTTCCGTGTGAAGGAAGCGCGCTACCAACTGCGCCAATCGCCCGCGGCCTCAATCTTGCCATAACTTTCCGACCCGCCTGTCACGCGATTGGCACGATGCGATCAATTCGGTTACAGTCGTCTAGCACGCAGCAATGCGAGTGAAATGCGGATGTGGCGCAGTGGTAGCGCATCACCTTGCCAAGGTGAGGGTCGCGAGTTCGAATCTCGTCATCCGCTCGGAGTGGGAAGTGTCAGTGACCTCGACAGGCTGCTGGTGCGTCTCGCACACGGTGGCGTGGCCGAGAGGCGAGGCAACGGCCTGCAAAGCCGTGTACACGGGTTCGAATCCCGTCGCCACCTCGGACTGCGGTCCGAAAACTATGGGCGGTTGGCGCAGCGGTAGCGCGCTTCCCTGACACGGAAGAGGTCGCTGGTTCGATCCCAGTACCGCCCACAGAGAAAGCCCCGGGAGACCGGGGCTTTCGTCATTTCACCCCCGGCACCCGCACTAAAGTTGCTCAGGTGAGTAAGACCGGATTTGACCTGTTCACCGACCGCTCCGTTGTCGCTATGCGCGTCAACGGCGAGCTGAAGGACCTCGCGGCCACCACCGCTGACACGGACACGGTCGAGCCGATCACGATTGACTCGCCCGACGGGCTTAATATTCTTCGCCACTCCGCCGCGCACGTGATGGCCCAAGCCGTCCAGTCGATTAACCCGGAGGCGAAGCTCGGCATTGGCCCACCGGTCACGGACGGCTTCTACTACGACTTTGACGTCGAGCAGCCCTTCACCCCCGAGGATCTCAAGGCGATCGACAAGGCGATGGATCGCATCATCCGCCAGGGGCAGCGGTTCCAGCGTCGGGTTGTCACCGAGGACGAGGCGCGCGCCGAGCTCGCGGGTGAGCCCCACAAGCTTGAGCTCATCGGGCTCAAGGGCTCCGCGAGCGAGGGCCAGGACGGTGAGTCCGTCGAGGTCGGCGGCGCCGAGCTCACGATCTACGACAACGTGGACGGCAAGACGGGAGAGGTCTTCTGGAAGGACCTCTGCCGCGGCCCTCATCTTCCCAATACGCGCATGATCGGCAACGGTTGGGCACTCGTCCGCAACGCCGCCGCATACTGGCGGGGCTCGGAGAAGAACAAGCAGCTGCAGCGCATCTACGGCACCGCGTGGCCTACCAAGGATGAGCTGCGGGCCTACCAGACCCGCCAGGAGGAGGCCGCGAAGCGCGACCACCGCAAGCTGGGGTCGGAGCTCGACCTGTTCTCCTTCCCCGAGGAGATCGGCTCGGGGCTCGCGGTCTTCCACCCCAAGGGGGGAATCATCCGGGCCGAGATCGAAAACTACATGCGTGAGCGACTCCGGTCGCATGGCTACGAGCTGGTGAACACGCCCCACATCACCAAGGCGCACCTGTTCGAAACCAGCCAGCACCTCAACTGGTACAAGGAGGGGATGTTCCCTCCCATGCACCTGGATGAGGAGGTGGATGCTGAGGGCAACGTTACGCGCCAGGGCCAGGACTACTACCTCAAGCCCATGAACTGCCCGATGCACAACCTGATCTTCCGGGCGCGCGGCCGCAGCTATCGCGAGCTGCCCCTGCGGCTCGCAGAGTTTGGCACGGTCTACCGCTACGAGAAGAGTGGCACCCTCCAGGGTCTGACCCGTGTGCGCGGGCTCACCCAGGACGACGCGCATATCTACGTCACCCAGGATCAGGTCAAGGGCGAGATCGCCAGCCAGCTCGACTTCGTTTTTGAGACGTTGCGTGGCTACGGGCTCACCGACTTTTACCTCGAGCTGTCCACTCGTGATCCAGACAAGTCAGTGGGCACGGACGAGCAGTGGGAGGTCGCGACCGAGACGCTGCGCGAAGTGGCCCTGGAGTCGGGCCTCGAGCTCGTTGCTGATCCCGGCGGCGCCGCGTTTTACGGTCCCAAGATCTCGGTGCAGGCGCGCGACGCGATCGGTCGCACGTGGCAGCTGTCGACGGTGCAGCTCGACTTCAACCAGCCCGAGTTGTTCGAGCTCGAATACACCGCCGCGGATGGCTCGCGCCAGCAGCCGATTATGATCCACCGAGCTCTCTTGGGCTCCATCGAGCGCTTCTTTGCGATCCTTCTTGAGCACTATGCGGGAGCGTTCCCGGTCTGGCTGTCTCCCGTGCAGGTGGTGGGCATCCCGGTCTCCGAGGAGCACGAGGCCTATCTCGGTGGGGTCATCGACCGACTGCGGGAAGCGGGCGTGAGGGCGGAACTCGACACATCGAGCGACCGCATGCAGAAGAAGATCCGCACGCACACGCTGCAGAAGGTGCCGTTCCAGCTCATCGCGGGGGAGTCCGATTCCGCGAACGGGTCGGTGAGCTTCCGCTTCCGTGACGGCAGCCAGGAGAACGGCATCCCCGTGGATGACGCTGTCGCTCGTATTCTCGAGGCGATCGCGACCAAGGCGCAGGTCTGACAGTGCGCGACTACGACGGCGGCGATCTGGGTGAGGTCGAGCCGGCGGAGGGTTTTGCCGCCGTGCCTGATGCCTTCCAGCGCTTGTGGACTCCGTACCGTATTGCGTACATCAAGGCCAACACCGAGCAGGAACCCGCGGGGGACGATTGCCCATTCTGCACGGCGCCCACGCTGACCGACGAGCAGGCTCTTATTGTGCACCGTGGCACCTATGCCTACGTGCTGTTGAACCTGTACCCGTACAACAGCGGTCATCTTCTTGTGTGTCCGTACCGGCATGTTGCAACGTATGACGAGGCGACTGACGAGGAAGTTGCCGAGATCGGTAGCCTCACTCAGGTAGCAATGCGTGTGCTCACCGAGACTGCGCAATGCCACGGCTTTAACATCGGCATGAATCAGGGTCGCATCGCCGGAGCCGGCGTCGCGGAGCACCTGCACCAGCACATCGTTCCGCGATGGGCGCTCGACGCGAACTTCTTTCCGATCATCGCGGGCACCAAGGCAGTGCCACGATTGCTCGGCGAGGTTCGCGATGAGATTGCCTCGGCCTGGCCAGCGGCCTGAAACCTGTCCACGGCGAGCCACGGGTATCCGATTGGCCGCAGAGTAGCCCCACGCACCCCACGTAGAATCTAGGAACATGAGCACGAACAGCGACACGAACGAACCCGGCACCACCCGCGTCAAGCGCGGCCTGGCTGAGATGCTCAAGGGCGGCGTCATCATGGACGTCGTCACCGCAGAGCAGGCGAAGATCGCGGAGGATGCCGGCGCCGTTGCCGTGATGGCGCTCGAGCGTGTGCCAGCCGACATCCGTTCGCAGGGTGGTGTGGCGCGGATGAGCGACCCCGACCTGATCGACGGCATCATCGACGCGGTGTCGATCCCCGTGATGGCGAAGGCTCGTATTGGCCACTTCGTTGAGGCTCAGGTGCTCCAGGCGCTCAAGGTGGACTACATCGACGAGTCCGAGGTGCTCTCGCCGGCCGACTACGTGAACCACATCGACAAGTGGCAGTTCACCGTTCCCTTCGTCTGTGGAGCAACCAACCTGGGCGAGGCGCTGCGTCGGATCACCGAGGGCGCGGCAATGATTCGCTCCAAGGGCGAGGCGGGCACCGGCGACGTGTCCGAGGCGACCAAGCACATCCGCACGATCACGGGTGAGATCAACGCCCTGAAGTCGAAGACCAAGGACGAGCTCTACGTGGCGGCCAAGGAACTGCAGGCGCCGTACGAGCTGGTGCGTGAGGTGGCCGAGACCGGGAAGCTTCCGGTGGTCCTCTTTACCGCTGGTGGAGTCGCGACCCCAGCGGATGCGGCGCTGATGATGCAGCTCGGTGCCGACGGCGTGTTTGTTGGTTCGGGCATCTTCAAGTCAGGCAACCCTGCGCAGCGCGCCGCGGCCATCGTCAAGGCAACAACGTTCTACGACGACCCGCAGGTCATCGCGGACGTGTCGCGCGGACTGGGCGAGGCGATGGTCGGCATCAATGTGTCCGACCTCGCTGCGCCGCACCGTCTCGCCGAGCGTGGCTGGTAGTTCGTCGCCCGTTGGGGTTCTCGCCCTTCAGGGCGACTTCCGTGAGCACCTGGCGGTCCTCAGTTCACTCGGCGCACAGGCAATTCCTGTTCGTCGTCCTGAGGAACTGGCCCGTGTGCGCGGGCTCGTGATTCCCGGCGGCGAGTCGAGTGTGATGGACAAGCTCAGCCGACTCTTTGGGCTGGCTGAGCCGCTGTCGGCGGCTATCAGGTCCGGGCTGCCGGTGTACGGCACCTGCGCCGGGCTCATTATGCTGGCCGACACGGTGCAGGACGCCATCGAGGGGCAGCAGACCCTGGGCGGTCTTGACATTGTGGTCAGGCGAAACGCCTTCGGAGCCCAGGTCGATTCTTTCGAGACTGACCTGTCGATCCCGGCCCTGGGTGAGCCGCCCGTGCACGCTGTTTTTATCCGTGCCCCCGTAGTCGAGTCGGTGGGCTCGGACGTCTCCGTTCTCGCGGCGCTGCCGGACGGACGCATCGTCGCCGTCGAGCAGGGCAACCTCCTCGGGTCGGCGTTTCACCCAGAGATCACCGGCGATACACGATTCCACGAGTACTTCCTGGCCAAGGTGGCTGCCTCCTAGCCAGACGTGCTGGCATCATGGGCGAATGAGACTCTATTCGGACTTCGCCGACCGCCGTGCTCGACAAATCACGGCGGATGTGGTCGCTCTTGTGCTAATTGCCCTGTGGATTTGGCTCGGCGTGACGGTCTTTACGCTCATTAACGCTCTCGCGGACTTTGGCGTGCAGATGGAGCAGGCCGGCGCCGGCTTTCGCGAGACGATGACTGAGGTGGGGGAGAACCTCGGTGGAATCCCCCTGATTGGCGGGGGAATTCGTATGCCATTTGATGGGGCGAGCCAGGCAGGTGGCGCCCTTGAGGCCGCGGGGCAGAGCCAGCAAGATGCCGTACTTCAGCTTGCCCTGGTACTGGGTATCGGAATCGCGGTGCTACCGATCCTGATGATTCTGGTCGTGTGGCTAGTGCCGCGCATCCGATTTGTCCGACGTGCCGCGCGTGCGAAGGAGCTCGTTAAGGGTGGAGCGGGCATCGACCTGCTGGCGTTGAGGGCCCTCGCCACACAAAAACTGCCGGCTCTGGCTCGTGTCGATACGGATGCGATGGCGGCGTGGCGGCGTGGCGACGAGCGTGTGATGCGCCGGCTGGCCGCCCTCGAACTCAAGTCAGCGGGCATCCGTCTTCAGGACTGAACGAGTCGACGCGAGATGGGACGGGCACCCCGGATCGTTTGGTACCCCTCGAGAGCCGCCATGTCTCGCCACGAGTCCAGCGGCGCGCTGCCCGAGGTGAACCTCCCCGTTGGGGCGAAAACGAAGACGAGAGCGAGCAGTGCCTCGGGCTGATCATGTCGACGCATTCGCCGCGCCACCCGAAACTCGAACGTGTCGCCAATCGGACCCCACGAGACTTCCACGACGTCCACCTCGCCATGCTGGGGTTTGCTTTCCGCAAAGAACGCCAGCATCGCTCGGGTGCCCTGGGCCACGCTGAGCGAGTCGAGAGAGAGTCCGTGCTCGTCGAGGACGCGCACAAAGGCATTGTGGGAGTAGGCGATACGAAACCAGCGTGATGGCACCAGCCGATGGTACGACAGGCGCGTCGGTGTCGGCTCGCTAGGATATTCAGCATGTCAGGCCACTCCAAGTGGGCGACGACCAAGCACAAGAAGGCGATCATCGATCAGCGTCGTGCCAAGTCGTTTGCCAAACTCATCAAGAACATCGAGGTCGCAGCCAAGATTGGCGGTGCGGACCTTTCCGGTAACCCGACGCTTGTCGACGCGGTTCAGAAAGCGAAGAAGACCTCTGTCCCCAACGACAACATTGATCGTGCCATCAAGCGCGGCGCGGGACTCACGGGTGAGAGCGTCGACTACCAGACGATCATGTACGAGGGCTACGGTCCCAACGGGGTCGCGTTGTTGATCGAGTGTCTGACCGACAACAAGAACCGTGCCGCGGCGGATGTACGTACGGCCATGACGCGCAATGGCGGCACCATGGCCGACCCGGGGAGCGTCGCGTACAACTTCGCTCGCAAGGGGGTCATCTCGATCACCAAGACGGACGAGGTGAGCGAGGACGCCATTCTCGAGGCTGTTCTGGATGCCGGGGCCGAGGAAGTGAAGGATCAGGGTGGTGGCTTCGAGGTCATTACGGACCCGTCGCAGCTCGTCGAGGCCCGGACGGCCCTTCAGGCGGCGGGAATCGACTATGACTCGGCCGAGGCGGAGTTTGTTCCCAGCCTGAGTGTTGACGTCGACGCGGAGACCGCACGCAAGGTGTTCCGGCTGATCGATGCTCTCGAGGATTCTGACGATGTTCAGAACATTTATTCGAACTTCGCCGTGTCGCCAGAGGTCCAAGCGGAATTGGACCAAGACTAGGGGCATGACACTTCGAGTCCTCGGCATCGACCCTGGACTCACGCGCTGTGGGGTCGGGATCGTCGACGTGTCCTCGAGTCGGGTAGCGACTCTTGTGCACGTTGACGTTATCCGCACCCCACCTGACATGGCGCTCGAGGAGCGGCTTCTGGCCATATCCCGGGGCATTGCCGCCGCGCTGGACGAGTACCAGCCGACCGCCGTTGCCTTGGAGCGCGTGTTCGCGCAACACAACGTCCGCACAGTGATGGGCACCGCGCAGGCGAGTGGCGTGGCCTTGCAGGTCGCCGCATCTCGGGGGCTTGCCGTGGGACTTCACACCCCCAGCGAGGTCAAGGCGGCGATCACTGGCTACGGCTCGGCCGACAAGCGGCAGGTCGGCACGATGGTCGCACGTGTGCTGCGACTCGATGAGGTTCCTCGTCCCGCGGACGCCGCGGATGCCCTCGCTCTTGCCATCTGCCATGCCTGGCGTGGGGGGCCCCGGGTGAACCGTGTTTCCGAACGGTTGACGCCCGCTCAGCAGGCGTGGCGGGATGCGGAGCGCCAGACCAGAAGGGTAGGGACATGATCTCCTCCGTGAGAGGTACCGTCCTCGCGGCGATGGGTAGCACTATCGTCATCGAGGTGGGCGGCGTTGGCCTGGGCATCCAGGTGACCCCGCAGCTCGCTCTCGCGTCTCGCGTGGGTTCCGAACTGATGCTGCGGACCGCGCTGATTGTTCGCGAGGATGACCTGTCCCTGTATGGCTTTGCCGAGGTGGAGGAGCTTCAGGTATTTGACCTGCTGCGCGGAGTCACGGGCGTCGGGCCCAAGAGCGCGCTGGGTGTGCTCGCCGCGATGTCGCCGGCCGAGGTGTCTCAGGCCGTTGCGCTCGACGACGATGCTGCCTTCAGGAAGGTGTCGGGGATTGGTCCCAAGACCGCCAAGCTGATTGTGGTGTCACTGGCCGGAAAGCTCAGTATCGCCGGGCCGGCCCGCGCATCGGGCGGCGCGAAGCCCACGACTGTCGGTGAAGATGTGACCATCGCCTTGGTGGGACTCGGCTGGCCCGAGCGTGTGGCGGCTCAGGCCGTCGAGGATGCCTTGGCATCCGCATCCGAAGCCGACCGGGCTGCCGTTCCTGCCCTGCTTCGCCTTGCGCTGACTAGCCTCGGACCGAGGAGCTGATGATGGAGCCTGATTCAATCGTTAGCCCGGAGCCTGAGTCCGATGCGGAGCTCGCCTTCGAGGGAGCCCTGCGCCCCAAGTCACTCGCGGAGTTTGTGGGGCAGTCCAAGGTTCGGGGGCAGCTGCAGTTGTTGCTCCAGGCGGCCGCGATCCAGAACCGAACACCCGATCACATTCTTCTTGCTGGCCCTCCCGGTCTCGGCAAGACCACTCTTGCCATGATCGTTGCGCACGAGAGTGGCCGTCCCTTGCGTATGTCGAGTGGCCCGGCCATCCAGCACGCCGGTGACCTCGCAGCCGTGCTCTCCTCCCTGATCCCGGGGGAGGTGTTGTTTATTGACGAGATTCACCGGATGGCCCGCTCGGCGGAGGAGATGCTGTACCTCGCGATGGAGGACTTCCGGATCGACATCATGGTGGGCAAGGGAGCCGGAGCGACGTCGATTCCCCTCGATCTCGCGCCCTTTACGCTCGTGGGTGCGACCACTCGCGCCGGGCTCCTCCCCAACCCGCTACGCGACCGTTTTGGTTTTACCGCTCATCTCGAGTTCTACGACGAGCCCGAGCTCGAGCAGGTACTCGTGCGCGCCGCATCCCTGCTGGATCTCGAGATCTCACGGGAAGCCCTTGCCGAGATTGCCGGCCGTTGTCGAGGAACCCCACGAATCGCTAACCGACTTCTGCGGCGGGTGAGGGACTACGCGCTGGTCAAGGGCACCGGAGCCGGCGTGGAGGCCGTGCACGCCGCCCTTGAGTTGTACGACGTTGATGAACTGGGCCTGGACCGCCTCGACCGGGCAGTGATGCAGACCGTCCTCACCCGTTTTGACGGGGGCCCGGTCGGTCTGGGCACCCTCGCCGTGTCGGTGGGTGAGGAAGCCGAGACGATCGAATCGGTCGTGGAGCCATTCCTCGTGCGGATCGGTTTGCTCACTCGAACCCCACGCGGTCGGGTCGCTACCCGGTCCGCCTGGCAGCATTTTGGTCTCGCGCAGCCCGCGGGAGGCGCCGCCGCCAACCCGGGTCTGTTCGGTTCTGACCTATAATTCATAGGCAATCGCTCAGGCAAGCATCCGTAGACTTGCGACTTCACGGCGTTATGCCGATTCCCTCTGGAAGGTAACCCATGGTCCTCGACCCGTTGACAATCGGAATGCTCGTCATTCTGGCGGTTTTGATTTTCTTTATGTTCCGCAACAGCCGCAAGCGTCGCCAGCAGCAGGAAGAGCTGCAGAGCAAGATGCAACCCGGCGCCGAGGTGATGACGAACTTTGGTCTCTTCGGGACACTGAAGTCCGTCGACGAGCTCACCAACCAGGCCGAGCTGGAGATCAGCCCCGGCGTGGTGATCAGCGTTCACCGCCAGACGCTCGCCAAGGTCGTTGACCCGACGACGGTCGACCCGAACGCACCCCGTTCTGTCGAAGAGGCGATGGCAATCGCTGACCGCGAGCAGGCCGAGCGCGAGGCTGCCGAGGCCGCTGCCGCAGGCGAGCCGGCCTACGGCGAGCGCGTTGAGCCGGCCAAGAAGCCCCGCACGACAAAGAAGACCGGCGAGTAACCACTAGCCTTGGTTGCTGGCCCTGCATTGACGCGGGGCCAGCTGTACCCGTGCCCGCGCTCGTGCGCGACCCAAGCCAAAGAAAGCTGAGTTCGTAGGTGGCTAGATCTACCCCCGTGAAGAAGGCGTGGCGCTCGCTCTCGTGGCTTGCGGTCATCACAGTCGGTCTCACGGCCCTCCTTGCTGGCGGCGTGCTCTTCAGCACCGCGACGTGGGCGCCGAAGCTGGCGCTTGACCTCGAGGGGGGAACCCAGATCATCCTCGCTCCCCGCTTGGAGAGTGGGCAGACGGTCACCCAAGAGCAGCTCGACCAGGCCGTGGCGATCATTCGTGATCGCATTGACGCGGCCGGAGTCGCCGAGGCCGAGGTTACAACCCAGGGTGGGCAGAACGTTGTCGTCTCGATTCCGGGTGAACCCGATGCCGAGACGCTCGCTCGTATCCAGTCGTCGGCGAAGCTCGAGTTCCGTCCGGTGATTTACACGGATGTCGCGGCCTCATCGAGCGTGGATGACTCGTCAACCGCGACTCCCACGCCCACCGACACGCCAACACCCGAGCCGTTGGCCACCACGTCGACGGCAGCGCCGACCGACGCGAGTGACCCGAACTGGGTCAGCCCCGCGCTGTACGACGAGTACCTCAACTTCGACTGCGCGTCGATCGAGGAGTCGAACGCCAACGTCGCTCCCGCCGCGGAGCCACTGATCACGTGTGAGCAGGACGGCAGCTACAAGTACATCCTCGGCCCGGTCGAGGTCGCCGGTGAGCGAATCAGCGACGCGACGAGCGGCATTGTGCCGAACTCGCAGGGTGTCAGCACCGGCGTATGGGGTGTGTTCATCACCTTCGACGGCACCGGCACCGAGCAGTTCGCCGCGGTCACGGAACGCCTCTACGGGTTCCCCGAGACCGACCCGCGCAACCGTTTTGCGATTGTGCTCGACGGATGGGTTATCTCCGCTCCCACAACGCAGGCCATCATTACCGATGGCAAGCCCGTGATCAGCGGAAGCTTCACGCAGGAGTCGGCGAAGGTTCTGGCCGACCAGCTGAAGTTTGGCGCCTTGCCCATTGGGTTCGAAGTGCAGAGCCAGGAGACCATTTCCGCGACCCTGGGCACCACCCAGCTCACGAGCGGAATTATCGCGGGCATCATCGGCCTCATCCTGGTTGTCGTCTACTCGCTGTTCCAGTACCGGTTGCTGGGAACGGTGACGATCGCCTCGCTCGTGGTGGCAGGCATCCTGACGTATCTCGTTATCGCGATCCTCTCGTGGCGGCAGGGCTACCGCCTCTCGCTTGCCGGCGTCGCTGGTCTGATCGTGGCCATTGGTCTGACGGTCGACTCGTTCATCGTCTACTTCGAGCGAATCCGAGACGAGTTGCGCGACGGCCGCGCCCTGGTCGGAGCGGTCGAGGCGGGCTGGAAGCGAGCGCTGCGCACGATCTACGCTGCCAAGACGATCAACCTGCTTTCCGCGGTCATCCTCTTCTTCCTGGCCGTCGGCAACGTCCGCGGTTTTGCGCTGACGCTCGGTATCACCGTCGTCATCGACGTCCTTGTCGTGGTGCTGTTTACGCACCCGATGCTCCAGCTGCTGGCCGAAACGCGGTTCTTCTCGAGCGGGCATCCCGCGAGTGGTCTTGATCCGAACGCGCTGGGCGCCGTGTACCGAGGGCGTGCGCAGTTCCGCAAGCCCGTCGGGGAGGCGAAGTCCGGGGCGAGCCGCGAGGCGGCCAAGCGCCAGACCATCGCCGAGCGCAAGGCGGCCGAGGCGGACGCTGCAGGTACTACTCGCACCGATAGGAAGGATTCCTAATGGCCGTCGGCGCTTTCGGCAGGTTCGGAAACGACCTCTACACCGGCGCTCGCTCGATCAACTTCGTCGGTCGTCGTCGCACGTGGTACCTGATCGCGGGAGTCATGGTTCTCATCGCGATCGTTGTCCCGATTCTTCGCGGTGGATTCGTCTTTGGCATCGAGTTCACTGGTGGCGCCGAGTTCACGGTGTCCAACGTGGCCAACGTCGAGGAACAGCCCGCCATTGACGCGGTCACGGAGACCGTGCCGGCCGCGAATCCGCGTGTCTCCGTAGTGGGTGCCGATTCGATTCGGGTGCAGACCGAGCAGCTCACTCAGGAGCAGACCGCCGAGGTACGCGACGCGCTGGCGGCGGCGTACGAGGTGCCGGCGTCCGATGTCGCGGCCTCGTTTATTGGCCCGACGTGGGGTGCCGACATTACGAGCGCGGCCATTCGCGCGCTGATCGTGTTTGTGCTCGTCGCCGCGTTGTTTATGGCGATCTACTTCCGCACCTGGAAGATGTCGGTGGCCGCGAACGTCTCGCTGCTGCACGACATCATCATCACCGTCGGAATCTACGGCGTCTTCGGTTTTGAGATCACTCCGGCCGCGGTCATCGGGTTCTTGACAATCTTGGGATACTCGCTCTACGACACGGTCGTTGTGTTTGACAAGGTTCGAGAGAATACGGCGGAGGGTGGCGAGGAGTCTCGGCGCACGTTCGCCGAGTCCGTCAACCTCGGCGTGAACCAGACCCTCGTTCGCTCGATCAATACGGGTGTTGTTGCGGCCCTCCCGGTCGCATCCATCCTGTTCATCGGCGCGTTTGTGCTTGGCGCGGGTACACTGCGCGACATTTCGCTCGCGCTGTTCATCGGCATCCTGGTGGGAACGTACTCGACGATCTTCATCGCTGCGCCGCTGTACTCGCAGCTGCGTGAGAACGAGCCGAGCATCCGCGACCACACCAAGAAGGTGCTCGCAGCTCGTGCCGCCAGTGAGGCGTCGATCGCCAAGTGACGTCAGACGAGCAGTTCCCCGAGACGACCGCTGAGAGCGCGATCGTCGCTGTGACAGCGGGCACGCCCCTGGTCGACGTGCGTGAGCAGCACGAGTGGGATGCGGGCCACCCTCCCACGGCGATCTTTCTTCCCATGTCCGAGTTATCGGGGCGTCTCAACGAGCTTCCCGACGGCGAGTTTCTGGTGATGTGCCACAGCGGCGCGCGCTCCGCGCGTGTCACCCAGGTGCTGGTCGAGCAGGGGTATTCGCCGGTGAACGTCGCTGGGGGAATCCTCGCGTGGCACGCGGCTGGTGGCGACGTTGTGCCCTCGGCGAGTGCCTGACCCGAGCGAACTAGAATTGGTTCCGGAGGTGCGCGTATGACCGAGACGCAGAGCACCGCCTCGCTGCGCACGCTTCTCCCTCGAATCTTCTCGCGCGCACAGCCCGCCGGCGCCGTCGATCGTCTCATCAAGACGGTGCGGATGTACCACCCCAAGGCCGACATCGCTCTCATTGAGCGTGCCTACACTGCCGCGGAAAAAGCCCATCGGGGCCAGCTCCGCAAGAGCGGCGAAGCCTACATCACTCACCCGGTGGCCGTGGCGCAGATCTTGGCCGATCTGGGTATTGGCGCGAAGACGATTGCTGCTGCCCTGCTTCACGACACCGTGGAGGACACCGAGTACACGCTTGACTTGCTGCGAGCCGATTTTGGCGACGAGATTGCCATGCTCGTCGACGGCGTCACCAAACTCGACAAGCTCAAGTACGGTGACAGCGCTCAGGCCGAGACCGTTCGCAAGATGATCGTGGCGATGTCGAAAGACATCCGGGTGTTGGTCATCAAGCTCGCGGACCGTCTCCACAACGCACGCACGTGGGGTTTTGTCGAAGAGGCATCCGCTACGCGCAAGGCGACCGAGACCCTCGAGATCTACGCCCCACTCGCGCACCGCCTGGGCATTCAGGCGATCAAGCTCGAGCTGGAGGACCTGTCATTCGCGGTGCTTCACCCCAAGTTGTACGTGGAGATCGAAAGTCTGGTCACCAAGCGCACTCCGCAGCGTGAGCAGTTTATGCAGCAGGTGATCGACGCCGTTAGCGACGACCTCAAAGCATCAAAGATCAAGGGAACCGTCGCCGGACGCCCCAAGCAGTACTACTCGATCTACCAGAAGATGATCGTGCGGGGGAGGGACTTCGACGAGATCTACGACCTCGTGGGGATCCGGGTTCTCGTGAACTCGGTTCGCGACTGCTACGCGGTGCTGGGATCAATTCACGCCCGGTGGAACCCCATTCCGGGTCGTTTTAAGGACTACATCGCAACGCCCAAGTTCAATCTCTACCAGTCGCTTCATACGACCGTGATTGGACCGCAGGGCAAGGCCGTGGAGATCCAGATTCGCACGCACGAGATGCACCAGCGAGCCGAGTTTGGCGTCGCGGCCCACTGGAAGTACAAGGACCGCGTCAACAACGGCAAGGGTGATGGCACCGCTCCGACGCCGGGCGAGACTGACATGGCATGGCTTGCTCACATCACCGACTGGCAGGCCGAGACCGACGACCCGGGTGAGTTCCTCGACAGCCTCCGCTTCGAGATTGGCGCGAAGGAGGTCTACGTCTTCACGCCGCAGGGCAAGGTCATCGGACTGCCCGCGGGGGCGACTCCCGTCGACTTCGCGTACGCGGTGCACACCGAAGTGGGCCACCGCACGATGGGGGCGAAGGTCAACGGTCGTCTGGTGCCTCTGGAGAGCACGCTCCAGAGCGGAGACTCTGTCGAGGTATTCACCTCTAAGAACCCGGATGCGGCGCCCAGCCAGGACTGGCTGAACTTCGTCAAGAGCACCCGGGCGCGCAACAAGATCCGCGCGTGGTTCACCAAGGAGCGCCGGGACGAGGCGATCGAGCAGGGCAAGGATGCCATTGCCCGCGCCATGCGCAAACAGAACCTCCCGCTGCAGAAACTCATGAGCCAGGACTCGTTCGCTGCGGTCGCCGCGCAGATGCGGTACGACGACGTGTCGGCGCTGTACGCCGCGGTGGGTGAAGGCCACGTATCCACCCAGTCGGTGATCGAGAAGGTCGTCGCGTCGCTGCACACCGAGGCCGAGAATGAGGATGACCTCACGTTCGTGCCGAAGGTGCGAAGCAGGGCGCTTAAGAACAGCGACTCCGGTGTGCTGGTTCGTGGGGCACCGGACATCCTTGTCAAGCTCGCGAAGTGTTGCACCCCGGTTCCCGGCGACGAGATCGTGGGGTTTGTGACCCGCGGCGCGGGTGTCTCGGTCCATCGCAAGGACTGCAACAACGTCAACTCCCTTCTGCTCGAGCCCGAGCGCATGATTGATGTCGAGTGGGCACCCACGTCGAAGACCGTGTTCCTGGTGCAGATTCAGGTGGAGGCGCTTGATCGCTCGGGGCTGCTGTCCGACGTCACGCGGGTGCTCAGCGAGAACCACGTGAACATCTTGTCCGCGACCGTGTCGACGTCGAGCGAACGGCTCGCTCTCAGCCGGTTCGTGTTCGAGATGGGCGACACTACTCATCTGGATCGCGTGCTCAACGCGGTGCGCCGCATCGATGCGGTGTACGACGTCTATCGCGTCAACTCGGGCTAAGGCCCAGCCGCTCCTGCGCCCGTCTCTTGTGGGGCAGCTTGTTTCGATCGAGCTCATTCTCGAGGTCGAGGGGCGTCACGCTGCCCACGTCGATCAGCGCGGCCACAACGTCTTGCTCCTCGCGGCGCCAGGCGGGGGAGAAACGCGCCAGGTCAACGACGGTGCGGCGGGGTGTTGTTACCCCCAGGGACCCCACCTGGGCGATGTCGGTCGCGTCAATGACCACCTCGCGAAGCGTCATCGAGGGCGAAATGCTGTGCGTGACTCGCGCCTCGAGCCCCACACAGAACTGGTGGGGTAGTGCGGCAGTGGCCGTTGCTCCCCAGACCCACGCTGCCGTCCACTGCTCGGCGATGAGTCGATCGTGAAGGCCAACGGCCAACGCGTTCGCCCGCTGGGTGGCCCCAGGCACCTCGTCGATGGGAGCGAAACACCCATCGACGCCTACCACGACTCCGTCGAGGCGCAAGGCGTGAAGTTCGGCGAGGGGCAGATCATCCGTGGTGAGCAACGAGGGGACGCGCGTGGGCATGCCCCATGGTCAACCGCCGCAATTGGTGTCGATCGATGACCGTCGTGATCGGTGGATAACTCTCCGCCGGGGAAAACTCCCTAGTTCGACAACGCGCCGAGCCAGGCCTTCCGGGCGTCGAGGGCCTCTTGTGCCGCGGCGATCTTCTTCGCGTCGCCGGTGGCCTGGGCATCCGCAAGTTCGCGCTCCAACTTGGCGATGGCCTCCGTGAGCTGGCCCAGAAAGCCTTCCTCGCGCTGCTGGCGCTCGGGGTTGTTGCGCTGCCAGTGGTCCTCATCGAGCTTGCGAACGGCGGCTTCAACCTTGCGCAGTCGATCCTCGATGGGGCGCACCTGCTCGCGCGGAACCTTGCCGATCGCATCCCACCGCTTCTGGATGGACAACAGTGTGTCTTTTGCCTTGGCGCGGTCGGTCTCGGTGAGGAGGGGCTCCGCCTCGCTGAGGAGAGCAAGCTTCTTCTCGAGGTTTGCCTCGAACTCGACATTGTCGCGCGCGTCGATCTCCGACTTGGCGGAGTAGAGCTCGTCGCCGGCAGCCTTGAACTTCGCCCAGAGGCTGTCGTCAAGCTTTTTGCCGGCACGACCCGCACGCTTCCACTCGTCCAGCAGGGCGCGGTACGCCGGGATGCCATCTGCGCCCTTCGACACCAGCGCTTCCGCCTTTTCCACCAGCGACTGCTTCGCGGCGCGAGCGTCGCGGTGCACACTGTCAAGTTCGGCAAAAAAGGCCTTGCGGTGGGTGTCGATCGTGGCCCGGGCTGCCCGGAACCGCTTCCACAGTTCGTTGGCCTCGTTCTTCGGAAGCCGTGGGCCCTCGGTCTGGTGCTTCTGCCAGCGCGCGAAGATGTCATCGAGGCTCGCGGTGACCTGCTTCCACTGCGCCTTGGCCGGATCCTGTGCGGCGAGTGTCTCGGCCTCGACCACGAGCGCCTCGCGTTCGACGAGCGCGGCGGCAACGGCCGCCCGCGCCTCCTCGGTCTGCTTCTCGGTAAGTTCGCTGACGGTTCCGCCCAGTGCGTCGATTCGCGACTGCAGGGATGCCAGATCGCCCACGGCATTGGCCGTGGCGATGTTCGCCGACAGGGCCTTGACCGCCTTTGCCACGTCGGCAGCGGGAGCACCACGCTTAACGCGCTGCTCCAGAAGTGTCACCTGGCCGGCGAGCTCAACAAACTTTCGTTCAAAGTAGGCGAGCGCCTCCTCGGGCGTACCATCCGGGTACTGCCCGACGGCACGTTCGCCCGAGGCCTCCCGCACAAATACCGTGCCGGTCTCGTCAACGCGCCCCCATGGAGCCTGATCTGTCACCTGATTCACCCTGTCTGAACTCGTAACCGCGCGGAAGCTGCGGGCGCCACCAGCTTATGGCAACGCGTCCGGCCTCCGTCTGGCGTTACTGGATCGTGAAACTCGTGATGGTCGTGGGGATGAGTGGTGCGCCATCCGAGCTGCCGTCGGCAGTTCCGGCCGCCGTGACCCTCGCGATGAGCGAATCGAGACCCGACGTCACCGTTCCCACCACGCTGTAGCCGCCGACCGAGTCGCCAGGCAAGACCGTGTCTTGAGTGACGATAAAGAACTGTCGCCCGTTGCTGTACGCGTTGTCGCCGCCGCGGGCCATGGCGATGGTTCCCGCGGGATAGACGCCGTCTGCCGGCGCGTTTTCGATGGTCCATAGCTGTAGGTCGGGTCGGTAGCGCCGTCACCGTTGAGCGACCCACACTGGAATCAGGCCGGCGCTGTCGGTCGCAACCAAGCGGTGGCAGGTCTTGTCGACGTAGTAGCCGGTGAGCGTGTCGGCCAAGATCGAGGAGACCGCCTGGGGCGCGAGGCCCGCGTCGAGGGTGACGTCGAGGGTGATGTCACCGTTGAGCACGAGGGTGCCCGTGTACGTCTTTCCCTCGGCGAATCCGGGCTCGGGCACGTTGCCCACGTTCTCGCCGGCAACCGGCGGTTGCGGTCTCGGATGCGGAGGGAACCGGAGTTGGGGTGCCGGGTCCGCCATTGAAATAGAAGATCTGCAGACCAGCGGCAACAACACCGACCGCAACAACACCGATCACGGCGATCACGTTGTCACGCTTGCGGCGCTTCAACTGGTTGTTGTGCACGGCCTGACGGGCGTTATAGCGACGAAGACGCTCTCTGGCCTCGCGCGCTTCGCGCTCGGTGCTCTTGCTGGGTGCCACGGTGCTCCTCGACAAACATTCTTGGGGTCAGTGAACCTTACGACGCACGGCCCGAGCCGGGCAAAACAGACCTCGGCGCGGGCCGGTTAGCATTGCGTAATGGATGCTCAGCCCGGCCTGCGTACGGGTTCGACACCGCTCGCCGTGCGGATGCGCCCTCGCACGCTCGACGAAGTGGCGGGCCAGAAGCATCTGTTGTCTCCGGGATCCCCGCTGGTGTCCCTGGCGAGCGACACCCAGGGTGCCCAGGGGTCGGTCTCAATCATCCTCTGGGGGCCTCCGGGAACGGGGAAAGACCACACTCGCCAAGGCCATCGCTCACAGTTCGGGCCGCAAGTTTTGTAGAGCTCTCGGCGGTGACTGCCGGTGTCCGCGACGTCCGCCAGGTGATGGAGGAGGCCCTCTCCGCCCGCGACCTGTACGGCCTGTCGACGGTGCTTTTCCTCGATGAGATTCACCGGTTCACCAAGGCCCAGCAGGATGCCCTGCTCCCCGGCGTGGAGAACGGCTGGGTGATTCTGGTGGCGGCAACGACGGAGAACCCGTCGTTCTCGGTGATTTCTCCGCTGCTCTCGCGCTCCTTGCTTCTGACGCTCGAGCCACTGGATGACACGGACGTGGGCCTCCTCGTCGACCGTGCGGTCAGCGACGAGCGGGGGCTGGCGGGCGCAGTTACCCTCGACCCCGAGGCTCGCGCGGCAATCATCCGGCTCTCGTCGGGTGATGCGCGGCGCGCTCTGACGGCCTTGGAGGCCGCGGCCATGGTCGCGGCGAGTTCGCACACCGGCGCCGGCTTGCCGGTGGTGACGCAGGACATCGTCTCGGTTGCCGTGGACCGTGCCTTGCTGCGGTACGACCGTCAGGGTGATGAGCACTACGACGTCATCAGCGCCTTCATCAAATCGGTGCGCGGGTCGGATGTTGATGCGGCCTTGCATTATCTCGCCCGCATGATCGAGGCGGGGGAGGACCCCCGGTTTATTGCACGACGGGTGATCATCAGCGCCGCCGAGGACATCGGCATGGCTGACCCCCAGGCGCTAGTGATCGCCACGGCGGCCGCCGATGCCGTTCAGTTCATCGGGATGCCCGAGGGCCGTATTCCGCTTGCGGAGGCGGTTGTCTATCTGGCCACTGCACCCAAGTCGAACGCCGCCTATGTCGCGCTGGATGCCGCAATCGCCGACGTGCGTGCCGGCAAGATTGGCCGCGTGCCCAAGCACCTGCGCGACGCGCACTATCCGGGAGCGAAGCGGCTCGGTCACGGCAAGGGATACGTGTACTCGCACGATTCGGATTTTGGAGTCGCCACCCAGCAGTATCTCCCGGACGAACTCGTGGGCACCGAGTACTACTCTCCGTCGGCGAACGGCAATGAACGAGAGGTCGCCGCCCGCCTCGAGAAGTTGCGCGCGATCATCCGCGGCACCTGAAGCGCCCCGATTCTGGTAAAGTAACGGGGTTCGACTGGATGTCGGACACATCCCACCCCTGCAACGCTCCCGATGCGCCCCGACGTGCGTATCGAATCTGGGCGGGGCGAGATGCACGTCCGTGAGCCGCGACAATCGCGGCCATGTAGCGAAAGGCTTCACCATGCCCACCAAGTCCCAGGACCGCCGAAAGGTCCGACTCTCTCGTGCCCTTGGCATCGCCCTCACGCCGAAGGCGGCCAAGTACCTCGAGAAGCGCCCCTATGCTCCCGGCGAGCATGGCCGCACCAAGCGCAAGGCCGACAGCGACTACGCCGTTCGTCTCCGCGAGAAGCAGCGTCTGCGTGAGCAGTACGGCATTCGCGAGAAGCAGCTCCGTATCCAGTTCGAAGAGGCCCGCAAGACCGCTGGCCTGACCGGTGAGAACCTGGTCGAGCAGCTGGAGATGCGTCTGGACGCGCTCGTTCTGCGCGCCGGCTTCGCCCGTACGACCGCCCAGGCTCGCCAGATGGTCGTTCACCGCCACATTCTCGTTGACGGCCAGCTTGTTGACCGCCCGTCGTTCCGCGTTAAGCCGGGGCAGCTCATCCACGTCAAGGAGAAGAGCGAAGGCCTCGAGATGTTCCAGGTCGCCGCAGCCGGTGGCCACGCGGATGTCCTGCCCAAGGTTCCGGGTTACCTGGAGGTCGAGCTCGACAAGCTTCACGCGCGTCTGGTTCGTCGTCCGAAGCGCGCCGAGGTCCCCGTGACCTGCGAAGTGCAGCTCGTTGTTGAGTACTACGCGGCGCGCTAACACACCGCGCTTGTCGCTTTCGAAAGCTACGCTGGAGCGGGTCACCCACACGGGTGGCCCGCTTCGTCGTTCTAAGGAGTTCCTATGACCGGTGGTGACATCGCGGGCCTGATTGCCGCGGGCGTCTTTGCGATCCTCGTGGGCCTGCTCGCCGTGCCGCTCCTCAAGCTCGGGAGGGTGTTCGACGAGACCAGCACCGCCATTCGGGAGCTCAGCGACAACGTCACGCCGCTCCTCGAGGAGGCGACCACCACGGTCAGCGAAACCAACAAGCAGTTGGCGAGGGTAGATGCCATCACCAGCAGCGTCGAAGAGGCAACGGGCAACGTGTCATCGCTGGTGGCGTTGTTCGCGGCGACAGTCGGCGGCCCGCTGATCAAGATCGCGGGGTTCTCGGCGGGCGTGCGTGCGGCCATCGGCGGGCTGCGCCAGGGCCGAAAGTCGTCGCCGTCAACGAAGTAAGCTGAAGACAACAAGTTTTCCTGCGAACAAGGAGCACACATGAAGGGCGCACTTCTGCTGCTGGCTGGCGTTGCGATTGGTTTTGTCGTTGCCCATCAGGTTGCGAAGACCCCCGAGGGCAAACAGTTCTTCGACGAGGTCGATTCGAAGGCGCGCGAGTTTGGTGCCGCTGTCGTTGACGGCTACAAGGCGCGGGAGGCCGAGTTGCGTGCCGCCGTTGCTGAGGCCGAGGACGCCCTCGCGGACCTCAAGCGCTCCCGCTAGTACACGTCGTTCTTCCGGGGTAATCCCCGTTCATCACCTATCCCGGGATACCCATGCATACCGCTGACATCCAAAACCGCTGGCTGACCTTCTTTGGCGACCGTGGCCACACTGTCGTGCCGTCCGCGTCGCTCGTGAGCGACGACCCCACCCTGCTTTTTACGGTGGCTGGCATGGTGCCGTTTGTGCCGTATCTGACCGGGCTGGTGCCCGCGCCGTTCCCTCGGGCGACGAGTGTGCAGAAGTGCATCCGCACCCTCGACATCGAGGAAGTGGGCAAGACGCCCCGCCACGGCACGTTCTTCCAGATGAACGGCAACTTCTCCTTCGGCGACTACTTCAAGGAGGGAGCCATCACGTACGCGTGGGAGCTGCTGACCTCCGGCGAGTCCGAGGGCGGTCTCGGTTTTGACGAGAAGGACCTCTGGGTCACCGTTTACAAGGACGACGACGAGGCCATCGACCTGTGGAAGCGGATTGCTGGCCTGAAGGATGAGCGCATCCAGCGACTCGACAAGGACACGAACTACTGGTCAACCGGCCAGCCTGGCCCCGCTGGTCCTTGTTCCGAGATCTTCTTCGACCGTGGCCCCACCTATGGAGTCGACGGTGGCCCGGCGACGGACGACGACCGCTATGTCGAGATCTGGAACCTCGTGTTTATGCAGTACCTCCGTGGCGAGGGCAGCGGCAAGGAGTTCGAGATTCTCGGCGAACTACCGAAGAAGAACATCGACACCGGCATGGGCATGGAGCGCGTCGCCTTCATCAAGCAGGGCGTCGAGAACATGTACGAGATCGACCAGGTTCGGCCGGTGCTCGATCGTGCCGCCGAGCTGTCGGGTCGCCGCTACGGGCACAACCATGACGACGACGTGCGGATGCGCGTGATCGCCGATCACGTGCGCTCGAGCCTCATGCTGATGTCGGATGGTGTTGCCCCGAGCAACGAGGGTCGCGGCTACATCCTGCGTCGGCTCCTGCGTCGAAGCGTTCGTGCCATGCGGTTGTTGGGGGTCGAGGAGCCCACGTTTGCGGAGCTCTTCCCGGCCTCGCGCGATGCCATGAAGGCGCAGTACCCGGAGGTCGCTAACGACTACGACCGGATCTCGCGTCTCGCCCTGGCGGAGGAGGAGACCTTCCTCCGGACGCTGACCAGCGGCACGAGCATCCTCGACGTTGCGGTGTCGCGCACACAGCAGTCGGGCTCGACGGAGTTGCCGAGCGACACCGCGTTCCTGCTTCACGACACCTACGGGTTCCCCATCGATCTCACGCTCGAGATCGCCCAGGAGGCCGGGCTGAGCGTGGACCGTGACGCGTTCGACGCCCTGATGCACCGCCAGCGCACCCTTGCCAAGGAGGACGCGAAGTCCAAGAAGCAGCACCTCGCCGACCTCTCGGTCTACAGCGCGTTCCGCGCCCAGGGCGAGACGGTGTTCACGGGCTACGAGCACCTGACAACCGACAGCACGGTCCTGGGCCTCATCGTGAACGGGGAGTCGGTGACACGCGCGTCGGCGGGCGACATCGCCGAGGTGATTCTTGCCGAGACCTCGCTCTACGCCGAGTCCGGTGGACAGGAGGCCGACGCTGGAACGATCGTGGGCTCGGGATTTGAGCTTGAGGTTCTCGACGTTCAGCGGCCAGTCAAGGGGCTCATCAGCCACAAGGTGCAGGTCACCTCGGGCGAAGTAGGCGTGGGGGATGCCGCGACCACGCTCGTGGACGCCGAGTGGCGGCGCGGGGCGACCCAGGCTCACTCCGCGACGCACCTCATCCACGCCGCCCTTCGGCAGATCCTGGGCCCCGAGGCTCACCAGTCGGGGTCCTACAACAAGGCCGGCTACATGCGGCTCGATTTCTCGTGGAATCAGGCACTCTCGCACGCGACCCGGACTGAGATCGAGGAGGTCGCCAACAACGCCGTGCGTGACAACCTCGAGGTCACCACCCGCATCATGGGACTCGACGAGGCCAAGTCACTCGGTGCGATGGCCCTCTTCGGGGAGAAGTATGGCGATACCGTGCGTGTCGTTGAGATTGGTGGCCCCTGGTCGCTCGAGTTGTGCGCGGGAACCCACGTGGGACGTTCGGCCGAGATAGGCCTGATCAACCTCGTGGGGGAGTCGTCGGTTGGCTCAACGAACCGTCGTATCGAGTCGCTCGTGGGTCTTGACGCCTTCCGTGATCTCGCAACCGAGCGCACGATCGTGTCGCAGCTCACGTCCACGCTGAAGACTCCGAGGGAGCAGCTCCCCGATCGCATCGCGGAGCTGATGGCGAACCTCAAGGCCGCGGAACGCAAGATCGCACAGTACGAACAGGGACAACTCGCTCAGCGGGTACCGGCCATCGTCGCCAACGCCACTCGCGTGGGCGCGACCACTCTTGTTGCAGAACACGTGGGTGAAGTCGCGTCCAGCGATGACCTCAGGTCGCTCGTGACCTCGGTGCGTGAGCGTCTGGGTGCGGATGCGAGTGTGGTCGCCCTTGCCGCGGACGTCGCGGGCAAGCCCGCCGTAATTATTGCGACCAACGAGGCCTCACGGGCGGGTGGTCTGAAGGCCGGCGCATTGGCCAAGGCGGCAGCCACCGTCCTCGGTGGCGGCGGCGGTGGGAAGGATGACATCGCTCAGGGCGGTGGTGCGGACCTCTCTGCTATTCCTTCCGCTCTCGATGCGGTTGTGCGAGCGGTGTCGGCCTGACATGAGGACCGGTGTGCGTGTCGGCGTCGACGTTGGCACGGCGCGCATCGGTGTTGCGCGGAGTGACCCGCACGGGATGCTCGCCACTCCGGTCGAAACGGTGGAGCGGGGCGGTGATCCGGTCGCCCGTGTGCTCGGCATTGTTGCGGAGCACGAGGGTATCGAGGTGATTGTTGGTCTTCCGCTGGCGTTGTCCGGGCGGGAGACGGCATCAACTGCCGACGCGACGAACTTTGCGCGCGAGCTTGCCCGGCGTGGGCCCGTCCCGGTGCGTGTGGTTGACGAACGGCTGTCGACGGTCTCGGCGCACTCCGCGCTGCGGGCATCGGGTCGCAACGCCAAGAACTCGCGCTCGGTCGTTGATCAGGTTGCCGCCGTTATAATTTTGCAACACGCCCTCGACTTCGAGCGCGCGGCTGACAGGCCGCCCGGCGCTCTCGTTGACCCGGACGAAGGACCCTAGATGGCGAACGAACCGAGCTGGGACGACATCTTCAAGGCTCAGCCCCAGGAGCCTGCGCAGCAGCCTCCGGCCCTTGTCGAGCCCACTTCGCCGTTCTCCTTCGCAGATCCGGTACCAGTCGCGCAACCTGCGCCCACCTCATCGCAGCCGGCGGCCGAGGAGGATCCCTTCGCGTCCTGGTTCGCCGACGCGGCTCCGAGCGTTCAGCCGGAGCCGGGCGCGCAGGCTTCCGTGGCAGCGACCGCTCCACCGGCGACTGCGCCGCTCAGTCGTCGCGAGATGCGTGAGGCCGAGGGGCACCGTCGTGGTGGCTCCGCTGCGAGCTCCGGGGGTGGCGGCCGGGGCTCCGGAGGCTCAACGTCGGGCGGTGGCTACGCGCGTCCCCCCAAGAAGCGGAACCTGCTGTGGCTCAAGATCACGCTGCCGATTCTCATTATTCTGGGCCTCGGTGGGGGAGCAGCGGCCTACGTCTGGCTCAACTACGAGGACCAGGTTCGTGAGCTTCTCGGCTGGGAGCTTCCCAATGACTACGAGGGCACCGGCAACGGCGAAGAGGTAATTGTCGCCATCCAGTCCGGCGACATTGGCGCTGACGTGGCACGCACGCTCCACGAGGCCGGGGTGACGATGACATTCGACGCCGTCTACGACATCCTCTTGGAGGACGAGAGCATCGGCTTCCTGCCGGGCAACTGGCGCTTGCAGAAGGAGATGAGCGCGGCATCCGCCATTGCCGCGCTGCAAGACCCGGAGAACAAGGTCACCAGCCAACTTTTGCTTACTGAGGGTTCAGTGTTGCCCGACGCGCTTGAGATCATCTCCGAGACCACGGGAATTCCGCTCGCGGACGTTCAGGCCGCCGCGGCCAATCCCCAGCAGTATGGTGTGCCGGCGGATGCTCCGACTCTGGAGGGATACCTCTTCCCCGCGACGTACGAGCTCGAGGGCACGGAGTCTGCCGAGGAGATTCTGCAGCTGCTCGTGGACACCATGTTCGAGCACCTTGACGCCTTTGGTGTCGCGCCCGAGAAGCGTCACGAGGTTCTGACGATGGCATCGATCATTCAGCGCGAGGCGGGGTGGAACATCGATGACTTCTACAAGGTGTCGCGGGTGTTCCAGAATCGTATTGACCAGGGAATCAACCTCGAGTCGGATGCAACCGTGGCCTACGGCACGGGCAACCTGCATACGGTGTGGACAACCGACGAGGAGCGCGCAGACGCGTCGAACCTCTACAACACGTACGCGAACCCCGGCCTGCCGATCGGCCCGATTGGCCTGCCCGGCGACGATGCGATCTCGGCCGCGCTTAACCCCGCCGACGGCCCGTGGCTGTTCTTTGTTCCCATCAACCTTGCTACGGGCGAGACGGTCTTCTCGGAGACGGTGGAGGAACACGAGGCCGCGGCAGAGCAGCTGCGTGAATGGTGCCGAGCGAGCGACGAGAACGCCTCCTACTGTGAGTGAGACTCCGCGCACCCGCCTCGCGGTGCTCGGGTCACCCATCTCTCACTCGAAGTCGCCGGCGATCCAGCGCGCCGCCTACGAGGTGTTGGGGCTCGACTGGCAGTACGACGCGATCGAGATGACGGGGGAGCGGCTGGCTGATTTCCTCTCGTCCCGCGACGAGGCGTGGCGGGGGCTGTCGTTGACCATGCCTCTCAAGCGGGATGTCATTCCGCTGCTCGACCATCGCCACCCTCTGGTGGATCGGGTGGGTGGCGCCAATACCGTTCTTCTGGGCGACGACGGCGTGTGGGGGTTCAACACGGATGTTCGTGGCGCCGTCGAATCGTTTAGGGGAGCAGGTATTAGCTCCTTGGATTCGGTGCATCTCTTGGGTTCCGGTGCCACGGCAGCATCGCTCTTGGTAGCCGCCGCAGAGCTCGGTGCGCGGCGGGCACTGGTGTCAGCGCGAACTCCGGAGAACGCCGCGGGTCTTGTCAGTCTCGGCGAGCATGAGGGCATCGAGGTGGTAGTGCGGCCGTGGGGCGTCCAGGACCGATCACTTCGGGCACCCGACGCGATCATCAGCACGCTGCCGGGCGGACAGAACGACATGCGATTCGCCGAACCCATCCGGCGGGCCGCGGTGCTGTTCGACGTCGCCTACGACCCGTGGCCGAGCGAGCTTGCGGCGGAATGGCTCGCTGTAGGGGGGACCGTAATTTCTGGCCTGGAGTTGCTGCTTCACCAAGCCGTCGGCCAGGTGCGGGTGTTCGTCTCGGGCGACCCGGACGTTCCCCTCCCTCACGAGGGTCGTGTGGTGGCTGCCATGCGCGAGGCACTCGCCTGAGTCCCCTCATCCACTGTGGGAGGATGGGGCCATGCTTCGTTGGTTGACGGCTGGAGAGTCGCACGGTCCCGAACTGATCGCCATCCTGGAGGGTCTTCCCGCGGGTGTACCAGTTTCGCCTGAGGCGATCCAAGAAGATATGCACCGGCGCTCCCTCGGGTATGGTCGCGGCGCACGGATGAAGTTCGAGCAGGACGAACTGACCATCTCGGGCGGTATTCGTTTCGGCGCCACAATGGGCAGTCCCGTCGCCCTGCGCATCGGCAACACCGAGTGGCCTCGGTGGGTCGACGTCATGAGTGCCGTCCCGGTTGATCCCGAGAGCCTTCCCAAGGGTCGTGGTGCCGCGCTCACCCGCCCGCGCCCCGGCCACGCGGATCTCGTCGGAATGCAGAAGTACGACTTCCCCGAGGCACGCAACGTGCTGGAGCGTGCCAGCGCTCGTGAGACGGCCGCCCGTGTTGCGCTAGGAGCCGTCGCGCGCGCGTTCCTGCGTGGGCTCGGAATCGAGATCCTCAGCCACACGCTCTCGATTGGTGCGGTTCGGGTGCCGGAGGGTGCGGCGTTGCCTCTGCCGGAGGATGTCCCGGCGCTCGACTCTGATCCATTGCGGTGTTTTGACCCCACGACGTCTGCCGAGATGGTCGCCGAGGTCGATCGGGCCCACGATGACGGGGATACCCTCGGCGGCGTGGTCGAGGTTCTCGCCTACGGCGTGCCACCGGGACTCGGCTCCTACACCCACTGGGATCGTCGTCTTGACTCACAACTTGCGGCCGCACTGATGGGCATTCAGGCCATCAAGGGCGTCGAGATCGGCGACGGCTTCGCTACTGCCGCGAGGCGGGGTTCCGCGGCACATGACGAGCTGGTGGTGGGGTCGGATGGAATTACCCGCCTGAGTGATCGCGCGGGCGGAACCGAGGGCGGCATGAGCACCGGCACGCTCCTGCGTGTTCGAGCGGGCATGAAGCCCATCTCCACGGTTCCCCACGCCCTGCGCACGGTGGATGTTGCGACAGGCGCTGCAGCCGAGGCGCATCACCAGCGCTCCGACGTGTGTGCCGTTCCGGCCGCGGGAGTGGTCGCGGAGGCGATGGTCGCCCTCGTGCTGGCGAACGCCGTACTGGAGAAGTTCGGTGGTGACTCCTTGGGCGAGACGAAGCGCAACCTCGAGTCCTACCTTGCGGCGATCCCCGAGGCGCTCGTAACTGCTCGGGCTTCCCAGAGTGAGTGATCGACGCGCGGTTGTTGTTCTGATCGGTGCTCCGGGTGCCGGCAAAACACGCACAGGCAAACGACTCGCCCGACTTCTTGACGTGCCGCTTGTCGACACGGACCGAATGATCGTCGCTGAGCACGGGTCAATCGCCCAGATTTTCGAAGAGTTCGGTGAACCACATTTCCGCCAGCTGGAGCGCCAGGCGGTTGAACGTGCGTTGGCTGAACATGCGGTGGTGACACTCGGCGGAGGCGCCGTGCTGGATGAGCAGACCCAAGCCGATCTGGCCGGTGTGCCTGTCGTTCAGCTGACAGTGTCTCCGAAGGCCGTTGAGCGTCGGATCAGCGGTGGCAAGCGCCCGCTGGTCAAAGACGGTATTGGCGCGTGGATTGCCCTCGTCGAGCGGAGGCAGCCGATCTATGACCGGCTGTCCCAGCTCACCATTGACACGTCCGAGGTCGCCTTGGATGACGTTGCCGGGCGCATTGTGGCCTGGCTGAAGGAGGATGTATGACCGAGACCACCGTCATCCCGGTCACTGGCACCGACCCGTACGACGTGCTTGTGGGTCACGGCCTGCTGGAGTCGTTGCACGAGCAGCTGGGCTCTCGCGTGGCGAAGGTGCTCATCGTGCATGCACCGACGCTGGGTGCCAAGGCCACGGCGTTGCGCGAGCGTCTGCTCGAACGGTACGAGGTCTACCTCGCGGAGGTTCCGGATGCGGAGGACGCCAAGCGTATCGAGGTCGCCGCATTCTGCTGGCAGGTGATGGGCCAGACCGACTTCACTCGAACGGATGCGGTCGTGGGACTGGGTGGGGGAGCGACCACCGACCTGGCGGGGTTTGTTGCCGCGACGTGGTTGCGCGGCGTCCGTCTTGTGCAGTGCCCGACGAGCGTCGCGGGAATCGTCGACGCCGCGATTGGGGGCAAGACCGGCATCAACACCGCCGAGGGCAAAAACCTGGTCGGGTCGTTCTACGCTCCGGCGGCCGTTGTGGTGGACCTGGACACGCTCGACACTCTTCCTCGCAACGAGATCCTCGCTGGGTTCGCAGAAATCGTAAAGTGTGGGTTTATCGGCGAGCCAGAAATTCTCGACATTGTCGAGGCTGATGTTGATCGGGCTACCGATCCACGATCTCCAGAATTTCGTCGAGTTGTTGAACTCTCCATCGCACTCAAGGCGCGTGTGGTGAGCGAGGACTTCAAGGAAGCGGGGCTCCGCGAGATCCTGAACTACGGTCACACGCTAGGGCACGCAATCGAGCATGCGGAGCGGTATCGCTGGCGGCACGGTGCGGCGATCTCGGTCGGCATGGTTTTTGCCGCCGAGTTGGGGCGGATCGCGGGCTCGCTCAGTGACGAGGTTGTCGACCGGCACCGCAACATCCTCAGTTCCTTGACCCTGCCCATTGACTACCCGTTGGGGCGCTGGCAGACCCTACTCGCGACCATGCAGCGGGATAAGAAGGCTCGCGCGGGCATGATGCGGTTCATCGTCCTCGACGAGATTGGTAAACCTAGCGTTCTGGCCGGTCCGGAGGAGGCTCTTCTCTTCGCTGCCTATCAAGAGGTGGGCGTCTAGTTCGTTGGGACGTTCGGCCCTAACTGTGAGAACGGCTCACTGGGACCATCGAGTATGACCAACGCAGACGCCACCACCGTTCCAACCGCCACGCGCTACTCTCCGCTCGTTCGACTGATCGGGTTCCTCGGGATCATTGGGGGTGTCGTGATGATCATCGCGGGCGCCGTCGTCTGGGGAACCGTGAGCAGCCAGCTTGCCGCCGAGCGAATTGTCGTCGCCGAGGATGCCGCGTTCCTCGCGGGTGCCCCGGTTGCCGACCCCCTCACGGCCTACGCCGAAGCGGACATCATCGCTCACCACGCCCTAGAGGCCAGTGGGGGATCCACCTACGCGGAACTCGACCGTGATGACCCCGTGCGAGTCACGGTAATGAACGCGTCCTTCCTCCGTGCATCGCTTTTCACCTCGATCGTGTCGTTCGGCGTTGCGGCCTTTGCTATCGGGACGGGTGCGCTGTTCGCCCTCTTCGGCTGGGTGATACTGCGTCTCGCGCCGTCCCGCTCCACTCAGGCGTGATCTCGGCGGCGGGCCTTACGGGGCCCGCCGCTACACTCGATCACGTGACCACCGTTCTTGTACTCAACGGCCCCAATCTCAACCGACTGGGAAGCCGTGAGCCTGACGTCTATGGCACCGGCACTCTTGAGGACCTCCGAGCCGTGCTTGAGTCGGAGGTCAGCGCGGGGTTCGACATCGACCTGCGCCAAACGAACGACGAGGCGACTCTCATCGGCTGGCTCCATGAGGCCGTGGACAACTCCCAGCCCGTTGTTCTCAACCCGGCCGCATTCACGCACTACTCTTACGCGCTACGGGATGCGGCCGCCCTGGTCACCAAGGCGGGGCTCCTTCTGGTCGAGGTGCACCTGTCGAATCCTCACGCGCGTGAGGAGTTCCGGCACACGAGTGTGATCTCTGCCGTGGCGACGGGCGTGATTGCCGGGTTCGGGTTCGACAGCTATCTGCTGGCCCTGAACCTCATCGAGCGTCGGCTCGGGTAGACTCGACCGCTGGTTTCCCCTATCTGAACGGACAGTTTTTATGGCCTCTACCGCTGACATTCGCAACGGCGTCGTCCTCAACATGGACGGCGGACTCTGGAGCGTCATTGAGTTCCAGCACGTGAAGCCCGGCAAGGGTGGAGCCTTCGTTCGCACGAAGGTCAAGAACGTGATGACCGGCAAGGTCGTCGACCGCACCTTCAACGCGGGCGCCAAGATCGAGATTGAGACCGTCGATCGCGCCGACTTCCAGTACCTGTACAAGGACGGCGACAACTTCGTCTTTATGGATCTGGGCAACTACGACCAGATCACCCTGTCTCCGGCGAACGTGGGCGATGCCGCCAACTTTATGCTCGAGAACCAGAACGTCACCATCGCGCTGCACAACGGTGACCCGCTTTATGTCGAGCTTCCGGCATCCGTTGTTCTCGAGATCACGTACACCGAGCCCGGCCTTCAGGGTGACCGCTCGACTGGGGGAACTAAGCCCGCGACCGTCGAGACCGGCTACCAGATCCAGGTGCCGCTCTTCCTCGAACAGGGCACGAAGGTGAAGGTCGACACGCGCGACGGTAGCTACCTCGGCCGAGTTAACGACTAGCGGTGGGCGCACGCACCAAAGCGCGCAAGCGAGCCCTCGACGTTCTGTACGGCGCGGATGTTCGGGGCGAGTCGATCAACGAGGCGCTGGCCGCCGAGTCCCTTCGTGCTGCCGCCGACCCGAAACGGTCGTCGTCATGGGACTATGCCCGCACGATCGTGACCGGGGTCACCGAGCACGGTGACGAGATCGACGAGCTCATCGAGACTTACGCGCAAGGCTGGACGATCGCGCGAATGCCGGCAATCGATCGAGCCCTGCTGCGTATCGGTATCTGGGAGATCCTGTTCAACGACGAGGTTCCCGACAGCGTGGCGATTGCCGAGGCGGTCGAGTCGGCACGTGTGCACAGCACCGAGGATTCTGCCGGATTTGTGAACGGGCTCTTGGGCAGAATCGCCAGCACTCGCGGCTAGGTCTCGCCCAACATTTCGTCGCATTACGCCACGATTGGGCAACACCAGCCGGAGCTAATACCGTGCAGGAATGCCCTCAACATCCTCGCCCCCTGTCGCCGCGCGCGCTCTGTCGGTGACGCTGGATGGCGTAGGTCGGACTTTCCCCGCGAGCAGTCGTGGCGCGGAGCCTCGCAGAGTTCTCCGGGACATCTCACTGGAGATTGCACCCGGCGAGATCGTCTCGCTGTTGGGGCCGTCGGGCTGTGGCAAGTCGACGCTCCTGCGACAGGTAAGTGGCCTCGACATTCCGGACGAGGGAACGGTCACCATCGACGGGTTTCCGCTCGTCGGCATTGACCAGCGCAGTGCCGTGGCCTTTCAGGAGCCGCGCCTGTTGCCGTGGCGCACCCTCGAGCAGAACGTCTCTCTTGGCCTGCCTCGCGGAACGCCGCGCGCAGCGGGCAAGGCGCGCGTTCACGAACTGCTCGATCTGGTGCAGCTGGGAGACGCCAAACACCTTCGTCCCCGTCAGGTCTCGGGAGGCATGGCCCAGCGTGCGTCGCTCGCCAGGGCACTGTCCCGCGGTCCTGGTGTGCTTGTGCTCGACGAACCCTTTGGTGCACTTGATGCCCTGACGCGACTCACCATGCAGGATCTCCTGCTTGACATCCACGCGGCCGAGCCCGCCACCATCCTCCTCGTCACGCACGACGTCGACGAGGCGTTGTACCTGTCAGATCGAGTCGTGTTGCTCGGTGCTGAGCCCGGGGAACGCCCGGGCTCTGGTGCGGTCATCCGTTCGATCATCACCGTTCCCGGCAAGCGCCCGCGGGACCGGGGAGACAGCACTCTTGCCCACCTTCGCGCCGAGCTCCTGTCTGGGCTTGGTGTGCCGACCCATCATCCTGCCCACACGTTCTGAGGAAACCGCGAATGAAGAACCCCCTAGTCCCCACGATCGCCTTGGCTGCGGCGGCTGCACTTGTGCTCGCCGGCTGCGTGCAGGGCGAAGGATCCGTCACCGATGCCGAGGAGCCGTCCACGACCACCGAGTGGTCCTCCGACGTGCTCAACATCGACTTCGCGACCTACAACCCGTTGAGCCTGATCATCAAGGAGAAGGGCTGGCTCGAGGAAGCGACCGGCGGTGACGTCCAGGTCAACTGGATCCAGTCGGCCGGGTCAAACAAGGCAAACGAGGCGCTGCGCGCCGGCGCCATCGACGTTGGATCGACGGCCGGTTCCGCTGCCCTTCTCGCGCGGTCCAACGGGTCGCCCATCCAGACGATCGAGGTTTACACGCAGCCAAACTGGGCTGCACTCCTGGTGCCGGCAGGCTCGTCGATCACCGAAGTGAGCGAGCTCGCTGGCAAGTCGATCGCCGCGACCAAGGGAACCGATCCCTACTTCTTCCTCCTCCAGGCGCTGGGCGAGGCTGGCCTCACCCTGTCAGACGTGAGCGTGCAGAACCTGCAGCACGCCGATGGCAAGGCCGCTCTGGAGTCGGGCGCGGTTGACGCGTGGGCAGGGCTTGACCCGCTCCTGTCGACCAGCGTCGCCACGGCCGGGTCGGTCATCATCTACGACAACATCGACTTCAACAGCTACGGCTTCCTGAACGCGACCGAGGACTTCATCGCCTCGTCTCCCGATCTGGCCCAGCTCGTTATCGATGCATACGAGAAGGCGCGCGAGTACGCGATCGCCAACCCGGAGGAGACGGCGGACATTCTGGCCGAGGTTGCCGCAATCGATCCGTCCATCGCATCCGCGGTTCTGATTGACCGCACCGTGATTGATCTCGACCCAGTCCCAGGAGCCAAGCAGCGCGCTGTGCTCGAGTTCATCGGCCCGATCTTCGTGGAGTCGGGCGACGTCGCAAGCCAGGACCTCATCGATACCGCACTGGACTCGCTGTTCAACACGACCTTCATCGAGGCAGCTGACCCGTCGAGGATCGGCTGACCTTGGCTCGAAGTAGTCGATCGGAGCACGCCGTCGGCGCCACTCAGACCACTGAGTCGGCTCCGGCGGCGAGCCTCGTTCAGTATTCGGACAGCTTCGGTTTTTCCGCGGCGGGAACCGCAACGGGCCAGCGCCGGCGGGGTGACGGTCCACGCACCGCGCGGCGCAGCTGGCTGATCGCGGCGGGTGCGATTCTGCCCCTTCTTCTCCTCGCCACGTGGCAGATTCTCTCGGCGACCGGCCTTGTCGCGGCATACCGCCTCCCGTCGCCGGCATCCGTGTGGCAGGCAGGCCTAGACCTTGCGGCGAACGGACTCTTGGGACCGTACGTCGCGATCTCTGTCCAGCGGGTCCTGATCGGTTTTGTTATCGGAGCGGTTGCCGGTCTTGTTCTGGGCGCGGTCGTGGGACTGTCCCGTGTCGCGAGTGCCCTTCTATCGCCCACTATCGGCGGGTTCCGTGCGGTGCCGTCGCTCGCGTGGGTGCCCCTGCTGATTCTTTACATCGGCATCAACGAGGACTCGAAGATCACGCTGATCGCGATTGGCGCGATGTTCCCCGTGTACACGACGGTCGCGGGCGCCCTCCGGCATGTTGACCCACACCTGGTCGAACTGGGCCGGGCATACGGCCTTGGTCGACTCCAGCTGCTGCGACAGGTGCAACTGCCCGCAGTAGTCCCGAGCATCGTGTCGGGACTACGTCTGGCGTTGGCGCAGTCGTGGCTGTTCCTCGTGGCGGCCGAGCTGATCGCGTCGTCGATGGGCTTGGGCTACTTGCTTGTTGAGTCGCAGAACAACGGGCGTGTTGACCGGATGTTCCTGACGATCATCCTGTTGGGCGTTTTTGGCAAGACCACGGATGCTCTGGTGGGTGTCTTGGAGAGGTACCTGCTCAAGCGGTGGGGTTGAGCTGCCACAACCGGCTATGCTGTCTGAAAGAACTAGACATCCTTTAAGTTCCGTCCTGTGAGGCGGGGAAGGAGGTCGGAATGACTGCACGCGCTGTCTTGCAGCAGGCTGACATTGCCCGGGCGTTGACTCGGATCTCACACGAGATCCTTGAGTCCAACCGAGGCGCATCGGATCTGGTGATTCTGGGCATCCCCACGCGTGGTGTGCTGCTTGCCCGACGAATCGCCACCATCCTGGACTCGATCGAACCGGGTACGGGCACCGTGGGAGCACTTGACGTGACGATGTACCGTGACGACCTCGCCCATAACCCCACGCGAGCACCTGCGCCCACGGACATCCCGGCGGGTGGCATCGATGGCAAGACCGTGGTGCTCGTCGACGACGTGCTCTACTCGGGCCGCACGATCCGTGCAGCGCTGGATGCGCTCAGTGACCTGGGGAGGCCGCGCGCGGTTCGGCTCGCGGTGCTGGTGGACCGGGGGCACCGTGAGCTGCCGATACGTGCCGACTTTGTCGGCAAGAATCTCCCGACGGCCGTCGACGAGCGAATCAACGTGCGTCTTGCGGAACTCGACGGCACCGAGGAGGTGACCATCGGATGAGGCACCTGCTGTCGACCGCTGACCTGTCTAGAGACGACGCCATCGCTCTTCTCGATATTGCCGAGGACATGGCGGATGTTTCGAACCGTGAGGTCAAGAAGCTCCCCACCCTGCGTGGCCGCACCGTCGTCAACCTGTTTTTTGAGGACTCCACCCGCACGCGGGTGTCGTTCGAGGTCGCTGCCAAGCGACTCAGTGCGGACGTCATTAACTTCAGCGCCAAGGGGTCGAGCGTCTCGAAGGGCGAGAGCCTGAAGGACACGGCCCAGACGCTCGCGGCGATGGGAGCGGATGCGGTGGTGATCCGCCACTCTGCCTCCGGTGCCCCACAGGTGCTCGCCGAGAGCGGGTGGATCGACGCGGGTGTCGTCAACGCGGGCGACGGCACCCACGAGCATCCCACCCAGGCCCTCCTCGACGCGTTCACGATCAGGCGTCGACTCCACGGGGCGGGCTCCCGGGGCAAAGACCTCGACGGCGTCCGGGTCGCCATCGTGGGGGACATCCTTCACTCGCGGGTGGCGAGATCGAATGTGTGGTTGTTGTCGACCTTGGGAGCGACCGTCACTCTGGTCGCGCCAGCAACCCTCCTCCCGGTGACGACCTCGACCTGGCCGGTCTCGGTCGAGTTTGACCTCGACCGCGCCGTCGCCGGCGACCCCGACGTGGTCATGATGCTCAGGATTCAGGCGGAGCGCATGAATGCTGCGTTCTTCCCCAATGCAAGGGAGTACGCCCGACAGTGGGGGCTGGACGACGAGCGGGTAGGGCGACTGCGAGCGGATACCATGGTGATGCACCCCGGACCCATGAACCGTGGCCTCGAAATTTCGGCCGGAGCCGCCGATTCGCCCCGGTCGACCGTGCTTGAGCAAGTGGCAAACGGGGTATCAATAAGGATGGCTGTGCTGTATCACCTACTCGCGGGAACCGAATCATGAGCCTCGTGGTGAAGGGAGCGGCGCTTCCCGACGGCACACGTCGTGATCTTCACGTGCGTGACGGGATGTTTGTGGATGACGCGGGTTCGTCCGCGAGGGTGATCGACGCGGACGGGCTCATCGCGCTTCCGGGTCTGGTCGACCTGCACACCCACCTTCGAGAGCCGGGATTCGAGCAAAGCGAGACGGTTCTGACGGGTTCGCGTGCAGCGGCCGCTGGGGGCTTTACGGCCGTGTTTGCGATGGCCAATACCAGCCCCGTCCAAGACAACGCCGGCGTTGTGGAGCAAGTGTTGTCGCTGGGCGAACAGCACGGGTACGTCACCGTTCGGCCGATTGGGGCCGTGACGGCGGGGCTCGCGGGAGAGCGCCTCTCTGAGATCGGAGCGATGGCGCAGTCTCGCGCGCGCGTCCGAGTGTTCTCGGACGACGGGCACTGCGTGCACGACGCGCTTCTTATGCGCCGCGCGCTCGAGTACGTGCGCACCTTCGGCGGAGTGGTCGCCCAGCACGCCCAGGAGCCTCGACTGACGATCGGTGCCCAACTTAATGAAGGCACGGTCTCGAGCGAACTGGGCCTGACGGGATGGCCGGCAGTCGCCGAGGAGTCGATCATCGCCCGTGACGTGTTGTTGGCCCAGCACGTGGGCGCCCGTCTCCATGTCTGTCACGTGTCGACGGCAGGGTCTGTCGAGGTCGTGCGGTGGGCGAAGAGTCGAGGGATCGCGGTGACCGCGGAAGTCACCCCCCATCATCTGCTCCTCACCGACGAGAGCGCCCGCGGATATGACGCCCGGTTCAAGGTGAACCCGCCGCTGCGGACGAACGAGGATGTTCTCGCCCTTCGGGAGGCGCTGGCGGACGGCACCATCGACATCGTCGCGACCGACCATGCGCCGCATCCCGCCGAGGCTAAGGAGTGCGCCTGGGACGAGGCCGCCAACGGAATGGTGGGGCTTGAGTCTGCCCTGTCCGTCGTTCAGGCCGCCGTAGTGGAGTCCGGCCAGCTGTCGTGGGCCGACGTCGCACGAGTTCTCTCATCGCGGCCCGCAGAGATCGGTTTGCTCGACGGGTACGACCGCCCCTTCGCGACGCAGTCGGTCGCGAACTTCACGCTGATCGATCCGGCCGCACGGCGCACGTTTGGGGTCGACCACCTCCACGGCAGGTCCGTGAACTCCCCATATCTGGGAGCGGAGCTACCGGGCCAGGTCATCGCGACCATTCACGACGGATACCCGACGGTGCTCGACGGACAACTTGTTGATGCACAGACTGTCTCGGAGGCTCGCCATGGATAGGGGTATTCTCCTCGCACTGGTCATCCTCTTTGGGGTGTTCCTCCTGGTGCTCCTTCCTCTGGGATGGCGAGCACGACAGCGGCGACAGGGCGCGCTGGTACGCCCGGTAGCCGTGCCCCAGTCCCTCGGAGACCTCACGTCGACGTACTCCGGCAAGTACGTGGCAACAACCACAGCTGGCGACCCCTACGATCGGGTGGCCGTGCACGGGCTTGGTTTCCGTGGCGACGTGGAGGTCTCCGTGACGTCGCTGGGACTCTTGCTGGAACGGCCGGGTGAACCGGACGTGTGGATTCCTGCGGCAGATCTCCGAGGCATCCGTCGAGCCACCTGGACCATCGATCGTGTTGTCGAACCCGATGGCCTTCACCTCGTCGAATGGACCCTCGGCGAGCAGGCCGTCGACACCTACCTGCGACTCGACGAGGCGTCGGGCTTCGATGCCGATGTCGCACATCTTGTCCCCACCGAAAGGCAACCCTCGTGACCGCCCCTCTCGATCCGGCAGTACTCGTCCTCGAAGACGGCTCGCGCTACGTTGGCCGCGCGTACGGTGCCCGGGGTCACACGCTCGGCGAGGTGGTGTTCGCCACCGGGATGACGGGCTACCAGGAGACTTTGACCGACCCCAGCTACGCCGGCCAGATCGTCGTGATGACCGCACCCCATATCGGTAATACGGGCATGAACGACGAGGATCCCGAGTCTTCTCGAATCTGGGTCTCCGGGTATGTCGTGCGCGACCCCAGCCGGGTGGTGTCCAACTACCGGGCAGACGGTTCGCTCGACGACAGTCTTGAGGCGGATGGGGTCGTCGGCATCTCGGGGATCGACACCCGGGCCGTGACCCGTCGGATTCGGGATGCGGGAGCCATGCGCGCGGGCGTGTTCTCGGGTGAGGATGCCGCGCTCAGCGAGGCCGAGCAGCTTGCCCTTGTGCGTGGGGGCGCCGCGATGGCTGGCCGCAACCTCTCCGCCGAGGTGTCCACGGCTGATGGCTACGTCATCCCAGCGACCGGGGAGCGCTTGGGTGCGCTGGCGGTCCTCGACCTTGGTGTTAAGACCTCAACCCTGAATTACCTCGCCGCGCGCGGATTCGACGTGCACGTTCTGCCGCAATCGGTCAGCCTCGACGAGGTGCTGGCGATCAACCCGGTCGCCGCCTTCTTCTCGAACGGCCCGGGTGACCCCGGAGCCTCGGATCGCCACGTTGAACTTCTCCAGGGAATCCTGCGCGCCGACGTGCCGTTCTTTGGCATCTGCTTCGGCAACCAACTCCTCGGGCGTGCCCTGGGCTTTGGCACCTACAAGCTTCCGTTTGGCCACCGTGGTATCAACCAGCCGGTGCTCGACCGTGAGACGGGCCGAATCGAGGTGACAAGCCACAACCACGGCTTTGCGGTGCAGGCCGAGATCGGCGAGATTCTCGAGTCGTCCACCGGTTTTGGCCGGGTTGAGGTGAGCCACGTCAACCTGAACGACAACGTGGTCGAGGGCCTGCGGGCGCTCGACATCCCCGCATTCTCAGTTCAGTACCACCCGGAGGCCGCGGCGGGTCCCCACGACAGCAACTACCTCTTCGATCGCTTCCGCGACATGGTGCTCGAGCACCGGAAGGACACCAAGTAATGCCCAAGCGGAGCGACATTCAGTCGGTTCTTGTTATTGGATCCGGTCCAATCGTGATCGGGCAAGCCGCCGAGTTCGACTACTCGGGCACCCAGGCGTGCCGCGTCCTTCGTGAGGAGGGCGTGCGTGTGATCCTCGTGAACTCCAACCCCGCGACGATCATGACCGACCCCGACTTCGCGGACGCAACGTACATCGAACCGATCACGTGGGAGGTCATCGAGACCATCATCGCGAAGGAGAAGCCCGACGCGATCCTGCCGACGCTCGGCGGACAGACCGCGCTCAACGCCGCGATCGACCTCCACAAGCACGGCATCCTCGAGAAGTACAACGTCGAGTTGATTGGTGCCAACTTTGAGGCAATCAACAAGGGCGAGGATCGCCAGATCTTCAAGCAGTTGGTTCTGGATGCCGGTGCCGACGTTGCTCGGTCCCACATCGCGCACACGCTCGAGGAGGCCATCGGATTCGCCGAGGACCTGGGCTACCCGTTGGTGATCCGACCCAGCTTCACCATGGGGGGCCTGGGTTCGGGGTTCGCCTACTCCCGCGAGGAACTCGAGCGGATGGTCACGGACGGTCTGCATCAGAGCCCCACCACGGAGGTCCTCCTCGAGGAGTCCATCCTCGGTTGGAAAGAATACGAGCTCGAGTTGATGCGCGACACCGCCGACAACACGGTGGTGGTGTGCTCAATCGAGAACGTCGACCCCGTGGGTGTTCACACCGGTGACTCGATCACCGTCGCTCCCGCCCTCACGCTGACCGATCGCGAGTACCAGAACCTCCGCAACATCGGCATCGACATCATCCGTGCGGTGGGCGTCGACACCGGAGGTTGTAACATCCAGTTCGCGGTCGACCCGAAGACCGGCCGGGTGATTGTCATCGAGATGAATCCGCGTGTCTCTCGCTCAAGCGCGCTGGCGTCCAAAGCCACCGGATTCCCCATCGCGAAGATCGCCGCAAAGCTTGCGATCGGGTACCGACTCGACGAGATTCCGAACGACATCACGCGGGTGACTCCGGCAAGCTTCGAGCCCACCCTTGACTATGTTGTCGTCAAGGTTCCTCGTTTCGCGTTCGAGAAGTTCCCGGCTGCCGATACGCGGCTCACCACGACCATGAAGTCGGTGGGGGAGGCGATGGCAATCGGGCGCAACTACTCGACCGCACTGCAGAAGGCACTTCGTTCGCTGGAGAAGCGGGGGAGTTCCTTCCACTGGGTGGGCGAGCCAGGCGACAAGGATGCCCTGCTCACGATCGCTGCGGTGCCGACCGACGGTCGCATCGTCGTGGTGCAGCAGGCCATGCGGGCGGGCGCCACCATTGACGAGGTATTCGCAGCGACGGGCATCGACCCGTGGTTCGTGGACCAGATCGCGCTCATCAACGAGGTCGCGGGCGCCGTTGCCGCGTCCCCCGAGCTCGACGAGACGACGCTGCGCCTGGCCAAGGACCACGGATTCAGCGACGCCCAGATTGCCCAGCTTCGTGGGCTGTCGGAGGCAGAGGTTCGTTCGCTGCGCTGGAACGCCGGAGTTCGCCCGGTCTACAAGACCGTGGACACGTGCGCCGGCGAGTTCCCTGCCCTCACGCCGTACCACTACTCGAGCTACGACCAGGAGACGGAGGTCGCGCCGAGCGACCGACGCAAGGTGGTCATTCTGGGGTCCGGCCCCAATCGGATTGGCCAGGGCATCGAGTTCGACTACTCGTGTGTTCACGCCTCATTCGCGCTCTCGAACGCGGGCTTCGAGACAATCATGATCAACTGCAACCCCGAAACCGTCTCGACCGACTACGACACGAGCGATCGTCTCTACTTCGAGCCGCTCACGCTCGAGGACGTGCTCGAGATTATCCACGCCGAGTCCCAGTCCGGTGAACTGGTTGGTGTGGTTGTGCAGCTCGGTGGCCAGACCGCCCTGGGTCTCGCGCAAGGTCTGAAGGATGCGGGCGTGCCCATCCTCGGGACGACACCCGAGGCCATCGACCTGGCCGAGGAGCGTGGTCTCTTCTCCGAGATCCTGGCGAATGCAGGGCTGCTCGCTCCGCGGAACGGTACGGCGACCACCCAGTCGGAGGCCGTGACGATCGCCGAGGAGATCGGCTACCCGGTCCTGGTGCGGCCCAGCCATGTGCTCGGGGGTCGGGGCATGGAGATCGTTTACGACACGGAATCGCTCGTCGACTACTTCGACAGGGTGAAGGATCAGGCCATTATTGCGCCGGGCTCCCCGTTGCTGGTTGACCGGTTCCTAGACGATGCCATCGAGATCGACATCGACGCGCTCTACGACGGCGCCGAGCTCTATATCGGCGGGATCATGGAACACATCGAGGAGGCCGGCATCCACTCCGGCGACTCGGCGTGCACGCTTCCCCCGGTTACCCTCGGGCGCGACGTAATCAATCGCGTCCGTGAGGCGACGGTGGCGATCGCCGAGGGCATTGGCGTCCGTGGCCTCCTGAACGTACAGTTCGCGATTGGGCAGGGGATTCTCTACGTCCTCGAAGCCAATCCACGTGCCTCGCGTACCGTACCCTTCGTGTCCAAGGCCCTCGGCATCCCTCTCGCCAAGGCGGCTTCCCTTGTGATGGTGGGTCGCAGCATCCGCTCCTTGGTGGAGGAAGGCCTTCTGCCCACTCAGGATGGCTCGATTGTGCCGATGGATGCTCCCGTGTCAGTGAAGGAGGCGGTGCTGCCGTTCAAGCGGTTCCGCACGGTCGAGGGATACGTCGTGGACTCGGTGCTCGGGCCCGAGATGCGGTCCACGGGCGAGGTAATGGGAATCGACTCCAACTTCCCGAAGGCGTTTGCCAAGAGCCAGGAGGCGGCGTACGGGGGGCTCCCGGCGAGTGGGTCCGTGTTCGTCTCTGTCGCCGACCGTGACAAGCGCGCGATCGTGCTCCCCGTATTGCGCTTGAGCCAGCTGGGCTTCACGATCCTCGCGACCGAGGGCACCGCCGAGGTGTTGGCGCGCAATGGCATCGAGGCACGTGTGGTCCGCAAGTACTCAATGGGCCAGGAGATTGTGCCCGGCGAGCCGTCCATCGTGGAACTCATCAACGACGGCCAAGTGGATGTGGTCATCAACACCCCGAGTGGGCGTTCGGCCCGCGCGGACGGCTATGAGATTCGCACTGCGACGGTCGCCGCGGACAAGCCCATCTTCACGACGATCGCACAGTTGGGCGCGGCCGTTGCCTCCTTCGAGGCGATCCAGGACGGGTTCGACGTTCGGTCGCTTCAGGACTACGCCCTCGACCGGGCGGCCCGTCTCGAACGATCCGAGGGACTCGCGCGTGCGTGACTTCGGTGCCCAGCTCGCCGCAGTCCTCGAGGACCGTGGGCCGCTCTGTCTGGGCATCGACCCCCATCCGTTTTTGCTCGACGAGTGGGGTCTTGACGACTCCGCCAGTGGCGTCCGGGAGTTCTCCCTGCGCGCGATCGAGGCGGCGGAGGATTCCGTGGGGATCGTCAAGCCGCAGGTCGCGTTCTTCGAGCGACATGGTTCGGCCGGGTACGCGGCACTCGAGGAGGTGATCCGCGCGGCGCGCGCCTCGGGGCTCCTGGTGATCGCCGACGCCAAGCGCGGGGACATTGGCTCGACGGTTGATGCCTATGGCGAGGCCTGGCTGACCCCTGGCTCGTCGCTGGAATCCGACGCCATGACACTGGTCGCGTACCAGGGAGTCGACTCGCTCGCCGGTCCACTGGCCCGTGCACGCGAGAACGGCAAGGGAGTTTTTGTCCTGGCCGCCACCTCGAATCCGGAGGCACGCGCGACTCAGACGGCCGTGCTCGTCGAGGGCCGGGCATCCCGATCCGTTGCGGCGTCAGTTGTCGCCGAGGTGGCTGGCTTTAACCCGCCCGACCGCTTGGGCGGTGTGGGGGTGGTCATCGGTGCCACCGTCGGCATGGGCGATTTTGGGATCGACCCTCTCGACCTTGAGCACACTCCTATCCTCGTGCCGGGGTTTGGCGAGCAGGGGGCTAGCCTCTCCGACCTTCACTCCCTCTTCGGGGGCGTCTCCGGCAACGTGATCGCCAACGTGGGGCGTGGTCTGCTTCGTGTGGGCGCCGACGAACTGGCGGATGCCGTGAGGGCCGCGGCCCTCGTGGCTCGAGGCGCACGATGACGCCCCGCCCCGCACCTCCCGAGGTCGATCGAGCCGCAGCGTCGCGCGCGGCGATCGTCGCGCGGCGTGCTCGCGCGGCCATCAAGCAGGCCGTCGCCGACCGCAGCCGGACGCCGCTTGACGTGGCGGAGGTCGCCTGGGGCGATCCGTCGAGCGCCGAGGGGGGGCTTCGTGTGCGGGAGTTGCTCACAAGCATCCCCAGCCTGGGTCCGACCCGCGCTGACCGCACCCTCGAGCGGCTGACGATCTCACCCCGCAAGCGCCTCGGAGGGCTGGGCGTGCGGCAGCGAGAGAAGCTCCGCGACTTCCTTGTGGAACGTGAAGGTCCGGCACCCGCCCGACTGACCGTGCTTGCCGGTCCCACTGCCGTGGGCAAGGGCACCGTCTCCGCCTACATTCGTGACCACTTTCCCGATGTGCAGCTCAGCGTCTCGGCAACCACGCGTCGACCACGACCCGGCGAGATCGATGGTGTCCACTACTTTTTTGTCAGCGACGACGAGTTCGATCGGATGATCGCGGACGGGGAGCTTCTCGAGTGGGCCGTCGTTCACAACTCCTACCGATACGGCACCCCACGACCTCCTATAGACGAGGCGCTGGCGGCCGGCAAGCGTGTTCTTCTCGAGATTGATCTGCAGGGCGCTCGCTCGGTTCGGGCCGTGATGCCCGAGGCGCGGCTGGTGTTTTTGTTGCCTCCGAGTTGGGAGGAACTCGTTCGCCGCCTGATCGGCCGGGGAACCGAGGACGCCGAGGAACAGCAGCGCCGACTGGAGACCGCAAAGATCGAGCTTGCCGCCCAGGATGAGTTCGACGCGAAGGTCGTCAACCGCGAAGTCGGCCAAGCGGCCCAAGAGGTCGTAGAATTGATGGATGCGCCCATCGGCGCGCCGACTTCCCACCATGAGGAGCCCTAATGGCTGACAAGCACGCTGGAATCATTGACCCGCCCATCGACGAGCTGCTCTCGAAGGTTGACTCGAAGTACCAGCTGGTGATCTTCGCCTCGAAGCGCGCGCGTCAGATCAACGATTACTACGCCGACCTCCACGAGGGAAGCCTGTTCGACAACGTTGGGCCTCTCGTCGACTCCACGATCGACGACAAGCCCCTGTCGGTTGCGCTCCACGAGATCAACGAGGACAAGCTCGAGCTCAAGCGCCTCTCGGCCGAGTAGTTTTTCGCGTCAGCGAGACCATCACCATGAACGTTGTCGTCGGCATTACCGGCGGCATTGCGGCTTACAAGGCCGTGTCGGTCGTGCGTGCTCTGGTTCTCGCGGGGCACGACGTCCACGTCGTGGCGACCGAGAACGCCCTGCGTTTTGTCGGCAGGCCCACCCTCGAAGCCATCTCTCGCAATGTCGTCCATAGCGACCTCTACGAGGGTGTCGCCGAGGTTCGTCACGTCGCGATTGGGCAGGCCGCCGATCTGATCGTGGTCGCGCCGGCGACGGCACACTCGATCGCGAAACTTGCCACCGGTCTCGCGGATGACTTGTTGGGCAACACCATCCTGGCGAGCACCGCTCCGCTGGTGATCGCTCCGGCCATGCACACGGAGATGTGGCAGAACCCCGCGACCGTCGCCAATATCGCGACTCTTCGCGAGCGTGGTGTCACTGTGGTTGGCCCCGGGGTAGGACAGCTCACGGGCACCGACGCGGGTGCGGGCAGGATGTCCGAGCCCGACGAGATCGTTGCCGCGGCCCTCGCGGCCGTCGCCCCGTCGCGCGACCTTGAGGGAACACGAGTCCTCATCAGCGCGGGCGGCACCCGTGAGCCTCTCGATCCGGTTCGGTTTATCGGCAACCGGTCCAGTGGCAAACAGGGCTTGGCTCTCGCGCAGGCCGCGGCTGCGCGCGGTGCGGTCGTCACGCTTGTTGCGGCCAACCTCGACGTCAGTGTTCCCGAGTCTCTCGATGTCATCCCCGTTTCGACCACGCTCCAGTTGAGGGATGTGATGGTCGCCTCCGCCCCGAATGCCGACATCATCATCATGGCGGCCGCAGTAGCGGACTATCGACCCGAGACGGTCGCCGAGAGCAAGATCAAGAAGGAGTCGCAGGGCGAGACCCTCGACCTTCGTCTGGTCAAGAACCCGGACATCCTGCAGGGGTTGAGCGCCACACGACGTGAGGGTCAGGTCATCGTGGGCTTCGCCGCGGAGACCGAGACCAATGAGGCCGCCCTCCACGAAGTGGGCCGCGCCAAGATCGCCCGAAAGGGTGTCGACTATCTTGTCGTCAACAGGGTGGGGTGGACCGAAGGTTTCGCAACCGAGGGCAACACGGTCGTGGTGCTCGATTCCTCCGGGGTTATAGTGGGCGAAGCCACCGGGCCGAAGCGGTCGGTGGCCGATCGTATTCTGGACGTGTTGTCCGCTCACCCCTGACGTGCCTGGAGCCCCCTTGAGCAACTCGCTGCGCCTCTTCACTTCCGAGTCGGTAACCGAGGGCCATCCAGACAAGATCTGTGACCAGATCAGTGACAGCATCCTCGATGCCCTGCTCGCGGTCGATCCGCAGGCTCGTGTCGCCGTCGAGACGCTGGTGACGACCGGCTTGGTGCACGTGGCGGGCGAGGTGACCACAAGTGGTTACGTGGACATCCCCTCGATTGTCCGTGCGCGTATCTCCGAGATTGGCTACAACTCGTCTGACGTGTGGTTCGATGGCCGCTCGTGTGGCGTCTCGATCTCGATCGGTGGCCAGTCGCCGGACATCGCGCAGGGTGTCGACAACGCCTTCGAGTCTCGCGAGGGCGCGAGCGAGGACGCCGACGATCTTCAGGGCGCGGGCGACCAGGGCATCATGTTCGGCTACGCGACGACGGAGACTCCCGAGTTGATGCCTCTCCCGATCTGGTTGGCCCACCGTATGGCGGAGCGTCTGGCCGAGGTGCGGCACCAGGGTGTTGTTGACTACTTGCGGCCCGACGGCAAGACCCAGGTGACGGTCGGTTATGAGGGAGCGGTTCCTCGCACCGTCAACACCGTGGTGCTGTCGACCCAACACTCGCCGCTTGTCTCGACGGAACAGCTCCGTGCCGAAATGGAGGAGTTGGTCATCCGACCCGTTCTCGCGCGCACGAGTCTCGATTTCTCCGACCTTCGTGTTCTGATCAACCCGACCGGTCGTTTTGAGATCGGGGGACCGCAGGGCGATGCGGGCCTCACCGGGCGCAAGATCATCGTCGACACCTACGGTGGCGCGTCACGCCACGGTGGGGGAGCGTTCAGCGGGAAAGATCCCTCCAAGGTCGACCGTTCCGCGGCATACGCCATGCGGTGGGTCGCGAAGAATGCCGTGGCCGCGGGCCTGGCCGATCGCCTCGAGGTCCAGGTTGCCTACGCCATCGGAGCCGCACACCCGGTTGGCCTCTACGTCGAGAGCTTCGGCACGGCCCATGTTCCCGAGGAGCAGATCATTGGCGCCATCACCGACGTGTTCGACCTGCGTCCCGGAGCAATCATCCGCGATCTGGATCTCCTGAGACCGATCTACGCACAGACGGCCACGTACGGGCACTTCGGTCGTGAGCTGCCCGACTTCACGTGGGAGCGCACCGACCGAGTTGATGCACTGCGCAGCGCCGCTGGGTTGTAGTGGTGACAGCGGCCCTCATCGCGCGGGTACTCGTTGATTCCCCGCTGCCGCAACTCGACCGCCTGTTCGACTACATCATCCCCACGGAACTCAAGGACGAGGTAGTTCCGGGTGTCCGGGTCCGTATCCCACTGCGCTCGGCGGGCCGTATCGCGGACGGTTTTGTTATCGAGATTGTCGAGTCCGTCGAGTACACCGGGATCCTGAGTGAGCTGGATTCTGTCCTCTCACCGATTCCGGTCCTGACTTCCGAGGTCTGGTCGTTGGCGCGTCGTGCGGCCGATCGTGCTGCCGGGTCGGCGATCGACATCGTGCGCCTGGCAGTGCCGACCCGCCAGGTCCGCGTGGAGAAGGCCTACCTCGCCGCCGTCGAGAGCGAACCTTTCCCCGTCGTCGAGGCACCGGTGATGTCGTTCTACGGAAAGGGCGTGCTCGAGCAGGCGATCCTCGGCCGCGAGCGCCTTGCCGTCGACGCGGTGCCCGGGGTGTCGGAGGTCGGTGACGTGTGGGTAGGGTCCTGGGCCCTCACCCTTGCGCAGGCAGCAGCGGTCACCGTGGCATCGGGAAGCACCGCAATCCTGTGCGTCCCGGACTATCGTGACCAGGATCAACTCGAGGCGGCGCTGGCTTCGCTGTTGCCGCCCGAGCGCATCGTCCGATTGGATGCCCGGCAGTCCAACCCCGATCGGTACCGTGCTTTTCTCCGCTGTCTCGCCGACACGCCACTGGCCATCGTGGGCAACCGTTCGGTCGTCTACGCGCCGGCCTCGCGGCTCGGTCTGATCGCACTGTGGGACGACGGTGATCCCCTTCACAGCGAACCCCTCGCACCCTATGTTCACTCGCGAGACGCGGCTTTGCTGCGCCAGGAGCAACAGGGATGCTCGCTCCTGCTGGTGGGAAACTCTCGGTCGACCGAGGTGGAGCGGCTTGTTGAACTCGGCTGGGTGCGTTCTGTGTCGCCAACACCGTCGGTACGCCCCAAGGTTGTTCCGACGGCCCAACAGGTTGGTGGGGATCGGCTTGCCGAGCAGGCGCGAATTCCCTCCTCGGCGTGGAAAGAGGCGCGGGCAGCTCTCGAGTTCGGGCCTGTGCTCGTTCAGGTGGGGCGTCCCGGATACGCACCGAGATTGGCCTGTGTCGATTGTGGACAGACCGCACGATGCCTGCGATGCGAGGGACCGCTGTCACAGCGCTCGTCGCGAAGTGTTCCCGCCTGTTCGTGGTGTGGTGCTCTTGCGGTCGGCTGGCGCTGTTCTCAGTGTGACGGGGAGCGGATGCGGTTAGTCGGCGCGGCGGGTGCGACCCGCACGGCGGAGGACTTGGGTCGAGCGTTTCCGGGCGTACGTGTCATCGTCGCCGACGGAGAGCGCCCGGTGCAACACGTCGATTCCCGTCCCGCGATTGTGATCGCCACACGTGGTGCCGAGCCGATCGCAGCGGGCGGCTATCGTGCAGTCCTGTTGCTTGACGGTGAACGGATGGTCGCGCGTGAGTCTCTGCGCGTCGCCGAGGACTGTCTCCGATGGTGGTCCAATGCCGTGGCGCTGGCGGCACCGGGCGCCACGAGTGTTCTCGTCGGGGTCGGGGGAGCTCTGGCAACCGCGTTGGTCACGTGGCAACAGGCGCGGTTTGCGTCAGCGGAACTCGCCGATCGGCGGCGACTTCGTTTTCCCCCGGCCGTGCGCGTTGCGACGGTCTCGGGAACCGTCGACGCGGTGAGCGGCGCCATTGCCGGACTCGGCGTGGACCCGTCGGATGTCCTCGGCCCGGTCGACACGGGGCCGTCGAGTGTCCGAACTATCGTGCGTTTTGACTATGCCCACGGAGCGGAGGTTGCCGCTGCCCTGCGGGCGGAGGTCATCCGTGCCGCCACGAGTCGGCGTCGCCCTGCCGTGGCGAAAGGCACCCGCGCCGCCGGTGTCCCGCCGCTCAGGGTTCGATTCGACGACGTCGAGCCCTTCCTCGAGGCCTAGCGCGCATGGGTGCACTTCCCGTGCAGGAGAATGGAGGCATGAGGATCGTTTTCGCGGGAAGTCCCGCAGCCGCGGTCCCCAGTCTTCGGGCACTCGCCGCGAGTTCACATAAGATCGTGGCCGTCATCACGCGTGAGGACTCCCGCCAGGGGCGCCGTGCGGTGATGACTCCCACCGCCGTCGCTCTCGCCGCCGAGGAACTCGGGCTCCCCGTGATTCGGGCCAATCGCCTCACTGACGAGATCGCTGACACCGTCGCCGCCCTCGGGGTCGAGCTGGGAGTGATCGTGGCGTACGGCGGCCTCGTACGCGAGCCGTTGCTCTCCGTTCCGGACCATGGCTGGATTAATCTCCACTTTTCGGTGTTGCCGCGGTGGCGTGGTGCGGCACCTGTTCAGCACGCGATTATTGCGGGCGACGAGACCACCGGAGCCACGGTGTTCGCCCTGGTGCCGGAGCTCGACGCCGGCGACATCCTGGGCCAGATCACCGAACCCATCGGCAGGCTTCAGACGGCCGGTGCCTTGCTGGAGTCGTTATCCACCTCGGGTGCCGAGTTGCTCGCGCGTGTTGTCGACGCGATTGCCCTCGGCACCGCGCGCGCCACGCCGCAGCAGGGTGAGGTCACCGTTGCCCCCAAACTCACCCTCTCCGATGGCGAGATCGACTGGCAACTGCCCGCCGAGCGAGTGCACGACCGGATTCGGGGGGTGACACCCGAGCCAGGCGCGTTCACCTCGATCGACGGTGGACGGCTCAAGGTGCTGTCCGCGGTGATCGCGCGCGACACCCCGCCGTTGTCTCCCGGAGTAGTTGAACTCCGTGGCAAGTCCGTGCTGGTGGGTACCGGTACCAGTCCGATTGAGTTGATCACCGTGCATCCGGCCGGACGAAAGGTGATGGATGCGGGGTCGTGGTGGCGAGGCCGACCCACTGGCGCCGAGGGGCGAGCCTCATGACACAACCCCAGGCCGCCCGTCGGATTGCCCTCGACGTGATTGCCGCGGTCCGCGAGTCGGACGCGTACGCGAACCTTCTGCTGCCCGTGAGGCTGGGTCGCGCCAAACTCTCCGAGGCCGATGCGGGCCTCGCGACCGAGCTCACGTACGGCACCCTGCGAATGCAGGGGTATTACGACCGAGTGATCGAGATGGCGGCTGGTCGGGACATCACCGCGATTGACCCGCCCGTTCTCGACGTTCTTCGGCTCGCGTGCCACCAACTGCTGTCGATGCGCGTGGCCACCCACGCCGCCGTGGACGAGTCGGTTGAGTTGGCCAAGTCGGTGGGCTCGCGGTCCGCGGTGGGTTTCACGAACGGAGTGCTGCGCACCATCAGTCGTACGGACCCGGACACGTGGCGAGAACGGGTGCTCGCCACCGCACGGTCCGGCGAGGAGGCACTCGCCTTCGAATACTCACACCCTCTGTGGGTCACGCGTGCGATTCGTCAGGTACTTGTTGCTGAGGGTCGCGAGGCAGAACTCGAGCAGGCACTCGCGGCCGACAACGTCGCCCCACGCGTATCGGTGGTCGCGTTGCCCGGGCTCGCGCATCCCGTGGAGTTGCCGGGAACGCCCGAGGAGTATTCGCCGCTCGGTGCTCAACTCGACGGGGGCGACCCGTTGCGGGTACCCGCCGTTCGAGAGGGGCGGGCACGCGTTCAGGACGAGGGTTCCCAGCTCGCCGCCCTTGCATTGAGTCGTGCCAGAGCGGTCATGCCGGGGGAGCGATGGCTCGATCTGTGTGCGGGTCCGGGAGGCAAGGCTGCCCTGCTCGCTGCCGAGGCGGCGCGCGGGGGTGCGACGTTGGTCGCCAACGAGCTGGTGCCGGCGCGAGCCGAACTAGTTCGCAAGGCCCTCGCGGTTTTCGAGCCCTCGCCCGAGGTCTGGGAGGGCGACGGGGTCGCGCTCGGCGAAGCGCACGAGGGCGAGTTCGACCGAGTTCTCCTTGACGCGCCCTGCACCGGCCTGGGTGCGCTCCGCCGCCGTCCCGAGGCGCGCTGGCGCAAACAACCAAGCGACGTCGCGGGCCTCGGCGGCCTCCAGGCTGCGCTGCTGACGTCGGCGCTGACCGCGCTCAAGCCGGGCGGTCTTCTGGCCTATGTCACGTGTTCACCCCATGCTGCGGAGACGAAGTCGATCGTTACCTCCGTGCTCCGCAAGACACCGGGCGTGGAACGCCTGAATACTCCGGCGGTATTGTCCACGATCACGCGGGCCGCCCTGGACCTTCCGGAGGGCGATCACGTGCAGTTGTGGCCTCACCGCCACGGCACCGATGCGATGTTTATCCAGCTACTCACGAAGGTCTAGGTCCATGGTTCGAATCAACCCCAGCATCCTCGCCGCCGATTTTGTGAACCTCGAACGGGACCTCCAGCGGATCCCCAGCGCGGACTATGTCCACGTTGACGTCATGGACAACCACTTTGTGCCCAATCTCACCTTCGGCCTCCAGATGGTTGGTCGAATTCAGGATGTGTCGCCCCGCCCCCTCGACGTGCACCTCATGATCGAGGACGTCGACCGGTGGGCTCCCGAGTATGCGCGGCTAGGCGCCTATTCGGTCACGTTCCACGCCGAGGCGACCGAACGCCCCGTCGACCTCGCACGCACCCTCCGCTCTCTTGGGGCACGAGCGGGCATCGCACTCAAGCCGGGGACCGCGGCGGACGGGTACCTAGATCTCCTCGCGGAGTTTGACCAGGTGCTCGTGATGACGGTGGAGCCGGGCTTTGGGGGCCAGAGTTTTATGGAATCAACGATGCCCAAGCTCCAACGGGTTCGCGAGGCGGTCGACGCCGCGGGAGTGGACGTGTGGCTTCAAGTTGATGGAGGCGTCGACCTCTCGACCATCACGATCGCCCGCGACGCGGGAGCTGACACGTTTGTAGCGGGATCCGCGGTCTACGGCGGCGCCGATCCCGACCTCCGGATCGCCGAGCTGCGAGCGGCTGCAACGGGTCATTCGCACTGAGTCTGATTGACTGGACCCATGACAGATTCACCCAAGACCACGCCCGACGTCGACTTCTACGAGGGCCCCGAGCCGACCGAGCTCGTAATCATCGACCTCGAGGAGGGCACCGGCCCCGAGGCGACTCCCGGCGCCACAGTTGAGGTGCACTACCTCGGTGTCGACTTTGAGACCGGCGAGGAGTTCGATTCATCCTGGAACCGTGGCCAGTCGATTGAGTTCCCCCTGTCCGGCCTCATCAAGGGCTGGCAGGACGGCATCCCCGGCATGAAGGTCGGCGGACGTCGCCAGCTCATTTGCCCGCCACACCTGGCCTATGGCCCCGCCGGAGGAGGACACCGACTGTCGGGCCGTACCCTCACCTTCGTGATCGACCTGCTCGGCGTTCGCTAACGCCACGATGAGGAACGCGCACCGGGGCATCGAGCGACGAGCTCGTTCGATTCCCCGGTAGCGTATCCCTGTGAAAACCTTCGACGAGCTATTCGCTGAGCTTCAGCAGAAGTCCTTGGCGCGCCCAGATGGGTCGCGGACCGTGGAGTTGCTGGACGCCGGCGTTCACTCGATCGGCAAAAAGATTGTCGAGGAAGCTGCCGAGGTATGGATGGCGGCGGAGTACGAGTCGAATGACGCGACCGCCGAAGAGATCTCCCAGTTGCTCTATCACCTTCAGGTCCTGATGGTGGCGAAGGGGCTGGCGCCCGCGGATGTCTGGCGACATCTGTAGGCACGCGCCACATCCCCTTTCCCCACGATCAGAGAGACCACCATGTTGAGAATTGCCGTCCCGAACAAGGGATCGCTGAGTGAAACCGCAGCCGAGATGCTGCACGAGGCCGGATATGCCGGTCGCCGGGACCCCCGTGCACTGAGTGCGCTCGACCCGCGCAATGACGTCGAGTTCTTCTACCTCCGACCCCGCGACATTGCCACGTACGTTGGCTCGGGCGCGCTGGACGTGGGAATCACGGGACGCGACCTGCTGCTTGACTCCCGCAGTGAGGCGCGCGAGATCGCGACGTTGGACTTTGCAGAGTCGACCTTCCGTTTTGCTGCCCCTCCCGGGCGCTTCACCGAGCTTGCCGATCTTGCAGGCGTTCGGGTCGCGACCAGCTACCCCGCCCTGGTCGGGGACTTCCTCGCCCGCAACGGGGTCCAGGTCACCATGGTCGGGCTTGATGGTGCTGTCGAGTCGGCGGTCAAGCTCGGTGTTGCCGATGCGGTGGCCGACGTCGTCGAGACCGGGTCAACCCTGCGAGCGCAGGGGCTGGAGATTTTTGGCCCGGTCATTCTCGATTCGACCGCCGTCCTGGTGAGTGCGAACCCGGACATCCCCGGCATCGCGACGCTGCAGCGACGCCTTCAGGGTGTGCTCGTCGCGAGGCAGTACGTGTTGCTCGACTACGACGTGCCGGTGAAGTTTCTCGAGGCGGCCACCCGTATCACCCCGGGGCTTGAGAGTCCCACGTTGTCGCCGCTGCACGACCCCGAGTGGGTCGCGGTTCGTGCCATGGTGCCACGCTCGGACACCAACCACGTGATGGACGAGTTGTACGAAGTCGGTGCGCGCGCAATTCTCGTGAGCGCCATCCACGCCGCAAGGATCTGAGATGACTCTCGCTGTTCGGGTCATCCCGTGCCTCGACGTGGCCGATGGCCGCGTAGTGAAGGGCGTGAACTTTCTCAATCTTCGGGATGCCGGGGACCCCGTCGAGCTTGCTCGCAAGTACTACGAGCAGGGTGCTGATGAGATCACGTTCCTCGACGTGACGGCGACCGTCGACAATCGGTCAACAACGTACGACGTCGTCCGCGCCACCGCTGAGCAGGTTTTTATCCCCCTCACGGTGGGAGGTGGGGTGCGCAGCGGTGATGACGTCGCCCGACTCCTGGCCAGCGGGGCCGACAAGGTCGGCGTCAACAGCGCGGCGATTGCGCGGCCCGAGCTTGTCGGAGAGATCGCCGACCGGTTCGGTGCACAGGTCTTGGTTCTGAGCCTGGATGTGAAGCGCAGCTCCGGCGGATTTGTGGTGACCACACACGGTGGACGGGTGGAAACCGACTTGGACGCCCTCGCGTGGGCGCGCGAGGCGATCGAACGAGGAGCCGGGGAGCTCCTCGTGAACTCGATCGATGCCGACGGCACTAAACAAGGCTTCGACATTGAGCTCATTGAGGCAATGCGTGACATCAGCTCGGTTCCCGTTATTGCCAGTGGTGGCGCGGGCGCTGTTGATGACTTCGCGCCCGCAATTGGCGCGGGCGCCGATGCGGTGCTTGCCGCATCCGTGTTCCACAATGGAGAGCTCACGGTGGGCGAGGTCAAACACGCCCTCCACGACGCGGGAGTGGTGACGCGATGACTGAGCTGACGGACGAGACGGTTCCGGCGGTAATCGAGCGTGTGCGCTTCGCCGACGATGGACTCATTCCGGCCATCATCCAGCAGTGGGACACGAAGGATGTCCTCATGCTCGGGTACATGAACGCGGAGGCCCTGCGACGCACGCTCACCGAGGGGCGCGTTACGTTCTGGAGCCGTAGCCGCCAGGAGTACTGGCGCAAGGGGGACACGAGCGGCAACCGCCAGTATGTTCGGGGTGCCGCCCTGGATTGTGACGGCGATACCCTGCTCGTGACCGTGGACCAGCACGGTCCCGCGTGCCACACCGGTGCACACGCCTGTTTTGACGTTGACCCCCTCGAGCCCAAGCGTGGAGATTCTCATGAGTAGCACGACGACGCGCGAGGAGTTTGAATCGCGCCTCGCGGCGGGGGACCGCGTGGTTCCCGTGATCCGGGAGGTCTTCGCCGATGGCGAGACGCCCGTTGGTGTCTACCGCAAGCTCGCGCTCGGCAAGCCCGGCACGTTCCTCCTCGAGTCCGCGGAGCAGGGGGGCATTTGGTCACGATTCTCCTTCGTGGGCGTCTCGAGTTTTGGCGTACTCACGCAGACGGCCGACGAGGTTGTCTGGCTTGACTACGGGATGTCCGCCGAGCGGGCCTTGGGCGAGCATCCGAGCGGGCCCCTGGATGCACTTGCTCACCTCTACGCGAGATGGACGACCCCACGAGTTCCCGGTCATCCACCCCTGACCGGTGGACTGGTGGGCTTCATCGGCTGGGAGGCGATCCGGCAGATCGAACGCTTGCCGCACGTTCCGCCCGCCGACTTCTCCGTTCCCGGGCAGGCGCTCAGTTTTGTGTCCGAGCTGGTGGTTCTTGACCACCGATTCGGAACGGTCCTGATGATTGCCGCGGCCCTGAATGACGGCACCGATGACTCGGCGGCGCTGTGGGATGACGCGCAGTCCCGGCTCGATCGAATCCAGTCGGGCATCGCGGAACCGGCCGAGGCATGGCTCGCCGACGTGGACCTGACCGTCGCGCCGACGCCGCAGCCACGAGTTCGCAAGCAGGACTACGTCGAGGCAATCGAGAAGTCCAAGCAGTACATCCGCGATGGTGACATCTTTCAGGTTGTGGTCTCGCAGCGCTTCGACCACGAGATCACCGCCGATCCCATTGACGTGTACCGCGTCCTGCGCACACTCAACCCGTCGCCATACATGTACTTGCTCACCCTTCTGGATCCACAGGGCGAGTCGTACTCGATCGTGGGATCGAGCCCGGAGGCACTCGTTAAGGTCTCCGACGAACGTGTCTACATGCATCCAATCGCAGGCTCGCGACCGCGTGGCGACACGCCGGAGGCCGACCTCGACTTGGCAGAGGAGTTGCTGGCCGACGACAAGGAGAAGGCCGAGCACCTGATGCTCGTTGACCTCGCCCGGAACGACCTTCTCAAGGTGTGCAGGCCCGGCACGGTGGAAGTCACCGAGTTTATGCAGGTCGAACGCTTCAGCCACATCATGCACCTCGTGTCGTCGGTCGAGGGAAACCTTCGACCGGATGCGACATCGGTCGACGTCTTTCGAGCGACCTTCCCGGCGGGTACCCTCTCGGGCGCACCCAAACCGCGAGCGCTCGAGATCATCGACGAACTGGAACCGGCGCAACGTGGTGTGTATGGCGGTGTCGTAGGCTACTTCGACTTCGCGGGAGACGCTGACCTGGCGATTGCCATTCGCACCGCGACAATTGTGGGCGGAATGGCGCGGGTGCAAGCAGGAGCGGGCCTCGTTGCCGACTCGAATCCCGACGCCGAGCATGAGGAGTCGAAGAACAAGGCTGCGGCCCCCCTTCGTGCTGTCGCCGTTGCCAACGCGATGCGACGAATCTGATGTCAGTACGCAGGCTCAAGCTCCTCCTGCTGCTGGGCGGGATTCTCGTCAGCGGCATTGTGTTGCTCACGTGGACGCAGGACTGGTTTGTTGTGATCCTCGAATCCGGCGGAGAACTTTCGGTTCCCGGTGATGCAGCGGCACCGGCGCTTGCCGCCCTCGCACTGTCGGGAGCCGCGCTGGGTGCTGCCCTGGCGATCGCGGGTCGAGTCTTTCGAGTGATTCTGGGCGTTCTCGAGGTCGCGATCGGCGCCCTCGTGATCTACTCGGCATGGACCGCCATCGTCGATCCGGTGCTTGCCGCCGCTGGTTCGGTCACAGCGGCCACTGGCGTGAGCGGCGAGGACTCGGTGCGCGCCCTGGTGGAGTCCCTCGCGCTGACGGTGTGGCCCGTTGTGGCGCTCGTCGCGGGGATTGTGCTTGCCGTTGCTGGCCTCGTGGTTGTGGTTACGTCTCCACGGTGGCCCGCGTCATCGCGCAAGTACCAGGCCGTGAGGCTCGAAGCCGCCGATGGCGAGGAGTCGTCAATTGGCGACTGGGACTCGCTCAGTGAGGGCCGCGACCCGACGTAAGCGCATCGCGCAATCCGGCTAGAATTGTCGCAAGACCCAACGAACGGAGATCGATGAACGAGTCTGACCCCGGCCACGGAAACTCCCCGGCCGCCTGGACCGCCGTCATCATCATGCTGCTCGGCTTTGCCGTCGGCACGGTTGCATTCTTCCTCGATGTCGCCTGGCTTGTCGTTGCATCGGCAGTACTTGTTGTCGTCGGCGCGATCGTGGGCTGGATCCTGTCCAAGGCCGGCTACGGCGTTGGTGGATCTCGGCTCACACCCAAGGCACACAACTAGGGTGCTAGCCGACCTCGTAGCCGGAGCCCTTCACGACGCTTCGGAACGTCGTGCTGCACGGAGCATTGCCCAGGTCGAGGCGGATGCCCTCGCGCAGCCCGCAGCTCTCGATGTTCTTGCTGCGCTAGCCCCGCGCGACTCCGTGCACATCATTGCTGAGGTGAAGCGCGCGAGTCCGTCCCGGGGTGCTCTCGCGGATATCCCTGACCCCGCCTCGCTCGCTACGTCCTACGAACGTGGTGGCGCGAGTGCGGTCAGCGTCTTGACGGAGGAGCGCCGTTTCGGAGGTTCGCTCGCCGACCTGGTCGCCGTGCGCGAAGCGATTTCCATCCCGGTCCTGCGCAAGGACTTCATCGCCGACCCCTATCAGGTGTTCGAGGCGCGCGCCGCGGGTGCAGACCTTGTGCTTCTGATTGTTGCCGCGCTCGATCAGCCCACTCTGGCCAGCCTCTTCTCGCTCATCAACGAGCTCGGGATGACGCCTCTTGTGGAGACTCACTCCGCGGACGAGGTCGACCGCGCCCTCGACATCGGGGCGGACCTCGTTGGCGTCAACGCGAGGGACCTGAGCACTTTTGAGCTGGACCAAGACCTGTTTGGCAGGCTTGCGGACGGCATTCCCAGCGGGGTCATTCGGGTTGCCGAGTCCGCCGTCAAGACTCCGGCGGATGTCGCGCACTACCGGCGCGCGGGCGCCGACGTGGTGCTCGTCGGCGAAGCCCTTGTAACCAGCGACCCCATCATCACCCTCAGAGAGTTCTTGGCTTCCTAATGCCCCTACGCGACGAGCTTGGCCCCTACTTTGGCGAGTACGGTGGGCGGTTTGTGCCCGAGTCCCTTATCGCCGCCCTCGACGAGCTCGATGCTGCGTACCAGCACGCGCGCACGGACCCGGCGTTCCAGGCCGAGCTGGCCGAGCTTCACACCACGTACACCGGTCGACCCTCCATCATTACCGAGGCGCCCCGGTTTGCGGAGCATGCCGGCGGTGCCCGTGTCCTGCTCAAGCGCGAGGACCTCAACCACACAGGGTCACACAAGATCAACAACGTGTTGGGCCAGGCACTGCTAGCCAAGCGTCTCGGCAAGACCCGCCTGATCGCTGAGACCGGGGCTGGTCAGCACGGCGTCGCGAGCGCTACCGCGGCCGCCCTGTTCGGCATGGAATGTGTCGTCTACATGGGCGAGGTCGACACCGAGCGCCAGGCGCTCAACGTCGCGCGGATGCGGCTTCTGGGCGCCGAGGTCATCCCCGTCAAGACCGGTTCTCGAACCCTCAAGGACGCCATCAACGATGCCCTTCGGGACTGGGTCGCCAACGTCGACTCGACGCACTATCTTCTCGGTACGGTCGCGGGTCCTCATCCGTTCCCGGTGATGGTGCGCGACTTCCACAAGATCATTGGCGAGGAGGCGCGCCAGCAGGTTCTCGACCTGACGGGGCGACTTCCCGATGCGGTCACCGCCTGTGTTGGCGGCGGAAGCAACGCGATGGGTATTTTCCACGCGTTCCTCGACGACCCGTCGGTCGCCCTGTATGGCTATGAGGCCGCGGGCGAGGGGCACCTGACTGAGCGGCACGCGGCCACCATCACGCGGGGTCGTCCCGGTGTCTTGCACGGCGCGCGCAGCTACATGCTTCAGGATGACGACGGCCAGACGATCGAGTCGCACTCGATCTCAGCCGGTCTCGACTACCCGGGCGTGGGTCCCGAACACGCGTGGCTCAACGACATTGGACGCGCGAGTTACCTCCCCATCAGCGACGACGAGGCGATGCACGCTCTCCGGCTTCTGTCGCGGACCGAAGGCATCATCCCCGCAATCGAGTCTGCTCACGCTCTGGCGGGCACGCTGACGCTAGGCAAGGAACTGGGTCCCGATTCGATCATCCTCGTGAACCTCAGTGGCCGCGGGGACAAGGACATGGAGACCGTGGGCTCGTACTTCGAGCTCTTCGACCGGGAGAACCCCGCATGAGTGCCGTCGAGACTGTGATCGCCGAACGCAAGGCCGCCGGATCCGGCGCGCTTGTGGGCTACCTCCCCGTGGGTTTCCCGGACTTCCAGACCAGCGTGGATGCAGCCGTTGCCCTTGCGGAGAACGGCGTCGACGTCATCGAGCTGGGCCTGCCCTACTCCGACCCGGTAATGGACGGAACGGTGATTCAGAAGGCGACCCAGGCCGCGCTGGCGGGAGGGTTTCGTCTTTCCGATGGATTCGAGGCGGTCAAGGCGATCACCTCACGAGTGAACACACCCGTGCTTGTGATGACCTACTGGAACCCCGTTGTGCAGTACGGCGTCGATCGATTCGCTGACGATCTACTTGCGGCCGGGGGAGCGGGCCTGATCACCCCCGACTTGATTCCCGACGAGGCGGGTGACTGGCTTGCCGCATCGGACCGCACCGGGCTTGACCGCGTATTCCTCGCCGCCCCGTCGTCCACGGATGCTCGGCTCGAGCAAGCCGTCGAGCGCAGCCGAGGATTTGTTTACGCGGTGTCGACGATGGGAATCACGGGAGCCCGCGGAGACGTGGACTCGGCCGCGCGTGGCCTGGTTGCCCGGCTGAGGACGGCCGGGGCCACCTCCACGTGCGTGGGGCTCGGAATCTCCACCGCCGACCAGGTTCGTGAGGTTCTGGGGTACGCGGACGGAGCCATTGTCGGCTCGCTCCTGGTGTCCGCCCTCGCCGATGGCGGGGTTGGTGCTGTCGCTCGCGCGGCTGCCGACCTTGCAACCGGTACTAGACTCGCGTAGTTCCCACCCAGAAAGGTGACCGGCTTGTCATTCCTGCCGCTCAGCATCCCGAGCCCGCCCGATGAGTGGCAGGCCATCGACATCGCGTCGTGGCTCGAGACCACTTTTGGTTGGGACCTGCCCTTCAACCTCCGCATCACGACCTACGCGCTCATCATCCTTATTGGGATCATCGTCGCTGCGATCTGGGTCAACCGTCGCCTCAAGGCGCGTGGCGCGGAACCCGGCATCGTGCTTGACGTCATCATCTGGGCTGTCCCGCTGGGTCTTGTGGGGGCCCGGGCGTACCACGTGCTCACCCATCTCGGGGACTACTTTTACGAGGGGTCGAACCCCTGGAACCCGTTCGAACCGGGCAGCGTCTGGGCGATCTGGGAGGGTGGCAACGCCATCATCGGTTCGCTCATCGGTGGCGCTATCGGCGCGTGGATCGGCTGCCGTCTGACGGGCTTGCGATTCTGGACTTTCGCGGATGCCCTGGCCCCCGCGATGCTCCTCGCCCAGGTCTTTGGCCGCCTCGGCAACTACTTCAACCACGAGCTGTTTGGGCTTCCGACTGACCTCCCGTGGGGACTGGAGATTCCGGAGCCCAACGCGGCAATCCCGGTGGGCCTGCCTGAGGGCACGCTGTTCCACCCCACGTTCCTTTACGAGATGATCTGGAACACGGTGGGAATCGTGTTCCTTCTCACGATGGAGCGCCAGTTCCGCTTCATCAAGCGAACCGTATTTGGCCTGTCGGTCCCGGTTCCCGTAGGGGACGCCGTGCCACGCCTCCAGTGGGGCAAGGTATGGGCCCTGTACATGGTCTGGTACGGCGTGGGGCGTATCATCTTCGAGTCGATTCGTGTCGACCCTAGCGAGGTCTTCCTGGGAATCCGCGCCAACGTCTGGGGCGCACTTGCCCTTGCCGTTGCTGGTGTCGTCCTGTTCCTGGTTCAGCGTCGCCGTCACACCGGTGTCGAGCCGAGCCCGTATGTTCCGGGACGCGAGTGGATTCCCGAGGGTGCTGTAGACTCCGAAGCGACCTATTCTGACTCCGACGAACCCGGCGACGATGCTGCGACGGAGTCACAACTGGCCGCCACAAGCGGAGCCAAATCCACGCCCTGATTATCCGAAGGTCGTTTCCCACTTGGGCCGCCGACGTCCCGCAGTTACAGCACCATCGTGAGGACGGTAGCCATGGCTCTCACGCCACCTTTTGAGCGGTTCAGCTCGACCCCAGCAGCAACGGGTCTCTACGACCCACGAAACGAGCGCGATGCCTGTGGCCTCGCCATGGTTGCGACGCTGCGCGGAACGGCCGGTCACGACATCATCGAGACCGCTCTCGGGGCGCTGCGCAACCTCGAGCACCGTGGTGCGGTGGGCTCTGACGCCGGTACCGGCGATGGCGCCGGAATCATCACGCAGATCCCCGACGCGTTCCTCCGCGCCGTTGTTGACTTCGAGCTGCCGCCCGTGGGGCGCTATGCCGTGGGCATGGCGTTTCTTCCCACCGACGAGGCGGAGCGCGACGCGATCAAGGCGGGCGTCGCCGAGATCGCGGCATCCGAGGACCTCACCATCCTGGGTTGGCGAACCGTGCCGGTCGAGCCCAGCAACTTGGGCAACCTCGCTCGGGGTGCAATGCCGTCATTCGAGCAGGTGTTTGTGCAGTCCACGCGTGCCGGCGACAAGGGCACGGCGGGTGGCATGGAGTTGGAGCGCCAGGTATTCCGTCTCCGCAAGCGGGCCGAGCACCAGTTGCACGCGTACTTCCCGTCGCTGTCCTCGCGCACCCTGGTGTACAAGGGAATGGTCACGACCCTCCAGCTGGAGCCGTTCTACCCGGACCTCTCCGACCCGCGGTTTGTGTCGAAGCTTGCACTCGTGCACTCCCGGTACTCCACGAACACGTTCCCGTCCTGGCCGCTCGCGCAGCCGTTCCGGATGATCGCGCACAACGGCGAGATCAACACGGTTCAGGGAAACCGCAACTGGATGCGCGCGCGCCAGTCCCAGCTCGAAAGCGAGCTCCTCGGCGACATCCGCTCGATTCTCCCGATCAACACGCCGGGTGCCTCGGACTCCGCGTCGTTTGACGAGGTTGTTGAACTCCTGAACCTCGCTGGCCGCAGCCTCCCGCACGCCATGATGATGATGGTTCCGGAGGCCTACGAGAACCAGGTCGACGTGGACCCCGCCCGGCGGGCGTTCTACGAGTACCACGGCATGCTTATGGAGCCGTGGGATGGCCCGGCGGCGCTGGTGTTTACGGACGGTTCGTTGGTCGGCGCGACCCTCGACCGCAACGGACTGCGCCCCGGGCGCTACCTCGTCACGGACGACGGCCTCGTTGTGCTCGCCAGTGAGATTGGTGTTCTTGACGTCGAGCCGAGCAAGGTCGTGCGCAAGGGGCGCCTGCGTCCCGGCAAGATGTTCCTCGTCGACACCGTCGAGGGCCGCATCATCGAGGACGACGAGGTCAAGGCGGAGCTGGCTGCCTCGCAGCCCTGGGCCGAGTGGCTCGAGGAGGGCCGGATCGCCCTGAAGGACCTTCCCGAGCGTGAGCACATCGTGCACACGCCGGCGTCGGTTGTTCGTCGCCAGCGCACCTTCGGGTACACCGAGGAAGAGGTTCGAATCCTCATCGCGCCGATGGCGCAGAACGCTGCGGAGCCCTTGGGCGCCATGGGTTCTGACACGCCGATCGCGGTGTTGTCCGACCGGTCCCGGTTGCTGTTCGACTACTTCACGCAGCAGTTCGCGCAGGTGACGAACCCTCCTCTCGACTCCATTCGAGAAGAGGTCGTCACCTCGATGAAGCTGGGGCTGGGCCCAGAGCGCAACCTGCTCACGGCCACTCCCGAGCATGCGCGCCAGGTCGCGCTCGACTTCCCGGTCATCGACAACGACGAGCTCGCCAAGATCCAGCACATCGACCCCCGCCCCGGGAGCCAGCGCTCGACAACCATCAAGGGCCTGTACCGCGTCGACAAGGGTCCGAAGGCCATGGAGAAGCGCCTCGCCAAGATGTGCGAGGAAGTTGATGAGGCCATCGCCAATGGCGCGGAGTTCATTGTCCTGTCCGACCGCGACTCCAACAAGGACTACGCACCGATCCCCTCGTTGCTGATGCTCGCCGCGGTGCACCACCACCTGATTCGCGAGGAGACTCGCATGAAGGTGGGACTCATTGTCGAGGCCGGCGACGTGCGCGAGGTGCACCATGTTGCGCTCCTCGTGGGCTACGGCGCATCCGCAATCAACCCCTATCTGGCGATGGAGACGGCCGAGCAGCTCGTGCGCTCGGGAATGCTGCAGGGCATCACGCCGGAGAAGGCGGTGAAGAACCTCATCAAGGCGCTCGGCAAGGGCGTCCTGAAGATCATGTCCAAGATGGGCATCTCGGTGGTTGGTTCCTACGCCGGTGCACAGGCGTTCGAGGCCGTGGGCCTTGCCCAGGACTTCGTGGACCAGTACTTCACGGGCACCTCGAGCCTCTTGGGCGGTGTGGGCCTCGACGTCATCGCGGCGGAGAACGCCGCGCGGCACGCCGCGGCCTACCCGGAAGACGGCGCCATCAGCGTGCACGAGCGGCTGGCGACGGGCGGCGAGTACCAGTGGCGTCGCGAGGGCCCGCCTCACCTCTTCAACCCGGACACCGTGTTCCGCCTTCAGCACGCGACCCGCGCTCGTCGCTACGACATCTTCCGCGACTACACACGGATGGTCGACGAGCAGGGCGAGAACCTGATGACCATGCGCGGCCTGTTCAAGCTGCGCACCGGTGTTCGTCCGGTTGTTCCCATTGACGAGGTCGAGTCGGTCGAGTCGATTGTCAAGCGGTTCAACACCGGTGCGATGAGCTACGGCTCGATCAGCCAGGAGGCTCACGAGACGCTGGCGATCGCGATGAACCGGCTGGGGGGACGCTCGAACACGGGCGAGGGCGGCGAGGATGTCGCGCGCCTGCTCGACCCCGAGCGGCGTTCGGCCATCAAGCAGGTGGCATCCGGACGCTTTGGTGTCACGAGCATGTACCTGACCCACGCGACCGACATCCAGATCAAGATGGCGCAGGGTGCCAAGCCCGGCGAGGGCGGACAGCTGCCCGCGGGCAAGGTGTATCCCTGGATCGCACGCACCCGTCATGGCACGGCCGGCGTGGGACTCATCTCGCCCCCGCCTCACCACGACATCTATTCCATCGAGGATCTTAAGCAGCTCATCTTCGACCTCAAGCGCTCGAATCCCGAGGCGCGTGTGCACGTCAAGCTTGTGAGCCAGTCAGGCATCGGCGCGGTAGCGGCCGGGGTGACGAAGGCGAAGGCGGATGTGGTTCTCGTCTCAGGACACGACGGCGGCACGGGAGCGAGCCCGCTCAACTCCCTCAAGCACGCTGGCACGCCCTGGGAGCTGGGCCTCGCCGAGACTCAGCAGACGCTGATGCTCAACGGCATGCGCGATCGGGTGGTCGTGCAGGTCGATGGTCAGATGAAGACCGGACGCGACGTGATCATCGGTGCCCTTCTCGGAGCCGAGGAGTACGGTTTTGCGACCGCTCCGCTGGTGGTGTCGGGCTGCATCCTGATGCGGGTGTGTCACCTCGACACGTGCCCGGTTGGGGTTGCCACCCAGAACCCCGAGCTGCGCGCGCGCTTCACGGGCAAGCCCGAGTTTGTGGTCAACTTCTTCGAGTTTCTCGCCCAGGAGGTGCGCGAGTACCTCTCCGAGTTGGGCTTCCGCTCCCTCGAGGAGGCCATCGGTCACAGCGAGCTCCTCGACGTTGACCGCGCGGTCGAGCACTGGAAGGCCGACGGTCTTGACCTCGAGCCGATTCTTGTGGGCCCGTCGTTCGACGAGGACGAGCCGCGGACCAACCGCGTCAGCCAGGATCACGAACTCGACGAGCATTTCGACCGCGAGCTCATTCGCCAGTCGGTGGATGCACTCGCCCATGGCACCCCCGTGACCATCGACCTTCCCATCCGCAACACCGAGCGTGCTGTGGGCACCATGCTCGGCCACGAGGTCACCCTCCGGCACGGCGAGAACGGTCTTCCTACCGGGACGATCACGGTGCGCCTGACGGGCACTGCAGGTCAGTCGCTGGGAGCGTTTATGCCCTCCGGTATCACCCTGCGACTCGAGGGTGACAGCAACGACTATGTGGGCAAGGGGCTGTGTGGTGGCGAGATCATCATCCGTCCACACCGCAACAGCGTGTTCCCGGCCGAGCGCAACGTCATCGCCGGCAACGTCATCGGGTATGGCGCGACTCAGGGAAGCATGTTTATCCGCGGCATCGTTGGTGAGCGGTTCCTGGTGCGCAACTCGGGCGCGACCGCGGTTGTCGAGGGTGTGGGCGACCACGCGCTCGAGTACATGACCGGCGGCCTGGCGGTCATTCTGGGTGGTACCGGCCGCAACCTTGGTGCGGGGATGTCGGGCGGCACCGCCTACATCTACGACCTTCGCAAGGAGCGGGTCAATCCCGAGTCGCTCGCGTCGGGCGAGCTCGAGCTGTTGCCCCTGGGCAGCGGTGACATCGAGATCCTCCGCGACCTGCTCGAGCGGCACGTCGATGAGACAGACTCGGTGGTTGCGGCTCGGATGCTGGAGAACCTCGCCGAGACCGCAACGCGCTTCACCAAGGTGCTTCCGCGCGACTACGCGGCCGTGATGGAGACACGACAGATTGCGATCGACGAGGGACTGGACCCCGACGGCGACATTGTGTGGGGACGGATCATGGAGGTGACCGGTGGCTGATCCCAAGGGATTCCTGAAGGTCCAGGAACGCGAGCTTCCCAAGCGTCGCCCCGTCAGCCTGCGGCTGATGGACTGGAAAGAGGTCTACGAGCAGCAGGATCCGTCTGAGTTGCGTCGCCAGGCTGGCCGGTGCATGGATTGCGGCATCCCGTTCTGCCATCAGGGATGCCCCCTGGGAAACCTCATTCCCGAGTGGAATGACCTCATGTGGCGCGGCGAGGGCGCTCAGGCGATCGAGCGTCTTCACGCGACCAACAACTTCCCGGAGTTCACCGGTCGGCTCTGTCCAGCACCCTGCGAAAGCTCGTGTGTGCTCGGCATCAACCAGCCCGCGGTCACCATCAAGCAGGTCGAGGTGTCGATCATCGACCAGGCCTTCGCGAACGGCCACGTGACTCCGCACCCTCCGTCGCGACTGACCGGCAAGACGGTTGCCGTCGTCGGGTCCGGTCCCGCGGGCCTCGCCGCCGCGCAGCAGTTGACGCGTGCGGGTCACACGGTCGCGGTCTACGAGAAGGACGACCGCATCGGTGGCCTCCTGAGGTACGGCATTCCGGACTTCAAGATGGAGAAGAAGCACATCGAGACGCGCCTCGCCCAGATGCAGGCGGAGGGCACACGGTTCCGTGCCGGCGTCGAGATCGGTGTTGACATCACGTGGGACGACCTGAAGTCGCGGTACGATGCGGTTGTTATCGCGACCGGAGCGATGGTTCCTCGCGACCTGCCGATTCCGGGTCGTGACCTCATGGGCGTTCACTTCGCCATGGACTACCTCGTGCAGGCCAACCGCGTGGGCGCGGGCGACGCGGTGATCGACCAGATCACCGCCGAGGGCAAGCACGTTGTTGTGCTCGGCGGTGGCGACACTGGCGCGGACTGCATCGGCACGGCGCATCGCCAGCAGGCGCTCTCCGTGACGAACCTCGCCATCGGCACACAGCCGCCCAGCGAGCGTCCCGAGCACCAGCCCTGGCCCATGACCCCGACACTCTTTGAGGTGTCGAGCGCCCATGAGGAGGGTGGAGAGCGGATCTACCTCGCTTCCACGGTCGAGTTCCTGGCGAACGAGGCCGGCGAGGTACGCGCCATCCGTGTCGCCGAGACAGAGTACGTCGACGGCCGCCGTGTGCCGAAGTCGGGCACCGAGCGCGAGATTCCCGCAGACCTGGTGCTCTTGGCTCTGGGGTTCACCGGTCCCGAGTCGGAGACGATTGTCGAGCAGCTGCCGATCCCCTTTGGCGAGAAGGGCACCATCGAGCGTGATGGCCAGTACCAGACCAGCGAAGCCGGCGTGTTCGTGGCCGGGGATGCGGGCCGTGGCCAGTCCCTGATTGTCTGGGCCATCGCGGAGGGCCGTGCTGCGGCATCCGCCGTTGATCGGTACCTTGAGGGGGACACCCAGTTGCCCTTCCCGGTGAAGCCAACGGATCACGCGATCTCTCTCTGATCGCTGACGGCACCCTCGCCGCACCCACACCACCACAGAAACACCACCACCACAGAAGGAAGTCATGAGACGAGCCAAGATCGTCGCGACGCTCGGCCCCGCCACGTCGAGCTACGAGAACATCAGGGCGATTATCGATGCAGGTGTCGATGTCGCTCGCATGAACCTCAGCCACGGTTCGTACGCCGTGCACGAGGAGGTCTACGCGAACGTCCGCAAGGCCGCCGACGATTCCGGCCGCGCTGTCGCCGTGATGGTCGACCTTCAGGGCCCCAAGATTCGTCTGGGCAAGTTCGCCGACGGGCCTCACGATCTGGCCGTGGGTGACATCTTCAAGATCACCACCGAGGACATCCTCGGAACCAAGGAGATCGTTGGCACGACGTTCAAGGGCCTCCCTCAGGACGTTGCTCCTGGTGACTTCCTCCTCATCGATGACGGCAAGGTTAAGGTTCGTGTTGTCGAGACCGACGGCGTTGTCGTGACCACCGAGGTCATCGTTGCTGGTCCGGTCTCGAACAACAAGGGCATCAATCTGCCCGGCGTTGCCGTCAACGTCCCCGCGCTGTCCGAGAAGGACGAGGATGACCTGCGCTGGGGCCTCAAGCTCGGTGCCGACCTCATCGCCCTCTCGTTTGTGCGTAACGCCGACGACGTGATCCGCGTTCACGAGATTATGGCCGAGGAGGGACGCCGCATCCCCGTGATCGCCAAGATCGAGAAGCCCCAGGCGGTGGATCACCTCGAGGCGATCATCGATGCGTTTGACGCGATTATGGTTGCGCGTGGTGACCTCGGCGTGGAGCTTCCCCTCGAGGCGGTGCCGATCGTGCAGAAGCGCACGGTTGAGCTTGCGCGCCGCATGGCCAAGCCCGTGATCGTGGCGACCCAGATGCTCGAGTCGATGATTTCTAGCCCCGTGCCGACCCGGGCCGAGACCTCCGACGTCGCCAACGCCATCCTCGATGGTGCGGACGCGGTCATGCTCAGTGGCGAGACCAGCGTGGGGGAGTACCCCGTGATCACTGTCCAGACGATGGCACGTATCGTGGCCTCAACGGAGGATCACGGCCTCGAGCGCATCCCGCCGCTCGGCACCAAGCCACGTACTCAGGGTGGAGCCATCACCCTTGCGGCCGCGGAGGTCGCCGACTTCGTGGACGCCAAGTACGTGTGTGTGTTCACCGAGTCAGGCGACTCGGCGAGGCGTATGTCGCGCTTGCGCTTCCGCATCCCCATGAAGGCCTTCACGCCCGATGCCGCGATCCGCCGCCGCATGGCGCTCATCTGGGGCATTGAGTCATTCATCGTTGACCGTGTGACCCACACCGACGCGATGTACGCCCAGGTGGATACCGTTCTTCTCGAGCAGGGTCTCGCCGAGGTGGGCGACAAGGTTGTGGTGATCTCCGGTTCCCCTCCCGGAATCCCCGGGTCGACCAACGACCTGCGTGTGCACGTCGTGGGTGACGCGATTAATGCCGCGGCTCCCGCATGGGAGAGCGGCGAGCACGCCGACTAGTTTGCCGACCTAGCGGCCGCGCGAGTCAGATCGACCGCGCGGCCGCTATCGCGTCTGCGGCCCGCACCAGGGCGAGATGTGAGAACGCCTGCGGGGTGTTGCCCATGTGGTCGCCGGTGGTCGGGTCGACCTCCTCCGAGAGCAGGCCTACGTCGTTGGAGAAGCTCACGAGGCGGTCCATCAGCACCTCCGCGTCCGAGAGACGCCCCGATCGGGCATACTGCTCAACCAGCCAGAACGAGCACGCGAGGAACGGATGCTCGTCGCCGGGAAGACCGTCGACCCCCGTTTCGGCGCGGTAGCGCAACACAAGGCCGTCGCGGATGAGCTTGGACTCGATCGCGGCGACGGTTCCGAGCATCCGTGGGTCGGTCGGCTCGACGTACCCCACCTGTGCCAGCTGAAGCAGGGAGGCGTCAACCGCGGATCCGCCGTAGTACTGCACGAATGATCCCATTTTTGCGTCGTAACCCTGATCGTCGATCTCGGTGCGAAGGTGGTCACGCTGACGACGCCAGCTCTCGACGTCACCGGGGAGGCCGTGGGTTTCTACGGCCCGGATCCCACAATCGAATGCGGCCCACATCATGACGCGCGAGTGCGTAAAGCGGCGCTCGGGCCCCCGGATCTCCCAAATTCCGTGATCGTCGGTGTCGCGAGTGGCCTCGAGCCGCCCGAGCAGCGCGACCTGAAGTGACCAGGAGTAGTCATCCTCGGCGACGCCCAGGTCCCGAGCCTGCTCGAGTGCGCGCATGACCTCACCAAAAACGTCGCCCTGAAACTGTCGAGACGCGGCGTTGCCCACGCGCACGGGAGCCGAGCCGCGGTAACCCGGCAACGTGCTCGGTGTCCACTCGACCAACCGACGCTCACCAGCGAGGCCGTACATGATCTGCATGTCCGCCGGGTCCCCGGCGATCGCCCGGAGGAGCCACGAGCGCCATTGACCGGCCTCCAGTTCGTAGCCGTGTGTCATCAGGGCCTCTAGGGTCAGCGCCGCGTCTCGGAGCCACACGTAGCGGTAATCCCAGTTCCTGACGCCACCGAGCACCTCCGGGAGACTGGTGGTTGCGGCGGCGACAATTCCCCCAGTGTCCTCGTGGGTGAGTGCCCGAAGCACAAGTAACGACCGCAGTACCGCGGTGTCAAACGACCCCACGGGCGTGTATCGATCCGCCCACTGCCTCCACCACGCGGTGGTCTCGACGATCTGGGCGTCAACGTCAAGCGCGACCGGCGGCTCGCGGTGTGACGGATGCCACGTCAAGACGGTGTCTACGGTGTCGCCCTCGCTCACCTCGAACTCTGCGACGTGGACGTGGTCTTCGGCGGTCAGGCGTGGCCCACGGACGATGACCGCGTCTGGCCCTGCCACGGCCAGGAGGGCGTGTGAGCCGGCCGGTGCGTACTCGGGCACCTGCCGCATCCAGGGCACGGCATTGGCGTAGTCGAATCGCACTCGAAGACTCTGGACCATCGGAACGGTCCCCGAGATGCCCCTGACTCTCCGGACGACGTCGGCCCGTCGATCCCCGTGCGGCATGAGGTCAATGACCGCCACAACACCCGTGCTGGTGACCCAGGTGGTCTCGAGGATGAAGGTGCCCTCGTGATACGTCCGGGTCGCCGTTGCCGTGGGGTCGGCGGGCGCCAGGCGCCACTGACCGTGATCATCGTCGCCCAACAATGCTCCGAAGGTGGAGGCCGAATCGAACCGGGGGAGGCAGAGCCAGTCGATGCTGCCGTCGGTGCCCACCAACGCTCCGGTGTGGCAATCTCCGATGAGGGCGTAGTCCTGAATGGCGAGGGGCATGGTTCCATCCTCGCAAACCCAGTTCGGGTAACCCCTGATGGTGCTGTGGGGGCGACCTTCTCTATCGCCCCCACAGCGAGGGAGTGCCGGATGTGGGACTTGAACCCACACACCCTTTCGGGCGGAGCATTTTGAGTGCCCTGCGTCTGCCATTCCGCCAATCCGGCAACGCTCTCCAAGATACCGTAGGCTTTTGCTCGTGACCGACCAGGATGCTGCCCCCACGACCCCCAGGAGGGTTGTCGTCGCCGAAGACGAGTCCCTCATCCGCATGGACATCGTGGAGATTCTGCGCGACAACGGTTACGAGGTTGTCGGAGAGGCTGCCGACGGCGAGACCGCGGTTGCCTTGGCCACCGAGCTCCGGCCCGATCTGGTCATCATGGACGTCAAGATGCCTCAGCTTGATGGCATCTCGGCGGCCGAGCGACTCAGCAAGAATCACATCGCGCCGGTTGTGTTGCTGACGGCATTCAGCCAGAAGGAACTTGTCGAGCGCGCGTCCGAGGCCGGCGCCCTGGCCTACGTGGTTAAGCCTTTCACCCCGAACGACCTGCTTCCGGCGATCGAGATCGCCCTGAGCCGCTACACGCAGATCATTACGCTCGAGGCCGAGGTTGCCGACCTCGTCGAGAGGTTTGAGACCCGCAAGCTCGTGGATCGCGCCAAGGGTCTGCTGAACGAGAAGATGGGGCTCACCGAGCCGGAGGCCTTCCGCTGGATTCAGAAGGCATCCATGGACCGCCGTCTCACCATGCACGACGTCGCCCAGGCCATCATCGAGCAGTTGAGCGCCAAGAAGTAGCGGGTCCTACCCGAGCGGCCGGAGGGTGTCCGGCATCGGGAACTCGACGGTGTGCTCGACGACCGGTGACGACATGTCGCCCCAGTCTTCTCGCTTGAGACGTATGCCGTCGGGGGAGACCTCCAGAAGACGAACTCGTCGCCACGCGTCATCCACGAATAGCTCGAAGGGCTCGGCGAGGTAGCCGATCCCGAGCGACTCGATCAGGTCCTCTGCGTCCAGCCAACCCAGAACCCCTGACCGCTCCCGACCGAGAAGGTCAATCACCACAAAACCCTCGGACTCGGGCCGCATCCAGCCGAGACGCTCACCATCACCGCGGCGGTGTTCGATCCAGTCGTGCGGAACGCTCACGCGTCAGCTTCGGTCGCGCAGGATGTTGGTCATCCGAACCGTTGACAGGCGTCGTCCCTCGTCGTCCCTGATGACAATCTCATGCGTGGCGAGAGTGCGCCCCAGTACCAGTGCGTCGCATGTTGCCGTGACCCAGCCCTCGGAGATGGAGCGGCTGTGGGTCGCGTTAATCTCGATTCCCATCGCGACGCGACCGGGCCCGGCATGTATCGCCGACGAGATCGATCCAAGCGATTCGCCCAGCACAACGTGGGCTCCGCCGTGAAGAATTCCCACAACCTGTCGGTTGCCCTCGACGGGCATACGGGCTACGGAGTGCTCGGCCGAGAGTTCGAGATACTCGACGCCCATCTTGATCGTGAGCTCGCCCCCGTTGGTCTCCACCAGGCGAGCGCGCAGTTCGGGGTCGAGGTCGTCGGGCAGCTTTAGCATCGGATCCCTTGTGCTCTGATTTCCTGTCGGTGGCCGCGGCTAGGCTGGCTGCTGTGCCGGACTCAGAAAAGCCTACCCTCCTGGTCATTGATGGCCACTCGCTCGCCTTCCGCGCTTTCTACGCGCTTCCCGTCGACAGTTTTGTCAACCGCGAGGGCCAGCACACGAACGCCATCCATGGGTTCCTGTCGATGCTGATCCTGTTGCTCCAGAACGAGAAACCCACACACCTGGCGGTCGCGTTCGACATCTCGCGCTACTCGTTCCGTACGCGGGAGTACGCCGAGTACAAGGGCACTCGGAGCGAGACCCCACCCGAGTTTGTTGGGCAGGTGCCCCTTCTGCAGGAGGCTCTGCACGCCATGGGCGTGACGACGGTCACCAAGGAGGACTACGAGGCGGACGACATTCTTGCGACCCTCGCCACTCGAGGTGCCGCCGAGGGATACCGCGTCCTGGTTGTCTCGGGAGACCGTGACGCCATCCAGATGGTGAAGCCGGATGTGACCCTCCTGTACCCGAACGCTCGGGGCGTCTCGGAGCTCAAGCGATACGACCGCGACGCCGTCGTCGAGCGCTACGGAATCGAGCCGGAACAGTATCCGGACGTCGCGGCCCTTGTGGGGGAGACCTCCGACAACCTCATTGGTATCGACAAGGTCGGCGAGAAGACCGCAGTGAAATGGGTCACCCAGTACGGGAGTCTGGAAAACATCCTCGAGCACGCGGATGAGATCACCGGTGTCGTGGGGGAGAAGCTGCGCGAGCAGAAGGATCGTGCCGTTCGCAACCGCAGGCTGAACCATCTGGTGACCGATGTGGATCTACCCGTGGCGCCTGATGACCTTCTGCGGCGACCGATCGATGTTCCGGCGGTACGGGAGGTGTTCGACAAACTGCAGTTCAAGACACTTCTCGACCGCGTGTTGAAGATTGCTGCGGCCGAGCAGGGCGACGAGGTCGTGGCGGGCTCCGCGCCGGCCGCGGCGGGCATCCCGGTCATTCACACCCTGGTGGACGAGGAACTCGCGAAGTGGATCGAGACGCAGACGTCCCACGGGCAGAACGCGCTCGGACTGCGGGTGCAGACACTGGGCGGCGAGGTTGTGGGGTTTGGGCTGGGCGCCGCCAACGAGACCGTTTTTGTGCCCTGGGCCTCGGGGCGGATGGACTACGTCGCGCTCGAGGCGTGGTTGTCGAGCGACGCCCCCAAGGTGATGACGGGTGCCAAGGCGCAGCTCAAGGCCGTGCGTGACGCCGGACTGGAGCTCAAGGGCATCGCGTACGACACCATGCTCGCGGGCTGGCTCCTCCGCCCGGGTGGCAAGGCAGAGACACTGGAGTCGCAGGTCGAGTACTACCTCGGTGAAACTCTCCAGCAGTCAGACCCCAACCAGCTGGTGCCGGAAACCGAGGGGGCGAGCCCCGCCACGGAGGCGTGGTACTCCCTGCGCCTCGCGACCTACCTGTCCGAGAAACTCGACGCAGGTTCGCTGGACGTGCTGCAGCGCATCGAAATGCCCTTGGTTCCCGTGCTCGCCACCATGGAGCGCACGGGCATCACGGTCAACCGAGGCATCCTTGGCCGCCTCACCGCGGATCTGGGCGCAAAGGCCGCCGACGTTGCCCAACGCGCGTTCGCCGAGATCGGCCGCGAAATTAACCTCGGCAGCCCCAAGCAGCTGCAAGAGGTGCTGTTTGACCAGTTGGGGATGCCCAAGACGAGGTCGAACAAGACCGGCTTCTCGACGGATGCCGCGAGCCTTGCCGACCTTCAGGAGCAGGCACCACATCCGTTCCTCGACCTGCTCCTGCAACACCGGGACGCGACGAAGCTGATGCAGATCATCGCGTCGATTGACAAGGCCGTTGATGCCGGAGGCCGAGTCCACACAACCTACGAGCAGGCGGGCTCCGCGACGGGCCGTGTCGCATCCAACGACCCCAACCTGCAGAACGTGCCCGTGAAGACCGAGGTGGGTCGCGAGATCCGCTCGGCCTTCGAGGCAGGGCCGGAGTTCGACACTCTCCTGACGGCCGACTACTCGCAGATCGAGATGCGCATCATGGCGCATCTGTCGGGTGATCCGGGCCTCATCGAGGCCTTCAACGCGGGGGAGGATCTCCACCGGTTTGTGGGCGCACGGATCTTTGGTGTTGATCCCGCTGATGTCACCCCCACGATGCGAACGAAGGTGAAGGCGATGTCCTACGGCCTCGCCTATGGACTGAGCGCATTTGGCCTCAGCAAGCAGCTGCGCATCGAGACGGCCGAGGCCAAGGCGCTGATGACCGACTACTTCGCTCGGTTCGGTGCGGTGCGCGACTACCTGCGCGACGTGGTCGAGCAAGCGAAGGTCGACGGCTACACCACAACCATCTTTGGTCGGCGGCGACCCTTTGGTGACCTCCAGTCCTCGAACCGAGTGCTTCGGGAGAACGCAGCCCGCCAGGCGCTGAACTCGCCGATCCAGGGGTCCGCGGCCGACATCCTCAAGCGCGCCATGATCAAGATCGACGAGGACATGGTGGGGATGAAGTCGCGGATGCTGCTGCAGGTTCACGACGAGTTGGTGTTCGAGGTTGCCCCCGGTGAGCTCGACGACCTGACCTCGATCGTGCGGACTCGGATGGCCGGGGCGGCCGAGCTGAGTGTTCCGCTCGATGTCCAGGTGGGCACCGGTCCAAACTGGGACGCCGCAGCGCACTAGTCCGCAGCGCCCTCTCTCGGACCACGGAGCGCCGCCGCGAGGCGGCGCTCTCTGCTGTGCGCGCGCGAACCTGAAAATCTGCCGTGAGTTGACAAACGGACTCAAACGGACTTACATAAACCAATAACCACATTTGGTTTGCCCGTTTTGAACGTCGAAGAGGTCGGATGTACGCACCGGAGCGTCACCAGCAAATCCTCGAGACTGCGCGCTCGAGAGGCCGTGTTGACGTCGCGGGCCTCGCCCGCGACCTCGCCGTGACCCCCGAGACGGTTCGACGTGATCTCACCGCACTCGAGCGCCGTGGTGTGCTTCGTCGAGTACACGGTGGAGCCATCCCGGTCGAGCGGCTCGGCATCGAGCCCGGCGTCGCCGACCGCGAAAGCCACGCCGCGGGTCAGAAGGAACGTATCGCGCGTGCGGCGCTCGACGAGCTGCCGGACGGCGGGTCGATCATCCTCGACGCGGGAACCACAACGGTCCGCCTCGCGGAACTCCTGCCCACGAATCGCGAATTGACCGTCGTGACCCATTCGATCCCTGTTGCGAGCATTCTTGTCTCCCGACCGAATGTCACGTTGCACCTGCTGGGTGGAATCGTTCGAGGCCGCACGTTGGCAGCAGTGGGGGAGTGGACCAAGGCGCAGATCGCCGAGGTGTTCGCCGACGTGGCGTTTATGGGAACAAACGGCATCAGCGTGGAGCGTGGGCTCACGACGCCCGACGTGACCGAGGCCAGTGTCAAGCGCGCCCTGATTGATGCCGCGCGCCGCACCGTTGTCCTCGCCGACCACACGAAGTTCGGGCGCGAGGACTTTGCGCGAGTCGCCCCGCTTGCCGACATCGACACGGTCATCACCGACGTGGAGCTTGATGTTGAGCTGGCCGAGGACATCGAGAATGCCGGACCGAGACTGGTGATCGTGTGATCGTCACCGTGACGCTGAACCCTAGTCTGGACCGCACGCTCGAGGTCGACCGACTCGAGCGTGGTGCGGTCATCCGCACGTCGGCTCCCACGCTGGAGGCCGGCGGCAAAGGGGTCAACGTAACCCGCGCCCTAGCCGCGAACGGCGTGCCGAGCCTGGCCATCCTTCCGGTCGGGGGCAGCGAGGGTGGTGAGCTGCGCAGGCAGCTCGAGGACGCGGGGGTCACCTCGCGGTGTGTCCCCGTCGCCGGCCGCACACGATCCAATATCACTGTGGCCGAGACCGACGGGACCGTGACCAAACTGAACGAGCCCGGCTCGGCCCTTACCCCCGTCGAACTCTCCGCGCTCACCGACGTGGTCGCGGATGCCACGTCCGCCGGTGACTGGGTGGTGATCAGCGGCAGTGTGCCGCCCGAGTTCACCAGCGACCAGCTGATTGCCCTTGCGAGTGGAGTGGCCGACCTCGGCGCCCACCTCGCCATAGACACGAGCGGCGATGCGCTTGTTGCCTCGCTCGCCGCTCGGCCCCGCCTCATCAAGCCCAATCGCGCCGAGCTCAGCGAGATCGCGGGCGTCGAGCTCGCCTCGATCGCGGAGGTGATCGACGCGGCAACACGCGTGCGCGAGCGTGGTGTCGATCTGGTCCTGGTGAGCCTCGGTGCCGATGGTGCCGTGCTCGTGGGGCCCGCCGGGGTTGTGGTCGGCGAATCACGTGTCGATCGCCCGAGAAGCACCGTCGGTGCCGGCGATTGTTTTCTCGCGGGGTTTTTGTCTCGATTTTCTCTCGACGAGTCGGATGTGGACGCAGCAATGCTCGAGGCCCTTGCCTGGGGCGCGGCGGCGGCATCCCTGCCGGGGACCTCAGTTCCCGGGCCATCCGACATCGATCACTCGAACGTCCAGCTGGTGTGGCAGCCAGACCTGGATCGGCCCCTAGTGGCCAGTTGAATACCCATCCGATATCCGTACGAAGGAGTACCCACAGAAATGTCTGATTACACACCAACGGTGACCGGCACCGGGGCCAAGGCCCGGGTGCAACGGTTCGGTGCATTCTTGGCCGGAATGGTCATGCCGAACCTCGGCGCCTTTATCGCTTTTGGTCTTATCACCGCGCTGTTCATCACCACCGGCTGGGTGAACCTCATCGCCGGTCGGGTGGATGACCCGCTGCCGTTCACCGTCCAGATTGCGACCCTCGTAGGCCCGCTCATCACGATTCTGATCCCCCTGCTGATCGGTTACACCGGCGGCAAGATGGTCTACGGAACCCGTGGTGCGGTCGTCGGTGCGGTCGCGACGCTGGGTGCGATGCTCACCCCGGTCGCCCTCCAGCTCATCGGTATCGCCATTAATGGTGACCCGGCCCCGGCTCCCGGTTCGATCGCCGAGATCCCGCCGCAGATCCTGGGTGCGTTTATCCTCGGTCCGCTCACCGCGTGGATCCTGAAGAAGTGGGATGGCGTCGTCGCCGGCAAGATTCGTGGCGGCTTCGAGATGCTCGTCGACAACTTCTCCGCCGGCATCATCGGTGGTGCGATGGCGATCTTCGGCCTGTACATCGTCGGGTTCGTGACCTTCTGGATCGCTCAGGGTCTCGGCTGGGTTGTCAACGCGCTGGTGTCGATCAAGCTGCTGCCGCTCGTGTCGATCGTTGTCGAGCCGGCCAAGGTGCTGTTCCTCAACAACGCCCTCAACCACGGCGTGTTCACGCCGCTTGGCTCGGCGCAGGCCCTCGAGACGGGTCAGTCGATCCTCTTTATGATCGAGTCGAACCCCGGCCCCGGCCTCGGCATCCTGACCGCCATGCTCCTGTTTGGTCCCCGTGCGATCCGTCCGACCGTGCCGGCCGCGATGGTCGTCCACTTCCTGGGCGGTATCCACGAGATCTACTTCCCGTACGTGCTCATGAAGCCGATCCTCGTGATCGCGGCAATCGCGGGTGGGGCAACGGGTGTTCTCTGGGAGGTCATCTTCGGCCTGGGCCTCGTCGCACCGGCTTCTCCGGGGTCGATCATCGCGTGGATCCTCGTGTCGCCTCCCGGCCAGGTCCTGATGATCGTTCTCGGCGTCTTTATCTCCGCGGGCGTCACGTTCGTGGTGGGCTCGCTCCTCCTCGGCTTTGGCCGCAAGGAGTCCGCCGTTGACGCCGCGATCGACCTCGAGGCGGCGCAGGAAATGTCCGCAGCGAACAAGCAGGCCTCGAAGGCCGGCACCGCCACGGCGTAGCCTCAAGTTACGTCACGAGACAAGGAGTCACTTATGGCAACCATCGACGGATCCAGCATCAAGAAGCTGATCGTTGCGTGCGACGCGGGGATGGGCTCGAGCGTGATGCTCGCATCCACGCTCAAGAAGCAGCTCGCCAAGAGTGGGGTGACCGTCGAACATTCGCCGGTTGCGTCGATTCCCAGCGACGCCGACATCGTGGTGACCCAGGCCGGACTGGCGGATCGCGCGCGGGGTGTTGTGCCCCACGTGCCGGTCGTGCCGTTCCAGCTGTTCCTGGGTGACCCGGCGGTTGCCAAGGTGGTCAAGGCCATCCTCAACGGCGACACGATCGAGGTCTGAGTCGTGTCATCCGAGGAGAACACTCCGCTCTCCGAGTTGCTCGCCGAGGCGTCGATTTCTCTCGACGCCTCGGCGACCAGCCGGGACGAGGCAATTCGACTGGCGGGAGCGGGACTCCTCGCGGTTGGAGCCGTTGACGAGTCGTATGTCGACGCGATGATCGATCGAGAGAATTCTGTTTCCACCTTTATGGGCGAGGGCGTGGCGATCCCGCACGGAACCCTCGCCGCGAAGGACTCCGTGAAGTCCGACGCACTATCGATGGTCCGCTTCCCCGCGGGCGTCGATTGGGACGGCAATGACGTGCGGGTTGCGTTTGGTATCGCGGCGAAGGGAAATGGCCACATCGCCCTTCTCTCGCAGCTCGCGACGGTCCTGATGGATCCGGACAAGGCGGCAGCGCTCCGTGCGGCAGAGACGACCGACGAGGTCTACGCGTTGCTCGAGTCTGACGAGGATGAGGACGAGTAGCAAGTGAAGGCAGCAACGTTCTACGCTCCGGGAGACATCCGTCTTGAGGATATCGCCGAGCCGCAGGTGGGTCCTGGCGAACTGAAGATCCGAGTCCGCAACTGCTCCACGTGCGGAACCGACGTGAAGATCGCCCGCTCGGGGCATCCCAACATGTCGGCGCCGCAGGTGATGGGACACGAGATCGCGGGAGAGATCACTGACGTGGGCGCGGGGGTCGAGGGCTGGGCGCCGGGCGACCGAGTACAGGTGATCGCCGCCATTCCGGACGGCACCTGCGAGGACTGCCTGGCGGGTCGCCTGACCGTGTGCCCCCACCAGCTGTCCATGGGGTATCAGTTTCCCGGTGGGTTCGCCGAGTACATGATTGTGCCCTCAGCGGTTCTGAGGGTCGACGGAGTCAACCGGATTCCCGAGGGTCTGGGCTTCGCCGAGGCGTCTCTCGCGGAGCCACTCGCGTGTGTTCTCAACGGGCAAGAGCTTGCACGGGTGGGGCACGGCGACACGGTTGTGGTGGTGGGCTCGGGTCCGATCGGGTGCCTGCATGTTCGCCTTGCTCGTTCGCGAGGCGCAGCGCGCGTCATCCTCATTGACCTTAATGCCGAGCGACTCGCCGAGGCAGCGACGCTCGTACAGCCGGATTTTGCGATCGACTCGAGCACAACGGATCCCGTCGAGGCCGTTCTCGCCGCGACCGGTGGCCGGGGCGCCGACGTGGTAATCACCGCGGCGGCATCCGGTGCCGCGCAGGAGCAGGGTCTGCGGATGCTGGCGCGGCAGGGCCGACTCAGCTTGTTTGGTGGTCTGCCGAAAGACAAGCCGACGATCACGGTCGACTCCAACCTGGTGCACTACCGCGAGCTCACGATCGTCGGGGTAAACGGGTCGAGCCCCGCCCACAACAAACGAGCTCTCGAGCTCATCGCGACCGGCGCCGTGCCGGTGAGCGACCTCATTACTCACCGTCTGCCCCTTGACCGTGTCCTCGACGCGATCGAGATTGTGGCACGCGGGGAAGCAATCAAAGTAACAATCGAGCCGTAGGCGTCAGAAGGAGTCACCCATGTCCGAAAGAACAGTCACCGTCGCATCCAGCGTTGGCCTGCACGCCCGTCCCGCGTCCTTGTTTGCTCAGGCAGCGGCACAGGCAGGAGTCCCCGTGACACTTACCTCCGCTGCGGGCAAGAGCGTCAACGCAGCGAGCATCCTGGGCGTTCTATCGCTGGGAATTGGTCACGGCGAGACCGTCACCCTGAGCGCCGAGGGCGACGGAGCCGATGCCGCGCTGGACACGCTCGTTGAGCTGCTCAACACGGACCTCGACAAAGAGGACTAGCGCGTAGGCTCTTGCGTTATGAGCGCTGACGCCAATCAGGCCCACGAGGCCCGCACCCCAACAGAGATAGACCAGATCGCCGAGGAGTGGGTCACTACCCTCGCGGACCTTGACCCGTCGGTGGCGACGTGGATCGGACTTCCGGGTCGCCTCGACGAGTACGAGGACCTCTCGCCGGAGGGTCATGCTCGGCTCATCTCGGAAGCCCGCGCGGTTCTGGACAAGATCCGCGACGCCAGCGTGGTTGACGACGTTGACTGGGTCACCAAGACCGACCTCGTGAGCGAGCTCGAGCTCACGCTCGAGTCCGATGAGGCGGGACTCTGGATGCGCGACGTTAATGTCATCGCAAGTCCGGCCCAAGGCATCCGCGACATCCTGGATCTGATGCCGACCGACAGCGAGGAGAACTGGTCGGACATCGCGGGTCGCCTTAACAACCTTCCGAAGGCCGTCGACGGCTACATTGCCACCCTCCGGCTGGGCATCGAGAACGGGGTGACGCCGGCGAAGCGACAGGTCCGCGAGGTCATCGACCAGGCCCACAAGCACGGAGCTACGGACGGGTTCTTCCACAACTTCACGGGGTCTGCCTCCCTCGCCGAGAACCAGCCCGTTCCCGAGTCGCTCAAGAGTGACCTGGCCAGGGGCGCGGTGGTATCCGCGGCGGCCTACGAAAAGCTTGCGGCGTTCCTGACGGACGAACTGCTCCCGGCTGCACAAGAAGAAGATGGCGTCGGCCGCGAGCTATACGCTCTGCAGTCGCGCCGTTTCCTGGGTGCGAAGATCGATCTCGACGAGACCTACGAGTGGGGTATCGAGGAGCTCGCCCGGATGGTCGAGGAACAGGAGTCGATCGCACACGAGATCAAGGCGGGCGCCTCGGTTGAGGAGGCCGTCGCCGTTCTTGACGCGGACCCCGCCCGCAAACTGCATGGTACTCAGGCCTTGCAGGAGTGGATGCAGCAGCTGAGCGACCGCGCGGTGGACGAGCTCTCCCGGAGCCACTTCGACATCCCCGACCCGATCAAACGTCTCGAATGCCTGATCGCCCCCACCCAGGAAGGAGGCATCTACTACACCAGCCCCAGCGACGACTTCTCGCGTCCGGGTCGGATGTGGTGGTCGGTGCCCGAGGGGGTCACGGAGTTCAACACGTGGCGGGAGACGACCACCGTCTACCACGAGGGTGTTCCCGGTCACCACCTGCAACTCGGCCAGGCCGTCTACAACCGTGCCAAGCTCAACACCTACCGTCGCCAGCTCGCTGGCACGTCCGGCCATGCCGAAGGCTGGGCCCTGTATGCCGAGCGCCTGATGCAGGAGCTCGGCTACCTCGATGACCCGGGAGACCGACTCGGCATGCTCGACGGCCAGCGGATGCGCGCCGCTCGTGTTGTCCTGGACATCGGGGTTCACCTCGGCAAGCAGCGCCTCGACGGCACCGGAACCTGGGACTGGGACTACGCACTCGACTTCATGGGTAAAAACGTCAACATGTCGAAGGAATTCGTACGTTTTGAGGTCAACCGGTACTTCGGGTGGCCGGGTCAAGCGCCGTCGTACAAGGTGGGCCAGCGGATCTGGGAGCAGATTCGTGATGCGTATCGCGTCGCGCAGGGCGATTCGTTCGACATGAAGGAATTCCATCGCTCCGCTCTCGACTTGGGCGGCGTTGGCTTGGACACGCTCAAGGCGGCACTGCTGAGGTGAGCCGCCGGTGAGCGCGTTGATTATTCGCAATGCGGTGCCGTGGTCGGCTGGTCACCGTCTCAGTGGAGACGCCGTGGCCATCCGGGACGGGGTCATTGCTGCTATCGGCGAACTCGGGTCGGTTCGCGCCGCCCTACCGTCGAGCGCGGAGGAGTGGGACGCACGGGGTGGTCTGGTCACCGCCGGCTTCGTTGATGCTCACGTACATCTGGGAATTGTCGCGAAGGACTCGCTGCAGTGTGATCTTGCGGGCGCAACGACCGTCGAGGAAATCACTCGGCGCATCCGTCGGTTTGCGGAGAGCAGCACGGGTCCGTGGGTGCTCGGGGGCGGCTGGGATCGAGCGTTGTTCCCACCAACCGGGCCGACCACGCGGGAGTTGGACACGATCGTCGCAGACCGTCCCGCACTCTTTCACGACGCCGACCATCATGCCGCGTGGGTCAACTCAGCAGCGCTGGCCGCGGCCGGAATCACTGCGGCAACCCCGGACCCACCGGACGGGCGCATCGAGCGGGGGGCCGACGGCGTCCCCAGTGGTTTTCTCGCCGAGGGCGCGGTTAACTCGCTCTCCGCGGTTCTCCCGGAGACCGACCCGGATGAGCTCGCTGGTGCGATCATCCGTGCCTCCGCCGGGTTGCACTCCGTCGGCGTCACCGGCTGGCAGGAGGCCGCCTTGGGGGCCTTTGCGGGATTCCCCGACTTCACCGAGAGCTACCGTCGTGCCCTGAGTGACCACGGTCTCCGCGGGCGGCCCACGGGAGCGATGTGGGTCCCTCGTGACCTCCCGCTCGACGGCATCGACAGCTTTGTAAGCCAGGCCGTCTCCCACGCGCAGCGCAACACGGAGTTCGGGCTGTCGACGTCGACCGTCAAGCTGATGCTCGACGGTATCGTCGAGACCCGCACGGCCGCGCTTATTGACCCCTATGTGGCGGATGACGTTACACGCGGGCTCTCCTATTTCAGCCCCGAGTTTGTTCAGCGCGTGATACTCGCGGCAAATGTCGCAGGCCTGTCGGTCCATGTGCACGCGATCGGCGACCGCGCCGTTCGTGACGCCCTCGACGGATTCGCGAGCGTTCCGGGGGACGTCAGGTCACGCGTCCGCAACCACATCGCGCACCTGCAGCTCATTGCCGACGCGGATATCCCACGCTTTGCCGAGCTCAGCGTCACAGCGAACATCCAGCCCTATTGGGCCTCCACGACGCCCCTCACGCGGGATGTCACGATTCCTCTGCTAGGCCCGGACCGCGTGCGCCTCCTGTTCCGCTTCGGTTCCCTGAGCGAGGCGGGCGCTGCTCTGGCGATGGGGTCTGACTGGCCGGTCTCCAGCAACGTGCCGTGGCAGGCCATTCACGTCGCGGTGACGCGACGGAATCCTGACGCGGATGCCCCGGCCCTCGGCCCAGCGGAGGCCATTCCCCTGTCTGTGGCGTTGGATGCAGCGACACGCGGCTCGGCGGAGCTGCTCGGAATCCCGGGCGGTGGTGTACTCAAGGCCGGTGCGCCCGCAGACCTCACGATCGCCACCCGGGATCCATTTGCTCATCCGGCCGAGGAGATCCACCTCACCGAGGCCGCCGCGACGATTATTGCTGGTGACGTGATCTTCTCCCGCTGAGTCGTGCGGGGTCACGGCTCATAGGATTCACTCGGCTGGCACCCAGTTCACCCATGCGACTCGCTTAAGCCCGATCCGTAGACAGGGTGCATGACGCACAGACCTTGGACTCGCCGACGCAAGGTGATCGTCTCAACGACGATCGTGACCACCCTCGTTCTGGGCGGGGGTAGCGCGTGGGCGCTCGACAGATTCCTGATACCTCACGTCGAGATCTCCGGCGTGTCTGCCTACGAGGCCCAGAACTCGACGGTTGTCGTCGACGACACCGGCGAGCTCAGCTCGGAGGCGGTGGTCACCGACACGAGCTATGAGTCCAATGACGCATCGATCTCCATCTCGACGATGGTCACGGGCTCGGGGGAGAGCACCGTCACGTACTACGTGGCCGATGTGGTGTTGAGTGATGCCACCGTGCTCAGGTCGGCATTTGCCCAAGACAGCTACGGCGAGAACATCGTCGAGACGACCTCGGAGATCGCTGCGGAACACAACGCCATCTTCGCCATCAACGGCGACTACTACGGCTTCCGTGACACCGGCATCCTCATTCGAAACGGCGTGGTGTACCGCGACGCGGGCGCCCGCGAGGGACTCGCGTTTTACCTCGACGGGTCGGTGCAGGTCTACGACGAGACCACAACGACCGCGGCGGAGCTCGTGGCCGATGGTGTGTGGAACACGTTGTCCTTCGGTCCGGCCATCGTCGAGGGTGGCGACGTCGTCGACGGCATCGAGAGCGTCGAGGTCGATACGAACTTCGGCAACCACTCGATCCAGGGTGACCAGCCTCGAACGGCCGTCGGAGTCATCGACGACAATCACCTGGTTTTTGTGGTCGTTGATGGGCGTAGTCCCGGCTACAGCGAAGGAGTCACCCTCACCGAGCTCGCGGACATCATGATCTCGCTGGGGGCAACAACCGCCTACAACCTCGACGGTGGTGGGTCGTCGACGATGGTCTTCGACGGCGAGCTCGTGAATAATCCACTGGGCAAGGGGACCGAGCGAGGCACATCTGACATCCTGTACGTGGCGGGGTGAGCCATGATCATCCTCATCCCCTCGTACCAGCCCTCGGGCACTCTCTCGCAGGTGGTCTCGGCTCTCGTCGAGCATGTCGAGCACGTCGTCGTTGTGGACGATGGCAGCGGCCCCGAATACGCCGGTCATTTTGACGGGCTCGACATGCCCGGTGTCACCGTCCTGCACCACACCACCAATCTGGGGAAGGGACGCGCCCTCAAGACCGGATTCCACTTCATTCGGAACGAGTGGCCCGGGCACGCCGTGGTGACGGCCGATGGTGATGGCCAGCACCTCACCGACGACATCCTGAGGGTCGGGGCGACACTGTCCACCGAGGCGGGCGCGCTGGTGTTGGGAGGCCGTGCCTTTGATGGCCGTGTACCGGCACGTAGCCGACTGGGCAACACCGTGTCGCGCGTGCTCTTCCGACTCGCCGCCGGTGCTCGGGTGGGCGACACCCAAACCGGCCTCCGTGGAGTTCCTGCCGACCTTCTGAAGTGGGCCGAGCAGGTGCCGGGGGAGCGGTTCGACTACGAGCTGGTGATGCTCATGCGCGCCGCGGAGGCATCCATTCCTCTCGTTGAGATCGAAATCGCGACGGTGTACCTCGAGGGCAATTCGTCGTCACACTTTCGACCCGTGCGGGACTCGATTCGCGTCATGTGGCCCCTGGTGGCGTTCGGTGCGTCATCCTTCCTCGCGTTCCTCATCGATGTCGTCGCACTTCAGATCCTCCTGTCGACCACGGGGATGCTGGGACTCGCGGTCTTTGGCGCGCGTCTGATCAGCGGCGCCACGAACTTCTTCGTCAACCGCTCTATCGTGTTCGGGCGGCACTCGACCCGGGGAGTTGGCCGAGATGCGTTCGGCTACGTGTCCCTGGCGGTGGTGCTCACCGTCGCGAGCTACGGGGGAATAGTCCTCCTGACGGAGTTCGGAGCGCCCGTGCTTCTCGCCAAGATTGTCGTCGACGTGGCACTGTATCTCGCGAGTTTCCAGGCCCAGCGTCTCGTGATCTTCGCAGGGGAGAGGCGAAGGCTAACGAATGGGTCCGGAGCCTCGGGCGTTGTAGACGGTCGCGTCGGATCGCCCGTACTCGGCAAACACCTCGATCGCCTCGTCTCGTAGAACACCATCGACGACTCCGATGCCACGCGCCTCGAGCTCGTCCGCCCACTGCGCGTGCATCGGACCCTCGTCGAATCCCGTAAGGTCCTCGCATTCCGGCCCGGAGCCCGCGATCAAAAGATGCCGGACGCCCGACCAGATGAGTGCGCCGTAACACATCGCACACGGGCGCCAGTTGACAACGAGCTGCAGGTGAAGGGTCGCGCCTAAGTCCCAGTCGCCCGCGCGGACTTGCGCGAGGGACAACGCCACTACCTCGGCGTGAGTCGAGGAGAGCCCGGACGACAGCACCACGTTGACACCCACCGAGACGACCTTTCCGGTCTCCGTATCGACCACCGCCGCAGCGAAGGGGCCGCCGTTGCCTTCGCGCCAGTTTCGGTCCGCGAGACGATTGACTAGGCTCACCCGATCCTCGGCGGTGGGCAAGAACTCCGGGATCGTGTCCAGCTCGGCACGAAGCCAGTCAGGAAGTGACGCGGAGAAGGACGAGGCGAAGCGGTCAGTCATGTGGCCAACCCTAACCGGCAGCGCTGGCATCCGCAGCGGACAGGCGCTAAGCTGGAATGTCACTTTCGTGACGTTCTATTCGCCTGTCACGGCGAGCACACCCCAGCTTTATCTCGACCGTGGCCTGACTATGTCCCATCCGGAGCAACTACTACATGACAATCGTAACGACCGACAAGGCACCCAAGCAGGTCGCCATCAATGACATCGGATCTGCTGATGACTTTCTCGCCGCGGTCGAGAAGACGCTGAAGTTCTTCAACGACGGAGACCTCATCGAGGGCACCGTCGTCAAGATCGACCGGGACGAGGTTCTCCTCGATGTCGGTTACAAGACCGAGGGTGTTATCCCCTCCCGCGAACTTTCCATCAAGCACGACGTGGACCCCTCCGAGGTCGTTCAGGTCGGTGACTCGGTCGAGGCCCTGGTTCTCCAGAAGGAGGACAAGGAAGGCCGCCTCATTCTCTCCAAGAAGCGTGCACAGTACGAGCGCGCATGGGGCGACGTGGAGAAGATCAAGGACGCCGACGGCATTGTCACCGGTTCGGTGATCGAGGTCGTCAAGGGTGGTCTCATCGTTGACATCGGCCTGCGTGGCTTCCTCCCCGCCTCTCTCATCGAGCTGCGCCGCGTCCGCGACCTCACCCCGTACCTGGGTCAGGAGATCGAGGCCAAGATCCTCGAGCTCGACAAGAACCGCAACAACGTCGTGCTGTCGCGTCGTGCACTGCTGGAGCAGACGCAGAGCGAGAGCCGCACCACGTTCCTCAACAACCTCGCCAAGGGCCAGGTTCGCAAGGGTGTTGTGTCGTCGATCGTCAACTTCGGTGCGTTCGTCGACCTGGGTGGCGTTGACGGTCTCGTTCACGTCTCCGAGCTCTCGTGGAAGCACATCGAGCACGCCTCCGAGGTCGTCGAGGTGGGCCAGGAAGTCACCGTGGAGATCCTCGAGGTCGACCTCGAGCGCGAGCGCGTGTCGCTGTCGCTCAAGGCAACCCAGGAGGACCCATGGCAGGTCTTCGCCCGCACGCACGCCATCGGACAGGTCGCACCGGGCAAGGTCACGAAGCTCGTTCCCTTCGGCGCGTTTGTTCGTGTTGCCGAGGGCATCGAGGGTCTCGTCCACATCTCGGAGCTCTCGGGCAAGCACGTTGAGCTTGCCGAGCAGGTCGTCTCCGTGGGCGACGAGGTCTTCGTCAAGGTCATCGACATCGACCTCGAGCGTCGTCGTATCTCGCTGAGCCTCAAGCAGGCCAACGAGGGCGTTGACCCCGACGGTACCGAGTTCGATCCGGCACTCTACGGAATGCTCACCGAGTACGACGAGCAGGGCAACTACAAGTACCCTGACGGCTTTGACCCGGAGACCAACGAGTGGAAGGAAGGCTTCGAGGCCCAGCGCGAGAAGTGGGAGCAGGACTACGCTGCAGCCCAGGCTCGCTGGGAGCAGCACAAGAAGCAGGTCGCTGCTGCCGCTCTCGAGGAGGACCACATCTCCGCAGTTCCCGTCGGCGCGTCCACCTTCTCGAGCGACGACGTCGCCTCGACCGGTGGCACTCTCGCCGACGACGAGTCGCTTGCGGCTCTGCGTGAGAAGCTCTCGAGCAACTCCTAGGCATCTCACACGGGTGGTCGGCCCTCAGGGGCCGGCCACCCGCGGCGTTTAAGGGATGTCGACGTGCCCGGCGCTATCGGCGCTAGACGCTGGACTCATCCGCGCGTGCCTGGTCACGACCGACCCGAGCACGCCGTCGGCGGCGCCGGAACAAAACGACGACACCAACGACGAGCCCCACGATCACAACAAGCACGAGGATCGGGATCAGCAGGGCGAGAAGGCTCAGCGTAACGCTGCTGACGTCCTCGGCCGTGCTCACCACCGGGGCTGCGGTACCGACCGTGGCCGCGTTAAGCACGGGCCGCGCGGCCATCTTGGTCGCGTGTGTTGCGAGGGCCAAGAGAACACCGATCGCTATCGGGACCCACGAACCCGAGGTAAAGAACGAGGCGGGGTCGGTCACCACCGCGGTGCCGGATGCCGACCCGGTGCCGAATGCGATGCCACCCGAGACGGGCCGCACGATGGTCTGAATCCAGTCGTTGATGGAGTCGACGACAGGAATCTTGTCGGCAACGATCTCGATTACGAGGAGCACGCCCAAGATCCCAAGCACCCACGGGTTCTCCAGCCAAGCCCAGTTCGCAGGCAGGTCAACAAAGTCCAGGAAGCGACCGGCCAGACCAAGAACAAGCAGAGGGATGTACGCGTTCAGTCCCGCTGCAACGGCCAGACCCGTCCCGGTCAGAAACTCCATCGTCTCGTCCTCTCGCGCCTCGGGCGACCTGTGCTGTCAACGCCGAGGCTAGCATTGCTGCATGTACCTGATTGGGCTGACCGGCGGCATCGCATCGGGCAAATCGGTGGTGGCCGCTCGGCTGGCGAGTCATGGCGCGATCGTCGTCGACTCTGACGTGTTGGCGCGCGACGTTGTTGAACCGGGCGCGCCCGCGCTTCAGGAAATTGCTGAGTCGTTCGGCGAGAACGTGATCAGCGAGGACGGGACGCTCGACCGTGCGGCCCTGGCGGCCGTGATCTTTGCGGATCCCGACCGTCGGCGCGAGCTCAACCACATTACGCACCCCCGCATCCGGGCACTCGCGGCCGCCCTCATCTCCGAGGCTGCCGCTCGAGATCCCCGTGCCGTCGTCGTGCACGACGTCCCGCTCTTGGCCGAGACCGTCGGACATTGGCCGTTCCGATACGACCTTGTCGTTGTGGTCAACGCGAGCACCGAGACCCGGCTCGACCGCCTCGTGGAGTTGCGCGGAATGACCCGTGAGGAGGCCCTTCATCGCCTCAACTCGCAAGCAAGCGACACCGAGCGCCTCGCGATTGCCGACGTGGTTATCGACAGCAACGGCTCGCTCGACGAGACCCTACGACAGGCCGACGAACTGTGGGCCATGGCCTCCGCATCCGCTGTGAGCAAACAGCCCGAGTAGTGTCAGTGGGCGTGCCTAAGCTGGAGTAATGGAACCCACGCGCTCGGTCAGACCATTCGAGGTCATCAGCGAATACGCTCCGAGTGGTGACCAGCCCCAGGCGATCAAGGAACTCGCACACCGGATTAACGCCGGCGAGACCGATGTTGTTCTGCTCGGCGCAACGGGAACCGGCAAGTCGGCCACCACCGCGTGGTTGATCGAGCAGGTCCAGCGCCCAACACTGGTGCTCTCGCACAACAAGACACTGGCGGCCCAGCTTGCGAACGAGTTCCGCGATCTGATGCCCAACAACGCGGTCGAGTACTTCGTCTCCTACTACGACTACTACCAGCCCGAGGCGTACGTTCCTCAGACAGACACCTTCATCGAGAAGGACTCGTCGATCAACGCCGAGGTGGAGCGACTTCGACACTCGACCACCAACGCCCTGCTCAGCCGTCGGGACGTTGTTGTTGTGTCGACGGTGTCGTGTATCTACGGCCTGGGCGCAGCAGAGTCTTACCTCGATGCGATGATGGCCATCCAGGTGGGCATGCGGATCGACCGTGAGACGCTCATCCGCAAGTTTGTTTCGATGCAGTACCAGCGCAACGACTACGACTTCTCGCGTGGCACATTCCGGGTACGTGGCGACACGATCGAGATCATCCCCATGTACGAGGAGCTTGCGATTCGCATCGAGATGTTCGGTGACGAGATCGAGGCCATTTATGCCCTCCACCCACTCACCGGCGACGTTGTTCGCGCCATGGATTCGGTGTCAGTTTTTCCCGGAACTCACTACGCCGCGAGTCCACAGACAATCCAGCGCGCCATCGGAACGATTCAGGAGGAGCTCGCCGAGCGACTGCAGGAGCTTGAGCGCCAGGGAAAGCTGCTCGAGGCGCAGCGTCTGCGGATGCGCACAACCTTCGACATCGAGATGATGGAGCAGATCGGCTTCTGCAACGGCATCGAGAACTACTCCCGTCACATGGACGGGCGCCAGCCCGGCGAGGCTCCGCACTGCCTGCTCGACTACTTCCCCGAGGACTTTCTGGTGGTCATCGACGAGTCGCACGTGACCGTTCCCCAGATTGGTGCGATGTACGAGGGGGATGCATCCCGCAAGCGCACGCTGGTCGAGCACGGGTTCCGTCTGCCCAGCGCCCTGGACAACCGCCCCCTGAAATGGGAGGAATTTCTTGAACGGACCGGCCAGAAGGTGTACCTCTCCGCGACACCGGGCAAGTACGAGCTGGGCATTACCGACTCGGTAGTCGAGCAGGTCATCCGACCCACCGGTCTGGTTGACCCCGAGATCATCGTGAAGCCGTCAAAGGGCCAGATTGACGACCTTCTCGAGCAGATCAGGCTCCGCGTCGAGCGCAACGAGCGGGTGCTCGTGACGACGTTGACCAAAAAGATGGCAGAGGAGCTGACGGAGTTCCTGGGCGAGCACGGGGTGCGCGTTCGTTACCTTCACTCGGATGTCGACACGTTGCGGCGCATCGAGCTCCTCACCGAGCTCAGGCAGGGCGTTTACGACGTGCTGGTGGGAATCAATCTGCTCCGCGAGGGACTCGACCTTCCCGAGGTGTCCTTGGTGGCCATCCTGGACGCCGACAAGGAAGGGTTCCTGAGGTCGGGAACCTCGCTCATCCAGACGATTGGCCGCGCCGCTCGCAATGTCTCGGGCGAGGTGCACATGTACGCCGACGTGATGACGGACTCGATGGCGAAGGCGATCGAGGAGACGAGTCGCCGACGCGAGAAGCAGGTCGCGTACAACACCGAGCGTGGAATCGACCCACAACCCCTGCGCAAAAAGATCGCGGATATCACGGATGCGCTGATGAGAGAAGGCGCCGACACGGCCGAGCTTTTGAGCGGTCGGGATGGCCGCAAGCGCGCGCCTACACCGAACCTCAAGCGCGAGGGTCTGGCGGCACAGGGTGGCAACGACCTCGAGAAGATCATCTCCGATCTCAACGAACAGATGTTGCAGGCCGCCGCAGAGCTTAAGTTCGAGCTCGCGGCACGCCTCCGGGACGAGGTTGCGGACCTCAAGAAGGAGCTTCGACAGATGGAACAGGCCGGCCATCTCCGCTAGCCACCGATGGATGTCGGTGGCCTCCGTAGAATGTAGAGAGTGTCAATTACAGAGGTCGGACCGGATGAAGAACTCGACGAGAAAGTCATGCTCGGCGTGTTGGAAGGCAAGGCAGTGACGTCCGGCAAGCTAAGCGTTCGTGGGGCACGAGTTCACAACCTTCGCAACGTTGACCTCGAGATTCCGCGCGATTCCCTGGTCGTTTTTACCGGCCTCTCGGGGTCGGGCAAGTCGTCCCTCGCCTTTGACACGATCTTTGCCGAAGGTCAACGGCGGTACGTTGAGTCGCTGTCTGCCTACGCGCGCCAGTTTTTGGGACAGGTCGATCGACCCGACGTGGACTTCATCGAGGGCCTGAGCCCCGCCGTCTCCATCGACCAGAAGTCGACCAACCGGAACCCGCGGTCGACGGTTGGCACCATTACCGAGATCTACGACTACATGCGTTTGTTGTGGGCTCGTATTGGTGTTCCGCACTGTGCCGTGTGCGGCGAGCTCATTTCGCGCCAATCGGTCCAGCAGATCGCGGACCAGCTGATGACCCTTGCCCCGGGGACGCGCTATCAGGTCGTGAGTCCTGTCGTCAGCCAGAAGAAGGGCGAGTTTGTCGATCTCTTCAAGGAGCTCGCCTCGAGTGGGTACTCACGCGCCATTGTCGACGGTGAGCAGGTCCAGCTCAGTGATCCGCCGACACTCAAGAAGCAGCTCAAGCACGACATCTCGGTCATCGTCGACCGACTTGTTGCTGGTGACGACATCCTCACTCGCCTGACCGACTCCCTCGAGACAGCCCTTCGCCTGACCGACGGCCTAGTCTCGATCAACTTTGTCGACGAGACGGGGGACGCCGCGTGGCGGTCGTTCTCCGAGAAACTGTCGTGCCCGAACAACCACCCCGTGCAGCTGACGGAGATCGAGCCTCGGACCTTCTCCTTCAACGCCCCGTTCGGTGCGTGCCCGGAGTGTTCCGGTCTGGGCACACGGATGTCTGTGGATGCCGACCTCCTGATCGCCGACGACTCTGTCAGCATCGCGGACGGCGCAATTCTGCCGTGGACAAGCGCGGGCAAGGGCTTGTTCAACTACTTCGAGAAGCTGCTCGGTGGACTTGCCAGCGACCTCGATTTTTCGCTGGACACTCCCTGGGGCGAGTTGAGCGACGAGGTTCGCGAGGCGATCCTCCGTGGCAACAACTTCGAGGTGACCGTGCGGTGGAAGAACCGCTACGGCCGCGAAATGAAATACTCCACGGGTTTCGAGGGCGTCATTCCCTACATGGAGCGCAAGTATCTTGAGGCCGAGACCGACGTTCAGCGCCAGCGGGTTGCCGAGTACCTCCGGGAGATTCCGTGCCCGGTGTGTGACGGCAAGCGACTAAAGCCCGAAGTTCTCGCCGTCACGGTTAATGGCAACAGCATCTCTGACGTCTGTGAGCTCAGCCTGGTCAAGGCCCACGAGTTTATGCAGCAACTCACCCTCTCCGAGAGGGATGCCCGTATCGCCGCCCAGGTGCTGCGCGAGATCCGGCTGCGACTCGAGTTTCTCATCGAGGTGGGACTCAGTTACCTGGATTTGATGCGTGCCGCGGCAACGCTGAGCGGTGGCGAGGCCCAGCGCATCCGTCTGGCCACTCAGATCGGGTCCGGTCTGACCGGTGTGCTGTACGTGCTCGACGAGCCCAGCATCGGTCTCCACCAGCGCGACAACCGGCGGCTGATCGAGACCCTCGTTAAGCTCAAGAACCTGGGCAACACTCTGATTGTGGTCGAGCACGACGAAGACACCATTCGCACCGCCGACTGGATTGTGGACATTGGTCCGGGCGCGGGGGAGCACGGCGGAACGGTGGTCCACTCGGGCTCGTACGAGGAGTTGTTGGCCAACACCGACTCGGTCACGGGCGACTACCTGGCAGGGCGACGTCGTATTGAGACACCGTCGACGCGGCGGCCGATCAACCCCGACCGCCAAATCAGGGTCGAGGGAGCCCGTGCCAACAACCTCAAGAACGTCACCGTCAGCTTCCCCATTGGCACCTTCACCGCTGTCACTGGGGTGAGCGGTTCGGGCAAGTCCAGCCTCGTCAACGACATCCTCTATAAGGTGCTCGCGAACGAACTGAACGGAGCCCGGCAGATTCCTGGCCGCCACACCCGTGTGACGGGTTTGGGCGAACTCGACAAGGTTGTGCACGTCGACCAGGCCCCCATCGGGCGCACCCCGCGCTCTAATCCCGCGACCTACACCGGCGTGTTCGACAAGATCCGCACCCTGTTCTCCGAGACCGCCGACGCGAAGGCACGGGGCTACCAGCCCGGACGCTTCAGCTTTAACGTCAAGGGAGGCCGCTGCGAGAACTGCTCGGGCGATGGCACCATCAAGATCGAAATGAACTTCCTGCCCGACGTTTATGTCGCGTGCGAGGTGTGTGGGGGAGCACGCTACAACCGCGACACGCTTGCGGTGAAGTACAAGGGCAAGAACATCGCCGAGGTACTCGACATGCCAATCTCGGAGGCCGCCGAGTTCTTCGAGGCGATCTCGGCCATCCATCGGTACCTCCGCACCTTGGAGGAGGTGGGCCTCGGCTACGTGCGTCTCGGTCAAAGTGCAACGACCCTCTCCGGCGGCGAGGCTCAGCGTGTGAAGCTTGCGACCGAGCTTCAGCGCAGGTCGATGGGGCGTAGCGTATACGTGCTCGACGAGCCGACCACCGGTCTTCATTTCGAGGATGTCCGCAAGCTCCTGGCAGTCCTCAATGGCCTGGTCGACAAGGGCAACACGGTGATTGTCATCGAGCACAACCTCGATGTCATCAAGTCCGCCGACTGGCTTGTCGACCTGGGACCGGAGGGTGGCGCAGGAGGCGGTGAGGTTCTTGCCGTGGGTACCCCCGAGGACATCGCTGCAGTGCCCGGAAGCCACACGGGTGTTTTCCTGGCGGAAACGCTCGAGGGCATCCGCGTTTAGGCGCCGACGATGGCGGCCGAACTGAGTTGGCGCCCGAAGGCGGGTGAGATTCCTCAACAACCCGGGGTGTACAGGTTCCGGGATGCGACATCTCGTGTGCTTTACGTCGGTAAGGCACGCAACCTTCGGTCGCGGCTCTCGAACTACTTCGCGCCGCTCGCAACGCTTCACGACCGAACGCGCAAGATGGTCCAGACTGCCTCGTCGGTGGAGTGGACGGTAGTCGGGAACGACTTTGAGGCACTCCAGCTTGAGTACACGTGGATCAAGGAGTTTGATCCGCCATTCAACGTGCAGTACAAGGACGATAAGTCGTACCCGTACCTCGCGATTACGCTCGGCGATCAGGTCCCGCGTGTCATGGTGACCCGAAACAAGGGCATCCCGAACGCACGGTATTTTGGGCCCTACTCACGCGCGTGGGCGATCCGCGACACCGTCGACATTCTCCTCAAGGCGTTCCCGATGCGTAGTTGCTCGGACGCAACATACAAGCGTGCCCATCAGACGGGTCGACCGTGCCTCCTCGGTGACATCGGCAAGTGCGCAGCACCGTGCGTGGGCAGGGTCACCCTCGAGGAGCACAAGTCGATCGCGGTCGATTTCGCGTCCTTTATGAGCGGGAACGACACCGGGTTCGTATCGGCGATCACTCGTCGAATGAAGGAGGCCTCGGCGGAACAGGACTACGAGGCCGCCGCGCGCTACCGGGACCAGGTCGCCGCTATGGAGACGGCACTCGAGAAGAATGCGATTGTCCTCGACGACGGAGTAGACGCGGATATGTTTGGCATCGCTCACGACGAGCTGGCCGCCGCGGTCCAGCAGTTCATCGTGCGCGGCGGCCGAATTCGAGGAGTCCGTGGCTGGGTCGTTGACAAGGAGCTTGACCTGGAGCTGACCGAACTTGTCGAGTCCGTGCTCCAGAATGCCTACGACACCGAGACTCCACCCCGTGACGTCTTTGTTCCGACCCTCCCCGACGACAAGCCTGAGCTCGAGCGGTGGCTGGGGGAGCGCCGAGGGCCGGGCGCACGAGTTGAGCTCAAGGTGGCGCGCAGAGGTGACAAGGCCGCCCTCGCACAGACGGTGGCCACCAACGCCCAGAACGCCCTGATCCTCTACAAGTCGAGGCGCAGCGCCGACTTCGTCGCGCGTTCACAGGCTCTCGCCGACATTCAGGAAGCGCTCGGGATGGATGAGGCGCCCCTTCGTATGGAGTGTTTTGACGTCTCGCACCTGAGCGGCACCAACATCGTTGCGTCGATGGTTGTGTTCGAGGATGGCCTGCCACGCAAGGACCAGTACCGTCGGTTCAGCATCCCCGAGTCCAGCGACGACACCGAGTCGATCTACCAGGTACTGACTCGTCGTTTGGCATATCTGAGTGAACCCGCGGCGGCCGAGGGAGTCGCGCGCGACGAGGGTGATCCGGAGGCGGAACGTCGGCGCAGGAAGTTCTCGTACCCGCCTCAACTCTTAATCGTTGATGGCGGGCAGCCGCAGGTGGCTGCGGCGCAACGCGCCCTGGATGAGGCCGGCGTGACAGGAATCCAGCTGTGTGGCATTGCGAAACGGCTCGAGGAGATTTGGTTACCGGGCTCGGACTTCCCGGTGATTCTCCCACGCAACAGTGACGCGCTCTTCCTGATTCAACGCATCCGAGATGAGGCCCACCGTTTTGCTATCAGTTACCAACGGCAGAAGCGTCGGGGCGACATCCAGTCCGTTCTCGGCGAGATTCCCGGGCTCGGGCCAAGTCGCGTCAAGGAGCTTCTGAAGCACTTTGGCTCGGTCGCTCGACTCAAGGCCGCCGACGAGACGGCGATCTCCGAAGTACGCGGGATCGGCCCCGCACTGGCGGCCACGATCGTGGAACGACTGCGTGCGTGAGCCACGGCGGGTAGTCTGGAGGGACGATGCCACCGGAGAGTAAACCTCAGGAACTGCTGATTGTCACCGGTATGTCCGGTGCTGGTCGGTCCACGGTCGGTAATGCTCTTGAAGACCTCGGTTGGTATGTCGTCGACAATCTTCCGCCGCAGATGCTGACACCGCTCGTGGAGCTCGCTGAGCACGCCGGCAACTCGCTTCCACGAATTGCCGCGGTCGTCGACGTGCGAGGAGGCAAACTTTTCTCTGACGTGCAGCAGGCGATCGAAGGCCTGCGCGGCAACACCGCGGTTCGTGTGCTCTATCTCGACGCTACTGACGCCGCTCTCGTTCGCCGATTCGAGCAGGTGCGGCGCCCCCACCCCCTTCAGGGTGATGGAACGCTCCTCGACGGAATCGCCGCGGAGCGAACTCGAATGGCCGAGATCCGCGAGTCGAGCGACATCGTCATTGACACGTCGGAACTCAACATTCACCAGCTTGCGACCCAGGTTGCCGAGAAGTTCTCCGAAGAGAACGCGGCCGGCGTTCGCGTGACGATCATGAGTTTCGGATTCAAGTACGGCCTACCCACCGATGCCGACCTCGTTGCGGATGCCCGTTTTCTACCGAACCCGTTTTGGGTCCCCGAGCTTAAGGCGCTCACGGGCCAAGACGAACGCGTAAGGGACTACGTTCTTGGGCAGCCCGGGGCGAGCGAATTTGTCAGCGCGTATGCTCGTGCGTTGGCACCCGTGCTAGAGGGCTACCAGCGCGAGAACAAGCGACACGCTACGATCGCCATGGGATGCACGGGCGGAAAGCACCGCTCGGTTGCCATCGCCGAGGCACTCGCAGCGCAGCTTCGAGAGTTGCCCGGTGTCGCCGTGAGCGTCAAGCACCGGGATCTCGGGCGCGAGTAGTCGAGCACCGACTGCCCAAGGAATGTATGAAGGAGAACCGCCAGTGGCACTTACCGCCGAGGTCAAGGAGGAGCTGGCAGCCATCCAGTCAGGCAAGACGACGATTCGAGCGGCCGAACTAGCGACGATCCTGCGATTCTCGGGCGGACTACACGTCATCTCCGGACGCATTGCGGTGGAGTCCGAGCTCGAGACCGAGCAACTGGCCAAACGGGTCCGTCGGGATATCGCCGAGCTGTTTGGTGTTCGAGCCGACATCTCGATCGTGTCCGCGTCAGGCACTCGCCGCACGAGCCACTACCTGGTCCGCGTGCTTGACGGGGGAGAGACCCTGGCACGCCAGACTGGCCTTCTCGACGCTCGCCGTCGACCCATCCGAGGGCTCCCCAACCGTTTGACTACCGGCAACCGCGATGAACTCGCTGCCGTCTGGCGGGGTGCCTTTCTTGCTGCTGGCTCTCTGACCGATCCCGGGCGCTCTGCCGCGCTGGAGGTCACCTGCCCCGGCAATGAGGCCGCCATGGCCCTGGTGGGCGCCGCAGGACGCCTTCGCGTCGCCGCCAAGGCCCGCGAGGTACGAGGTGTCCATCGGGTTGTCATCCGCGATGGCGAGGCCATCGGAAACATGCTTGAGATCATGGGTGGGCAACGCAGCCTCGCCGCGTGGGGCGAGCTGCGCCAGCGCCGGGAGGTCCGTGCCACGGCGAACCGGCTGGTCAACTTTGACGATGCCAATTTGCGTCGCTCGGCGCAGGCAGCAGTTGCCGCGTGTGCGCGTGTGGAGCGTGCGCTCGAGATCCTCGGCGACGACGTTCCCAAGCACCTCCGTTACGCGGGCGAACTTCGGCTGCGCTTCCGGGACTCGAGCCTCGATGAGCTTGGTCACCACGCGGATCCGCCGATGACCAAGGATGCCGTGGCCGGGCGCATCCGTCGCCTTCTGGCCATGGCCGACAAGCGTGCCTCCGACGAGGGAATCCCGGGTACCGACGCGAATCTGCCGCCCGATTTCGACGAGGAGTAGTCGATCGGGAATCAGCCCGGGAGCGCCGCAGTTGTGGTGACTAGACTGGAAAAGTCACCCCGAGAGCGTGCCCCGCGTGGGCGCCCGGGAGCAACCTGCTAGGAGAAGACGATGGCTGACTACACCCTTCCTGAACTGACGTATGACTACTCCGCACTCGAGCCAAGCATCAGTGGCACGATCATGGAGCTGCACCACAGCAAGCATCACCAGGCCTACGTGACGGGCGCAAACGCCGCTCTTGCGGCTCTGGCCGAAGCCCGCGACAAAGGCGACCTTGGCGCCGTGAACAAGCTCGAGAAGGACCTCGCGTTTAACCTCGGTGGCCACGTCAACCACTCGATCTTCTGGACCAATCTCTCGCCGGACGGCGGCGACAAGCCCACCGGTGAGCTGGCGAGCGCCATCGACGACAACTTCGGGTCATTCGACAAGTTCACGGCACACTTCACCGCCGCGGCGCTGGGTGTGCAGGGCTCCGGATGGGCTGCGCTCATGTGGGACTCGATTGGCAAGAATCTCATCATCAACCAGTTCTTCGACCAGCAGTCGAACTTCGCGGCCGGTTCCGTGCCCCTTCTCCTGCTCGACGTGTGGGAGCACGCGTACTACCTCGACTACAAGAATGTTCGCGCCGACTACGTGAAGGCCTTCTGGAACATCGCCAACTGGGCGAACGTCCAGGAGCGCTTCTCGGTGGCGCGCGAAAAGTCTGACGGGCTGCTGGTACTGTCATAGCGGCATCGTGGCCGGGGCGTGATGCCCCGGCCACACTTTTCCACCACCACACACCAGCCAACAGAGCGTCGAGGGACGCGTTAGCAGTATCGGAGCCATAGTGACCGTCAAGATCGGTATCAACGGATTCGGCCGCATCGGCCGCAACTTCTTCCGGGCGGCGCTTGCCAAGGGCAGCGACCTGGAGATTGTCGCGGTCAACGATTTGACCGACAACAAGACCCTCGCGCATCTGCTCAAGTACGACACGATCACCGGGCGTCTCGACGCCACCGTCGAGTACGACGGAGAGCAGATCGTCGTCAACGGCAAGGCCATTCGTGTCTTCGAGGAGCGCGACCCGGCGAACCTCCCGTGGGGCGACCTCGGTGTCGACATCGTCATCGAGTCCACCGGTCGATTCACCAAGTCCGAGGACGCGGCCAAGCACATTGCCGCCGGCGCAAAGAAGGTCATCGTGTCCGCGCCCGCTAGCGGCGCCGACGTCGCCACCCTGGTTCTTGGGGTGAACGAGGACACCTACGACCCCGCGGTTCACACGATCATCTCCAACGCATCCTGCACGACGAACTGCCTGGCGCCGCTCGCCAAGGTGTTTATGGAGAACTTCGGCATCGAGCGGGGTCTGATGACTACCGTCCACGCCTACACTGCCGACCAGAACCTGCAGGATGGCCCGCACTCGGACCTGCGTCGTGCACGCGCCGCGGCGGCCAACATCATCCCGACGTCGACGGGTGCCGCCAAGGCGCTTGGTCTGGTGATCCCCGAGCTCGTGGGCAAGCTCGACGGCTACGCCCTGCGGGTTCCCGTCATCACGGGCTCGATCACCGACCTGACCGTCACGGCGAGCCGCCCGGTGACCGTCGAGGAGATCAATGCGGCCTACAAGGCGGCTGCCGAGGGCCCGCTCAAGGGCATCCTCAAGTACACCGAAGACGAGATCGTCTCTAGCGACATCGTGGGCGACCCGCACTCGTCAATCTTCGACGCCGGCCTCACGAAGGTCATCGGCGATCAGGTTAAGGTTGCGTCTTGGTACGACAACGAGTGGGGCTACTCGAACCGTCTCGTTGACCTGACCGAGTACGTCGGCGCTCGCCTCTAGTCACAACACACCATGTCGATCCGCACCCTCGGGTCCCTCGGGGACCTGCGCGGCAAGCGTGTCATCGTCCGCTGTGATCTGAACGTTCCCCTCAAGGACGGTCAGATCACGGACGATGGCCGCATCCGCGCCTCGCTTCCCACGCTCAACGCCCTGATCCACTCTGGCGCGCGCCTCGTGATCATCTCCCACCTCGGCCGACCCGACGGTGAGCCGGATGCACGCTACAGCCTCGAGCCCGTTGCTCAGCGCCTCTGTGAGCTTCTGGGCAAGCCAGTCGTCTTCGCGCACGACACCGTTGGCTCTGCGGCTGAGGACGCCGTTTCGGGGCTGGAGGACGGCGATGTGGCGCTGCTCGAGAACCTTCGCTTCAACGCACCTGAGACGTCCAAGGACGAAGCGCAGCGCGCCGCGTTCGCGGCCAAGCTTGCCCGTTTTGGCGACGCCTTTGTCTCCGATGGGTTTGGCGTGGTTCATCGCAAGCAGGCGAGCGTGTATGAGCTCGCGGAGGCGCTCCCGAGTGCTGCGGGTCTCCTGATCGAGCAGGAACTGGGTGTCCTGGAGCGCCTGACGGTTAGTCCCGAGAAGCCCTACGCGGTGGTTCTGGGCGGCTCGAAGGTGTCGGACAAGCTCAGTGTGATCGACGCCCTTCTCCCGAAGGTGGACACGCTGCTGATCGGCGGCGGCATGTTGTTCACCTTCCTCGTCGCCCAGGGGCACAAGGTAGGCGCGAGCCTCCTTGAGGAGGATCAGGTCGCGACGGTCCGTGAGTACCTCACGCGGGCTGCCGACCTTGGCGTGGAGATTGTGCTGCCCACCGACATTGTTGTTGCCTCCAAATTTGGGGCCGACGCGGAGCACGTCGTGACTTCGGCGGACGCCATCGAGGACACACCGTTTGGGGCGTCGGGCCTGGGCCTGGACATTGGCCCCGAGAGTGGTGCGAACTTCGCTGAGGTCATCGCGTCGTCGAAGACGGTGTTCTGGAACGGGCCCATGGGAGTGTTTGAGTTGGCACCGTTCGCCGCAGGAACGCGTGCCGTGGCTTCCGCGCTGACCCAACTCGATGGATTTGGCGTTGTGGGTGGGGGAGACTCCGCCGCCGCGGTCCGCGCCTTGGGCTTCTCGGACGACCAGTTCGGGCACATTTCGACCGGTGGTGGCGCGAGCCTCGAGTTCCTTGAGGGCAAGCGTCTACCTGGACTGGAGGTCCTCGGATGGCAGTAAACACTCGTGTTCCGCTTATTGCGGGCAACTGGAAGATGAACCTCGACCATCTCCAGGCGATCGCCACCGTGCAGAAGCTGGCGTGGACTCTGAAGGATGCCAACCATGACTTCGGCATCAGTGGGTCGGAGGTGGCGGTGTTCCCTCCCTTTACTGATCTCCGCTCGGTTCAGACGCTCGTGTCGGCGGACAAGCTTGAGGTTGTCTACGGCGCGCAGGACCTCTCCGAGCACGACTCGGGCGCATTCACCGGCGAAATCTCGGGTGCGTTTCTCTCGGCGCTCGAGTGCCGTTACGTCCTCATTGGCCATTCGGAGCGTCGCACCCTCCACGGCGAGACCGACGAGCAGCTCGCTCGCAAGGTCGCCGCGGCCCTGCGCCACGGCCTTGTCCCCGTGTTGTGCGTGGGCGAGACCGCCGAGGATCTTGAGAAGCATGGCCCGAGTGCAGTTCCCGTGGCACAGCTGACGGCGGCACTTGAGGGGCTGACGGGCACTCCAGAAATCGTGGTCGCGTACGAGCCCGTGTGGGCAATCGGATCAGGGCAGGCCGCAACGCCGGAACAGGCCGAGGAGGTTGCCGCGAAGCTCCGCGAGACGCTCGCGTCGGTGTTGGGCTCGGATGTCGCCCAAGCCACTCGTATTCTCTATGGTGGCTCGGTGAAATCGGGCAACATCGCGGCGCTTATGCGAGAGCCAAACATCGATGGTGCCCTCGTGGGCGGCGCGAGCCTGGACGTCGCCGAGTTTGCGAGCATCGCCCGCTTCCAGAAGCACGTCGGCACCTAGGTCGCCACGGCATACCGCGCGACCACGCCGATGAGACGTGGCCGTTATACTTACTGAGGCTTTTCGAAAGGTATCCCGTGGAAATTCTCGAGGTTGTGCTTCAGGTTGTGCTGGGCATCACGTCACTGCTGCTGACACTTCTCATCCTGCTGCACCGCGGACGCGGAGGTGGCCTCTCCGACATGTTCGGCGGCGGCGTGACGTCGAACCTCGGAGCGTCGGGGGTCGCGGAGCGTAACCTCAACCGGATCACGGTCATCCTCGCTGTGGTGTGGATCAGTTGCATTGTGGTGCTGGGACTGATCACCAAGTTCAGCGCGTAGTTTCGAACCTTCGATAGGGGCATCATGGCATCAGGTGGCAGCGCAATTCGTGGCTCGCGCGTCGGCGCGGGACCAATGGGCGAACAGGACCGCGGTTATCACGCCGACCGAATTCAGGTCTCCTACTGGGATGAGCTGGGGAACGAGACGGTGCGGTACTTTGCCGCCAACCTGCCCGACGAGGAAATCCCCGACATCATCGACTCGCCGTCGACGGGCCTGCCCGCTGGTCGCGACAAGGACAATCCACCGTCGGTAGCCAAGCTTGAGCCCTACAAGACCCACCTCGCGTACGTGAAGGAGCGCCGCACCGAGGAAGAAGCCGCACAGTTGCTCGACGAGGCCCTCACCCAGTTGCGTGAGCGACGTGGTACGGCGGGCAACTAGCCCACACAAGCTATCCGGCTACGAGCCGGTGTCGTCGGCCCCGGTCCAGAACTGACCGGGGTCGATGAGGTTTTCGGGTACCTCTGCTGCCGCCTCGGCATCAACAAAAAAGAGCGTGCGCCTGCGTCCCTCGACGCCCGCCGCGGGCACCTCGTTGATACTCGCGCCAGCGAGGGTGAGACCAAGCGCTGACGCCTTGTCGGCTCCCGCAACCACCAGCCATACGCGCGCCGAGGAGTTGATCACCGGGAGTGTCAGGCTCAGGCGCTCGGGTGGAGGCTTGGGGGAGTTTCGCACGGGGATAACTGTCGCGACAGTCTCCCTGATTCCCGAGCGTTCCGGGAAGAGCGAGGCGACGTGACCATCAGGGCCCATCCCCAGGAACGTGATGTCGAAATGAGGCTGAGCCCCGGCCCGTGGGGCGTGTGCGGCGAGTTCCTGCGCGTACGCGGCCGCCGCAGCATCCAGCTCTATTCCAGAGTCCGAGTGGCCACAAGCGTGGACCCGCGCTGGATCGACGCTCACGTGGTCCAGCAGAGCAGCTCGCGCTTGCGTCTCGTTGCGATCCGGGTCGCCGGCGGGCAACCACCGCTCGTCTCCCCACCAGAAGTTCACACGGGACCAGTCCACGCTGTCGCGCGCGGGGGACGAGTTGATCGCCGCGAGCACAGCGATGCCCATCGTTCCCCCGGTGAGGACAACGGTTGCCTCGTCAAACTCATCGATGAGATCAACAACCTTGGTGATGAAGCGGGCCGCGACGGATCCTGCGAGTGATTCCTTGTCGGGGTGGACGATCACTCGGCGTTCATTGCTCATCCTCCGACCTTACGTGAGCTTGTTGGTGTGGTCAGTGCCGGCACCCCACGACGAATGACATCACCGTAGAGATCGTCCGGGTCGAGCCTGCGCAACTCCTCCGCGAGGCAATCGCGGAGGTTCCGACGCGGAAGCGAGATGTCGTGAGTGGGCTGGTCCGGCTGCTGAAGGGTGGCAATGTTCGGCGCCGTACGATCCAACCGGATCTGACCGTTCTTCCGGGTCAGGTGCACGGACTCGATGCCCGTGGCCCCCTTGGATGCCGAGGAGACAACGAGGTCAACCTTCACCTTGAGCTGTGACTGAAGCCACGCCGCGAGCAGCACCGTCGAGGGAGAGTCGGATGCCCCGTGCACCTCGATCGCGGTGACCGGCACGTACGGAGGCTGGTCCA